>DASSJY010000001.1:0-52050 GCA_035690945.1 Gammaproteobacteria bacterium
CGGATAACCAGATTTATCTCGGCCTCTGGCAGGATGGCAAGGTTGCTTCAATGAGGCCGCGGCGAAACGCCGCGGATAACGAAGGCACTACAGCAGGACGAAACGCCGTTCATCCTCGCTTCAATGAGGCCGCGGCGAAACGCCGCGGATAACGTACAGTTCCGGTGCGCCTTCGCCCGTGCCGAAGCTGCTTCAATGAGGCCGCGGCGAAACGCCGCGGATAACAGCCAGCGTGCCGGACATGAAATTGACCGCCGCCCGCTTCAATGAGGCCGCGGCGAAACGCCGCGGATAACGCCATATCTCGCCAGCCATCCTCACCCTTGGCGGCGCTTCAATGAGGCCGCGGCGAAACGCCGCGGATAACCTGCGCGCTCGCGGTCCAGCCTTTCGTCAGGAGCGTTGCTTCAATGAGGCCGCGGCGAAACGCCGCGGATAACCTCGCAGAAAGCAGCAGAAAGCCGGGAGCCGCAAATGCTTCAATGAGGCCGCGGCGAAACGCCGCGGATAACCGGGAGTAGCGCGATAGTGTGTCGGCAATGCTCCATGCTTCAATGAGGCCGCGGCGAAACGCCGCGGATAACCATACAGCGTCACGACGGCGCGCTTGATGGCGGTCATGCTTCAATGAGGCCGCGGCGAAACGCCGCGGATAACCGCATTGCAATTCGCAAAATATCGCGCCATCGACGCGCTTCAATGAGGCCGCGGCGAAACGCCGCGGATAACATTCACTATCGGATTCCAGACTTGCCCGGCTGACCTGCTTCAATGAGGCCGCGGCGAAACGCCGCGGATAACAGCAGGGTCGCGAGCACGAACGGCTGGTGCATCAAGGGCTTCAATGAGGCCGCGGCGAAACGCCGCGGATAACTTCTCGTCCACGGCACACAAAGCCACCAGTCTGGCGCGCTTCAATGAGGCCGCGGCGAAACGCCGCGGATAACTTCACGTGCCCGACCATCGCAGCGAGGCAACCAACGCTTCAATGAGGCCGCGGCGAAACGCCGCGGATAACGACGCCACCGACGACCCGGCAGCGTAGGCCATGCCGCTTCAATGAGGCCGCGGCGAAACGCCGCGGATAACTCGGTCCAGCCGGCACGCCCCCAGATCGCACCTTTGCGCTTCAATGAGGCCGCGGCGAAACGCCGCGGATAACGCCGATCTCCGGCAGCCTGGAAGTCGCCGACGACGTGCTTCAATGAGGCCGCGGCGAAACGCCGCGGATAACCGCCGACCTGATTCACCCGACGCGCCGCAGGACCGCGCTTCAATGAGGCCGCGGCGAAACGCCGCGGATAACCCGCGATTGCAGCGCCGAGCAGGCTATCGTCTATTGTGCTTCAATGAGGCCGCGGCGAAACGCCGCGGATAACGGCGGGTGCGTTTCTTGATCGGCGGCCCGTGCATAGCTTCAATGAGGCCGCGGCGAAACGCCGCGGATAACTCCGGCGGCCGCTTGTAGAGATCCGGCGTCACCTCGCTTCAATGAGGCCGCGGCGAAACGCCGCGGATAACGTCGCGGACGCGCTTATTGCGTCGATCCTTACGGTTGCTTCAATGAGGCCGCGGCGAAACGCCGCGGATAACCCTTACCGAAACTACGCGGCCGTGACTCCTGGAAATGCTTCAATGAGGCCGCGGCGAAACGCCGCGGATAACCGCCAAAAGCGGGATCTGATAATCCCGGCGATGTGGTGCTTCAATGAGGCCGCGGCGAAACGCCGCGGATAACGCGCCGTGACGATCAGCCCGGTAAATTCGCCCGGCCCGCTTCAATGAGGCCGCGGCGAAACGCCGCGGATAACGGCAAAGGTTGGGATTTGCACCTGGGCGACTGCGTGGCTTCAATGAGGCCGCGGCGAAACGCCGCGGATAACTGGGCGTGCCGATCCTGCGCATGGAGAACGATCAATTGCTTCAATGAGGCCGCGGCGAAACGCCGCGGATAACGCGAGTCGCTACTTTCGTTCGTACCGTTTAACTCGTGCTTCAATGAGGCCGCGGCGAAACGCCGCGGATAACACGAGCGCGACAGCCGATCCATTACGATAAATCTGTAGCTTCAATGAGGCCGCGGCGAAACGCCGCGGATAACCTGAAAAGTTTAAACGGCGACGACTCGACTTCTATCGCGATTGCTTCAATGAGGCCGCGGCGAAACGCCGCGGATAACCCAAGGCACTCGGCGGCTAAGTCTGCCGGGTGTCGAAAGCTTCAATGAGGCCGCGGCGAAACGCCGCGGATAACGAGGAATATCTCTGATTTCTCGACGCCGCCGACCGTGCTTCAATGAGGCCGCGGCGAAACGCCGCGGATAACCGAGATCTTCATGGTCTCGGCAGTGGCGCGCATCTTGCTTCAATGAGGCCGCGGCGAAACGCCGCGGATAACACTTCACCGTCTGCGAACATGGAAGCGAAGTTTTTTGCTTCAATGAGGCCGCGGCGAAACGCCGCGGATAACGGAGCGGCTTTGGGCGGCCCCTTTGGCGCGCTCGCTGGCTTCAATGAGGCCGCGGCGAAACGCCGCGGATAACGATGTTCAAAGGCACGAATGTCACTCTCGGCGATAAGGCTTCAATGAGGCCGCGGCGAAACGCCGCGGATAACCCGGCTACCAGGTTCTTCCAGTCGAACGACGCTTCGCTTCAATGAGGCCGCGGCGAAACGCCGCGGATAACGGATAGACTGCGGTGCCGTTGCTCGGTGTAGCTGTCGCTTCAATGAGGCCGCGGCGAAACGCCGCGGATAACGGGGAGTCCATAGCCGTCTTCCGTTACCAGCAGGACGGCTTCAATGAGGCCGCGGCGAAACGCCGCGGATAACAATTAGGGCTCAGTCAAAGGACGATCAGCTATTATGAAGCTTCAATGAGGCCGCGGCGAAACGCCGCGGATAACTAGGTCGTGATCCAGGACGTTTCCGAGCCGTCGCTCTTGCTTCAATGAGGCCGCGGCGAAACGCCGCGGATAACCGCAGTCTGTATCAGCGGGCCATCGGCTACGAACAGGCTTCAATGAGGCCGCGGCGAAACGCCGCGGATAACAGGCTTTACCTGCTTTAGTTCCACCTATTACAATTGGCTTCAATGAGGCCGCGGCGAAACGCCGCGGATAACCCGACATCGAGGCGGCGCGCGCCAAGGCCGACGAGGACGCTTCAATGAGGCCGCGGCGAAACGCCGCGGATAACATGCAGAGACGGCCGAACAGCAGGCAGCCAGAATCCACGCTTCAATGAGGCCGCGGCGAAACGCCGCGGATAACATCCAGCGACTTCGTGACTGCCTTCAGCCGCTCGTTGATGCTTCAATGAGGCCGCGGCGAAACGCCGCGGATAACTTCGCCGCGATGTTTAATGCAGGACAGCCCACCCTCCAGGCTTCAATGAGGCCGCGGCGAAACGCCGCGGATAACACGGACACCGCCATAAGGAGCGAAGCAATAGCGATCGCTTCAATGAGGCCGCGGCGAAACGCCGCGGATAACGGCATCTGGATCCCGAACGCGCGGAACAGACTGGTGCTTCAATGAGGCCGCGGCGAAACGCCGCGGATAACCGATGAACGACTTGCCGACACCGTGCGCTAACGAAATGCTTCAATGAGGCCGCGGCGAAACGCCGCGGATAACTCAGGGTCAGGGCCGGGTGGTTCGATGTGATCGGCGGGCTTCAATGAGGCCGCGGCGAAACGCCGCGGATAACAGGCGATGGGGCAATGGGGCGGATTGCTGCGCGATAACGCTTCAATGAGGCCGCGGCGAAACGCCGCGGATAACAGCCGCCTTCGTAGCCCGGCAGCCACGCGGTCTGCAGCGTCTCATTGCGAGCGCTCCAGCCGCTAGTGCAGTGAGAGGCTATCCGATCGGCTGACTCGGTACAAGCCTCGCAAAATTTCTTCCTATTTTTTAAAGAGCTACGCATTTTCGAGCGGTCCCTAGGCTTCGCGTCATTACCGGACCACTCGCAAAAATAAGGCAAACTAAACGATGACCGGTTGTCGGGTTACTGGTTCGAAATCTTTGCCAAGACTGATAACGCGTGGTTCCACCTTGTCAGCCGATCCGACGTCCAGAAAAATCACGTGGTCTTTCTTGTGGTTGATGATGCCATCCAGTAGTGCCACCAACTCCGCATGGCGCTTTCGCGACAGACGGCACTGGAACACGGAAAGCTGTAACCACTCGCCATAGCCATGCATCAATCTGAATATGCGCCGCCAGCGCTTTTGGTCGCCTATGTCGTACGCAACGACGTACAAGTGTTCTCCCATGTCTCACCGCGTGGTAAAAGGCGGATATTCAAGTATATCTCCCAGCAGATTCCTCGCAAGTAATCGAGCTTGCAGCTCGAAAAGGCGTCGATAACTGAGCCTGTACCCAAACAGTGGGTGGGTAATTTCCTGGCTCATTCGCCGCTCAAAGGCGCCAATGAACCGCTTACGACCCTCGGGCGTCAAATTCACGCTGTTCCCCGCACTGATGAAATCACTCGGGTGGATCTCGCCGTTGTTGATCGCCATCAAAACCACCGAATCCGCAACCAATGGCCTAAATGGCTCCATCATGTCCAGCGCCAATGCCGGTCGCCCGTACCGCGGCTGGTGGTAAAAGCCGCGGTACGGATCGAAACCCACCGCGCTTAAGGTTGTCGTCCAAGCCCGCACAAGCAGAGCATACGAATACGAAAGGAGTGAATTCACCGGATCAGCGGGCGGACGCCGGTTGCGGGCAGCAAAGTCGAAAGCCAGCGCTTTCTTTTCGGTGTCACGCTTAAGCATCGCCGAAAAATTGCCGAAATAAGCGGCGGCCGCGGCGCCTTCGACGCCCAATAACTCTGCAAGATTAGGCGCGTATCCCACCTGTTCAGCAGATCGTTTGAGTCGCTGCAGGGCGGCCGTCGGCGCTTCTTCGCCCCGCCAGTTTCGGCGCAGCAACGTCCTGGAATTCAAGATCTTTGCCTTGACGATGCTCTTTGCCAGATGCAGGCAAATTTGCTCGTCAAAACTCCCTTGGTATTGCGCCGTACGCAGCTCAACGTTCTTATGCCCGGTCCCGATCGTATGCCCCATGAACCAACCGCCATAGGAATGCCACGAGATGGGTATATCGCGCCGCATAAGCTCATGTAAGGTTGGCGTCGTAACGTACACATTCCCCATCAGCACAAGTTGCGAAAGCTCGACAAGGCGCACATGGTTAACCGGTTTATCTTCAACCGATATTTCCAGTACCTCGCCCTTCTTTGCCACCTTCGCCTTGTTGGCCTGTACATATGCCGGCAGAGCTTCGGCCTTGGCGACCGCTAACGGTCGTAGTTCGCCATTATTGCGGCGCAGAAAGTTGACTTCGTCCGGCAGGCATATCCCCACCAATGAGCACCGGGGACACTTCGGACTATCTTCGAGCGGCGGCGGCGTTTGACCGCCGACTGCGATCAGTCGCAGTCCGTTGATCGCCGACAACGTCTGTTCACGCAGCGCATCGTCAAATGCAACCCGAACACGCTCCTTCGAGGCGACGAAATAGAGTACGCCTTCTGAACACATGTAGCCGTGCTCTTCAAGAATCAGACCCTGAACGCAAAGCTGTACCCTCTCCGGATCATAGGCTCCCTGTGCGGTATGAGGCCGCTTGCCGCGCTTGTAGTCAACGGGCACGACCGCATCGCTGTCGACTTCGATCAAATCCATCCTGGCAATCAGCCCGAGGCGCTTCGAGGATAACGTTATGGATCGCACGTGGAGCTTTTCGTCATCGTCCAGCGATTCAGGCGCCGGCAATGCACCGCCGGGGCGATCGACACGCCGATGGCTGAAGCGCCCCTCGACAGTATCGGACGAATCCGCCCATTCTCCCTGGACCCATTCCAGGTAAGCCAGACGGGGACAATACTGATATTCATTGATCATGCGCGCTGGCAACAGCGGCATGTCATTTGAAAGCTCAGGGAACGGGAGCGGTAGTTCGGTTTGGACGTTGTCGATGGCGAACCCCCTTGCTGAGAACTCTCATGCGGTCGCGCACACAGCCGGGCGTTCCGGTGCGCACTGTAATTTTCGCTGCGTACCAACTACGCGACGTACCGCGCTTATCTGATCTCGCCCCCACTTCACAGCGCACAGTTGGATCCTTTCCAGCGGGACAAGTGCGACCATTTCACCAGGCACGGCGATTCGCCCGCTTGACTTAGATAGTCCTAAGCAGCGGCTTCCGCCAGTCGGGCGCCTCCGGCGCCATCTCGCATAGCGCATTCAGACCCTAAACCGGCGCAAACAAACCGAGCCCAAAATGGCAGGCGAAACCAAGCGCGAGAGGACCTTGTACGGGTTCGGTGAAGGTCAGGCGCCAGAAGCTGCCAAGGCGATCGGGTTGAGCGAGTCCGCGCCGATTGCGGAAACGATGGAAGTTGATCGGACGGAGTTTGCAGCCCTTGCCGACATTTATTCGGTCGAACCGTTCCAGAATCGTTGGTTCCGGCAAGCCATGTTCGCGGCATTCGCGGCGGATCTGGTCTTCGATGGTGAAGCGCTTTTTTGCGTGCCAGGGGTGCAGGTAGGGTGTGACCGATTGCCACGTTCTAGCGCGGCTTGTCAGGGGTTGGCCGACTTCCGGGCCACCGATGTTTTCCAGCACCAGACGCCACTCGCCGCCATCACGACTCCAGATGCGGTTGAGCTTTTCCATCACCCGGCGCTGCTGCTCGTCCATATCATCGGGCACATGCACCAACACGCGGTCAAGGCGCCCGTCGCCGTCGGAATCCCAAGGCAAATAAAAGGCGTGGCGGTGGCGATTGCCTTCGGGCATGTCATGGCCCGAAAAAATGGCGGGGATATGGCCTTCGCCAAATAGGCGCTTGGCCTGCCCCATGACCGCCAGGCGCATAAGTTCGCCGATGCGCAGGCTATCTTCCACGCGCGGCAGGGGTTTGCCGATCAGGATAAACTGCGCGGTGGTGGCCGAGGGTCGTTCGGCCTTGTGGATCACGCGAACGGGACGCAGCGCATCGACGGGGCGCAGGTAGCTCACCTTGCGCGCGGCCGGCGGCTGATTCCACCCTTGTTTGCGCAGGTCGGCCGTGTCCACGGACAGGGCGTCGAGCAGATTGTCGGGAAGGGTCTTGGCCAGCTTCTTTGCGGCCTTCTTGTCGGCAAGAAAACGCTTGCGAAGTGCTTGGTATTCGTTATTGGGCAAGGGCGCGAACAGCGTGATGGCTTCGCCTTTCAGTTCGCCGGTTTCGGTGTCGAGTGCAACCGTGCCGGGAACGCATTTGTTCGTCTCAGGCACCTCTGGCGCCTTGTCCAGTCGGCGCGCTTCGACCCAAGATTCGGCCCGCCCCAGATAACCCATGACGGCCAGCAATTCGTCCAGCAAGGCCGATTGATCAACAGACAGATCTATGTCTCGCCAGGTTACAGTCAGTGGCGCCTCCCGGTCGACAGCCGTAAAGGCATCGAAGACGAGCGATGTATTGTTCTTCTTCTCGACATGAAACTGCGGCATGTAATGACGGGTATGGCTATGACTGGCAGCCGGTAGCGTGTATTTAGGTGGCTTCTCTGCCAGCTTTTCGATCAGCTCCCTCAGGACGGTTTCATCGTGCGTGCCGGAATGCTTGACCTTGTGATGCCAGGTCGCGATCAGGGCCCGCAGGATACGCCAAGGTTCCGGCGGCCAGGCCACCGCGCCCTCATTGACATGCCGATCCCAGGGCGTGGCGTGATAGCGCCCCGCGGGAAAGGTGAAAGACAGCGCAAGCATAGCTTACTTCCTGTACGTGACGGTGGTTTGTTCAAAATTTGCGTCTGCACTGGCGGCCTGGATGAGGCCGGGCAGCGCCTGTTTCAGATCGTCCAATTTAGGCAGCTCGAAGTCGTTCGGACGCTTGATTTCGATGTCCTGGTATTCCAGGTCACAGGCGGTGCGCAGACGCAGACCGGTTTCCAGGAAGGCGCGAATCTTGTAGAGCGCGAGGCCAACCAGCAGCTCGTACACCGGCTGTGAGAAGTCGTAACCGCGAAGCTGCGCCAGATCGAGATTGAAGAACGCTGTGATCTCGGACGAGACAAATTCGTCGCGTGGAAAGGGGACATTGCCATAACCCTCCTTGGCACTCTTGCCCTCACCCTGTTTACTCGGCTGGACGATATCGTTCTTTACGCCACCACTCGCGGCAACCTTCGCATTCTTGGCTTCGATAAAGGCAGACAGTGCGCGTGGTAACCGTAGCCGACCGCCTGCAAGTTCACCCTTCGCAAGAAATACTCCATGCAGCAAAGCATTGGCATCGATGCGAAGCAGAACAGAGGCCAATTTACGCAGATCAACGATTCCTTTATCCAAACTCGCAAGCTCAGATTTCAAGACATCAAACACCGGCGTCTTCTTTCCCTCTTTGTCTACCGCTTCGAGAATGTAAGGCGAGTTGACGCGATGCGCCTCCAGCACCGAGTTGGTCAGCGGCTTACCGTCCTTGTCGTTGACCTTGATGACAGACAGGCCCTTGAGTGGCGCGACCCAGTCGTCGGCGACCTTGTCCCAACACACGGCTTCAAGGCGGTTGGCCATACTTTGCGCCGATTCCACCAGCAGCATCGGCGTGTCATCCGGACCTTCGTACTGGGCGGCACCGATTTCCGGAAAGCCCGTCGGCTGGAAACGTGTGCCCTGCAAGGGCTTGAGTTTAGCCTTGAGCAGCAGGCGGGGCGCGTCAGCGAGCACGGAAAGATTGATACTCATGTCATTTCTCCTTGAGTCAAGCGGTGGTGGCCGAATCGGCTTCGATTTCGGGTTCTTCGAGCAGGGTGCGCACCAGCATGCCGGTGGCGCCGTAACGCAGCGGGATCAGCAGGGCTGCGGCGGCGCGTTTCGCAATTCTTTTCGGATCGGCGCCCGTAAGCCTCGGCACAACCGTGCCGAAGTAAGGCGTGAGACCGGATGCACGCAGGCGCCGCCAGGCGATCTTCACGGCGCGATTTTCATGATTACCGGTGGCAAGCTGGGCCAGCATGCCGGCAGGGACGGGCACGCTATCCGATTTCGACAGCAGCTTGACACCCTTTCGTTCAAAGCTTTTCAGTGTGCAGTCCGGCGTTAGCGCCAACTTCATCAATCCGAAGGCGGCGGGCAGCATGCCTACGCCCGCCGTGCGATCCGTGTCTTTGGGAATATCGCAAAGGCAAAGCCCCGGCAGGAGCGCCGCGATGCGCGCATCCATGCGGTGGTCTTGCAGAAAAGCGACGACATCTTCGGGCGTGACGCCAGCCGAGCTGGTTAGCGGCTTATCCTTCATCTCGAATTGCTCGGCCAGCCAAAGCCTCCGTTCAAGGAGGGCGATCAAAGTGTCGGGCAGCCGGCCCTTCTGCGGGGTGTGGATACGCACACGGCAAGCTGGGTCGTTGCTTGCATGCTTGCCGATGTAGTCGGATGTCATCCACACGTTGTTGCGTGGGTGTACTGGGAACCATTGCGCCCGTAGGGGCAATGGCGCTTTTTTTGTGCCTTGCAGGCCAGCAAGTGCCTTGGCAATGCGAAACTCGCATGAGTCATCGTCTGCCGAAGCGACCCAGCGCTCGGAAAGTCGCGGTACAGGGGGGCAAGCCTTTCCGTCCTTGTTAGTCGTTGCCATTGCCTTGATGGCAAGTACGTGCTGAATGTCGCCCAAAAGCTCCAGAAGCTTGAGCAGGATCTTGCGATCATCCGTTCGAAGGAGTTGCACTAGATGATCATCGAGCTGACTCGCCAACGACCGCAACTTGACGCTGGCCTTCCATTCACCGGATGAGGTCTTTTTGCGGACGAAAGAGTGAAGTTTGTAGAGAAATTGATCGCGCCCGTCCAATTCCTCTACAAAGCTGCTGTAGGCGCTCCCCTTTACGCTGAATCGACCTTGGTCAAGAGCGAAGAACGCATCACCAGATCGCTTGAGGAATGCAAACCTCTGGAACTGCTCGATTCCGCGTGATGAACCCAGGCTCGTCAGCGCTCGGACACAATCGAAGCCATTGGTCACAGAACGTCCATGCAGAGTAATTCGCCCTTCTCTCAGCATGGCTGCAAGTTCGCTGCATGCTGCGGGTTGGCTCCACATCGGGAGCCACATTTCCGCCGTCTTGCGCTTTGCCCCTTTGGGTGCCTCGTCCGAAGGTGTAACCGCTTCTCCGATAGCCGTTGGAGCGACAGTGAACGGAAGGCTGGAATAGATATCACCAGTTCCTTCAAGGCGGCGTACGGTCGAGGCAGCAAAAAGAACTGCTCCCTCCAGTTGCAAAATTGTATTCCATGGATTGAGCAGGGCTTCGCCGGTGAAGCCATTATTCGCGTTGTAGCCACCAGCGTCTGACGGAGAAAACTGGCCGACTGAAACTTTCTTTTTGTCTTGTGCTGAGTTCGAATACAGACTGCTCGTAGGCTCTCCAAAAAAAGCATTGCTTAGCCATTCCTGCGCACTTTCACGCGGCAGGCCGGTATATGGTTCGAATACATCATTGAGCCGTTTGAGATAGTTGACGCCAAAATCCATGCTCCCATCGAGTCCGCCCGCGCCTAACAGGGGCGAGGGCGCTGATTTCTTACCGCCAGAGGACGGATCGTTCACGAGAGCAAGACAGGCATCGAACCAGGGAAGCAGGTCGTCTGGCAGGTTATTGCGCAATTCTTGTAGAAGCTCCCCCTTGATGCTTTTGACCAATGCCTCTTGACGAGAGATTGCTTCCTTCTCCTCATCCGACAAATTCTTCTTGCCTTTGGCTTTCTCGCTCGCTCTTAACCGCTTGAGTTCTGCTCGTTCGGTGTTGAGATGCCCGACGGCATTTACTTTGGTGATGGAGTTCAGAATATTGGCTAAAGGGAGAAAACGATTGGCTACCGATTCACCCGAAAACACTCGTACCATTTGAGCGCCAGCACGGGATGATTCCTCACCGCCTTCCTCATCGCCCTCCAGAAATCCCCCGCGCCCGTTCCATGGCGTAACGAGAGCACTTGGTTGATAGTCGTTAAGAAAAAAATCAATCACCCCTTCTTTATCAATTGGTGTAAGTAGCACGAACCGATCGCCGCGCCAAAAACTGCGCGTATCGGGATACCTCACCGAGAGCAGGCGTAGCACGCCCAACGCTTTCAGGTAGTTGGCGAGCGGTGTTGGAGAGCATCCAGCAAGGACAATCTCATTCATGGTTTTCTCCTTGTTGCTCCGCCGCGGAGGCGCGCCAATCGGCCAGCCGCACCAGCGTTTCCAGCCACGCGAGCCGGTAGGGGCCGTACTCATCGAGCAGCCTCAGAGTGCGTTCGGTCCAGGACGGCCCTTGTTCGCCTTCACCCAGTTCCATCAAGGCCAGGTGCAACGTGGTCTCGGCGCTGTGCTCGCCGTCGAAGTCGAGCGCGGGCAGCACGTCGCCTTCCCACACGCCGCGCGCGAAGCGTTTCACGCCCTCTTTGTCGGGCTTTTCATCCGGCAGGGCACGCAGGCTCATGCGCACCTTGCCGTGATGGGCAGCGATCAGGTAGGCGATGAGGTCGGCATCGGGTTCTTTGTCGTGCTGGGCCAGCCAGGCGAGCATGGAGGCCAGTTCATGGCGGAAGTACTTACGGCTGTGATGTCCCTTGCAGGGTGATTTGGCGAGGAAGCCCGAAGGTGCCGCATCGCAAGCGTGCATGGAGGCGTTGAAGACTTCGTGGGCTTTGCCGAGATCGTGCCAACGGCCTGCGCGGACGAGGCTGGTTTTGCAGGCGACCTCGTCAATGGCTTCGCAAAGCGCTTCGACCTGCGCAGCAACATGGCCAAGATGGGCGGGAAGCGATACGGGTTTGTCTTGCCGAGAACGCCAATCGTCGGTATAGGCAGGTTCTTTGGCTGATGTGTCCGTGTCGATAACGGTGACCTTCTGCTTCTTTTTCGGCTTGGATTCGAACCCGATATCTTCGTCGTAGCCGCCATCAGCTGCGCGCAACAGCAGTGTCATGCCGGGGCGGGGTTTGCGGCCGAGTTTGACCCATTGGCCATTGCGCTTCTTGTCGCCCAACGTGTCCCAATACCATGCGCCGCGTTTTTCGATGTCCTTGGCTTGACTCATGGAGACCGGGCATAACTCGTCTCGTGCCGGCTTGCCTTCAGGCTTGCCGTCAGGACCGGATAGATTCGGATCGTCGAACTCACGCCAGAACACCTGCACGCCTGGTGTGCCCGTATCGCGGATGTAGTCGGAGATGTCGACGTCAAAACCGGACAGGTCCGGGTCGGTGTTGAACAGGTCGAGCAGGTCCTTCCGGCGGATGACGGGGCTCAGGGGATGCTCGCTATCGGTGGCGGGCAGGTCTTGTGGGCCGGCGTTGTCCAGCTTGTCCAGTTTTTCGCGCGACTGAGCGAGGGTTTCGGTCTCGTAGGGCAGGACATCGCCATCATCTTCGATATCGACCCAGAAGATGTGGGCGCCATCGACGTTGTGCTTGCCATCGCGGTTGCAACGCCCGAAGCGCTGCACCAGTGATGTCCACGGCGCAAGTTCGGTAACGAGCGTCTTCGAGGACAGGTCCACGCCGGCCTCGATGGCTTGCGTGGCGACGACAATACGGTCCGCGCCGGAGTCGTTGCGCAGACGGTTACTCAATGTGGCGCGTTCGGCGGCGCGGAACCGGGAGTGGATCAGCAGGTCGGACTTGCCCTCACGTTGGGCTTGCAGCTTGCGGAACAGTTGCTGGGCGCGGTCCACCCGGTTGACGATGACCAGTGTCTGGGCCATGTCGTCATGATTTTGCAGGACCAGTTCGGCGAGCTCGTCCAGATAAGCCTTTGCTTTTTGTTTGCCATTCTCCTCGGTGAGCGCAACGGGAGCTTTCTGCAGCGTCTTAACCGCCTCCAACCGTGCAGTGGCCTGCTTTCGGTCCTCGTCACCAATGGTCAGCATGTTGAGTGAGGACATGTGCGGCTGCATGTCCACCGTCGCCAGCCAGTCGCGATTCAAGGTGGCGGATATCCACAGCGAGCGGCTGTTTTTCGCCAGCGAGAAATTACGGCGGAAGGCGTCGAGTTGCGTCGAGGTGGCGAGCCCTGCGCCCATCAACTGCACTTCGTCGAAGGCCCACAGACAGTCGTTGTGCAACAGTGCGAAGTGGATTGGCCACTGGTAGCGGCTCATGCCGTAGCCGCGCATCAGCGCGCGGGAGAGCAGCATGTCCTGAGTACCGATAAGAATCATGTCCTCTTCCGGATATTCGGCCCAGGTCCTGAGATCGGGCTCGCCACCCATTAGCAGGTGCGTCGAAACCTTGCCTTCGCCGGCTTTGCCGCCTATGCCAAGGTTCGTCAGCCAGTCCTGGACATTCTCTTCGGTCTGCTCGACCAGCACGCGCATAGGCAGACACCACACGAGCCGGCGAGGCGTATCGGGATCCACCGTTCCGCTTCGTTTACCATCCCGCCAGCCACGCTTCCACAGCCACGCAAGAACAACCGCCGCCGTTTTGCCGAGGCCGGTTGGCACATCCAGCAAATCCGGCCAATGCTCCTCAATCGCCAGTCGGCGTTGATAGTGGAATGGAACCCGCGCTGCGGGCCCCGTGTCACTAAATGCCGCCGAGAAAAAACTCTCGTATTCCACTTGTTGACCTCTTATTCAGGAGCGTGTGACATTCTCAGATATTCGGCACCGCCCTTTAAAAAACCAGGAATACCTGCCTCATCAGTGCCTTGCTCGGGGCCGCGTACGGTGACGCCGCTGATTCGGCGGCCGGGTATTTCACTCCTGCACTCTTTCACCCTGTCTCTTTTAAGTTGCTAGCGGGTATCCCGGTTATACCAGGGCGGTTGTCCAGAATTTCGACCCATCTAATCCACTTTTCCGGTTTCGTATTGGCTGAACGTTTCACGCAACCGCGTTGCCATGACCTCACGCAGCGCCTCGGGGCCGATAACCTCGACGTCCGGACCGTACTTGAGAATGTCCATAATCAGTTCGGTTGGGTCGCCATACGGAACGCGCAGTTCGTACCGGCCGTCCTTGAGGAGCTTGCCTTGTTGCGCCGGATGCCAGGATTCGTCGGCGACCCAGCGGGCGCGCTTGACGGTAAAACGCAGTATGGCAATGGTCTTCGCGGCGCCGGAGAAGATGCCATAGCTCGTGCCCAACTCGCGATCCAACGCGCCTTCGTCTATGTTTTCGGCGGCTGCCTCCAGCATCCGCGGTACGGAAATGCAGTCGACGGAGAAGGTCCGCAGTTCTTTGCGACCGTGGTCGAAAGCATCGACATACCAATTGTCGCGGTAGTGTGTGAGCCGTTGCGGGGAGACTTCTCGTTGCGACGTTTTGCCGTCGCCGCGGGCGATGTAGCGGAACGCGAGGCGCCGTCGCAGCAGCACGGCTTCAGCGGCTTTGCGAAAGACGGCAGGATCGTGCGGGCGCGCCGCGAGCTTGAGTATGCGGATACGATGCCATTCGCCAGCCGCGCCGAGGCGGCGATGTTGCAGCAGCGCCTGGATTTTGTCGCGCAGCGGCTCGATGGCCGGCTCGAGTGCGCCCGGTTCGACTTCGTGCAGGAGTTGTAGGCAGGCCGTCAGTGCCAGCAGCTCCGAGACGTTGAACCACAGGCCGGGAAGTTCATAGGTGGCACGCTGTTCTTCAGCGTACCAGTAGCCGCCGCCGTCGTGCTTGGTGCTTTCGATCGGCGCGTACAGGTCGTCGCGCATCTGGCGGATGACGTCGCGCACTGTGGCAAGGGAGCACTCCAGATCGTCCCGTAGTTTCGCACTCGAGACCGGGTGGCGCGACTTGCGCAACCGCTGATGTGCCCGGTAGATGCGATCGAATCGGTCCAGCGCCCTGCCCCAAACGGACGGCCTCCCTGGCCGCTAAAAGTTCTGCAATTCCCTTTTTAGCTCAATACGGCGCGGAAAGCAAAGGGTTTACCCGTAGAGAGAGCAGGAACTGGGCGGCTGGGTATTGTCAGTCGATCATCGGCAGGTCAAGGCCGCGTTCTTTCGCGACCTTGATCGCTTTATCGTAACCTGCATCGGCATGGCGCATGACGCCGGTGCCGGGGTCGTTGGTGAGCACCCGCTTCAACGCGCGTTCGGCGCGGTCGCTGCCGTCGGCGACGATCACCACTCCTGCGTGCAGTGCAAAGCCCATGCCGACGCCGCCGCCGTGGTGGAAGCTGACCCAGCTCGCGCCGCTCGCGGTGTTAAGCAAGGCGTTGAGGATCGGCCAGTCGGCGACTGCGTCGGAACCGTCTTTCATGGCTTCGGTTTCGCGATTGGGCGAGGCGACCGAACCGGAGTCGAGATGATCGCGGCCGATGACGATCGGCGCCTTCAGTTCGCCGCTCCTGACCATCTCGTTGAATGCGAGACCGAGCTTGTCGCGCTCGCGATAACCGAGCCAGCAGATGCGGCACGGCAGGCCCTGGAAGTGGATGCGCTCGCGCGCCTTGTCGAGCCAGTTGTGCAGGCGCTTGTTGTCCGGGAACAGTTCGCGCGCCTTGGCGTCCGTCTTGTAAATGTCCTCCGGATCGCCCGACAGCGCCGCCCAGCGGAACGGGCCAATCCCCTCGCAGAACATCGGCCGCACGTACAGCGGCACGAAGCCCTTGAAGTCGAACGCGTTCTCGCAGCCGCCGTCCTTCGCCATCGCGCGGATATTGTTGCCGTAGTCGAACGTCGGGATGCCGCGCTTGTGAAAAGCCAGCATCGCGCGCACCTGCATCGCCATCGACGCCTTGGATCGCTCGACGTAGGTGTTCGGATCGTGGTCGCGTAACACCTGCGCGTCGTGCAGCGAATAACCGGCGGGGATGTAACCGTTCAGCGGGTCATGCGCGGACGTCTGATCGGTGACGAGGTGCGGCTGCATGTTGCCCGCCTGGATTTCCGGGAAGATTTCGGCGGCGTTGCCAAGCAGTCCGACCGACACCGGCTTGCCCACCTCCAGCGACTCGCGAATCATCGCGAGCGCTTCGCCGAGCGAATCCGCCTTCTTGTCGAGATAGCCGGTTTCGAGGCGCTTCTCGATGCGTGCCGGATCGACTTCCACTGCGAGACACGACAAGCCGGCGAAGACCGCTGCCAGCGGCTGCGCGCCGCCCATGCCGCCAAGCCCCCCGGTCAGCAGCCATTTGCCTGTCGGGTCGCCATCGTAATGCTGACGCACCGCTTCGGCAAAGGTCTCATACGTGCCCTGCACGATGCCTTGCGAGCCGATATAAATCCACGAGCCGGCCGTCATCTGGCCGAACATCATTAGGCCTTTTTTGTCGAGCTCGAAGAAATGATCCCAGTTGGCCCAGTTGCCGACGAGATTGGAGTTGGCGATAAGCACCCGCGGCGCGTCTTCGTGCGTGGTGAAAACGCCGACCGGCTTGCCGGACTGGATCAGCAGAGTTTCGTCGTTCCCGAGCCGCTTCAGCGTGGCGACAATGGCGTCGTAGCACTCCCAGTTGCGCGCCGCGCGCCCGATGCCGCCATAGACGACAAGTTCCTTCGGTTTCTCGGCCACGCGCGGGTCGAGGTTGTTCATCAGCATCCGCAGCGCCGCTTCCTGCTGCCAGCCCCGACAGCTCATTTCCTGCCCCGTCGGGGCATGGATTTCGGTATCTCTGTAGCGGCTCGGCACGGTTCGACTCCATTTTTCGCAAAGGGAAAAGTGTACCCGATATACGAAAACCTATGGAAATTACTACGAAGCGTTGCGTGAACGATCGGTCTATACTCGGGATATGACCAAGGCTTCCACGACCAAACGACGCCCCACGCCGGCCGAGCTTGCGTTGCTGCAGGCGCTTTGGCGGCGCGGCCCGAGCACGGTGCGCGAACTGCACGACTCGTTGCCCGAAGACAGGCAGACCGGTTACACGACGGTACTCAAGCTGATGCAGATCATGTACGACAAAGGCCTGGTGACGCGCGACGAAAGCCGGCGCGCGCACGTTTATTCGGCGACGAAAAGCAAACGGGAAACGCAGCGGCAACTGCTGAACGATTTCATCGATCGGGTTTACGAAGGCGCAGCGACGACGCTTGCGGTTCAGGCGCTGAATCAGACCGATACGATCAATGATGACGACGCGGCGCGCCTGCGGCGGTCGCTGGACGAGTTGGAAAACCGGCTGGTATGACGAAGAATCTTATCCAACCCACTTCCTTGCATTTCTGAACAGCCGCAGCCACGGCCCGTCCTCGCGCCATTCCGGCGCCTGCCACGAAAACTGCACGGCGCGAAACACGCGCTCCGGATGCGGCATCGTAACCGTAAAGCGCCCGTCCGGCGTCGTGACGCCGGCAATACCTCCCGCTGAACCGTTCGGGTTGGCGGGATACGTTTCCGCGACGCCGCCGCGATTGTTCACGTAACGCAGCGCCACCAGTTCGTCGTTCTCCAGCCGGTCGCGATTGCCGCCGAGGCCGAACTCGGCGCGGCCTTCGCCATGCGCGACCACGATCGGCATAACCGATCCCGCCATGCCGGCGAACAGCACTGACGGCGAATCGGGCACTTCAACAAGGCTCAGGCGCGCTTCGTACTGCTCGGAGCGATTGCGCACGAAGTGCGGCCAATGCTCGCTGCCCGGAATCAGGTCGCGCAGCGCGGACATCATCTGGCAGCCGTTGCAGGCGCCGAAGCCGAAGCTGTCTTCGCGCTTGAAGAACGCTTCGAACTCGTCGCGCGCGCGGCCGTTGAACAGGATCGATTTGGCCCAGCCGCCGCCGGCGCCGAGCACGTCGCCATAGGAGAAGCCGCCGCAGGCGGCGATGCCTTTGAAGTCGGCAAGGCTCACGCGACCTGCGAGGATGTCGCTCATATGCACGTCCACGGCCTCGAAACCGGCACGGTCGAACGCCGCCGCCATTTCGATCTGACCGTTGACGCCCTGCTCGCGCAACACCGCGACGCGCGGCCGCACGCCCGTGTTCACGAACGGCGCGGCGATGTCCTCGTTCACGTCGAATGTCAGCGCCGCATGCAGACCGGGATCGTCGTCGGCAAGCCTGGCTTCGAATTCCTCGCGCGCGCAATCGGGATCGTCGCGCAATGCCTGCATGCGGTAGCTGGTTTCCGACCAGGCGCGCTGCAATTCGAGACGCGTCGCCGCCAGCAGTTCGCGCTCGCCGCAATTGAACAGCAGTTTGTCGTCCGCGCGCGGCGCGCCGAGGGCCCGCACGCAATCGCCCAGCCCGGCATCTTCAAATATCCTGGTGACCGCCGCCTTGTCGGCAGCGCGAACCTGCACCACCGCGCCGAGTTCTTCGCTGAACAGCGCCGCTACCCCGTCAGCCTGAACCTCGACGCCGCAATGTCCGGCAAAGGCCATTTCCGCGACGCAGGCGAACAGGCCGCCGTCGGAGCGGTCGTGGTAAGCGAGCAGCTTGTCCGCGGCAATCAATGCCTGGATTGCCTTGAAGAAACTGTGAATGCGTTCGACATCGTCGCAATCGGGCGTCACGCTGCCGATATACGTATGCACCTGCGCGAAGCACGAGCCGCCGAGCCGGTTGCGGCCGCCGCCGAGGTCGATCAGCAGCAGCTCGGTCTCGCCCTTGATATCGCGCAGCATCGGCGTGACGGTCTTGCGCACGTCGCCGACCGGCGCGAACGCGGAGACGACCAGCGACACCGGCGAGACGACGCTGCGGCTTGCGCCGTCGGCTTCCCAGGCCGCCGCCATCGACAGCGAATCCTTGCCCACGGGAATGGCAATACCCAGCGCAATGCACTGCTGCGAAATCGCCTGCACCGTATCGAACAAAGCGGCGTCTTCGCCTGCGTGACCCGCGGCCGCCATCCAGTTCGCGGACAGGCGCACCTGCTTGAGCTCGCCGACCGGCGCGGCGGCGATGTTGGTCAACGCTTCGGCCACGGCCATGCGGCCCGACGCCGGCGCATCCAGCACTGCGAGCGGTGTGCGCTCGCCCATCGCCATGGCCTCGCCCGTGTAGCCCTTGAAGTCGGTCAGCGTCACCGCCACGTCGCTGACCGGCACCTGCCACGGCCCGACCATCTGGTCGCGGTGCGACAGGCCGCCGACCGTGCGGTCGCCGATCGTGATCAGGAAGCCCTTGTCGGCGACGGCCGGATGGCGCAGCACGCGCAATGCCGCCTCATGCACATCGACGGCTTCCGGGTCGAACTCGTCGCCGGCGCGCGCGACATGCTGCACGTCGCGCAGCATCTTCGGCGGCTTGCCGAACAGCGTTTCCATCGACAGGTCGACCGGCCGGTTGACGAACAACTCGTCCGCGACCACCAGTTGCTCGTCGCCGGTCGCCTCGCCCAGCACCGCAAACGGGCAGCGCTCCCGTTCGGCCAGCGCACTGAAATCATCCAGCCGCTCGGCGCTGACCGCGAGCACGTAACGTTCCTGGGACTCGTTGCACCACAGCTCCATCGGCGACAGGCTGTCGTCGTCGGCCGGAATCGCGCGCAAATCGATACGCCCGCCCCGACCCGCCGCTTCCAGCAGTTCGGGCACCGCATTGGCGAGGCCGCCGGCGCCGACGTCGTGGATCGACAGAATCGGGTTGCCGTCGCCGCGCTCCCAGCAGCGGTCGATCAGTTCCTGCGCGCGGCGCTGCATTTCCGGGTTGCCACGCTGCACCGACGCAAAGTCGATGGTCTCGCCGGCTTCGCCGCTCGCGAGAGACGAGGCCGCGCCGCCGCCGAGGCCGATCAGCATCGCCGGGCCGCCGATAACGATCACCTTCGCGCCGGCGGGAATCGGCTGCTTGTCGACGTGCGGACCGCGGATGTTACCCAGGCCGCCCGCCAGCATGATCGGCTTGTGATAGCCGCGAATCGTGTCGCCGACGCGCTGCTCGAACGTGCGGAAATAGCCGGCGAGGTTCGGCCGGCCGAATTCGTTGTTGAATGCCGCCGCGCCGATCGGCCCGGCCAGCATGATGTCGAGTGCCGACGCCATGCGCGCCGGCTTGCCATGGTCTTCTTCCCAGGGCTGCACGAAATCCGGAATCTTGAGGTTCGATACCGAGAAGCCGACCAGCCCGGCTTTGGGCTTGGCGCCCCGACCGGTCGCACCCTCGTCGCGAATCTCGCCGCCGGCACCGGTCGCCGCACCCGGAAACGGGGAAATGGCGGTCGGATGATTGTGCGTTTCCACCTTCATCAGCAGGTGAACGTCTTCATCGCTGTAGCGGTAGCCGCCATCCTCGCCGCCGGGGAAAAAGCGGCTCGCGCGATTCCCTTCGACGACAGAGGCATTATCGCGATACGCCGACAGCACGCCGTCCGGATTCGCCGCGTGTGTCGCGCGAATCATGCCGAACAGGGTTTCGTCGCGCGCCTCGCCGTCGATGATCCAGCGACCGTTGAAAATCTTGTGGCGGCAATGCTCGGAATTCGCCTGCGCGAACATCATCAGTTCGCAATCGGTCGGGTTGCGGCCGCGACAGGTAAAGGCGTCGACAAGGTAATCGACTTCGTCCGCGGACAAGGCCAGCCCGAACTCGGCATCCGCTGCCAGCAGCGCTTCGCGGCCGCGGCCAAGCACGTCGATCGTCACCAGCGGCCGGGGCTCGAGCGATTCGAACAGGTGCGCGGCTTCGCCGATATCGGTCACGACCATTTCGGTCATCGGATCGTGCAACTCGCCGGCCAGCAGGCCCAGCGTCGCACGCTCGACCGGTTTGGAGGATTCGAGGTAATAGGCGGTGCCGCGCTCGATGCGGCGAATGCCGGCCAGGCCGCAGTTGTGCGCGATGTCGGTCGCCTTGCTGGCCCATGGCGAGATCGTGCCGAAGCGCGGAATCGCGAGCAGCAGTTGGCCCTGCGGCTCGACGGTGTGCGCCGGCGGACCGTACGTCAGCAGGCGCTTCAAAACCGCGTCGTCGCCCGCGTGCAGCTCGCCGTGAACCAGGTGCAGGTATTCGGTGTGAACGCTGGTGAGTCCCGGCGCGATGGCCTGCAGCCCGGGAAGCAGCTTGTCGATGCGGAAAGGAGACAGCGCCCGGGCGCCGCGGAAATGAAATATCACGTCGAGCCTTTTGAAGACGGGCTGGTAGGCGCGCTATTTTCTCATATAGCGGGCAATAATTCGCGCCAGTCCAGGCCTTCCTCCTGATCCGCCACGGCAATCCACTCCGCCGCGCAGCCCACCGCTTCGGCGAGCGCCGCGCGCGCATGTACCGGCGTGTTGTTGTGCTCGCTCAAATGTGCGGCGACCAGATGCTGCAGCCGCGACACGTCCAGCCCGCCCAGCAGCCCGGCCGCCTGCGCATTGCTGAGGTGACCGAGCAACCCGCCGACGCGCTGCTTGAGCCGCGGCGGATACGGTCCGCCGACAAGCATCGCTTCATCGTGGTTGCACTCGAGAATCAACGCGTCGCAAACGCTGAGCGTGCGCGTGATATGGGCGGTGATGTGACCGGAGTCGGTCAACAGCCCGAGGCGGCGCGCACCGTCGCTGAACAGGAACTGCGTCGGCTCGCGCGCGTCGTGCGGCACGGCAATCGGTGTGATCTCGAGCCCGCCGATCGCAAAGCCTTCGTGCGCGTTGAACGGCTCGGCGACCCCGATCCGGTAGCGCCCGCATGCCGCGAGCGTGCCGGCGGTCGCCCGCACCGGAATGTTGAAACGCGCCGCGAAGCGCGCGACGCCACGAACGTGGTCGGCATGCTCGTGCGTGATCAGGATGGCATCGATGTCTTCGGGACGACGCTTGAGCCGCGCGAGCCGGTGCTCGGTTTCGGCAATCGAAAAACCGCAATCGACCAGCAGGCAGGTGCCGTCCGCCTCGATCAGCGTGCCGTTGCCGCGGCTGCCGCTGCCGAGCGATGCAAATCTCACGATTGGGTCGGCTTGTTGGGCGTATAGGTCGGGTACGGAAACGGCGTGACGTTGCTGCCGCCCTCGACTTCCGACACCTTCGCCACACCCTCTTTCGCGACCTCGTCGATGCGCACGATCGAATGCAGCGGAATGTACGTTCGCCGCACGTCCTCGAACTCGGTTTTCAGTCGTTCCTCGCCGGGGTCGACCACCACTGAAGTGCGTTCGCCGAAGACCAGTTTTTCGACTTCGACGAAGCCGAACAGCGTCCCCTGCGACACGTTGCGCGCATAAATTTCATAAACCTTGCCCTGGTTCAAAAAAACGATCTTGTAGATGTGTTTGACTGCCATTCAAGGGTTTCCGGAGAACATTGTTCGAGGCGGGAGAAGGATACCATGGCAGCGGGAATATTTCCCCGGAAAAACATAGGGTTGATCCTCGTTTGCTAGGGGGTTGGCCCGGATTCAGGAAGTGGTATTCATGCGTTACGCTTTGCCGAGTTATATGTGGAATCGTGGGCGATTCTCGCTCCCTGATACCAACAGTACAAGAACAAATTGCCGTCCTTCGGAAGGGGCAGTCCCCAGATTTGCCGAGGGTTCGACCGGATATTCGCGGCGCTCGCGTTGACATAGGCTGAAAGTCGGCGCGCAACGCTAAAGAAACGGAGGCTCGATAACAATGACTTGGTACAAGGTAAAATTGGATCAGCAGGAATTGGCCCGCTACCCTAGCCAGAATCTGATTCGCAGATTGCGCGCGTTGATGCGTGCGACGGGGTTGTCCGGTGCGCGTGTGTTCGCCACCCGCCAGCGCAGTGGCGAGGTCTGCCTCTACATTTCTCCGCGCGCGGTCAACCGCCGCAAGAACGAGAACCGTACCGGCACCGCCCAGCTCTGCCTGTTTCCGGGCAAGACCAAGCGGCGCGCGGCGTCGTCATCGCTGCTCCGTTCATTCCCGAACGCCTTCACGACGAGAGAAAACCGGTAAATGCAGATGTCGCGCAACCTGGAAGCCGCGAAGCTGGGGAACACGCGGACCGCGTTGCCCCTGCCTGCCAAGCTGCCGCCCGCCGGCCGGATGGCCGGCGCCGCGCAGCCGGCGCTGTCCGTCACGCCCGCGGTCAATCCCGAATTGCGCACTTTGGCGCTTGCGCGCGAAGCGCTGGATGCGACCTACACCGGCGTAATGTGGCTGGACGCGGACGATAACGTACACCGCCAGGTGGTCGGGCCGGACGCTCCCGAGCCGGCGTTCGAAAATGCCCTTTTCACCCACACCTGCCGCACCGACGACGTGGCCGTGGTTCTCGACGCGCGGGAAGATACGCATCTGCGCGAAAGCCGCCTGGTGCGCGAGTTCGGCATGCGGTTCTTCGCCACCTACCCGATCCAGCGCCAGGGCGAGGAAAAGATCGGCGTACTGTATGCCTGCGGCCCGCGCGCCACGCGCACCGAAGAGGAATACATCCCGCTGCTCGCGCACGCCGCTTCGTGCCTCGCGGTCGAGTTGCGCAGTCTGACGCTGGAAAAGAGCAATCGCACGCTGTCGCGGCAACTGGCCGAAGCCCAGCGCCGCGCGCTGGTCGACCCGCTGACCGCCGTCTGGAACCATTCCGGGATCGTCGACCTCCTCCATCGGCGGCTGGAACAGGCCGAGCGCGAAGAGGACAGCCTGACGCTGCTGTTCATCGACATCGACCAGTTCAAGCAGATCAACGATACGCTCGGCCATCAGCCGGGCAACGAGGTGCTGCAGACCATCTGCCGGCGCATCGAAAGCGCGCTCCGGCCGTACGATGAAGTGGGCCGCTATGGCGGCGACGAACTGATCGCGGTCGTCACCGGCCGCTCCGAACCGATGCTGCAGGAACTGGCCGAGCGCGTGCGCAGCGCCATCGCCGACACGCCGGTGGAAACCCGCGCCGGGCCGGTCAACGTCACCATCAGTATCGGTATCGCCTCGACCGGCGCCGACAACCTCGGCACGCTCGAAGATTTGATGCTGCGCGCGGACGCGGCGCTCTACCAGGCCAAGCGGCTGGGCCGCAACCGGGTGCACCTGTCGCGGCCGCATTAAGCTGAAGAACGGGATTCCCGCCTGCGCAGGAATGCCGGGAAGAATTGATGCAAAGCGTCGGCCACGGAAGGCCGACGCTTTTTTTTAGAAAAACGAGTTTTCGCAGGTACCCGTCGTTTCGTGCAGGCGGCCGTCCTCGATCGGCAATTCGACATGAAAGCAGACCCCGAACGGCGCGGTCCGCTCGACGTGCAATCGGCCGCCGAACGCCTCGATGACGGAGCGGCTGACCGCCAGCCCCATGCCGATGCTCCCCCGGCGCGTCGAGAAAAACGGCTCGAAGATCTTGTCCATCACCTCGTCCGTAATCCCCTCGCCCTTGTCGCATACGGTAACGCGGATGTGTCCGTCGTCCAGCCTGAGCGAGGTCAGCGTGATAACGCGCTCGCGGCCTTCAACCTTCTCCATCGCCTCGACCGCGTTCATCAGCAGGCCGATAAACACCTGCTCCATCTGCATCGGATCGATGTAAACCGGCGGCAGCGTCGTATCCAGGTTTTCCTCGACGGAGATACTCGCACTGCGGGCCGCCGGCTGCACCAGCGCCAGCGCGTTGCCGAGCGGCTCGTGGATGTCCAGCGCGCGCGGCGACGGCTGCTGGCGACGCGCGTAGCCGCGCATGTGCTCGATGTAACCGGCGGCTCGCTGCGCCTGCTCGCCGATGCTCTCGCACACCTTCAGCATCCGGTCGTTGTCCGGGTTCTCGCCCTGCAGCAGCCGGCGCGCGGCCGCCGTGTAGTTCAGGATCGCCGTCAGCGGCTGATTCAACTGATGCGCAATGCTGCCCGCCATCTCGCCGATGACCGCCAGCCGCGTCATCTGCGCGAGGCCGCGCTGCTGGCGCAGCGTGCGGAATTCGAGTTGCTGGCGCTCGACGATGTAGCCGAGTTCGCTGCCGATCTGGTCGATCAGCGCCAGCACCGGCTCGCGCCGGGCGGCGCCGGAAGGCGAATAGAACTCTACCGCGGCGACGATCTGCCGGTTGGCGCGCACCGGCATGATCAGCGCCAGCGGCGGATTGAAATCGATCGCCGCAACGCCGCGCCGCGCCAGGCCCGGCAGCCCTGCGACGTCGATCCACGACGGGCTGTCCGGCACATCGACGTCGCCCAGCAGCCCTTCGCCGCTGCGCGGCGGGCGGCTGCGCCACGCGGCCACCACGTCCGTATACCGTTCACGCGCGCCACGCGACCATACGTCCAGATCGCCGAAGCGGCCCTCGTCGGCCGGCGGCATCGCATAACCGTGGCCGATCGGCCAGCCGAGATACTCGCAAACCGCATCGATCACCTCCTGGAAGGCGACCTCCACCGA
Organism: Gammaproteobacteria bacterium; assembly: GCA_035690945.1. Taxonomy (GTDB): domain Bacteria; phylum Pseudomonadota; class Gammaproteobacteria; order Natronospirales; family DASSBR01; genus DASSBR01. Next base: position 25,174 of record DASSJY010000001.1, read on the forward strand.
GCGCGCGCTGTTGACGGTCGCTGCCACGCGCTGCAGCAGCTCCAGCGTGCGAACCCGCTCGCGCACGCGGCTTTCCAGCGTCGCGTTGAGGATCTGCTGACGGGTGACGTCGGTAAACGTCACCACGGCGCCCTCCGTCTGCCCCCGGGCCCGATAGGGCGAAATGCGCCGCCGGTACCAGCAGCCGTCATTGCCCTTGATTTCCTTCTCGCGCGGTTCGCCGTCGTCGATCGCCGCCGCGATGTCCGCACCCATGCCGTTGACCGGCAACTCGTGCAGAATGTCGCTGACCGGCCGGCCGACGTCCCCCTGGGTCAGCTTGAACAACCGGGCTGCGCCGGTGGTGAAACGCCGCAACCGCTGGTTCGTGTCGAGGAACAGCACGGCCGCCGTAATGTTGCCGGACAGGTTGTCGAGGTCGCTCCGCAGCGCCTCGATCTGCGTCTCAAGCGGGTTTTTTTCGTGATCCGAATCAAGATTCATGGTTCATCCTTGAAAAAGGTGGGTTTCACCATTGCATGATTGCCCGGAAAACATAACAATGGGATTTCTGCGGCGTAAAGAAGAATAATGCTCTGGCGCCCATGGAGGGACTTTAAACGCCAATTCAGGCTTCAAGTGTAGGACAGTACGATGATTGAGCATAATGATGCAGAGCAGGTTACGGTATATGTAGTCGACGACGACGAGGCGGTGCGAGCGTCGCTCGACATGCTGTTGTCGTCGGTGTCGCTGAACGTCGAGACGTATGCCTCGGGTCAGGACTTCCTCGCCAACTGGAAGCCCGAACGGCCTGGCGTCCTGCTGGTCGACTTGCGGATGCCGGGCATGAGCGGCCTCGAGCTCCAGCAGAAGCTGGTCGCGGCCGGCCATCGAATTCCCATTATTTTCATTTCCGCGCACGGCGACGTCTCCTCGGCTGTGCGTGCGATGCGTACCGGTGCCGACGAATTCCTCACCAAGCCCTTCGGCGAGGAAGTCCTGCTCGACCGAATCCAGAAAGCGATTCGCGCCGAACTGTCCCAGCGCGAGTCGGAGCGCAAGCACTCCAAGGTACGCGCGCACTACGATACCCTGACGCCGCGCCAGCGGGAAGTGCTGGAATGTGTCGTAGCCGGCAAATCCAACAAGGAAATAGCCCGCGAGCTGGATATCAGCGTCAAAACGGTCGAATTGCACCGGGGCCAGATGATGTCGCGGATGGCCGCGCAGTCGATCGCCGACCTGGTCAAGATGCACATGGAACTGCGCCAGGCGGAACAACAGCCGGCGCGTGCCCGCAAAATCGCACCCGAGCAACAGCCGACACTTTAGCTAATTAATTCCAAAAAAGGCAGACATGGCGGATATCGATAGCGCCGACCTGAGCATGGACCCCGCGGCACTGTACCGCGAGGAAATTTTCACCGACCGGAGCGTGGGGACGATTCAGAGACTGACGCCGGTGACGGGCAACGGCGACATCGACGCCACGCGCGACACGCTCTACGTCGGCCAGACCCAGTTGATGACGCCGATGGGGGCATTGCCGGTCAGCTTCGAGATCGAGGCCGACTCGCTCGAACAGGCCGCGCGCGGTTTCGCCGCACACGCCAGCGACGCGGTTCAGGACACAATGGACCGGCTGAACGATCTGCGCCGCGAAGCGGCCTCGTCGATCGTCACGCCCGGCCAGGGCGGCATGGGCGGTCTCGGGGGCGCCGGCGGTTTGGGCGGCGGCAATATCCGGATTCCCTGAAAAATCGCTTTAAATCAGCCCTAGCGACTTTCCACCGCGGCCCCCGGACTGGCGTTCACCATAAACGCGACGACCCGCCAATTCCCATCCTGCTTTCCCCACACGGCCAGAAATTTGCCGTAGCCGACCCGTCGGCCGCCGCCGGCGTCGGTGCTGGCGATATAGGTTCCCCACGTGCTGCCGAAGTCGCCGGATGCGCCGATGCGCGCCTCGTCGCCGACCCAGTGCACCTGCAAGTGATTCTGCTGCGCCAGCGCGGCGGCAATCGCAGCGCCGCCCTGCACGATCGCGCCGCCGTTGGGCAGAAAAACGGCCCGTTCGCCGGCGTACTGCTTGAACGCGGCCGCGAGACCGTGCGCCGCGGCCGCCTGCTGGAATGCCGACTGGGCCGTCAGCAGCGCCTGGCGGCTGGCGTGCGGCGAGGACCCGCACGCGGACAGCAGCAAGCCCAGCACGGCAGCCATGGCCATGCGCGTTGGTATTTTCATCAGGTCGGCCTCGATGTGGTTGTTGTGGTGTAATAGAGTGGCCTGTAAAAGGCCACTCGGGCTATTTCAACAAGGACCGGCATGGCAATCAATCCACTGCGCGAAAAAAGCGCGTCGGCAAGTGCACAACTGGAACAACTGGTGGCGAGCGCTGCCGGGGTCGTGCTTGGCAAGGAGCGGCAAATCCGCCTCGCGATCGCCTGCCTGCTCGCCGGCGGCAACCTGCTGATCGAGGACATCCCGGGCGTGGGCAAAACCACGCTTGCGCAGACGCTGGCGCGCGCGCTGGGGCTGTCCTTCCAGCGCATCCAGTTCACCAGCGACCTGCTGCCCGCCGACATTATCGGCGCGTCCGTCTACGACCGAACCAGTGGCGAGTTTCACTTCCGCGCCGGGCCCCTGTTCGCCGAACTGGTGCTGGCCGACGAAGTGAACCGCGCGACGCCCAAGACGCAAAGCGCGCTGCTCGAAGCGATGGAAGAGCGTCAGGTCACCGTGGACGGCTTCAGCCGACCGCTGCCCCAGCCGTTCTTCGTCATCGCGACCCAGAATCCGCAAACGCAGGTCGGCACCTTCCCGCTGCCCGAATCGCAGCTCGATCGCTTCCCGATGTGCATCACGCTCGGTTACCCCGACAGCGATGCCGAACGCGCCCTGCTCGACGGCGAAGATCCGCGCAGCCGGCTGGCGACGCTTGAGCCGGTGCTGGCGCCCGAATCGATAATCGATTTACAGGCAGCCGTGCGCCAGGTACATGTCGCGCCAGCCTGGCTCGACTACGCGCAGGACGTGGTGCGCTTCACCCGCGCCAGCGGACGCTACATCAACGGCCTGTCGCCGCGTGCGGCGCTGCATCTCAAGTGGACCGCCCAGGCGTGGGCGCTGATGGCGGGCCGCAGCGCAACGGTGCCCGAGGACCTGCAGGCCGTGCTGCCGGGCGTCGTCGGCCACCGCCTCATCCGCCGCCCCGGCGCCAGCGAAGGCGCCGTCCCGGAGCCGGCGCGGGAAATTCTGGAGTCGGTCCCGATTCCATAGGGAAGCTCTGAGAGCCGTTCGCCCCCGAGCTTGTCGAAGGTTCTTTAAGCCGTTACTCCGTTGTTGAAATTCCGTCCGCACTTCGACAGGCTCAGTACGCACGGAATGTTTTGGAAAGGCACAGAGGATCGGAGTTGTCCAGACCCGCCGCAGCACAACGCTGGCTAAGAGGACGAGCCATCGCCTGGGCCGCACGCCGCCAGGGCGTCGATCCGGTGCCGGTGATGCTGCACCGCCGCCGCATTTACATCCTGCCGACCGGCCAGGGCATGCTCTACGGCCTCAGCGTGCTTGCGATGCTGCTCGCCTCGCTCAACTACAACAACAACCTCGGCCTGCTGCTGACCTTCCTGCTCGCCGGCATCGGCGTCGCCGCGATGTACCGCTGCCAGCACAACCTCGCCGGCCTGGTCGTTCACGTGCAACCCGCCCCGCCCGTCTTCGCCGGCGAAACGCTGCAGTTTCCGGTGCTGCTGCACCACGACGGCGGCCAGTACCGCTTCGCCATCAGCGGCGCCGCAAAGCCCGTCGACGTGCCGGTCGGCCGCGGCACCATCGTGCCCATTGCGCAGCCGACGCGCCGCCGCGGCCGCCAGCCACTCAAGCGGTTTTCGCTGTCGACCACCTTTCCGCTCGGCCTGTTCCGCGCCTGGGTCTGGATTGAAACGGACGTCGCCGGCCTCGCCTGGCCGCGCCCGGCCGCGATGCCCGCCGCCAGCGCGCCGGCACCGGCCCAGGGCGTCACGGCGGGCGCCAATGTCGCCGGCGACGACGACTTCGCCGGCCTGCGCGCGTGGCGCGAAGGCGACTCGATCCGCCACGTCGACTGGCACGCGGTGGCCCGCGGACGCGGCCTGCTGACCAAGCAGTTCTCGGCGGGGCCGCCGTCGCTGGAGTTCTACGACCTCGCCGCGCTCGGCGGCCTGCCCATCGAACAGGCACTGTCGCGGCTCGCGCGCAGCGTCCTAAATGCCGATGCCGCCGGCTCGACCTACGGCCTGCGCCTCGGCGACCGGACCTTCGGGCCCGATAGCGGCGCGGCGCATCGCGAGCGCTGCCTGAGCGCCATGGCGCTTTTCCAGGTATGACGGCGAAAGCCTTGGTGAGCGAAGAAATCGTGGCGCCGGGCGTCGCGCGCCAGCGCCTGCTGTGGTCGCTGGCGGCGCTGCTCGCCATGCTGGTGCCGGCGCTCAGCCACACGCGGCCGTGGGCCATGGCGCTGATCGCGGCGCTGATTTTCTGGCGCCTCGGCTACGCCTACTTCCGCCTGCCGCTGCCGGGCCGGCTGCCGCGCGGCGTGCTGACGCTGGCGGCGCTGGTCGCGATCTGGCTCACTTACGGCACCCTGCTCGGCGTCGTCGCCGGCAGCGCGCTGCTGATCGTCATGGCCGGGCTCAAACTGATCGAAAGCCACACCCGCCGCGATTATTTCCTGCTGCTGGTAATCACGTTATTCATCGGCCTCGCCGACTTCCTCTACGCGCCGCGCGTCGGCCTCGCCGCCTACATGCTGCCGGCGCTGTGGTTGACGCTCACCGCCCTCGTCATCGTCGGCCACGGCGAACGCGGCATGGCCGCCCGCCAGGCCGGCCGCATCGCCGCCAGCCTGCTGCTGCCGGCCGTGCCGGTCGCGGCGCTGCTGTTTTTCATCTTCCCGCGCATCGCCGGCCCCGTCTGGCACCTACCCTCCAGCGGCGGTGCGGCCACCGGCATCGGCGACTCGATGGCGCCGGGCAGCATCAGCAAACTCGCCATCTCCAGCCGCGTCGCATTCCGCGTCCATTTCGACGGCCCGCCGCCGGCGCATCGCTACTGGCGCGGCCCGGTGCTGCACCACTTCTCCCACGGCGTCTGGACGCGCGGCAACACCGCCATCACCTCGCTGCCGCAAGTGCAACTGCGCGGTGCGCCGGTGCAGTACACGATCACGCTGGAACCCGACAACCACCGCTGGCTGTACGCGCTGGCCGCGCCGGCCACGTGGCCGGACGGCGCCGTCCTCGCCGACGACTACACGCTCTACACGGAAAAGCCGATTCGCGAGCGGCGCCAGTACACCGTTATCTCTTACCCCAGGGCGTACTACGGCCTCGACCTCAATTCCGCGAACCTGCAACGCGACCTGCAACTGCCGCCCGGCGGCAACCCGCGCACCCGCTTGCTTGCTGCGCGCTGGCAACACAACCTGAGCACCCCGCAGGAGATCATCCAAAAGGCCCTCAATCTCTTTCGCGACGGCGACTTCTACTACACCCTCAAGCCGCCGCCGTTGGGCAAAAACGGCATCGACCGCTTCCTGTTCGAAACCCGCCGCGGCTTTTGCGGCCACTACGCCAGCGCCTTCGCGTTTTTAATGCGCGCCGCCGGCATCCCTGCGCACGTCGTCACCGGCTACGCCGGCGGCGAACGCAATCCGATCGACGACTACTGGACGGTCCGCGATGCCCGCGCCCACGCCTGGGATGAAGTCTGGCTGAAAGGCGAAGGTTGGGTTCGAGTCGACCCGACCGCGGTGCTGCCGCCCAGCCGCATCTCCCCCGACGCCGCCGCCGCAATCCGCGCCGCAAGCGCCGGCACCGCCGGCAACAACCAGTGGCTGCGCCAGTTCAATTACGCATGGGAGGCCGCCAATACCTTCTGGAACCGTTGGGTCATGAGCTACGGTCCGAACCTGCAAAAGGCCGCCTTCGCCCGCCTGGGCGTCGACTACGGCAGCTGGATGAGCATCGCCATGACCATGCTCGCCGCGTTTGTCCTGATCTTCGCCACTGTAGGCGCCTGGTTCGCCTGGCGCGCGTGGTTCAACCGCGGCGAACCGGTGGTCCGGCTCTACGCCCAATTCTGCCGCAAGCTTTCCCGAGTCGGACTACATCGCGGCCGTACGGAAGGTCCGCTGGATTTCGCCGCGCGCATCGTCCAGGACCGCCCCGACTGCGCTTCCACAGTCAACGCAATAACCGGCCATTACGTCGCGCTTCGCTACGAACCAAACCCGCCCCGCGAAACCCTGAGAAAGCTGGCCACAGCCATAGCAAACTTCCAGCCGGAACGAAGAATTTAAAAAAGGAACAAGCCGCCCACGCACAGAGGCAACACCGTTAACCTCGTACTTACCGCAACCCCGCCAGGGAATCCGGCTCCCGACTGACAAATCGTTTGGCCGCCTCCGGCGGTAGCGGCGGGCTCAACATGAACCCCTGCATTTCGTTGCAGCCAATCGAACGCAGATAATTCATTTGCAGTTCGGTTTCTACGCCTTCTGCTACCAGGTTCAGCGACAGACTGTCAGCCATTGATGCGATCGCAGCCGTAATCGACGTGCCGGAACTGCCGGTATGAATGTCCTGCACGAACGAATGATCGAGTTTCAGCGTATCGATCGGAAGGCGGCGCAAATAACTCAACGATGCGTAGCCCGTGCCGAAATCGTCTATGGCGATGCGGATGCCGTGACTGCTCAACTCGCGCAGCTTGCGCACCGTCTTGTCCATGTCCTTCATCAGCAGGTTTTCGGTGATTTCTATTTCGAGCGCATTGCCCGGCAGATCGAATTCCTCGAGAATCGATACGATCATTTCGACCAGGCTTGGCTGCTCGAATTGCAGCATCGAAAAATTGACGGCAAGGCGCACCGGCGGCAGCCCCTCCTTGCGCCACTCGGCGATATCCGCACAGGCGTGGCGCAGCACCCACTCGCCCAGCGACACGATCAGGCCGCTTTCCTCTGCAATCGGAACGAACTCGCTCGGCGCGAGCAGGCCGCGAGTCGGGTGACGCCAGCGTACCAGCGCTTCGACGCCGGTGACCTCGCCCGTCGAGACATTCACCTGCGGCTGATAATAGATGGCGAACTGGTCGGTCTGCAGCGCGCGGCGCATACCGCTTTCGATCGACACGTAATCGGTAATCACCGCGCTCATGTCGTCGCGATAAAACTCGTAGGCATCCTTGCCGCGCGACTTGGCTTCGTACATTGCGATGTCGGCACGGCGAATCAGCGTGTCCGGATTTTCGCCGTGCTCGGGATACAGTGCGATGCCGATGCTGATGGTCACGAACAGCTCGTGCTCGTCGATTGCGAAGGGCTGGCGCAGCCGGTCGAGGATCTTCTTGGCGACCTCGGCCGCATCGATGCGACGGCCCGCCTGTGGCAGCAGCAACATGTATTCGTCGCCGCCGGCGCGTGCGAGCGTATCGCCTTCGCGCAGGCAGCCGAGGATGCGTTTGCTGACGCTTTGCAGCAACTGGTCGCCGATCAAATGCCCCAGCGTATCGTTGATGATCTTGAAGCGATCCAGATCGAGAAACATGATCGCAAACGTCTGCGGGTTGCGCCGCGCCTGGCTGATTGCAAGCGTCAGCCGATCCTTGAACAGGAAGCGATTGGGCAGGCGCGTCAGCAGATCGTGCGACGCATGAAAGTTGATGATTTCTTCGGCCCGCTTGCGATCGCTGATGTCGCGCGCAACGCCGTAGGTACCCTTGAAGCGGTCCGCGGCCTCGGCATCGCCGCTCGCATACATACCCATCGCGTTGACTTCGACCGCCAGGTAGCGATGGCCGTGGCCATGTCGCAGGATCGCATCGTCGCGGACCTTGAGCCGCAGTTCGATGTTGTGCGAAGCGCGATCGCCGGTCCGGCGCTCGTTGAGCACGTAGCGGGCGAATTCGAGATCCGGCTCATGCACGATGGACGAATAATGCACGCCCAGCAACTCGTCCTTGCGATAGCCGAGCAGCGATTCGATGCGGCTGTTGACGAACGTGAACCGGCCGTCGCGATCGAGCATGTAGATCAGGTCGGGCGAGCTTTCGACGATGTAGCGATGCAGCTTTTCGGACTCCACCAGCCGCGATTCGACCGCCTCGTTTTCCTGTTCGAGCTGCCGCTTGCGCGCGGCGTTTTCGATCGCGCGCACCAGTTGCTCCGGTGCGTAAGGCTTTTGCAGGTAATCCTGCGCACCGCGCCGCAGCGCGTCCAGCCCGGCCTCGCCGGACGCTTCGCCGCTGAGCACGATGACGGCAGTGTCGGGCTGCCCGGCGACAATGAAATCCAGCACCTGGCGGCCGTCCATGCCGGGCAGGTTCAGGTCGAGCAGGACGATGTCGCAGGTTTCCCGCTTCAGCCAGGCCATCGCCTCGCGGCCGTCGCCGACCGCCTCGACATTGTAATCGTACAACTCCAGCAGCGTCTGCAGGCTCTCCGCGACACGCTCCTCGTCCTCGACGAGCAGAATTCTTGCGGCCGTGTTTGTCATCACCATAAACTGCGATTCCTTCGCATCAAATCTTCCGTGTGTTTTAGTCGCCCGGTACCTCGCGGTACGGCAGCAGGACATGAAAAATCGTTCCCGCGCCGGGTTCGCTGCGGCACCGGATCGAGCCGCCCCAGCCGGCAACCAGTTGCGCGACAATCGCGAGCCCCAGGCCACGCCCGGCGCCCTTGGCGGTCGTGCCTTGCCGGAACAGCCTGTCCATCATCTCCGGGTCGACGCCATGGCCGCCGTCGCGAACGCTCAACTCGCCATGCATGCGGCCGTTGACGTTAATGCCGGCGCGCGTGCTGACGGTGATCTCGCCGCCGTTCGGCATCGCGTCGGCGGCATTGTTGACGAGGTTGCCGACGACCTGCTTGAGGCCGTCCACGTCCACCGCCAGCGGCGGTATTGAATCGGCAAGATTCAGTTTCACTTTAATATTACGCGCGTCCAGAGTGGAAGTCTGGAGGAGCCAGATCATATCCGTGACGACACGGTTGACACCCGCCGCGCCCGGCTCGCCGGCATGCCCGCGCGACATGTCGGACAACCGGCCGAGAATGCTGTCGATCCGCTCGATCTCCTCACTGATGATTTTGAGATCGCGCTCGGCCCACTGTTCGCCGCTGTGCCTGCGGGACAGAATCTGCACGTAATTCTTGACGGTCGTCAGCGGGTTGCGCGCCTCGTGCACGGACTGGCGCACGTGCTGTTCGAACATCTCGGCCGGCGCCGGAAACGCTCGCGCGGCCGGGGTGTGCCCACTCACCACCGCGGCCGCGGCACGGGACGCGAACTGTTGCAGCAGCACCAGCCGGTCGCGCGGATACGGCAGCGAGCGCTTGTCGAAACCGACCAGGATCACGCCGGCCTTGGCGCCCTGGTCCACCAGCGGCACGCACAACATCGCCTGCGTGCCGAGCTGCCGCAGCAACTGGCGATCGACCACCACCAGGCCCTCGGCGGTTTCGGCGTCGGCCGAGTTCAGAATCCGGTTGTCGTTCAGCGCCCGCGCGGGCAAGCTGTCGCCGGACTCGACCGCGAGGCGCAACGCGAGCGGCTGCGTCCGGTCCGGCTCATAGGCGTCGATCAGCACATCGTGCGCCGAATCGTAAACCAGCAAACGGCAGGCGTGTTCGCCGACCAGGATTTCCACGCCGCAGCGCGCCGCGCGGGCGAGCGTCGCCATCTCGTGCGCGACCGTGAGCGGCTGGCTGACGCCGTCCAGCACCGCGATACTGCGAATCCGGTTGGCCAGCTCGAACGCCTTGTCGGCCATATCTTCTTCGGCCACGTCCGGATCGAGCGGAATGCGAAGGCGGCGCGCGGTTTCGGTCGCCTGCTCCTCGGCCTTGTCGATCAGCGCGCGCAACCGGCTCGGGTGAAGCTGCGGAAAAATGGCATCGGCCGTTCCCAGCGCGGCATCGCGGTCCGTTGCCGGCACCATACTCAACGCGCGTGCCACGCAGACAATCCGCACCAGCGGATGCGCGTCGTGCAACTGGTCCGGCGGCTCCGCCTGGTAACGCACCGCGTCGGCCAGAAACGAGTGCATATGCCACGATTCGATCAGCATCGCGCCGATCTCGTAATGCTGAATATCGAAGTGGCTGAGTTCGAGTTGCTCGAGTTTCGGGCCTTCCTGCGCGACCGCGAGCAGGTTCGGATACTGTTCGGGTGCATAGGCCCCGAGTGCGAGCTGGCCGATGTTGTGAAGCAGGCCGCCGAGCCACGCCTCGTCGGGCGCCGGGTATTCGACCATTTCGGCAAGCGCCCGCGCAGCCAGCGCGCAGGTCAGCGCGCGCAGCCACAGCTTGTGGAGATGATCGCGCCAGTCGGCGCCGTAGCGAAGCAGGATGTGATGGCCGGACGCGCCGACCGCGATGCTCTTGACGGCGTCGACGCTGAGCGAGTCGACCGCCTGTTGCAGGGTGAAACATCGAGCGCCCGGATCGGCGCAGGCGAGCGCAAGCACTTTCGCGCTCAAAGCCGGATCGATGGCGATGATGCGACCCAGTTGCTCGCTGCCGGCCACGCCGCCGTCGTATACCTCGAGCAGCTTCAACAGCACGTGCGGCAGCGATGCCAATCCATTTACGCCGCCGCGCGCGAACGCGGCCAACATCACATCCATGTGCGTATCCGTAGCGATCGTCCTGATCGAGTCGCGCCGATTTAACATGTCTCGGTGGCACGACCGCATAACCATAGTGAATCCCCGTAACATTGACAAGCTCTCCCGGCCGTACTCGACGCCGGAACGCTCACTTGAACGAGAATTTACCTGAAAAAACTAAGGCAAGCGATTGATAAATATTGTTTTACAGCTACAACCTGACAAAGCGTATCAAGTCGCTATTTAGTAATTATATCCTGAATCCGCGACGATTGTCGTGGACTCGCGACAATGTCCGCGAACGGCGACGGCTAGACGCGGACCAGATTCGCGTCCGACCTGACGGCCGGCATCGCCGCCAGCAGCGAGCCGCCGATCGCGAAAAGCACGATGACCGAGGCGATCGACAACTGCGGGCTGCGCGTCAGCAAACCGACCCAGCCGACCAGGAACGGACCGATGACGGCGGAAGCCTTGCCGACAATTCCATAGAAGCCGAAAAACTCCGCGCTGCGGCCGGCCGGAATCAGCCGCGCGTAATACGATCGGCTCAGGCTCTGCACCCCGCCCTGCACCAGCCCCACGATGATCGCGAGCGTGTAGAAGTCCAGCGCCGATTGCAGAAACACCGCCCAGATCGTCGCCGCGACGTACACCACGATGCCGATGCCGATCGCGCGGCGCGGGCCGATTGCGACGCCGATACGGCCGAACGCGATCGCCGACGGGAAACTGACGAACTGCGTAATCAGCAGCGCGGCAATCAGGTTGGAGGCGTTCAGGCCGCGCGACAAGCCGTAATCGACAGCCATCGCAATGACCGTATTCACCCCGTCGATGTAAAGCCAGTAGGCGAGCAGAAACAGCCACACCGTTCGCAGCCGCCGCACCGCGCGAAATGTCGTTCGCAATTCGCGCAAGCTGTCGTGTACGGCGCCGAACCACGGCACTCTCGCCGCCGCCGGCTCCGGCACCCACAACAGCAGCGGCAGCGTAAACAGCGCCCACCAGGCGGCGGTCGTCAGAAAACCCAATCGCACCGCTGCGGCCGTGTCGGCCAGACCAAACCAGGCCGGCCGCAACGCCATCGCCACGTTGAGCGCAAACAGCAGCCCGCCGCCGAGATAGCCGAGCGCATAGCCGCGCGCGGATAGCGTATCCCAGCGCTCGGCCGGCGCGATATGCACCAGCATCGCGTTGTAAAACACGTTCGCGCCGGCGAAGCCGATCATCCCGGCCACGTAGAGACTGATTGCAGCCGGCCAGCCGCCGCGATCGACGAAGTAAAGACCGGCGGTTGCGAGAACGCCGAGCGCCGCGAATGCACCGACGAAAGACTTGTTGCCGCCGCGCCGGTCGGCGATGGCGCCGAGTACCGGCGCGAGAATGAGGATGACGAGCGCGGCCAGGCCGTTGGCGTTGCCGAGCCGGAACGTGCTCAGCGCCGGGTCGCTGTTGCTCCAGTATTGTTTGAGGAAGACTGGAAAGAAGCCGGCCATGACGGAAGTGGCGAAGGCGGAGTTGGCCCAATCGTACAAGGCCCAATGCCAGGAGGCATGGCTTCGTTTCATTCTCTCCCCTCCATCGAAGCGATCGCGCGCGGAAGTTAGGTAGCTGGTGCCGAGCTACTCAGCATCAGGCATTAGCTATTTCTTTCTGATGCTCCCGCGTAGCCCTGAACTTGACGTCCGGCCACCGCTCCATCGTCAACTGCAGGTTAACCATACTGGGTGCAATGTACACCAGAAAGCCGCCGTGGTCGCGCGCGAGGTGCTGCTGGTTCTTGCGCTCGAACTCGTCGAGGCGCTTGGCGTCGTCGCAATCGATCCAGCGACAAGTCGCCACCGGCACGCTCTCGAACTGCGCCTGCACGCCGTATTCTTCTTTCAACCGGTACGCGACGACATCGAACTGCAGCACGCCGACGGCACCCAGGATCAGGTCGTTGCTCGCCAGCGGCCGGAACACCTGAGTCGCGCCCTCCTCGCACAATTGGTCAAGCCCCTTGTTGAGCGCCTTGCTCCGCAGCGGGTCCTTGAGCACCACGCGGCGGAACAACTCCGGCGCGAAATTGGGGATACCGCTGAACTGCAGCGCCTCGCCCTGCGTGAACGTATCGCCGATGCCGATCGTGCCGTGGTTGTGAATGCCGATGATGTCGCCGGCGCAGGCCGATTCGACATGCTCGCGTTCGGCGGCCATGAATGTCAGCGCGTCGGGAATCTTCATGTCGCGCTCGAGCCGGACGTGGCGTACGCGCGTACCCGGCGTGTAGCGCCCCGAACAGACGCGCAGAAACGCGATACGATCGCGGTGCGCCGGGTCCATGTTCGCCTGTACCTTGAACACGAAGCCGGTGAGCTTGTCTTCGCCCGGCTCGACCTTGCGCTCGATCGCCGGCTGCGGTCGCGGCGACGGCGCGGTTTCGACGAACGCATCCAGCAGTTCGCGCACACCGAAGTTGTTGATCGCCGAACCGAAGAACACCGGCGTCAGGTCGCCCGCGAGATATGCGTCCAGCTCGAACGGATGCGCCGCGCCACGCACGAGCTCGATCTCCTCGCGCATCTCGTCGACCCGGTCGCCGAGCAACTCATTGGCTTCGGCGCTCGCCAGGCCTTCGATAATCCGGGTCTGTCCGAGCCGCCCGCCTTTCTCCGGCGCGTAGACGTGAATCGTGTCGTTGGCGAGATGATAAATACCGCGCAGCGCGCGCCCCATGCCCAGCGGCCAGGTCACCGGCGCGGCGCGAATGCCGAGCACCTGCTCGACCTCGTCCAGCAGTTCCATCGGCTCGCGACCTTCGCGGTCGAGCTTGTTGATGAACGTAAAGATCGGCGTGTCGCGCAGCCGGCAGACTTCCATCAGCTTGATCGTGCGCGGCTCGACGCCCTTGGCGCAGTCGATCACCATCAACGCCGAATCGACCGCCGTCAGTGTGCGGTAGGTATCTTCGGAAAAGTCCTCATGGCCGGGCGTGTCGAGCAGGTTGACGACGCGATCCTTGTAAGGAAACTGCATCACCGACGACGTCACCGAAATACCGCGCTGCTGCTCCAGCGCCATCCAGTCGGACGTCGCATGGCGCGCGGCCTTGCGGCCCTTGATCGTGCCGGCCATCTGGATCGCGCCGCCGAACAGCAGCAGCTTCTCGGTGAGAGTGGTCTTGCCGGCGTCCGGGTGCGAGATGATCGCGAACGTGCGCCGACGGGCGATGTCGTCGTGAAGTGTGGGCATGGAATCGCGGAATCAGGGAAACGGCTTATTTTAGCAGAACGCGCTCTTACTCCCTCTCGCGTCGGGAGAGGGGACAAGAATTATCGCAGCGACCGATTCAGGCGCCGCGACAGCACCAGCGCATCCTCGCGCCCCTTCTCTTCCGGATAATAGGCGCGCCGCCGGCCGGCCTGCTTGAACCCCAGCGACTTGTACAGCCGCCTTGCGGCGTCGTTCGACGGGCGCACTTCGAGCCACATGCGCGCCGCGCCTTGCTCGATCGCGAGCGTGATCAGGTGCTCCATGATCGTCCGGCCGTAGCCCCGGCGCTGGCGGCGGGGATCGACGCAAAGGTTGAGGATATGCGCCTCGCCGGGCGCGAACGACATGATGCCGTAGCCGACAATCTCCTCGTCCTCGATCAGCGTCCAGCACTCGTAGCCGATGCGCAGGCAGTCCTCGAAAATACCGCGCGTCCACCCGAAGCGGTAGGACTCGCGTTCGATCGCCATCACTGCGCCGAGGTCGTCGCGCATCATGCGCCGAAAGTCGGGCGTGTCCGTGTGCGGCCAGGCAATCATGCGGTCACCTCCATGGCGAGTTTCAAATCCATCCAGCTCTTGCGTTTGTCCTGGGGCTGGCGCAACAGGTAAGCAGGGTGATACGTGACGACGATCGGAATATCGAACTTCGGATGACGATGCACCTTTCCGCGCAGCCGTGCAAGACTCGCTTCGGTGCCGAGCAGATTGTTGGCGGCGACCTTGCCGACGGCAAGGATCACCTTCGGCCGGATCAGCGCGATCTGGCGCGCGAGAAACGGCTCGCAGCGCGCCGCTTCGTCCGGTTGCGGGTTGCGGTTTTCCGGCGGCCGGCACTTGACGACGTTGGCGATGTACACGTCCTCGCGCGCGCGGCCGGTCGCTTGCAGCATCGCGTTCAAAAGCTTCCCTGCGGGGCCGACGAATGGCTCGCCGCGCTTGTCCTCTTCGTATCCCGGTCCTTCGCCTATTATCATCCATTCGGCGCTGCGATTGCCGACACCGAACACCGTTTGGGTACGCGTGGCATGGAGGCGGCAGGCGGTGCATTGGGCGACCGCGGCTTCGAGCGCGGCCCAGGTCATGGTGGCTGTGCCCGGGTCCGGTGCGGGCGCGGGCGACGGTTTGACCTGGGCTGCCTTCGGCGCGGGTGCCGGCGGCGGTTCGACTACGGGCTCGGCTGTCGCCGGCGCGGCATCGCGCGGCACCCACACGGTGATACCCATGGCGTTGAGCATGTCGACCTTAACTCGATCCATGGCCCTTAAATCGTCATCCGTCCTCATTCAATCCCGATGCTCATCCAACCGCCGCGCGATCCGCCGCCGGCGGTAGAACCGCCACAGCCACAAAACCGGCCCGGACAGGCTGTAAGCGAGAAACACCCCGAACAACGTCTTCGGCGGACTCAGCGCAATGAAAATGAAAATCAGCGGCACCACCAGGATGTACGTGAACGGCACTCGCCCGCGCAGGTTCAGACCCTTGAAGCTGTAGTACGGAATGCTGCTGACCATCAACAGGCCCGCGCATACCGTCAGCACCAGCGCCGGGAACATCACGTTCTCGCCGTTGATGCCGAAGCTCTGGCCGAGCCAGACGCCGCCGGCAACCAGCCCCGCGCCGGACGGGATCGGCAGCCCCTGGAAATAGCGCTTGTCGACGACGTGTACGCGCGCGTTGAAGCGCGCCAGCCGCAAGCCGCCGGCAGCCGCATAAACAAATGCCGCCAGCCAGCCGACCTTGGCCCACATCCAGCCGTACTCGTTGAGCCCGTGCAGCGCCCACTGGTACATCACCAGCGCCGGCGCGAGCCCGAACGACACCATGTCGGCAATGCTGTCGTACTGCTCGCCGAACGCGCTTTCGGTGTGCGTCAGCCGCGCGACCCGCCCGTCCAGCCCGTCCATCAGCATCGCGATAAAGACCGCGATCGAGGCCAGTTCGTAATGCCCCGCCATCGCCGCGATGATCGCGTAAAAGCCCGCGAACAGGCCGCCGGTCGTAAACAGGTTCGGGAGCAGGTAAATGCCGCGCCGCCGCTGGCGGGCGTTTTCTTCGCCCTCGTCGGGCCGGGACTCGTCGTACATCGTCGCTTCGTCAGGTTCCGCTGATCGACCATCCTGCCACGGGGCCGGCCGTATTACACGCTTATCGTTCATGGGAAGCTCCGTTCTTGCGCAGTTCACGGCCCACCGCCTCAATCGGATGCGCCTGCGACTCCCGCCGATAGGCCGCAAGCGTCGGCTTGCCCGCCTCGATCTCGTCCGCCAGCTCGGCGGCAAAACTCCCGTCGCGAATCTCATCCAGCATCGCCCGCATCGCCGCGCGCGACGGCCCGTTAATGACACGCGGCCCGCGCGTCGCGTCGCCATATGCCGCCGTGCTCGAAATCGACTCGCGCATGCCCGCGATGCCCTTCCGCTGCATCACGTCGGCCATCAGGCTGACCTCGTGCAGGCACGAAAAATAGGCGATTTCGGACGCATAGCCCGCCGCGACCAGCGTCTCGTACGCCGCCTCGACCAGGTGCGTCAGGCCGCCGCACAACACCGCCTGCTCGGCGAACAGGTCGGTTTCGGTTTCCTCGGCGAACGTGGTCTCGACGACGCCGCCGTGGCCGAGGCCGATCGCCCTGGCATAGGCAAGCGCGACAGCCCTCGCCTCGCCGGTTACATCGGCCGCCACCGCCACCATACCCGCCGTGCCTTGTCCGGCCTCGTACAGCGAGCGCAACTTGTCGCCGATGCCGAACGGTGCGGCCATCACGACATCCAGGTTCCCGCGCGGCTCGATGCGCCGATAATGGATGTTGAAGCCGTGCGCGAACAACAATGCAGCGCCCGACTCCAGCGCCGGCTCGATCGCGCGATAGACCTTCGGCTGAACCTCGTCGGGCGTCAGCATGACGACCACGGCGGCTTCCGCCGCCGCGTCGGCCATGTCGGCCACGGCAAGGCCGTCGTCGGCTGCCCGGGCACGGCTCGGAGAGCCCGGCCGCAGGCCGACCGTCACGTCCACGCCCGAATCGCGCAGGTTCAGCGCCTGGGCACGGCCCTGGGAGCCGTAGCCGAGGACGGCGACTCTGCGCGCCAGAATCGGGGCTATATCGATGTCTGAGTCGTAAAGCATGGCGCCTATTCTGGCATAAATGAGCAATGCTAGAATGTCGGGTTTAACGCACACAACACAACAACGCCACCATGCGCCTCAGCCAATTTCCGGTCTTCACCCTCAAGGAAACGCCCGCCGACGCGGAAGTCGTCAGCCACCAGTTGATGCTGCGCGCCGGGCTGATCCGGCGGCTCGCCACCGGCCTTTACACCTGGATGCCGTGGGGTCTGCGCGTGCTGCGCAAGGTCGAGGCCATCGTCCGTGAGGAGATGAACCGTGCCGGCGCGCTCGAAGTGCTGATGCCGGCGGTGCAGCCGGCGGAGCTGTGGCGCGAGTCCGACCGCTGGGACAAGTACGGCCCGCTGCTGCTGCGCATCACCGACCGCGCCGAGCGCGAGTACTGCTTCGGCCCGACGCACGAGGAAGTCATCACCGACGTCGTGCGCCAGGAACTGCGCTCGTACAAGGAACTGCCGGTCACGTTGTACCAGATCCAGACCAAGTTCCGCGACGAGATCCGGCCGCGCTTCGGCGTGATGCGCGCGCGCGAATTCATCATGAAGGACGCCTACTCGTTCGACCTCGACGAGGCCTCGATGCAGGCGAGCTACGACCGCATGCACGCGGCCTACACCCGCATCTTCACGCGCCTGGGGCTGGACTTTCGCGCGGTGCGCGCCGACAGCGGCGACATCGGCGGCAACTTCTCGCACGAGTTTCACGTGCTGGCGGATTCGGGCGAAGACGCGATCGTGTTCTCGGACGGCAGCGACTACGCCGCCAACATCGAAATGGCCGAAGCGCTCGCGCCGACCGGCGCGCGTCCCGCCTCCACACAATCCATGGTCGCGGTCGACACACCCGACTGCCGCACGATCGAAGAAGTCAGCCGCTACCTCGAAGTCGAGCCGGCACAGTGCGTCAAGACGCTGATCGTCGACGGCGCGGACGGCGGCCTCGTCGCGCTGCTGCTGCGCGGCGATCACACCATCAGCTACATCAAGGCGGAAAAGCTCGACCAGGTCGCCAAGCCGCTGACGCTTGCCAAACCCGAGCGCGTGCGCAGCGAACTCGGCGCCGAGCCCGGTTACATCGGCCCGGTCGGTCTCAACATTCCGATCGTCGCCGACCGCGAGGCGCTCGTGCTGGCGGATTTCATCTGCGGCGCGAACGAGCCCGGCCAACACTACGTCGGCGTCAACTGGAACCGCGATCTCGCCGAGCCGCAAACGGCGGACATTCGCGAAGTCGTCGCCGGCGACGCCAGCCCGGACGGCCGCGGCAAGCTCGGCATCGCGCGCGGCATCGAAGTCGGCCACATCTTCCAGCTCGGCACCAAGTACAGCGAAAAGATGCACGCCACCGTGCTCGACGCCGACGGTCGCGAGCGCACGCTGCTGATGGGCTGCTATGGCATCGGCGTCGGCCGCGCCGTCGCCGCGGCGATCGAACAGAACCACGACGACCGCGGCATCATCTGGCCGCAGGCGCTGGCGCCGTTCACGGTCGCGATCTTGCCGCTGAACCGGAAAAAATCGCCCGAAGTCTCGGCCGCGGCCGACCAGCTTTATGATGCCCTCATGGCCAAAGGCATCGAAACCGTCCTCGACGACCGCGATCTGCGCCCGGGCGTCATGTTCGGCGACGCCGACCTGCTCGGCATCCCGCACCGCGTGGTGCTGAGCGAGCGCAGCCTGGCCGCCGGCAAGGTCGAATACAAGGCACGGCGCGACGCCGACAGCAGCGACATCGACCGCGACCGGATTGTGGATTTCCTTATGGAAGAGGTAGGTGCACGTTTGAGCCGTTCAACCTGAGCTTGTCGAAGGGCTCTTGAACGTGCCGGCTTCGTTGAAGAAATTCCGTCGGTGCTGCCTCGTTCCGGCCTTGATCGGCCTGGCCGCAGCGTCGCCCGCCTTTGCCGGCACCACCACCAAGCCCTCGCCCGAACTCGTCGCCCTGGTCAAAAAAGCCGTCGCCGCCAGCACCAGCTTCGACGACCGCTTCGCCGCCCAGGTCTGGCTGATGGACATGTCCACGCGGCTCAAGCCGCGAATGCCGGACGCGGCGAAGCGCCTCAAATTCCTGCGCCTCGTGCACGCCGAGTCCAAGCGCGCCGATGTGCCGCCGGAACTCGTGCTCGCCGTCATCCAGGTCGAAAGCAATTTTCGCCGCTTCGCGATTTCCTCGGCCGGCGCCGAAGGTTTCATGCAGGTGATGCCGTTCTGGCTCAGGGAAATCGGCAAGCCCGACGCCAACCTGTTCGAGCCGGAAACCAACCTGGCGATCGGCTGCACGATTCTGCACTACTACCTGAACCAGGCGGACGGGGATTTACGCGAAGCGCTGGCGCGCTACAACGGCAGCGTTAATCGGTATACGTATTCGGACAAGGTATTGTCGGCGCTGCGCCATACCTGGTACCGGGAATAATCAGCGGGTCACAAACCCCTGCGGCACGTCGCGTTCGACCTCTTCCACCTCCACCCCATCGACTTCCGCCCGCTCCGGCCCATGCCGCAGCCACGCCGCCAGTTCATCCAGCGCCTGCGCCTCCCCGCACGCCAGCACCTCGACACAGCCATTGGCCAGATTGACCGCATACCCGGTAATCCCAAGCCGCTCCGCCTCGGCCCGCGTGCTCGCGCGAAAGAACACGCCCTGAACGCGGCCGGAAACGGTAAATCTTCGACACCGACTCATTAGCCACTCCGTTGTTTCCCCTGTCGCGGGAATGACAATTTTAGACAAAAAAAGGGCTCCCGAAGGAGCCCTTGAATCGCTTTAAAGCGGTTCGGATCAATGCATCGAGTCGGAGTCGGAATTGGACGCGCCGGTCGGCGCATTCTGCAGGTACTGCTTGTCCGACTGCTCGACCTGCCCGACGTGCCAGGAACCGCGAGTCTTCGCGTGCTGCGTCGCCGCGTTCACCGCCTGCTGGCTCGGATACGTCGGAATCGAGAACTCCTGATTCGGGAAGATCAGGTCCGCGTCGTTGATCTTGTTGCTGTTCGCCTTGTAGATCAGCGGCCATTCCCACGGATTGTTGTACACGTCGGACTGACCGGCAATCGACCACAGGCTGTCGCCGCGCTTGACGTTGTACGTCGTGTTCGCGGCCTGCAGCTCGGAGTTGAGCTGGCTCAGGGTTTCGTAGGCGCGTTGGCCTTCGCCATTCTGAATCGCCTGCTGGCCCTGGTTGAGCCGGTCCATCTGGTCGCTGCTCAGGTTCGTGTAACGCTGCGCCTGGGCGAGCTGCTCGCGCGCCAGGTCGAGATAGCAGTTGTTGACGGCCTGCTGGACCGCCTGCTTCGCCTGATGGGCGAGATCCTGCGCACGCGCGTCGTTGCCGGCCGAAGCCGCCTGTTGCGCCTGCTGCAGCAGATCGTTGGCGTTGCCCGTGCCGGTGCAGGGCTGCTGCGTGTTGTTGATCGCCATCTGCGCGTCCTGAATGGCCTGTTGCGTGGACGCGCTAGGTTGTGACGTGGGAGGCGGTTTCGGCGTGCTTGCGCAGCCGGCCAGAGCAGCCGCAGCAATCGCCGCGATCGCTAATTGTCTGTAGGGATGGTTAGACATTGTTTTCCCTCCTCATTATTGGCATTTCACACTAGCATCGGCGGGATCAACTTGCAAGCTTTCCGCCAAGCCATTGAAATCTAAAGGGATTCGGGCGGAGAATTTGGCTCGTCGGCAGGCTTTTCGTCGTTAAAGCGGCGGCTGACGCGCAGCGCCCCGGAGGCGGCTTCCTTGGCCTTTTCGGCGCTCGCGCGAGCCCGGCCGAAGTCATGGTGCTGCAAAGCTTGCTCGGCGTTCTGCAGGTAGTGCTGCGCCCTGGCCAGCTCGGCCGGCGCCTCCTGCGACGCCCCGGCCTGCTTCGCCGCCACGATCGCCTGGCGCGCGTCGCTCATTTCCTGTACCGGTGCAGTCGCACAGGCCGCGAGCAGCGCGGCGAAAAAAACAATACCGGCAACCCGGAACTTTGCCCAGCGACAGCCGACCATCATGCGCGCGACACCATTCTCAGCAGCTAATCGGATCAAGTTAGCAGTGAAGCCAACTTATTGTCAATAAAGGACTCTCGGTTATTCCCCGAGCGGCGCGACAATCCGGCCGAGATAATCCGGCATCCCCTTGACCCGCTCCAGGTGCGGGTACCGCAGGCCGTTATGGTAATCGACCGCCAGCGTTTGGTACTGCCCGGCGTTCTTCACCAGCAACGTAATCGGCGCCTTCGACCCCCGGGCTGTCTCGATAACATCCTTCAACACGTCGGACGAAAACGACTTGCGGTCCACCGCTGTAATCCGCATGCCCGGGATCAGGCCGGCCTTGAAGGCCGGGCCGTTCCACAGCACATCCGTCACCTCGCCCTGGCCGTTCACCCTGAACCCCGCCGAGTACATCGCATTGACACCCGCCCCTGCGGCGCCCGCTTTCCACATCTTCGACGGCGTGCGGGTGTAGACCAGCTTATAGCCGCCACGGGTGATGCCGGCGAGCGGCGCATGGTACCGGTGCGTATTCAGGATGTGGTGCAGGAACGTCGCCCAGTCATACGGCTGCACCTGGTTCAACGCATTCGCCACATCATCGAAGGTGTAGGTCTTCGTAACGTAACTGCCGTTATCCATGCCGTAAAAAAGGCGCGCGAAGTCGTCCAGCGAGCGCCGGTCGTGGCTCAGCTCGCGGATCTTCGTGTCCACATCCAGCCACAGCAGCACGCCCTCCGGATAGAAGTCCGTGCCGCGCCGCCAGTTGTGCCAGCCGGACGGCACGTAATACAACATCGACGCCATGTCGGCGACGTCCTGCAGCGACCGCCAAGTGCGCCCCGCCTCGTGGTCCATCGCCGCCGCCGTCATCGCCAGCGCCTGGCGGAACTCGGCCGGTGTCCAGAAGCCGGCGCGCGCCGCCATCACCGTCGCCCAGTACTGCGTCAGCCCCTCGTACACCCACAACAAGTCGTCCTTCATCGGCACCGAATTGAAATCCGGCGTCCACAAATCGTACGGCCGGCGGTACTTGCCGTTCCACGAGTGGGTATATTCGTGCGGGACATCCGTTGCACCTGCCAGGAAGGACTGCGGGTCCGTGAGGAAGTCCGCGTCCGTTCGAATATCGAAAGACTGGTGGTGCTCCAGGGCCAGCCCGGAGATATGATCGGAGAGCGTCAGCAACATATGATAGCTGCCGTAGTGGTGCGCGCCGAACATTCGGTTTTCCTGCGTCACCAGATGCCTGAAATCCTCGATCTGCTTCGGCGTGATGGCGAGGTCCGACGGCGCATCCGCAACCATGTCCAGCATGACCGGAACCCTGGCGCCCGGCGCCAGGCTGATTTGCTTGAAATACCGGCCGGACATGACCGGTGAATCGACGAGGTTGTTGAGCGTGACCGGGGCGAACTGAATCCACCGGGCTTCGCCGCCGCCCATACCCGTATGCGGCACCAACGCGGAAGCAAAATGCCAGCCCTTCGGCAGCGCGATGCTCGGCTGGAGGGTGATGGCCTTCGATGCGTGCCCCGCCGGGTAGAAGACGACCTGGTTCCACTGGAGATCGGAGATGTCGGGGCTCTGTGACAGGTCGCCGTCGCCGAGCCCACGATTATGGGTGGCCGACAAAAAGTCGAAGGCGATATTCAGGGTGCTGACGCCCGCCGGGATCGTCAGATGGATCGCGTACATGTCCGCGAGATCGCGACGCCAGGGCAGCCGTTTGCCATTGGCCTTGAACACCAGGCCCGCCACGTCCAGGATCGGCCCGCTGGGCGAGTGGTACCCCGGCAGCCATTTCGGGTAATACAGCGTCAGCGCGCCGGCTTTGACCGGGATAGTCTCGTGCACAAAATAGAGCTTGCGCGCCGCCTGTGTCAGGTCGACTTTCACGGCGAGCGTGCCCGGGAATGGCCTCGTGATGTCTGCGGCGAGCGCGGGAGCGCTCCACATAACGGAAAGCAAGACGGCTGAAAGTGCGGTGGCGAACACGAACGATTTCATCACGACAACCTCGGTGGCAGCGCGACGGAGGCTGACACGGCAACCTGACAGTTGTCAATTGACGCACCGATGAGGCACTACCGACCTTACAGTGACAGGCAAGGGTGGCATCGGTTGCGGAAAAGGTTGTATGGTTTCCCCGGATTTCCGGACCTTGATGCACAGGTATTCGGAGTTCGGACTTGATGAATTAATTAGGGTGCCTAATCAACAGGTCTCGCCATAAACGCTTGATCTTTCGGCGTATGTCCAGAGTTATGCACCACGGGGCAGTGGATTATGCACCTGTTTAGGGTGTCGAATAGGCGTTGGGCATACATAGGATAGGGAGAAGATAAAATGAAATCATACAAAACAGTTCTGGGTTATGTTGCCGTGGCTGTAGTTTGCTTGGTCATCGGCTTTTTTGCTGGGCGCGAATATCTGAAATATGAAATACGCTCCGCCATACAAACGGCTGCCGATGGGCTACAACAGAATTTTGCGTCTGCCCTAGACGTATCGTCTCATAACGAACCCAAACGTGACTCGAACACAACCGTATCTAAGCCAGCGGTTCCACAGCCCGTTAGCGTCACATTGATTACCAAAGGTTTTCGTCCTCACGATTATCAAAGCGGACGCATCGAGGACGCCATTACATTCACGTTGTCGTTTAAGAATCGCACCAAGAAGGATATTCGCGCATTCGGTGGGGTTGTAACCTTCTCCGACCTACTCGGCAATAAAATATTGGACTTGCACTTAGCTATCAATGATCCCGTAAACGCTGGAACAACTATGAATTGGGACGGCTATATTACCTACAATTCACTGGATGACGCACAACGAACGCTACGTGCTGCAAAAGTACGAAATATGAACGTAGTCTTTTCGGCAAAAAAAGTCTTATTCGGCGACGGAACATCGAAGCGGTTCGAGTAATGCCCAACATTGCGCTGCACCTGACCGCTTTAACCGCTGGCGCGGTTAAAGTTCCCTACGCTGGCTTCGCCAGCTCCGGCGGCAGGTGAGCTAAGGCGTTAGGTGATTTTGGACAAAGCGGTGTCCACCACGAGAGATGCCACAGCGTGAAAAACAAGAAAGGAGGCGCGCTACGCCTCCCACTATAAATTTATACCATCCACGGGGGCTTGCGGCAAGAGGCAATGCGAGAGCTAGAATCGCCGCTCTGTCGGTAGGGCAGGAAACTTGAGGCAACCAGGACAATGCATAATGATGAGTGGACTCCAGTCTCCCATGAAAATTGCAATTTGGTGGATGGTCCGTTCTACCACGGCACAAAGGCAAAGTTATCGGTCGGCGATTTGCTGACCTCGGGCTTCAAATCCAACTACGACGATAGCGTTGTGATGAATCACATCTATTTCACAGCCTTGCCAAAGGGAGCTGGTCTTGCTGCTGAAATAGCTAAAGGCGATGGAAGACCACGAGTTTATATCGTTGCACCGACAGGAAAATTTGAAGATGATCCAAACGTCACGAACAAAAAGTTCCCAGGCAACCCAACACAATCATACCGAAGCGAGTTCCCCTTAAAGGTCATTGGCGAACTTGAAAGCTGGGAATCTTACGACTCAGCGTTCATCCAACAATTGAGAAGTCGCATCGAAACAGGCATGGGCGAAATTATCAATTAGGAGGAAGCGATGGACATCCACCCCACCCGACGGAGTTCTGCTGACTGCGGCCTTGGCTAGTTCGAAGGCCCTGCGCCGCGCCGGAGCTTCGCCACCCATACGAGTGCGGTTCTCGCGTTGGTTCGCTTTCCACATACACCGAACAAGTCGCCCAACCTGACCGTTTTAACCGCTGGCGCGGTTAAAGTTCCCTCCGCGCTTCGCGCTCCGGCGGCAGGTTAGCTCGGGCGTTGGGCGTCACAAACGAAGTGCTTCCGAATCCAATAGGGCAACGGCTTCCAGAATGTCGACCACGCTTCCCAATCTCTGCCTGCTGACAGGCGGTAACTGATCGATCCATTGCACCAGAGGGGCCAGCTTTCGCGCATGCCCTTCGTGAAACACCCGCGCACCTTCACGAGTTGGCTGCACAATCGACCCGCGCGCGTCCAGCTTGTCTTTCTGGCGTGAAATGAGTTTCTTCGCCTCGAGCACACGGGCGGTTCTCGAGATGGAGGCGGGTGTCACTTGTTCGTGGCGGGCCAGCTCCTTGAGGTTCATTGCGCCGCCGTGTACGAGTACCGCCAGTGCCGATAACTCGGCCGGCATGAGTTGTGGTTTCGAGTCTCTGGCCCGCAGTACCCGGGGGAGTTGTGCTGCCAGCATAGCCAGGGCGTTGGCGACATGCTCGCTCGACGGTTCAGGCCGCGTGTTGACTTTTTGCATGGGAACTCATTATAGTTAGTGTGCCTAACTAAATGGTACAACTCATGACCCGCGGCCGCAAGTTTGTATTGGCCGGCATTGCCGCCATGCCCTGGATCTTCTTCTGGATGATCTTTCTCGATCTTCTCCGGCCGCGCTACAGCTATCTGCACAAGGCCGTGAGTGAACTTGGCGCCCTTGGCGCGCCCCACGGGGTGTGGATGGACGTGTGCGGTTTCGGTATAACGGGCTTGCTTCTCCTCGCTTTCGCCGTCGGTTACCGGGCAATACTTAAAGAGCGGGCGCACGGATGGATTCTCCTGCTCGTTACTGCGCTGCTGTTTGTCGGAACTGCGACTCCGCTGACGATGACGTTGGGTGCCAACCCGAACCCGGACCTAAGCACGACCTTGACCCGTACCCATCTCTTCTTTGCCGTAAGCGCCCCCGTCGTCTGGCTTTTGGGGCTGTTCTCCATCATCTTTCGGCGCGCACCAAAACCGTTGAAATGGTTGAGCATGGGGATTCTGGTAGCGATCGGTTGCCTGTTCCTCGCCGTGGCGCTAGGTGCCTTCTCAAGTTCGCCGGGTTTGGTTCAGAGAATCATTTTTAGCCTGTTTTTTTCGTGGTACATGCTCGCGGCTGTGTTCTTGCTTAGGATGAAGAAGAGTGGCGCCCAACAGGTCGCTGCAGCCGACCGCCATCCCGCTACGCGGGCTGCTGGCGGCTGAGCTCGGGCGTTGGCCGCTGCGGGGGTACTCATAGACAAGTGACAGTCCCTCGGACCCCCAACCCGGAGTAGACTCGTCGCAATGGGGCTCTTGACCTTCAGCATCAACGTCACCCTCGACGGTTGCGTCGACCACCAGGAGGGAATCGCGGACGATGAGACGCACGCCTTCTTCACCCGCCTAATGGACGAGTGCGGGGCGATGCTGTGGGGCCGCGTCACCTACGAGATGATGGAGGGTTACTGGCCGGCGGTCGCCCGCGACGATGTGGAGGCGCCGCCGGCGATGCGCGAATGGGCGGTCAAGCTGGAGGCCAAGCCGAAGTATGTGGTGTCGTCGACGCGAGCGGACTTCCCGTGGACCAACAGTCACCATATTGCCGGCGACTTGCGTACGAGCGTGCAGAAGCTCAAGGATGCGACCCCTGCCGGCGTGCTACTCGGTAGCGGCAAGCTCGCGACCGAGTTGGACCGGCTGGATCTGATCGATGAGTACAAGTTTCTCGTCCACCCCAGGATCGTCGGCCACGGTCCGACTCTGTACCAGAGAGGACTCCTTAGCACGCGACGGCTGGAGTTGGTCTCGGCAAAGCCGCTTCGCAGCGGCGCGGTCGCCATGCAGTACCGGCGCGCGAGCGTCTAACAACCGGTTGCAGCGGACGGTCCGCTGCGCGGCCCGCCGCTGAACCGCGGCGTTAGATCTCTTGGAAGTGCCCAGCCATGTCCACTCTGACGGAACCAGGCGAGGTCAAACCCTGCCCCAACGGTGGTTCACTTGAACGACAGACAGGCGAATTCGGCGCTTCGGGTAGTGGCTT
>DASSJY010000002.1:0-155851 GCA_035690945.1 Gammaproteobacteria bacterium
TACCTATACAAGGCGGACGAAGGCCACGGTTTTTTTCGTGTGAACGACCAGCGCGAATTGGCGAAGAAGCTCCTGGCGTTCTTCGGGCGATACATCGGCAAGTAAGTCGATGTGGCACGTATGTATAGGTCCAAGCTACCATGAACATCCGTTCTGACGGAGCGCCTTAGTGAATAAATACAGTCTTCCCGGCCTGATTGCTATCCTGGCCTCCCCGCTCGCGGCAATCGCCGCGCCTCCGGCAAATTCCGCCCCACCGGGGTCGCAGCCGGTACTTCACGAGATCGTTAATGGGGTCGAGCCCGCCAATCTGCACAACAGCCTCGAGAAGCTGGTCGGCTTTGGAACGCGCAATTCATTGTCGGAAACGAAATCCGACACGCGCGGTATCGGCGCCGCGCGCCGCTGGGTCCGGCAGCAGTTCGAGGAGATTTCGAAGCAGTGTGGCGGCTGTCTCGAGGTCAAGATGCTGCGCCGGCACTTCAAGGGTCGCCGTGCGCCGAACGGTGTCGAGATCGTCGACGTGGTGGCAATTCAGCGCGGCAAGAGCGATCCGAATCGTCACATCGTCATGACGGCGCATCTCGACAACCGGGTGTCGGACGTGATGAATGTGAATTCATTCTCGCCCGGCGCGGACGATGACGGTTCTGGCATCGCGGCAATGATTGAAGTCGCGCGGGTTTTGAGCCACTACAAGTTTAACGCTTCCATCGTCTACTCCGCCGATTCCGGTGAGGAGCAAGGCCTGTACGGCGGGCGCATCATAGCCGATTACGCGAAGAAGCAAGGCTGGGACGTCGAAACTAACATCAACAACGATATGATCGGCAACGCATCGGGCAGCGATGGCGTCGTGGATACGACCACCGGGCGGATTTTTTCGGAAGCGGTCAAGGACAACCTGAGCGACAAGGCGCTGCGCACGCTGCGCTACACGGGCGGTTTCGTCGACTCGCCGTCACGCGAAGTCGCGCGCTACATCACGCGACTGGCGAACGAATACATCCCCAACTTTCACCTGATGCTGATGTATCGTCAGGACCGCTACATGCGGGGCGGCGACCAGATTGCGTTCAACCGCGATGGCTTTCCGGCGGTACGCATGAACGAGACGCACGAAAACTGGCGTCACCAGCACCAGGACGTGCGCAAGGTGAATGGCGTGCAGTACGGCGACCTCATCAAGTTCGTCAGTATTCCATTCCTGACGAACATGACGGCTGCAAACGCGATCGCAATTGCGTCGATGGCCTGGGCGCCACCGCCGCCTTCAAAGGTTTCGATCAAGGGCGGCCTTTCGCCGGACACGACGTTAAGCTGGAAGTCGATCGATTCGGGCAAAGCCTCGAACCTGTCGGGCTACAGGATTTACTGGCGGCGTACCGCCGCGCCGATGTGGCAGCACTCGCGCTGGGGCGGCAAGACGACGCAGTACACGCTGAAAAACCTCGTTATCGACAACTGGTATTTCGGCGTGGCAAGCGTGTCGAAAGACGGCTTCGAATCGCCGGTTGTCTTCCCGGGTGCCAGCGGCGCGTTCTAGTCCATGTTCGCGATAATCGCGTCGCCGAAGCCGCGGCAGCCGACCAGCGTCGCACCGGGAATGAGCTGTTGCATGTCTTCTTCGACATTTCTGTCACCGCGTTTGGGTGCGCGAATGGCTTCGCGCAGTCGCGCCAGATCGTAGGTCATCGTCTTGTTGGCGATGGTCTTGGCGACACCGGCAATGATCTTGTCGGCAGCTTCGTGCCAGCCGATGTAGCGCAGCATCATTTCCGCCGACAGGATCAACGAGCCGGGGTTGACGCGATCCTTGCCCGCTTGCCCCGGCGCGGTGCCGTGGGTCGCTTCGAATACGCCGATGGCATCAGAAATGTTGGCGCCGGGCGCAATGCCGATGCCGCCGACCTGCGCGGCCAGCGCGTCGGAAATGTAGTCACCGTTCAGGTTGAGCGTCGCGATCACGTCGTAGTCTTCCGGGCTCAGCAGAATCTGCTGCAGGAAGTTGTCCGCGATGATGTCCTTGACGACGATCTCGCGCCCGGTGCGCGGGTTTTTGAACTGGCGCCACGGCCCGCCGTCGATCTCGACCGCGCCGAATTCCTCGGTGGCAACCTGATAGCCCCAGGTACGGAACGCGCCCTCGGTAAACTTCATGATGTTGCCCTTGTGCACCAGCGTGACCGACGAGCGATCATTGGCGATTGCGTAATTGATCGCCTTGCGCACGAGACGCTGTGAACCTTCGCGCGACACGGGCTTGACGCCGATGCCCGAGCTCGACGGGAAGCGGATTTCGGTGACGCCCATCTTCCCCTGCAGGAAGTGGATGACTTCATGCACCTCGGGGGTGCCGGCCGCCCACTCGATGCCGGCGTAAATGTCCTCGGTATTTTCGCGGAACACGACCATGTCAGTCAGCTCGGAATCCTTCATCGGCGTCGATACGCCGGGGAAATAGCGGATCGGACGCACGCACGCGTACAGGTCGAGCGTCTGGCGAATCTTGACGTTCAGCGAGCGGATGCCCTGCCCCACCGGCGTCGTCAAGGGCCCCTTGATCGACACGACGAAGTCGCGCAATGCATTCAGGGTTTCATCGGGCAGGTATTCGTTTTCGCCGTATTTTTGCGTGGCTTTTTCGCCTGCGTACAACTCCATCCACGCGATCCTGCGCTTGTTGCCGTAGGCCTTTTCGACGGCGCTATCGACCACCTTGAGCATCACCGGCGTCACATCGATGCCGATACCGTCGCCTTCGATGAAGCCGATGATTGGCCGGTCGGGCACGTTCAGGCTGAAATCGGTGTTGACGGTGATGCGCTGGCCGTCTTCCGGCGGCCGGATATGCTTGTACTCCATTTGAGACCCTTATGAACGTTGCGTGGCGACGATGCGCATTGCCATTTCAAGCGCCTGCTCGTAATTGAGGCGCGGATCGACTTCCGACTTGTAGGCCCGGTTGAGGTCGGCTTCGGTGAGGCCGCGAGCGCCGCCGGTGCACTCGGTCACGTCCTCGCCGGTCATTTCGAAATGCACGCCGCCGAGTACGCTGCCGTTTTCAGCGTGCAGCTCGAACGCGGCTTCCAGTTCGTGCAGGATGTTGTCGAAACGGCGCGTCTTGACACCGTTCGCGGTCGTCTCGGTGTTGCCGTGCATCGGATCGCAGATCCACAGCACCCGCCGGCCGGTCTTGCGAACCGCGCGCAGCAGCGGCGGCAACTGGTCGCGAATCCGGCCGGCGCCGAAGCGGTGCGTCAGCGTCAGGCGGCCCGGCTCGGCTTCAGGGTCGAGCACGTCGATCAGCCGCAGAATGGCTTCCGGCGTTGTCGCCGGGCCGACCTTGACCGAAATCGGATTGGCGATGCCGCGAAAATACTCGACGTGCGCGCTGTCCAAATCGGAGGTGCGCATGCCGATCCACGGGAAATGCGTCGAAGTGTTGTACCAGCGGCCGGTCGCTTCGACAAACCGCGTCTGCGCCTGCTCGTACGGCAGGTGCAGCCCTTCGTGGCTGGTGAAGAAATCGATGCGCCGGCTTTCCGACGGCGGCCGCCCGGAAATCGTCTCCATGAACTTCAGCGAGTCCATGATCGTATCGACGATGCGGCTGTATTCCGACGCCAGCGGCGAATGGCGCACGAAATCGAGATTCCAGTACTCCGGGTGATGCAGGTCAGCGAAACCGCCGCTGACCAGCGCGCGGATGTGATTGAGCGTCAGCGCCGCGCACTCGTAGCCTTTCAGCATCAGGCGCGGGTCGGGCGTGCGCGACGCCTCGGTGAATTCGACGCCGTTGATCAGATCGCCGCGATAGCTCGGCAGCGTGACGCCGTCGCGGGTCTCGGTGTCGGCTGAGCGCGGCTTGGCGTACTGGCCGGCGATCCGGCCGATGCGCACGACGCGCTTGTTGAGCCCGTGAATCAGTACCAGGCTCATTTGCAGGATGATTTTGAGCTTGTCGGCGATCTGGTCGCCGGTGCAATCCTCGAAGCGCTCCGCGCAGTCGCCGCCCTGTAGCACGAAGCGCTCGCCGCGTGCAGCCTCGGCCAGATGGCGCTTGAGCAGCTCGGTTTCGCCCCAGGTCACCAGCCCCGGCAGCCGGTGAATCTGCACCAGCACTTCGTTGAGACCGGCGGTAGTCGGGTACAGTGGCTGATGGCCGGCTTCCCAGCGCTGCCAGCTTTCGGGCTGCCAGGCCGGACGCGTTTCGACATCGATGACGGGTTGGTCGACGGACATTCTCGGAAAAAGGCACGAGTATTGACCCCATATTGTCGGCGCTGGCGACGCAAAAGTCACGCGGCAGCCCGCTTACCGTGCCACGTAGGAGCGAGCGCCGCTCGCGATTCATATATTCGCGGCCGGCGGCCGCTCCTACACGCGTGAAATGCGGCGGACCGGCCGCCTGTGGCAAAATAGACGTTTTCACTCGCTTACAGGAACAGAGCATCATGAGCCATCAAGACCCCGCCGCCATCCTCGCCTCGCTCGGCCTCAAAGCCGATAACGCCGGCGTCTGGACACCCGAAGGCTGGTCGGGCGACGGCCCGGTGCTCGAATCGTTCAACCCCTCGACCGGCGAAGTGATCGCCCGTGTCAAAGCGGCCAGCGACGCCGATTACGAGCGCGTCATCACCGCGGCGCAGGCAGCCGCCAAGGCTTGGCGCGAGACGCCGGCGCCGAAGCGCGGCGAAGCGATCCGGCTCATCGGCCAGGCGCTGCGCGACAACAAGGACGCGCTGGGCAGCCTGGTGTCGCTGGAAATGGGCAAAATCAAGCCCGAAGGCGACGGCGAAGTGCAGGAAATGATCGACATCGCCGATTTCGCGGTCGGCCAGTCGCGCATGCTCTACGGCAAGACGATGCACTCCGAGCGCACCCGCCACCGGATGTACGAGCAGTGGCACCCGTACGGCGTGGTCGGCGTCGTCACCGCGTTCAACTTCCCTGTCGCGGTGTGGTCCTGGAATGCATGCCTGTCGGCGATCTGTGGCAATGCCACCATCTGGAAGCCGTCGCCTAAGGTGCCGCTGACCGCGATCGCCGTACAGCACATCTGCAACAAGGTGATGGAAGACAACGGCTATCCGGGCATCTTCTTGCTGTTCGTGGACGCCGAGAACCGCCTCGCCGAGCGCTTCGTCAAGGACGAGCGCGTCGACCTGCTGTCGTTCACCGGCTCGAGCCAGATCGGCCGCAAGGTCGGCGAAATGGTCGCCGCGCGCATGGGCCGCTCGCTGCTCGAACTGGGCGGCAACAACGCGATCATCGTTGACGAAACCGCCGATCTGAATCTCGCCGTGCCGGCGATCGTGTTCGGTGCCGTCGGCACCGCCGGCCAGCGCTGCACCAGCACACGCCGCATCATCGTCCACGAGAGTATCGTCGACGACCTGACCAACCGCCTCGTCAACGCCTATGAGCAGGTGCCGATCGGCGATCCGCTGGACAGCAAGACGCTGATGGGACCGCTGATCGACGCCAACGCAGTCGAGGGCTACAAAGCGGCCATCGAGGCGATCAAGAAGGCCGGCGGCAAGGTGCTATGCGGTGGCAACGTGCTCGACCGCCCGGGCCACTTCGTAGAGCCGGTGATCGCGCGCGCCGAGAACGACTGGGAGATCGTCCAGCACGAAACCTTCGGGCCGATTCTGTACGTGATGTCATACAAGACGCTGGAGGAAGCCGTCGCGCTGCATAACGGCGTGCGGCAGGGACTGTCTTCCGCGATCTTTACCACCGACCTGAGGAACGCCGAATACTTCCTGTCGGCGGTCGGCAGCGACTGCGGTATCGCCAACGTCAACATCGGTACCTCTGGCGCCGAGATTGGCGGTGCGTTTGGTGGTGAGAAGGATACCGGCGGCGGACGTGAATCCGGGTCCGATGCGTGGAAGCAGTATATGCGGCGGCAGACTACTACTATTAATTGGAGTGCTGAGTTGCCGTTGGCGCAGGGGATTAAGTTCGAAGTCATTTAAGGCTGCCGCCTGCGGCGGCGGGCTGATTGGGTGCCGTGTTCCGGCCCGGCAGCCGGGCGACTTTTGTTTCGGCAAAAGTCACCACAACCATGCGACGTATCGCTGGGTCCGCAGCACATCCTGTGCTGCGGACTTCCCGAAGGCTGCGCTCTATGTCGCGAGAGAAGAAGTCGGCCGTCGTGGCCGGCACAAGAACTTTATGCTACCGGCTCGAAGCGTCCCGCTTCTCGGTTTTTTTGTACCCTGCCCGCCTCGAATACCTGGCCGTTCATAAAAATATAAACGCCTGCCGGCAGGCTTTGTGCTGCCGCTACCGCGCCGCCGATATTGAATACGGCGTCGCTGGCGCGGAATTTTGCCGGCGCCAGGGCGCCCGTCAGCACGATTGTCTTGCCGGCAATGTCGCGCAGCCTTTCAGCCGTGTGTGTCATCGTGTCGGTGCCATGGGTGATCAGCACGTGACTGGCGTCGGCCGCGGCGACTGCGTCGTGGATCATGGTCCGATCCTCGTCTGTCAGCTCGAGACTATCCTTGCGGCATAGCGCATGCACCTCGAAATCAAACGTCACCGCCGCTTCGTGCAGAATGGCTCCGATTTGCGACTCGCCTACCTTGTAGTCACTCTTCGCGTCGAAGTAGGTTTTGTCGATCGTGCCGCCGGTGGTGAAGATATCCAGTTTCATCAAAAAGGCCGCCCTAGGTAGAGATAAAATGCTGCCTGGTTGTGCTGCGACAGGCCGGCGCCCAGGTAGAGCGCCCCGATAGCGGTGTCGGCGCCGACAAACAGCGATGCGCCGTAGCGCAGCCCGCTGAAATAGCTGTGCCCCTGGTCCTGCCAGACGTTGCCGGCTTCGAGGCTGCCGCCGATGTAAACGCCGCCTCCGAGCACGCCCGGCAGATGGCTGACGCGATTGTAATAGATCACTCGTGCGGCGAAAGCCTGGTTGCCGCGCAACTCGTCCTGGCGTAGACCGGACAGCGACAGGAAGCCGCCCAGCGTGAACTGGTTGTAGAACGGGATCTGCGTACCGAACGAGGTCGCCATCGTCGTGTTGATCAGGAAGTTGTTGGCGCCGAAATGGAACGCTTTGCCCGCGGTCAGGATGACCTTGTCGTAGCTCAGGTCGCCGCCCAGCCCGGGCCGCGGCGTGAAGCCGTGCAGATTGAGGTAGAAGCCGGACGACGGGAAATTGTAATTGTCGAGCGTGTCCAGCCCCAGCTTGAATTCATAGCCAACGAAATCCCGGTGCGCCTGCGCCAGATTGCCGCCGCCGACGTGCGGCGTGACGTCGATGTTTCCGGCCGTCACCCCGACGCGAACCTGGCCGACATCGCCGAGTTCGCGCCCGCCGTCGACGCTCAATTGGAACATGCGCGTGCTGAATTCGGCGTTGCGCGTCGAACCCCTGAATGTGTAGAAGGTGTGGTTCTGGTATTCCGCGGACGGTTCGACGAAGTACGGGCTGCCGTACGCAAGCGGCTGGTAGAGGCCGGTAAACGCTCGGCGCGTACGGCCGACCTGCAACTCGCTGTCCCACTCGCCGCCCAGCCGATTGACCGCCGGTTTGCGGAAACCGAAGCGCAGGTTGTAGAAACTGTCGCCTTCGAAGTCGTCGATGATGTTCATGCCGAACTCGAAGTAATTCGGCTTCCAGCCCTTTTCCTTGACGCGGAAGACGATGCCAACACGACCGTCGCGGCGCACGATCTGCGAATCCACACGCTCGAATTCGCCGAGTTCGTAGAGTCGGCGCACGTCGCGCTTCAATACGCCAAGGCGGAACGGCCTGCCGACGCGCGTGCGAATCTGGCTGCGGATCAGCGCCGTCGGCACGACCTTGTTGCCCTCGATCCGGATGAAGTCGATCTTCGCCGGCAACGGCACCATGTGGCGCTGGTGCTTGAGATAGGCCTGCCAGGCGCTTTTCGACACCGAGAGCGGCTTGAGAGCCTTGGCCACGCGTTCTGCCGCCACGCGCCCGGCATCGATCGCCTGCGCCATTCGGTCGAAGTCGACCGCGCCGATGTCGTCGAGGTTCGGTTGAATGATGACGTCGTGCGGGCCCAGCTTCGTGATCGAGGCCGTGACGTTCTCGCGCGTCAGCAGGTTGACGACCTGCACCGTCAGGCCGAGCACGTTGTTGAGCGTATCGGCGCTCGCGAGTGGCGTGGAGACATCCACGGCGATAATGATGTCGGCGCCCATCTTCTGCGCGACGCCGACGGGCAGGTTGCGTACCAACCCGCCGTCGACCAGCAGATGCCCTTGCAGCAGCACCGGCGAATAAAACCCGGGTACGGCCATGCTGGCTCGCATCACCTCGGCGAGGTCGCCATGGTCGAGCACGACCATCCTGCCTGTTTCGATATCGGTCGCGACGGCGCGAAACGGAATCGGCAGTTTGTTGAAATCGTGCGCCGGGCGCGTCCACAGCGTCAGCGAGTTCAGTAGTTCGCGTGCGCTGTGGCCGCGGACGAGGCCGCGGGGAAAATAGAAGCGGCCGTCTTCGTAACCGAATTCCAGGCTGAACAGGTAGTTCGCCTGGCGCTCCTTGGTGCGGTAGGCCAGCAACTCGCGCGGCCGGTTCTCCGCCATCGCCGCCTGGACCTGCGGATCGCTCAGCACATGATCGAGAAACTTCGGCGGCATGCCCGAGGCATACAGGCCGCCGATAATCGCACCCATGCTGGTGCCGACGATGCAATCGACTGGAATATGCAGCTGTTCGAGCACCTCCAGCACGCCGACGTGCGCAGCCCCGCGCGCGCCGCCGCCGCTCAACACCAGGCAGACCCTGGGCCGCTTCCCGGCGGTCGCCGCCGCAGCACCGCCGGCGGCAAGCCACAAGCTGGCAAAGAGGCAAATGCACAAAGCCGGGCGGCGCAAAACAATCCCTTTCTTATGGTTTCCGGAAGAGATTATCTTAGCGAATCCGCCGCTGCCGCGGGTGACCGATTGCACATTCCGGGGGTTTCTGCTTACATGCTGGAAGGTTCATCCGGATGTTGCCATGCAGCCCCGGCGTTGGCTCGGTTTGTCGTTGCTTGCTTTCTGCATGATTGCGGCTGCGTTCGCGGCAAGCCCGCCGGTGGGTGGCGAAGCGGCCGTTGTCACCATCGACGGGCCGATTGGTCCCGCCACCAGCGACTACGTGGACAGCGCGCTCAACCAGGCAGCGGCACAGCACGCCCGCGTCGTCATTCTCAAGCTCGATACGCCCGGCGGCCTCGCCACCGCGATGCGCGATATCATCCAGCACATTCTCGCCTCGCCGGTGCCGGTCGTCGGCTATGTCGCGCCCGAAGGCGCGCGTGCCGCGAGCGCGGGCACGTACATTCTCTACGCCACTGACGTCGCGGCGATGGCGCCGACCACCAATCTCGGCGCGGCGACGCCGGTGCCGCTGATGGGCAGCGAGAAGGCGCCGTCGAAAAATCTCACTGCCGAGCAGCGCAAGGTGCTCAACGATTCAATCGCCTACATTCGCGCGCTGGCGCAAAAGCGCGGACGCAACGCTGACTGGGCGGAAAAGGCGGTGCGCGAAGCCGCCAGCCTGCCCGCTGAAGCCGCGCTCAAGAAGCACGTGATCGACCTGATTGCGCCATCGGCCGGCGCCCTGCTCGACCGCATCGACGGTCGCCGCGTCACGACCGACGGCCGGACTGTCGTGCTGCACACCCGCGGCCTGGCGATTCGCCCGATTGAGCCGAACTGGCGTATCAAATTTCTCAGCGTGATTACCAATCCGACGCTCGCCTACCTGCTGTTCCTCGGCGGCATCCTCGGCGTCATCATCGAAGCGACGCACCCCGGGCTGGTCTTCCCTGGCGTGGTCGGCACGATCTGTCTGCTGATCGGGCTCTTCGCTTTCCAGATTCTGCCGATCAACTACGCCGGCCTCGCCCTGATCGTCCTCGGCATCGGACTGATGGTCGCTGAGGCATTCGTCACCAGCTTCGGCAGCCTCGGCATCGGTGGCGTCGCCGCGTTTGTGATCGGCTCGGTGCTGTTGATGAACACGCATGCGCCCGGCTTCACCATTCAGCTGTCGGTCATCATCGGCGTTGCCGCCGCGGTCAGCATCTGTCTGTTGTTGCTGATAACATTCGCAGTGCGGGCTCATCGGCGCAAAGTGGTCACCGGTGCAGAAGAAATGATCGGTGCGATCGCGCTGCCGGTCAAAGCATTCACCGGCACCGGGCAGGTGCGCGTGCACGGCGAAATCTGGCGCGCACGTTCGACTGGCCGTGTCGATACGGGCCAGCAAGTGAAGGTTGTCGCAATGCATGGCCTGACGTTGGACGTTGAGCCTGTCGAGAGGAACGTGAAGTCGTAAATCCGTCATTCCAGCGAAGGCTGGAATCCATATCTTGATCAGTTGCGGCCTTCGACCGCGCTATTTCTGACTGGATGCCGGCCTTTGCCGGCATGACAAGTAAAGAAGCCGAATGGAGGTTCGCCATGTGGGTTGGAATTGCCGTCGCGATTGCGCTGTTTCTGTTGCTGCTGTTCAGCGCGATCAACATCCTGCGCGAATACGAGCGCGGCGTCGTGTTCTTTCTGGGCCGGTTCTACGGCGTCAAGGGACCGGGCATCATCATCGTGATCCCGGTCGTTCAGCAACTGGTGCGGGTTGATCTGCGCACGGTCGTGTTCGACGTGCCGCCGCAGGACGTCATTTCGCGCGACAACGTCTCGGTGAAGGTCAACGCGGTAATCTATTTCCGCGTCGTCGATCCCGAGCGCGCGGTGATCCAGATCGCCGACTATTACGAGGCGACCAGCCAACTCGCACAGACCACGCTGCGATCGGTGCTCGGCCAGCACGATCTGGACGACATGCTGGCGGAGCGCGACAAGCTCAACGTCGACATCCAGACGATCCTCGACGAACACACCGACCCGTGGGGCGTCAAAGTCACCAACGTCGAGATCAAACAGGTCGATCTGGATGAAAACATGGTGCGCGCGATAGCCCGGCAGGCGGAGGCGGAACGTTCGCGGCGCGCCAAGGTCATTAACGCCAAAGGCGAACTTCAGGCATCGAAGCAACTGATGGAGGCGGCGCAGACACTGGTTCAGCAGCCACAGGCCATCCAGCTGCGCTATCTGCAGACGCTGGTCGAAATCGCGCATGACAACAGTTCTGTTATCGTGTTCCCATTGCCGATGGACCTGATTGAACCGTTGCTCGAAAAAATCAAAACCAGGACGCCTTAGGAAATTCTGATAATTCCGCTCTTGTCATGCTCAAGGCAGATTCTCACTTCCCCGGGATGATGGGTTAATTAGAAAACTCCTTTGTTTTTAAAGGGTTAGATAATAATGTACAAGTCATTTCTCATGTTTGCAGTGGTGCTTGCTGCAGCTCTTGCAGCGCCCTTGGTGCAGGCCGCGCCGACCACTCCCCCACCCGTCAAGCTAACGGTCGATCTGACCGACGCGGCACGCGCGATTTATCACGTCAAGATGACGATCCCGGTCGCGCCCGGACCGCTGACGCTGGTCTATCCGAAGTGGATTCCTGGCGATCACGCGCCCACCGGGCCGCTGCCGCACATGGCGGGCCTCGTCTTCGAGGCGAATGGCAAGCAGCTCGACTGGCATCGCGATCCGGTGAAAATGTATGCGTTTCATCTGACTGTGCCGAAAGGCGTCGATACGCTCGACGTGTCAATGGACATGGTCGGCATGCACAACGTCGACCCGTACCTCGCCGACATGGCGTGGAACAGCGTGCTGCTCTACCCGGCCGGCGTGCCGGTCAAGGATTTGCGCTACCAGGCCAGCCTCAGACTGCCCACCGGCTGGAAGTTCGCTACCGCCCTCGACCCCACCGGCCACGATGACAGCCTGGTGCATTTCGCGGCTGTACCGCTGAACACGCTGGTCGATTCGCCGGTGATGGCCGGCATGTATTACCGCCGCATTCCGCTCGACAGCTCGCCTCGCGTCACGCTCAACCTCTTTGCTGACGCGAAGGCATTGCTGAATACGCTCAGCGATAAACAGATAGCGGCGTACAAGAAGCTGCCCGAGCAGATGTATGCGCTGTTCGGCAGCCATCATTACGATCACTATGATTTTCTGATGGCGATCAGCGACAACGTCGGCAACGGCCTTGAACATCATCAATCCAGCGAAGACGGCGGCGGTGCGCAATACTTCGCCAATTCGCAGCGCTTCCTCGCCGGTGCCGACCTGCTGACGCACGAATACACACATTCGTGGAACGGCAAGTTCCTGCGCCCGAAAGGACTCGCCACGCCCGACTACCAGCAGCCGATGCAGGATCGGCTTCTGTGGGTATACGAGGGCCTGACGCAATACATCGGCGATGTGATGGCTGTGCGCATCGGCCTGCGGACGCCCGACGAATTCCGCCAGCAGCTCGCTCACATCGCGGCTGTGATGGACCACCGCACCGGGCGCACCTGGCGCAACCTCGAAGACACGGCTGTCGCCGGACCGCTGCGCTTCGTCACGCCACGCGACTGGGCGAATTACAAGCGCATTTCCGGCATCGACTTCTATACGGAAGGCGTGCTGGTCTGGCTCGACGTCGATACCAAGATTCGCGAGTTAAGTCACGATCGTCACTCGCTGAATGACTTCTGCAGGCTGTTTTACGGCATCGACAACGGCAGCTGGCAGACGATCCCGTACACGTTCAATGACCTCGTCGCCACGCTCAACAAGGTGCAGCCGTACGACTGGGCGGCCTTTCTGCACCACCTCCTCGACCGCACCGGCCAGGGCGCTCCGCTGGACGGCGTTACCCGCAGCGGCTGGAAGTTGACCTACACCGATACGCCGTCCGACTACGCCAAAGCAATCCACAACCGCGGCAAGGATCAGACGTTCAACCTGATGTTCTCGATCGGCCTCAAGCTGGACGGCGACGGCAAGATCAGCGACGTGCTATGGAACGGTCCGGCGTTCAAGGCGGGCCTTGGCGCCGGCATGACGATTATGGCCGTCAACGGCATGCAATTCACGCCGGAAGTGCTGAAGCGCGCCATCGTCGTCGCAAAGCAAAGCGGTGATGCGCCGATCAAGTTGCTGGTCAAGAACCAGAACTGGTTCGTCACCTATGACGTGGACTATCACGATGGCCTGCGCTACCCGCACCTGGAGCGGAACAAGGGTCAGCCGGATTACCTGGGCAAAATCATTTCGCCGCTGCCGACGCAAAAATAGTCCAAACCTTTTTCCCGGCTGCCGCGTCCAATACGCATGGAACTTGCGACAGCCGCACCCGCCGAACATGGCGCCATTCCGCTTGAGTCCAGGCTCGTGGCGCGCGCCCGCAAGGGCGACATGCGCGCCTTCGAGCACCTCTACCGGCGCCACGCCGGGCGGGTATATGCGGTCTGCCTGCGGTTGTCGGGCAATCCGGCCCACGCCGAGGACTTCACTCAGGACGCTTTCGTCAAGGCGTGGCAGTCGCTGGCCGCATTTCGCGGCGACAGCGGCTTCGGCACCTGGCTGCACCGCATCGCGGTCAATACGGCGTTGGCGCATTTTCGCCGCAATGCGAAGTTTGTGGACGTGCCGGCGCCTGTCGAAGACGAGGCGCCGGACGAAGAGCCGGGAACGATGCTGGATCTGGAACGCGCCATTGCGCAACTGCCGGACGGCGCGCGCGAGGTCTTCGTACTGCACGATGTCGAAGGTTACAAGCACGACGAAATCGCGGCCCTGGTGGGCATTTCCGACGGCACTTCCAAAGCACAACTTCACCGGGCGCGCCAACTGCTACGTGCGAGGTTGACGAGATGAACGACGAGAGACTGCAACAAATGGTGGATGCGCTGCCGCAGCGCATCGAGCCCGGCCACGATCTGTGGCCGGGAATTGAAGCACGACTCGGCCAGCCGCAGCGTGCGCGCCCCGTTCTATCCGGCCTGGCTGCTGCCGCACTGGTCGCCGCCTGTGCGCTCGGCGTTATCTTCGGCCTGAACGGGCCACGCCCGGGTGCATTCACTGCGGCGACGGCGGCGCATTCAAACGCTGTGGTCGCGCAAAACATCCAAATAGTGGATCGGGCCATTGTGCAGGTTCGCGACGCATTGCATCGCGACCCCACGAGCCCGGCCCTGCAGGATCTGCTGCTGCAAGCCTATGCCGAAAAGAATCGGCTGACGATTCAGCAAACGGAACTTAAATTGACCAGGAGTTACACATCATGAAACGCCTTTTTATCGGTTTTGCACTGTTGGCGATCGCCGCCGCACCGGCCTTTGCCGCGACGTCAGTCGACGTCACCCATGCCGCGTCACCGAAAGCCTCCGTGCATATAGACAACATCGCCGGTAAAGTGACGATCGTCGGCTGGGACAAGAACAGCGTGCACGTCACCGGCGATCTCGGTTCACCGGATAGGCACCTGAAGGTGACGGGCGACAAGGACAACATCGACATCCACGTCCAGTATCCGCAGCACGGCAACATCAACAGCGGTGCGACACTGGTCGTGCATTTGCCGCGTGCCAGCGCGGTCGAAGCGAGCACTGTCAGCGCGCCGCTGGATGTCAGCGACGTAGTCGGATCGCAGCGCCTGAAAAGCGTGAGCGGGGATATCACGCTGCAGTCGAAATCGCCCGAAATCAGCGCCGAAAGCGTCAGCGGCCGCGTGGAAGTAACGGGCTCCGCGCCGCATGCGCACGTCGAAGCAAGCGGCGTCAGCGGCGATGTCCAGGTGACGAATGTCGACGGTGATCTGCGCGGCAAAAGCGTCAGCGGCAACGTGAGCGCGACGCACAGCCGCCTCGAGCGCGCGGAGATGGGTTCGACTTCCGGCGATCTGACGTACAGCGGCTCGATCGAGAAAGGCGGCGTCTATGAATTCCACGTCACCAGCGGCGACATCACGCTGGATCTGCCGTCAAAGCCCGATGCAGAATTCGACATCAGTTCCTTCAGCGGCCAAATCCGCAACGACTTCGGCCCAAAAGCGCAGCGCACCAGCCAGTACGGCCCGGGCTACGAGTTGCATTTCACCAGCGGTAACGGCAGCGCGCATGTGCGTGCGGAAAGCCTGAGCGGGGACGTGGATTTGCGCTGACCTGCGACTCTGCAAGGGGGAGTGCAAGAACGCCATCTTGTTCTCCCCCTTGTCTTTATTCGCCCCGTTTCGCCTCCACCCAAAGTGCATCCATCGTCTCAAGACTCACGTCCTCGGGTCGCTCCCCTCGCGCCGCAAGTCCAGCTTCAACCGCTTCAAAGCGGCGGATAAACTTCCGATTCGTCCCCCGCAACGCCTGCTCGGGATCGACGTTCACGTGGCGTGCAAGATTGGCCACGGCAAACAGCACGTCACCCAATTCATCCTTAATCCGAGACTTCGCCGCGTTCCGCTCGATCTCGACGTTGAGTTCGTCCAGCTCCTCGTGAATCTTCGCCAGCACCGGCTCGATAGCGTCCCAGTCGAAGCCGACGCGTGAGGCACGCTTCTGCAGCTTCACCGCACGCGTCAATGCCGGCAGCGTCGCTGCGACACCCGCCAAAACGCCGGCATCGCCCCGCTCGGCGGCCTTCTGATCTTCCCAAGCCCGCGTCTGTTCGGCGGAGTCGTCGATTTGCTCGCCGCCAAACACGTGCGGATGCCGCTTGACCAGCTTGTCGCACAGCCCGGCAGCCACCGCATCGAAATTGAACAGTCCGGCCTCCTCCGCCATGCGCGCGTGAAAAACGACTTGCAACAGCAGATCGCCCAATTCGTCCTTGAGGGCCGCCGGATCGTTCTGTTCGGCAGCCTCCGCGACTTCGTAAGCTTCCTCGACCGTATACGGCGCGATGGTCCGGAAAGTCTGTTCGCGGTCCCACGGACAGCCGGTCACGGGGTCGCGCAGCGCAGCCATGATGTCGAGCAGCTTCTGCAAATTGCTCACGTCAGCAACCCGCAGAACTTTTGCAAAATGGCTGCCGTCGCGCCCCAGATGACTTCGCCTTCGTAGCTGACGACGTAGTAGGCAACGCGGTGGCCGTTCACTTCCTTCTCGCGCAGCTGAAACGTAGAAGCGCACAACAGATAATCCAGCGGCACCTCGAATGCGGCGGCTACTTCGCGCGGGTCCGGCTTCAGCGGGCCCGGTTCGACCAGCCCGACCACCGGCGTGATTATAAAGCCGGTGATGGTTCGGTAGGGTTCGAGGAAACCGATCGCGTCGATGCGTTCGGCAGGTATGCCGAGTTCTTCCCGCGTCTCGCGCAAAGCAGTCGCGACGGCATCCGTGTCCTCGGGTTCGGCGCTGCCGCCCGGAAAGCTCACCTGGCCCGGATGATCCGGCAAGTTCTCCGTGCGACGCGTGAGCAGGACGGTGGGCACCGGCTCGCGTCGCACCAGCGGGACGAGCACGGCCGCAATCCGCGCCTCCCCCTTTGCGGCGGACTCGAACTCGGCGGGCAAATCGCGATAGGCACCGCGATAGCCGATGATGGTCGGGTCCGGCGGCGGGCGGGTGTCTTTCAGGCGACTGCGCAGCTTCTCAACGTAATCGCGATATCCGGTTTTATCAAAGGCTTGCACGTTCTACTTGATAAATCGTCTCAACTCTTGATGCCGCCCTTCGTCAAATCCAGCGGATCGAGCAGCCGGCTCAATTCCTCCTCGCCCAAGTCAGTCATTTCAGCTGCGACCTCGCGGACCGGCCGCCCTTCTTTCGCCGCGCGCTTGGCGATCTTGGCGCCCAATTCATAGCCGATGACCGGATTCAGCGCCGTGACCAGGATCGGGTTTTTTTCCAACGCGGCATTAATGCGCTCGCGATTGACGGTAAAGCCCTTGATCGCCTTGTCGGCCAGCATGCGCGATCCGTTGGCGAGGATATGAATGCTCTGCAACAGGTTATGCGCAACCACCGGCAGCATGACGTTGAGCTGGAAGTTGCCGGCCTGCCCGGAAATGGTGATCGTCGTGTCGTTGCCGATTACCTGCGCGGCCAACATCGCGACGGATTCGCCAATCACCGGGTTGACCTTGCCCGGCATGATGCTGCTGCCCGGCTGCAGTTCCGGCAGCGCGATTTCGGCGATGCCGGCGAGCGGCCCCGAGTTCATCCAGCGCAGGTCGTTGGCGATCTTCATCAGGCTGACCGCAATCACCTTCAATTGGCCGGACACCTCCACCGCGGCGTCCTGCGAACTGAGCGATTCGAAATAGTTGTCGCTGGCCTTGAAATCGATACCGGTACGTTTGGCAAGCTTTGCCGCGAATCGACGCCCGAACTCGGGGGGCGCGTTTATGCCGGTGCCGACGGCGGTGCCGCCCTGCGGCAGCGCGTGCAGGCGCGGCGCACAGGCGTCGAGCCGTGCAATGCCATTGCGAATCTGCTTCGCCCAGCCGCTGATTTCCTGGCCGAACGTCACCGGCATCGCGTCCATCAAATGCGTGCGGCCGGTTTTAACAACGCCTTTCAACTCCTCCGAGCGCGAGTCCATGGTCTGCGCGAGATGCTCCAGCGCCGGCTTCAGCGCCTCGTGAATCTCCAGCGACGCACTCAGATGAATCGACGTCGGAATCACGTCGTTGCTGCTCTGCGACATGTTGACGTGATCGTTCGGGTGTACCTGTATCTTGCCATCGCGGCTCGCGAGATGCGCGATCACCTCGTTGGCGTTCATATTGGTGCTGGTGCCGGAGCCGGTCTGGAAGATATCGATCGGGAAGTGATCG
Organism: Gammaproteobacteria bacterium; assembly: GCA_035690945.1. GTDB lineage: Bacteria > Pseudomonadota > Gammaproteobacteria > Natronospirales > DASSBR01 > DASSBR01. The sequence goes on from DASSJY010000002.1 coordinate 17,666, forward strand.
TAGTATTCGCCGCCGGCGACCGCTTCGGCGGCACCCTGGATCGCCTTCGCGCGCGCCTCGTCGAGCAGGCCCAGTTCCAGGTTGACGGCCGCGGCCGTGGATTTGATCAGCCCGAGCGCGCGAATCTGGGCGCGCGGCGCGCGCAGGTCGCTGACGGGGAAGTTCTCGACCGCACGCTGCGTCTGCGCGCCCCACAGCGCGTCGGCGGGGACTTTGAGTTCACCCATGCTGTCGTGCTCCGTGCGGTATTTGTTGTCCGTCATTGGTTTCTCCGTAGGTTAATCGAATCTAGGCTTCGCCGCGCGTTAAAAGATCATTGAATTCGTCCGGCAGGTTCTGTCCCTCGACGAGGTTCGCGAGCAGCCGACTGCCGACTTCCGTCGGCGCGAACACCATGTCGGCACGCGCCAGCTTGAGACGCCGGATCGCACGCCGCGAACTGGCAATCACCAGCACCGTCAGCTTCGGATTGACGTCCTTGGCGGCCAGCGAAATAAATGCATTTTCGCCATCGTCCTCCTCTGCGGCAATCAACATGCGCGCCTTGGCGATGCCCGCGCTGACGAGGCACTTGTCGTCGCTGGCATCGCCATAGACTACCGGCTGATCCGGTAGTGGCGGCGTCTCGTTCTCGCCCACCAGTTGCACGAACTCGATGCCGCGCTCGACCAGCTCATGCGCGGTATTGCTGGCGATCACACCGTCGCCCACCAGAATGACGTGGTCCTTGTGCATGCGCCGTTCTCCTCCAGGCGTGAATATCCGGCTCAGGCGATTGGCGAGCGCCGGCCCCGCCACCGACACCACCGCGGTCGCGAACACGCTCAGGCCGATCAGCCACACCGTGATCATGAAGCCCTGCGCCATTGGCGTAACGGGGTGGTAATCGCCGTAACCGGTGGTCGACAGCGTCTCGACCAGGAAATACAGCGCCGCCAGCAGGCTCTTGATCGGCGGATCGAACTGGTTGCCGAGCAGGTAAATGCCGAATGTGCCGTAGGTCGCCACCGCGACCACGCTCACCACCGACACCAGACTGTTGCCGAACAGCGTGCGCCGCCAGAAATGGCGCTGCAACGCGACCAACAACACCAGCACCACGACAGGGACGATCAATGCGCCGCCGAAATGGCTTTGCGCGATGTTGACGCCGATCGTGATCAGTAGCAGCAGGATCGAAAAGCTCCAGGCGACCCGCACGCGCCACAACAGGCCTATGCCGCTGAAAACCAGCCCCGCACCGAGGATGATCTGCGCAGCGCTGCCGAGCGCACCGAACGATACCTGCTGGCCAAACCGCTCGATGCTGCCGAAGCTGCCAGCCTGAAAGCCGATCAATACGTTGATCAGCCCGGCCGCGATCAGCACCAGGGCCAGCGGCAACTGCGGCCATATAAATCGCCACACGCGCACGAGCGCGCGGTCGGCGCGCGCCATTAGCGGAATGTCGACACAGGCGGCATGAACGGAATTATACAGATTGCGGTAAACTACGCGGCTATTCTGAAGCTTTTCCGATGGTTATGGACGCACTCGAAGCCCTGTCGCCGCTGGACGGTCGTTACGCCGAGAAAGTCGCCCCGTTGCGCACACTGTGCAGCGAGTACGGTCTGATCCGCCAGCGCGTGCTGGTCGAAATCCGCTGGTTGCTGGCGCTGGGCGATACGCCGGAAATTCGCGAGGTGCCGCCATTTTCGGACCGGGCGCGGGCGCGCCTCGAAGCAGTTATCGACACCTTCAGCGCCACCCAGGCGCAGGCGGTCAAGGCGATTGAGGCGACGACGAATCACGACGTCAAGGCGGTCGAATATTATTTGAAGCAGACACTCAAGAATGATCCGGAACTGGATGTTTTACTTGAGTTTTTGCACTTTGCGTGCACATCGGAAGACATCAACAACCTGTCGTACGCGCTGATCCTGAAAACGGCGCGCGACGACTGCCTGGTGCCGCTGCTGGACGAGGTGCTGGCTGCTCTGGCAACGCTGGCCGGGCGCTACGCGGACGTGCCGATGCTGTCGCGCACCCATGGTCAGCCGGCCAGCCCGACCACGCTCGGCAAGGAGATCGCTAACGTCGGCTATCGGCTGGCGCGGCAACGCGATGAGCTTGCGAACGTCGCGCTGCTCGGCAAGATCAATGGCGCAGTCGGCAACTTCAATGCCCATTTAGCCGCTTACCCCGACGTAGACTGGCCGGCGGTCGCGGAGCGCTTCGTCATCGGGCTCGGGCTGACCTGGAACCCCTACACGACACAGATCGAGCCGCACGATTGCGTGGCGGAATACTTTCACGCCCTCGCCCGCATCAACACGATCCTGATCGATCTCAGCCGCGATGTCTGGGGCTACGTCTCGCTCGGCTACTTCAAGCAGAAGCCCGTCGCTGGCGAAGTCGGTTCGTCGACTATGCCGCACAAGATCAACCCGATCGACTTCGAGAATGCCGAAGGCAATCTGGGCGTCGCCAATGCGCTGTTGACGCACACGGCGGGCAAGCTGCCGATCTCGCGCTGGCAACGCGACTTGACCGATTCCACGGTGTTGCGCAATATCGGCTCAGCTCTCGGTTACGGCGTAATTGCGTATCGCGCGTTGCTCAAGGGACTCGGCAAGCTGGAAGCGAATGCAGACAAATTGGCTGCCGATCTCGACAATCACTGGGAAGTGCTGGCCGAGCCGGTGCAAACGGTGATGCGTCGCTATGGCGTGCCGGAACCGTACGAGAAGCTCAAGGAGCTGACGCGCGGTCGGCAGATCGACCGTGAATCGCTGCACGAATTCGTGCGCGGACTTGAGATTCCGGATGAAGCCAGGCAAAGATTGCTGGCTCTGACGCCGGCGTCGTACATCGGTAACGCAGTCGAATTTGCGCGCAATTGGGCCGAAGGAAAGAAATAGACGCCTTTCATTCAACCTTCGTCCTGGCTATGTACCTCGGAGATCTGACCCCCCGGCAATTCCTCGAAAAGCACTGGCAAAAAAAGCTCCTGCTAATCCGCCAGGCATTCGAGAACTTCACACCCCCGCTCGACCCGGACGAGCTGGCGGGCCTCGCCTGCGAGGAAGAAGTAGAGTCGCGACTGGTAATCCAGCACCCCGGCGGCACACCGGAATGGACAGTACGCAACGGCCCTTTCACAGCCAAAGACTTCGCCGCCCTGCCGCCAACTCACTGGACGCTGCTGGTTCAGGACGTCGATAAGCACATCCCGGAATGCGCCGACTTGCTCGACCATTTCAACTTCCTCCCCGACTGGCGTATCGACGACCTGATGATCAGCTACGCGGCTCCGTCCGGTTCAGTCGGCCCCCATATCGATGCGTACGATGTCTTCCTGCTTCAGGGCCTCGGCGAACGCCATTGGCAACTTGATCCAAGTCCAGAATCAACTGCAGAAGTTCCTGGTATCGATTTGAAATTATTGGATAATTTTATCTCGAAAGAAGATTACGTGCTGTCCGCAGGCGACATGCTCTACCTTCCACCAGGCGTAGCCCACCACGGCGTCGCGCAAAACGATTGCATGACGTTATCGGTCGGTTTTCGTGCACCCTCCTACGCAGAGATGCTGGCTGATTTCGCCGGCTGGCTCGCCGCAAAGGCCGATCCTGAAGCACGCTACGAGGATCCGGGCCTGACCATTGATGAAGCCGAAGGCGGCCGGATATCCAATCGCGCCCGCGAATCGATACGGACCGAGTTACGCAGCCACTTGCAGATCGACGACGCGGAAATGGACCGCTGGTTCGGCTGCTTCATTACCGAGCCGAAACCGTGGCTGGTAACGCCACCTGCCGAACAATTCCTTGAGCCGCGCGAACTGGTCGAGGCATTGCGCAACGGCCGCGCGCTTCACCGCTCGTCCTATTCTCGAATACATTTCATTTCGAGGCCGGACGGAGCGCTGTTGTTTTGCGACGGCGAGGCGTTTGATCTGAGTAATGATGCGGCCCCGGTCGCACCGGTACTGGCGCGACAGCGGCGGCTGACGGCGGTCGGATTCGGCGACGCGCTCGACAATAGGGCGTTCGCGTCGCTGCTCACTGATTTTTACAACCGCGGCAAGTATTATTTCGACGATGAATGATGCAACTTTCACTGTTCGCGAAGCCACCTGGGCCGATGATTCGAAGGCGTTACGCGCCATTCGCCAACTGGTCTTCGTCGAGGAGCAAAACGTTCCGCCCGAACTGGAATGGGACGAGACCGATGCACAGTGCCTGCACGCGCTGGCTATCGACTCCGCCGGCAATGCGATCGGCTGCGGCCGGCTGCTGGACGGCGGCAAGATCGGCCGGATGGCCGTATTGCCTGCATGGCGCGATCGCGGCGTCGGTAGCGCCCTGCTCCGCTTCCTGATGGGGGTCGCGCAGAGCCGCGGCTGCACCGAGTGCCGCCTCGACGCCCAGATCCGAGCAATGGATTTTTACCATCGCCACGGCTTCACAGCCGAAGGCGAAGAATTCCTCGACGCCGACATCCCGCACAGGCACATGCGCCTGCAGTTATGAACGCATCAACCCGCGTCATCGTCGGCCTGTCTGGCGGCGTCGATTCGGCCGTCGCCGCGCTGCTGCTGGTGGAACAGGGCTACCGCGTCGAAGGCCTGTTCATGGACAACTGGGAGGACGACGACGGCTACTGCACCGCCGCCGAAGATTTCCAGGACGCCCGCCAGGCAGCCGAGCAGCTCGACATCCCGCTGCACAAGGCCGATTTCGCCGCCGAATACGGGGAACGCGTGTTCTCGCATTTCCTCGACGCCTACCGCGCCGGCCTGACCCCGAACCCGGACGTACTCTGCAACAGCGAAATCAAGTTCAAGGCGTTTCTCGACTACGCCGAGCGCCTGGGCGCAGACCGCATCGCAACCGGCCACTACGCACGCGTGCGCCACACAGCCAATGGCGTCGAATTACTGCGCGGCCTGGACGCCGGCAAGGACCAAAGCTATTTCCTGCACGCGGTCGATCCGGCCGCGCTGACCAAGGCGCTGTTTCCGGTCGGCGAACTGCAAAAGAGCGAAGTACGCGCCAAAGCACGCGCGGCCGGCTTCGACAACTTCGACAAGAAGGACAGCACCGGCATCTGCTTCATCGGCGAACGTCGCTTCCGCGAGTTCCTGCAGCGCTTCCTGCCAACCGAGCTGGGCGAGATGGTAACGCCCGAGGGGCAGACCATCGGCCGCCACACCGGTCTCGCGTTCTACACCCTGGGCCAGCGCCAGGGACTCGGTATCGGCGGCGTTCAAGGCGCTCCAGACGCGCCTTGGTACGTGGTGAAGAAGGATTTTGAGCGTAACAGACTCGTGGTCGCGCAAGGACATGATCATCCGCTGTTGTTTTCAGATGGACTCACGGCGCGCCGGTTGCGCTGGCTGGCGCGCAAGCCGGCGGCGCGCTTCACGTGCACAGCAAAAATTCGCTATCGACAGCAGGATCAGGCTTGCGTGGTGGAACTGGAAAATGACGCAGCCCGAGTATCGTTCAAGCAGTCGCAGCGGGCGGTGACGCCCGGCCAGTACTGCGTCTTCTATGACGGTGAAATTTGTCTTGGCGGCGGTGTTATTGACGCACAACGAAGCCGATATACGGAACGGCACGAGATGCATTAGCCCGCATCCATCACTTGCCTGGCCGGGACCATCAGCTCAACAACGACCTAAGCGAGGTCGCCGCGGCGATCAAGGCGCTCAACGTCGCTGGCTGAGGGCAAGGTATCAAGGCTGTTGCTGCTGGGCGCGCTGTGAGAAAGACGACAGTTAGAGCCCGCGCCGCGGGTGCTTTATAATAGTCGGCTTTCCCACATTCTCGACCGGACAGGAATCCATGAAGAACAGTTTCAGCGCCCGTCAGAACCTCACCGTCGGCGGCAAGACCTACGAGATCTGCAGCCTCCAGGCCCTCGCTGGCCGATATCCCGTCAACAAGCTGCCCTACTCGCTGAAAATTCTTCTCGAAAACCTGTTGCGCCACGAGGACGGCGAGAATGTCACCGCCGCTGATATCGAGGCCCTCGCGACCTGGAATCCGCACGAAGAGCCCGAGAACGAGATCGCCTTCACGCCCAGCCGCGTGATCCTGCAGGATTTTACCGGCGTACCGGCCGTGGTTGATTTGGCGGCGATGCGCGACGCGGTCGTCAAGCTCGGCGGCAAGGCCGATGCGATCAACCCGCTGTCGCCGGCCGAACTGGTCATCGACCACTCGGTGCAGGTGGATGTGTATGGGGCGGCGAACGCCTTCGCCCGCAACGCGGAAATCGAGTTCGAGCGCAATCGCGAACGCTATTCCTTCCTGCGCTGGGGCCAGACCGCGTTTGAGAACTTCAAGGTCGTGCCGCCGGATACCGGTATCGTCCACCAGGTCAATCTCGAATTTCTGGCTCGCGTAGTGTTCGCCTCCGAGCAGGACGACGTTCTGCGCGCTTACCCGGACACGCTGGTCGGCACCGACTCGCACACGACGATGGTGAACGGCCTCGGCGTACTGGGCTGGGGCGTCGGCGGCATCGAGGCCGAGGCCGCGATGCTCGGCCAGGCGATCACGATGTTGATTCCGCAGGTCATCGGCGTGAAGCTGACCGGCAAACTGCCGGAAGGCGCGACCGCCACCGACCTGGTGCTGACCGTCACCGAGGCGCTGCGCGAACGCGACGTGGTCGGCAAGTTCGTCGAGTTCTTCGGCGACGGCCTGGCCAACCTGCCGCTGGCGAACCGTGCGACGCTCGGCAACATGTCGCCGGAGTTCGGCAGCACCTGCGCCATTTTCCCGATCGATGACGAGACGCTCCGTTACCTCGAGCTGTCGGGCCGCAGCGCCGAGCAGATCGCGCTGGTCGAGGCCTACGCCAAGGCGCAGGGCATGTGGCGCGAGAATGGCGCCGAAGCACCCGATTACACCGACGTGCTGGAAGTCGACCTCGGCAGCATCGAGCCCAGTATCGCCGGCCCGAAGCGTCCGCAGGACCGCATTCCGCTCAAGAATGCGAAAGCGGTGATCGCCCGTCACACGGACACCTTCGTCAGGGAGCGTACTGCCAAGCGCGAAGACACCCGCCGGTTTGAGAACGAAGGCGGCGATACCGCGGTCGGCTCGCCGCACAAGGTCGAAGGCACGGCGACCATCAACATGGACTCGCAGTCGTTCGATCTGTCCGATGGCGCGATTGTCATTGCGGCGATCACGAGCTGCACCAACACCTCGAACCCGGCCGTGATGCTTGGCGCGGGCCTGCTCGCGCGCAAGGCGCATGAGAAGGGTTTGAAGGTGAAGCCGTGGGTCAAGGCCAGCCTGGCGCCCGGCTCCAGGGTCGTCACCGATTACCTGCGCAAGGCCGAGCTGCTCGACGATCTGGATGCGCTCGGCTTTGGCCTGGTCGGCTACGGCTGCACCACCTGCATCGGCAACTCCGGGCCGCTGCGCGACGAAATCAGCAATGCGATTCAGGCGCACGACCTGGTCGCCTGTGCGGTGCTGTCCGGCAACCGCAACTTCGAGGGCCGCATTCATCCCGACGTCAAGATGAATTTCCTGGCCTCGCCGCCGCTGGTGGTCGCCTACGCGCTCGCCGGCACAATGAACATCGACCTGAACAACGAGCCGCTCGGCGAGGACAAGAACGGCAAGCCGGTTTACCTGAAGGATATCTGGCCGAGCCAGCGTGAAATTCAGAACGTTATCGGCACCAGCATCGACGCCGACATGTTCAAGCACGGCTACGAAGGCGTGTTCGGCGGCGACGATAATTGGAAGAGCCTGCCCGTTCCGGAAGGCGACATCTACGAGTGGGACGACAAATCGACCTACGTGCAGAACCCGCCCTACTTCGTCGACATGTCGCGTGAGACGGAAACGGTCGCGGAAATCTCCGGCGCGCGCGTGCTCGCGCTGCTGGGCGATTCAGTCACGACCGACCACATCTCGCCCGCCGGCAGCATTGCAAAGAACAGCCCGGCCGGCAAATACCTGATGGAGCACGGCGTCGATCCGAAGCACTTCAATTCGTACGGCTCGCGGCGCGGCAATCACGAAGTGATGATGCGCGGAACGTTCGCCAACATCCGTCTGCGCAACAAGCTGGCCCCCGGCACCGAAGGCGGCTTTACGATTCACGTGCCAAGCGGCGAACAGATGACGATTTTCGACGCCTCCACGCGCTACCAGCAGGACAACACCCCGCTGATCGTGATCGCAGGCAAGGAATACGGCACCGGCTCGTCGCGCGACTGGGCCGCCAAGGGAACGCTGCTGCTGGGCGTCAAGGCCGTCATCGCCGAAAGCTTCGAGCGTATCCACCGCTCGAACCTGATCGGCATGGGCGTGCTGCCGTTGCAGCTCGCCGGACGCGACACCGTCGCGTCGCTCGGCCTAACCGGCAAGGAAGAATATTCGATCGAAGGACTCGACAACGGCAACGCGAAGGAAGTCACCGTGCGCGCCAAAGGCGAGAACGGAGAAAAGACATTCAAGGCCCGCGTCCGTCTCGATACGCCGAAGGAGCGGGACTACTACCGCAACGGCGGTATCCTGCACTACGTGTTGCGGCAGCTGGCAGCTTAAGAAAGTTCAAAACAGGCCGGCGCAAGCCGGCCTGCTTCTTCATGGCTCAGTAATCGCTTCCGCAGGATCAAGGTTCGCCGCGCGCCGCGCCGGCAGATAAGACGCCAAGAGCGTAATCGCGGATAACACCACGGCAGTGCCAAACAGCGTCAACGGGTCGAACGGCATTACGTGGAACAGTCGCGACGACAGGACTTGACCGAACACAACCGCCAGTAGCAGACCGCAGATCAGCCCGATCGCCAGCAGCTTAAGCCCGTCGCGAACTATCAGCCACAGCAAATCTTCGGGCAGTGCGCCCAACGCCAGCCGCACACCGCATTCGGTCACGCGCTGCCCCACCGCGTAGCTCAGCACGCCGTACACGCCAACCACCGCGAGTGCCAGCGCAATGCAGCCGAAAGCGAGCAGCAAGTCCATGGTTCGCTGCTTGTCGCGCAGCGAGTCGGCCAGACGCTGGTGCATGGTTTCGACGCCGAACATCGCCACTGACGGATCCACGGCGGCGACGGCCTCTCGCACCGGCTTGACCAGTAAATCCGGCGCAATCGAGGTGTAAATCACCAGGCGCATCGCCGGTGTTGGCGCTTGCGCCGCGCTGGTATAAATCGCGCCCTTGCCCGGCGTGGTCAAGCGACGCAGTCTCACACCGGCTACCACGCCGATGATCGTAACCCACTTTTTCTCCCACTTGATCTGTTGGCCTATCGGGTCGGCGCCCTTGAAGTACTTCTTTGCCAGATTGCTGTCGATGATTGCAACGGGTCGGCCGCCGGTTGTATCGCGCACATCGAAGTTGCGTCCCCGCAGGATAGGCATGCCAAGTGCTTTGAAGTAATCGGGCCCTACCGCATCGAGCCAAGCTTTCGGCTTAACGCTCGAGCCCGAAAGTTCTCGGCCGCGTATGCGAAACCCAGCGTTCATTGAAACATTGCCAATCGGCGCCCACCGGGCGATACCGGCAGATTTCACACCCGGCAGCGCACGCACGCGTCCCAACACATCACCATAAAAACTATTCAGCGACTGCTTGCTCGCCTGCCCATTGCCGGTTGCCAACAGGCCAGCGATCAGGACGTGATCCTTGCGGAACCCGGGGTTCACCGATTGCATATTCACGAAACTGTGCAACAGCAGCCCCGAGCCCGCCAGCAGAACGGTTGCCAGAGTCAGTTCGACGGCGACCAACGTGTTGCGTACGCGCCGCGCGCCGACTCCGCCGCTCATGCCACGGCCGCCCGCCTGCAACAGGCTCTGCAGATCGGTTTTCGCCAGGTGCCGGATCGGCAACACGCTCACGAGCGCCGTTGTGATACCCACCATCGCGAGCGCAGCCAGGCCCACGCGCCAATCGACCGCCTTGTTGAATATGCCGCCGATGCCGCCCCACGCAAACGCTGCGTAGTAATGCAGGCCCAGCCAGCCGAGTCCGACTCCGATGAGACCGCCCGGCACGGCCAGCGACAGGCTTTCGATCAGCAGTTGCCGCGCCAGCACGGATCGACTCGCACCGAGGGCGCTGCGCATCGCAATTTCATGACTACGCCCGAGAACCCGGGACAGCAGCAGGTTGGCGACGTTCACGCAGGTCATCAACAGCACCAGCAGCACCGCACCCTGCAACAGCAGGAGCGTGGACGTTTGCCCATTCAGCATCGCATCGCGATAGGCCATGGCATGGACGTAGAATCCGGCGTTCGTCACGTCCTGCCAGTCGTCTGCAGATACAACTTGCTCAACCTTCGCGCGCACCGCGTCGAGCTGGGTCTGGAGCGCGTTCAGGCTGACGCCCGGCTTCAGGCGGCCGATAAACGTCGGGCTCAGCATGAACATCTTGCCGGGAGCGAGATCGCCCGGCGTGATCGTCATCGGCATCCAGATGTCAATGGCACGATTGGGAAACATAAAGCCTTTCGGCATCACGCCGATAATGCGTACCGGATTGCCATTCAGTCGGATCGTCCGGCCGATTACATCGGGATCCGCGCCAAATTTGTTATGCCAGAGGCCGTTGCTGATGACGGCGACCCCGCCCTTCCCCGGCTCGCTCGCACCGGAACCGAAAGTGCGGCCAAGCGCCGGGTTGACCTTCAGGACATCGAACAAAGAGCCCGTTGCCACCACGCCGGATATCATTTGCGACGGCGCGCTGCCGATCTTCACGTTAAAGCCGCGGTAATTAAACATTGCCGTGCTGGAAAAATCGTCGACATTCTTGCGGATCAGCTTATACAGCGACTTCGACATGCTGAAGAACCCGCCGCCGGTCTTTTTGAAATCGACGCCCACGCCCACAAGCTGGTCGCCATGCGGATACGGCAGCGGTTTCAGCAGATAGCCGTTCAGCACGCTGAAGACCGCCGTGTTCGCGCCGATGCCGAGCGCGAGTGTGAGAATCGCCGCGGTAGCGAAACCGGGTTTGGCAGCTAATTGCCGCAGGCCGAAACGAAGGTCATTCAGAAAGCCATTCATGCCGTCACTCCCATCTACAGATCACTGCTCCATCATCGCCGTTGCCGGATCAATTCGTGCCGCGCGACGTGCCGGCAGATAACAGGCAATCAATGTAATAGCGGACAGCACGACAGCGACGCCGATCAAGGTCAACGGATCGTACGGCGCCACATCGAACAAGCGCGAGGACAGCGCAAACCCGAAGCCGACCGCGAGGATGAGTCCGGCGGCGCCTCCTGTCACAAGGAGCTTGAGGCCGTCTTTGATCACCAGCCATAACAAGTCTTCCGGTAACGCCCCCAGCGCGAGACGCACGCCGCATTCCGTCGTCCGTTGCCGGACTGCGTAGCTCAACACGCCGTAGACGCCGACGAACGCTAGGGCAAGGGCGATGCCGCCGAACACCAGCACCAGGTTCATCGTCGCCTGCCGCGCGCCGAGCGTTGCCTGCATACGTGCATGAAGCGGTTTGATGCCGTACACCAACACCGCCGGATCAAGGCTATGAACCGCTTGGCGCACTGCATTCGACAGGGATGCCGGTGGTACGGATGTCTCGATTGTGATACCCATGCCGTTCAGCCAGCCAAATTGCGTCAGCGGCACATAGGCTGTGCCGCGCTGCTCCGGCTCCGACAGGGAATAAATTTTGATCGTTGGCACCACACCGATAACCGTGCGCCACGCGCCGGCTACCCGGATCTGCTGACCCATCGGGCTCTTGTGCGGAAACGCAACCCGCGCCAGCTTGGAATTGATGACGACCACCGGCTGGCTATTCGCCGTATCGCGCGCATCGAAACCACGGCCCCGCAATAGTGAGACGTTTAATGAGCTGAAAAACCGGTCCCCGATCGGCTGAATATAGGTGCTTGTATTAGTCATCTTCCGGCCATGCACGCCGAAGTTCGAAACATCGGATTCGGCGCCGAACGGCAGCACGCGGGTCAGACCAGCCTCCCGTACGCCCGGAATTGACTGTATCCGCTTCTGAACATCCGCATAAAAACGCCGCCGGGCGCTGTCGCCCTGATATTCGTTTGATGGCACCGCCAAGCTGGTCAGCAGCACATGATCGGTGCGGTAGCCGGGATTGACAGCCTGCACTTTAATCAGGCTGTGCAGCAATAATCCGGAGCCGGCCAATAGCGCTGTCGCGAAGCACAATTCGACCACGACCAGCATCTGGCGCACGAGCCGCGCACGCCGTCCGCCGGCCATGCGACTGCCTTCCTGCAACAGGCCCTGCAAATCGGTGCGGCCGAGATGCCACAGCGGCAGCAGGCTGACCAGGATGCCCGTAAGCCCCACGATAGCCACCGCAAAACCGGCAACGCGCCAGTCCGGCTGGATGTTCAGGATGGCGTTTCCCGGCCCGATCGCCGAACTTGCAAAAAAATGCAGGCTCCACCAGCCGAGCGCGACGCCGACAATGCCGCCCGGCAATGCGAGACACAGACTCTCGACCAGCAGTTGCCGCGCCAGCCGTGCCCGGCTGGCGCCAAGCGCCGCACGCAGCGCAATTTCGTGCGTGCGGCCCAGTATCCGGGACAACAGCAAATTGGCGACGTTGACGCACGTAATCAGGAGCAGAAACAGCACCGCAGCTTGAAGCAGCAATGCCGTTTCCGCCTTGTCGCCGACGACTTGCTTGTGCCAAGACGTGAGCGTGAAAGTCATGCCGCCCGAGTCGATCCACTGCCGGTCGTCGGCGCTGCTTTGGCCGGCGACAACGGCGAGGACTTGCCGAAGCTGCTGCCTCGCTACTGCAACATCCACGCCGGCCCGATAGCGAACTAGCATGTCCGGCGAGAAGCTGAACATGTTTTTGTTCGCCCGGTCCTGCGCACTGATCGTCAGCGGAGCCCACATTTCCCGGGACCGATCCGGGAACGCGAAGCCTTTCGGCATGACTCCAACAACATGGTACGCGGTACCGGCGATTTGAACCGATTGGCCGATGATGCCGGTATCGCCGCCGAAGCGATGCCGCCACAATGCATAGCTCAGCACCACTTCGTGGCCGCGCCCCGGCTCGATCGCGTCAGGAGCGAACGTGCGGCCCAGGAACGGCTTGACCCCCAGCACCGCGAAGATCGAAGGCGTGACGCGCGCACCTACCACCCGCGTCGCCTGCCCGTGCGATTCAACGTTAAACGAGGCGTACTTGTACAGCCCGAATTCCGCAAACGCTGACACATGCTCACGAATGTCGAAATACATCGGGATCGACATATTGCCGAAGGTCACCCCGGCCTTCGGCTCGGTTTCGTCAACGCGCGCCAGTTGAGACACATTCGGGTACGGCAACGGCTTCAACAGGTAACCGTTCAACACGCTGAATACCGCCGTATTCGCGCCGATGCCGAGCGCCAGTGTCAGGATCGCTGCCGCGGCGAAAGCCGGCCGGTATGCCAGTAACTTGAGTCCGAAACGAATATCGATCAGTAGTCCGTTCACCGCAAGCACCTCGCTTTTACTCCAGTCCCTCCTCCCCGGAAGGCGCGTTTGGCTTCTGTTGATTGCCCTGCGCCGGCGATTGCGTAAAATAATCGCTCATGGCCTTCACATCCTCCGGCCCCAGAGCGCCGGCATCCTGCTTAAGCTTCAGCAGCGACAGCAGGTATGAATACCGCGCGCGCGCATAGGCAGTCTGGGCATTTAGCAGCGTTTCGCGGGCGCGTAGAACATCGAGCGTAGTGGCCGAACTGGCCTTTTTGAACGCCTCTTCGGTCGCCGCCAGAGATGCCTTGCTCGACTTCACCGATTCCCGTAGCGCCTTGACACTGGCGATACCCGAAACAACATCGCGGAAATCGGTGACCGTGTTGCTGCGTACCACCAGCGCTTGCTGATCACGGGCCGCTTCGGCGGAGACGTGCTGATACTTCGCCTGGCTGCTGCGCGCAGCGATCGCGCCGCCGGAGAATATTGGCAGCGAAACCTGAATCCCGACAAAGTTGCCGGTCAGGTTTTGGTTCTGCAGCAGGTTATTACTGCTGACATCGTTGATATTGTGGCTTGCAAACAGGCTGATATCCGGGTAGCGCGCCGCCTGTTGCCGGTCGACTTCGTGCGCCGCAACCCGAGCCGCCAGCTTGCTCGCGGTCAACGTCGCGTTTTGCTTCAGAGCCTTGTCAACCCACTTCTCCACATCGTTCGGTTCCGGCAAATCGAGCGGAAGCGTACTCCCCGGTTCCTTCAGATTCGGAACCGGCGTTTTTGTCAATGCCTGAAGTGTCTGCTGAGTCGCGATCAACGACTGGCGCTTCTGGATGACAGAAGCGCGTGCCTGATCGTGCGCCGCACGTGCCTGTTGCACGTTGACGATGCCGGACAGGCCAACCTGGTACCGGCGTTCCGCCTGGTGAAGCTGCTTTGCGAGCGCCTGCTCATCTGCCTTGGTGACACCCAGAATATCTTGTGCTTCGAGCACGTTGAAGTAGGCTTGAGCGGTCTGAATAATGACGCTTTGACGCGCAGCATCGTAGGACGCAGCCGCCTGCGCCGCTTGCGCATCGGCCTTTGCCAGCGCTACCCAGTCCTGCCAGTCGAATATCGTTTGCGTGACCCTTAACTGAGCGTACGTGCTGAAATTCGTCAACGTCAGCTGTTGCTGGACAACCTGGTTATCCGTAACGCCAGCCGTCGTACCGCTGTACTTGTCGCGTTCCCGGCTCGCATTGATGTCCAGTTGGGGCAACAAACCCGACCGCGCGATCGGTTTGTTTTCGACCGCGGCCTTATAGTCGGCCTCGGCCTGACGCAGCAGCGGCGTGTTTTGCTTTACAAGCTGGTAGACGTCCCACAGGTCGGCGGCATGCGCGGCCGAATAGCCGCTCAGCACAACGCTCGAACAGATCAGACAAATCGTAATCGGACAACGCATATTTTTCCCATTGGTTTTCATAAGATATTTACTGCTCCAGAATCGCCACGGCTGGATCGAGCTTCGCCGCCCGCCGCGCCGGCAGGTAGCATGCAGCAACGGTAATGATCGACAGGGCCACAACCACGCCGGCAAGCGTCACCGGATCGAACGGTGCGACGTTAAAGAGCTGCGATGAAATGGAATACCCGAGGACCACCGCGAGAAGCAGACCGCCGCCCAAGCCGATCGCCAGCATCTTCAGGCCATCTCGGATGATCAGCCACAACAGGTCAGCCGGCAGCGCGCCCAGTGCGAGCCGTACACCGCACTCCGTCACACGCTGACCGACGACGTAGCTCAACACGCCATATACGCCAACCGCGGCCAGCACCAGCCCCAGGCACGCGAATACCAACACCAGCGCCATCACCGCTTCGCGCTCCGCCAGCGACTGGGCAACGGCTTCATGCATGGTGGTGAAATTGCTGATGGATACCAGCGGGTTGATGTTGTTGACGTCCTGCTTGACCGATTTGATCAATGTTTCCGGCGGTACGCTACTCTTGACGACAAGGCTGATTCCCGCCGAAAAGATGGCGGGATACTGCATGCTGTCGAGATAGAACGTGCCACGTTGCGGCGACTCGGCGAGCGATTCGGAATGAATGGTGGCGACTTCAGCGACGATGGTGAACTGCACGCGCTTGTGATCCTTGACAACGCCCCCGACGGTAATCAAGTGGCCGATCGGGCTTTCGCCGGGGAACCACTTGTCCGCCATCTTCTTGTCGATGATCGCGACCGGCCGGCTGTCCGGCGTATCCTGCGCGCCAAACAGCCTGCCACGCAGCAGTCGAATATTCAGCGCCCTGAAAAAGCCGCCGCTAACGGCCTCGGCATTACCCACCGGCGCCTTGGCATCAGTAATCGATACGCGGCCGGGAACGGTGTAGCCATTGCTGTGCGGCGGATTCTTGATGGGGACGTTCGATACAAGGCCCGCATGCTTCACGCCGGGAATCGCGCGTATATTACTCAGCAGTTGATCGTAATAGCGGGCCTGCGCGGCGGAGCCCGAACCCCCGCTGTCCGGCGGCAGCAGAATGTCAGCAGTCAGCACATTGCCGCTATCGAAGCCGGGATCCACCGCCTGCAGCCGCGCCAGGCTGTGTACCAGCAGCCCGGCGCCGCCAAGAAGTGCCGCCGCGAGCGCAATTTCGGCAACCACGAGGGCGCTGCGCGTCTGCGTTGCGCCACGGCCACCGCCCACGGCGCGACCGCCCGATTGCAGCAGCGCCTGCGGATCGTTGCGCGACAACTGGCGAATCGGCAACACGCTGGTCACGACGGCCACGAGGAGAACCATGCCCAGCGCGAACAAGCCGACACGCCAATCCGGGGTCAGCGTAAACACGCCGAGCCGCGCGCCGAGGCCGACGTTCCGAATGAATGTCAGACTGAACCAGCCGAGCGCCACGCCCGCCAGCGCACCCGGCACGGCAAGACACAGGCCTTCAACCAGCATTTGCCGTATCAGCACCCAGCGGCTGGCGCCGAGTGCCGTCCGCATGGCGATCTCATGCGTTCGCCCGAGAATGCGCGCGAGCAGCAGGTTGGCGACATTGACGCACGCCATCAACAGCACCAGCAGCACAAAGCCTTGCAGGATCAGCAGTAGCGGCGTTCGATCGCCGAGTAAGACGGCTCGATAGGACCGGACCTTGAAGCCCCACTCCTTTTGCTTGTACCAGTTCGCAATCAGCGAGGGCACCTTTTTGATGATGTGTGACTGAACCTGGGTCAGTTGCGCGCGGGCCTGCGCAATACCGGCGCCTGGCTTGAGGCGCGCGATAACCCCCTGATTGCCCCAGCACGTCCGGCAGTGTGTCAGCATCCCCGGCGGGAAATAGAACGGCGTCCACAGGCTGACGCGGTTATCAGGAAAAGCGAATCCTTTGGGCATCACGCCCACCACGCGATACGGCTGGCCGTCGAGCCTGATCGACCGACCGACGACATCCGGATCGCCACCGAAAGCAAGTTGCCAGAACGTATAGCTCAGCACCACGACGTTATCCTGTCCCTTTTCGTCATTGGTCGCGCTAAAGGTACGACCGATCAAAGGTTGCACGCGTAATATGCTGAACAGGCTGCTGCGTGTACTGACGGTCGTAATCCGTCGGGTGTGGCCGTTGAGCGTGAAGTTGTGATCTTCCGGTGTGTAAAGCGCTGCTTCGGAGAAGACGTTGGTACCGTGCACCACGTCGTTGAAGTTGGCAATCGATACGCCCGCGTATGGCACCCCGACTACCGGAACGCTCTCATTAATAGCAACCAGTTGCTGCGGCTGCGAATACGGCAAGGGCTTCAGCAGATAGCCGTTCAGCACGCTGAACACCGCGGTGTTGGCGCCGATGCCAAGCGCGAGCGTAACAATAGCTGCGACTGCAAAGCCGGGCTTGGCAGCCAGTTGCCGCAGACCAAAACGTAGATCGTTCAGAAAACCGTTCATCGAATGCCTCGGGATCAGTTATTGTTCCGAAATCGCGATAGCCGGATCGAGCTTCGCCGCGCGTCGCGCCGGCAGATAACATGCAGCCAAAGTGATAAGGCACAGCACGATGGCGCTGCCGATCAGCGTCACCGGATCGAATGGCATGACGCCGAACAACTGTGCCGATATGAGGTAGCCGCACAGGACGGCGAGACCGAGACCGATTACCAGCCCCACCACGAGCAGGCGCAGGCCGTCCTTCAGCACCAGCCATTGCAGGTCCTCTGGCAGCGCACCGAGCGCAAGGCGGACACCGCACTCGGCACGGCGTTGGCCGACGGCATAGCTCATCACCGCGTAAACCCCGACAATCGCCAGCGCAAGGGCGATGGCGCCGAATGCCAACAGCAGCGTCATCGTCGTTTGCTTGTCGTTCAGCGACTTCAACAGTTGCTCGTGCATGGTGTGGATGTCGTCAACGGCGACGTTTGGCGCCATGGTCGACAGAAGGTTTTGCACCGGCTTGACGAGCGCCCGCGGCGGCAGCCTGGTGTGAATCACCAGGTACATATCGCTCGAGGCCCGCTTGCCCACATTGAGATAAATGGCCGCCGACGGCTCAGGTTGCGACAGTTTCGTGTACTTGATCGACGGCACGACGCCGACAACGGTAAATACACTATCCGGGCCGAACGAGATTTTCTGTCCGATTGGATTGACGCTCGCGAAGTACTTCCTGGCTACGGCGGCGTCGACGATCGCGTGCATCTTGCCGGCGTCGCGCTCGTCGAACCGTCGGCCGCGTAAAATCGGAATGCCGAGTGTCTTGAAATAGCCGGTTGAAACCAGGTCGCTGATCGCTGCGGGCGGCTTGCCGGTCGGCGGCTCCCGCCCGGGAATAAAAAAGGCTCTAAAGTTGCTCGCGCCGCCCAATGGAACAAAATCGGTAATGCCTGCGTCCCAGACCCCCGGCAGTGCATCCACGCGCCTTACCACCTCGTTATAAAAATTGCCCATGGCCCCGTCACCGGAATAGTCCT
The DNA here is from genome assembly GCA_035690945.1 of Gammaproteobacteria bacterium. Classification (GTDB taxonomy): domain Bacteria; phylum Pseudomonadota; class Gammaproteobacteria; order Natronospirales; family DASSBR01; genus DASSBR01. Next base: position 36,089 of record DASSJY010000002.1, read on the forward strand.
TCGGCGACAGCACAAGCTGCGCGATCAGCAAATGATCCTTGCGAAAACCCGGATCGACGGCTTGAATATTGATGAAGCTGTGCAGGACCAGCCCGGCCATCGCAAGCAGGCCGGTCGCGAGCGTCAGTTCGGCAATCACCAGCGCGCCGCGCATACGCTTCGCGCTCCGCCCGGCGCCGGCGGTGCGGCTGCCCTCCTGCAACACCAATTGCAGATCGGTCTTCGAGAGATGGCGGATCGGCAGCACGCTGACCAGCATGGCAGTGAGCAAGACCGCGCCGAGTGCGAACAGCCCGACCCGCCAGTCAAGGCCGATATTGAAAATGCTGTCGCCGACGCCGAGCGCCGAGTCCCCGAGGAAATGCAGCCCCAGCCAGGCAAGCGCGACGCCCACCAGGCCGCCGGGCACGGTCAGACAGAGTGCTTCACCAAGCAATTGCCGCGCCAGTACGGCGCGGCTCGCGCCGAGTGTACTGCGGATGGCGATTTCGTGGCTGCGACCAAGAATACGCGACAGCAGGAGGTTGGCGACGTTGACACAAGTGATCAGCAGGATCAGCAACACTGCGCCTTGCAGCAGCCACAACGTCGATGGCCGATCGCCAAGCAACTCCTGTCGGTAGGATCGAGCCTGCAACGTGAACCCGATGCTGTTAAGCAGTTTCTGGTCAAACGTGAATTTGCCCGCATGGATGGGCAGCGTGTGGTCGGTCCATGTGCGAACTGCCTGCTGCACCTGCCGCCCGGCGGTCTCTACGCTGACGCCGGGCTTGAGCCAGCCGATAAACGAGAAGTTCAGCGCAAGGAAGCGCTGCGGGTCGAAGCTCTTCGGGCCGATCGTCGTCGGCATCCATATCGAAATGTCGCGATCGGGGAACGCGAAGCCCGCGGGCATGACGCCGATGATGCGATAGACGTTGCTCTCGATCTTGACGCTCTTGCCGACGACGTTCGGGTCCGCGCCGAATGTGCCGCGCCAGAGCGCATAACTGATAAGCACTACCTGGTCGTTGCCGTCCTGCATGTTGGCTGTGGTGAAAACGTGCCCGAGCATGGGCTTCACACCCAGCACACCGAACAGTGAGGCCGTAGAAAAGACGCCGCCGACTCGCTGGGCGCGGCCACCGGCGTTCAGGTTGAAATCGTCGTTGCCGAAGACGGCCGTTGCGGCAAACGCGCTCGTATTCTTCTCGATGACCTGGTAGATCGGCATTGACACTTGGAAATCGCCGGCTTTCATCTTCGGTATCTCGACGTTGATCTGCGCCAGCCGGCCGGCGTGTGGGTATGGCAGCGGCTTAAGGAGATAGCCGCTGAGTACGCTGAATACGGCGGTGTTGGCACCGATACCGAGCGCGAGGGTGATAATCGCCGCGGCGGCAAAGCCGGGTCTGGCCACAATCTGTCGGAATCCGAAGCGCAAGTCTTTCAGGAAGCCATGCATAGTCACCACCTCAGTGATCGGTCATAGCAATAGCGGGATCGAGTTTCGCCGCGCGCCGCGCCGGCAACCAACAAGCAACCAGCGTGATAACAAACAACACGACCGCGCTACCAATCAGCGTTACCGGATCAAACGGCGCGACACCGAACAACTGGGCCGACATCAGGTAGCCGAACAATACGGCCAGGCCGAGCCCCATTGCGAGGCCGACCGCGAGTAATCGCAGCCCGTCCTTCAAGATCAGCCACGACACGTCTTCAGGCAGCGCGCCGAGCGCCAGACGTACCCCGCATTCGGTTCGTCGCTGCCCTACCGCGTAGCTCATGACGCCGTAAACGCCGATGATTGCGAGCGCCAGCGCGATGGCGCCGAAGGCGACCACGAGAATCATCGTCGCGCGCTGGTTGCGGAGCGTGTCCGCCAACCTGCTTTGCATCGTCTGGACATTAAAGACCGCCACTGCGGAGTCGGTTTTCCTGAGCAGGTTGCGTAGCGGATTGATCAGCAGGTTCGGCGGCACCGCCGTCTTTATCACCAGGTACATGGTCCGTTCGGGGTCCTGGGCAGCGCTGACGTAAGCCACCCGCTTGGGAACGGCCTCGTCAATGCTCTGAATCTTGACCGACGGTACAACGCCGATAATCTTGTACCACTTGCCCGGATCGCTGATGTAAATCTGGCGTCCGAGCGGATTCTTGCCGCCGAAATATTGTTTGGCCAACGCCTGGTTGATGACGGCTACAAACTGACTGTGGGTGGTATCGCGCGCATCGAATGCGCGGCCGCGCAGGAGCGGAATGCCCAACGACCGGAAATAGGTGCCGTCGATAACAATTTTGCCCGCGGTCGGATACGCCGCGCCGGCGGGTGCCTTGTAGCCGCGCATCCGCACGTATTCCCCTGGTACCGAGCGGCAAAGCGGCGCGCAACTGGCGACGCTTGCCGAAGTCACGCCCGGTACCGCCTCCACTTGCGTCAACAGGTTTGCATAAAAGCGGCTCAAGGCGGCATCGCCCGCATGATCTTCGCGCGGCACGAGCAAGCCGGCGACGAGCACATTGTCCTTGTTGAACCCGGTATCGGTGGTCTGGAGGTTGATGAAGCTGTGCAACAGCAGCCCGGCGCCCGAAAGCAAGCCCGTCGCCAGCACCAGTTCGACCACGACCAGTGTATTGCGAAGCCGGCGCGCGCGTCGGCCGCCGGACGCACGCTGGCCGCCACCCTCCTGCAACAGCGTCTGCAAATCCGTCCGACCCAAACGCTGGATCGGCGCAAGGCTGACCAGCAAGGCTGTGGCGCAAACGACGCCCAGTGCAAACAGCCCCACCCGCCAGTCTGGCGTTACATTGAAGACGTCGCCTGCTGTCACCAGCCCGGAATGGTCGATCAGCGCGAGCGCCCACCAGCCAAGACCAATGCCGACCACGCCGCCCGGCACCGCCAGGCATAACGCTTCGACAAGCAACTGGCGCGTGAGCGCGCCGCGGCTCGCGCCCAGCGCCGCACGCATGCTCAACTCATGGCTGCGCCCGAGCACGCGCGACAGCAAGAGATTCGCGACATTGACGCAGGCGATCAGCAGCACCAGCAGCACCGCGAACTGGAGCAGCAACAACGTCGTCTTCTGGTTGCCGAGCAGCGCTTCCCTGTATTGACCGGCAGTCATGTCGAAGCCGAGGCTTTTTACCTGTTGCCAGTCCTCTGCCGCCAGCGAGTGCTGTACAAACGCCATGACCGGCTGCAACTGTCGAGACACATTCGCGACACTCGTACCCGGCCGCAGCCGCCCTATCATGTCGTAATTGAGCGGCCCGAAGCGGCTGGTGTCATGGTTCTGTGGCGTGATTACCAGCGGTCGCCAGAACTCCGTGCTGCGATCCGGAAATGCAAACCCGCGCGGCATGACGGCGACGACGCGATACACACGGCTGTCGAGCTTGAACGTCTTGCCGATCGCGTCGGGATTGCCACCGAACAAGCTTTGCCACAGGCCATAGCTGAGCACCACAACCTGCTCACGGCCGGACTGACTGTTCGCCGGCCCGAATACCCTGCCCAATAATGGCTTGACGCCCAGCACGCTGAACAGCGAAGCCGTCGCCGTCGTGCCGGTCGCCCGCCGTGCCTGGCCACCGGCCTGTAAGTTAAAGGCGTGGGTGCTGTATATCGCCGAATCGGACAGGGCACGAACGTGATCCTGCACCTCGAAATAGAGCGGCATCGCCATGCCCGGGAGATGTTTCGACGCAGGCAAGCTGCGGAACTCCGCGTCGATTTGCACGAGTTGTCCACCCTGCGGATACGGCAGCGGTTTCAGCAGGTAGCCGTTCAATATGCTGAACACAGCCGTGTTCGCGCCGATCCCGAGTGCGAGAGTCAGAATTGCCGCAACGGCGAAGCCGGGCCTGGCAGAAAGCTGGCGCGCGCCAAAGCGCAGGTCGTTCAAGACTCCAAGCATGCTCATTTCTTCCGATTCGCTGAAGGGTTTTCGCGCCTGCCGGTCTGGGTATTCCCGTTGGCGTGCATTACGATCGAGGATAGCGTTCCGTTCGCACCCGATATGAATTCGATTTGCGCATTAAGCTTTGGCCAATAGAAGTGCGGATGGCCGTCCTTCATTCCTTCATATAAAAGCGGCAGCAACGGCGGCCCATTCGCTTGTACTCCCAGTCGATCTCCATTGGGTACGAACGTGAGCGTAAAATCCGGCGACAGCGCGTAGGCCCCTTCAAACTTCGAAAGATCCTGCCCCACAAGCGGGACTGGCTTCCGTTCGCTCGCCAACACAACCTGCTTGCCGAGCATCACGTCCAATAGCTGGTTTCCCATAACGGTGGGCGCCGTGCCATTCACGTTGCCGAGCACCACAACTGCTATTTTTCTCGCCGGTACATAGGCAAGATAAGTATTGAAGCCTTCGATGCCCCCACTGTGAGAAACAATCTTCACCCCGGCACGTTGCGTGACTTCGACGCCCAGCCCGTAATGGCCTTTGCCGGGAGTCGTCATTGCCTTCAGCGAGGCAGCCGACACCAATTTTCCACCGAACAGTGCATGCTCCCATCGCAGCAGGTCGGGTGTTGTGGAATACATCGAGCCGGCAGCCCACGGCACCGTCATGGATTCCGATCGGGCCCGCACAAGCTCGCTGCCCCTGTAGCGATATCCCTGCGCCCGCTTCGGTAATATCAGGCCATCGGCATCCAGTCCCGTGCCGGCCATATGCAATGGCTTCAAAATGCGGTCCTGCAGCAATTTGCCATAGGATGTGCCGCTGACTTTCTCGATTACTGCGCCGAGCACTTCATAATTCGAATTGCTGTACTCGAACTTGCTGCCCGGCTTGAATTCGAGCGGCTTGTCGCGAAAGTACACCAGTTCCTCCGCATGCGTATGCGGCGTCATTCTCCACTTCATAAACGTCTTGAAAGAGGTGAAATTGGGAATGCCGGAGGTATGGTGCAGCAATTCAGACAGGGTGATCTTGTCCCACTGCTTCGGTGCATCGGGCAGATATTTGCTGACGGGATCCTCGATCCGAAGCTTGCCGTCCTCTTGTAACAGGAGCACAAGCGCCGCAGTAAATTGCTTGGTAAGCGAACCCAGCCGGAACTTGGCATCAAGGGCGTTGGGAATGTCCCACGCTACATTCGCCATGCCGTATCCTTTATCGAGCAGTATCTCGTCGCCCTTTGCTACCAGCACCGTGCCCATGAAGGCGTTTCCCATCGCGGTGTTGCCGGTAGTGTGCGACCGGGCAACCTGTTCCAGTCGCGCCTTCAGGGGTACTTTGCCCGTTTGAGCCGTCGTGGCCGCGTAGCTCGGCTGCGGCATTATTGTAAACGCAAGGCAGCACGCTGATACGAACGCCACCGCCACCGGTAACTGCATAAACCCGGCTTGTTGCTCTTCCGACTTCATATCAATCCCGTTATTGGTCCATTATTGCGACAGCAGGATCCAGCTTCGCGGCGCGCCGCGCCGGCAGGTAGCAAGCAGCCAAGGTGATGAGGCACAGCACGATCGCGCTTGCGATCAACGTCAACGGATCGAACGGCGCGACATCAAACAACTGCGTGGAAATCAGGTAGCCGCACAACACGGCGAGGCCCAGCCCGATAACCAGGCCGACCGCAAGCAGCCGCAACCCGTCCTTCATGACGAGCCACTGCAAGTCGCGCGGCAACGCGCCGACCGAGAGGCGGACGCCGCATTCGGCGCGGCGTTGGCCCACCGCATAGCTCATGACGGCGTAAACGCCGACAATCGCGAGTACCAGCGCGATGGCGCCGAATGCCAGCAACAGCGCCATCGTCGTTTGCCTGCGGCGCAGCAAATCCGACATCTGCTCGTGCATTGTGTGCATCTGGCTCACGGCAAATTTCGGTGCCACGGCAGCTATCAACTCTTTGACCGAGTGCGTGAGAGAACCCGGCGGCAACTGCGTGTGGATCAGCAGGTACATGTCGCTGGATGGTGTCGTGTCGATATTGAAATACGTCGCGGGCGTCGGCTTGGACTGGGACAAATGCGAGTACTTGATCGGCGGCACAACGCCCACGATCGTCCACTTGTGGCCGTAGTACCAGAGCTGCTGGCCGATCGGATCGTCGCCATCGAAATACTTCTCGACCACCGATGTATCGACTATCGCCCGCCTTTTTCCCGCGTCACGCTCATCGAAATGCCGACCGCGCAGAATCGGAATGCCGAGCGTCTCGAAGAAACCCGGCGTAATGCGATCCATCATCGCGACGGGCAGCTTTCCTGAAGGCGACTTGCGCCCGACGATGGCTATCGAGCCAGCGAGATCCACCCCCATCAACGGCATGAAGTCGGAAACACCTGCGCTAACTACGCCGGGCAGCGCATCGACCTGCCGTACCACCTCTTTGTACTTGTCGCTCATTGCCTGACGGCTCGGAAAATCGTCCCACGACACTGTCAGATGCGCGATCAACATATGATTCGTGCGATACCCCGGATTGACGCTTTGGATATTCATAAAGCTGTGCAGCAGCAGCCCCGCCATGGCGAGCAAACCGGTAGCCAATGCCAGCTCCGCAACGACGAGGGCATTGCGTGTACGTTTCGCGCCGCGCCCGCCGCCGCTGGTGCGGCTGCCTTCCTGCAGGATCATTTGCAAGTCCGTTTTAGCGAGGTGGCGAATCGGCAGTACGCTCACCAGCGCACCGGTGACCAAGACGGCGCCGAGCGCGAACAGTCCGACGCGCCAATCCAGCCCGATGTTGAAAACGCTGGCGCCGGCGCCGAGCGCGGAGCCGGCGAGGAAATCGAGGCCGAGCCACGCGAGACCGATCCCGATGAGTCCGCCGGGTACCGTCAGGCACAAGGCTTCTCCCAACAATTGCCGCGCGAGCGTGGCACGCGTCGCGCCCAGGGCACTGCGCATGGCCATTTCATGGCTGCGACCGAGGGTGCGCGACAGCAAAAGGTTGGCGACGTTGACGCAGGTAATCAAAAGGATCAGCAGCACCGCCCCTTGCAGCAGCCACAGGGTTGCCGGTCGATTACCGAGCAGCTCTTGCCGGTACGACCGCGTGTGTATAGCGAAGCCGGAGCTTTGCAAAAATGCTTTGTCGATTTGGCGACCGTCTTCCTTGAAAGGCACATGGCCGTCTAGCCAGTTATGAACGGCACGTTGAATCTGCTGTTCGGCACCATCCACGCTCATGCCGGGTCTGAGCCAGCCGATGAAATTAAAGTTGAGATCGAGGAATCGAGTCGGCTTAAAAGCATCTGGGCCAACTGCGACAGGAGTCCACATCTCGGCTTCGTGATCGGGGAACGCGAAGCCTTTTGGCATCACGCCGATGATCGTGTACGGCAAGCTCAGGAACGTGACAGTCGTGCCAATGACTCCCGGATCGCCGCCGAAGGTGTCGCGCCACATGGCATAGCTGATCACCGCCACCTGGTTGCGTCCCTTCTGCTCGTCGGCGGCGGTGAATGTGCGACCCAGCACCGGTTGCACACCCAGCACCCGAAATAGCGAGCCGGCTACCAGATAGTCGTAGACATCCATCGCCCGGCCGCCGATCTTCACGTTGATATCGTCGCCGTAGTAAAGCCCGGTCGCGGCGAACGCGTTCGTCTTTGTCCGGATGATCCGGTTCATCAACAGTGAAACGGGCACATCGCCGGCCCCAAATTTCGGCACTCCGACATGCACCTCCGCCAGCCGCCCGGCGTGCGGATACGGCAGTGGCTTGAACAAGTAGCCGCTCAGGATGCTGAACACGGCGGTGTTTGCGCCAATGCCGAGCGCAAGGGTCAGGATCGCCGCGCTGGCGAAGCCGGGTTTGGCAGCAAGCTGCCGGAACCCGAAGCGCAGATCTCTCGGAAAGCCCCTCATATTGCTTTCATTGCTCCATAATCGCGACGGCCGGATCCAGCTTCGCCGCCCGGCGCGCAGGCAGGTAGCAAGCAGCCAGAGTGATGAGGCACAGCACGATTGCGCTAGCGATCAACGTCAATGGATCAAATGGCGCGACACCGAACAACTGTGCGCTTATCAAGTAGCCGCACAGCACGGCCAGGCTCAACCCGATCACCAGGCCGACCACGAGCAACCTGAGCCCGTCCTTCAATACGAGCCGCTGCAAGTCCCCCGGCAGTGCCCCCAACGCCAGACGGACGCCGCACTCGGCGCGGCGCTGGCTGACAGCGTAGCTCATCACTGCATAGACGCCGACGATGGCAAGCGCAAGTGCAATGCCGCCGAAGGCGAGCAGTAATGTCATCGTCGTTTGTTTTTTGCTCAGCGAATCCGCAAATTGCTCGTGCATGGTGTGAATGTCGTACACCGCGATATTGGAATCCATGGCGGCGACGAGATCCTTAAGCGGTTTGACCAGCGCGTCGGGCGCCATCGCCGTGTGAATCACCCATGTCGTCACCCGGGGTGGACCTTGGTCGCCGGTGGAGTACGCAGCGTTGAGGTAAATGGTGGTTGACGCCAGTGATGTCGACAGCTTCGAGTACTTGACTGATGGCACAACTCCGATAATGGTGAATTTCCGGTCATCCTTGTCACCTCCGAAATCGATCTGTTGGCCAATCGCATGGCCGTCGGCGAAATACTTTCGCGCGAGCCCCGCGTCAATGATCGCCGTCGGTTGCTTCGCATCGCGCGCATCGAACTGTCGCCCGCGCAAAATGGGGATTCCGAGCGCCTTGAAATAGCCCTGACCGACGCGGTTGACCATCGCTCCGGGTGGTTTCGGCGGCGGCTTTCTACCGGGAATAGTAAATGCCGATATAGGCAACGACCCGCCCATCCGCCCGCCCATTAACGGTAGAATTTGAGCCATGGCGACCTCCCGCACCCCCGGAAGCGCGTCCACACGCTGCGTCAGATCGTCATAAAATCCGGATAATGCCTTGCCGGGATGATCCTTCTCCGGCACCAGCAGGCTCGCCATCAGCACATGATCCTTGCGAAAGCCGGGATTGACTGCCTCAAGGTTCATGAAGCTATGCAGCACCAGGCCGGCCATGGCCAGCAAGCCGGTCGCGAGCGCCAGTTCGCTGATCACAAGCGCGCTACGGATGCGCCTCGCGCGTCGGCCGACGCCACTCGTGCGACTGCCTTCCTGCAAGGTCATCTGCAGATCGGTTTTGGCCAAGTGGCGAATCGGCAGCACGCTGACCAAAGCGGCGGTGAGTAACACCATTCCCACAGCGAACAGGCCGACGCGCCAGTCGAGGGAGGCGCTGAACATGGCGCTACCGCTATCGAACGACGATCCCGCCACAAAGACCAAAGCCAACCAGCACAACGCTACGCCCGCGATGCCCCCCGGCACTGTCAGGCACAACGCTTCGCCCAACAGTTGCCGCGCCAGCACCGCTCGACTTGCTCCCAGCGTGCTGCGTATCGCGATTTCATGGCTGCGCCCAAGGATGCGAGATAACAGCAGGTTGGCGACATTAACGCAGGTCATCAGCAGAATTAGCAGCACCGCCCCTTGCAGCAACCACAAGGTTGCCGCGCGATCGCCCAGTAGAACATCGCGCCAGGGCCGGACACCCATCGTAAATCCGGCGCCTTGGGCCAGTTTCCGGAGTTGAGCGGGCGCTTTATCCTGAATAAATGCGCCGATCGCGTGTTGAACCTGTACTTCTGCGGCTTCCCGGCCGACATCGGGCTTGAGTCTGTCTATGGATGCCACGTTGATCGCCATAGCGCGCATCGGGGCGAAGCTTTGCGGCGTAAGCCTGTACGGCAACCATAGCGACGTAGCGCGATCGGGAAAAGCAAAGTCTTGAGGCATAACACCGATAATCCGGTAAATGCCGTCGTCGAGTTGTACCGTTTTGCCGATGACGCCGGGATCGGCGCCGAAACTGTCGTGCCACAGCTTATAGCTGATCACCGCCGCAAGATTACTGCCGGCATGCATATTGTCAGGCGTGAAGGTTTGACCAAGCAGCGGCGACACGCCCAGGACGGAGAAAAGCGATGATGAGGCGTACACGCTGGATACTCGCGTGGCTCTGCCATTCACCTTGACGCTGGAGGTGCCTTGAACATAAAAGGCCATTTCCGCAAAGGCGTCAGTATTCTGTTCTATAGCCTGATAGAGCGGCAGAGATGTGCCGGGAAGCGGTTCGGCCCTGACCTTGGGAATGCTGCTGTACAGTTGTACCAACTGGCCGCCGTGCGGATACGGTAACGGTTTTAACAAGTAACCGCTCAAAAAGCTGAAGACTGCGGTATTGGCGCCGATGCCCAGCGCGAGCGTCAGAATCGCAGCGGCCGCGAAGCCGGGTTTGGCCGCGAGTTGGCGCAAACCGATGCGTAAGTCGTTGACAAAACCGTTCATGTCTCTCTCTTTTTATTGGTCCATCATCGCGACGGCCGGATCGAGCTTCGCGGCACGGCGTGCCGGCAGCCAGCAGGCCATCAGCGTAATCGCACACAACATCAATGCGCTGCCAATCAGCGTCAGCGGATCAAACGGTACAACGCCGAACAACTGCGACGAAATCAGGAAGCCGCATAACACGGCGAGGCCAAGGCCGAGAACAAGGCCGACCGCAAGCAGCTTCAAACCATCCTTCAATATCAACCATTGCAAATCGCCCGGCAGCGCGCCAAACGCCAAACGAACGCCGCATTCCGCGCGACGCTGTCCCACGGCGTAACTCATCACGGCATACACGCCGACAATCGCAAGCGCCAACGCAATCCCACCAAACGCGAGCAGCAAAGTCATCGTTGTCTGGTTATCGTTCAGCGAATCCAGCAATTGCGCGCGCATGGTGTGGATGTCGGCAACGGCGACATTCGGCGCTATCGTGGCCAGCAGGTTTTGTACCGGCTTGATGAGCGCAGCTGGTGGCAGCTTGGTGTGGATGACAAGATACATATCGGGCGTCACACTGTATTTGCCGATGTCGATGTAAACGGCGGCCGACAGTTTGGGCTGCGACAATCTCGTGTATTTGACCGGCGGCACAACGCCGACAATGGTGTATATCTGTTTGGCGCCATAGTCGATCTTTTGCCCGATCGGGTTCACACCGCGGAAATACTTTTTGGCCACGCGGGCATCGACGATCGCATGCATCTTGCCCGCATCGCGTTCATCGAAGCGTCGCCCGCGTAAAATCGGAATGCCGAGCGTTTTGAAATACCCTGGACTGATAAAATCCTGGATAGCCCCCGGCGACTCGCCCGAAGGCTGCGGTGGCCGGCCGGGAATGGTGAAGCCGTTGAAAATTGCCATATTGCTCATCGGCACGGAAGCGGTAATCCCGGATTGCCAAACTCCAGGCAGTCCATCCACGCGCTTCACCACGTTGTTGTAAAACTGGCTCATCGCTTTGTCGTGCAAATAATCCTTGGGCGACAACAGAAGCTGCGCGATCAATACATGGTCCTTGCGAAAACCGGGATCGACGGCTTCAAGATTCATAAAGCTGTGCAGCACCAGGCCAGCCATTGCAAGCAAGCCGGTCGCGAGCGACAGTTCGGCAATAACGAGCGTATTGCGGACGCGCTTTGCGCCGCGCCCCCCGGTGCTGCGGCTACCCTCCTGCAAAGCAGTTTGCAGATCAGTTTTGGCGAGTTGACGGATCGGTAAAACGCTAATCAAGGCCGCGGTGACCAGCGCCGCGCCAAGTGCAAACAACCCGACGCGCCAGTCAAGCGCGATGTCGAATATGCTGCTACCAACGCCGAGAGCCGAGCCCGCCAGAAAGTGCATGCCGAACCAGGCGAGACCGAAGCCGATCAAGCCACCGGGCACTGTCAGGCACAACGCCTCGCCAAGCAATTGTCGCGCCAGCGCGCCCCGGGTCGCGCCAAGCGTGCTGCGGATCGCGATTTCATGGCCGCGACCGAGAATGCGCGACAGCAACAGGTTGGCAACATTGACGCAGGTGATCAGCAAAATCAGTAACACCGCGCCTTCCAGCAGCCATAACGTCGCGGGGCGGTTGCCGAGCAATCCCTGCCGGTACGATTGGGCGCGCATTGAAAACCCCATGCTCTTTAGCAGTTTCCGGTTGTACATGAGGTTGCCCACTTTGATGGGGAAATTATTGTCGGTCCATGTCTGAACTGCTTGCCGTACTTGCCGTTGCGCCGTCGCGATGCTGACGCCGGGTTTGAGCCAGCCAATAAATCGAGTATCGAGTGCCGATAGAAACCGCGTCGGATCGAAAGTTTTGGGAACGATCGGTTGCGGTAACCATATCGAGATGTCGTGGTCCGGGAACGCGAAGCCGCGCGGCATCACGCCGACGATTCGATAATCCTCGCTTTCAATATTGACAGCCTTGCCGATGATGTTGGGGTCTGCGCCGAACGTAGTGCGCCAGAGCGAATAACTGATGACTACAACCTGGTCGCTGCCAGGCTTCATGTCGGCTTTGGTGAAGGTATGCCCGAGCATGGGCTGCACGCCGAGAACGCGAAACAGCGACGCCGTAGTGATCAGCCCGCCGACGCGCTGCGCGCGTCTGGCGGCGTTCAGATTGAAATACTCGCGATGGTAAACGGCACCAGCGGCAAAGGCCTTGGTGTGCCTTTGAACGATTTGATACATCGGCATCGAGATACCGGAATCACCGCTGCTAAATTTTGGAAGCTCCGTGTTAAGTTGCGCCAGCCGGCCGGCGTGCGGGTACGGTAGCGGCTTGAACAGATAGCCGCTCAGAACGCTGAACACCGCCGTATTGGCGCCGATGCCAAGCGCCAGCGTGAGGATGGCCGCGGCGACAAATCCAGGCTTGGCTGTAAGTTGATGAATGCCAAAACGCAGGTCTGTGAGAAAGCCGTTCATGTTGTATCTCTAGTCCCCTTAACGTCCGGGAGCGGGAAATGGAAAAGTCACTGCTCCACGATCGCTACGGCCGGGTCGAGCTTCGCAGCACGACGTGCCGGTAGATAACACGCGAGCAGCGTGATGACAGCCATGACGATGGCGGTACCGGCCAACGTCAGCGGGTCGAACGGCGCGACACCGAACAGGCGCGCCGAGAGCAGGTACCCCATCACGACAGCGAGGGCCAGGCCCACCACCAAGCCGACCGCGAGCAGCTTGAGCCCGTCCTTCAGCACCAGCCACAGCAGGTCCTCCGGCAGCGCGCCCAGGGCCAGGCGCACTCCGCACTCGGTGGTACGCTGACCGACGGCGTAGCTCATGACGCCGTAAACACCGATGATGGCGAGTGCCAGCGCGATTGCGCCAAATGCGAGGATCAGAATCATCAGCGACTGGCGGCCTTGCAAGTTGTGCGCGATCAGGTCCTGCACCGATTCAAAGTCATTGGCGGTGGCGCCGGGAGCAACTTGCGCTACTGTGGCCTTGATCGCCTTGACCTGCGAATAAGGCGGCAGCGTGGTCTGGACCACGAGCGCAAGCGCCCCTCCCCGCTGCGCAAGCATCGCCAACCATTGGGCCGACTGGCTCACCGGGAAATAGGCGGTGCCCATGTTGTTCGCGCGGCTCAGTTGCTCGGCACGCATCGACGAAACAACACCGATGATCGTGGTTTTCGTATCGCCCATTTTCAGGGTGCGCCCGACAGGGTTTTTGCCGGGATACGCCTGTTGTGCCATGACGTCATCGATCACCATGACAGGCTGGCTGTGCGCGGTATCCTGCGCGTTGAACAGCCGCCCGCGCAGCAGCCGCAGGCCAAGGGTTTTGAAATACCCGGTATCGGTGATATTCCACCAGGCGAATGGCGCATACTTCGGCCGCCCCGGGACTTCATAGCTGCCGTTGACCCCGTAGCTGAGCGGCAACTGCAACGCCACGCCCGCGCTTTCCACCCCCGGCACGGCATGGATTTGATCGAGCAATTGATGGTAAAAACTCGCCGCGGCCTCGCCCGACACCTGCGGCGGCGGCGCAACTTTGGCCGTCAAGACGTGGCTTGTGCGAAAACCGGGATTGATGCCGCTTAACTCAATGAAACTGTGCATCAGCAGCCCGGCGCCGGCGAGAAGCGCGGCCGCCATAGCCATTTCAGCCACAGCCAGAACATTGCGAACGTGCCTGGCGCCGCGCCCACCGCCGATGCTGCGGCCGCCTTCCTGCAGAATGCCTTGCAGGTTGCCCCGACTGAAATGTCTGATGGGCAAGAGGCTGATTACAACCGCCACCAGGAGTACGACCCCAAACGTAAATACACCGACGCGCCAATCGGGGTTTATGGTGAAAATCTGCGATCCTCCGAGGCCCAGATTTTGTACGAAGCCGAGCGCCCACCAGCCGAGTGCCATACCGGCGATGCCGCCGGGCACCGCCAGGCAAAGGCCTTCGATCAACAGTTGGCGTGCAAGGACTCCGCGAGTCGCGCCCAGCACGCTGCGCATGGCGAGTTCATGCGTGCGGCCGAGAATGCGTGCGAGCAAGAGGTTGGCGACATTGACGCAGGCGATCAAAAGAACCATCAGTACGGCCGCCTGCAGCAAGAACAGGGTCGAGTCTTCGTCGCCGACGAGCTTGTCGCGATACGGACGTGCGTTCCAGTCAAGGCCGACCTGGGCCTGCGACTGTTTCATTTCCGCGCTGGTATCGATTACCTGATCAAGAACCGCCGCTAGTCGTGCATTCGCCTGCTGCAGGCTCACGCCCGGCTTCAGTCGCGCAATCACCGGCGAATTCTGGTTGCGCCGAAACGCTTCCGATTTCATCTTCGCGGTCATCACGTACGGCGTCCACAGCCGCGCCAAACCGAAACCGATGTCGACATTCATGGTTCGTGGCATCACACCGATGATCGTGTACGGCTCCCCATTCAACTTGATGGACTGGCCGATCACGCTCCGGTCGGCGCCGAAGGTCTGTTGCCAGAAACTGTAGCTCAACACGACAACATGACCGCGCCCGGGCTGCTGCGCGGTACTGTCAAAGGTGCGCCCAAGCAGCGGTTTGACTCCGAGCACATCGAATAACGACGCCGTCGCCATCGACGCATGTACCCGCTGCGTCTGACCGCCCGCCTGCACGGCGTAACTTCGCCACGTCCACGCGCCGATCGACGAAAACACGTCATGGGTGTTTTGCTTGATACTCAGATAGTTCGGCAGCGATAACGGAGCGTGCTGAATCCCCGGCTTGATTTGATGCTCGCTGACGTCTACCAGTTGCTCGCTGTGCGGGTACGGCAGCGGCTTCAGCAGGTAGCCATTGAGCACGCTGAACACGGCTGTGTTGGCGCCGATGCCGAGCGCAAGCGTCAGGATCGCCGCAGCCGCGAAGCCGGGCTTCGATGCCAGCTGGCGCAGGCTGAACCGCAGGTCCGTTAACAGGCCGTTCATGTTGTGGAGTCCCTGTGCTTATTCGGCAACTGGCGAGGCCGCCGAAGCC
This sequence comes from Gammaproteobacteria bacterium, assembly GCA_035690945.1. Classification (GTDB taxonomy): domain Bacteria; phylum Pseudomonadota; class Gammaproteobacteria; order Natronospirales; family DASSBR01; genus DASSBR01. The sequence goes on from DASSJY010000002.1 coordinate 51,386, forward strand.
GGATTCGAAATAGTGATGTCCTCATCCACGATCTGGCCGTCGAAGAGCTGGATCGTGCGCGCAGCACGGGTCGCGTAGCGCGGGTCATGCGTAACCATGCAGATGGTCGCGCCTGCATGATGCAGCTCGTCCATCAGTTCCATCACCGCCTCGCCGCTGGCCGAATCCAGGTTACCGGTCGGCTCGTCAGCGAGCAGGATCGACGGTTCGCCGACCAGTGCGCGAGCCACGGCAACGCGCTGCTGCTGACCACCGGACAGCTGCGACGGGTAATGGTTGACGCGGTGCGCCATGCCGACCCTTTCCAGCACCGTATTCACCTTTTCGCGCCGCTCTTCCTTGCTCGTGCCGCCGCGATACACCAGCGGCAACTCGACGTTCTCGTACACGCTTAAATCGCCGATCAGGTTGAACGTCTGGAAAATGAAGCCGATCTCGCGGTTGCGGATGTGTGCGCGGTCGGCGTTGTCGAGTTCCTCGATCGCCGTGCCGTTCAACTGATACGTGCCGCTGGTCGGTGTCGACAGCAGGCCGAGAATCGACATCAGCGAGGTCTTGCCGCAGCCCGAAGGCCCAAGGATGGCGACGTATTCGCCACGGTCGATGTCGAAGCTGATGCCGTTCAGCGCATAGGTCTCGACTTCGTCGGTGGCGTAGATCTTTTTCAGGTTATCGATTCTGATCAGCTGCATTTCATCGTCTTTCATCGTTTGCTCCGGTTTGCGATTACCCATGACTCAACTCGATTCGGTCGTACTGGCTCCATTGGGAGGTATCCGACACAATGACCTTGTCGCCTGGCTTGAGCCCGGCGACGACCTGTACGGCATTGGCCGACGTGCGGCCCAGTTCCACCTTGGTGCGCGTGGCGAGATCACTGCCCGGCACCAGCCGGAACACGCTCAGCGTATCGCCCGCCTGCACGCCCGCCGGCCGATCCATGTAGAGCACGTTGTCGAGCTTCGCGAGCACGATTTCGCCCTGCACGTCCAACCCGCTGCGCAAGTCCTTGGGCGGGTCTCCGACCGGCGCGACATCGATTTCGACGGTGCCGTTCTCCACCGTCGGATTGACGCGAATGACCTTGCCGGTGAACGTGCTGTTGGCGCCGCCGAACGCGGTCAGCATCACGTGTTGACCGATCGCGATCGCCCCCGCTTGCGATTCGGCGACCTGCAACTTGGCCATCAGGTTGTTCTGCTGCGCGATGCGCGCTATGTCCGCGCCAACCGCCAGGTGCTGACCGTCCTGTATTGCGACCTGCGTGACGATGCCGGTCATGCCGGCCTTGACGTGCAGATTTTCGAGGTCGTACTGGCGCGCGACGAGATCGGCCTCAAGCTGCGCAACTTCCGCCTGCTTCGCGTTCACCTGCGCCTCAAGGCTTGCCTTGAATTGCTGAATGCGCTGTTTGTCGGAAGCGACCTTCTGCTTGAGCTGCTCCGCCTTCGCAATCGTCTGCCGGTAATCCAGCTCGGAAATGATGTGTTCCTTGACGACCTGCGCCTGCGCTTTCTTCTGAAACTGCGCGACCTGGTAATTGCTTTCGTCCTGCGCCAGCGTATTCTCGAGGTCGAGCAACTGGCTTTGAAGTTGCGCCTTCAGCGATGCGAGGTCCGCCTTGCCGGTTGCCACTTTCGTTTTCGCCTGCGCGACCGCCTGCACCACTTCAGGGTTGTGCATGACGGCCAGCACCGTGTCCGGTTCCGCGTGGTCGCCCGGCCGCACCAGGCGCTTCTCGACCACGCCGACGGCAGGCGCGGTGACCCATTGGATAACGCGCGGCGTCAAAACGCCCGACGCCTGCACGGTGATTGTGAGCGGGCCCTGCTTGACAGTACTGACCAGCACCGACGAGCGTGGCACGCTCGGCGCTGCAGGCTTGAGAAACGCCACCAGCACGATGGCGGCTATGACGACGGCGGCGACGGAACCGATCAGCGCAAAGCGCTTGCGCTGGCGTTTGCGGCGATGTTCGGCGGAACGGGGCTTGTCCATGAAATCCTCTGGTTGCGGGTTATACCGTATACGCAAGCAAAATCCGTGCCAGACAGAACTTGTCTATAAATATCAATCTGTTGCACTTACTTATTAAGGTAAACGTTGATCTACGGCTGTTCGATTATGGGACGCCACGTCCCATAATCGAACGATTGAAGCACCGGACCGGACGGCAAAGTAACGTATCTACCATGAATGGATTCGCCCGTATGACAGAAGCGAACCCGGCTCGCCGCAGTGGCGGGCCATTCTTTTCCGGCCTTCAGCACACGGAAGATTTTCGCGCCGATCCGCTGCCGATACGCCTATGTCAGGTAGCTCAAAGCGGCGGGGCGCGCCGTCGTTGCCGCAGGCGATGAGTTGTTTCCTACGCGAGCCTGCAATTCCGGGCGTAGGCACACGCAATAGTCCGTTCATGTCACTGTCTCCGAATTACGTTTAACATCGATCCACTTCAAAAGCGGACCTCCTGCATTTAATCAAGCAAATTACGTGCCAGTACTGGTGTTGGATGTATTTCAAGCACTTAGCGTTTAGTTGCCCTGCATAAGGCGGTAACATTTATCGATTCCGGGACGACGCGTTCCATAATCGAAGATCGTGTACCATGCGGCAGCATCGAAAGCGCATCATTTCCCCATGACCCAGCCCAACATTCTTATCGCCGACGACAAGCAGCACATCCTCGATAGCCTGCGGCTGCTGCTGAAAAACGAGAACCTGCGCCCGCTTTGCGTACAGTCGCCGGCCGCGGCGCTCGAAGCGTTGGGTGCGCAGGTGTTCGACGCTGCCCTGATCGACCTCAACTACACCCGGGACACCACCTCCGGCGCCGAGGGGTTGGAACTGCTACAGGCTCTGCATCGTCTCGACGACTGTCTTCCGGTCATCGTCATGACCGCCTGGGGCAGCGTCGAACTGGCCGTCGAGGCCATGCGCCAGGGCGCAGCGGATTTCATTGAGAAGCCGTGGGACGATGCGCGCCTGCTCAGCGTGCTGCGTAACCAGATTGCGCTGGCGCGCGCGCTCAAACAGGGCCGCCGGTTGAACGCGGAAAACGCCGCACTGCGCGAACGCCGTCCGATTGACTTCATCGCCGAGTCGCCGGCCATGCGGGAAGTCATGCGGCTCGCCGACCAAGTGGCATCCGCTGATGCGGGCGTGCTGATCACCGGCGAGAACGGCACGGGCAAAGGTGTGCTGGCGCGGCACATTCACGATCTGTCCGCGCGCGCCGGGCAGCCGTTCATTCGCGTCAATCTCGGCGGGCTGGCGGAGTCGCTGTTCGAAAGCGAGTTGTTCGGCCACGTCAAGGGTGCGTTCACCGATGCCAAGTCCGATCGCATCGGCCGCTTCGAACTGGCCGACGGCGGCACGTTGTTTCTGGATGAAATCGGCAACCTGACGATGGAGCAGCAGGCGCGGTTGCTGCACGTGCTGGAGGAAGGCGAATTCGAACGCGTTGGCGCTTCGCGGCCGATCCGGGTCGATGTGCGTATCGTGTCCGCAACGAACGTCGATCTGCAAAGAGCCATAGGCTCCGGGCACTTCCGCAAGGATTTGTATTACCGGCTCAACACGGTACGCATCGAATTGCCGCCGCTGCGTGACCGCCCGCAGGACATCGAACCGCTGACCATGCAGTTCCTGGCACACAACGCACAACGCTACGGCAAGAGCATTTTCGGTCTTGCCCCCGAGGCCGCCGCCGCGCTCGCCCGCTACCCATGGCCGGGCAACGTGCGCGAACTGCAGCACGTGATGGAACGCGCGGTGCTGCTCGCCCAGGACAATGTTTTGACGGCGCAGGATCTACGGCTGGAAACCGCCGACGCGATCGGCGACGCCGCCGGATTGGAATACATGACGCTCGCCGACGCCGAGCAGCATTTGATTCGCACCGCACTGGATCGCTGCGGCGGCAGCACCAATGAAGCGGCTGCGATGCTCGGCGTGAGTCGCAGCGCTCTGTATCGACGGTTGCAGCGGTATGGCATCGGCGATTAGTCACCATGCCGGAGCGCGAAAACGCGGGACTCGAGCGCGGCGGCCGCGTTCGTTCGAGACGCGTCTCGCGCTGTGGATACTGGTCGCCGCCCTGCCCGCCCTGCTCGGCTTCGCCATTCTGTTATGGCGCGTCGATGCCCCGCCACCGGCCTGGATCGCCTTCGCGCTGACGTTCTGCTGGCCGCTGGCGGTCGCACTTCGTGGGCGCCATCGCTTCACTTATGCGCTGCGCACGCTCACCAACCTGATGGAATCGCTCAAGGAAGGCAGCTACACGCTGCGCGGCACGCATGCGCACAAGCCGGGCGTGCTGGGCGAGGTGACGGACCATCTCAACGCGCTCGCGGCCAGCCTGCAAGGCGAGCGTGTCGCATCGCAGGAAGCCGGGGCGCTGTTGAGCAAGGTGGTGGATGAAGTCGATATCGCGGTGCTCACGTTCGACGATCTGGAACGGCTGACGTTCATCAATCCGGCCGGCGAGCATCTGCTCGGGGAAGACCGCAAAGCGCTGATGCACCGCCCTGCGGCGGCGCTGCAACTAAGCTCGCTGCTGCGCGGGCCGCAGGCAGCGACGGTGCAGCGCGCCTTTCCCGGGGGCGCCGGGCCGTGGGATATTCGCCGACGGATATTCCGGCAGGAAGGTCACCGCCGTCACCTGCTCGTCATGACGGACGTCAGCCGCGCATTGCGCGAGGAAGAACGGCACGCGTGGCATCAGCTGATTCGCGTGCTGGGCCACGAGATCAACAACTCCCTGGCGCCGATTCGCAGCACCGCCTCGACACTCGCACGTCTCGCACAAAAGGAACCGCTGCCGGAAGACTGGCGTGATGACATGGCAGAGGGCCTGGATCTGGTGGGCAAACGGGCCGAGTCGCTACGTCGCTTCATGCGCGCCTACACAATGCTGGCGCGGCTGCCACCGCCAAAGAAGCGGCGCCTGCGGCTCGCACCCCTGATTGCGCGCGTGGCAGCGTTCGATCCGCGGCGGCGCGCAACGGTGTCGGCGGGACGTCCGCTGACGATAGAGGCGGATGCCGACCAGATCGAACAGGCGCTGATCAACCTTATCAAGAATGCGATCGATGCGACCGAGGAAGGCGGCGGCGCGGTGACGATTCAGTGGCGCGCAAAAGAGGGCGAGGCCGTAATCGAGGTGATCGACGACGGCCCCGGTCTCGCCGGCAGCCAGAATCTGTTCGTGCCGTTCTTCACAACCAAGCCGGGCGGCAGCGGGATCGGCCTGGCGCTGGGTCGGCAGATCGCCGAAGCGCACGGCGGCACCTTGACCCTGGAAAACCGCCGGGATGCGTACGGCTGCGTAGCGCGGTTGTCGCTGCCTATTCAGTAGGCCGGATAGGTTGGCGGCTGCGACAGGATCTGCACGCGGTCACCCACCTGGAACGCCGGCTGCGCGGGCAGCGCGATCGTCTGCACCGAACCGTTGTCGAGACGGATCGTTACCTGATAATCCGTCGCCGACAGCGACTGGATCGAGCTGATCACGCCGCAATTGGTGCAGGCGCCGCTCGCCGGGGCTGCAGCCAGCCGCGGCTGCGGCAGGGACGAAGGTTGAGTGGGTTCCGGCGCACAGCCGGCCAGCAGGATCATGACGCCGAAGGCGACTCCGCCGAGAAGTCGGACGGAACTCTTTCCAATATCCATTTTTTTATCTGCTCCAATTCCTTAGGAACTACGAAAAAGTATAGCACGCGATTCGATCAGCGCCCGCTTCCGGTTTCAACAGCGCGACCAGGATCACGAATCCATTCGCTGAACGAGCCGGCGTACAGTCGTGACCCGTGCAGGCCCGCGACTTCCATCGCGAGCATGTTGTGGCAGGCGGTAACGCCCGAGCCGCAGGAATGGACGACTTCCGCCGGGTCCGCGTCGCCGAGCGCGGCGCGGAACCGCCCGGCCAGTTCGGCCGGCGGCCGGAACCGGCCTTCCGCATCGAGATTGTCCTTGAACGGCAGATTGATCGCGCCGGGGATATGGCCGGCGACCGGATCCACGGGCTCGTTTTTACCGGCATAACGATCGGCGTCACGCGCGTCGACCAGCCAGCCGGTGCGCTCACGCGTCATCTCTTCCACCTCATCCGTGCGCAGCCACAGATCGTGATCGACCTGGGGCTTGAACGTGCGCGCCGCCGGGTGGGATGTGTGCTGGTCGAGCGGTCGGCCTTCCGCGCGCCAGCGGTTCAGGCCGCCGTCGAGCACCGCCACCTGGCTGTGGCCAAGCCAGCGCGCGAGCCACCACAGGCGCGCGGCAAACGCGCCGCCGCGATCGTCACAGGCAACGATTTGCGACTGCGAGCCGACACCCCACCCCGCCAGCTTGCCGGCAAGCAGATCGGGATCGGGCAGTGGATGGCGGCCGGTACGAGGTCCGGTCGGCCCCGACAGGTCGCGCTCCAGGTCGGCGAAGCGCGCGCCGGGAATATGACCTTCCCGCCACGCGCGCTCGCCGGCCTGTGGATCGGCAAGGTCGAATCGGCAGTCGAAGACGACCCATTGCGGGTCGTCGAGATGGCCGGCCAACTGTTCCGTTGTGACCAGCGTCTCCATTATTCGTTGCGGCCGACTTCAGCCCTGACTGGTCTGTTTCCAGACCACCGCCGTCCACGCCCCGTTGCCATGTGGCTTTGCGGCGATGAAATAGACCTTGCCGGGAACGACGGTAAGCTTGATCGTATCCTTGGTCTGACGCCACAGCGGCGTGCCTGGCGCAGCGATGTTGGCGCTCGGCACATGACCGCGATTGGCGATGCCTTCGGCCCGGAATTGCAATGTATAAGTTCCGGGCTTCAGGTAAATCAGCGGCTCGCCCTCCTTGAACACGCGCTGGCCGTTGATCTTCCACAGGTAGAGCTGGTGCATCCGCTGCGCTTTAAAGCCGCCGTTAAGGCGCAGCACAGCGTGCGGCTGGTTGTCGCTGGCAAACATGTTCACGTTGTCGCCCGCCAATGCGGGCATTGCCGACGCCGCAAACAGCAGCGCCAGCGCGAAGGGTAACAGTCGTTTCATGGCTGATCCTCCATTAAGCCACTACACTATCAGTATACGCTGACCCGGGAAAATCAAGATGGCCGACCTTCGCGACAAGACGCTCTTCATCAGCGGCGGCAGCCGTGGTATCGGCGAAGCCATTGCGCTGCGCGCCGCGGCCGACGGCGCCAACGTCGTCATCGCGGCGAAGACAGCGCGCCCGCACCCGAAACTGCCGGGCACCATCTACACCGCCGCCGAAGCCATTGAAAAAGCCGGCGGGCGCGCGCTGCCGCTCCAGGTAGACATCCGGGATGCCGACGCGGTCCGTGCCGCCGCCGAACACGCGGCCGAGCATTTCGGCGGCATCGACATACTGGTCAACAATGCCAGCGCCATCAACCTCACCCGTCTGGCGGACACGCCGGTCAAGCGCCTCGACCTGATGCTTGAGGTGAACCTGCGCGGCACCTATATTTGTGCGCAGACGTGTCTGCCGTACCTGAAGCAGGCGGCGAACCCACACATCCTGACCCTGTCGCCACCGCTGAACCTCGCCCCGAAATGGTTCGAGAACCACGCGGCGTACACCATCTCGAAATACGGCATGAGCCTGTGCGTCCTGGGCCTGTCCGCCGAATTGCGCGAGGCCGGCATCGGCGTGAATGCTTTATGGCCACGCACGGTCATCGCGACCGCCGCCATCAACATGCTCGGCGACCGGGTCAAGCCCGCCAACTGCCGCAAACCGGAGATCATGGCCGACGCGGCACACGCAATTCTGGTCCGGCCGGCGCGGGAAACGACGGGCCGGTTCTTCATCGACGAGGAAGTGCTGCGTGAGACGGGTTTGAAATCGATGGATCGATACGCGGTTGAACCGGGAGCCCCGTTGGTGCCGGATTTATTTCTGGATTGAGTCTTGAATTTTCCCGCTGCAACATTACAATAGTTAGCATGCTAACTTTTCGCATGCTAACAGATGGCTGAGACCGAGCGCGAGCACTTCGGCGTGATCGTCGGCGAGCTGTCGCGGCTGTGGCGGCGCAAGCTGAATCAGCGCCTCAAACCGCTGGGTTTGAGCCAGGCAAAGTGGATGGTCATCCTGCATCTCAGCCGTGTGCACGGCGGGATGGTTCAGCATGAACTTGCCGAGCGGCTGGCGATCGAGGCGCCGAGCCTCGCGCGCCTGCTCGACCGCATGGCGACCGGCGGATGGATCGAGCGGCGCGAATCGCCGGAAGACCGGCGTTGCAAGACCGTCCACCTGACCCGCAAGGCACACTCCACCGCGCGCCGCATCGACGCCACTATCCGCGAGTTGCGGGAAGAACTGCTGGCCGATCTGACGCCTGACGACCTGGCCCATTGCCAGCGGGTGTTTCGGCTGATCGCCCAACGGGCGGAAACGATCTAGATATGAGCAGGAGCGATCGCTCCTGCAATTGATTCTCAGGAGATATACGTGCGCATTATCAAGTGGGCTGTTGCCATCGTCGTTGTCATTGCCATTGTCATCGGCGGCTATTTTTATTGGGAGCACTCGCAGCGTTATCCGAGCACGGACGACGCCTATATCGGCGCCCATGTTATCCATCCAGCGCCCGAGGTCTCCGGCGAGGTTGAAGCCGTCAATGTTCGCAACACCGAGCATGTCAACCAGGGCGACCTGCTGTTCAAGCTCGACCTGACGCCGTTCGAGCTGGCGGTCAAGCAGGCCAAGGCGCAACTCGAGCAGGCACGCGAAATGAACGCCGGCCTGAAGGCGGCAGTTGCCGCGGCACGCGCGGAAGTCGCCAATCGCGAAGCGCAGCTTGATAAAGCGAAGCTGGACGCCAAACGCACGCACAAGCTGGTCAAGAAAGGCTACCGCACAAAGGCCCAGGGGACCGACGTGCAGGCGGAGTTGAAGAGCGCCAAGGCCGCGCTCGCGCTCGCCAAGGCCAAGCTGAACCAGGCGGTGCAGCAACTGGGCCAGAAGGGTGAAGGCAACTATCGCGTCGTGCAGGCAAAGGCACAACTCGGCCTGCGCAAGTGGCAGCTCGCGCATGCGGTGGTTTATGCACCCTGCAGCGGTGAGGTCACCCAGGTGCAACTGCGCCCCGGCGATACCATCCAGCAGGGCCGCTCGCCGTTCGTGCTGGTGTGCGACAACAAGGTCTGGGTCGACGCCAATTACAAGGAAACCGATATTGCCGCCATTCATCCCGGCGACCAGGCAACCATCAGCGTCGATATGTACCCGAACAAGACGTTCCATGGCCGCGTGATCGGCATCAATCCGGCCGCGGGCACGGCGTTCTCGCTGCTGCCGCCGGAAAATGCCACGGGCAACTGGGTCAAGGTGACGCAGCGTGTACCGGTGCGCGTGCTGATTACGGATTCCGATCCGGCGCACCCGCTGCGCGTCGGCACCAGTGCCGAAGTTACGATCGACACTCAGTCCGGGCCCGGCGAGCACAAGGTTGCCGACAACCGCTAAGCGCCGGTAGCTGTAAACAATGCCAGCGCAAAAGCTCGGCTCGCGCTTCCTGATTACCGTCGCGGTGATGTCCGCGACGGTAATGCAGGTGCTCGACACCACGATCGTCAATGTTGCCCTGCCCCACATGCAGGGCGAACTGGGTGCGAACCCGGACCAGATCACCTGGGTCCTGACCAGCTACCTGGTCGCGTCCGGCATTTTCATGCCGCTGACGGGTTACTTCACCGACCGGCTCGGCCAGAAGCGCTACCTGACGATCAGCATCACCGGCTTCGTCATCGCCTCGATGCTGTGCGGAATTTCGCAGACGCTGCCCGAAATCGTGCTCGCGCGCCTGCTGCAGGGCATGTTCGGCGCCGGCCTGTCGCCGATCTCGCAGTCGATCCTGATCAACACGTATCCACGCGAAAGCCGCGGCCGTGCGATGGCAATCTGGGGCCTCGGCATCATGGTCGGGCCGATTCTCGGTCCGACGCTCGGCGGCTGGTTGACCGAGATGTTCAACTGGCGCTGGACCTTTTATATCAATGTGCCGGTCAGCATCCTGTCGCTCGCGCTGACCTGGCTGGCGGTACCGGAAACCGAGCGCAAGAAGCGCACCACCGACTGGACCGGCCTCGCCCTGATCGCAATGGGCATCGGTTGCCTGCAATACGTGCTCGACCGCGGCAACCAGAAAAACTGGTTCGACTCAGGCTTGATCACCATTCTGGCGATTCTGTCGACCATCGGTTTCGTCGGCTTTATCTACCATAGCCTTCGCAACAAGCGACAGGCGCTGTTCGACCTGCGCATTTTCAAGGACCGCAATTTCGCCACCGCATCTCTGCTGATCACGGCCCTGGGACTGGCGATGTACGGCACCCTCGTTCTGCAGCCGCTGCTGCTTGAAGGCCTGCTCGGCTACCCCGTCCTGACGACTGGCATCGTGATGGCCCCGCGCGGTATCGCCAGCGCCATCAGCATGTTCATGGTGGGCAAGCTCATTACCCGCTTTGAGCCGCGCATCATGGTCGGCTTCGGTATCGTGCTGTCCACGCTTGGCACCTGGTTCATGACGCAGTACAACCTGCAGATCAATCTCTTCTGGGTGATCTTCCCGATCGTGATCCAGGGCTTCGGTATGGGGCTGATCTTCGTACCGCTCGCGACCGTCGCCTACTCGACCTTGCCCAATGAAAGTTCCGCCGAGGCCGCCGGCATGTTCAGCCTGGTACGCACAATCGGCTCGTCGGTCGGCATCGCGATCGTGGTGACGCTCCTGTCACGCCATACGCAGATCGCCTGGAACCAGCTCGGCGGCCACATCACCTCCAGCAACCCCGCGGTGTGGCATTTCCTCAGCCGGCTCGGCCTGTCGCCGGACTCGCCGGCGGCGGCCGGGGTCTTCGCAAAGCTGGTGGGCAGCCAGGCGCGTATGACCGGTTTTCTGGACGCATTCCTGGTCGTCTTTGTAAGCTTTATTTGCATGATTCCGCTGGTCGCGATCATGCGCCGTGTGAACCGGCCGCCGGGCGGCGGGCATGCCGCCGCGAGCGCGATGGAATAGGGAGTTTTTATGTATTACAAAATCGTGTTGGCTTATGACGGTTCGCTCGGCGGACGCCGTGCATTGCGCGAAGGCGCCAACATCGCCATCAAGTTTCACGCGGTCACGCATCTGCTCGCGGTGATGAAGCCGGCGTTCGGCACGCAGATCGGTCATGGCTTTGACATCGGACACATCGCGGACACGGAACTAAATCACTTCCAGACGACTCTAGATGAGGGCGTGGCAATGTTGGAAGAATGGGGTCTTGACGCGACGGGGCATCTCGTTCGCGGCGACCCGGTCAACGAGATTGCGAGGCTCGCCACGGAAGTCGAGGCGGACCTGGTTGTCGTCGGCCACGGGGGGCATGCCGCCCTCTCCCGCTGGTGGCGCACGCCGCTCAGCGCATCGCTGCTCGACCGGCTGGATTGCAGCCTGCTGATCGCGATGCACGGCGAGGCGGCGGATGAAGTGGTCGATACATAAATCGACTTTCCGGAAGGTGAAAGTGAAACCGAGATACCTGCTCAGCGCCGCCGGCATTGTGGCCGCCGGCGCTATAGCCTGGCGCATCTATGCAGTGGGGGCGCCGACCGCGCCGGCTGCGCGGGGCGCCCATCACGCATTTGAAATGACGGTCGACACGATCCGCGTCGGCGCTCAGCCCGTGCCGCTGGTGTTCCAGGCCAACGGCCGCGCGCAGACCCGCCACAGCGTCACCGTGCGTGCGCGTGTCGGCGGCGTGCTCAGGAAAGTCCTGTTCCAGGAAGGCGACCGCGTCAAGGCGGGACAGCTGTTGTTCGTCATCGATCCGGAACCGTACAAGATCAAGGTCGAGCAGGCCGACGGTAAAATTCAGCAGGACGAGGCCAAGCTCGCCGCCGATAAGGCCAATGCCGAGCGCATGAGCAAGTTGATCGGCCACAGCTACGTCAGCCAGCAGGATTACGAAAACGCCAAGGCGCAGGTCAAGCAGGACGCGGCGACGCTTGCGACCGACCAGGCGCAGCTTGAAGAAGCGAAGATGGAACTCGGCTACACGCAGATTCGCGCGCCGATTAACGGCAAGACCGGCGAAATCACCTATAAGGCCGGCAACCTGATTGACGCGAACGGCTCGACCGCCCTTGTCACGATTAACCAGATCTCGCCGATTTCGGTGCAGTTCGACCTGCCGCAGGGGCAACTGCCGGCGCTGCTGCGCTATCGCAAGGACGGCGATATGGCGGTCGCAGTGGCGGATGCATCCGGCAACACGATCGCGACCGACGGCAAGCTGGTCTTTATTAATAACGTTGTCGACCAGAACACCGGCACGCTGAGCGTGAAAGCGCTGTTCCCCAACAACAGCCGCGCGATCTGGCCAGGAGAGTTGGTGACGGTCAGCCTGACGCTGACGGTGCAGAAGGACAAGCTGGTCGTACCGATGGTCGCGGTGCAGCCGGGCCAGCAAGGCAGCTATGTCTATACCGTCGATCACGGCAAGATCGCGGTGCGCAACGTCGACGTACTGCGCAACTACCACGGCCTTGCGGTGATCGGCAGCGGACTCAAGCCCGGCGATACGGTCGTCGTCCGCGTGCCGCGCGAACTGCACGAGGGGCTGCCGGTGAAGACGCATACCATCACGCTGGCACAAGCAGTGCCGGAACTGGAGCGCACTGAATCGTGAACCTGTCGGCGCCTTTCATTAAACGGCCGGTCATGACGACCGTGCTGATGGCGGCGATGGTGTTGTTCGGGTTCTTCGCCTACACCAGCCTGCCCGTCAGCGAACTGCCGAAGGTCGATTTCCCGACCATCGTCGTTTACGCAAACCTACCCGGCGCCAACCCGCAGACGATGTCGAGCACCGTTGCGACGCCGCTCGAGCGCTCGTTCAGCGGTATCGCCGGCGTCACGTCGATTACGTCTGTCAGCCAGACCGGCCGCACGCGGATCAGCCTGCAATTCGACCTGTCCCGCGATATCGATGCCGCGGCGCAGGATGTGCAGACTGCCATCCAGGATGCATCGCGCGATCTGCCCGAATCGATGCCCTCGCTGCCGACCCTGCGCAAGGTCAACCCGAACGACCACTCGATCATTTACATCGCATTCACGGCCAAGCACCTGGCACTGACCAAGCTCGATGAATTCGCCGAGACGCGCGTCGCCCAGCGACTATCCACGCTGCCGGGGGTCGCCGAAGTCAACGTCTGGGGCTCGAAGAAATACGCGGTACGCATCTATATCAATCCATATGCGCTGAACGCGCGCGGCCTGTCACTCGCGCAGGTGCGCCAGGCGATTTCCACCGGCAACAGCAACCTGCCCGCCGGCACGATCAGCGGCGGACTGCGCGACTACACGGTGCGCGCCGAAGGCCAGTTGACCAGTGCGCAGCAGTACAACGATCTGGTGCTCGCCTACAACAATGGCGCCCCGGTGCGGCTGGACGATGTCGGCCACGCAATCGACAGCGTCGAGCAGAACAAGCAGGAAACGACTTACAACGGCGGCACGTCGATCGTGCTGTCGGTGCAACGCCAGCCCGGCGCGAACACGGTCAAGGTTGCGCAGGAAGTGCGTGACGTACTGCCGGCGCTGGAAAAGCAGGCGCCGGGCGGCGCCAAGCTGAATGTCATTTACGACCGCTCGCAGTTCATCAACGCGTCGATCCACGACGTGAGCTTCACGCTGCTGCTGGCGATTGCGCTGGTGGTCGTCGTGATCTTCCTGTTCCTGCGCAACGGCCGCGCGACGCTGGTCAGTGCGCTGGCGCTGCCGACCTCGCTGGTGGGCACGTTTGCCCTGATGTACCTGTTCGGTTTCGGCCTCAACAACCTGACGCTGATGGCGCTGACGCTCGCGGTCGGCTTCGTCGTCGACGATGCGATCGTGGTGCAGGAGAATATCGTCCGTTACATGGAGATGGGCCACCCGCCGCTCAAGGCGGCCATGCTCGGCAGCAGGGAAATCAGCTTTACCGTCCTGTCGATGACCCTGTCGCTGGTCGCGGTGTTCATCCCGATCCTGTTCATGGGCGGCGTCGTCGGCCGGCTCTTCAGCGAATTCGCGATCACTATCGCGATCGCGATTCTGCTCTCCGGTGTCGTGTCGTTGACATTGACGCCCATGCTCTCGGGGCGCGTGTTGCGCCCGGTCATCCGGCACGGTCGCCTCTACCAGATGTGCGAGCAGTGGTTCGACCGGCTGCGCGATGCCTACGTCGGTACGCTGAGCTATTGCGTGCACCATTGGCGCGCGACGCTGGGGGTCGCGGCGATCCTGTTCGGCGCGACGGCGTTCCTGTTCGTGATGGTGCCCAAGGGCTTCATTCCGACCGAAGACTCGGGCGTCATTTACGGCTTCGTGCGCGGGCCGGAAGGCATGACCTTCCCCGACATGCAGATGCACCAGCGCCAGTTGACCTCGCTGATCCAGCAGACCCCGGGCGTCGCAGGCGTGATGTCGAGCGTCGGCCAGGGCCGCGGCGGCACGTCCGGCGAAAGCACCGGCTTCATGATGATCGGGCTCAAGCCGCACAATCAGCGCCCGGATGCTGAAACCATCATCCGCAGGCTGCGGCGCGAGGCCATGAAGGTCAACAGGATCGAGGCGTTCTTCAGCATCCCGACCGCGATCAACGTCGGTACCGGCCACGGCAACAGTCCGTACGACTACGTCCTGCAGGGTTCCGACCTCGCGACCCTGCAGAACGTCGCGCAGGAGCTGCAAAAGAAGGCGGCGCAAATTCCCGGCATTACGGACCTCGACACCGACCTGCAGTTGCGCCAGCCGCAGATCGACGTGCACATCGAACGCAGCAAGGCGGCGGCACTCGGCGTAAACCCGGCGGACATCCAGAACACGCTCTACAGCGCATTCGGCGGCCAGCGCGTCAGCCAGATTTACGGCGAGACAGATGAATACGAAGTTCTGATGGAACTCGCGCCGCAGTTCCAGCGCAGCATCAACGCGCTGGATGCACTCTACGTGCCGTCGCGCAGCGGTACGCTGGTACCGCTTTCCAGCGTCGCGCAGATTACCCCCGGCATCGGGCCGCTGGAAATCAGCCACTACGACGAACTGCCATCGATCACGCTATCGTTCAACACCAAGCCCGGCGTGTCGCTGGGCGAAGTCACCGCCCCACTCACCGACATCGCGTCCACCATTCTCCCCAGCGGCGTGACCGGCACCTTCGCAGGCAACGCGCAAGTCTTCCAGGAATCGATGCATACCTTGCCGATCCTGCTGTTGATCACGGTGCTGGTGATCTACATGGTGCTCGCGATTCTGTACGAGCACTTCATCCACCCGATTACGATTCTGACGGCGCTGCCGCTGGCAATCTTCGGCGCACTAATCGCGCTGCTGATCACCAACCAGGTACTCAACCTGTTCAGTTTCGTCGGCCTGATTCTGCTCGTCGGTCTGGTGAAGAAGAACGGCATCATCATGATCGACTTCGCGTTGCACGCACGCCGTGATCAGGGTCTCGACGCCGAAGAAGCGATCATCGAGGCGTGCCGCATCCGCTTCCGACCGATCCTGATGACGTCGGTCGCCGCCATTCTCGGCACGCTGCCGATCGCCATCGGTTTCGGCGTCGGCGCCGAGGCGCGCCGCCCGTTGGGCATCGCCGCGGTCGGCGGGCTGATGTTTGCGCAGTTCCTGACGCTCTACATCACCCCGGCGTTCTATGTCGCAATGGAAAAGCTGAGCCAGAAATGGCGCGGGGAAAAACGGGAAGAAGTTGATACGGGTGCGCCCCGTGAGATTGAGTCAAGCAGAACTGCTTAAGCAGGAGTGGCAGATTTTGGGGCTCCCTGAGGGAGAAGGAGCAAGAACGGAGCTGCCGGACGTTACGACAACGTTTCGAGGCTTCGCCCCGCCGCGCTCTCACCCTCGCTGCGAACCGAGCCAGCGCTTCAAATCAGCTTCCGGCATCGGTTTGGCATACAGGTATCCCTGCCCCACCGCCACGTCGAGCGACGCTATGTAACGCGCCTCGTCGTCGGTCTCGATGCCCTCCGCGACCGTGTCCAGTCCGAAGTTCCGCGCCAGCAGAATGATCGTGCGAATAATCGCGGCATTCGTCTCGTTCGAATTCACGTCTTTGACAAATGCCTTGTCGATCTTGAGCGAAGTAACCGGAAGCTGATGCAGGTAACTGAGTGACGAATAACCGGTGCCGAAATCGTCCACGGCGATGTCGATGCCGCGCTGTCGCAGCCGGTTCAGCTTGTCGAGCGACTTGCCGCTGATTTCGAACAGGGCCGTCTCCGTCAGCTCGAGTTCCAGTGCAGCCGGAGGAATGCCGAACTGGTCGAGGGCCGCCTCAACCGCGTCGGCGAAATCGTCGGCGCGAACATCCTCGGCGGAAACGTTCACCGCCACGCGTTCCACACCAATGCCCTGCTCGCGCCAGCGATGGACCGCCTCACAGGCCTCTTGCAGAACCCAGCGATCGATGTCGCAGATCAGACCGGTCGCTTCCGCCACTTCCATGAAATCGAGCGGCGCAACCAGTTGACCACCCGGCAAGCGCCAGCGCACCAGCGCCTCGACGGCAATCACCTTTCGATCCGCCAGCCGTACCTGAGGCTGGTACCACAGTTCGAACTGGTTATGCTCCAGCGCCTCGTGCAGGCGCGACTCGGTCCGAATGAACCGAAGCGCCTTGTCCTGGTCGCGCTTCGAATAGAACGTCGGGCCGGCATCGACGGCAGCGGCCAATGCGCTGATCGCGCAGTCGAGCACGCCCGCCGCGTCCGAGGCATCCTGCGGATACCCGCCGATGCCGACGCGCGGCGATACGCGGATGCTTTCGCCGTCCACCTTGATCGGTTCCTCGGCGAGGCGCCGGATCCGCCCGCAGACTTCGATAACGCCGTCCATCGGCAGTCCCACCGGATGAATCAGGCCCCATTTTTCCGAACCGAGTTGCGCGAGTGGCACGTCCGGCCCCAGCAACTCGCGCATGCGTTTCGCGCAAAATGCCGCCGCGCGATCAAATCCCTGGTGGCCGAGCGACGTCAGCACGTGCGCCAGCGGCACATGCACGACCGTCACGTACAGCGACTTGTTGAGCACCGTCGCGTCGAGGACCGCGCTGGTGAGGCGGTCCATGAACAAATTCAGGTTGGGCAGGCCGGACAGGCGGTCGTGATTGACGACGAAGGCCAGCCGCGACCGTTGCGTCAGCGCCAGGTGGCCGGCGCGAAACAGCATTGCCACGCGCTCCATGAATTCGCCACGATCAATCGGCGTCAGGACAAACTCGTCGATGGTGTCCCAGAATATCCGCAGCCGCCGGCGCAGGTCGCGCCGCGACGCGATCAGAACCACCGGCAGGAACGTCGGTTCCTCGCGCAGTTTGGCGTCGATCAACTGGCGATGCCAGCGCCGGAAGCCCGCCGCATCGACGATGGCCAGATCAAACGGTTCGCTCGGAAAATGGCCGTCGTGCGGCAACAACACCTGGTGCAGTTCGCGCAGGTGCCCGGCCAGTTGATCGCGATTACCGCCCGGTTCTACGAGAAGGAGAATGCGGGCTCCGGCCGGATCCGGGGTGTGTTCATCGGTCTCGTCAGCCCGACCTTCGGCTTCATAGGCGGAACCGCGCCAGGCGATCTGGGCAATTTGTTTCAGCTTTTCTGCGTACATCGCCGTTCCTCCCCGGCATCGGTCGAGGCTCGCTGCATCAGGTCGTACATCAACTGCTGCAGCAAGCCTTTGCCCACCGGCTTCTCGAGATAATGGGCTGCACCGAAAAAACCTCCGGTTACGCCGGCAGCCGCTCCGCGCGCCGCCGCCAGTACGATAAACGGCAGCTTGCGGCTACGCAGGATGTCGCACAGCGAACCGGCCCGCGGCCCGAAATCCGAGACATCCACGACGGCCACGCCGGGGCCGCCGTCAAGCGCGCACTCGAGCGCAGTTTCATCGCCCACGGCCACGCACGCGGCGCCCAATGGCGCCAATACTCCCTCTGTCGCGCGCACGTTGCCGGGACGTTTCATGACCAGAATGATCCTGGCCAGTCGCGCGGTCATTACGCAGTATCTCCGGCGCCTTCCTCCACCGTCGGCGTGCCGATGAGCACCCCGCGCAGGCCACTCACCGGCTCCCCTATGACCAGTGCCTGCGGTCCGATCCTGAAGGTGTACAAACAACTGTCGAAGCTGCTGAGGCGCTTTTTGAGGACGCCCATCACCTTCTGCAGTTCCCCGCCGATTTCCATGTAACGGAGAAAAACAACGTTGTCCGAAAGGTAGCTGATGCCGCGCTCGGAGACGCGGAAGTTCCCCATCATCATTTCCGTCTCGTTGATCAGCACCACCGAAACGCCGACACGCGCCAGGCTCTTGGCGAAGGCATGCAAGCGTTCCTTGATTTCCTCATCGCCGTCGAGGGCCAGTTCGAGGCCGGCGACGCTGTCGAGAATTACCAGTTCAACCTGATCGTCCTCGACATGCCGTCGCACGCGATTCGCGAATTCGTCGGCGAGGTAGCGCATCGGCTCGACCTGCTCGATCAGCACACGACCCTCCTCGTACGCCCCGGCCAGGTCGATTTGCAGCGACTTCGATCGCCGCATGAAGGTCGCCACCTCCTCCTCGAACAAAAAAATTGCCGCACGCCGCCCCTGCCGCGCCGCTTCCGCGGCGAACAACGACGCCATGGTCGATTTACCGGCGCCGGACGGCCCGGTGATCAGCGAGACGGTGCCGGCTTCAATGCCGCCGCCCAGGATAGCGTCCAGCCGCTCGACACCGCTGCGCCAGCGCCAGCGCTCCTCTTCCGTCAGCTTTGATTTCGGCAGTAGCTGCGTTACAAAAACGTTGAGGCCATCGCTCCCGACCCGCATCTGATGGCTACCGCGGCGAAACGCACTGCCTCGGAACTTGGTCACGCGTACCGAGGCGCTCTTCGTGCCGGCTTCAAAGCTGATGACGCCATCCGCCATGAACTGCAGATCGTCATCGGGAAATTCCGTGGTGCTTTCGGAGGAAAAAAGGACGGTTGCGCCCCGCCCCGTCAGGTAACGCAACAGGGACAGCACCTGCTTGCGATATTGGAAGATGTCGGCGGACAGAAAGCGCAGCTGGCTCAGGGAATCGATAAAGACGCGCTTCGGCGAATACTGCTCGACTGCCTCGATGACGGCGCGAGCCAGCGGCTCCTGCTCGACATCGGCGGCGGCAAAAACATCGTAACCCTGCTGGTCGGTAAAGAAATGCTCGTCGGGCGCGAGGCTAAGGAAGGTAATGGCCCCGACATCGATGCCCACCGTCTGCGCATTGTTCCGAAGCTGTGCCTCGGATTCCTGAAAGCCGATAAACAGGGCCGGCGACGCGCTGTCCGGTACCGACAGAAAATGCAGCCCGAGCGTCGTTTTGCCCCTGCCGGGGCCACCGCGAACGAGATAGGCACGCCGGCAAATCAGCCCGCCGTCGAGAATTTCATCGAGCCCCGCGACTCCCACGGAAACCCGTTCCAAGCCTTGAGTCCCCAATGCACTCTCCCAAAAGGTTCTTTGACGCATTCTAGCACCACAAGCCCCCTCACGTTGTCGCCTCCCCACACCCGTGACAGCGTGTCGAGGCGGTGGGTAGCTCCTTCCGAGAGTCTCTGAGGACAGGGATGTCCGTGGGAAGCCTGCAGGGTTGCGTTCACGGCGGCTCTCGCGAGGTGCTACCCCACCGCCCCCACCGCAAGCTAAGGAACCTCAACCCACCCCGGCACGTCCTTCCAGGCCCCGCTCATTCGCTTCTCAAGCTCCCGATACTCGGGCATGCACAGCTCCACCACCCCCCAGAACCGCACCGAATGATCCATATGCCGCGTGTGCGCGAGTTCGTGGATAAACAGATAGTCGACCAGATCCGGCGCAAGAAACAGCAGCTTGTAATTAATGCTGATCTGCTTGCGGGACGAACAGCTGCCCCAGCGCGTGCGCTGCCCCCGCACGCTCACCTTGCCGTACCGAAACCCATGGCGCCGGGCCAGGAATCCCAGGCGCGGCACCAGTGCCTCGCGTGTCTTTGCCGCAAGCCAGCGGCGCAATTGCCGCCGTGCCGCCGCCGGGTCGCGGCGGCCGGCGGCGAGATAAAGTGCGTGCCCTTGCTCAGTCACCGCGGCGCGACCGCCGGCAACGCCGTAAAATATCCGGTAATGCGTCCCGATCGACGCCAGCGCAAGCGTTTCCGGCAGGCTGTTCGCCGGCAGCGGCCGCGGCAGGTCCCGCGATACGCTTTCAATCCATTCCCGCTGCGCCGACACGAACCGCTCGATCTGGCGCAGCGCGCAGCGCCGCGGCGCGACGATCTCGACCCCGATCCACGGCCGCACGCGGATCTGCAGGCGCTTCGCCCGCGCGCTGTAACGCAGGGTGTAGCCCATTACGGAATGGCCGGAATTGAGGCGGCGATTACTCATTTGAGGTAGTAGCATAACCGGGATTGAGGCGGGTTTGGTGGTTTGCCCTACCTCCCGAATCTCCCTATACTCGATCGACGCACGGACGCCCCCGGCAAGCACGACGAAGGCGCAATGAACCGACCCGAATTCGCACCCAATTTCATCCCATCCACTCCGGCTCCCGCCCCTCAGGGAGAGATGGCCGCGCTCATCCTCGCACACGACTGGTCGGCTACGCCGCTCGGCCCGATCGGCGGCTGGCCGCAATCGCTGCGCAGCATCGTCGACTTCGTGCTCGACTCGCCATTCCCGAACCTCATCTGCTGGGGGCCGGAGCTGACCTGCATATACAACGACGCCTATCGGCCGCTGCTCGGCGCGCGGCACAGCGTGCTCGGCAAGCCTTTGCTCGAGGCATGGCCGGAAGCAAAACACGTCATCGAATCGCTGGCGACAAAGGCCTGGACCGGCGAAGCGAGCCGTTTCAACCAGATGGAGTTCGTACTGACGCGCAACGGCCAGCCCGAGCGAGCCTGGTTCACCTACGCGTTCAGTCCGTTGCGCGACGAGACCGGCGCGATTGTCGGCGCGCTGAATACGGGTATCGAAGTCACCGAGGCCGTGCGCGTGGAGGAAGGCAGCCAGCGCCGCTATGACGCGCTGCTCTCGTCGGTCGCTGATCTCGCCTACGTCTTCGGCCTTGATCATCGCTTCACCTATGCCAACCAGGCGACTCTCGCCATGTGGGGCAAGACTTCGGACGAGGCAATCGGCAAGAACTGTCTGGAACTGGGGTATCCGGAGTGGCACGCCGCGATGCACGACCGCGAGATCGATCGCGTTATCGAAAAAAAGGAACCGGTAAAGGGTGAAGTGCCGTTCACCGGCGCCTGCGGCCGCCGCGTTTATGAATACATCTTCGTGCCGATCCTGGGGCCGGACGGCACGGTCGAGGCCGTCGGCGGCACGTCTCGCGACGTCACCGAGCGCAAGCGCCGCGAGGAGCGCGACAACTTTCTCGTCGCGCTGAGCGACGCGCTACGGCTGATCGCGAACAGTTCCGACATCATCGAAACCGCCAGCCGCATGCTTGGGACGCATTTCGGCGTCGGACGCTGCGGCTATGGCGAAGTCGATGCAGCCCAGGAATGTTTCACCGTCCGGCGCGACTGGACCGACGGTGAAATGCCGAGCCTCGTCGGCACGTTGCGCGTGGACGACTTCGGAACGGACGTCGCGGACGAATACCGCGCGGGCCGTACTGTGCGCATGAACGACGCCTTTCGCGATTCCCGCTCTTGCGGCGCCGAAGACGCTTATGCGGATGTCGGCGACGTGCGCAGCGGCATCGGCGTGCCGCTGATCAAGCGGGGGCGTCTGGCGGCCATTTTTTACCTCCACCTGATGACGCCGCGGGCGTGGACGGATGAGGAAGTCGCGCTGGTCGAAGAAGTAGCCGAACGCACTTGGGAAGCGGTCGAGCGCTCCCGTGCGGAAAGAGCGTTGCGTCGCGGCCAGGAACTCCAGCGGATGACGATCGAGGCCGGCCGAATCGGGACGTGGGACCTCAATCTCGACACCCAGGAAGTCGACCTCGGGCCGCAGATGGCGGACCTGATGGGCTTCGGTTCCAGCGCAATGCACGTCCCGGCACACCGCTGGCAGGATGCCGTGTTTGCGGACGATCTCCATGTCATGTTGGCTTCGCTGAAAAAATCGATGCAGACGCGTGAGCCGTTCGAGATGGAGTTTCGCATCCGGCGACCGGACGGCGCTGAACGGTGGCTGTATTCGCGCGCCACGATCGTTGCCGATGCCTTCGGCATCCTGCATGGTTACGGCGCTACCATCGACATTACGGAACGCAAACGGGCCGAAGCGGATCTCGAAGCGGCCAGCCGTGCCAAGGACGAATTCCTCGCGATGCTCGGCCACGAGCTGCGCAATCCGCTGGCGCCGATCGTCACCGCGCTGCAACTGATGCGCATGCAGAATCCGGACGCGCTCGTCCGCGAGCGTCGGATCATCGAAACGCAGGTACGGCATATGACCGGGCTGGTCGACGACCTGCTCGACGTGTCGCGAATTACGCGCGGCAAGATCACGCTCAAGAAGGTGCCGATCGACATCGGCGAGGTTGTTGCCCGTGCCATCGAAACCGCCGAGCCGCTGATCGAGAAACACCAGCAGATCGTGCAAAAGGCGATCGAAAATCACCTGACGGTAGACGGCGACGCGCGACGCCTGGTGCAGGTTGTTACCAACCTGCTGACGAACGCGGCCAGGTATTCGCCACCGCAGCGAACCATCCGGGTCACCGCTCGCGCTGAAGGCCACGACGCAGTGCTGCGGATACGCGATGAAGGCTATGGCATTGAGCCCGATCTGCTGCCGCGCATCTTCGACCTGTTCACGCAAAGCGCCCAGTCGATCGAGCGCGCGGAAGGCGGTCTGGGGCTGGGGCTCGCTCTGGTTAAAAACCTCGTCAACCTGCACGATGGCAGCGTCGAAGTTTACAGCGAGGGCCGCGACTACGGCAGCGAATTCATCGTCCGCCTGCCGCTGCTCCAGAAGCCTTTTGCAAGTGAGTCGACGGCAGACGCCGATTCGCAGACACCGGCAGCGAATAAACAGCCGAGCGGCCTCAAGGTACTGATCGTCGACGACTATGCCGACGCAGCCGAAAGTCTCGCCGAACTGCT
Organism: Gammaproteobacteria bacterium; assembly: GCA_035690945.1. Classification (GTDB taxonomy): domain Bacteria; phylum Pseudomonadota; class Gammaproteobacteria; order Natronospirales; family DASSBR01; genus DASSBR01. The sequence continues at coordinate 74,513 of DASSJY010000002.1, forward strand.
GAAAATGGACGGTTATGAAGTATGCGTAGTGTATGACGGCGCGGCGGCGTTGGAAGCCGCCGCCGAATTCCAGCCGGCGGTCGCGCTGGTCGACATCGGCCTGCCGGTTATGGACGGCTACGAAGTTGCACGTCACCTGCGCAGCATGCCGGCCCTGAAGAAACTCACGTTGGTTGCGCTCACCGGCTACGGCCAGGAAAACGACCGGCGCCGTGCCCGCGACGCCGGCTTCGACGAGCACCTGGTCAAGCCGCTTGACCCGATGAAGATCGGCGAACTGATCGAAGGCTTCACAAAAAAACAAAGTTTGCCGTAACCGCAGCTCGGGTGAACGCAAAAGCGTTATCGCGTTCTGGAAAATGGATGCCGTGGCGGACACCACTCAATATCCTGCCATTCAATGACATAGCGAGCAGAACGAAGTTTGCCGTAATCACATAACGCTCCTATACTGAAAAATCCTCGACGCAGCCATGGACGGCGTTATGACAACGGCGAACCCCGCGCCCGGCTCAGGTAACGACTGGCCTGCCCGCTTCCCCGGCGACAGCGAAATGCACGCACGCGTCCGTGAATACGACTGGACGCGAACCTCCCTCGGCGCCGTTGAACAATGGCCGCAGCCGCTGAAGACGGCAGTAATCACCTGCCTCGATGCGGGCTTCGCACATTTCATCTGGTGGGGTCCGGACCTCATCCAGTTGTACAACGATGCCGCTGTGGCCATCCTGCGCGACAGACATCCGGCGGCCCTCGGGCAGCCGGCCCGTGAATGCTGGCAGGAAATATGGAGCGATCTTGCTGCACCGGTGGAGCGGGTGCTCGCCACCGCTGCGACACAACGATGCGGGAACGCCGCGCTCTTTTTTGATCGCGGCGGCGTGCGCCAACCTGCCTACTTCGATCTCTCCCTCAGCGCGCTACGCGACGAATCCGGCAGCGTCGCCGGCGTGATCATTGCCGCAGTCGACACGACCGACCGCGTCTTTGCGGAGAGGGCGTTGCGCGAGAGCCAGGTTCGGCTGACGGCAGACCTCGCCGGCATGCGCCGCCTGTACGAATTGCATGCGAGGCTGGCCGAGCAAACCGATCTGCACACTGCGCTGGAGGAGATTGTCTCCGCGTCGAATGAATTTATGGAGACAGACCGGGGCTGCATTCAGCTCGTCAGCGCGGACGGCGAGCGCCTCGAGATGTTCGCGTATCGCGGGTATGCGGATGACGATCCATTCATACGACGCTTTCTGCATGACGGATCGAAAGGCGCGTGCGACGCCGTGCGCCGCGAGCGCCGGCGCCTGATCATCGAAGACATTGCTGCCTTTCCCGGCTTCGATAACGCTCCCGCCGATCGCGAAGCAGCCCTTGCCGAAAATATCCGCGCGACGCAGTCGACGCCGCTGTTCAGTCGCCAGGGTGAGGTGCTGGGCGTCCTAAGCAACCAGTTCCGAAGCCCGCACCGGCCGACTGAAAACCAGATCAAGCTGATCGACATGCTGGCCTGGACAGCGTCTGAGTTTATTGCTCGCCATTACGCCGATGCGGCGTTGCGGGCCGGCGAGGCGCGATTGAGCGCCGCCACGAATGCCGCGCAAATCGGAGTATGGGAGTTCGACCTGCGCAACAGGAAGCTGCTCTACGCATCGCGGCGGTATGCCCAGATTATGGGTTACGACGAAATTCCGGACGGGTGGACGCTGGAACGCGCACTTGAGCATTTCCTGCCGGCGGACCGAAGTCGCCTGCTGAACTACCTGCGCGACCGGGGCGGCCAAGGCATGCTGGAAAGCCGCATCACCCGCGTCGATGGCAAGGAACGCTGGATCTCGCTGGGCAGCGAGGTCTATCGGGACAGCGACGGTACGCCGGTACGTGTCGTCGGCACGATGCTCGACATTACCGAGCGCAAGCTGCGCGAAGAACGCGAGCAGTTCCTGCTCAAGCTCAGCGACGAGTTGCGGCCGCTCGGCGATCCGGAGGTCATACAGGAGGTTGCAGCGCGGGCGACGGCCGAGCACCTTCATGTCAGCCGCGCGCTGTACGCGGAAGTGGAGCACGGGGATGAGGGCGATTATTTCGCGATCAAGCGCGACTACCATACGTCTGACACCGGCGATATCCCCGAGCGGCTCCGGCCTACGGATTTCGGCAGGGCGCTGTTTGAAGTCTGCCGCGGCGGCAAGCCGATCTTCGTCGCCAATGTGGAGGCGGAGCCGCAACTCACAGACGCCGAGCGCGATGCCTGTCTCGGCATCAAAATGCGCGCCCGCGCCGTCGTGCCGCTGGTCAAGAACGGCCGCTTCATCGCCGCCTTCGGCGTTCACCACAATGCACCTCGCATCTGGACGGAAGATGAAATCACGCTGATCCGGGAAGCCGCGGAACGGATGTGGGGCGCGGTCAAGCGTGCGACGGCCGAAGCTGCGTTGCGCGAAAGCGAAGCGCAATTGCAGCAGGCGAGCCGTGCCAAGGATGAATTCCTGGCGATGCTCGGCCACGAGCTCCGCAACCCGCTGCAGCCGATCAGAACGACGCTGCGGCTGATGCAGATGCGTGAACCCAACGCGCTGGCCGACGAGCGCGCGATCATCGACTCGCAGGTGCAACACATGATCGGCATGGTTGACGACCTGCTCGACGTATCGCGCATCGCGCGCGGCAAGATCGAACTGAAAACGACGGCACTCGATATCGGCGACGTCATTCTGCGCGCGATCGAAACCGCCCGGCCGATGCTCGAGGAAAGCGGCCAGACGGTGGATACGGCGATCGGCGACGGCCTGATCGTGGAAGGCGAGCGGCGCCGGCTGGTGCAGATCATGACCAACCTGTTGACCAATGCGGCCAAATATTCGCCGCGTGGCAGGCGGATTCGCGTCAGCGCCGGCGCCGAGCGCGGCCGCGTCGTCATTCGCGTGCGCGATCAGGGCATCGGGATTGCGCCCGAGCTGCTACCGCATATCTTCGATTCGTTTACGCAGGATTCACAGTCGATCGAGCGCTCGCAGGGCGGCCTGGGGCTCGGGTTGGCAATCGTTCACAGCCTGGTCACGCTGCATGGCGGTACGGTCGAAGCGACCAGCGCCGGCCGCGACCAGGGCAGCGAGTTCATCGTGCGGCTACCACTGGTGGAGCGCCGCGCGGTCGAACGCGAACCCGTGCATACGGAACTCATGGCCGTGCCGCCGGCGTACACCGATGGCGAACATCTCAAGGTGTTGATCGTCGACGACTACGCCAGCGCGGCCGAAAGCCTCGCCGAGTTGCTGAACTTTGAGGGATTTGAGACGCGAATCGCCAGCGATGGCGTCGAGGCCGTTGAAGCTGCCACCGAATTCAGGCCCGCAGTCGCGCTGATCGATATCGGCCTGCCGGTCATGGACGGCTACGAAGTCGCGCGCCGCCTGCACGAAAACCCGGCGCTGCAAGACACGCGGCTGATCGCCGTCACCGGCTACGGGCAGGACAGCGACCGGCAGCGTACCAAGGAAGCCGGTTTCGATCGTCACGTCGTCAAGCCGATCGACCCCAATGGCATCGGGGCGCTGATCAGGCAGGCCGCTTCGCCCGCAACTCCGCCACCACCCGCTGCAGATTTGCCTGCGTTTCCGCACTGAACCATGAATCGGCTATCGCGTCGATGGCCGGTCCGGTAGTGGCGTCGGCGAGCGCGGAACGCAACGTGGCCCGGGCACGTCGGCGCGTCGCGGCGTAGGCGTTCGCCGGCAGTGCGAGAACGCCTTCGAGCCATGCTCGCGCTTTGGGCACGACGTCGTCGAGCGGCGCCAGTTCATCGACGAATCCAGCTGCCAGCGCCTGCTCCGGATCGAGCAGCCGCCCTTCTCCGCCCAGCAGTGCCGCCTGGCGCGGACCGACGACGGCGGTCAGCGTTTCATACAACACCACCGGTAACGGCAAGCCGACGCGCACTTCGTTGAGGCCGATCTTGTAGTGGCCTTCGGCCATGACGCGATAGTCGCAGCACAGCGCCAGCACAGCCCCGCCGGCCGGGCTGTGACCGGTAATGGCGGCGACGACCGGAATCGGTGCATCCGCCAGCGCGCACATCAATCCGACAAAATCGCGCCAGAAGGCGGTAATCGTTCGCCGGTCGAGCGACAACAATTGCGGCAGATCGAGACCGGCCGAAAACATCCCGGGCGCGCCGGACAGCAGCATCCCTTTCGCTCCGGCCGTGGGTGCACCGGCGACAGCCGCGGCCAGCGCCTGGACCAGTTCCGGATTGAGCGCGTTGGCGGGCGGCCGAGCCAGATAGATCTCTCTTATTCCATTATATTCTTTAATTTCAATCACTTATTTTTTCTTCTTTATGTTTATCCTTAGGTATGATTTCTTGCGGTTGCGGACGGATGATCTGGTAGAACGTCTCTCCGGGCTTGATCATGCCCAACTCCTTGCGCGCTCGGGCCTCGATCGCGTCATGGCCCTGCTTCAGATCGCGCACTTCGGCACTCAGGTTCTGATTGCGCGTTTTGAGGTGCTCGTTCTTCGCTTTCTGCGCCGCCACCTGTTTTTGCAAGGCCCAGGCATCCGGCACGCTGTCCTCGGCGATCCAGAGGCGGTACTGCATCAGCAGCAGCAACGCCGCGAGGATGACGCCGATGACGAACCGCAGCTTCATCGCATATGCGCGAATGCCGCAGTGCCCGGATACGAAGCGCCCTCGCCCAGCGCCTCTTCTATGCGCAGCAACTGGTTGTACTTGGCGATTCGGTCGGAGCGGCTGAGCGAGCCGGTTTTGATTTGCGTGGCGCGCGTGGCCACGGCCAGGTCGGCGATAAACGCATCCTCGGTCTCGCCGGAGCGATGCGATACCACCGCCGCATAGCCCGCGTCGACCGCCATGTCGATCGCCGCGCGGGTTTCGGTCAGCGTGCCGATCTGGTTGGGCTTGATCAGGATCGCGTTGGCGATGCCCTGGTCAATGCCATGCTTGAAGATCGACGTGTTGGTCACGAATACATCGTCGCCTACGAGTTGCACCCGGTCGCCGAGCCGCTCGGTCAAAAGCTTCCAGCCATCCCAGTCGCCTTCGGCCATGCCGTCTTCGACCGACACGATCGGATAGCGGTCGCACAGGTCGGCAAGGTAATCGACCAGCGCCGCGGCGGAAATCGGCTTGCCTTCGAAGTGATAGTCGTCGTGGTGGAAAAATTCCGACGCCGCGGCATCGAGCGCGAGATAAATGTCGCGGCCGGCCTCATATCCAGCTTGGCCGATCGCCTCCACAATTGCCTTGAGCGCCGCCTCGTTCGACGGCAGTTGCGGCGCGAAACCGCCTTCATCGCCCACCGATGTCGCGAGACCGCGCTTGTGGAGCACCTTCTTCAGCGCGTGAAAGACTTCGGCACCGTAGCGCAACGCTTCGGCGAAGCTCGGCGCGCCGGCCGGCACGATCATGAATTCCTGAATGTCGACGTCGTTGTCAGCGTGCGCGCCGCCGTTGACGATATTCATCATCGGCACCGGCATCGACATGGCGCCGCCGCCGGCCAGGTATGCGTACAGTGGCTGCTTGCGGCTCCCGGCGACAGCCTGCGCTGCTGCCAGCGACACCGACAGGATTGCGTTGGCACCGAGACGCGACTTGTTATCGGTGCCGTCGAGATCGATCAGCTTGCGGTCCAGTCCCGACTGGTCTGCAGCATCGTCTCCCAGAAGCGCGTTGCGGATTTCGCCATTGACATTGGCCACGGCATCGCGAACGCCCTTGCCGCCGTAGCGGGCGGGATCGCCGTCGCGCAATTCGACCGCTTCACGCGTGCCGGTGGACGCGCCGGACGGAACTGCCGCGCGGCCGGTAATACCGCCCTCGAGTTCGACCTCGGCTTCAACCGTCGGGTTGCCGCGTGAATCGAGAATTTCGCGAGCGTGAATGTCCGTAATTTTTGTCATGCCTTCCACCACTAAACCGTATCCTCTACAAACGGCCGCGCCTTCACCGCGACGTCCAACGTCTTCAACGTTTCGAGTAATTCTTCCATCTTCGCGAGCGGCCACGAATTAGGCCCGTCGCACAACGCCTTGTCCGGGTTCGGGTGCGTTTCCATGAAGACGCCGCTGACGCCGGCCGCGACGGCCGCGCGTGCCAATAGCGGAATGTGCTGCCGCTCGCCACCGGAACTGGCGCCCTGCCCGCCCGGCAATTGCACCGAGTGGGTCGCGTCGAACACTACCGGGCAGCCGGTCGCGCGCATCGCCGCAAGACCGCGCATGTCGACGACGAGGTTGTTGTAGCCGAAGCTGAAGCCGCGCTCGCACAACATGACATCGTTGTTGCCGGCCGCGCGCGCCTTGTCGGCGACATTCGCCATTTCCCACGGCGCCATGAACTGGCCTTTCTTGATGTTCACCGGCTTGCCCTGGCGCGCGACGTTCTGAATGAAGTCGGTCTGCCGGCACAAAAACGCGGGCGTCTGGATGACGTCGACCACCGCAGCGACCTCGTCCACCGGCGTGTACTCGTGCACGTCGGTCAGCACCAGGACGTCGGCCTGTTCACGCACCTTCGCGAGAATCTTGAGGCCGGCTTCAAGACCGGGGCCGCGGTAGCTTTCGCCTGAGCTGCGGTTGGCCTTGTCGAACGAGCCCTTGAAGACGTAGCCGATGCCGAGCCGCTGCGTGATCTCCGCGAGCGTACCGGCCACGTCGAGCGCAAGCTGCTCGCTTTCGAGCGTGTCCGGTCCGGCGATCAGGAAAAACGGCTCGTCGAGTCCAATCTCGAAGGATCCGAGCCTCACGCGCGTGCCGCCTCGCGAACTTCGCCACGCGCATGATCGCGGGCGGCGCGAATGAAGTTGGAGAACAATGGATGGCCCTCGCGCGGACTGGAAGTGAATTCCGGATGGAACTGGCAACCGATGAACCAGGGATGATCGGGCAACTCGACAACCTCGACCAGGCCGTCGACGGAGAAGCCCGAAAAGACCATGCCCTTCGCCGTCAGCTGGTCAAGGTAGTTGTTGTTGAATTCGTAGCGGTGCCGATGGCGCTCAACAATCGTTTCGGCGCCGTAGCAACGCGCGGCAAGCGAACCAGGTTTCAGCCGGCATTCCTGCGCGCCGAGACGCATCGTTCCGCCCAGGTTGGAGGTGGCACTGCGCTGCTCGACCGAACCACCCTGGTCCAGCCACTCGGTAATCAGCGCAATCACCGGATGCGCCGCCGACGCATCGAATTCGGTACTGTGGGCGCCGGCGAGCCCGACGACGTTACGGGCGAATTCGATGACAGCCACCTGCATACCGAGACAGATACCGAGGTATGGAATGTCATGTTCGCGCGCGTAGCCGGCCGCCAGCACCTTGCCTTCGATGCCGCGATCGCCGAACCCGCCGGGGACGAGGATCGCATCCATGTTCGCGAGGCAATCGGCGCCTTCCTGCGCGATTCGGTGCGAATCGAAGTAATGAATGTTGACGCGCGTGCGCGTCTGGATGCCGGCGTGAATCAGCGCCTCGTTGAGCGACATATACGCGTCGGTCAGCTCGATGTATTTGCCGACCATCGCGATATCGACGCTCGATTCCGGATGCGCCTTGGCATCGACGATTCGCCGCCAACTGTCGAGATCCGCCGGCGGCGCATCCAGTCGGAAATGCTCGCAGACGATTTCGTCGAGATGCTGCGCATGCAACAGCAGCGGAATCTTGTAGATATCGTCGGCGTCGACCGCCGAGATGACCGAACGCTCGTTGACGTTGGTGAACAGCGCGATCTTGCGCCGCGAGTCTTCCGGCAGCGGCTGCTCGGAGCGACACAACAGGATGTCCGGCTGAATGCCGATGGAGCGCAACTCCTTAACCGAATGCTGCGTCGGCTTGGTCTTGATCTCGCCGGAAGTCGCGATGTACGGCACCAGCGTCAGGTGCATGAACAGGGTGCGCTGGCGGCCGAGCTCGATGCCGAGCTGGCGGATCGCTTCGAGAAACGGCAGCGATTCGATGTCGCCGACCGTGCCGCCGATTTCGACCAGGCAGACGTTGGCGTCGCCGGCGCCCTGGCGGACCGACTGTTTGATTTCGTCGGTAATGTGCGGAATCACCTGCACAGTGCCGCCGAGGTAATCGCCGCGGCGTTCCTTGCGGATGACGCTTTCGTAAATGCGGCCGGACGTGAAGTTGTTGTTGCGCCCCATCGTGGTGCGGACGAAGCGCTCGTAATGGCCGAGGTCAAGATCGGTTTCGGCGCCGTCTTCGGTCACGAAGACTTCACCGTGCTGAAACGGGCTCATGGTGCCCGGGTCGACGTTGATGTACGGGTCGAGCTTGACCATCGTCACCTTCAGCCCGCGCGCCTGCAGAATGGCACCGAGAGAGGCGGACGCGATGCCTTTGCCGAGGGACGACACAACGCCGCCGGTCACGAAGATGAAATGAGTCATCGAGATACCCGATTTTCTGGCTGAGTGGATGGCGAAAACCGGGAGTACAAGCTAACAGATTGCGGGCTTCGGGACAATGAGGAAATTAGCTTTAGGTGGTTTGGTGGGTGGGGAGTTTGTGGGTCTCAGGCTGTCGCGAGGGGCGGCTATGCGGTGCCTCCTCTCAGGGACGCCGTGAATCCGTCCCTGGAAGGCTCTGGGTTCGGCTCCTTCCTCACACGGCCCCGAGAAAGGAGCTACCCCATCGCCCCACCACAACCTAATCCCTACAGCTCAATGCGCACTATGCACACGAATAGGCGATAGCGGCGGCAAAGCCGGAGTCACGCGACGCGGTGCGAGAGAGAAGTCGTGGTACGGCTTGGTGCTGCCCCAGGTTCGGCAGCTTGGACATTGCCAGTAGAGAGTCTTGCCGGCATAGCCGCACTGGTGGCAGCGATAGCTTGCACCCTCCGCCAGCAGGCGTCGCAATGCCTGTTGCAACGGGGCGAGGTTCTCCGGATCCAGCGAACAGTCGGCGCGATCCAGAACAGCGCCCAGAATCTCGTGCAGGCCCTGCAGGGCACTAGACGTGCGCACGTAATCGCTGACGCAGCGCTCGGTGGCCGCGGTCGCCAGCTCCGGCCGCCGGATCGTCGCTACCGCGAATTCGGCTACCGCGTTAGCATTGCCGTCGACCAGCGCCTGCACGGTCTGATCCAGACCGTTGTCAATGTTGAGTTGCCGATAGGTTTCCGCCAACTGCGGCAGGATTTCGCTGGCGAAGACGATGTCGCTTTCCAGCGCCCGGCGGAAGTGGCGTGCCGCCAGCGCGGCCTCTCCCGTCTGCAGTGCCAGTTCGCCCAGCATAATGCCGACGCGGACGTTGTCGCGATCGAAGGCCTGCGCGCGCTTCAGCAGCTTGTGCGCACCGCGCCAATCGCCGCTGTCGCGGTGCGCCGCGGCCAACTCGCAGAAATAGTGCGCCACGATGGCGTTCTGATTGTCGCCGGTCGCCGCCTCCAGCTTGCGGCGCATGGCGACTGCCTGATCCCAGTCCTTTTGCTGTTCGTAAATCGCGACCAGGTGACGCAGCGCGACTTCCATATGCGGGCGCACGTCGACCAGTTCGAGAAACAGCGTTTCGGCGCGATCGAACAGGCCCGCACGCATGTAGTCTTCGCCGAGTTCGCGTAGCGCCTGGTTGCGGTCGCGACGGTTGAGGTTGGGTCGCGCGATCAGGTTCTGGTGCAGGCGGATCGCGCGGTCGACTTCGCCGCGGCGGCGGAACAGGCTGGCGAGCGCAAAGTGTGTTTCGACGGTTTCGGAATCCACCTCGACCATGCGAATGAATACTTCAATCGCCTTGTCCGGTTGCTCGTTAAGCAGGTAATTCAGCCCCTTGAAATATTCGACGCGCGGGAACGGCAGACCGCTGCCGCCGTTGCCGCGGCCGCGCCGGCCCAGCCACCAGCCGACGCCGATCGCCACCAGCACCAGTACGAACAGGCCGATTAATTGATTAACGGGCATCTTGCAGGGGGACTTTGCGGAGGCTGGTAACTTCCGCCTGCGCGTTGCGTGCCGCCTGCCGAAGCTTGCGGTTGGCACGCCGCAGACGAATCATTTCCAGACTGCAGCCAATAAAGCCGAGCACGAGGCCGACTATACACCCGCCGACGGCCACGTAGGAAAGCGGCGCGTGAAGCACGCCCCAGATGTAGTCGACGCTGACCGGCGAAGCGTTTCGCAGCGCGAACAACACGCCGATCACGAAGACGATCAAGGCGACTATGGAACTCAGGAACCGCAGCATCGGCAAGCCATCCTCATGGACGTAAGTGACCTTTCATCGCGACCGCGAATCGCGCGGTGCTCGCGACGTTGGTCAGCCTGCCGCCGACGTTTGCGCCCGGATCGGCGGCTCCAGCTGCGCGGCCGTCTGGTCGAAGTCGACCCGCTCGCGCAGATCCTTGCCCGGCTTGAAGTGCGGAACGTACTTGCCGGCCAGTGCAACGGCGCGGCCGGTTTTCGGATTCCGCCCCATGCGCGGCGGGCGAAAATGCAGCGAAAAACTGCCGAATCCGCGAATTTCGATACGCCGACCCCGCGCCAGCGAATTGCTCATCTGATCGATGATCATCCTGACAGCCAGTTCGATATCCTTTGGCGCCAGATGAGCCTGTTCGCGAGCCATGAACTCGATCAATTCTGATTTAGTCATGATCGGACCACCCTTTGTCTAATACGGACGCCCGCGCCTGCCGGGCCGATCCACCGGTGCCGCCATATCCGGCGGCACCGGCGAACGCGGCAATCAGGACTCTTCGTCGCCGCCAATCTTTTCCTTGAGCAAATCCCCGAGGGTCGTCGTCCCCGCCGAAGCCTTGCTGCTGTAGTCGTCGATCGCCTGGGCTTCTTCGTGAAGCTCTTTTGCCTTGATCGAAATATTGATGCTCCGACTCTTGCGATCGACGGCGATGAATTTCGCTTCCACCGTCTCGCCTTCCTTGAGTACGGTGCGCGCATCTTCGACACGGTCGCGTGACAGTTCGGAGGCACGCAGGTACCCCTCGATGCCCTCGGCGAGATCGACCACTGCGCCCTTGGCGTCGACCGACTTGACGGCACCGGTGACGATGCTGCCTTTCGGATGCGCCGCGAGGAAGTTCGACAGCGGATCCTTTTCGAGTTGCTTCATGCCCAGCGAAATGCGCTCGCGTTCGGGATCGACGGCCAGCACCACGGCTTCGACTTCATCGCCCTTCTTGAAATTGCGCACCGCTTCCTCGCCCGGAATGTCCCAGGACAGGTCGGACAGATGCACCAGCCCGTCGATGCCGCCATCGAGGCCGATGAAGATACCGAAATCGGTGATCGACTTGATCGAGCCGACGATCCGGTCGCCCTTGTTGTGCATCGCCGCGAACTCGTCCCACGGATTCGCCAGGCACTGTTTCATACCCAGCGAAATGCGGCGGCGGTCGCCGTCGATGTCGAGCACCATGACCTCGACCTCGTCGCCCACCTGGACGACCTTCGCCGGATTGACGTTCTTGTTGGTCCAGTCCATTTCGGAGACATGAACCAGGCCTTCAACGCCCTCCTCGATCTCGACGAAGCAGCCGTATTCGGCCAGGTTCGTCACGCGGCCGAACAGGCGGGAGCCGATCGGGTAGCGGCGAGCAATGCCGACCCACGGATCCTCGCCGAGCTGCTTAAGGCCCAGCGAGACGCGGTTGCGCTCGCGGTCGAACTTGAGCACCTTGACTTCAATTTCGTCGCCGACTTCGACCACTTCGGACGGATGCTTGACGCGCCGCCAGGCCATGTCGGTGATATGCAGCAGGCCGTCGATGCCGCCGAGGTCGACGAACGCGCCGTAGTCGGTCAGGTTCTTGACGATGCCCTTGAGGATCAGGCCTTCCTGCAGGTTTTCGAGCAGCTGTTCGCGCTCGGCGCTGTATTCTTCCTCGACCACCGCGCGGCGCGAGACGACGACGTTGTTGCGCCGCTGGTCGAGCTTGATGATCTTGAATTCGAGTTCCTTGCCCTCGAGGTAGGTCGGGTCGCGCACCGGCCGGACGTCGACCAGCGAGCCCGGCAGGAACGCGCGGACTTCCTCGATATCGACCGTAAAGCCGCCCTTGACCTTGCCGCTGATGTAGCCGTGGACGATTTCGCCGGCTTCGTGGGCCTTCTCCAGCCGCGCCCAGGACCGTGCGCGCTTGGCTTTTTCGCGCGACAGGCGGGTCTCGCCGAAACCGTCTTCGACCGCGTCGAGCGCGACTTCGACTTCGTCGCCCTCGGCGATGTCGACTTCGCCGCTTTCGTTGTAGAACTGTTCGACCGGGATTACACCCTCGGATTTCAGCCCCGCATTGACGATAACCACATCGTCGCCGATCGACATGACGATCGCGTTGATGATGGCCCCCGGCTGCATCTCCTTGTTGGCGATGCTTTCTTCAAACAGTTCAGCAAAAGATTCACTCATTAAAGTCGTCGTCCCGTGCCCTTCGGCAACAATTAACCGCAAATCCGACCCTGGTTTTACGGGGTTACGTTAAAATGAACGCGGACGTCCTGTCCCGTTCTCCGCTAAATCGAGTACCTCGGCGACTACGGCATCGATCGACTTGCCCGTGGTATCGACCACGTGCGCATCGGGCGCCGGTGTCAACGGCGAGATCGGGCGCTCGGCATCACGCCGGTCACGCTCCTCCAAATCTCGCAAAAGGCTGTCAAGGCTAACACTTAACCCTTTCTTATTCAACTGCTTATGGCGCCTCTCGGCTCTTTCGCGGGCACTCGCAGTCAGGAAAATCTTGGTGCCGGCATCCGGAAAAATGACGGTGCCCATGTCGCGGCCGTCGGCGACCAGCCCCGGCGGCGCGCGAAAACGTCGCTGCAGGCCGACCAGGGCCGCGCGCACCTCGGGCAGAACCGCGATTTTCGAGGCGGCATTGCCGCAGGATTCGGCCCGCACCGCCGAGGTCACGTCGCTTTTATTTAACAGAATGCGACCGTCCTCGCCGTCCGGCATAAAGCGAATGTCCAGCACCGGCGCCAGCGCCGCGATACGTGCCGCCTCGTCAGAGTGGATGTGCGCTTCCGCGGCCGCGTGGGCCAGGATACGATACAAGGCGCCGCTATCGAGGTGGTGCCAGCCAAGCTGTCGCGCCACGAGGCGGCTGATGGTGCCTTTGCCGGAACCGCTCGGGCCGTCCACGGCGATGACCGGTGCCGCCGGATTCACGCGATATCCTCGAGCATTAACCCGCCGGCCCGCGCGACATGCGCAAAATCCGGAAACGAGGTCGCGACGTTGTCCACGTCGTCGATCCGCAGCGGCACGTCCGCCCGCAGCGCCGCCATCGCGAAGGCCATCGCGATCCGGTGATCGCCACTGCTGTCGATGGTGCCGCCGGCGAAGCGCTCAACGCCCTGCACCCGCAGGCCATCCGGCATCACCTCGACCGGCGCGCCCAGGACCGACAGACCGGTGGCGATCGCCGCCAGCCGGTCGCTTTCCTTGACGCGCAGTTCGGCCGCGCCGCTCAACGTGGTTTCGCCGTCAGCGCAAGCCGCGGCCACCATCAGGGCGGGAAACTCGTCAATTGCCAGCGGCACCAACGCCGGGTCGATTTCAACACCGTGCAGTGGCGCACTCTGCACATGCAGGTCGGCCACCGGCTCGCCGCCGAAGTGGCGGGGATTCGCAATATCGATACGTGCGCCCATGGCCTTGAGGATAGCAAGCACGCCGGTGCGCGTCGGATTGACTCCCACGCCTTCGAGCCAGACGTCCGAATCGGGCGCGATGGTGGCGCCGACGATCAGGAACGCGGCCGACGACAGGTCGCGCGGCACCTGCACCGCCGCGGCATGAAGGCGGCTGCCGCCGCGCACGCCGACCCAGCCGTTGTCGCGCACAATGTCGACGCCGAACTGTTCGAATAGCCGCTCGGTATGGTCGCGGGTGGGTGCCGGTTCGAGGCAGGCGGTATCGCCGTCGGCGAACAGTCCCGCCAGCAGCAAGGAAGACTTCAATTGCGCGCTCGCAACCGGCATCCGGTAGTGCAGCGCCGCGAGCGGCCGGCGCCCCTCAATGACCAGCGGCGCGACATCGCCCGGCCCGGAGTCGATCGCCGCTCCCATCTGCCGGAGCGGCTCGACAATGCGTCGCATCGGCCGGCGGCGCAGCGACGCGTCGCCGGTCAATGTGGTGCGAAACGGCTGCCCGGCCGCGACGCCGGCAAGCAGGCGGAAGCCCGTTCCGGAATTGCCCAGATCCAGCGGCGCGGCGACCGCTTTCAATCCGTCGCTGCCCATGCCGCGCACGGTCACCGGTGTGTTGTCGGTCCAGGCGACATCGACCCCCAGCGCCGCCAGTGCCTCGGCGGTCGAGCGACAGTCCGCGCCGGGCAGAATGCCGGAGATTTCCGTCACGCCGTCGGCCAGTGCGCCGAGGATCAGCGCGCGATGGGAAATGGACTTGTCGCCGGGGATGTCGAGCGCGCCGCGCAGACTGCCGCCGGGGGAAATTACGAATTGAGTCATCGTTGGATCCGGCCTGCCAGCTGCTCTTGCTCCCCTCACCCTGCCCTCGCCCCGAGGGAGAGGCTCAAGAATGCTCGAGCACCTTCTTCAGCGCCGCAACAAAGCGCCGGTTTTCTTCCGGCAAGCCCACCGTCACGCGTAGATGCGTCGGCAGATCGTAGCCGCCGATCGGGCGGACGATGACGCCCTCCCGCAGCAGCAGCTCGAACACTTCGCGGCCGTCGCGGCGCACATCGACCGTCACGAAGTTGCCGATGGAAGGCAGATACGTCAGGCCCATCCGGGCGAGCGCCTGTTCGAGTTCCGCGCGTCCCTCGCGGTTCATTCGCACCGCTTCGTCGAGGTGAGCGGTATCGGCCAGCGCCGCCTGCGCCGCGACTTGCGCCAGTGCGTTGACATTGAACGGCGGCCGGATGCGATTCATCAGGTTGGCGAGCTGCGGATGCGAAATCGCGTAGCCGACGCGCAGCCCGGCGAGGCCGTACGCCTTCGAAAACGTGTGCAACACCACCAGGTTCGGGTAGCTTTCCAGCAGGCGCACGCCGTTCGGGTAGTCACCTTCATCGACATACTCGAAATACGCCTCGTCGAGCACGACCACGACCTCGGCCGGCACCGCGTCGAGAAAACGTACCAGTTCATCGCGGTTCAGCCAGGTACCGGTCGGGTTGTTGGGATTGGCAACAAACACGAGACGCGTGTCATCGTCGATCAGCGCGAGCATTGCGTCGAGGTTGTGGCCGTACGGCATCGGCACATCGGCCGGATTGGCATCGGCAATGCGCAGCTCCGCGCCGACAGCACGCGTGGCAATCACGTAGCTGACGAAGCCGTGGCGCGACATCACCGCGTTGCGGCTGCTGTCGAGCATCACCTCGCCCAGGATGCGCACCAGTTCGTCGGAACCGTTGCCCAGGGTTATCTGGTCCGCCGACACCGCCCACTGCGCCGCCAGCGCCTGCTTCAGGTCGTAGGCATTGCCGTCTGGATAGATGGCCAGTTCATCGAGTTGACCCTGGATCGCCGCTTTCGCTTTCGGGCTCGGCCCGAGCGGACTTTCGTTCGACGCGAGCTTGACGATTTCCGTCAGGCCGTATTCGCGCTGGACCTCACCGATCGGCTTGCCGGGCTCGTACGGCTTCAGTTCGCGCACGCCCGGTACGGCAAGCTTGCTGAAATCAGTGACTTTGCTTTTCTGAACTGCGTCCATTCCGTCAACCGTGCCGTTTCTCGAAATCGTGCATGAAATCAATCAGCGTCGCGATGCCCGCTTCCGGCATCGCGTTGTAAATGCTGGCGCGCACGCCACCCACCGATTGGTGGCCGTGCAGGTTTGCCAACCCTGCCGCCTCGGCTTCGTCAAGGAAAACCGGCTCCAGCGCCGAATCTCCCAACAGGAACGGCACGTTCATCAGCGAACGCGCGCGCGGCGCAACGTTATTCGTATAAAAGCTGCTGGCGTCAATCGTGTCGTAGAGGCGCATCGCCTTGCGACGGTTAACGACCTCGATCGCGCTCAGCCCGCCCTGTGCCTTCAGCCATTTGAGCACCAGGCCCGCGACGTACCACGACCAGGTCGGCGGTGTGTTGAGCATTGAATTCGTTTCGTCCTGCTGGCGGTAATCCAGCACGCCCGGCGTCGTCGGCAGAGCCTTGCCGAGCAGGTCGCGGCGCACGATCACCACCGTCATGCCGGCCGGCCCGATGTTCTTTTGCGCACCGGCGTAGATCAATCCGAAGCGGGAAATGTCGAGCGGCCGCGACAGCAGTTCCGACGTCATGTCGGTCACCAGCGGCGCGCCTTCGAACTCCGGCGTGTCGCGATATTGCACGCCGCCAATGGTTTCGTTGGCAACGTAATGCACGAAGGCGGCATCCTTGGCAACGCGCCACTCGCTGGCCGGCACGATATCGCGATAGTGACTGGCCTCAGCGTCGCCCGCAGTTTCAACCCGCATGTAAGGCCGGGCGATCTCCATCGCCCCGCGTGACCAGTGGCCGGTCTTGACGTAGGCGGCGTAAGCGCCGTGCGCCGCGAGGTTCATGACCAGCGCCGCCGCTTGCAGCCGCGCGCCACCCTGCATGAACAGCACCGCATAATCGTCCGGCACCGCCAGCAGTTCGCGCAGGTCGGCTTCCGCCTCGGCCGCGATCTTCTGGAACAGCGGCCGACGGTGCGGAAGCTCCATTGCGGACATCCCGCTGCCGCGACAGTTGCGCAATTCGTCGCGCACCTGATCAAGTACCGCATCCGGCAACTCCGCCGGACCGGCGGCAAAGTTATAGACGGTCATTCTTCGCCACCTTCTTCGTCGCCGTCTTCCTCGACCGGCACCAGCCGATCGATGCCGACCAGTTGTTCGCCTTCGCCCAACCGGATCAGGCGCACGCCCTGCGTGTTGCGGCCCAGCACGGAAATGTCGGCGACGCCGGTGCGCACCAGCGTGCCGCCGTTACTGATCAGCATGATTTCGTCTTCGTCGACCACCTGAATCGCACCGATCGCCTGGCCGTTGCGCCCGCCGGTCTGAATCGAAATGACGCCCTGCCCGCCGCGACCGCGCATCGGATAATCGCGCGCCGCGGTGCGCTTGCCGTAGCCATTTTCCGTCGCCGTCAGAATATCGCCGTCGCCGACGATGATCAGCGCGTTGACGACCGCATCCGACGCCAGCCGGATGCCGCGCACACCGGCTGCAGTGCGGCCCATCGCGCGTACATCCGTTTCGCGGAAATGGATCGCCTTGCCGTTGCTCGCGAACAGCATGACTTCCTTGCTGCCGTCGGTGATTGCGACGCCGACCAGTTCGTCGCCTTCGCGCAGGTCGAGCGCGATCAGGCCCGTGGAGCGCGGCCGCGAGAACTGCTCGAGCGAGGTTTTCTTGACCGTGCCGTTGCGGGTCGCCATGAACACGAACGAATCTTCGGCGTATTCACGCACCGGCAGCACGGCGGTAATGCGTTCGTCCTGATCCAGCGGCAACAGGTTGACGATCGGCTTGCCGCGCGCGCCGCGGCTCGCCTGCGGCAACTCGTACACCTTGAGCCAGTACACCTTACCGGCGCTCGAGAAGCACAGCACCGTGTCGTGCGTGCTGGCGACGAACAGCGTGTCGATAAAGTCTTCGTCCTTGAAACTGGTCGCGCTCTTGCCACGCCCGCCGCGCCGCTGCGCGCGATACGCGGTAACCGGCTGCGCCTTGGCGTAGCCTTCGTGCGACAACGTAACGACCACATCTTCTTCGGTGATCAGGTCTTCCAGCGTCAGGTCGAGATGATCGGTCAGAATCTCCGTCCGGCGTTCGTCAGCGTACTGCGAACGGATTTCGACCAGTTCGCCGCGCACCACTTCGCGCAGTCGTTCTTCGGAGGAGAGAATGTCAGAAAGTTCTTTAATTTTCTCAAGCAATTCCTTGTATTCACTTATTATTTTATCTTGCTCGAGACCGGTCAGTCGTTGCAGCCGCAGGTCCAGGATGGCCTGCGCCTGTGCCTCGGACAAGCGATAACCGCCGCCAACGAGACCGAATTCCCGGCCGAGGCCTGCCGGCCGTGATGCCTCCGCGCCGGCGCGCTCCAGCATGCCTGTGACCGTGCCGGGTTCCCAGATCTGCGCCATCAGGCCGGCTTTGGCTTCGGCCGCGCCGGGCGAAGCCTTGATCAATGCGATCACCGGATCGATGTTCGCCAGCGCAACGGCCAGGCCTTCCAAAACGTGCGCCCGGTCACGCGCCTTGCCGAGATCGTACACGGTGCGCCGGGTGACGACTTCGCGGCGGTGACGTATGAATGCTTCCAGCATCGTCTTGAGATCGAGCAACCTCGGCTGCCCGTCGACCAGCGCGACCATGTTGATTCCGAACACGGACTGCATCGCGGTGTGCTGATACAAGTTGTTCAGCATCACTTCGGCGACTTCGCCGCGCTTGAGTTCGATGACGACGCGCGTGCCGTCCTTGTCGGATTCGTCGCGCAATGCGGAGATGCCTTCGAGCTTTTTGTCCTTGACGAGTTCGGCGATACGCTCGACCAGCCGCGCCTTGTTCACCTGGTAAGGCAGTTCGGTGGCGACGATGGTTTGCTTGCCGGTATGCTCGTTCTCCTCGATGTGCGTGCGGGCGCGCATGTACACGCGGCCCTTGCCGGTCAGGTACGCTTCCTTGATGCCGCGGGCGCCGTTGATAATGCCCGCGGTGGGGAAATCCGGCCCAGGCAGGTATTGCATCAGTTGTTCGATCGTGAGCCCCGGGTCGTCGACCAGCGCAACACAGGCGTCGACGACTTCGCCCAGATTGTGCGGCGGAATGTTGGTCGCCATGCCGACGGCGATGCCGGACGAGCCGTTGACGAGCAGGTTCGGCAGCCGCGCGGGCAGCACGCCCGGCTCGGATTCGGTTTCGTCGTAGTTGGGGACGAAGTCGACGGTTTCCTTGTCGATGTCGGCGAGCATTTCATGGGCGATCTTGGCCATGCGGATTTCGGTATATCGCATGGCCGCCGGGGCGTCGCCGTCCACCGATCCGAAGTTGCCCTGGCCGTCGACGAGCATGTAGCGCATCGAGAACGGCTGCGCCATGCGGACGATGGTGTCGTATACGGCCGCATCGCCGTGAGGATGATATTTACCGATGACGTCGCCGACGATGCGCGCGGACTTTTTGTAGCCCTTGTTCCAGTCGTTGCCGAGTTCCTTCATCGCGTACAGGACGCGGCGGTGGACCGGCTTGAGGCCGTCCCGGACGTCGGGCAGTGCTCGACCTACGATGACGCTCATGGCGTAGTCGAGGTACGACTGCTTCATCTCGTCTTCGAGATTGATATGGGATATTTCGCGCGCGAATTCAGCCATGCGAGGCTCGCCCCGTGTGTTCCAGTGAATGCGGGAATTTAACGGGTTATTTTACCACAAGGTGCTGATTCGAAGGGTTGAAGCCTTCTTTTCCGGCGCCCACTCCGGCAATAGTTTTCCGGGGACGCCGTATATACATCCATGCAGACTCTGGGTTCGGCATCCTGCCTCACACAGCCAGGCAAACCATTGCCGGAGCGTGCACCTACGCTGACGCCGGTTCGATTAGAGCTGCCTTCATTTGATCCGTCGACGGATTTGTTACTACACCCCGCTCCGTGACAATCGCATCGATTAACTCTGCCGGTGTCACATCAAACACCGGGTTATAAATGACCAGATCGGCCGGTAACTCGCCTTGCGATGCCGCCCGCCATAGCTCGCCCGGATCGCGTTCCTCGATGGGAATATCTTTGCCGCTGGCGGTCTCCCAGTCGATGGTGGATGTCGGTGCGACGACCATGAATCGGGCGCCGTGCTGCCTCGCGAGAACCGCCAGGCTGTAGGTGCCGATTTTGTTGGCGGTGTCCCCGTTGGCGGCGATGCGGTCGGCGCCGACGATGATCCAGTCGATCGTGCGTCTTGCCATGACGGTGGCGGCCGCGGAGTCGGCGATCAGGGTGGCAGGGATGTGGTCGTGTGCCAGTTCCCATGCGGTCAACCTCGAACCTTGCAGCCATGGCCGCGTTTCGGTGGCATAGACGGCTTCGATCTTGCCGGCCGTGAAGGCCGTGCGGATGACGCCCAGCGCGGTGCCGTGACCGCCGGTTGCGAGGGCGCCGGTGTTGCAGTGCGTCATGACTCGCGCCGGCCCGTCGATCAGCTGCGCTCCGAATTCGCCCATTGCACGGTTCTGCTCTATGTCCTCGCGGTGGATGGCTTCGGCTTCGGGGGACAGGGCTTCGGCGCCTTCGGCATCGAGCTTGCGTTGCATTCGCTCCAGCGCCCAATGCAGATTGACTGCTGTCGGACGGGCGCCGGCAAGGGTCGCCATATCTTCCTTGATCGCGCCGGTTCGTTTGCCGTTTTTCAGCGCACTCAGGGCAACGCCATAAGCCGCGGCGATACCGATGGCCGGTGCGCCGCGCACCGCCATGGCGCGAATTGCGTCCGCCACCTCGGCGGCCGTACGCAGTTCGAGCCACGTTTCCCGCGCCGGCAACACGCGCTGGTCGAGCATTTGCAGGTGGTCGCCTTTCCAGACGAGAGTTGCAATAGAGTTTGTACTTTCCACAAGCGCCATGGTATCTGCAGCCGCGGCCAACAGCCACTTTTTCCGACTCCCGAACCCCGAGTCAGGAACTCCGTTCTTGTTATACTCGCGAACCAATGAATAATCTGAACAATCTCAACTCGCTGTTGCATGCCTCCTGGTGGTGGACCGCGCTGGGGACGTATGGCGTCCCACTGGTGACCTCCATCGTGATTCTCGCCATCGGCTGGTGGCTGGCCAAACGCCTGCGCGACTTGAGCGAAAGAAAGATGGTCAAGCGCCACGTTGACGCGGCGTTGGCCGGCTTCCTGGCGACGATCGTTTATGTGGTTCTGCTGGTTGTTGTTGTCATTACCGCGCTCACCCGCGTCGGGGTTTCGCCGGCATCGCTTCTGACCTTGGTCGGCGCGGCCGGCCTGGCAATCGGCCTGGCTTTCAGAAGTTCGGCCTCGGATTTCATTTCCGGCGTGTTGCTGATGGTGCAGCGCCCGTTCAAGGCCGGCGATTACGTGGAGGTCGCCGGCACGGGCGGCACCGTGGAAACAGTGAAGATATTTCGCACGACCTTGCGGACGGCCGCGAATCAGGTTATCTCCGTGCCCAATTCGCTGATCTATGAGCAGAACATTGTCAACTATTCGGCTCGAACGACGCGACGGTTGGAACTCGTGGTGAACATCCGCTACGGCGACGACATCGATCTGGCCAAGGCGACTCTCAGAAAGCTGGCCGAGAGTGAATCGCGTGTACTGCCTGATCCCGAACCGGTGATCTGGGTGGACGCGGTCGACGGCAGCAGCATTCGGCTGCTGCTGAGAGTCTGGTTCAAGACGGACGAGTTCTGGAACGCCCGCACGGATATGCACGAAGCGCTCAAACGCGAATTCGATCGGGCAGGTCTCAGAATGCCGCCGCCGCAGCAGGACGTGCATGTGCACCACCTGATAGCCGAACCGGCGGATGAGCCAGACAGCGGCCCAAGCCAATTGCCGAATCGTGTCTGAGCGCATCGACCTGTTGATCGACGCACACTGGGTCGTGCCGGTCGAGCCGCGCGGCGTGGTGCTGGAAGATCACAGCCTCGTGATCGACCGCGGTTGCATCGTCGCGCTGCTGCCGCGCGAGACGGCGCATCAGCGTTACCAGGCCGACAATGTCGTGACGCTTGCCGACCACGCGCTGGTGCCGGGTCTCGTCAACGCACACACCCACGCAGCGATGAACCTGTTGCGGGGTTACGCTGACGACCTGCCGCTCGACACCTGGCTCAACGATCACATCTGGCCGGCCGAGAGCCGCTGGGTATCGGCCGAGTTCGTCACCGACGGCGCCGAAGTGGCGCTGGCAGAAATGCTGGCCGGCGGCGTCACGTGCCTGAACGACATGTACTTCTTCCCCGATGCGTCGGTCGCCGCGGCTATGCGTTTCGGCATGCGTATTTCGGCCGGCATTATCGTCATCGACTTCCCGTCGGCGTGGGCCGACGGCGGGCGCGACTACCTGACCAAGGGCCTCGCCGTTCGCGACCGTTACAAGGGCGATCCGCTCGTGTCGTTCACGCTCGCGCCGCATGCGCCCTACTCCGTCTCCACCGATCTGCTACGGCAGGTGCGCGTGTACGCCGACGAACTCGACTTGCCGATTCACATGCACGTACACGAGACCGCGGCGGAAGTGCAGAACGGCCTGGATGCGTGGCAGCGGCGGCCGCTGGCCTATCTCGACGACGAGGGACTGCTCGGCCCGAACCTGCTCGCGGTTCATATGACGCAACTGGAACCGGCGGAAATCGAGCGCGTCGCCGCCACCGGCGCCCACGTCATTCACTGCCCCGAATCCAACCTGAAGCTCGCCAGCGGTTTTTGTCCGGTGGCCGATTTGATGGCGGCCGGCGTCAACGTCGCGCTGGGCACCGACGGCGCCGCCAGCAACAACGACCTCGACATGTGGGGCGAGATGAAAACCGCCGCGCTGCTCGCCAAGGGCGTCGCCGGCCGCGCCGACGCAGCACCGGCCGCCGACGTACTTCGCATGGCGACGCTGAGCGGCGCGCAGGCGCTCGGGCTGGCGACGGAAATCGGATCGCTGGAAGCCGGCAAATGGGCGGATGTCGCCGCGGTCGATCTCGGCGGCCTCGACAAGCAACCGGTGTACGACGTCATTTCGCAACTGATCTACAGCGGCGGCCGCGAGCGCGTCACCGACGTCTGGATCGCCGGCGAGCGCAAGGTTAGCGACCGCGGATTCACCGGCATCGACGCCGAGGTTATCCGGCAAAAGGCGATACAATGGGGCCGGAAGATCACCGCCGAACGGAACCGGACAAAGTAGTGGAAACAGTGACCGCCGAAACCGGCAACGTCGACAGCTTTAGTAACGTCGATCCGGCCGAAATCGCCAAGTTCGAGGCGCTCGCCTCGCGCTGGTGGGACCCCGACGGCGAATTCCGCCCGCTGCACCAGATCAACCCGCTCAGACTCGACTACGTTGACGAATATGCCCCGCTCGCCGGCAAGACCGTCCTCGACGTCGGCTGCGGTGGCGGCATTCTCGCCGAAAGCATGGCCGCACGCGGCGCCCACGTCACCGGCATCGATCTCGGCGATGCGCCGCTGGCGGTGGCGAAGCTGCACCGGCATGAAAGCGGCGTCGAAGTCGATTACCGCAAAGTCAGCGCCGAAGACCTGGCTGCCGAGATGCCCGCCCACTTCGACATTGTCACCTGCATGGAAATGCTCGAACACGTGCCGGAGCCGGCGTCGGTCGTTGCCGCCTGCGCGATGCTGCTGAAACCCGGCGGCATGGCGTTCTTCTCGACCATCAATCGCACGCCCAAAGGCTTCGCTTTCGCAATCGTCGGCGCCGAATACCTGCTGCGCCTGCTGCCGCGCGGCACTCACGAATACGCCCGATTCATCCGCCCGTCCGAACTCGACGACTGGGCGCGCGCCGCCGGCCTGAGCCTCGCCGGCAGCACCGGCATGCATTATCACCCTCTGTTCAAGGACTACCGGCTCGGCCCCGGCCTGGACGTCAACTACCTGATGCATTTCGAGCGCGCGGCGTGATTGCCCTGTATCTCTGCATCGCAGCAATCGGCGGCATCGCCATCGGTTACCTGGCCGCGCAGTTGCGCGCCGGCAAGGCGGTCGGCGAGCGCGACGTCAAAATCGCGCGGCTGGAAACCGAAATCGCGGCGTTGACCGATGGCCGCAGCCAGCTGGGCGAAGCGTTCAGCACGGTCGCCAATGACGTCCTGAAACACAACAGTGAAACCTTCCTGCGGCTCGCAAAGGAAAACCTCGGCGCGCAGCAAGTCGATGCGCGTGCGGATCTGGAAAAGCGCCAGCAAGCGATCACCGAACTGCTCAAGCCGATCAACGAAGCGCTGAAAAAAACCGACCGGCAAATCCAGGAAATCGAAAAGGAACGTCGCCAGGCCTATGGCACGCTGTCGGAAAATCTACGTCATGTCGCCGAGACCCAGCAGACCCTGCACGCCGAAACACACAACCTCGTCAGCGCCCTGCGCCGCCCCGAAGTACGGGGGCAATGGGGTGAAATGACACTGCGCCGCCTGGCGGAACTCGCCGGCATGATCGAGCGCTGCGACTTCTATGAACAGGAAAGCCGCGACGGCGACGGCGGCCGAATCCGGCCGGACATGATCGTGCGCATGCCTGACAAGCGCGAACTGATCGTCGATGCCAAGGCACCGCTCGATGCCTACCTCAGTGCCATTGAAGCTGCGAACGACGAGGAACGCCACCAATTCCTCAAGCGCCACGCCAATAACGTTCGCGGACGAATGCGTGAACTGGCGACAAAAGCGTACTGGGAACAATTCGACGGCGCGCCCGACTTCGTCGTCCTGTTCATCCCGGGCGAACAATTTCTTGCCGCCGCCCTCGAACACGATCCGGCACTGCTCGAAGACGCCTTCGCCAACAAAGTCATTCTCGCCACACCCACCAGCCTGATCGCGCTCCTGCGTGCCGTCGCATTCGGTTGGCGGCAACAGGCGCTCGCCGAAAATGCGGAACACATCCGCAAGCTCGGCGAAGACATTTACAAGCGCATTACCGCATTCACCGATCACCTGGGCAAGCTCGGCAAATCGCTCAGCCAAAGCGTCAACCACTTCAACAAGGCGGTCGGCTCGCTGGAACGCCAGGTGCTGCCGGCAGCACGCCGCTTCCCGGAAATGGGCGTCAGCGTAAAGAAAGAAATCGAGGAATTGAACACGATTGACGAAGCGACTCGCGTACTGGAAGCGATTTCGGAAGAATCGGATCAAGCGTAGCCGAGTGCCGGCAACGACCTACGGTCTTATGCCAGCCTGCAGATAATCGAGGCATCACACCACCTCAACATCCAACACTCTGACATCAGCACGAACCAATGCCCAACCACATTCCTGACAACTACCAACCCGCTCCGGATCTATTAAGCGATCGCATCATCCTTGTCACCGGCGCGGGCGACGGCATCGGCCGCGCAGTCGCCGAAAGCTTCGCGATCCACGGTGCGACAGTCATTCTGCTCGGGCGAACGGTTAAAAAGCTCGAAGCTACCTATGACGCCATCATGGCCGCCGGCGGGCCGGAGCCCGGGATTTATCCGCTTAATCTCGAAGGTGCCAACGAAGTCGACTATCACGACCTCGCGGAAAACGTCCGCAAGGAATACGCCCGGCTCGATGGCTTGCTGCACAACGCCGGCATTCTCGGCCTGATGTCGCCGATCGAGCATTACGAGGTGGAGATGTGGCAGCGCGTCATGCACATTAACGTCAACGCCGCATTCGTAATGACGAAAGCGTGCCTGCCGCTGCTCTTCGAGTCGAAAGATGCGTCGCTGGTCTTCACCTCCAGCGGCGTCGGCCGCAAGGGCCGCGCCTACTGGGGTGCTTATGCAGTGTCGAAATTCGCCACCGAAGCAATGACGCAAATCCTCGCCGACGAAACCGAATCGCGCGGTACGCTGCGCGTCAACAGCATCAATCCCGGTGCAACCCGGACAAAAATGCGCCTGGCAGCCTACCCCGCCGAAGATCGCAGCAAACTGCCGGAACCGAAAGACATCGTCGGCACATACCTGTATCTGTTCGGACCGGACAGCAAAGGTATCACCGGCGAGACCTTCGACTGCCAGTAGCCGATGGTCGTCGTTTGCGGTCGCCGCCCGGCTTGCGCTTGCGGGTAGGCTCGACCGGCTCCGCCTGCGGCGGCCGTAATCCGGCGCTCGTGTAAAGCGCCTTCATTTCTCCGGCGGTCAACTCGCGCCACTTGCCGCGCGGCAGACTGCGCCCCAGTTCGATCGGGCCGTAGCCGATGCGGATCAGGCGGCTGACGGTCAGGCCCTGGGATTCCCACATGCGGCGGACTTCGCGGTTGCGGCCTTCGCGCAGGGTCAGGTGATACCAGCGATTGGCGCCGCTGCCCCCGGCGGCTTCCACGCTCGCCGCCTGCGCCAGACCGTCATCCAGTTGAACGCCCTTGCGCAGTTGCGCCAGTACTTCTTCTTCCACCTCGCCAAGCACGCGGACGGCGTAGCGCCGCGTCAGTTCGGTGGACGGATGCATCAAACGATGTGCCAGTTCCCCATCGGTGGTGAACAGCAGCAGCCCCGACGTGTTGACGTCCAGGCGGCCGATCGAAATCCAGCGCGCACGGCGCAGGCGCGGCAGGCTCCCAAAAACCGTCGGCCGGCCTTCCGGGTCGTCGCGGGTGGTGATTTCGCCTTCCGGCTTGTGATAGGCAATGACTCGCTGCGGGGCGGTTTCGGCATTGAGCCTGACGGGGCGGCCATCGACCTGGATGCGATCCGCGGCCGTCGCCTTGTCGCCGAGCTGCGCGGGCTGGCTGTTGACGGTGACGCGACCTGCGCGAATCCAGCCTTCGATTTCGCGGCGCGAGCCCAAACCCGCCGCGCTGAGTAACTTCTGAAGTCGTTCGGCAGGCGGATGACTCACGATGACGACGCAGCTTGCGGCCTGTCCTCGCCTTCGCCTTCGATCGCCTCCACGGCATCGGTATCGGCTTCGGCTGCCATCCGCTCCGCGGCCGCTTCGGCTACGGCATCCTCCGCGCCGTCGAAATCGATCTCGACATTAATGCTGTCGATATCACGCAGCTCCGCCAGCGTCGGCAGTTCGTCAAGGCTCTTCAAGCCGAAGTAGTCGAGAAACTCGCGCGTGGTCGCGTACAACGCCGGGCGACCCGGTACGTCACGATGTCCGACGATGCGCACCCAGCCCCGGTCCTGCAACGTCTTCATAATGTTGCTGCTGACCGACACGCCGCGCACGTCTTCAATTTCCCCGCGCGTCAGCGGCTGGCGGTAGGCGATCAGCGCCAGCGTTTCCAGCAGCGCGCGCGAGTAGCGCTGCGGCCGT
This sequence comes from Gammaproteobacteria bacterium, assembly GCA_035690945.1. Lineage (GTDB taxonomy): Bacteria > Pseudomonadota > Gammaproteobacteria > Natronospirales > DASSBR01 > DASSBR01. The sequence goes on from DASSJY010000002.1 coordinate 101,418, forward strand.
TCCTCGAACAGCCGCGACACCCGTTCGCTCACCGACGCCCTGACCTGAACGCGAAAGCCGCTGGCGGTTTCCTTCAGCTCGATCCCGCGGTCGGCGAAATCCTGTTGCAGTTCGTCCAGTGCCGCGCGCATGTCGCCGCGTTCCGGCCGCTCCATTTCGTCGAACAACCCCAGCAGCGCATCGAGATTCAGTGGCCGGCCGGCCACCAGCAGCGCCGCTTCAATTACATGCTTCAATGCGGGCGATTCATTGCTCATCGCTGTCTTCCTCGTCTTCAGTCACGCGGCCGGCGCCCGCCTTCACATGAATCGGTGCGTACGGCTCGGATTGCACAATTTCGATCAATGACTCGCGAATCAATTCGAGCAGCGCGAGGAACGTCACCACCACGCCCATGCGCCCTTCCTCGGCGTTGAACAAGCTGGTAAACGGCCGGTACTCGTTTTCACGCACCGACGCGAGCACGTCCGACATCCGCTGGCGCAGCGACAGCGGTTCCGCTTCGACCTGGTGATGCGCGTATTTTTCCGCGTGCGCCAGCACGTCCTTGAACGCGATCAGCATTTCCTGCAGCGTCACTTCGGCGACGGTGCGTACGATCTTGCGCTCGCTGAAATCGAGATGCGTGGCGAGCACGTCGCGCTCCAGCCGCTCGAGCGCATCGATATCCTCGGCCGCCTGCTTGTAGCGTTCGTATTCCTGCAGGCGGCGCACCAGCTCGGCGCGCGGGTCGTCTTCGTCGTCCGACTCGACCGGTCGCGGCAGCAGCATGCGCGATTTGATCTCGGCCAGCATTGCGGCCATGACGAGATACTCCGCGGCGAGCTCGAGCCGCAGATCCTTCATCAGGTCGATGTATTCCATGTACTGCCGGGTGATTTCGGCGATCGGGATGTCGAGCACATCGAGATTCTGGCGCTTGATCAGGTAGAGCAGCAGATCGAGCGGTCCTTCGAACGCCTCGAGAAAAACCTCGAGCGCATCCGGCGGAATATACAGATCGCGCGGCAGTTGCAGCACCGGCGCACCCTGCACGACCGCGAACGGCATTTCGGCCTGCTCGGGGGTGGTATTTTCCTGCGCGGGGTCGGTCATCAGCGGTAGTTAAGGTGCATGGCTTCGCGCACCACCTCAAGCGTATCGCGCGCCGCATCGCGCGCGGCTTCGTTGCCGTCGGCGATCACGCCCCGCACGCGCTCCGGGTCGGCCTCGATTTCCTTGCCGCGTTCGCGGATCGGCTCAAGCTCGGCCAGCATCGGTTCGAGCATCGCCTGTTTGCATTCGAGACACCCGATGCCGGCGCTGCGGCAGCCTTCCAGCACCCAGTGCTTCGTCTTTTCGTCGGAGTAGATCTTGTGGAAGTCCCACACCGGGCACTTGGTAGGCTCGCCCGGATCGGTACGCCGCACGCGCGCCGGATCGGTCGGCATCGTGCGGATTTTCTTTTCGATCGACTCGGGCTCTTCCCGCAGTGCAATGGTGTTGCCGTAGGATTTCGACATCTTCTGCCCGTCGAGCCCGGGCATTTTTGGCGTTTCGGTTAACAGCACCTGCGGCTCGATCAGGATCGTGCGGCCACTGCCTTCGAGATAGCCGAGCAACCTGTCGCGGTCGCGGATCGTCAGGCTGGTCTGGCTCGCGAGCATCGCGCGGGCGACCTCGAGCGCCTCGACATCGCCCCGCTCCTGGTACTTGCGCCGCTGCTCGCGGTAGAGGCCGCCAGCCTTGCGGCCCAGCTTTTTGATCGCCGCCTCGGCGCGCTCCTCGAAGTCCGGCTCGCGGCCGTAGATGTAGTTGAAGTGGCGCGCGATCTCGCGCGTCATCTCGACATGCACGATCTGGTCCTCGCCGACCGGCACCTGGCCCGCGCGGTAAATCAGCACGTCAGCGCTCATCAGCATCGGGTAGCCGAGGAAACCGTAGGTCGCGAGATCGCGCTCCTTGAGCTTTTCCTGCTGCTCCTTGTAGGTCGGCACGCGTTCCAGCCAGGACAGCGGCGTGATCATCGACAGCAGCAGGTGCAGTTCGGCGTGCTCCGGCACGCGTGACTGAATGAACAGGGTTGCAACGCCCGGGTCGATGCCGACCGCCAGCCAGTCGACGATCATCGCCCACAGGTCAGCTTCGATGCCGCCCGTATCCTCGTAGTGCGTGGTCAGGGCGTGCCAGTCCGCAGCGAAGAAGAAGCAGTCGTATTCGTGCTGCAGCTTGATCCAGTTGCGCAGTACGCCGTGCAGGTGGCCGAGATGCATCCGGCCGGTCGGCCGCATGCCCGATACGATGCGCCGGTTGGCGTCGCCGATGGAATCCAAATTACCCCCCGAAGCGATGGCTCAGGTTCAACCGAGGCCGCCGATGTGCATCAGCAGCCCGATGCGCAGCGCGTTAATCGGCGGCGCAACGATAATGTTCAGAACACCGGTCACCAGCAGTGCAATGATAATGACGAAGCCGAACGGTTCGATCCGGTCCACCTGCGCCGCCATGCGCGGCGGGATCAGCCCGGTCAGCACGCGGCCGCCGTCGAGCGGCGGCAGCGGCAGCAGGTTCACGACCAGCAGAATTGCATTGATCAGCACGCCCGCCTCGCCCATCAGCACCAGCGGCACGCTCAGCCATTGGGAATTGATCATCACGCCGAAGCGGATGATCACGGCCCAGATAATGCCCATCGCCAGGTTCGACAACGGCCCCGCGAGCGCCACCAGCGCCATGTCGCGGCGCGGGTTCTTGAAGTTGCGCGCAGTGATCGGCACGGGCTTCGCCCAGCCGAACAGGAAGCCGCCGAGGATCAGCATCAGCGCCGGCACCAGCACGGTGCCGATAGGGTCGATGTGCTTGATCGGGTTGAGGCTCAGGCGCCCCAGCATCTGCGCGGTCGGATCGCCGAGGCGGCGCGCAACCCAGCCGTGCGCCACTTCGTGCATGGTGATAGCAAATAAAACCGGAATGGCCCAGATGACGATTTTCTGGATAAGGTTAAGGTGCATCGGCGGGATTATACCGGTTAGTGGTCCGCTACGCTTGCAGCCGGACGCCCTCGCGTACGGAACGGACGGCTTCAACTCGCTGCACGTCGCCCTTGCCGGCACGCACCACCGTCGGCTCCGCCGTCAGGTCGATCACCGTCGTCGGCTCGACGCCGCACGGCCCGCCGTCGATGATCAGGTCGACGCCGTGTTCGATACGCGGCCGCATCGACTCGGGGTCGGTCTCCGGCAGTTCGCTGCCGGGAAGAATCAGGCTGGCGCTCATCAGTGGGCCACCCAGCTCCTCGAGCAGCGCCTGCACGATCGGGTGTGCCGGCGCCCGGATGCCGATCGTCTTGCGCTTGGGATGGACCAGCCGCCGCGGCACCTCGCGCGTCGCCGGCAGGATGAATGTATACGGACCCGGCATCAGCGCCTTCAGCAGGCGAAACGCGGGTTTTTCGACCCGCGCGTAAATCGCCAGTTCGGACAGGTCGCGGACAACCAGCGTGAGCTTGTGCTCGGCGCTGTCGCCGCGCAACCGGCGAATCCGGTCTGCGGCACTCTTCTCGCCCACCTGGCAGCCAACCGCGTAGGTCGAATCGGTCGGATAGGCCATTACGCCGCCCTCCCGCACGATGTCCACCGCGCGGCGAATCAGGCGAAGCTGGGGGGTCTCGGGATGAATTTGAAAAAACTGGCTCATTTCAGCGACTCGCGAGGTGAACAGCCAACTGCCAGTAGGCTATCATAGTCATCCCGCGACTTCGCCAACCAAGCCACGGAATATGGCCGCATTATTCGAACTTCTCCCCATCGTCCTGTTTTTTATCGTGTTCAAGCTCGCGGGGATTTATGTCGCGACCGGCGTGCTGATCGGCACCAGCGTGATTCAGCTCGCCGTGAGCCGTTGGCGTGAGCACCGTTTCCGCACTATGCCAGTGGCCGTTACGGTTCTGGCCGTGGTGCTCGGCGGGGTGACCATTGCGCTGCACGACCCGGTATTCATCAAGTGGAAGTTTTCCGTCGTCTACTGGCTGTTCGCGATTGTGCTGATCGGCGGTCAGTTCATCGGCAAAAAGACGCTCATCGAACGCGGCATGCGCGCGATGAACTCGGAAATCAATCTGCCCGCGCCGATCTGGAAACGGCTCAATCTGAGCTGGGCGCTGTTCTTCCTGCTGCTCGGCTGCATCAACACCTGGGTGATTTACAATCTGACCACCGAACAGTGGGTGGATTTCAAGTTTTACGGTGTGCTCGGCGCAACCCTGCTGTTCGTGATCGGCCAGGCGATTTATCTGAGCCGGCACGTCGAAATGAACACCGAAAAGGAAAGCTGATGTTTTATGCCATTGTGGGCGAAGACACGCCGAACAGCCTCGACAAGCGCGCCGGCGCGCGCGCCGCTCATGTCGACCGGCTGCAGGTGCTGCAGCAGGCCGGGCGGTTGTTGCTTGCCGGCCCGTTCCCGGCGGTCGATTCGCCCGATCCCGGGCCGGACGGCTACACCGGCAGCCTGATCATCGCCGAGTTCGACACCCTGGCCGACGCCAGAAGCTGGGCCGATGCTGACCCTTATGTCGCCGCCGGCGTGTACGGCAACGTCACCGTCAGGCCATTCAAGCAGACTTTGCCGTGAGCCGCGTCGACGCTATCCGGGAGCGTCTTGAAGCAGCCTTCTCGCCTACGGCGCTCGAGGTTCGCGACGACAGCCATCGGCACGCCGGCCACGCAGGCGCGCAATCCGGCATGGGCCATTTTCACGTCCATATCGTGGCCGAGCGTTTTCGCGGCGTGACGCCGCTGGAACGCCACCGGCTCGTTTACGCGGCGCTGGGTGATATGATGAAGACAGACATTCACGCTTTGAGTCTTGAAGCACAAGTTCCAGAAAGCCACTCCTAACCCGAAAGCGAGCATTTCATGAAGTTCAAACTCCTTTCCGCGTGCGCGATTGTCGCCGCCAGCCTTGCCCTCGCCGCCTGCAACGGCTCCGGCAACAACAACGGCAGCGCCAATTCGAATCCGGTTGCCGACAGCGGAAACGCCCACTCGAGCGCCAGCGCCGGCAAAGACAATTCGCCGGTGCTCGCAACGGTGAATGGCGAAGCCATCCACCAGAATACGATCGACAACATCATCAAGGAGCGCGGCCATGGCATTCAGCCGTCGCCGCAGATTCGCCACGAACTGCTCGATCGCCTGATCGACCTCAAGGTTCTCGCGCAGCAGGCGCGCCAGCAGGGGCTGGCCAACAAGCCCGAGATCCGGACCGAGATGCAGTTGCAGAGCGACTCGTTGCTGGCCAAAACGCTGGTCCAGCAGCACATCCAGCAGAACCCGGTTTCCGACCAGGACGTTCAACAGGCGTACCAGAAGCAGGTCCAGTCGATGGACCAGAAGGAATACAAGGCGCGCCACATCCTGGTCAACGACAAAAAGACGGCCGAGAAGGCTATCGACAAGTTGAATCACGGGGCCGATTTCGCGACGCTGGCGAAAAAAATGTCGACCGGCCCGTCGGCGAAGAACGGCGGGGAACTGGGCTGGTTCAGCCCGTCCGACATGGTCAAGCCGTTTGCCGAGGCGGTCGAGAACCTGAAGAAAGGCGAATACACCAAGCAGCCGGTGAAGACCCGCTTCGGCTGGCACGTGATCCTGCTGCAGGATGTGCGCAAGATGCCGAAGCCGAAGTTGTCCGACGTAAAGACATCGATCGAACAGCAGTTGCGCTCGCAGGAAGTGCAGGCTTACGTCGACAAGCTGCGTAGCCAGGCGAAGGTACACATTAACAAGCAGCAGATCGCTGCGCCGGCGCCCGCATCGTCGACCGGCCCGGCGACGACCACCGCGCCGCAGCCGGCAACCGTTTCGCAGCCACCGGCCGCGTCAAGCAAGTAATTGCCGATAACATTGCAGGAGCGGCATCTGCCACTCCTGCAATTTACGGATAAATCAGACTCTTCTTCCAGCTTTCGCCGTCGCGCCAGTAGCGCTCGCGCTCGTGCAGGCGCCCGGGGCGGCTCTGCCAGAACTCGATCATCGTCGGTGCAATACGATATCCGGTCCAGTGCGGCGGACGCGGCACGGTCTCGTCTGCGTACTGCTCGGAATACTCCGCCAGCCGCCGTTCCATCGTTTCGCGCGCGTCAAGCAGACTCGACTGCTTCGACGCCCAGGCGCCGACCTGGCTCAAGCGCGGTCGCGTCGCCCAGTAGGCGTCGGCCTCCTCGTCCGACACTCGCCGCACTTCGCCTTCGACCAGCACCTGCCGCATCAGCGCCTGCCAGAAAAAGCACAGCGCCGCCCGCGGGTTGGCGTCGAGATGCGTGCCCTTGCGGCTGCGGGTATTGGTGTAGAAAACGAAACCGCGCTCGTCGAACTGCTTCAGCAGCACCGTGCGCGCGGCCGGCTGGCCGCTGGCATCGACCGTCGCCAGTGTCATCGCGGTCGGCTCGCTGACCGTCTGCTCGCGCGCCTGGGCGAACCATTCCGAGAATCGGGCGACCGCTTGTTTGTAGATGTCGTTCATAGGCCAAGTCACCAGTGCTGAGTCACTAGTGCCTAGTGTAAAAGATGCGGTTCTTCACTCGGTCTCAGCGGCACTAGGCACTTCTCGCTGCTCGCTTGCGATCTGATTCCGTCAGATGCCGCTTGCGCAGGCGGATGTTGTGCGGCGTGACTTCCATCAGTTCATCTTCTTCGATAAATTCCATCGCCTGCTCCAGCGTGAACCGCGTCGGCGGCGTCAAGAGCACGTTGTCGTCCTTGCCGGCGGCGCGGATGTTGGTGAGCTGCTTGGCCTTGAGCGGATTGACGGTCAGGTCGTTGTCGCGCGCGTGAATCCCGACGATCTGGCCGGCGTAAACCGGCTCGCCCGGCGCGACGAGCATGCGGCCGCGCTCCTGCAGGTTGAACAGCGCGTAGCCGACCGCCTTGCCCTCGGCGTTGGAAATCATCGCGCCGTTGTTGCGGCGCACTTGGCCGGACGTCTTGGCCGGGCCGTAGTGGTCGAAGATGTGGTACAGCAGCCCGGTGCCGGAAGTGAGCGTTCGGAATGTCGTCTGGAAGCCGATCAGCCCGCGCGCCGGAATCGTGTAATCGAGCCGCACGCGGCCGTGACCGTCCGGCACCATATCGGTCAGGTCGCCGCCGCGGGCGCCAAGCGCTTCCATGACCGCGCCCTGGTGCGCCTCCTCGATATCGACCGTCAGCGTCTCGAACGGCTCCTCAAGTTTGCCGTCGCGTTCGCGCACGATCACCTGCGGCCGCGAAACGGCCAGTTCATAGCCCTCGCGGCGCATCGTTTCGAGCAGGATTGCCAGGTGCAGTTCGCCGCGGCCCGAGACACGGAATTTCTCCGGATCCTGGGTCGGCTCGACGCGCAACGCGACGTTGCTCAGCACTTCGCGATCGAGACGCTCCTTCACCTGTCGGCTGGTCAGAAACTTGCCGTCCTTGCCCGCGAACGGCGAGTTGTTGATCTCGAACTGCATGCTGATGGTCGGCTCGTCGACCGTCAGGGCCGGCAGTGCCTCGACATGCTCCGGGTCGCACAGCGTGTCGGAAATCAGCGGCCGCTCGATGCCGGTAAACGCGACGATATCGCCGGCGCGCGCTTCTTCCACCTCGATCCGGTCGAGACCGAGAAAGCCGAACACCTGGTTCACTCGCTCGTTGCGCGTCTTGCCGTAGCGGTCGATAACGGTAACGGCTTCATTACGGGTAATGTGGCCGCGGGTAATGCGGCCGATGCCAATCGCGCCGACGTAGCTGGAGTAATCGAGCGAGCTGATCTGTAACTGCAGCGGGCCGTCGAGATCGACCGGCGGCGGCGGGCACTGCGCGACGATCGTTTCGAACAGCGGCGTCATATCGGAGCCCTGCGCGCCCGGATCAAGGCTGGCGTGGCCCAGCAGCGCCGAGGCGTACACTACCGGGAAATCGAGCTGTTCCTCGGTCGCGCCGAGGCGGTCGAACAGGTCGAAGGTCCGGTCGAGCACCCAACTCGGCCGCGCGCCGTCGCGGTCGATCTTGTTGATCACGACGATCGGCTTCAGGCCGTGCTGAAATGCTTTCTGGGTCACGAATCGCGTCTGCGGCATCGGCCCGTCCACCGCATCGACCAGCAGCAGTACCGAATCGACCATCGACAGCACGCGCTCGACCTCGCCGCCGAAATCGGCGTGGCCGGGCGTATCGACGATGTTGATCCGGTAATCCCGCCAGCGGATCGCAGTGTTTTTCGACAGGATCGTGATACCGCGCTCGCGCTCGAGATCGTTTGAATCCATCACCCGGTCGGGCACCGCCGCGCGCACGTCGAACGTGCCGGACTGGCGTAAAAGCTGGTCCACCAGCGTGGTCTTGCCATGGTCGACGTGCGCGATAATGGCGATGTTGCGAAGGTTCTCGATCAAAGCGGCGATCCGGGGGAATAAAAACCGACCATTATACGCCCTTCGGTGCACCCCACGCACACCGCGCCAACCTTTTGAATTGCCTTTACGGCACGGCCCGATTAACCTTTCCATTATGGTCAATCTCGCCGCGACCGAACTCGCCCCGCCCGAGCTTGAAGTCCGCCATCCCGATTCCGGTCTGCCGACAGTGATTCTGACGGGCAACTGGAATCTGCGCGGCTTTTCGTTACGTGCGGGTCCGCTGCGCCGGCAATTGAAGGAGCTGTCGCAGGCGGGGCCGATGGAGTGGGATCTGACCGGCATTGAGGCGCTCGACAGCGTCGGCGCCTTTGCGCTCTGGGAGACGTGGGGCGAGAAGCGGCCGGCAGATCTGGGCCTGCGCGACGAACACCGCAGCCTGTTCGATCGCTGGAGCGACCGCCCCGTGGTCGACGTCCGTCCGCCGCGGCGGACGTTCTTCGGTCCGATCATCCGCTTCATCGAACACTGGCATGACGCGCTCATCATCCATCCGCGCGAACTGCTGATCCTGATCGGCCAGGCGGCGCTGGACACGCTGTGGCTCGTTCGCCATCCGGGCAAGATCCCCTGGCGCGAAATTTCGGCGACGATTCACGAAGCCGGCACGCGCGCGCTGCCGATCACCGCCATCGTCGGCATCCTGATCGGTGTCGTCATCAGCTACCTGTCCGCCGTGCAACTGCGCGGCTTCGGCGCACAGTCGTTTATCGTGCCGATCCTCGGCGTCGGCGTCATTCGCGAACTCGGCCCGCTGCTCGCCGCGATCCTGGTGGCCGGCCGTTCCGGCTCGGCGATGACGGCGCAGTTCGGCGTCATGCGAGTGACGCAGGAACTTGACGCGCTGGCGACGCTCGGCATTTCGCCCAGCATCCGGCTGATCTGGCCCAAGCTGGTCGCGCTCGGCATCGCGATGCCGCTGCTGACCGTCTGGACCGACGCGATGGCGCTCGCCGGCGGCATCTTCTCGGCCAGCCTGTCGCTGCATATCGGCTTTCAGCAGTTCCTGGTGCAACTGCCGCTCACGGTGTCGATCGTCAACCTGTGGCTGGGCCTCGGCAAGGCTTTCGTGTTCGGCGTGCTGATTGCGATTACCGCCTGCCATTTCGGTCTGCGCGTCGAGCCGAATACCGACAGTCTCGGCCACGAAACCACCGAGTCGGTGGTGACGTCGATTACCGTCGTCATTCTCGCCGACGCGGTGTTTGCGATCGTGTTCCAGGGCGCGGGAATGTTGACATGAATGCGGTGCCAAAAACCGTCCCCAACGTCATCACGGTAGAGCACGTCGGCACGCGCTTCGGCGACCGTATCGTGCACCAGGACGTCAACCTGACCGTCCGCCAGGGCGAGATCCTCGGCATCGTCGGCGGCTCGGGCAGCGGCAAGACCACGCTGATGCGCGAAATGATCGGCCTGGAGATGCCGACCGAAGGCCGCATCACGCTGTTCGGCACGCCGATCCGCCCGGGTACGCGGTTGCGCGACCGCTACGGCGTGCTGTTTCAAAGCGGCGCCTTGTTTACCGCCCTGACGGTATACGACAATATTGCCCTGCCGCTGCGCGAGCTGCAGTTACTCAGCGAAGACCTGATTCACGAGCTCGTGTGCATGAAACTGTCAATGGTCGGGCTCGACGCCCATACCGCGAATCTGCTGCCGGCGGCGCTGTCCGGCGGTATGGTCAAGCGCGTCGCATTGGCGCGCGCGCTGGCGCTCGAACCGGAACTGCTGTTCCTCGACGAGCCGACATCGGGCCTCGACCCGATCGCCAGCGAAGGGTTTACGCGGCTGGTAGCCAGCCTGCATAGGGAGCTTCGATTTACCGTGGTGCTGATTACGCACGATCTCAATACCGTCAAGGACCTCTGCCATCGCGTTGCGGTGCTTGCGGACCGGCACGTCGTCGCGCTCGGCACCGTCGCCGAAGTCGTACGATGCAACCACCCGTTCGCGCGCCGCTTTTTCCACGGCGAATACGCGCGCCGAATCCTGCAGAGTGAGACGCCCGAATGACCGCGCGCGCCTATGCTCTCGTCACCGGCATCTTTGTACTCGTGCTCGGCGCCGCCATTGCGTTCTCGCTGTACTGGTTCGGCGGCTCGCACGCAACCGAGGCCCCCTACATCGTCGTCGCCAACGAGTCGATCATGGGGCTGCACGGCCAGTCGACGGTCTACTACCGTGGCGTGCCGGTCGGTAACGTCACCGCGATTCACCTGGCGCCGCACGATGTGCGCAAGACCTATATCCGGATCGCTATCGCCGGTAAAATTCCGATCACCGCGAGCACATACGCCAAGCTGAATGCCCAGGGCGTCACCGGACTGTCGACGCTGGAACTCAACGACAGCGGCGCAAGTTCGAAGCGGCTGCCGACGTCGGACGAGCACCCGGCGGAAATACCGCTCACCGGCGCCGGACTCGGCAGCCTGACATCTTCGGGGCAGGCGCTGATCAAGAAACTGAACAATGTCGCCGACGCGCTGCAAAGCATTCTCAGCAGCGGCAACCGTCAGCGCATTAACGCGATCCTTCGCAATACCGAAACGCTGACGGCTCGCCTCGCGCGCCTGGAAAAGCATCTGGATGAAAGCCTGTCGGGGCTTCCGGGGCTGACACAGGATGCCCGCAATACGCTGCATCGCGCCGACAAGCTGGCGGCGCATCTGACGGATCTGACCGGTTCGCTGCATAAACTGAGCGACAGGATGCAGTCGTTTGCGCAATCGGGGACGGTTGCTGCCGACGAACTCGCGCATCAGACCTTGCCCAAGCTGGACGCCACCATGACGGATCTGCAAAACACCGCACATGCGCTGGAAGGCTTGAGCCGCAGCCTCCAGCGGAACCCGCAGCAATTGCTGTTCGGGCCGACGAAGCATCGGCCGGGGCCGGGCGAACCCGGCTTCAAGGGCTCGTCCGGCGGCGGCTAGCGCGAACCCGAATTGGCGCTCGCCCCGAGTCCGAGACGTGCCAGTTCCTGTTTTTGCAACTGGCGCAACGATGCGCTGACCGCCACCGGATAGCCGACTTCGGCCTTGTCCAGCCGGCGCAGCCGCTCCGGCAGCATTCCGATCTGGTCGTGGCAGAACGCCCGGCAGTCGCGCGCCGTCCTCCCCATGCCTTCAATCCGTTGGCCCGCCTGCATGACCTGCGCAAGGAGCGGCTCGCCCGCCGGCGTTTCACCCTGCGACGCAAGTGTGTCCCCGCTGAATACATCGCCGTCGCGGCGGCGGAATATCTGCTTGCGGCCAGGCAGCAGCAACTTCGATGTCGACGCCTTGAGACGCGGCCGACCGGCGTACTCTACAAGCTTATAGGCACAATCGAACGACGGCCGATCCGCCGATACCACCATCGCGGTGCCGACGCCGAAGGCATCCACCGGCGCTTCGCGCACCAGCCGCGCTACTTTGTCTTCGTCGAGGCCGCCCGACAGCACGATCCTGACCTGCTGCAGCCCCGCCGCATCGAGCTTTTCACGGGCGCGGCGACTCAATTCGACAAGGTCGCCGGAATCGATGCGAATGCCGCCGACCGGAAACGCCGACCCGCGCTCGGTCGCAAGTCGAATGACGGTATCGATGCCCGCCATTGTGTCGTATGTGTCGACGAGCACAGTCGTCTGCGGGTAGCGACTGACGAATGCCGCCAGCGCTGCCGCCTCGTCGTCATGCGCCTGCACGTAGCTATGCGCCATGGTGCCATGCAACGGAATGTCGTACAGCCGGCCGGCGAAGACGTTGGACGTACCGGCAAGGCCGCCGATGTAGCCGGCGCGTGCGGCCTTGTTCGCTGCATCGCTGCCATGCGCGCGGCGAGCGCCGAAATCCATGACCGGCCGGCCGTTCGCCGCGACGACCACGCGCGCCGCCTTGGTCGCCACAAGCGACTGGTAATGAATCTGGTTCAGCAGCCAGGTTTCGACCAGTTGGGCCTCCGGCAGCGGGGCGACGACCTGCATCACCGGCTCGTGCGCGAAAACCGCCGTCCCTTCCGGCACAGCGAAGACATCGCCCTCGAAACGCAACGTTGCCAGCTTTTTCAGGAAGGCGTCGGAGAACAACCTGGTGCCGGCGAGCCAGTCGATCTCGTCGGTTGCGAAAGCAAAGTTTTCCAGGTACGCCAGCGCGTCGTCGAAGCCACAGGCCAGAATGTAGTTCCGCTCCGGCGGCAACTCGCGAAAGAACAATTCGAATACCGCCGTGCCCGCCATGCCTTCGTCATGGAAGGCCTGTGCCATCGTCAGTTCGTAGAGATCGGTGAACAGCGCCGTCGACGGCGGTGCGGATTGCATCATTCTGCCGGTCATCCTGTCTTCTTTTGTATGTAATCGCGCAGCACCACTGCCTGGTTGTGCTGCTCATCGCGGGCGCCGTAAAGCAAGGTCAATTTGCCCTTCCGGGCGTAGCCGGCAAGGTGCCCGACAGCCTCGGCTTGAGCATCAAGCTCCTTGCGGTAACGATTCCGGAATTCCGACCACTTGTCGGGATCGTGGCCGAACCATTTGCGCAGCGGCGTGCTCGGTGCGACATCTTTCAGCCAGTCGTCGAGCTTCGCTTCCTCCTTTTTGATTCCGCGCGGCCAGACACGATCGACTAGCACACGTCGTCCATCGTCGCGGTCCGGTGCTTCGTAAATACGCTTGATCCTGATTGACATTGCCCTCTCCTTTTGGCGGGGTGACGGTAAAGCGGAAAGACCTATCCCGTCATGCTATCAGCTTCAGAATCGGGAGCGAGAACTTCGGCGCGCAGATGCCGTTCGAACTCATCCGCCGCGACAGGCTTGCTGAAATAATAACCCTGCACGTCTTCGCAGCCCTGCTCGCGCAGGAATTCAAGCTGCTCGCGCGTTTCGACACCTTCTGCCAATACGCGCAGACGGAAGTTCTTCGCAAGCCCGATAATGGCTTCGATGATCGCGACGTGATCCGCGCTGGTCGTGATGTCGCGCACAAACGACTGGTCGATCTTGAGTTTGCCGATCTTGAACCAGCGCAGGTAGCTCAAGCTGGAATAGCCGGTACCGAAATCGTCGATCGCAAAGCGGATGCCGGTGCGTTGCAGCTTGTCCAGCACTTCCGAAGTGCGCTCGATATCCTGCATCACGACCGTCTCGGTCAACTCCAGCTCAAGGAACTGCGGTGCCAGTTCGGCAGCGCGCAAAGCGTCGAAGATAGTGTGATGCAGCGTGCGGCGCAAAAACTGTACTGCCGAAATGTTTACGGCGACCGGCACGATCGGCAGTCCGGCAACCTGCCAGGCCCGGTTCTGGCGACAAGCCTCACGCAGCACCCATTCGCCGATCGGCACTATCAGGCCGCACTGTTCAGCCACCGGAATGAAATCGTTGGGTGGAATGTCGCCTTTCTGCGGATGATGCCAGCGCAACAGTGCCTCCGCAGCTACAATACGGCCGGTTGCAAGCTCCACCTGCGGCTGGTAATGCAGGGTAAAGCTGCCGTTCTTCAGCGCGTCGCGCAAATCGTTCTCAAGTTCCACCCGCGCCTGCCGATCGACGTCCAGATCGGGGGTGAACAATTGAACGTTGTAGCGGCCGCGCGATTTCGCGTGGTACATCGCAGCGTCGGCGTCGCGGATCAGCACGTCGACGGTGTCGCCGTGCGTCGGATACAGGCTCACGCCGATACTCGGCGTGACCGCAATGTCGTGGCTGTCGATCGTGTAGCTGCCGGCGACCGTCTGCAGCATCTCGTCGGCGCGCCTCAGCGCCGCGTCCGGACTGGGAACGTCCGTGAGCAGAATCAGGAATTCGTCGCCGCCCTCGCGACCGGCGATATCTTCCGGATCGAGGCAGACGTGAATACGCTCCGCTACCGCCTTCAGCAGCTTGTCGCCGGCGCTGTGGCCGAGAAAGTCGTTGACGGTCTTGAAGCGGTCGATATCCAGAAACAACACCGCAAGCCGGCCATGCGCGCGCGACGCCCGGTTGATCTCCTGGCGTACCCTGTCGCGGAAACTCGCGCGGTTGGCGAGGCCGGTGAGCGAGTCGTAACGCGCCAGGTTCCAAAGCCGTGCCTCGGCGGTCTTGCGCGCGGTGACGTCGCTGATTGCGCCGTCGAAATAAAGCATCTTTCCGTGATTGTCGTAGACGGCGACGGCGTTGTTGACCCCGATAAAATGACTGCCGTCGCGACGCACGTATTCCACTTCTTCACCGCGGTAATAACCGTTGCGCTCAAGCAGGTCGCGCAATTCGTCGCGGCGGTGCGGGTCGGCGTACAGGATCGCGCCCGCCTCGCGCATCTCCTCGATGTTCCTGTAGCCGAACATCGTCGCCAGCGACTTGTTGATGTATTGCAGTCCCGCCTCGGGCAAGCCGCGGTAGATACCTTCGAAGATATTGTTGGTGACCGACAGCAGCAGGTTTTCGCTGTCGCGCAGCGCCTCTGTCATTTCGTTGGCCAGCGCCAGCGCTCGCGTGCGCACGCGCCCCCATTGCAACAGCGTCAGCGCAAGCAGCAGGCTGATGATCAGGCCCGCCGCGGCCACCTTCCATGCGCTCGAGGCAATCATGCCCGGTTGGCGGAACACCAGCGTCCAGTCCCGCCCGGGCAACGTCAACGGAATCCGCTCTGTCAGACACGGCGTCGACAGGGCGGAATCGCGGCAGGATGGCTGCACGCTGCCGCGAACGACGGCGCCGCTCGCATCCATCACACTCATGTCGATATTGGAGTCGGGCGCGAGAACGCCGGCGAGAATCCGGTTGATGGACAGCACCGCGCTGACCCAGCCGCTCAAATGCGGCGCGTCCCCCGCTGTTTGATGATAGACCGGGCCGGTCATGACCACGCCGATGCGGTCCGGCGCCGGGCGAGTGTTGAGAGAAATCCGGTGGCTGACGGCAATGGCGCCCGTGGCGATAGTCTGCTCGATCATCGCCCGCAGATTCGGCCATCCGCACATGTCGCCCCCGGGGCCGGGAGAATCCGGACGCAGCGGCGCCTCATATTGCATAATGCAGTGCAACGAGCCGGAAGCCAGGTCATGCAGCTTGAAGCCCTGCCGCTGATCCAGCATGTTCTGCTGAAATGCCAATAGCTGGTCGTCACGCACGTGCGCGACATAGTCGAATGCGACTACGGCGGGATAATTCTGCTTGAGCGAAAGATGGTGAACGAAATCGCGCCAGCGCCGCGCTTCGATTTGTTGCGCGGACGCGAACAGCGCCTGTCCGCTCCTGACGAGCGTCGCATAGCCGGTGAAGCGGTCGCGGATCGTGTTGGCCGCCTGTTGCGCAATATGGCGGAACTGCGCCTGCTCGGCCGCCGATTGGCTCCGCAGCGCCAACTGCCACGCCCAGCCCGTCAGGAACAAGCCGGCAACCAGCGCGAACAGACTCAGGCCATAGTTGATCGCGATGGGATGCGCTATCCAGCGCGGCAACCTGGTTTGGCCGGAGGCGGCCATACCGTCAGCACTCGGTCACGTTGACGGCCAATCCTCCTTGAGATGTTTCCTTGTAAATGCTCTGCATGTCGCGTCCGGTCTGCCGCATCGTGTTGATGACCTGGTCCAGCGACACGCGATGCTCGCCGTCGCCACGAATCGCCAGGCGGGCGGCATTAATAGCCTTCCACGAGCCCATCGCATTGCGTTCGATGCACGGAATCTGCACCAGGCCCCCCACCGGATCGCAGGTCAGGCCCAGATTATGTTCCATACCGATTTCGGCAGCATTTTCCACGCGTTCATTGCTCCCATTGAGCGCCGCGACCAATCCACCGGCAGCCATGGAACAGGCCACGCCGACTTCACCCTGGCAGCCCATTTCCGCGCCCGATATCGACGCGTTCTTCTTGTAAAGAATGCATATTGCGCCGGCCGTGAGCAAAAAGCGCAACACGCCGGCCTCGTCCGCCCCGTCCACGAAGCGCACGTAATAGTGTAATACGGCTGGGATAATACCGGCGGCGCCGTTCGTCGGGGCAGTTACAACCCGACCACCGGCCGCATTTTCCTCATTAACGGCCATCGCGAACAGGTTAACCCAGTCCATAACGTCCAGATCGCCGGCCTTTTCCTGTGATTTGAGATCACGATACAGCTTTGGCGCGCGACGGCGGACATTGAGCCCGCCGGGCAGCAGGCCGTCCTCGCGCATGCCGCGCGTCATGCATTCCTGCATGACCCGCCAGATTTCAAGCACATGCGCTCGCGTCTCTTCCTCCGGCCGCCAGGCCGATTCATTGGCCAGCATCAACTCGTGAATCGCCAGACCATTTTGCTTCGCATGGGCCATCAGCTCCGCGGCCGAGTCGAACGGATAAGGCACGACCACGTCGTCGCCATCGGCCGCGTCGCCGGCTTCGGCATCGCCCCGAATGATGAAGCCGCCGCCGATCGAATAAAACTCCTCGGCGAGGAGCACCTGGCCGCCGTCATCGCGGGCGGTGAAGTGCATCCCGTTGGAATGCTTCGGCAGCACCTGGTCCCGGTGCAGCAGCACATCGGCCTCTTCGTCGAAGTCGATCTCCTGCTTGCCGAGCAGCCGGATGCGCTTGCGTGCCCGGATTTGCGCCAGCGTCGCTTCGATCGCGTCGGGATCGACGCCGTCCGGCGTTTCGCCCGACAGCCCGAGCAGGATCGCACGGTCGGTGCCGTGCCCCTTGCCGGTCAGCGCGAGCGAGCCGTAAAGCTGCGTCTGTACGCGAGCGACCTCGCCCAGCAGGCCGCGTTCGTCCAGATCGAGCAGGAACTGGCGTGCCGCGCGCATCGGGCCGACGGTGTGCGAACTCGACGGGCCGATGCCGACTTTGAAGATATCGAAAATGGATATGGTCATGGTGTCATTCCGACAGCGACAGCAACGTCGCATTCCCCCCGACCGCGGCAGTGTTAATCGTCACCGTCCGCTCAGTCGCGAAGCGCAGCAGGTAATGCGGACCGCCCGCTTTCGGGCCGGTGCCGGACAGCCCCTGGCCGCCGAACGGCTGCACGCCGACCACCGCGCCGACCATGTTGCGATTGATGTAGGCATTGCCGACGCGCACGCGCCGCTCGATCGAACGCGCCTGGCTGTCGATGCGGCTGTGAACGCCGAGCGTCAAACCGTAACCGGTCTCGTTGATCGCGGCAATCACCTTGTCGAGTTCGCGGGCGCGATAGCGGATCACGTGCAGCACCGGGCCGAACACCTCGTGCTTGAGGATGTCGAGCCGATCGATCTCGATCGCCACCGGCGCGATGTAGCTGCCGTGGCTGCAGCTCGGGGGCACCGGCGCCTCGGCGATAACCCGCCCCTGCCGCTTGATCCACTCGACGTGCGCCGCCAGGTTCTTCAGCGCCTCGTCGTCGATTACCGGGCCGACGTCAGTACTCAATAGCGCCGGGTCGCCGACCTGCAGCGTTTCCATGAAGCCGGCCAGGATGTCGATCACGCGCGGGGCGATCTCTTCCTGCACGAACAGTACACGCAGCGCCGAGCAACGCTGGCCGGCGCTGTGGAAAGCCGACTCGATCACGTCCTTGACGACCTGTTCCGGCAGCGCCGAACTGTCCACCAGCATCGCGTTCTGGCCACCGGTTTCCGCAATCAGCACCGGGATCGCGCCGCTGCGATTGGCGAGCGACTTGTGAATCATCTTGGCGGTTTCGGTCGAACCGGTGAACGCAACGCCCGCGACGCGCTCGTCGGCGACCGCGGCCGCGCCGACCGTGCCGCCCTCGCCCGGCAGGAAATGCAGCACGTCGCCAGGGACGCCGGCCTCGTGCAACAGCCGCACCGCAAGCGCGCCGATCAGCGACGTCTGCTCGGCGGGCTTGGCGAGCACGCTGTTGCCGGCGGCCAGTGCGGCACTGACCTGGCCGGTGAAAATCGCCAGCGGGAAATTCCACGGGCTGATGCAGACGAACACGCCGCGCCCGTGCAGCGACAACTCGTTGCGCTCGCCGGTGTAGCCCGGCATTTTCATCGGCTGGCCGAAGTCGTGCCGGCAGCGCAGGCTGTAGTAGCGCAGGAAGTCGACCGCTTCACGCACCTCGGCGATCGCGTCCAGCACCGACTTGCCGGCCTCGCGAATCGCCAGCGCCATCAGCTCGGCGCGATGCGACTCGTACAGATCGGCCGCCTTCAGCAGGATGTCGGCGCGCGCATCGGCCGGCGTCGCGTCCCAGGCGGGCTGCGCCGCGTAGGCGAGATCCAGCGCCTGCTTGACCGCGCGCTCGTCCGCCTCGATGACCTCGCCGACATGCCGGCGCCGGTCGCTGGGATCGAGCACCGGGCGCGACTTGCCATCGAGCGGCTTGCCGCCCACCCAGGGCGCCGCGCGCCAGTCCTCTCGCAACGCCGCTTCGATGGCCTCGGCCAGCGGCACGGACTCGGCCAGATCGGGGAAATTCACGCCCCAGGAGTTGACGCGGTCGTCGCCGTAGATGTCGCGAGGCAGCGGGATGCGCGGATGCCGTTTGATGTGCAGCGCATCGGTCGTCGCCACCGGGTCCGAGACGATGTCGTCGATCGGCACCTTTTCATCGACGATGCGGTTGACGAACGACGTATTGGCGCCGTTTTCGAGCAGCCGACGCACGAGGTACGGCAGCAGTTCCTTGTGCCGCCCGACCGGCGCGTAAACACGACAATTCATGCCGAGCTTTTTCGGTCCGACGACTTCGCCGTACAGTTCTTCGCCCATGCCGTGCAGGCGCTGGAACTCGAAATCGCGGCGTTCGCCGGCCATCTCGAACACGCTCGACAGCGTATGCGCGTTGTGCGTCGCGAACTGCGGGTACAGCGCACTGCCCGCCTCGATCAGCTTGCGCGCGCAGGCAAGGTAGGACACATCGGTCGACGACTTGCGCGTGAACACCGGGTAGTCCTTGAGCCCGTCGATTTGCGCGAGCTTGATTTCAGTGTCCCAGTAGGCGCCCTTGACCAGCCGCACCGGAATCCGCCGGCCCACTTCGCCGGCCAGCGCCGTCAGCCAGTCGATCAGGCGGATCGCGCGCTTCTGGTAGGCCTGCACCGCCAGCCCGAAACCTTCCCAGCCGTCGAGCGACGGCGAGCGGTACACGCGCTCGATCACGTCCAGCGACAAATCCAGGCGGGCCGCTTCCTCGGCATCGACGGTCAGGGCGATACCCGCTTTCGCAGCGCGCTCGGCGAGCGCCAGCAGGCGCGGCGTCAGCTCGACCAGCACGCGCTCGCGCTGCGCGAACTCGTAACGCGGATGCAGCGCCGACAGCTTGACGGAGATACCCGGCGCCGAAAACACGTCCGTACCGGGTCCGACCGATTCGCCAATGGCGTCGATCGCGCCGGCATAGGCGTCAAAAAAGCCCTGTGCATCGACTTCCGTCAGCGCCGCCTCGCCCAGCATGTCGAACGAGTGGCGGAACTTGCGATTCTCGCGGCTGTTGGAACGCTTGAGCGCCTCCTTGATCGTACGGCCCATCACGAACTGGTGGCCCATGATGCGCATCGCCTGGCGCAGCGCCGCACGCACCACCGGCTCGCCCAGCCGCGACACGGTACGGTCCATGAAGCGACCGACATCCGCCACCTCGCGATCGAGCTTCAGCACGCGGCCGGTCAGCATCAGGCCCCAGGTCGACGCGTTGACGAACAGCGACGAACTCGCGCCCAGGTGCTCTTCCCATTTGCCGCTGGCGAGCTTGTCGCGAATCAGCTTGTCGGCGGTCTCGTCATCCGGAATCCGGATCAGTGCCTCGGCCAGGCACATCAGCACCATGCCTTCCTGCGACGACAGGTCGTACTGGTGCAAAAACGCCTCGATGCCGCCCTTGGTATCGGCATTCTTCCGCACCGCCTCGACGAGCTCGCGCGCCCGCGCAATAACGCGTTTGCGCGCCGCATCGTCGAGCCGTGCGATCTTCAACAGCCGCGCCAGGCACTCTTCCTCGTCCGCCAGGTACAGCTCGTTCATCTTCGCGCGCAGTTCGGACTGTTCCGGAATCTGGTCGAAGATGACGCCGGGATGCATTGCGTGCTGCTGAAAGTTTTGCTCTACCGCCACAAACGAACTCCACAATGAAGGCCGGCAATGGGCCGGCCTTCATCCATACCAATTACAGCGCCTGAATCAGCGCGTCCGCGAACTCGCTCGTCTTCACTTCCTTCGCGCCCTCCATCTGGCGCGCGAAGTCGTAGGTAACGACCTTGTTGCCAACCACCTTTTCATACGCGTTCGCGATCAGCTTGCCGGCCTCCGGCCAGCCGATGTAATCCAGCATCATCACGCCGCTGAACAGCAGCGAACCGGGATTGACCTTGTCCTTGCCGGCATGTTTCGGCGCCGTCCCGTGCGTGGCCTCGAACACCGCCACGTTGTCGCCGATATTCGCGCCGGGGGCAATGCCGACGCCGCCAACCTCGGCCGCCACCGCGTCCGACAGGTAGTCGCCGTTCAGGTTCGGCGTGGCGATCACGCTGAACTCGTCCGGGCGCAGCAGCATCATCTGAAACATAATGTCGGCGATGCGGTCCTTGACGACTATTTTGCCCTGCGGCCGCTTGCCATCGTATTTGTCCCACAGATCGTCTTCGGTAATCGTCACGTCGCCGAATTCGTCTTTCGCAAGCTCATAGCCCCACTTGCGGAACGCGCCTTCGGTGAACTTCATGATGTTGCCCTTGTGGACCAGCGTCACGCTGTCGCGACCGTAGTCGATCGCGTACTGGATCGCCTTGCGCACCAGCCGCTTGGAGCCGAATTCGCTGATCGGCTTGACGCCCAGGCCGCTGCCGTCGAAGAAGTTGGCGCCCAGTTCGTCGCGCAAAAACTTCGCCAGCTTCGCGTTTTCCGGCGTGCCTGCCTGGTATTCGATACCGGCGTAAACGTCCTCGGTATTCTCGCGGAAGATCGCCACGTCGATTTTCTGCGGTTCGCGCAGCGGCGACGGTACGCCGCGGTAGTACTTGACCGGCCGCACGCAGGCATAGAGATCGAGGTCCTGGCGCAGCGCGACATTCAGCGAACGGAAACCCTCGCCCACCGGCGTGGTCAACGGCCCCTTGATGGCGACCTTCAGATCGGTAATGACATCGCGCGTCTCGGCAGGGAAATAATCGCCGTCATATTTCGCGGCCGCGGCCTCGCCCAGATAGAGCTGCGCCCAATGCACCTTGCGCTTGCCGCCGTAAGCTTTCTCGATCGCCGCGTCCCATACCTTCAGGCACGCCGGCGTGATGTCCACGCCAATCCCGTCGCCCTCGACGTACCCCAGAATCGGGTTGTCGGGAACCGAAAGTTTGCCGTTCTGCGCGGTGATTTTCTCGCCACCGTCCGGCAGCTTGACGTGCTGATAGGCCATTGAAGATCCTTTGTTGGTCCGGGCTGAATGAAATAGCCCATTATAACAGGCGGGACAGCTTCCCTTGCACCGCCAGGTCCCCGGTGCGCCCCGACACTTCGGCGCGGATCACGTCGTGCACGGGCAGAGCCTGTACGTCAAGGCCGTCCAACAAGTCGCGGGTGGAACCGAGTTCGAAGCCGCGCGCCTGCCATTCGCTCAGCACGCGCTTGAAAACATCCAGGTAGGCCAGCCCCTCCAGCTCCGCATGCAGCGTAAAGACGTGGCAGCCTGCCGCATTGGGGGTCGCCGCTGCCACGATATGCTCCGCCGCGTTTTCAACCGTGATGCCTTCCCTACCGACCAGCTCGTCCAGCGTCGGCAGCGTCGTCGGCAGTTGCGGGCAGCGGAAGCGGCGGCCGTCGACTACCGGGATAAACGGATGCGTGCCGCGGGTATCGCTGGCGTAGTCGAAGCCGAACTCGTCCTCCAGCGCAAACGCGTGCGAATTCATCTGCCAGCCGGCCGCGCCGATGGTTTTGGAGTCATCGCCGAATACTTCGCGGTAGCGCTCGACCGCTCGCTCCACTTCGCGCCGGGTCCAGTCCGCCCCCCGATGAAAGACATAATCCTGCCAGCGGACATGGTCCCAGGTGTGAATGCCGACCTCGAAGCCGGCATCGCGCACCGCGCGCATCGCGTCGGCACCGCGCCGGCCGATGTCCGGCCCCGGCAGCAGCGTGCCGTAGCACAGCGTCTTGAGGCCGTAATTGCTGCCGACCGAGGTGCGCATGACCTTCTTGAGAAAGCCCGGCCGCAACAGCCGGCGCAAAGCCCGGCCGGTGTGGTCGGGCCCCAGGCTGAACAGGAAGGTGGCATTGATATCGAGGCGCGACAGCAGCCCTGTCAGACGCGGCACGCCTTCCAGCGTCCCGCGCAGGGTGTCGACATCGATTTTGAGCGCGATGCGCAAGATATTAAAAATCGACGCCTAGTATTCCCATTGGGATTCGGGAATCTGCTTCAGCCTGATGTTGCGGAGCAGCCGGATCACCGGCCGCGCAAGAAACTGCGCACTGCCGATCACGAACAACCATGCCGCAGTACCGCCGAATGCCGGGAACAAAAAGAAAATGCTGCCGACCAGGAACCAGACTGCGATACAGAAATCGTTCAGAATGCTGAGGACCTCGTAGCGGTGATGAATCACCAGCTCTTCGTGACCAAACGTCACTGTCAGCGTCTCGCGTTCAGCGGCCGCCTGCTTTCCGCTCGTTTCTCGCAATTGAACCTCCTCGGTCAGACTACCGGCATCGGTGGTTGTCAGCCGTCGATCAACTCCCGCGCCTCGGCCACATCGCCCTTGTACGCGTCGAAGATCCGCTGCAGCCCGCCGCGCATGTCGATCTTCGGCTCCCAGCCCAGCTCCCGGCGCGTGTGCTCGACCGACGGCACGCGGTTTTCGACGTCCTGGTAGCCCTTGCCGTAATAATCGTCGGCCGGGACATCGATCAGGTTGACGTGCGCCGCGCTGGTCGCATATTCCGGCATCTCGCGCGCGATCTCCATCATCATCTCCGCCAGCTCGCGGATCGAATGACTGTTGTCCGGATTGCCAATGTTGTAAATGCGCCCGCTCGCGACGCCGTCGCGATTCTCGATGATCTTCATCAGCGCATCGACCCCATCGTCGATATACGTGAACGCCCGCTTGCGCGCGCCGCCATCCACCAGCCGAATATCCTCGCCGCGCACGATGTGACCGAGGAACTGCGTCACTACGCGCGAACTGCCTTCCTTCGGCGTATGAATGCTGTCGAGACCGGGGCCGATCCAGTTGAACGGCCGGATCAGCGTAAAGTCCAAACCGACCTTGTCGCCGTACGCCCAGATCACCCGGTCCAGCAACTGCTTGGAACAACTGTAGATCCAGCGCTGCCGCTCGATCGGCCCGAGAATCAGCTCCGACTCGTACGGATCGAACGCCGGATCGCGGCACATGCCGTACACTTCCGACGTCGACGGGAAGATCACCCGCTTCTTGTACTTCACGCACTGACGGACGATCGGCAGGTTCGCCTCGAAGTCGAGCTCGAACACGCGCAGCGGGTCCTGCACGTAAACGGCGGGCGTCGCGATCGCCACCAGCGGCAGCACCACGTCGCACTTGCGTACGTGATACTCGACCCACTCCTTGTTGATCGTGATGTCGCCTTCGAAGAAATGGAAGCGCGGATTGTCGAGCAGCACCTCGACGCGATCCGACGCCATGTCCATGCCATACACATCCCAATCGGTCGTCTCGATGATGCGCTTGCTGAGGTGATGGCCGATAAAGCCGTTTACCCCGAGAATCAAAACCTTCCGCACGTTATTCTCCTAACGGTTGAGGGTCGCCGCCAAAACGGCTTTCGAAATCGGCCGCCGTCAGCGGCGATCCGTCCAGTTCGCAGGCGAGCACCCGAAAACGCCGGCCGTCCCGGCAATCGGCATACAAGGCGCCCGCTTCAGAATACAAACACGGCAGCGCGCCGCCGCGCCGTGCCGGCTCCCGCCGGTAAAAAGTGCGCAACAATCGCAGCGGCTTGCCACCCAGCGTCGTAAACGCGCCCGGGTACGGCGGCGCCACTGCCCGCACCAGGTTGTGCACCATCTTGGCGGGCTGCACCCAGTCGATCGTGCCGTCCTCCGGCCGCCGACGTCCGAAATAACTGCCTTGCGCCAGATCGAGCGGCCGCTGCGGCGCCGATCCGTCCAGCAGGCCCGGCAACGCGCGCGCCAATGTTATTTCCGCGGCACATGTCACCTTGTCGAACACTTCTTTCGCGGTGTCGTTCGGCAATATCGGCACCGCGGTCTGATCCACCAGCGCGCCGGCATCCGGCTTCACCGTCATGTAATGCAGGCTGGCACCGGTTTCGGTTTCGCCGTTCAGTACGGCCCAGTTCACCGGCGCCCGGCCGCGATACTTAGGCAGCAGCGAGCCGTGCATGTTGAGCGCCCCGGAGGCGGGCAACTCGAAAATCGATGCCGGCAGCATGTGCCGGTAGTAAAACGAAAACATAAAGTCGGGCGCGCACGCCGCGACCCGCTCCGCCAGCGCGGGCAACTCGTCCGCGGCCGGCGTCACCACCGGAATGTCATGCAGCCGCGCCAGTGCCGCCACGCTCTCGAACCAGACATTCTCGTCCGGGTCGTCAGCATGCGTCACCACCAGCGACACCTCGACACCCTGCGCCAGCAGCACGGCCAGGCAGCGCGCACCCACATTGTGGTACGCGAACACGACCGCCGATGTCATTTAGCGTCGTCCCGCTCTTCGAGTATGCCGCGAATCAGGTAACGCGGCCGCTGCTGCACTTCCTGGTAAATGCGGCCAATGTACTCGCCCAGCATCCCGATGCCGAACAGCAGAATGCCGATGAAGAAGAACGCGATGGCGAACAGGGTGAACACGCCGCCGACGTCCGGCCCGTGCAGGAACCGGTTGACCATCAGATAGACAAACAGACCGAGCGACGCAAACGAAATCAGCACGCCAAGAAACGAAAAGATCTGCAGCGGCGCGACCGAAAAACCGGTAACCAGATCGAAGTTCAGCCGAATAAGCCGATACAGCGAATACTTGGATTCGCCCGCCGCGCGTTCGCTGTGCTCAACCTCGATCTCGACGGGATTGGCCGCGTACAGATACGCCAGCGCCGGAATAAACGTGTTGATTTCGCGGGTGCTGTTGATCGCGTCGATCACACCCCGGCCGTAGCCGCGCAGCATGCAGCCCTGGTCGGTCATGCGCACCTTGGTGATGCGGTGGCGGATACGGTTCATCAGCTTCGACGCTGCGCGCCGCCAGGCGCTGTCGTGGCGGCTGCGGCGGATCGTGCCGACGTAGTCGTAACCCTCGTCCATGCTGAGCAGCAGCTTGCCGATTTCCTCCGGCGGGTTTTGCAAATCGGCGTCGAGTGTCACCACCTTGGCACCGCGCGCATACTTGAAGCCGGCCATGATCGCGGCGTGCTGGCCGAAGTTGGCCTGCAGATAAATGATGCGCGTCTCGCGCGGACGCGCTTCGAATTGCTGACGCAGCAGAGCGGCCGAAGTATCGGCGCTGCCGTCATCGACGAGGATGCATTCGTAACTGCGGCCGAGCGCATCGAGCGCCGGATACAGTCGATCGAACAGCGCGGCGAGACCCGCCTCCTCGTTGTAAATTGGAATGACGACCGACAGGTCGACTGCCGAATCGGCACGATCGGTGGCGCGGCGGCCCGGAGCGATGTCGGCGTGGACGACCATCAGCCTGCGCCGAGGATGTCGCGCAGCGCGTCGCAGACGCGGTCGACGTCCGCCACCTGCATCACCGGAAACAGCGGCAGCGTGACGGTCTCGCGGCCGATGCGCTCGGCGTTCGGAAACTGTCCTTCGCGATAACCCATGTCGCGGTACAGACTGAACAACGGTACCGCGGGATAATGGCGGCCGATGCCGATGCCCTGCGCGTGCATCTTGTCGCGCAGGCCGGCGAAGTCGAGGCCGATCCGGTCGAACGGCACCAGCGGCGCAAACATGTGCCAGCTATGCCCGTCATCACCCGCGGCCGGCAGCCGCACCGGTGAACCACTGCCGAAGTTGTCAAAGTAACGCTTGACCAGCGCGCGGCGCTTGCCGTTGAACTCGTCGAGGCGCGCGAGCTGGGACAGGCCGATGCGCGCCGACACATCGGTCATGTTGTGCTTGCCCGCGGCGACAGACACGTCCATGCCACCGTCGGCGAGCTTGGTGATGCCGTGGAAACGCAGCAGCTCGAGCTGGCGCGCCGTGTCCGCATCGGCAACCGACACCGCCGCCCCCTCAATCGTCGTCATGTTCTTGTTGGCATGAAAGCTGAAGCAGACGAGATCGCCGAACGAGCCGATGCGCCGATTCTTGTAGCTGCTGCCGATCGCGTGGGCGGCGTCCTCGATAACACGCAGATTGTGCTTCTTCGCCAGCGCATAAATGCTGTCGAGATCCACCGGCAGCCCGGCGAAATGCACCGGCATGATCGCGCGCGTCTTCGGAGTGATCGCATTCTCGACCGCTTCGATCAGCAGGTTGCGCGTGTCCAGATCGACATCGACGAATACCGGCTTCGCGCCGACCCGCACCACCACGTTGGCGCTCGCCGCGAATGTCATCGCCGGCACGATGACCTCGTCGCCCGGCCCGACCCCCGCCAGCACCAACGCCAGTTCGAGCGCCCCGGTCGCCGACGTCAGCGCCCGCACCTCTCGGCCGCCACCGACATAGTCGGCCAGAGCGACTTCGAATCGCTCGACCTGCGGCCCGGTAGTGATCCAGCCGGATTTCAGCACCTCGACCACACCGTCGATCGTTTCCTGATCGAGCGTTGGGCGCGTAAAAGGCAAGTAATCGGCCATCAGCTCCTCGCCACGATGAACACACCAACAATAATGATACCGATTCCCACGAGGCGAAGCGGCGTCACAGTTTCGCCAAGGAAGGCCCAGGCGGCCACCGCCGTGACGACATAGCCGATCGACAGCATCGGGTAAGCCATACTGACCGGAACCCGCGACAGCGCGAGGATCCAGACGACCACGCTGATGACATAACAGCCCAGCCCGCCATAGATATAGGGTTCCAGCGCGAGGTGCCAGCCGGCCTGCACCAGCGCGCTCCAATTGAGTCCGATCGCGCCCATCCGGTTCACGCCGGCCTTGAGCAGGAACTGCGCGAACGCGTTCAGCAACACGCCGGCTAAAATCAGAAGGAATGCAGTTATGCTCATTAAGGGCCTGTTCGCGACTAGCCGATCGCCGCGGCGGCGGCCATTTTTTCGCAAGGCAAGGCGCGGCGGGCGCCGTGTAGCCATCTACATAAGCGTGGCGCAACGCAGAATTGCGGAAAAATGGCCCCGCCCCGAAGGGTTGTGCCCCAAATCCACGCAGGCCACGTTGCTCGTCGTTCATTTGGTATAACCAAACCTCTCTCCTCGCGCCTTGCCTGCCCGGATTTGGGGCGACAACGCGACGACCGGCTAGTCGTGAACAGGCCCTTTAGTCACTATCACCCGCTGCGGATCGCGGGCTATCACCCGCATCGGAATACCCGTCTGCCGCAGCGCATGATAATCGTCGCGCGACATAATCGCGAATGCGCGCGGGTCCGCCCGCCAGCGCTGTTCGAATGTCGCCATGTCAACGATGTAGCGCCCGGGGTTCTTGCGCCGCTGGATGCCGAAGGCCAGCTCGCCCTGGTAGTCCACCGGAATCACCGTCCGCTTGAGATAAAACGGCAGCGATTGCTCATACTCCTTGACGCTGTAGAACGGCGCCCCGCGGGTGTCGATGCCGTCCATTTGCGCGACGAGATAGCGGGTGGAATACACCGGCGACAGCGCCTGACCGCCGCTGGTCAGCACCTGCACCGAGACCAGCCAGCCGAGCGCGATCAGCGTGACAGCCGCAGCCGGTCGCCGACGGATCAGCCCGAATCCCGCCGCGGCAGCCACGATCAGCACGATCGCAGCGGCGATCGCCCATGGCGCCATCCGCGCGTACAGCGTCGCCGGCACCGTGTGGCTGTGCAAATGCGGCAGGTAGCGGATGGCATAGATCAGGCAGGCGGCGCCCAGCGCGAGGGTGATTGCCGCCGCGCTTGTCAGGCTTTTACGCTCGTGACGCGCCAGCTCGCGGCCTGTCAGCAGCGCGAAGGCCGGCATCAGCGGCAGGATGTAGCTGGCGAGCTTCGAGTCCGACGCCGAGAAAAACACGAAAATCACCACGACCCAGAGCCACAAGAACCAGACTGGATCGAAGCGAGTGTTGTCGCGCCGCACAACCGAACCCGCGCTCCGCACCAGCGCGGCCCCGCCCTGCCACAGCCACGGCAGCGTCCCGAGAATCAGCACCGGAATGAAGTAGTACCACGGGCCGGTGCGATCTGCGATCGGCGTCAGGTAGCGCTCGAAATGCTGCACGACGAAAAAGAAATGAAAGAAATCAGGATTGCGTAGCGACACGACTACGAACCATGGTGCCGAGATCGCCAGGAACAGCGCCAGCCCCGGCAGAATGCACAATCGCTTCCAGATGGCGGAATCGCGCCGGGTAATCGAGTACAGCACGAACGTGACGCCGGGAATCGCGAGCGCGACCAGTCCCTTGGTCAGCAGCGCCAGCGCCGCCGCCGCCCACGCCGCGAGCATCCAGCGCAGCAGATGCGCCTTGTCGTCGGGCCGGTTCTGGGCAATCAGGAACGCGAACAGGCTCGCGCACATGAAAAACGCGAGCCCCATATCGAGCGTGTTGAAGTGCCCCATGAAGATGTAATAGAAACTGCCGGCGAGCATCAGCGCGCCATAGCGGCCGGTGCGCTCGTCGAACAATTTCGCGCCGGCAATCCAGGTCATTCCGAGGCCGAGGAAACCGGCGAGCGCGATCCACAGCCGCGCGGTCCAGTTGTGCTGGCCGGCAAGCTCGTAAATCGTGGCGGTGATCCAGTAATGCAGCGCCGGCTTCTCGAAATACTTGAAGCCGTCGAGGTGCGGGGTGATCCAGTCGCCCGTCGCGACCATCTCGCGGGGAATCTCGGCGTAGCGGCCCTCGTCGGTCTGGAACAGGTCCCGATACTGCAGATTGCCGAACCAGACGATGGCCACGAACAGGCACAAAAAAGCTGTCCGCCACGCCGAATTCTGCATTAAAAGCCCCCGAGGAATCGCGTCAGGCGCAGATTATACGGATTGCGGCCAAATTCAGCAGCCGAGCCGACATTACCGTCCTGTCATCCGGCCCCGGCGGTTACCGGACCCGGGCGCGATAGCCGTCGTCGCTCAGCCAGTCGCAGTAGTCGGCCAGGATCAGCGCGTGATCGAATGCGAGTTCCGGCGGATTCGCCGGATCGATCGGCTGCCAGTCCTTGGCGTCGTCGCCGGCCTCGGGCTCGCCGGTTGCCGTCGCTGCAAACACCACACTGATTGTCGGCCCGCGCGGATCGCGCCCCGGCGCAGAGTAGCAGCCGATCAAGGCCTTGAGTTCGATCTGGAGACCCGTCTCCTCCTGCGCCTCGCGCACCGCTGCCGCCGACACGGTCTCGTCCAGATCGACGAACCCGCCCGGCAAAGCCCAGCCATAAGGCGGATTGTGCCGCTCGATCAAAACGATCGGCGTATCGGGACGATCCTCGAGCCGAATGACGACATCGGCGGCAACGAGTGGGGTTTCGGGGCGGGCCATGGTGCAACTCCGTTTTGCGCTATAGTTAAATGCGATTCTGTCACAACAAAGGGGGGAACGTGAACAAGCGCAATTTTTCCGGAGTTACCCTGAGTTGTCTGGCCGCGGCAGCAACT
This sequence comes from Gammaproteobacteria bacterium, assembly GCA_035690945.1. Lineage (GTDB taxonomy): Bacteria > Pseudomonadota > Gammaproteobacteria > Natronospirales > DASSBR01 > DASSBR01. The sequence goes on from DASSJY010000002.1 coordinate 131,467, forward strand.
GTTCTTATCCTGGCAGGCTGCGCTTCAAGCCCTCATCCCGCCCCTCTCAACGCAGCGGTTGTCAGCGAGGGACAGCCGTGTTTACCGGGGCCATCAACAAGCTCGGCGAGTGGAACGGCAGGGGAAGCCATTCCGAGCGTCCCTATAGCGCCCCAATACCCCGCGTCCGCTCTATTTCAGGGCATCGAGGGTTACGTGACTCTGGAATTCACGATCCGCAAAGACGGCCGAACCTGCGACGCCAGGGTGCTGAATTCCAAGCCGGCCGGCCTTTTCGATCACGCGGCGATTCAAGCGCTTGCGCGGTCGAAGTTCGAACCGAAAATCGTCAACGGCAAGCCGGTCCCGTCTCGGGCGACGTTCAAATACACGTTTTGTCTGCCCGATAATCGTGACCGCCAACACGGTCAGTCGCGACCGGAAGGCTGCATTGGCTCTATGCTTCAACGGGAAATGGTTTCTTTGCGTGACATACCACCCCCTTGCAAGTCGGAGGCTCCTGCGTCAAGGGCGCCAGGGAAATCGGAATCATCACAGAGCGTGCAAAAGGCTGTGCCGGTGGTACCAGTCGAGCCGGACTATCCGACTACCGCTGCTTACACAAAGACCGAGGGAGCGGTACTCCTGAGTTTTACTATAGAGCCGGACGGCACTACATGCGACGCAAAGATAGTCTATTCACACCCAGCAGGTGTATTTGAATTTTCGGCTTTAAAAGCGCTAACTGCTTCCAAGTTCAAACCGAAGTCGGTTAAGAACGGCGCCGTGGCATCTCGAGCTTCGTTTCTATATACCTTCACGCTGCCTGACCAACCCGATGGAACAAATGCTTACACCTTACCGGAAAATCTTGCGTCAGCCCCTCCAGCCTATCCGGCAACAGACATTCTCAACCACGTTAAAGGGCTTGTGACGCTCACTTTTACCGTCGATAAACAAGGCCATACCCGCCACCCGGTCGTTATTGATTCGGCTCCTGCGGGATTGTTCGACAAAGCTGCTATAAGTGCGTTGCTGCGCTCGAAATTCAAAATCAAACGTGTGGACGGAAAGCCCGTTTCGTATAAGGCTCGCTTCACCTATAAATTTCGCATCAAGCCACATGCGTAAGGTGGGCAATGGCGCAACTCCTTTTTGCGCTCCAGTTCGATCCAGTTTTGGCCGGTTCGGAACCAGGCAACAACAGGGGCGGCGATGAAAAAAGCAATCGTAGGGGCAGTCATAGCTATGGTTAGTGGCTGCGCTGGCACGCCCGTGATCGCCGCTCAGCACAGCTCCGCCAAAGTCACGTCCGAAGCGGAAATTATTCACCTCGTACGCCCTGCTTTCCCCGCAAAAGCCCGCCTCCGGTGTCTCACAGGATTCGTCACAGTGGAATTTACCATCGGGACCGACGGCCGAGCTGATAACGTCACTGTGACAAAGTCAAAACCTGTGGGTGTCTTCGATCAGAGTGTCCGAGGAGCAGTAAAGCTATCCAGCTTCAAACCGCGCATCGTAAATGGAACCGCCGTGCCTTCCCGATTTCGGTATACGTATCATTTCGACCCTTCCGATTCCAATAATCGGGATCCTCACGACGCGATTCCACTCGCTCCGGCAAAGCCAAAGTACCCGAAGTGGACATCTCGACGTTTTACCGATGCACTTGGGTTAGTAGCGTTTCGATTTACAGTCCGCAAAGATGGGCGTGCAGATAATATCGTGTTGATGAAAGGTAAATCTTTTTTTAATGTTCCCAAAGGGCCGGTCACCAAAGCATATATAAATAATGCCAGGAAAGCGCTCGAAAAATCGGTATTCGCGCCACAGTGTCTCAATGCCGAACCGGTACCGTCCCAAGCCGGCTTCGCATACATGTTCATGAGGGGAACCGTACAGCTTCTCGAACCCAGCAAAGTCTCGTTCAAGCATCTCTCATACTCGGACCTCGATGACTGAAGTACCACTGTTAGCCTCGTCGTAATGGCCAGCTCTTCGTCCCGCCCACTTGCGTAGGCGAGAGGCCGTCCCCTGTCGCGCCATTACACGTACCAGTTCAGCATCAAGTCGCGAAGTCAGGCGTCACCGGCTGTTATAATCACCTCCTTTCCCCCAAGGAGGCCCGCCGTGGACAGCGCATTCCTCGAACAACTCGAAAAACAGCTTCAATCGCTCAGGGATGAGGGTCTGTACAAGGAGGAGCGGGTAATTACCACGCCGCAGGGCGCGGCGATCGAGACCACGGCCGGCAAGGAAGTCATTAACCTCTGCGCGAACAACTATCTCGGACTGGCGAGCCATCCGGAACTGATCAAGGCAGCGCACACCGCTCTCGACGAGCACGGCTTCGGGATGTCGTCGGTGCGCTTTATCTGCGGCACCCAGGATGTGCACAAGGAACTCGAAGCGCGCCTGTGCAAGTTCCTCGGCACCGAGGACACGATTCTCTACTCGTCCTGCTTCGACGCCAACGGCGGGCTGTTCGAGACGCTGCTGGACGAGAACGACGCGATCATCAGCGACTCGCTGAACCATGCCAGCATCATCGACGGCGTGCGGCTCTGCAAGGCGCAGCGCTTCCGCTACGCCAACAACGACATGAATGAGTTGGAGGCGCGGCTCAAGGAAGCTTCGGGCTGCCGGCGCAAGCTGATCGCGACCGACGGCGTGTTCTCGATGGACGGCGTGATCGCGAATCTGGGCGCAATCTGCGACCTGGCCGATCGCTACGGCGCGCTGGTGATGGTGGACGATTCGCATGCGACCGGTTTTATCGGCGCCAACGGCCGCGGCAGCCCGGAGTATCGCAATGTGCTGGGCCGTGTCGATATCATCACGACGACGTTCGGCAAGGCGCTGGGTGGCGCGTCGGGCGGTTGCACGTCGGGGCGCAAGGAGATCGTCGCGTGGCTGCGGCAGCGCTCGCGCCCCTACCTGTTTTCGAATACGCTGATGCCGGCGATCGCGGCGACGACCCTGCACGTGCTCGACATGCTGGAATCCGGCAGCGAACTGCGCGACAAGTTGCGTGACAACAGCCGCTACTTCCGCGAGGGCCTCACGAAGCTGGGCTTCGACCTGGTGCCCGGCGAGCATCCGATTATCCCGGTCATGCTGGGCGACGCCAAGCTGGCGAGCACGATGGCGGACCGGCTGCTCGACGAGGGCATTTACGTCATCGGCTTCTCGTTCCCGGTCGTGCCGCGTGGCGCGGCCCGTATCCGGACGCAAATGTCGGCGGCGCTGGAGCGCGAACATCTCGACAAGGCGCTTGCAGCATTTGAGAAAGTAGGTAATGATCTCGCTGTAATCGCTTGAATATCTTATTGAATCAATACTCCCTCACCCCTACCCTCTCCCTGAGGGAGAGGGAACAAAAAAGGCATTTATGCGCGCACTAGTCAAAGCGAAGTCGGAGCCCGGCATCTGGATGCAGGATGCGCCGACGCCGGCCATCGGCCATAACGACGTCCTGGTCAAAGTCCGGCAGACCGCAATCTGCGGCACCGACATCCACATCTACAACTGGGACGACTGGGCGCAACAGACGATACCGGTGCCGATGACGGTCGGCCATGAGTTCGTCGGCGAGATCGTCGAACTCGGTAGCGAGGTACAGGGACTCAAGGTCGGCCAGCGCGTCTCCGGCGAGGGTCACGTAACCTGCGGACACTGCCGCAACTGCCGTGCCGGACGCCGTCACCTGTGCCGCAATGCGCGCGGCATCGGCGTCAATCGACCGGGCTGTTTTGCCGAATACCTGTCGATTCCGGCGATCAACGTGTTTCCGCTGCCGGACGAGATTCCCGACGAAATCGCGGCATTTCTCGATCCGCTCGGCAATGCGACGCACACGGCGTTGTCGTTCGACCTCGTCGGCGAGGACGTGCTGATCACCGGCGCGGGGCCGATCGGTTGCATGGCGGCGGCGATCGCGCGCCATGCCGGCGCGCGCTACGTCGTGGTGACGGACGTGAACGATTACCGGCTCGAACTGGCGCGGAAGATGGGCGCGGATCGGGCGATCAACGTCGGCAAGCAATCGCTCGACGATACGATGACGTCGCTCGGGATGACCGAAGGATTCGACGTTGGCATGGAGATGTCCGGCAGTCCGGCGGCGCTGCGGCAATTATTGAAGGCGATGGTGCATGGCGGCCATGTCGCCCTCCTCGGCATCCCCCCGGGCGACACGGCGATCGACTGGAACGATGTGATCTTCAAGGGGCTGATCCTGAAGGGCATTTACGGTCGCGAGATGTTCGAGACCTGGTACAAGATGGCGAGCATGCTGAAGAGCGGGTTGAATGTGTCGCCGATTCTGACGCATCAGTTTTCCGCCGATCGGTTTCAGGAAGGCTTCGACACCATGCGGTCCGGAAAGTCCGGCAAGGTGGTCTTGAGCTGGTAGGAACCGGCGTTGCGCTACCGCTCCATCGGCGTGGCGCAGAAGCAGTAGGCGTAAATTCCATTCGGATCGTTGAAGCGGCGTATCTGGCTGACGAAGCCTTGCAGCCGCGCGACCATGCCCTGTGCCGGCGACCAGGTCTGCGCCGGCAGCAATGATCCCGCCAGGCCTTCCGCCTGGGTCGACAGGCTCATCAGCAAGCGGCTGCCGAAGCTCAACGGCGGCTCGATGTAATGGACGCTGTAGCCTTGCGCGATGCCGGCCAGCTGCGCCGCCGCCTTGATCGCGGCCGGCATGTCGCCGAACCCGTCGATCAGCCCCAGCCGCTTGGCGTCCGCCCCGCTCCAGACGCGTCCCTGCGCAATCTTCTTGACGTCGTCGATGCTCAAATGACGATGCTTCGCCACTTCCGAGACGAATTCGTCGTAGCCGTGGTCGATCGAGATCTCAAATATCTTTTTCGCCTGCTTGCTCATGGCGCGCGTCGGGCGAAAGTCGCCCGAGAGATCGGTCGTGCCGATACCGTCGTTGTGAATGCCGAGCTTGGCGAGCGAGTCCTGGAACGTCGGGAACATACCGAGAATGCCGATCGAACCGGTGATCGTGGTCGGGCTGGCGTAAATCCGGTCGCCGGCCATTGAAATCCAGTAGCCGCCGGATGCAGCGACGCTGCCCATCGAGACGACCACGGGCTTGCCGGCCTGCTTGGTCAGTTCGACCTGGCGCAGGATCATTTGCGAGGCGAAGGCGCTGCCGCCGGGGCTGTCGACTCGCAGCACCACGGCCTTGACGTTGTCGTTGTAGCGCGCCTTGCGAATCAGGCGCGACAGCGATTCGCCGCCGATGGCGCCGGGCGGCTGATTGCCGGCGAGGATGTCGCCCTCGGCGACAATCACGCCGACTTCGTCCTGACTGATGCCGGTCTGTTGCGCGATGCCGGTCGCGCGCAGGTAATCGCGAAGATCGATCTGGTTGAAGCCGTGCCCGCCGCCGCCGACGCCGACCACTGCTGCGATTTCATCGCTCATCTGGTCGCGCGTCGCAAGTTTGTCCACCAGCCCCGCCTGAAGCGCCAGTTTGGCGCTGTCGCCGCCGGCGGCGGCAAGGGCTTTGGGCATGTCGTCGACATACGCGCCGATGGCTTCCGGCTTCAGCTTGCGCGCGTCGGCGACGCCCTTCCGGTAGCTGCCCCACAACACGTCGAGCAGCGCGCCGTCGGCCTCTTTCGCCGCCGGCGACATGTCGTTGCGGGTAAACGGTTCGACGTACGATTTGTACTTGCCGACCCGGAACACATTCCAGTCGATCGCGAGCTTGTCGATCGCGTCCTTGAAGTATTCGCGGTACGCGCCGAAGCCCGTGATCATGACCGCGCCGTGCGGGTTCAGCAGCACCTTGTCGGCCTGAGCCGCGAGGTAATACTGCGACTGGCCGGGCGAATCGAGCACCGCGAACACCGGCTTGTGCGTCGCCTTGAATTCATGAATGGCAGCGCCGATCGTCTGCAGCTTGGCGAGTGCCGTCGGCGCCATGTCGCGCGGGTCGATCACCAGCGCCTTGATATGCGGGTCGCTTTCGGCCTCGCGAATCGCCTCGGTGACGTCCCGCAGCCGCGTCTGCGGGCGCACATCCCGGCCCGCCAGCCGATCGATCGCACGGTCGACGGGATTGCCGCTGTACTGCTCGACCAGTTCGCCCTGCGGATTGATCACCAGCGCCGCCGATGCCGGCACCTGCGGCCGGCCAACGCTGATGCTCGCGAGCGCCAGCGCGAAGATCACCGCCACCGCCAGCACGATCAGATCGACGATCACGTCGAGTACGCCCCAGATCCCCCGAAGGACCCGCAAGAAGATTCGCCCGGCAGCCATTCGCATTCCTTTTGTCGGCCAGAAAAAAGCCCCTGCAGTGCAGGGGCTCTAAGGTAGCACAAGCTCGGCCCGGCCGGCTTTAATCCTCCCGAAAGTAGTACAACCCCAGGCCAACACGCTTGAGGTCGCCGGAGAACATCTGGATGCGCTGCCGGCCGACTTCGTGTTCGCTCAGCCATTTGTCGAGCCGTTCCAGGAACTGCCGGCTTTCCTCGCGCGCAAACTCCTGGAATTCGGCCGCCGCCTGCGGGTCGAGCTTGTCGTTCGAGACGATGCGCTGGAAGCGATTGTCCTGCTCGTCGTCGGACCAGAAGTTGTGATCCATCGTCAGGATCAACTGGCCAACCGCGCCGCCCATCAGGCTGATCTTTTCAAGATCGTCGAGCTGCGGCGTGTACGCATGCGTCACCAGCTTGAGCGTGCCGTCCTCGTTGTACGACACTGCCTTGACGCGTTCCAGCTCGTCGAGAATGGCCCGCGGCGGGGCGTCGCCGCTGTGCCGGCGCACCAGTTCCGAAAAACTGATGTCGCCGCCATCGAACGGCAGGTGCCGCGGCTCGCCCTTCTCATCGAGAAAACGTTCGTCCTGCGTCCAGCCATTGATCACCCGCGCCGCGCGGTTGTAGACCACCGGGTTCGGGGCATCCTGCGGCATATCGAGCGCACCGACGCGCGAAACTTCCTTGCGCGACAGGCCGGTGATAACGGCGATGCGCGAGTCGGTCTGCTTGCGCCCCGGAATCCGGAATTCGTTGCTCGCAATGTCGACGTACACGCCCTTGAGCACTTCGGAGAAGGCTTTATAGGTGACGCCGCTGCGCAACATGATGCGTACCAGCGGCTTGAGGACGCGGATCAGCGCCTCATAAATAACGTGGTGACTTTGTCTGGTGTTGGTGTTCATGGGTAATGTCAAGGGTGGGATGTCGGCGCCACTTTAGTCCGCGGCAAAGATCATAAGCAAGAGACACCACGCGGCCGGTCTGGTTCCCCGCCGAACGGCATTGACGCTGCCGTTCGGCGGTCCCGGATCGCCGTTCATCCCGCCGGCGTGATACTACCCATCAGTAACTCGTTGAGCCGCTTGACAAAAGCGGCCGGGTTGTCCAGCTGACCGCCCTCGGCCAGCAGCGCCTGGTCGTAGAGCAGACTCGCCCAGTCGTCGAAGCGCTCGCCGGCGTCGCTTTCGAGGCGCTTGACGATCGGATGAGCCGGATTGATCTCCAGAATCGGGCTGGCGTGCGGCACCTCCTGGCCCGCCTCCTTCAGCAGTCGCTCGAGATTGAGGCTCAGCCCTTCGTCGGATGCCACCAGGCAGGCCGGCGAATCCGTCAGCCGCCGCGACAGACGGACTTCCCTGACTTTGTCGCCGAGGCTGGTCGCCAGCCGGTTACAGACGCCCGGCAGCGCCTTCTCGTCGGCCTCCACCGCCTCACCGAACGCCTCCTTGTCCAGTTCGCCGCGGCTCACCGACTGGAGCGGCTTGTCGCGATACTCGTTCAGGTGCGCGACCAGCCACTCGTCGACGCGGTCGTGCAACAGCAACACCTCGATGCCCTGCTTGCGGAAGATTTCTAGATGCGGACTGTTCTTCGCCGCGGCAAAGCTGTCGGCCGTGACATAGTAAATCGCCTTCTGCTCCGGCTTCATACGCTCGATGTACGCGTCGAGCGAGACGTTTTCGACCTCGTCCTCGTTGGCCGTCGACGCAAACCGCATGAGCTTGGCGAGCGCCTCGCGGTTGGCGAAATCCTCCGCCGGGCCTTCCTTGAGCACGCGGCCGAACTGCTGCCAGAACGTCGTGTATTTTTCCGGCGCCTTGTCCGCCAGGTCCTGCAGCAGACCGAGCACCTTCTTGACCGAGCCGCCGCGAATCGTGTCGAGGATGCGGTTGTTCTGCAGCGTCTCGCGCGAAACGTTCAGCGGCAGATCGCTCGAATCCACGACGCCGCGCACGAAGCGGAGATAGTGCGGCATGACGGTCTCGGCCGCGTCGGTAATGAACACGCGTTTGACGTAAAGCTTCACGCCGCGGCGGCTGTCGCGATCCCACAGATCGAACGGCGCGCGTGCCGGGATGTACAGCAGCGAGACGTATTCCTGCTTGCCCTCGACGCGATTGTGCGTCCACGCAAGTGGCTCATCGGAGTCGTGGGCGACGTGCTTGTAGAACGCCTTGTAATCGTCATCGGAAATCTCGTTGCGCGGCGTGAGCCACAGCGCCTGGCCGCTGGTGACTGTCTCCCACTCGTCGGTCTTGTCGCCCTTGTCGTCGCGCTTCGGCATCCGCACCGGCAGACTGATGTGCTCGGAATACTTGCGGACGATTTCGCGCAGCCGCCAGTGATCGAGAAACTCGTCCTCGCCCTCGCGCAGATGCAGCGTGACGGTGGTGCCGCGGTCGTCGCGGTCGACCGTTTCAAGCGTATAGTCGCCCTCGCCGGTCGACGTCCAGCACGTACCACTGTCGTCGCCGGCCCGGCGCGTGGTCAGCGTAACCTTGTCGGCGACAATGAAGGCCGAATAGAAACCGACGCCGAACTGGCCGATCAGGTGCGCGTCCTTCGCCTGATCGCCGGACAGCGCTTCCACGAAGCGGCGCGTGCCGGAGCGTGCGATCGTGCCGATGTTTTCGATCACCTCGTCGCGGCTCATGCCGATGCCGTTGTCGGCGACGCTGATCGTGCGCGCGTCCTTGTCGAAATCGACGCGAATCGACAGGTCGCTGTCGCTGCCGTAGAGGGAATCGTCCGCGAGTGCCTCGAAGCGCAGCTTGTCGCAGGCGTCGGCGGCGTTCGAAATCAGCTCCCTCAGAAACACTTCCTTGTTCGCGTACAGCGAGTGAATCATCAGGTGCAGAAGCTGTTTGACTTCCGCTTCGAAGTGGCGGGTTTCCGCGGTGGCGGCTTCGGCCATCGTGCATTCTCCTCAAATAAGGTGGAATGCCATGCTATTTAATGCCGAAGCCGGGGTTTTTCAACCGCTGTCGAGCAACTTCCGGATATCGTCTGTGGAATGCCGGGCCAGGTTCTTGTCGATCTCTCGCACGATGCGCTCTCGGGTGGGAGCGTCCAGGTGATCGCGCAGCTCGCCCAGCAGTGCCGGCGCAGCCGCGACGATCAGCTCGTCGAAGCGGCCGCGGTGACGCGCGTCGTCGAGGTAGCGGGCAATGTCACGCGCGAAGCCTTCAGTATGTTTGTCGTGCGCCGGCGTGGTCGGTCCGCTGGCGCTGCGCGCCATCGGCAGGCGCTGCTGGCGGCTGCCGGCTTCGCCGGTGCGCAGATCGCCCTCGTGCAGGCGCGACTCCGGATGCGACAGGTCTTCAATTTCCTTCAGTTCGCGCCCGTGCGCGGCGGTTTCGAAAATCCGCGCGCGGGCGCTGTCGGCGACGACGATCCATGTGGTAGACATGATTCACTCCTGTGGGGGACAAGAATAGTGGCCGAAGGCAGGGTCGGAATCCGGCGCGGCGTGCCAGGCCGGGCGCAGCCGCAGCGGCAAGGCCGGCGACTGCCAGGCGGCACCCGCGCCGCGCAGCAACTGGAATGCCAACGCCCAGCCCGGCCGGCTGCGCAAATGGCCGGTATTCAGCAGATAACGCACGTCCTCCTGCACGTCCTTGCGACGCAACAGGGTCGCATGCCAGCCCGGCAGCGCCACCCACGGAATCCGCGACAGCGGGCCGCGCTCGGCCATCATCGCGGCCTGCAGCGGGATGAACATGAACGTCTGCACGCCCGGAATCGGGCACAGCGTCTGGTCGCGCAGCAGCGGCGCACGGTCCACCATCGAGCGCAGAAACGGCATGTCGGCGTGGTCCCGGAACGCGGGGCTTTCGAGGCGAATCATCGTCAGGATTTCACGCGCCTCCCAGCCGGCCACGAGACCATAGCCCTCCTGCCCCGCCGGCGGGTAATAGACACGCGACGGGCGCAGCAATGGGCTGCTCTGGATGTAGCGATCGACCGGCGGGTGCGGATTCGCGGCGAAATAGGCGCGCGCGACCATCGTGCCCTCGCTGTCGGCCACCACGGTGACAGGCCTGCCCGTCGCCTGGTGCAGATGATTGACCTGGTAGGCCAGGTAGCTCGCGCTGACGCCGAGCGACTGGTGCGTGTCGCTCGGGCCGTACGGCTTCGGGTGGCCGGCGTCGTCGATGCCGTTGTAGGAGTAATACCAGCTCGCGATCCCGGGGCCGAACAACGCGTACTGGCGGCCGTCGTAACGCGTGCTGAATCCATTGACGAAAATCACCGGATAGCCATTCGAAGCGGCTGCCGGCCGCGGCGCCGGCCGAGTCTTGAGCGACTGGGCCGGCTGCTTGCTGCCATTGCCCGAGCCGCGCGAATTGCCATACAGCCAGCCGCCGCCGGCAACGAAGATGCCGAGCACGATCACGATCGCAATCGGCGCGAACGGGATGGTGTAGCGTGGCTCGCCCGCTTCGATGACCGTGATCACGATGCGCCGCCACAGGAACGCATTCACCGCCCCGCACGCACCCGCGATAATTACTGTGAGCCAGGGCGGGCTGAACGTGATCGCGAGCGCCGCCAGCATCAGCACGACCCATGCGAGCAGCACGTGCGGCATCGTGCGCCACGGCAGAATGCGCCGCCACCACTCGCCGGTGACGATGCCGGCCGGCATCGCCAGCGCCATGACCAGCGAGGCAAAAATTGCCGCCAGCAGGAACCAGCCGTCGCCGGTGACGCCGGCGGCAAACGTCATCGTCGCCCAAGGCGACATCACGACGATAGCAATGACGACGTAAAGCAGACTGCGGCGCCACAGCCTGAAAATGCCCGGCCGCGGGTAATCGCGCGGCCAGGCGGCCGCAATAACGAGCGTGTCGAATATCGAACGAAAGGCCAGCAGCGCGATGAGCTGCCAGGCAACGCTGCCCCACGACCACGCGTAGGTCCACACCCAGCGCAAATCGTGGAAGGTACCGAAGGGTGCGGGCGCGGACAGTTGCGGCGCGAGCGGCAGCGCCGAGACAAAGCCCAGCGCCTGGAGAACGATGGCTTCCACCACCGCCGCGCCGATTGCGAGCGCAAAGAGCGCGATCGGAAATGGCGGGCGGGAATGGAATCGGCTATCGACGACAGTCCTTGTCGTCTGCATGACCGCTCCTTGGTCTTGATTGAGTCCTTATCCTATCAGTTGGCTAGTTGGACGACACGTACTTCTCGCGGCGCAGGTGCGGATTCTGGAAACCTTTTTCCTTCAGATCGTTGACGGCGGCGTCGATCATATCCGGGTTGCCGCAGAGATAAACGATATCGCGCTCCGGATCGACGTCGAGTTCCTGCAGCGTGCGCTGCACATAGCCGCTGCGCTCGTGCGGTCCCGGCGCGTCCGGCATGTGGCGGCTGTAGCAGGCGACGAATTCGAAGCCGTCCTGCTGCTGCGAGAAATTGAGAAAGTCCTCGCCGAACAGCAGTTCATCCGGCCCGCGCACGCCCAGCAGCAGCATCACCGAATACCCGGTCCCGTCCAGGCGCTCCCGCAGGCGCGGCAGCATCGCACGGTAAGGCGATACGCCGGTACCGGTCGCAACCAGGATATAGCGGGCCGGCGGATCCTCACGCAGCACGAAGCGGCCGAACGGCCCGGTGGCCTCGACCGTATCGCCCGGCTCCATCGCGTACAGCAGCTTCGTCGCACGCCCGCCCGGCACGTTGGTCGCGGCGATGCGAATATGCTCGTCGCTGCCCGGCATCGTCGCAATGCTGTAGCTGCGCCGCAGCATCATGTCCTCGTACGGCAGGTGCAGCGTAATGAACTGCCCCGACACGTAATCGAGCGGTTCCCCATCCGCGCGTGCAAAGTCAAGTTGCCGCACGCGCGGCGTAACCATGCGGCTGGACTGCAGCACCAGGATAAATTTTTCGCGACTCATGGAAGATGATCTTTTACTTGCAGACGGACTAAAACGGTGTATTTTGACATAGACCAGACACAAATCCGAGCCGGCACCGGCCGGGAACAATAACAAGGAGACCGCAATGAAAATTGCCATTTCCCTGATTTCGCTGCTGCCGCTGGCGTTCGCCACCAGCCTTGCCTCGGCGGCTCAATATTACCAGCCCGACCAGCTTTCCAATGTGATTCAGGGTCCGCAACGCAGCGTGGCGCATAAACTTCGCGACAAGTACCGCCACCCGCACCAGACGCTCGAATTCTTCGGCCTCAAACCCGACATGACGGTAGTCGAACTGCAACCCGGCCCCGCCGGCTGGTATACCGAAATCCTGGCGCCGTACCTGAAGGATCACGGCCAGTTGATCGACGCCGCGCCGCCGCTCGACAGCAAAAGCAAGTTCGCGCAGCGCAGCGCGAAGGCATTCCGCCAAAAGCTGAAGGCGGATCCGGATGTCTACGGCAAAGTCAAAGTCGTCTCGTTCGCGCCGCCCAAGCAGGTCGACCTCGGGCCGCCCAACAGTGCCGACATGGTCCTGACCTTCCGCAACGCGCACGACTGGCTGGAAGAAGGCGGCCTCAAGAGCGTACTCAAAGCCGCCTACGAGGTACTCAAGCCGGGCGGCGTCCTGGGCATTGTCGGCCACCGCGCCAATCCCGATACGGATCCGATGGAAGACGCGAAAAACCTCAGCCGGCTCCCGGAAGCCTATGTGATTAACGTTGTCCAGCAGGCCGGATTCAAACTGGCTGCCATCTCCCGGATCAATGCCAACCCGGCCGACCCCCGCACCATGCCGATCTTCATGTTGCCGCCGAGCCGCGCAACGGCGCACCCCTTGAAGCTGCCCAAGCAGAACAGCCAAAACGGCCGCATGGAAAACATGCTGAAAGGAATCGCGCACATGCTGCCGCCGATATTCGACCATATCGGCGAGACTGATCGGATGACATTGAAATTTATCAAGCCGAAGAACGGCGGCTGATGGCTTCCCCTCACCCTGACCCTCTTCCTGAGGGAGAGGGTAAAGGATTGGCGACAACGTCGCGAGGCGGTGGGGTAGCTTCTTCTGAAAGTCTCTGAGGACAGGGATGTATTTACGGCGTCTTTCAGAAGGAGCTACCCCATCGCCCCCACCAAAAACCGTTCAGCCACCAATCTTCTCTTCAACCCGAAGCAATAAAGAAGCAAACAGATCCCGCAACACCCCGCGCATCTTCTCAAACTTCGGATTCGATAAAGCCGCTTGCGGATTATCCTCGTCCATGTAGAGCCGCTCGCACATTTCGATCTGCAACGCTTCGATGCCATCGATCTGCCCGTAATGGTCAGTGATGTAACCACCCTTGTAAGGGTCGTTGTATGACACCTTGAGATCGGCCCCGCGAAACTGTTCCGCGACGTGATCGATCAGCCAGTTATCACTGCTCCTACCGTCGCGATTGCCGAGATAGATATCCTTCTCCAGCTCCCCGTGCAGCAAGCTTGCCCGCGACGCCACGCTGTGCGCATCGATCAGCACGATCCGGCCGAATCTCTTTCGCTTCGCCTCTAGCAGCTCCGCCAGCTTGTCGTGATACGGCTCGTGCACCAGCCGCTTGCGACGCCCGACCTCCGCCGCATCCGGCGACTGCTTCCAGATCGCATCGCCCCAGAACGTCTTGTCCGCCACAATCCCCGTCTCGAAGCGCCCCGGATACAGCGGCTGATCCCGCGGCGGCCGGTTCAGGTCGGCGACAAAGCGACTCCAGGTCGCGTATAGTGTGGTGACGCCGAGCCGCGGTAAAAAATCGTACAAATGATGCAAGTGCCAGTCGGTCATCGGCAGCGCGCGTATCGAATCCGAAGCAAAGTTGGCTGCGATGTCGCCGGGAACGTAGGTGCCGGTGTGCGGGATGCTCACCACTACGCGCACCTCGTTGGCCGTCGGTTCGCGAACTTTAAAAGGACTTACATCAGTCATCATGGAAGTTGAAGAAGGGGTTCATCTGGATCATACCATGCAGTCTCGCGATCGACCGGCGCAGCGCGTAACGGTGCGTTCGCTGGTGCTGCGCGACTGGCCGCGCATGCTCGCCGTGCTGGCGCTGGTGACGCTTGCAACGGGCATCAGCGTGGCGTGGATCGATCTGCCGCTGGCGAAACTGATCGCCGCCCGCCTCGGTCACGGCTCCACCGGGTTCGTCGTGCACACGCAGTTTCCCGACGTGCTGGATGTGTTCGTCGCCGTCATTACCATCGCCAGTTGGGCTGGCTACATTCTGCTGCGGCGCAAGCACATCGGCTGGCGCCTCGTCTGCTGCCTGCAGGTCGTCGGCACCGCACTGCCGTTCGGTTATACGGCCAAGGACATCCTCAAGACGATCTTCGGGCGCGTCGATACGCGCTACTGGATGGACCATCCCTGGCATTTCGAATTTCACTGGCTCCATTCCAGCGATTACTTCTTCGGCTTCCCGTCCGGCCACATGGCCGTGTTCGGCGCGTTCGCGTTCGCCGTGATGCACTATTTTCCGCGACTGCGGCCGTGGGGCTGGGCCGCGCTCGTAGTGCTGGGCGCGGCGCTGGTCGTGTCCGAATATCACTTCCTCGGCGATGTGATCGCCGGCACATATGTCGGCTACGCGGCCTTCGTCGCCGCGCGCGAGCTGCCGGGGACCGTACCGAAATACTGACTAGCGAAGCAGGCGCCGGACGGTGGCGTCGAATTCGGGCAGCGGGTCGGCCGCCTCCGACAACTCGCCATGTTCGATCCGCTTTCGCCCGCCGACATAAACCGCCGCTACATCGGCACGGCTGCCGCCGATCAGCAGCGCGTCGAGAACCGTATCCTCGCCATGCCCGGCAAGCGCCGGTGAATTCTGGTCCAGCACGACCATGTCGGCCGGCTGCCCCACCCGGATCGTTCCACCGACGTCACCTGCCGCTGCCGCGCCGCCTTGCGCCGCCGCCGACCAGAGCGGCACGCCCAGGCCTTCCGGCGTGGCCAGCCGGGCGCGCTTGCGGTCCGCGAGACGCTGGCCGAATTCCAGCCAGCGCAACTCCTCGACCGCATCGGCACGAATATTGCTGTCCGACCCGATCGCGATGCGCCCGCCGTCGATCATGTGCTCGTTTGCCGCAAACAGGCCGTCGCCAAGATAGGCTTCCGTCAGCGGACACAGCACGATATTCGCATCGGCTTGCCGGATCAGCCGACGCTCGTCGGCGGTGGCGTGGGTGGCGTGCACCAGGTTCCAGTTGTCATCCAGCGACACGTGCCGCGCCAGCCATTCGACCGGAGTCATGCGGTAACGCTCGCGGCAGTGTGCGACCTCGCCTGTCTGCTCGCTGATGTGAATGTGAATCGGGCAGTCCGGCCCCAGCAGATCGCGAGCCGCCTCCACCAGCATCGGCAACTGCGCCGCCGGCACCGCGCGCAACGAATGCGGCGCGATACCGAGCGGCGTCCTGCCGCGCAGGGACTCAAGCAGACCCAGGTAATCGTCGAGCGATTCGTGCACGAAACGGCGTTGCTCCGGCTGGGCGGCTTGTTCAAAACCACCGTTCCGATACAGCACCGGCAACAGCGTCAGCCGAATCCCCGTTTCGGCCGCGGCATCGATGACCGCCTCCGCCATGTCGGCGCCGTGCCTGCCGTCCGGCAGACCGTGCAGATAGTGGAACTCCGCCACCGTCGTATAGCCGCCGCGCAGCATGTCGGCAAACGCCTGGCGGGCAATCGTGCGCATGTCGTCCGGTGTCACCCGATTGGCGAGGCGATACATCGCGTCGCGCCAGCTCCAGAACGAGTCCTCGCCGTGGCGCGCTTCGGCAAACCCGGCGAGCGCGCGCTGGAACGCGTGGCTGTGTGCGTTCGGCATACCCGGCAGCGCGAAGAATCCGTCCGCCGGGCCGCTTGCGGGTTCGATAGCGCTGATCGTGCCGGTGTCGTCGATTTGCAGCGTCCGGTCGCGCTCGAGTCCGGCCGGCGTCAGCACATACTGAAAGGTGAGTCTGTTTGTCATTATGTGTATCCTACGCGGCGTCAACGACAGCGAAAAATGTACGACCTTCTAATCAAAAACGCGCGCATATATCCGATGACTGACGACGCCGGGCTGTCGGAAGCCCACAGCATCGCCATCGAAAACGGCCGAATTGCCGCCCTCGATCCGCCTGACGACGCACCCACCGCGGAAACGCTCGACGCCGCGGATCGTATCATGCTGCCCGGCTTCGTCGATTGCCACACGCACGCGCTCTACGCCGGCGAACGCATGGCCGAACATGCGGCCAGGCTGCGCGGCGCGAGCTATGAAGAGATCGCGCGAGCGGGCGGCGGCATTCTGTCGACCGTGCACGCTGTGCGTGCGGCAAGCGGGGACGAACTGGTCGCCGCCACCCTGCCCCGGCTGCAGGCGCTGCAGGCGGAAGGCGTCACCACCTGCGAGATCAAAAGCGGCTACGGCCTGACGCTCGACGACGAAATTAAAATGCTGCGCGCCGTACGCGCGCTGGGCGGCAAAATCGACATGGACATCGTGCCGACATTTCTCGGCGCGCATACCGTCCCGGCGGGTATCGAACGACAGGTTTACATGCAACAGGTCGTCGATGAAATGCTGCCTGCGGTGGCGGAAGATCGTCTCGCCGACACGACCGATATCTTTTGCGAAAACATTGCTTTCGATTGCGACGACCTCGAGTTGCTGGCAGACCGTGCCGACACTCTCGGCCTGCGCCTGCGCGCGCACACGGACCAGCTTTCGAATATGGGTGCAACGAAGCGCGCGGCCGAACTCGGTGCGCTGTCGTGCGATCACCTCGAATACGCCGAAGAAGCCGACGCGGCGGCGATGGCCGAATCCGGCAGCGTCGCCGTGCTGCTGCCGGGCGCCTTTTATTTCCTGCGCGAAAAGCGCAAGCCGCCGATCGACCTCCTCCGCCGCCACGGTGTGCCGATCGCAGTGGCCACCGACGTCAATCCGGGCTCGTCGCCGATTACGAGCCTGCTCGCAATCATGCACATGGCCGGGACTTTCTTCGGCCTGACGCCGGAAGAAACCTTGCAAGGCGTGACGAGCCACGCCGCGCGTGCTCTCGGCCGCGACGACATCGGCACACTGCAGCCGGGTGCGCAGGCGAACTTCACGCTCTGGAACCTGCCCGCGCCGGAAATGCTGTGCTATCAGCTGGGCGGCCTCAAGCCCGATGCAGTCTACCTACGCGGCAGAATGATTCACGCTTGAACGCCCTCTCCCCCAGGGAGAAGGAATTGGAAAAGACAATGACGGACAAGATGCTTCAACTTACCGGCCACGACCTGACTCTCCGCGACCTCGCGACATTCGACCAACAACGCCCACGCATCTCGCTCAGCGACCAGGCGCGCGAACAAATGCAGGCCTCGCTGGCAACGGTCGCCGAAGTGGCACGCACCGGCCGCGTCAGCTACGGCATCAACACCGGCTTCGGCGCGTTCGCGAGCCGGCGTATCGAGCCGGACAAGGTGATCGAGCTGCAGTACAACCTCGTGCGCAGCCATTCCGCCGGCGTTGGCGAGCCTTTCGCCGACAACATCGTCCGCCGCATGATGCTGCTCAAGGCGAATAGTCTCGCGGTCGGTGCGTCCGGCATTCGTGCCGAGGTCGTGGATACGCTGCTCGCGCTGCTGAACGCGGACATCATTCCGATCATTCCCAGCCGCGGCTCGGTCGGCGCCTCCGGCGATCTCGCGCCGCTCGCGCACCTGGCGCTGGCGCTGATCGGCGAAGGCGAAGCGCGCCACAACGGCCACATTCTGAGCGGGTCGCACGTGCTTGAAGCGGCGGGCCGCGAGCCGGCGCAACTGCAGGCAAAGGAAGGTCTCGCGCTGCTGAACGGCACGCAGGCAAGCGCGGCGCTGGCGATCGAAGGCCTGCTGCAGGCCGACAAGCTGCTCGCCGCGAGCATCGCCATCGGCGCGCTGACGGTCGAGGCATTGGCGGGAAGTTATGCGCCATTCGATGCGCGCATCCACGACGTACGCCGGATGCCCGGGCAGATCGCGGTTGCCCAACAGTTCCGCTCGCTGCTGACCGGCAGCGACATCTGGGAGAGTCATCGCGACTGCGGCCGCGTGCAGGATCCCTACTCGGTGCGTTGCATGCCGCAGGTGCTGGGCGCGGTGCGCGACACGCTCGCGCACGCCGCCGACAAGCTTGCACTGGAGGCCAACAGCGTCTCCGACAACCCGCTGATCTTCGACGACGACGTACTCTCGGGCGGCAACTTTCACGCCGAACCGCTCGCGATGCTGTCCGATTTCATGGCCATCGCCACAGCCGAAATCGGTGGCATGTCGGAACGGCGCAGCGACCTGCTGGTCCGCCAGGTCAACCCGAAGCTGTCGATGTTCCTGACAGTCGAGCCGGGGCTCGAATCCGGCTTCATGATCGCGCACGTCACCGCCGCGGCGCTGGCGTCCGAAAACAAGACCCTCGCCCACCCGGCGAGCGTGGACAGCATCTCGACCTCCGCCGGCCAGGAAGATCACGTCAGCATGGCGCCGTGGGCCGGCATCAAGCTGAACCGGATCGCCGGCAACGTGGCGCGCATTCTCGCGGTGGAATTGCTGGCCTCCACCGCCGCGCTCGACGCGCAGCGGCCGCTGAAAACGACGCCGCAACTCGAAAAGTTGCACGCGCTGGTGCGCGAACACGTGCCGCCGCATTCCGGCGACCGGCGCCTCGACAAGGACATTGAAACGCTGGCCGCATTGATCAAGCAGGGCGAATTGACCCAGATTTTCCCGGCTTACGCATCGCTGACTGACGCCACCTGATGCAAGGCCGAAAAAGCGTGACGAGCGTCGCCAAACGGGCGACCGCCGTTGCTACACTCCCGGCAACAATTACGCACGGGAGACTCCAATGACGAAGACCTTCACGTCGCGGCTGCTGACGGTCGCGCTATTGTCGGCGCTGACGCTCACGCTCGCCGCCTGCAATGGCTCCGGCAACGACACCGCCACATCCGGGACCGGCACGCTGAATCTCGGCATCACCGATGCGCCGCTCGACAGCGCCACCGCCGTCGTCGTCGCTTTCAGCGGTGTCGACGTGCATGGGCCGGACGGGACGAAGACCTTCAAGTTCGACTCGCCGAAGACAATCGACTTGCTGAAGTACCAGGGCGCCAACGCGGCAACATTGATCAGCGGCGCCACACTTGCCGCGGGCGATTATCAGTGGATCCGGCTGGACGTCGATGCCGCCGATTCCTACATCACGCTCGACGACGGCACGCGCCACGACTTGACGATCCCCAGCGGCGCCGAGACCGGTCTCAAGCTCGTCAGCGGCTTTACCGTTCCCGTCGGCGGTGCGGCCAATTTCACGATCGACTTCAACCTGCGCAAGTCGATCAACGCGCCCGGCAACCCGTCCACCACCGCCTACACGCTGCGGCCCGCACTGCGCCTGATCAATAATGTCGAGGTCGGCACGATCAAGGGCTCCGTTGCCAACACGCTCAGCATCGGCACGCTGTCGATCGCGGACGCTACCTGCGGCCCCGCCGTTTATATCTACTCGGGTGCGAATGCGATTCCCGGCGACGTCAATACGAGCACGACGGCCGGCGTCCAGCCGCTCGGCAGTGCGATGCTGAAGCTGAACGACACGACCGGCGCCTACGATTATTCGATCGGCTTTGTCGCCGCGGGCGACTACACGATGGCCGTCACCTGCGCCAAGCTCGATGCACCGGACCAGGCCGATACGCTGAAGTTCTCGACGACAAAGAACGTAACGGTCACCGCGAACCAGACGACGACTGTCAATTTTTAATGGAGCGCGCCGCTTCCTCTTTTTCCCAGCGGCCGAACACGCGGCCGTAAGCGACGACATAAATGCTCTGCAACGCCGCCCCGGCATAGAACGGTATGGCGAACCAGCCGGCACCAATCAGGGTGCCGGCGATCGCCGGGCCGATCGCCTGCGGAATCTGGAATGAAGCGGCGTTGGCGCTGGTGGCCAGGCCGCGCCGCTCATCCCCGACCAGCGACACCACCTGCGCCCAGCGCGCACCCAGCGAACCGCCGCTGGAGGCCACGCGCACCAGGTAAATCAACGCCGCCAGCAGGAAGAACGGGCTCAACGGCAGCACGGCGAACATGGCCACGCCGATGCCGCGTGTCACCACCACCGAACGCACGATGCCGAGCCAATCGATCAGGCGACCGGTGAAGAGCGATGCGCCGCCGGCACAGGCAAATGCCAGCGCCATGACCGGCGCAATCTCCTCCGGCCCGATGCCGAATTTCAATGCAAACCAGTAGCTGATCAACGGGCTGGTGAGGCCGATCGCCAGGCCGTTGGCAGCGTTCATCTGCACGAGCCGGATGAGCATCCGGTTTTCGCGCCGCTGCACCGGGCTGCCCCGCTCCTGGCGGGTCTGCTCGCGCCGGCGCCGCTTGCTGGCGGCGCCCGCCGACTCGGTCGCGCCGCCCAGCAGCCAGATGTTGACGGCCGCGCCGATGACGATAATCCCGAACAGCGGCCGATACGCGCCCGCGTGACCCAGCGCGTCGCGCCACACGAACGGCAGCATTGCGATGCCCGCGCCGATCGCCATGCCGAAGAAACCCAGCGCGGCATTCAGGCTGTAAATCCGCCCGCGCCGCTCAGGTTTTACCGCTTCGGCCAGCCACGATTGCTCCGCCGGCGAGAACGGACCGGCCGAGCCGGTCTGGCCGCGGCCGAAGCCGGCGAGGATGATCGCGATAATCAGCACCCACGGCTGGTGCGAGACCAGCAGCAACAGCCCGCAGATCAGCGTCAGCCCCTCGTTGTAGACCAGGAACGGCTTGCGCCGCAGCCGGTCGCTGACGATGCCGATGGCGATGCTGCCGAACGCGGCGAAGAACCCGGCGCCGCTCAGCGTCGCGCCGATCGCGGCACCGCTCCAGCCGAGCGCGTGCAGGTACAGGGCAAGATCGACGATCAGTAAGCCCTGTCCGACGCTGCGGGCAAAGCGCGCGCCGAGCAACCGGCGTGTCGTCGGGTGGATGTCTCTGAAAGTCAGCCGCGGCATCGGCCCGTTCCTGGGCCTGCCGTCAGTGCTGCTGCTGCGATTCGCTGATCAGGCGTTGCGCTTCGCGGACCTTGATGACGCAGTTGTCGTATTCGTCGAACTGCTGTTGAATTTTCGCCGCACTCAACAGCGCGGCCGCCTTGGTGTAATCGACCGTGCCGCCAAACCCCTTCGCCCTGGCAAAATTCAGCGCATCATAGGCCGCGCTCAGGCCACTGGCGCAGGCAGCGCGCTCGCCGGCGCTGGTGGGTTCGGACGAGCAGCCCGACAGCGTGGTCAGGGTGATCACAATCAGCGCCGGAGCGATGATTTTCGGCGGCATGTCGACTCCTTCGATTATTTGTATCGGCAAAGCCGAATCATAGCAGCCGCCGTATCAGGCGGATACGGCCTGCCGCCCGCAACGCAGGTTCGCCGGCACCGCCTCGTCGATCAGCCGCGGCGAAGGAAGGTTCAGCCTGCCCATCATGGCGGCGTATTCCTGTGCCGAACCGACCTGCAACCGTGGGTTGTGTGCGCGTTCTTCGCCGATCGTGCTGACCGTCCAGCCCTTGTAATCGTGGCCGGGATAAACGAACGTCTCGTCCGGCAGCTTCAGTAGCTTGTTGAACAGGCTGTCATACGCGGCGAATGCATCGCCGTTCTGAAAGTCGGTGCGCCCGGTGCCGCGAATCAGCAACGTGTCGCCGGTAAAGATCCGATCGTGCAGCCGGTAGCAATAACTATCGTCCGTGTGACCGGGCGTATAGATCGCCTCGACGGCGACATCGCCAACCCACAGCGTCTCGCCATCGTGCAGCCGCTCGTGCACACACCCGGCGCGGCTCTGCTCGCCCGCGACGATCTTCGAGCCATGTTCATCGGCAAGCCGTCCCGCCGCAGTGACGTGATCCGCATGCGTATGCGTCTCCAGCGTCGCCGCCAGCTTCAGATCCAGTTCGGCGAGCAATCGGTCGTAGTTGTCCACCTGCTCCAGCACAGGATCGATCAGCAGCGCCTCGCCGCTTGGCCAATCAGCGAGAAGATAGGTGTAGGTGCTGGATGCGGAGTCTGAAAGTTGACGAAATAACATCTTGCCGCGACTAAAGGATATAGGACGAAGGCAATCTTCTCATGCGGACGCTCTTTTCGAAACCCGGCCCACGGTCGCCAGGGAGTTACTTTCGTGCTTCGCGGCCCCTGGCTCGTCCAGTCCATTGAAGAACAGCCGCACAAACCGACCCCCCGCCGTTATCCGCGGCGAAACGCCGCGGATAACGGAATAGTTTCCCCGACACGGCCTATATTCTTGCCTTCCCGCTTCAATGAGGCCGCGGCGAAACGCCGTGGATAACGCCGCCGCCTGAACGAACTGGCCCGCGCCTCGCTGGCTTCAATGAGGCCGCGGCGAAACGCCGCGGATAACTTCGTCTCGCGCCGATCGAGATGAACCAGTTGCGCTTGCTTCAATGAGGCCGCGGCGAAACGCCGCGGATAACACTTGCGCGCGCTGTGGACGGTAATCAGGGGCATTCAGCTTCAATGAGGCCGCGGCGAAACGCCGCGGATAACAAGCGCTATGGCAGGATCGGCGAGGCGCGCGCGCTGGCTTCAATGAGGCCGCGGCGAAACGCCGCGGATAACCCTGCGCTGCGGGTGTTGCGGCAGCTCGATGCAGATCGGCTTCAATGAGGCCACGGCGAAACGCCGCGGATAACCAGAAATATTGTGTTGTTGTTGCCGTGGATCTCGACGCTTCAATGAGGCCGCGGCGAAACAGGATTGGGCGGATATTGAATTTATGTGGAAGCGAGGTGGATCTCGACGCTTCAATGAGGCCGCGGCGAAACGCCGCGGATAACCCCGGCAAAGCCAAGGATCTGTATCTCGACAAGTTTGTGCTTCAATGAGGCCGCGGCGAAACGCCGCGGATAACGGCTCGCCTACCCGATCCAGCATCCGGGCGCGAAGATGCTTCAATGAGGCCGCGGCGAAACGCCGCGGATAACCGCCGCCACCGCGCGGCCAGGTCAAACCCTTCACCCCCGCTTCAATGAGGCCGCGGCGAAACGCCGCGGATAACTACCCGTGGTCGTCCTGCCACGACGGCTTCTCCTTGCTTCAATGAGGCCGCGGCGAAACGCCGCGGATAACACCCCCTCGGCGGTCGGCATCGAAAACCTGATTCCCGCTTCAATGAGGCCGCGGCGAAACGCCGCGGATAACCGCCAAGAAGCAGGCGCTGGATGCGGGCGACAGCGAAGCTTCAATGAGGCCGCGGCGAAACGCCGCGGATAACCCGCGTCAGTGGCGGACGATGCCGACGCGCAGCTCAGCTTCAATGAGGCCGCGGCGAAACGCCGCGGATAACATCCTCACCGGCGCGGCCAACCACCACGCGCGCGACAAGCTTCAATGAGGCCGCGGCGAAACGCCGCGGATAACATCGAGGCCCATGCCCGTCGCCGCGAGGCTGGCGCACAGCTTCAATGAGGCCGCGGCGAAACGCCGCGGATAACGCGAAGTTGAGTTGTCATAACGGCTGACCTATATTGGCTTCAATGAGGCCGCGGCGAAACGCCGCGGATAACGTCGCCTCCGGCGTCTTCACGCAAGCGACACACGATCCGCTTCAATGAGGCCGCGGCGAAACGCCGCGGATAACCATGACGACGCCGAAAGTGGTGTTCAGCAATGACGGCGCTTCAATGAGGCCGCGGCGAAACGCCGCGGATAACCATAAGCGCGGCAACCGTTACTTTCTCGGCGCGGCACGCTTCAATGAGGCCGCGGCGAAACGCCGCGGATAACCGGCAGTTGGACGAACAGGCGAGCGAGCGGAGGGCGGCTTCAATGAGGCCGCGGCGAAACGCCGCGGATAACGTTGTGGCTCATATATCAATAATAGGTGGATTCCCTGCTTCAATGAGGCCGCGGCGAAACGCCGCGGATAACCCTTGGCGCGCAGGAAGTCCTCGTAGGCGTCGGTCACGCTTCAATGAGGCCGCGGCGAAACGCCGCGGATAACCGGCCAGGATGGCTCGCCGTGTCTGTTCATCATGCTGCTTCAATGAGGCCGCGGCGAAACGCCGCGGATAACGACGCATCTCGCGTCACCCGCTTCTTCCAAGACTTGCTTCAATGAGGCCGCGGCGAAACGCC
>DASSJY010000003.1:0-79351 GCA_035690945.1 Gammaproteobacteria bacterium
GGATGCCGTTGCGGCGCCAGAAGTCGCCGGCGTTGTGGGCGACCGGCACGATTGGCCTGCCCGCCTTTTCCGCCAGCAGAATGCCGCTCATGCCGTAGCGCCGCGTCGTGCCGGGCGGCATACGCGTGCCTTCGGGAAAAATCATTACCCAGCGGCCGGCCGCGAGCCGTTCGCGCCCTTGCTCGATCACCTGTTCGACCGCGCGGCGGCCGGCGCTGCGATCGATCGCGATCGGCTGGTAGAACCGTAGCGCCCAGCCGACGAACGGAATCGACATCAGGCTTTTCTTCAGCACCCAGCATTGGCGCGGGAACACGACGATCTGCGCAACCGTCTCCCACATCGACTGGTGCTTCCAGAACGCGACGCCCGCCTCGGCGGGAATGTTCTCCTCGCCTTCGACGCGGTAATCGAGCTTGCAGATGATTCGTAATGCATTGAGGGCGACATTGGCCCAGGCGGACGGAACCGCTTCGCGCCAGGCCGCCGGCAGCAACGGGCTGAACAGCACGCCGGTCGCGTAAATGACGACCGAAACGAGCATGAAGGCGGTAAACACCAGCGAACGGAGAAACAGCATAGGTGGTTATTGCCCGGTCAGATAGGAAGCCGCGGCGGCGAGGTCGGCAAATATGGCCACGTCCGGAGCATGACCGATGGCGGCGAGGGTGGCCTCTCCTTGCCCCGTGCGCACCAGCAGTGGTCGTGCCCCGACCGCGCGCGCCGCGTTGATGTCCTTGAGCGTGTCGCCGACGAACGGGACACCGTCCAGATCGACCTGCAGGCGCCGGGCAATTTCGTGCAACAGGCCCGGCGCCGGCTTGCGGCACTCGCAATGGTCTTCGGCCCGGTGGGGACAATAGACCAGCGCGTCGATATCGCCGCCGGCCGCGCGAATGGCCGTTAGCATGCGGTCGTGGATGCCATCGAGTGCGGCCTGCGTAAATAAGCTGCGGGCGATGCCGGCCTGGTTGGTGGCGACCGCGACGCGCCAGCCTGCGCGCTTGAACTGCGCGATGGCTTCAAGGCTGCCGGCAATCGGGCGCCACTCGTCGGCGCTCTTGATGTAGTCGGGCGAGTCGTAGTTGATGACGCCGTCCCGGTCGAGGATGACGACCTTCACAGGCTGTTTACTTGAATGCGGGCCCAGTCCGCCGTTTGCGAAAACAGGCGGTGCAGCGAGTCGAGCAGTGCGAGCCGGTTGAGACGCACGTCAGGGCGCTCGTCCATCACGAGCACGTCGTCAAAGAACTTGTCCACGGGCTCGCGCAGCGTGGCGAGCTTTGTTAGCGCCGCCTTGTAATCGCGCTCCGCGACCCGCGCCGCCACGTCGTCGCGCGATGCCTCGATAGCCTCGTATAAATCGACCTCCGCGGCCTCGATCAGGCCTTCGGCTTTCGGTGGCCGATCTACCGCATCGACTGCCTGACGCAAAATATTCGCACAGCGCTTGTTGGCGGCGGCGAGCGACTGCGCCGCCGGTTGATCGACGAACGCGGCCAGCGCGGTGATTCGCGCGTCGATGTCCGCCGGATCATCCAGATCGAGCGCCAGCACGGCATCGACTACGTCAATGCGGATTGCGTACTGACTGCGCAGCCGATCGAGAATAAACGCGCGGATGTCAGCGGTCAGCGCGGCCTCGTCGTCTACCGGCACCGGTTGTGCCGCGACGGCGGCGCCGATCAACTTCGCCAGATCGATATCCAGCGGCGCCTCAAGCGCGATGCGCACGATGCCCGCCGCAGCGCGACGCAGCGCGAACGGGTCCCGGTCGCCGCTCGGCCGCTTGCCGAGCGCGAAGGCGCCGGCGATGGTGTCGAGCTTGTCTGCGATTGCGAGGCGCTTGCCTGCGGCCGTCGCCGGAATCGGATCGCCCGCCTGTTGCGGCAGATAGTGCTCGCGGATCGCCGCCGCGACCGCCTCGGGTTCGCCATCTGCCGTCGCGTAATGGCCGCCCATAACGCCCTGCAGTTCGGGAAATTCGCCGACCATGTCCGTGACCAGGTCGCATTTGCACAAGCTTGCGGCGCGTTCGAGCAGCGCGGGCTCGACATCGTCGGCCGGTGCAACTTGTTTCGCCAGCGCTGCGATGCGCTGCGTCTTGTCAGCCAGGCTGCCGAGTCCCGCCTGGAAGACGATATGCTCAAGGGCGCCGATGCGCTCGGCGAGCGGCGTTTTGATGTCCGTCTGCCAGAAGAACATCGCGTCGGCCAGGCGCGGGCGCACGACACGCTCGTTACCGCGGCGGACTGCCTCCGGGTCGCGGCTGTCGATGTTGCTGATGGCGACGAAGTGCGGCATCAGCTTGTTGCCGGTATCGCGAATCGGGAAGTAGCGCTGCTGGCCTTCGAGCACGGCCACCACGACTTCCTCCGGCAGCGTGAGGAAGTCCGCCGTGAAGCTGCCGACAACCGGCACCGGCCATTCGACCAGCGCTGCAACCTCGGTGGCCAGATCGGGTGCTTCGACCGCACGGCCACCAGTCGCCTGTGCCGCGCGCCCGGCTTGTTCCTGAATTACCGCCGCCAGGCCACCGGTTGCGTCATCCACTTCAACATGGCCTGCCTTGCGCAACTGCGCCGCATAACCCGCCGGTGATTTGATCTTGATCGGCTCGGGGTGATGAAAGCGGTGCCCGCGGGATTCGCGGCCGGCGGTAACGCCCAGCAACTCGCATTCGACAACCTCGTTGCCATGCAGCATAACCAGCCAATGCACCGGCCGAATGAAGCCGGCATCCCCCGAGCCCCAGCGCATCCGCCGCGGGATCGACATGCCGGCGACCGCCGTCGTCACCGCTTCGGCGAGGACGATCGCCGCCGGCCGCCCGTCAAGCGGCTGCCGGTACGCCAGCCGCTCGCCCTTGTCGGTTTGCCGCCGTTCCAGCTCATCGACGCTGACGCCGCAGGAGCGCGCAAAGCCTTCGGCCGCCTTGGTCGGGTTGCCGTCGGCACCGAAGGCGGCGGCCACCGCCGGCCCCAGCCGCTCCTCGACCCGGTCCGGCTCGCCAGCCCGCACGCCGGGAATCACCACGGCGAGGCGACGCGGCGAGCAGTACCATTCGGATTCAGCACCCGCATCGATCAGCCCGGCGGCGGTCACCGCCTTGACCACGCGATCGTGAAAATCGCGCGCAAACACCCGCAGCCGCCTGGGCGGCAACTCTTCGGTGCCGATTTCGACCAGGAAGTCCTCAGCCATTGGCCGCCTCCCGGCTGCAGAGCGGGAAGCCGAGCGCTTCGCGGCTGGCGTACCAGGCTTTCGCGACGGCGCGCGACAGCGCCCGCACGCGCAAAATGAAACGCTGCCGTTCGGTTACCGAAATCGCGTGGCGGGCGTCCAGCAGGTTGAAGGCGTGCGAGGCCTTCATCACCATCTCGTAGGCCGGCAGCGGCAGCGCGTCTTCGAGCAGCCGCCGGCATTCGCCTTCGCAGGTGTCGAACGCGGCGAACAGTGCGGCGACATTCGCCTCCTCGAAGTTGTACTTCGACATCTCGACTTCGTTCTGGTGGAACACGTCGCCATACGACAACCCGCGATCGTTCCACGCGAGGTCGTACACGCTGTCGATGCCCTGCAGATACATCGCGATGCGCTCGAGGCCGTAGGTCAGCTCACCGGTGACCGGCCGGCATTCGAGGCCGCCCGCCTGCTGAAAGTAGGTGAACTGGCTGATTTCCATGCCGTTCAGCCAGACCTCCCAGCCGAGTCCCCATGCCCCCAGCGTCGGCGACTCCCAGTTGTCCTCGACAAAGCGGATGTCGTGCACCAGCGGGTCGATGCCGAGTGCCGCCAGCGAGCCGATATACAAATCCTGGATGTCGAGCGGCGATGGCTTGATCACCGTCTGGAACTGGTAATAGCGTTGCAGGCGGTTGGGATTGTCACCGTAGCGCCCGTCAGTCGGCCGCCGGCACGGCTGCACGTAGGCCGCCGCCCACGGCTCCGGGCCGATCGCGCGCAGAAAGGTGCCGGTGTGAAACGTACCGGCGCCGACTTCCATGTCGTACGGCTGCAAAATGGCGCAGCCGCGCGCCGCCCAGTACTGCTGCAGGGCGAAGATCAGGCTTTGGAAATCGGCTGGCGGTGTTGGGTTTATGCTCGTCATCGGCGAAGCTTTCGCCCGCAAAATAAACGCCGCAGTATAGCCCGCCACGCCCGGTTGTTGCACGTTTACACGCTCGGCCTTCTGTATAATACGCGCCGTTGCCCCCATCCAACTCCCAGCTCGGAGGCTCGCCGTCCCATGCAACCCAAAGAAGTCCTGAAGCTCATCGAGGACAAGGACATCCGTTTCGTCGACTTTCGTTTTACCGACGCCAAGGGCAAGGAGCAGCACCTGAGCGCGCCCGCGCACAGCATTGACGAGTCGCTGTTCGAGGAAGGCAGAATGTTCGACGGTTCGTCGATTGCCGGCTGGAAAGGCATTCACGAGTCCGACATGATCCTGATGCCGGATCCGGCGAGCGCGGCGCTCGATGTGTTTTGCGAAGAGCCGACGCTCAGCCTGGTGTGCGATGTGGTGGAGCCGGCGACGATGCAGGGCTACGAGCGCGATCCGCGCTCGCTCGCGCGCCGCGCCGAGGCGTACCTCAAATCGACCGGCGTGGCGGATACTGCCTTCTTCGGGCCCGAAAATGAATTCTTTGTCTTTGACGACGTGCGCTGGGGGTCGTCGATCAACAGCGCGTTTCACGAAGTCGACTCGCAGGAAGGCTTCTGGAGTTCGCGACGACGCTTCGAGGAAGGCAACCTGGGCCACCGGCCCGGTCTCAAGGGTGGTTACTACCCGGTGCCGCCGGTTGATTCACTGAACGACATTCGCGCGGCGATGTGCATCGCGCTTGAGGAGTTCGGCCTCAAAACCGAGGTGCACCACCACGAGGTCGCGACGGCCGGACAGTGCGAGATCGGCGTAGCGTTCAACACGCTGGTGCGCAAGGCCGACGAAGTGCAGGCTTTCAAGTACGTAATCATGAACGTCGCCGCGAGCTACGGCAAAACCGCGACCTTCATGCCCAAGCCGCTGGTCGGCGACAACGGCAGCGGCATGCACGTGCACCAGTCGCTGGCGAAGGACGGCAAGAACCTGTTTACCGGCGACGGCTACAGCGGGCTGTCGGAAACGGCGCTCTATTATATCGGCGGTATCATCCGCCACGCGCGCGCACTGAATGCGTTCGCCAATCCCAGCACCAACAGCTACAAACGCCTGGTGCCGGGCTTCGAGGCGCCGGTTATGCTGGCCTACTCGGCGCGCAATCGCTCGGCGTCGATCCGTATTCCGCACATCACCAACCCGAAGGCGCGGCGTATCGAGGTGCGTTTCCCGGACGGTATGGCCAATCCGTACTTCCTGTTCAGCGCGATGATGCTGGCCGGCCTCGACGGCATTCAGAACAAGATCCACCCCGGCGAGCCAATGGACAAGGATCTCTACAACCTGCCGCCGGAAGAGGAAAAGAATGTGCCGCAGGTGTGCTTCTCGCTCGAACAGGCGCTGGAATCGCTGGATCGGGACCGCGATTTCCTGAAGGCGGGCGATGTGTTCAGCGACGACCTGATCGACTCGTACATCAAGCTCAAGTCGCAGGACGTACAGCGTCTCAGAATGACCACTCATCCGATAGAATTCGAGATGTACTACAGCGCGTGAGCGCGCGTGGCGCACTGGCCTATAATGGGCACATGAAGCAGATTACGTTAATTGTGCTCGCGGCCCTGGTGGCGGCGCCGGCGCTCGCCGCCACCACCACGATGTACAAGTGGATCGACAAAAACGGTGTGGTGCACTACTCGGACCAGCCGCATCCCGGCGCGAAGAAGGTCGATCTGCCGGGCCTGACCGGCATGACTCCGCCGTCGGCGCCGACAGCGAACGGCAACGAAGCCGTCACCGCGGCCAAGCCCTACAACAAGCTTGCAGTCACCTCACCCGCGCCCAAGGCGACCCTCCAGACCAACGATGGCAAGGTGCCGGTGACCGTGGCGGTTAACCCGCCGCTGCGCCGCGGCGATACGATCGTCTACGCGCTGGACGGCAAGCACATCGGCAACAGTCGCGCGATGTCGATTATGCTGACCCATGTCGTCCGCGGCACTCACACGTTGAATGTCAGCATCGTCGCCGGTGACGGCAAGACGGTGGCGCAGGCACCGCCGGTGACGTTCTACGTGCGGCACCGGTCGGTGCTGAATCAGCAGAATTCGGCGTCGCAGTTTCCCAATGGCAATCACCGCAGCGGGGCGTTCAATTTCCCCCGCGGCAAAAACCCGCCATAAAGCCGATCAGAGTTCCTTAGAACGTGTAGGTCAGACCGACCAGCACCACGCCGGATTGATAGCTCGGGGCGACAGGGCCGGTCGGCGTATTGAACTGCGGGCTGCCCATGGTGAAATAGCGCCAGCTCACATCCAGGTTCAGATGGGTGCTGAGCGCGGAGCGAAAGCCGATCATGGCCTGCCAGGCGAAGCCGTTGTCGCTGCCGTTGAGCAGGTTGCCGCCGTTGGCGTTGTAATCCATTTCGACGTGCCCGTAGCCGATGCCGATGCCGATGTACGGGTCGAAGCCGGTGCCGGAGCGAAAGTCATTGATGACGTTGTAGGTCAGGCTCCAGACGCGCGCCCGGCCGGACGGATTCGACATCTGAACGCCGCCCGGCAGGGAAAGCTGATCGACAGTGTTGAATCGATAGCCCAGCCCGATCTCAGCGCGCACGTGGCCGAGCGACCATACGCGGCCATAGTCATGGCCGCCACTCAAAACGAACGCCGTGCCGGTGTTGGGCGATACGCCGACGTGCCCGGCGGACACCGTAAAGCTGTGGTGATGCAACTCGGTGGCGCCGCCAAAAAAGCTGATATACGAGCCGTTTGCGAACAGCGGCTCGTGAATGTCCTGCGCCGATGCCAGCGCGGGCGCGCCGGCAAATACCGCGAGACAAACAAAACCTGCGATAACTTTCATCGCCTTCTCCCATTGTTGTTGTGCGGATTATGACCGTCGCCGTCGGCAACGGGCAAGCGATCTGAAAATCGAAACGGGCCACTCGGCCGCGGGGATTCGCCGCTGGTCAAGAAACGGCTCACGGGCCCACCACTTCGCGCTGGTAGACGCGGTGCGGGTTGCCCTGGTACAGACCGAAGGTGGCGCGGCTCGTCGGATTGTCGCTGTACGCGCCATCGCCGTTCCAGTCGAATTGCAGCCAGGGCGGTACTGTCGCGCTCAGGTCGGCGCTGCCGTCGTGTCCGTCCCCGGGTGCCGACAATACCAGTCCGAAATCGCCCGCTGCCGCCGTCGTAAAGGTCGGGGTGGTGCTGCCGGTGACGGTTGCACCCTTGCTCACCGCGAAAGTGGTCGGCATCGTCACCGTGGTGCAAGTGTCGGCGGTATTGGTGATAAAGCCGGTGTCGGTATCCTTGTAGTATTGCGCCACCATTTCGACCGGCAGCGACAACAATTCCGAACCGACGGCCGTGTTGACGAATACGCGGCCGTAGCGCACCTGGTTGCCGTTGTCGAACGGGATCGCATCGAAAACAACCGGGTTGACGGCCGCGTTCCCGTCAATCGAGTCAACCGTTACTCCGTCCAGATCCTGCACGTTGATGCTCAAGTCGATCAGTGAGTTGAACGGCGCTACCGGTATCGCATGCATGTAATCAAGGCCGGCGCCGGCGGAGAATGTCAGCGTGCCGGTACCGTCACCGTTATCGACGATCGCCGGGTCGCTGGTGGTCGGCGGCAAGCCGGCCGTATCCAGCGTGGCGGCGGCCGGCGCCGACGCGTCCGTATAGCTGCGTCCCGTGAGACTTGTGTCGGCCAGCCGAAACAGGCTGCCGGTGTAATTTTTTGTGGTGACACCGGCTGCATTCTGCGCCGTAATGCTGACGACAGGTGCAGCCGCAAAAGTGAATGCCTTGCCCGTATAGGTAAACTGACCGGAGGCGCAGCCGGTCGCGAATTCTGGCGTGTTGCGGACGACGGCAAAATGATCCGGCACAAAGCGGCCGACATTGGCGGCGGCAGTCCAGTACGGGTAGTTCGGATTTCCCGTATCGCAAGTCAATCCGATGGTGCGCTGGCAGGCAGGAGTATCCGCGGCATCGACTATCGCGAAGTCCGCGTCGGTGACTTGTACGCTGAGCGCACCCGCTTCCGAATAGGTCGCGGCGTTCGTTACGGCATCGCCATTGCCGGTCATCCAGCCGCCCACTCCGATCGCCAGCTGACCCAGATTGGCGCCCAGTACGGTCTGGATTGCCGTGGCGGCAGGTGTGCCGATTGAATAACCCGCAGTCTTCGCCGGTGTCGCGGCAGCGTTCATCGGAGTGGCTGTCAATGTAAACGGTTGCCCTGCCTTGTGAAACGGCCGCGCATCGGCGCCGCCGGCCACCGGTGGCGTCGCCACGTTCAATACGCGCGTTGTTCCAGGACTGCCGGTATCCTGGTCGCTTGCCGCAACGGCAAAGTAGGCGGGCCGAATCGCAAAATCGTCTGTCGAACAGCCCGGGGTGTCCTTTTTTCCATAGCCGATTATCCGCACCCTGACATCCGGCCACGCATCGGGAATGGATGGAAACGTTGCGTTGATGTGTCCGCCGCCGTTGGTTGTTTGCCAACTGCCCGGGATCGTGACATCCACGGAGGCAATCACCTGCGTCCAGGTGCTGCGGCACCCATACTGGTCGAGTGCGCCGCTGTTGTCGCTGGCATTCAGCAACTCCACAGTCACCGTGCCGCTGTAGGAGGGGGTGACGCCCACGTATTGATAATAGGTCTGCCACGCTACAACCTGCAGGGAAAAGGACTCGCCGGCGATTTTGGTTGTGATCGGCAGCTTCTGGGGCGTGACGGGATAAAAATTGATCTGCTTGCCATTGCTGTCAAACACCGGGATATCGGTGTCAATTGCGCCAAATCCGCCTGCCGACGGAACATCCACGGTAATTTCCGAACTGAGCGCGGCCGCTCTTGTGCCGTCGGTAACGTCGCTGGCCGTAATCGTGAAGGGCCCGGGCGCCTGGTTGAACTCGATAATGAACGTCACCGTCCCATTAACCAGCGTCGCATCGGCCGGCAACGTAGCGGTGCTGTCGCTTGAAGTCAGGTGAATCGTATCGGCGACACCGGTCTGGACATTCCAATTCTCGTCGACCGCGTTGACTGTAATTTGAAAAACCTGGCCCACGATCTGGTTCGACGCCACGCCGGTCTTGCCGGGGGAAACGCCCGGCGTCGCCGTTTCGCCCGGCACGACGATCTGCAAGGCCGACGCCGGTTGATTGACCTGTACCTGTATGCTCCCGCTAAACGTCGTCCAGGCTTTACAGCTGTTGCCCCGGATGTCCGAGCAACTCTGGTAGGAATAAGTGACCGTATAAGTTCCGACCGTAGCGAACGTATGGGTGGCTGTCAGTTCCGCCTGCGAAAGGCTACACGGAGACACGTTGCTCGCATCGCTTGGCTGCGTCTGGCTGTCGCCGAAATTCCACTGCGCGCCCTGCCATTGTCCATTGGCCTGGCAGCCGGACACCGTCGCGACAAGCGCGACAGGTGAATTGACATAGACGATTGCCGGAGAGGCCTGACCATTGGCGGTAATCGAGATTGTGTCTGCCGCTGCCGTTGTGCTCCACGCCAGCGCGAGCATCGCGGCCACCGCGAGAACGAATTTCAGGCGTTTAGCTCGCATTGCTAATGGTCGTCTCGACATGCCGCGACACGTAGTCTGCGCTGCCGTAAACGCCGGCTGTCGCTGTTGCGCTGATCACGTAAAATTCCACATTGTCGCCGCTGATTTTGTGGCTGCTCTCGATACACGTCACGCTGATCGTAAAAGCCGACAAGGTCGGTGCGGCGGGTTTGAACGCGGCAATCGGCGCCGTCGGACAGGCCTGATCCTGCAACGCGCGATAGGTTGCCCACTCGACGCCGCTGCGTGCCGCATTCAGCGCACGCATCTGCTGCACCGTCAGTACCGTCGTCTGATGCTGCACACCTCCCACCGTCAGAATATAGGCTCCGAGCGCGGCCATGACGGTGATAATGAACACCGCGATGACCAGCGCGAAGCCTTCTTGTGTCGGCTTACGGCGCATTGATGACATGTACCTGTTCGAGCAACTGGACCGACTCACCCTGTCGCGCCAGTGTCAGGCTCACGGTCGCGACGCCGGCGCGTTGTGCCGTGCCGGGGCTGTAGGCGAAATTGCAGCCGGACACATCTTCCGCGGCGAGTGCACCGGTTGTGCCGAAGTCGCTGTTGGCGATCGGCTGCGTTGCCATGAGCGTGTAGCCGCTGTATCGCGTCAGCGTGTGTTGCGCAGCGTCGCAAACGTACGAGATCGGCCCATCCACGAAGTAAACGCGCTGGTCCGGCGAACGGTACGTGAACTGGAACGGCGCGCTCAGCGTGACCTGCGTCTCGTCGGTGTCGGCGGCAGTGGCAACGGTTGTGGATGCCGGCGTGATGACGTTCGTATTGTCATAGGCATTCGCGCCGCTGATGCCGACGTTGTAAATCACCAGCCGCGTGTCGGCGGGCAGCGATTGCGTCATTCCCGGCAGGACGTTGAACTGATCGTCCGGCTTGTTGAACTTCAATATCGCGTTGTCGCCGTTGTGATTCGGGCCCGGCCCGTCGCGGTAGCGCTCGCCGGCGACGACGTTGATCATCTCGATCGCGATGCGGCTGCCGTTGCTGGCCACGCGCACGCTGTTCGGAAGCGCCGCGCGAATGTCGCGCGCCATGCGCGACAGCGCCAGTGTCGTGTCGTCGACAAGAGCCGCGCGGCGTGTCTGGGCGTCATAGCCTTCGACGGTGTAATTGACGAATGTCGCGCCAATCGCTCCGATGATGCCGAGCACGATGATCACGATGATGATTTCGATCAGCGTGAAGCCGGATTGGGCGATCGGCGTTCGGGAAGCCGAATTCCATAGTGCCCCGGCTTTCATGGTTGCAGGTCCAGCCGGTAATCCGCCAGTACGACATTCGCCATATCGCCGTGCGACACGGTGACCGTAATCAGCTTGGCGGGCGCACCGTTGAGTGTCGAATCGGCGACCGACACCTTGACCGCATAGCTGCCGAGACCGGTCATCGCCGTGCCGGTCTGGTCGCGCACGACATTGTCCGGGAGGCGGTTGTAGTCGGCGACGTCGTCGAATGTCGCGCGCGTCTCGCCGGTGTCGGAGCCGTCGGGGTCGGCATACGGTTTGCCGCTGATTTCCTCGATGTAGGCTTCGCCGATGGCGATCGCCTGCTGCTGCACCATCGGATCGCCGCTTGCCGAGATGACGCGGTTCAGCACCAGCAGCACGCCGACCAAAGCGATGCCTATGATGACGATGGCGACGATCAGTTCGATCAGCGTGACGCCGGCCTCCCTGCCTGCGCCCATCCTGGTCATGGCCGGCTTCATTGCGTTTCAACGTAGCCGGTAGTGCCGACGATCTGAACCGCGGGCGCGCCGGTTATCGCGATCGTTGCATCGCCGTCGGCCGCCCCCGTCGGGCTGAACGTGATCGGGCTGCGGCTCGGCGACAATGTCACGCCGTGCAGATTGTTTGAAGCGAATGGAACGTCGCCCACCGGGTCGATCACGGGATCGGTAAACGCGCCGCTGTCGCAGGGCTGCGGCCGCTGCATCAGGCTGTAGCCGCCGCTCTGGATCTGCACCTGCACGGGGCAATTGCTTGCAATGGCTTTTTTCTGCGCATAGCGCAGCGCACTGACGAGGCTGTCGTGGACACCGCGGGCATCGAATGCGTCGCGGCCCAGAAAGTGCGGGAGCGTCAAGCCCGCGAGAATGCCGACAATGATAATGACGGCGATGAGTTCGATCGTCGTGAAGCCTGCTTCAAAAGCAACAAGGCGGCACGTGGCCGCCTTGTTGTTGCCTCGTCGACGGCGGACTGCCATCTCCTGCTACCGGTTTATGCGCCGCAGTTGTCTTTGACGGTGATGGTCGGCGGTTCGCCGGCCGTCGACGGCGCCGCGTAAGTGACCTGGCAGTCGGCGGGAGCCGCCGCGCCGTCGCCTTTCAACCAGAATTTACCGCTGGCGTGCTGAAAACTGTCGACATCCTGTAGCGCCGCCGCAATGCCGGTGCTGGTGGCGGAAGGATACCCGAAGGTGAGGCTGACGGTCGCCCCATCCATGGTTATCGCCGTGGGGGCCGCCGCCGTGCCGCTGCCGTCTTTAACGATGTAGGCAGCATGCGCCAGAGCGGACGCCGCCTTGATGCTGCCGCTGAGGCCGTCGATGGTGGCTGCGCGTGCGCTGCTGGTCAGATTGATGAAACGCGGCACCGCGAATGCCGCCAGAATCCCGAGAATAATAATCACCGTGACCAGTTCGATCAGGGTAAAGCCTTGTTGCTTGCTCATTTCCGCACCCTTTGCGTGGAGCTGCGTCCGCTCCCCTCCGAGCCTATGAATATCGCCGCCGGAACTTGACTGCTCAAGACCGAGTCTGACAGGCGGCAAGCCGGGCGGGACAAGCGGTTTCGCCGGTGGCAAACCAAAAGGCCGCTGGACAACGTTCAGCGGCCTTTCCCGCCTTAACCGCAATCGCTCGTGTCAATTGCGATTGCCGCCGTAGCGCTTGCCGTCGTCGGCTCCGTGTAGCTGACTTCGCAGTTGTCGTGACTGGTAAGAGTCTTCAGGAACAGCGTCGTCGTCGTGCCCGCGGTACTGCCGGCAAAACCTTGCGTACTTTGCAATGCGGCGACGATGCCGGTGCTGGACGCCGTTGGATATCCCCACTTCATGTCGATATTGACGCCGTCCATTTTTACCGGCGAACTGGTGGTCGAAACGCCGTTTGCCACGGCTACCGAGTGTGCCAGCGCCGCCGCCGCCTGCACGCTGCCACCCAATCCTTGAGTCGCGGCCGCGCGCGCCTGCGTGGACAGATCAATAAACCGCGGCACCGCAAATGCCGCCAGGATCCCCAGGATAATAATTACCGTGACCAGTTCGATCAGGGTAAAACCCGCTTGTTTCTTCATGATTAGCCCCTTGCTGGGAGCCGCAGCTCCCGAAATTTTTCCGGGTCGGCGCGCAGAACGGACCGCAGTCCGCCGTCGCGCTGCCTGGACCATCCGCCTCAAGTCATGAAACGGCATAGGGTAAATACTAGATTAGCCGCCATATGTCAAGCACTTTCCGTAGTTTGGTCGATAACAGCTTGTTTTTCCTGACAAATGGCTATCGCACCAGCAATGCCAGCGCGAGGCTGGCCAGCGTGTACACTCCGCCGACCGTCAGGAACAGCCCGATCCGGCGCGGATGCGCGACCGCCGGCCGGGGCCGTGGCGGCAACTTGCGTTTCGGTGGATTGACCCAGCGGTTCGCTTCCTGCTCCAGCGGTTTGAGCAAGCTCGGCCGGATCAGCACGATGCAGCCGAAGGCAAACGCAAACACGCTGCCGAACATCAGCATCGCGCGGCAGCTTTCGATCAGCACCAGGACGTACTCGTGCAGCGTGACGCCCAGCGCCGCGGCGATGTGGCGGCTGTCGCCCAGCGTCATCAACACGACGATGATGTACAGCGAACCGACCAGCATCAGGCTGCCGAGCGCGCGGTGGTGCCGATAAAAAAAGCGTTCCCAGTACCACACCTTTTGCAGCGGTGCGAGCTTTTCGTCGATATCGTAGTAGCGGTCGAATCGTATTGTTATCGCGACCGCCCGCGCCGGTGCCAGCAGCAGACCGAGGCCGACAACCAGCGCCGCCGCCGCGCCCAGCGTCAGCGATGCCAGGGCAGCTTGCGTCAGCGTGGCTTCAACTGCCGAAGCCCAGGGCAGGGCCGTCATCGGCCGCTCCCGTTGGTCGTCCAGCGAAACGGCGCGACCGGCACAAAGTCGACCCCGTACAGCGTGTCGCGGCCAGCGTCGTAGCGGCCGTCGCCATCGGCGTCGCGGTAACGCAGCCGGATGGTGAATTCCGCCCGCGGGGGTCCGCTGAGCGTGGTCTCGAACGCATCGGTATGTTTGACGCGATAAACGAGGAAGCCGGAGCGCATGTCGAAGTACCAGTGGCCGGGCGGGATTTGCGCGGGATCAGGGTCGTCGAGGGCGCCAAGGTAGTTCGGCGGGCGCGTCTGCAACAGATTCATCGGGTTGCTGGCGGCGAGGCCGGCCGCGGCGGCGAGCTGGCCCTTGACAACACGGCTGGCGACCGCGAGCCCGACCGCCGCGCGAATCTGCCCTTCGACCTGCTCGACGCCGGTCTGCTCCGCCTGCACCATCAGCGCGTCGGCGCGTTCGATCAACACGCCGATCAGTGCGCCG
Organism: Gammaproteobacteria bacterium; assembly: GCA_035690945.1. GTDB lineage: Bacteria > Pseudomonadota > Gammaproteobacteria > Natronospirales > DASSBR01 > DASSBR01. The sequence continues at coordinate 14,306 of DASSJY010000003.1, forward strand.
ATAATGATGACGGCGATGGCAAGTTCGAGCCGCGACAGGTGACGCCGCCGGCGGCGAACAGCCAACGTCTGATCCAATTGCATGCCATTTTTCATTCGAATTTTTGCCTCCCCGATTGTTCTTGTTTCTTTTCGTCGCCCCCTCGCTAACGATGCGCCAGTCGGCTGATGTCCCACATCGGCAGGAAGACACCCAGTGCCAGGATCAGCACCATGCCGCCGAGCACCACGATCAGGACCGGCTCGATCGCCGCGCTCAAATTCTGCAGTTTGTATTCAACTTCACTTTCGTAGAAATCGCCGACTTCGTCGAGCATGTCGTCGATCGTGCCGGTTTCCTCGCCGACCATCAGCATTTGCAGCACCAGTGGCGGGAACAGGCCCGCGGCGGCGGCGGTGTGGCTGAGCGATTCGCCTCGCTCGACTCCGGTGCGCATGGCGAGCACGCGCTCGCACAGCCAGTGGTTGCCGAGCGCCTGACCGGTCAGCGTCAGCGTCGAAATCAGTGGCACGCCGGCACGGTAGGCCATCGCGAAGCCGCGCGCGAAACGTGCCAGCGCGGAGCGCAGTACGATGTCGCCGACAATCGGCATTTTCAGCATCCACTTGTCCCACCGGTAGCGACCGGGCTCGGTGTTGCGCCACAGCTTGAGTGCCGCAGCCGCGCCGATCAGCGCGGCGAGGACGATCGGCCAGTCGTGGCTCGCGAAGTTCGATACGGCGAGAATCACGCGTGTTGGCCACGGCAGCGCGATGTCGAAATGGCCAAACAGCGTGGCAAACTTCGGAATCACGAAGGTCGTCAGAACCGCGATCGCCACCGACACGAAACAGATCACGATGATCGGGTAACGAAACGCGGTGCGAATCCGCCGCCGGGTGTCCTTGTCGAAGCTCAGGTATTGCGCCAGGCGCTGAAACGCCTCCTGCAGATTGCCGGAGTTTTCGCCGACGCGAACGATGTTCACGTAGAGCTGCGAGAAGATCTTCGGATGCCGCGCCAGCGTACCCGCCAGATCGCGGCCCATCGCGAGCGACTCGACCACGGCGCGAATGGTGTCGCGCAACATCGGGCTGTGTGTCGACGCGGCGAGCCCCGACAGTGCGCGCACCAGTGGCACGCCGCCTTTCGTCAGGCTGTACATCTGGCGGCTGAACAGAATCAGGTCGTCGAGCGCCGGCCGGTCGCGCAACAGCAGTTTGCGGAAGCCGCCGAGATGGATGTCGCGGCTGGCGGCGCGCACGGCGGGATTGATGTCGATCGGCGTGACACCGATGTTGAACAACTGGTCGGCGACCGCCTCGGCGCTATCGGCTTCCAGCCGGCCGTTGATCAGTTCACCGCGCGCGGTACGCCCCTTGTAGTGAAAGACCCCCATCAGCCGGCTTCCGCTTCCTCCGCCGCAGGCACGTCGCGCAGTTCATCGAGACCACCGGCCAGCCGCAGCACCTCGTCGAGCGAGGTGATGCCGGCGATCGCGTAGTTGAGCGCGCAAGCCAGCAACGGCTTGAACGCGGGCCGGTTGCGTGCCGCGGCGGCGAAGCCGGCGGCATCGTCACGGCGCAGCGCATCGGCGAGCTCGGCGTCGATCTCCAGCAGTTCATACACGCCCACGCGTCCGCGGTAGCCGCTATTGCTGCAGTAGGCACAACCGCGGCCGCGCCGCAGCTTGAAGCTGCGCCCGCCGGCCAGCGCATGCAGCCACGCCAGTTCCTGACCGCTCGGCTGATGCGGCTCGGCGCAGGCATCGCAAACGCGGCGCACAAGCCGCTGCGCAATTACACCATTGAGCGCCGCGGCGATCAGGTAGCCGGGGGCACCCATGTCGCGCAGCCGGTTGACGGTCGAAATCGCGTCGTTCGTGTGCAGGGTGGACAGCACCAGATGGCCGGTCATCGCCGCGCGCAGCCCGACTTCAACGGTTTCACCGTCACGCATTTCGCCGACCATGATCACGTCCGGATCCTGGCGCAGCGCGGTGCGCAGCACGCGCGCGAAATCGAGCCCAATGCGCGGCTGCACCTGCACCTGGTTGATGCGGGGCAACCGGTATTCGACCGGGTCCTCGACCGTGATGATCTTGCGCGCGGGCGTATTGATCCGGTTGAGCGCCGCGTACAGCGTCGTCGTCTTGCCGCTACCGGTGGGGCCGGTAACCAGCAGCATGCCGGTCGGCCGGTTGATCAGCCGCCGGAACCCCGGCAGCATGTCCTGCGGCATGCCCAGCTCGTCGAGCGCGAGAACGCTCGCCGACTCGTCGAGCAATCGCATCACGACGGCTTCGCCATGCTGTACCGGCATCGTCGCGACACGCACATCGAGATTGCGATTGTTGACCTTGATGTTAAAGCGCCCGTCCTGCGGCAGCCGCTTTTCCGAAATGTCGAGACCCGCCATCAGCTTGAGCCGCGTCACCAGCGCCTGCGTAACGCGTGCGCCTTCGATTACCTGCTCCTGCAATACGCCATCGACGCGCTGGCGCACGCGCAGCGCACCCTCGTCGGGCTCGATGTGAATGTCGGAGGCGCGAATCTGCACCGCATCCTCGAACATCGACTGCAACAGCTTGATGACCGGCGCATCGACGATCTGATGTTGCGCGACAAGCTGCTCGAGATCGTAATCGCTTGATGACAACTCCTCGCCCAGCGCTTCGGCCAGCGACGTGATCTCGGACGTACGCCGGTACACCAGGTCGATTGCTCGCAACAGATCCGATTCGCGCACCAGCGCCTGGTGAATCGGGGCTTTCAGAATGCGCGACAGCTCGTCGAATGCAAAAATATCGGTCGGATCGGCCATGCCGATCAGTGCGTGGTCCGGCCTGAACTCCAGCACCATTGCCCGATAGCGGCGCGCATGCATCTCCGGCAGGCGTCGTACCGTGTCCGGGTTGAACTGATAATGCTTGAGATCGATAACCGGGATATCGAGCTGGCGCGAGAGCAGCTGCAGCAGGTTGTCTTCTTCGACGAAACCGAGGTCGATCAACACCCGGCCGAGTTTGCGGCCGCTGCGCTTCTGTTCGGCGAGCGCCTGCTGCAGCTGATTTTCCGAAATCAGCCGATGGTTGACCAGCAAATCGCCGATACGCAGTTTGTGACGTTCACGTCTCACAGATTGAGACTCTCCCATCGTTTAAGGTTGTAATGCGCTGATGCGCTGATTGACGTAAGTCGCCAGCGTCACGCCCAGTCCGCCGGCATCCCGCGCGCGTTGATAGGCCGCAAGCGCTTTGTCCGGCTCGCGGAGCTGGTCGTAAGCCACCGCCAAACCGGCCCACCAGCGACCTTGCGCCGGTTGGACCGCAAGCGCCTTCGCATAATTCGTCACAGCCGCCTGGTGCTGACCCTGCCGTTCCTGCAGCGCGGCGAGAAACGCATAATGCTCGGGCGCCTGCGTTGCCGGCGGCAACGTGTCCTTCAGTATCGTCACGGCCTGCGCGACCTGGTTGTGCGCGACCAGCAGGCGCGCGTAGGCGCGCGCGAACCGTTCGCGGTGCGCCGGGTCGACGCGCATGCCGGTGACGAACAATTGCATCGCCTGCTTCATTCGGCCCTGCTGATTGAGCAGCGCGGCGAGCGCCTCGCGTGCGCCATAGGCAGTCGGATCGGCGGCAAGCGCAGCATTGAATTCCCTTTCCGCTTGCGCGACATCGCCCGACTGCGCCGCAGAGACGCCGGCCGCATAGGCCGCCGCCGCGCGCTGCGCAGGCGTCACCGGGCGCGCCGTTTTGGTCATGGCCGGCGCGGTATGATGCGTCGTGTGGTGGGCGGTCGGTTTCGGCTTCTGTTTGGGTGTCGGTGCGACCGTGGCTCGTTGCGCCGGGGTTGCCGGGGTTCGGGCAAGAGTCGCCTGATCGGGTTCAGCCGCCTTCGCATTGGCTCCAACGCTATTCGACGCACTCTTGGCCCCGCTCCCCTCGGCGGAGGGGTTGGCGTGAGGGTGCCCGGAGTCGTGAGCGATCGAAGTATGTGCAGGTATGTCGGACGACTGCCGTGAAATGATTGTCGCGGCGGTTGCCGGCGCCTGGGTGCGCGCAATAGCGGTCGCCCGCGTCGTTTCATGATTGACGCGCGCGATTTCCCCGTGCCGGCCGCCGCCGATGACTACCGCCGCATAAACCGCGCCGGCCGCGACGATCGCCACGACGCCGACCAGCAACGGCCAGCGGCCACGACCGCTGACGATGCGCACCGCCCGCACTTCGGCGCGCGACGGCGGCGCCGTCTCTTCGCGCTCGCGGCGCATCTCAAGGTCGCGCAGCATCTGGTTGACCAGGCTCATGGGAGCAGGTCCGATGTGGAACGGTCGCTGCGCCAGCGCCAGCCTTTGGCGGCGCCCTCGGTATCGCCGATTGCGATCTGCATCGCCTTGCCGTCCACGCAATTGGCTCCCGGCCCGTACGCCGCCATCAATGCCTTGTGGCAGAGAATGTTGATCAGGCGCGGCGTGCCGCCGCTGGCGCGGAACATGCGCTTCAGTGCCGCAGCGGTGAACAGCGTCGGGCCGCGATAACCCGCCACCCGCAACCGGTGTGCGACATAGGCGCTGACGGTATCGCGGTCCAGCGGTGAAAGTTGGTAGGAAAACGTGATGCGTTGCTTCAACTGGCGCAGGTGCCGCTCGGCGAGACGCCGATCCAGTTCCGGCTGGCCGAACAGGACGACCTGCAACAGCTTGCGCTTTTCGGTTTCGAGATTGGTCAGCAGCCGAACCGCTTCGAGGGTGCCGTCCGGTAATTCCTGTGCTTCATCGAGGCACAGGACCACCTGCTTGCGGCTGGAGGCAAGATGCAGTAGCGCCGCGTTCAACCACGTCAGCAAATCCTGCTGCGTGTAAGCATTGCGCGGCCGCTTCAGCCCCAGTTCGAGCGCCAGCGCGAGGCGCATCGATGCCGCCGACAGATGCGGGTTCGGCACATAAGCGGTGACGAAACGGTCGCCGAGCGCATTTAAAAGCTGCCGGCACAGCAGCGTCTTGCCGAGGCCGACTTCGCCGGTGACCTTGATGAAACCCTCGCCTTCCCGCAACGCCACCAGCAACACGTTGAGTGCTTCCTGGTGGCTGGGACTTGCGAAAAAAAACTCCGTATCCGGCGTCAGCGAAAACGGGTAGGTCTTGAGGCCGAAGTGCTCGAGATACATCGCCGGCGTCCTAGTGCTGGTTGCCGGGATCGATCGATTGCAGCCGGTCGAACGAACCGCGGCCGATCTTCGACCACTGGTCCGGGCTGTCGATCACCACCGGCTTCAGCAGAATCACCAGCTCGGTTTTCTGCGATACCGTCTTGGTCTGTTTGAACAGGTTGCCGACCAGCGGGATGTCGCCGAGCACCGGCGTCTTGTAGACCTGGTCATGGCTTTCGTTCTTCATCAGGCCGCCGATGACGATGATCTGGCCGCTCTTGGCGCGCACCACGCTGTCCGACTCGCGCACCTGGCTCAGCGCCAGCGGCAGGCTGTTGGTCTGGCCGCTGACGGTGAACGTCTTTTGCTGATCCTGCACTTCGCTGACGACCGGGTGAATGTGCAGCGTCACTTCGCCGTTGCTGTCGATCTGCGGCGTCACGTCGAGCGCGATGCCGGAAAAGAATGGCTGAATGATGACGTTGCTGGTGTTCGCCGTGGTCGTCGACACGAACGTGTTCTGATAAATGCCGGTGACGAAGAATTCATCCGACCCGACCTTGATCACGGCCTGCTGATTGTTCAGCGTCGCGACGCGCGGACTCGACAGCACGTGGGTCTTGCCCTGCGTCTGCAGCAGCTCGATGAATGCGTTGAAGTCGCTCAGGTTGAGTGCGAGCGCGAAATTGCCGCCGAATGCCGACGTGGTGGCGCTGGTGAGCGCACTGCCGGGTGACAGCGACACCGACGACCCGCCCAGGTCCGAGCGGCCCGCGTCGAACAGCCCCTGGCCGCCGAGTTGCGTACCGAAAATACTCTCGCCGGCCGCCGGCCGGCCCAGCGCGCCCCAGTTGATGCCGGACTGGAAGCCATTGTTCAGCACCACCTCGATGATCTTGGCTTCCAGCACCACTTCGCGGCTGACGCTGCCCTGCACCTGCTGCAGGTACATCGCAACGTTGTGCAGTTCGGCCGGCAGCGCGCGCACCACGATCACGCCGGAATCGGCGTTCACTACGACCTGGCGCCCGTTGGCGGCACCGACGATGGCCGTCAGCGAGCTTTTCAGGTCGGTCCAGAAGTCGGACTCGGTCTGGGTATGAATATAGGTCGAGACGTCGGTGTGATTATTGTTGCCATTACCGTTGTTGGGCGCACCGCCGTTACCGTACAGGCCGCTGCGACCGTAGGCGCCATACGCCTGATTGCCATACGGGCGTTCGGTGGTTTCGCCTGAAGTCACCCGCGTCTGCGAGGTACCCTTGCGGCTGATGTTGAGGTAATCCACCTGGAAGATGCGCGTCTTGAGCGTTTCCGGCAGCACGAGGAACGTGTTGCCGTGGCGCTGGAACTCATAGCCGTATTCGCTGCGCACGATGTCCATGACGCCGGGGACGGTCACGTTCTTGAGGCGCAGCGAAATCTTGCCCTTGAGGTCCGGCGGCACGACCATGTTGTAGTGCGTGCCCTTGACGAGCCCCATGAAAAACGTGCGCGCCGGCACCTTGTTGACCGCCACGTCGAAGTGCTCTTCGGTCGCCGCGGTCTCGGGCTGCGGCGCCGTCACCGTCGGCAGTAGCGCCTCGCTGACCGCGGCGGGCGGTGGCGGCGGCTTGTATTGCTGCGTCGCGGCCTGCTGGAGCGCGTGATGCGCGCTGTCGCGGGCGCTGGGGCCGGGCAGCGTGGTGCAGGCGGCCAGGGCGCCGGCCAGAACGAGCAGAAGAGCGATGCGGCCGGTCATGACGAACCTCTGTCCGCGGTTGCGGCCCGGTGAGTCTTGATGGTGTCGGCGATCAGGTGAATGGTGAACTGGTGGCCGCCGCGGCGCAGGCGCACCGCGCCGGGCTCGATCGAGACTACGGTCGCGCCGTCGACTCGCTCGCCGACGCCGACGGTCTTGCCGTTAATCATCGCCAGGCGCCGATGGGCGGAAATCAGCGTCGAGTTCAGCTGCCAGCGTGGTGCGGCGTGCACCGTCCTGGCGGTGGACGAATAATCCGGCCGCGTCGGATCGTGAAGTGTCCCGGCGCAGGCGCAGACCGACACGAAAGCAAGCGCAACAATAGCGGCTTCCCACCCGAACCCCGTCCCCCTAAACACCAATCCACCCCTCTTTCAGATTCAGCGTATGCACCGTAAGCGTCACGCGACTGACAGGATACCGCTTCACGTGCAATTCGAGCTTGTCCCAGTAAAAATGCCACGGCAGGTTCGCGAGCTTTTCGAGATACGTGAGCGTATCGAGATAGCCGCCCTCGAACGTCAAGGTCAATCCGTGGCGGAATACCTTCGCCTTCGACGCCTTCCCGTCGCCGAGTGCCACCGGTGCGGCCGGCAGGTTGGTCATGCTGATCAGCTTGAGGCCGTGCTGCGCCTTCAGCACCTTTTCCAGCACCGCCGCCATTTCGCGTGGCGCGATCAGCCCGGCGGTGATCGCCTTGAGCCGCCGGTCTATTTGCGCGCTCGCTTTGCGGGCCGCGGCGAGTCGCGCGCGCAATGCCACGTTCGGATCGGTGGTGCTCTGTTCGGCTGCCTGGGTGATCGTCCGGTTGAGATCGGCAACCGAGCCGCGCAGCGTCGCGACCTGCTTTTGCAGTGCCGCCTGCTTGTGCTGCAACGGCGCGAAGAAAATGATTTCCCACAGTCCGATCAGCACCGCCAGCACGGCGAGCATCAACAGGCCGCGTTCTCGCAGGCTGAGCGCGTTGGCCCGCGTCACCCACATTTCCAGGCGTGCGCGCATCAGGGTTTTGCCTTTTCGGCGGTCGTGGACAATACGAAATCGAGTCGCCCCGGCCCTGATTTGCTTGTATCGCGCTCGATCTGCAGCCGCTTGAATTCGACCCCGGCGAAAGCCGGCGCATCGGCAAGGTCTCGCACCAGCTTCGGCACCTGCGTCGAGCGGGTCGTGGCGCCGGTCAACTGAATCTGGTCGCCGCCGTCGGCCAGCGTGATGCCCGTCAGCCACAGCCCGTCGACCGGCGTGCGTGCGAGTCCTTCGAGAGCCGGCGCGAAGCCGGTGGTGTTGGCCCGGTGCGGCGCCGTCAGCGCCTTGAGCAGTGCCTCGCGCGCATCGCGTTCGGATTCGGCCGCGGCCAGCGCCTGCGTCAGCGCCGCACTGGGGCGGCGCTTCGCCAGTGTCGCTTCGAGCCGACTGAGCACTTCGCTGTCGTGAGCCTGCTGGCCCTGCATCGCGACAAGCCGGTTATGCAGTTGGTGCGTCTGCCAGACCGCCCAGCCGTAGAGCAGGATCAGCGCGAGCAGCACGATGCCGGCGGCCTGGACCATCGTCCGCACCGAAAAAACCTTGCGCGGCTTGCGAAAGATCGGCTGGTAGAGGTTGATCTGCTGGTTCAGGACCGCGCTCACAGAGTCGTCGCCTCCAGGCGCAGCGCAGCGCCCAGCGCCGGCAGGCAGCGGCCCTGCAGGCCGGCATCCCAGGGCTCGTCGACGTCCAGCAGCGCGTTCAGATCGCAGCCGATCACCTGCACGTTGAGGCTGCGGCTCAGGAACGCTTCGAGGCCGTGGAGCGGCACCGCGGCCGGCGCGATCGCGACGTGGCCCACCGGCGGCTGCGTGAAATGGCTTTCGTAATAGTCGAGCGAACGCTGCAGTTCGAGTACGATGCCGCTGGCAAGCGCCTCGAAGCGGGCCGGATCGTCGAACGCGGCGTCCAGTTCGGCGTAACCGGTTTCGATTCGGCGGGCGAGATACAGGGTGTGCTGGCGGGTGACCACGATCCAGCCGGCGTCGCGGGCGAGATATAAAAGCGCCACACCCTCGACGTCCTCCGGCAGCAGCGCGGCAACGTTGCGCAAACACATTTCGGGGATGTCGATGCTGGCGAGATCGACGCCGGCGCCTTCGAGCCGGCGGATGCTTGTCTGTACCGCCTGGCTGCGCGCCGCGACGGCGTACATCAGATGACCACCTGCGGCGGTGCTGTGCTGGCCCGGCACTTCGAACACGTCGATCGCCGCATCGTCGATGTGGAAATCGATCAGATCCTTGATGCGCCAGCGCACCGCGCCGCGCAGTTCGTCAGGCTGTACGTCCGGCGTTTCCACGAGCAGAAGCTGGTAGGCCGCGGCGTCGATAACTGTCGTTGCCTTGAGATGCTGCAGGCCGAGCTGGTGGGTGGCGGCCTCTGCCGCGGCCGCACGGCCGGGTTCGTCATTACAGGGCAGGTAGCGGCAGCTCGTCAGGCGTGGCCGGCGTGCCTTGTCGCGCGCAACACGCGCTACGCCGAGACCGTCGGCGTCGTAGGCGAAGCCGGCCAGTCCCGTCGTCGGCCGCCGATTTTTTAGAATTGATAGCAATCCCCGCTCCCTGCCGGCCGCGGCCGGCGCACGACCGTCCCGCGGGAGGGCCGCAATATGGGGCTTACCCGTAGCTCGGGCGAGCCGCGACAGCATAAGTTACATCGGGAGCCTTGTAAAGAAAATCAGCGGATACAAGGGCTTATTGGCAGGATATGCGGTAGTTTCGGAATACCCGGCTACGAGCAGGCGGTGGCGGAGTCCGGCTCTATCAGCGCCCCCGTCAGATCGCTGACCTTCGCGTAACCCTGCCGATGCAGGTATTCGGCGATGCCGGCGTTGATCTTGGGGCAGATCAGCGGATCGTAAAACAGCGCGGTGCCGACGCCTACCGCGCTCGCGCCGGCGATCAGGAACTCGATCGCGTCGTGGGCGTTGGCGATGCCGCCCTGGCCGATGATCGGGATATTGTGGCGGCGGGCGACGGAGGCCACTTCGCGCACCTTCAACAGTGCGATCGGCTTGATCGCCGGACCCGACAGCCCGCCCTGAATGTTGCCGATTACCGGCCGGCGGGTATTGATGTCGATCGCCATGCCCATCACCGTGTTGATGACGGCAAACGCGTCGGTGCCCGCCTCGATGCAGCGCTTCGCGTTGTAGGCGATATCAGTCTGGTTGGGCGACAGCTTCGTGATCAGCGGCTTGTCGGTTACCCCGCGGCACGCTTCGACTACCCGCGCCGACATGTCCGGATCGTTGCCGAACGCGACGCCGCCTTCCTTGACGTTCGGGCAGGAGATGTTGATTTCGATCGCGTCGATCGGCGAATCGTCGAAGATGCGCGTGACTTCGATGTATTCCTCGACGGTCGAGCCGGAGACATTGGCGATGAAGCGCGTCTCGCTGAAATCGAGCGCCGGCAGGATGTCGTCAACCACCGCATGCGCGCCCGGATTCTGCAGGCCGATCGCGTTCAGCATGCCCATCGGCGTTTCCGCGATGCGGTGCGGCGGGTTACCGAGCCGGGGGTTCAGCGTCGTACCCTTGAGGCAGACCGCGCCGGCGTCGCGGTTGGAAAAACCGGCGACGCGCGTATATTCTTCGCCGAACCCGACGCAGCCCGACAACAGCACGATCGGGGTTGCGAGCTTCAGCCCGGCGAACTCCAGCGCGAGCGACGGGTCGAGCGAACTGTCCTGCATGTGATCACCCAAGCGAATGTTTAACGTCGTATTGTATCAGACGGAAATTCCGCCCAATACCGGCAACATCATCCGCCTGTGCGCTAACAGCGGCGCGACGTTGCACCTGGTGCATCCGCTGGGATTTACGCTGGAGGAACGCCAGTTGCGCCGCGCGGGGCTGGATTATCACGAGTACGCGAGCGTCCTCGAGCACGAAGATCTCGCCGCCTGCCGCGCGGCACTGCCGGATGCCCGCTTCTTTGCGCTTTCCACGCGCGGACGCCGGAGTTACGCCGAAGTCGACTTTCAGCCCGGCGACGCGTTCCTGTTCGGCCCCGAAACGCGCGGCCTGCCGCAGGCGCTGCTGGACGAACTGGGGCCGGAGCGGGTGCTGCGCGTGCCGATGCGACCCAACAACCGCAGCCTGAATTTATCCAACTCGGTGGCGGTCGTGGTGTACGAGGCGTGGCGCCAGCAGGCCTTCAGCGGCGGTGCCGACTGATTAAGCGGGCCTCTTAGCCGTAGCCATCGCCACGTCCGCGGCCGGATCAAACTGCGCTTCTTCCGTCGACCCGGCCAAGGCAGTCAACCCGGACGCGCCGCCATTGATCACCTGCGTCAACTGGTCGAAATAACCCGCGCCGACTTCGCGCTGGTGCTTGGTCGCCGTGTAGCCGCGTTTCTCGGCATCGAACTCTGCCTGCTGCAGTTGCACGTACGCGGCCATCTGGTGATCGCGGTAGCGGTGCGCGAGGTCGAACATCGAGTAATTGAGCGCGTGGAAGCCCGCCAGCGTGACGAACTGGAACTTGTAGCCCATCGCCGCGAGTTCCTTCTGGAAGCCGGCGATGGTGGTGTCGTCGAGGTGGCGCCGCCAGTTGAACGATGGCGAGCAGTTGTAGGCGAGCAGCTTGTCCGGATGATCGCGGCGAATCGCCTCGGCGAACAGGCGCGCTTCGGTGAGGTCGGGATGCGCCGTTTCACACCAGACGAGATCGGCGTACGGCGCATAAGCCAGACCGCGCGAGATCGCCTGGTCGATGCCGGCGTTGACGACATGAAAACCTTCCGGCGTGCGCTCGCCGGTGCGAAACGGCGCGTCACGTTCGTCGATGTCGGAGGTCAGCAGGCTGGCTGCGTTGGCGTCGGTGCGCGCGATCAGCACCGTCGGCACGCCCAGCACGTCTGCCGCCAGTCGCGCCGCGACCAGCTTCTGCACCGCCTCGCTGGTCGGCACCAGTACCTTGCCTCCCATGTGGCCGCACTTCTTGTACGCCGACAACTGGTCCTCGAAGTGCACGCCCGCCGCGCCCGCGGCGATCATGTTTTTCATCAGTTCGAACGCATTCAGTACGCCGCCGAATCCGGCCTCGGCGTCGGCGACGATCGGCGCGTACACATCCTCCATCGGCTGGCCTTCGGCACATTGAATCTGGTCGAGGCGCTGAAACGCATTGTTAATGCTGCGCACCACGTCCGGCACGCTGTCGGCCGGATACAGCGACTGGTCCGGATACATCTGCCCGGCGGTATTGGCGTCGGCCGCAACCTGCCAGCCGGAGCAGTAGATCGCCTTGAGACCCGCCTTGACCTGCTGCATCGCCTGGTTGCCGGTCATCGCACCGAGTGCGTTGACGAACTTTTCGGTGCGTAGCAAATGCCAGAGTTTCTCGGCGCCGCGGCGCGCCAGCGTGTATTCGATCGGCACGCTGCCGCGCAGGCGCGCGACATCTTCCGCGTTGTAGTCGCGCCTTATTCCGCGCCAGCGGCGGTTGTTGGCCCAGTCCTCTTTGAGGGTTTCGATTGAAGCGAAGTCGTCCATGGCTATGGCTTCCTATGTGAGTGAACTACGGTAGGTGATCGTAAGTAGCGAGGGTCAGAAATTCTGCACACTCCGGTGCCGCCGTCGCCTCGTACAACATTTGCGCCGCTTCGGTGTACGGCAGGCGCGGGCCGCGGTTCTCGATCGCGATCAGTTCGGCATCCTGGATGTCCTGCAGCAGCGATTCGTCGATGCGCCGCCCGTCGTCGAGCGTCGCGCCGTGGTGCAGCCACTGCCAGAGCTGCGTGCGCGCGATCTCGGCGGTCGCCGCGTCTTCCATCAGGTGATTGATCGGCACGCAGCCCGAACCTTCGAGCCACGCCGCGAGGTACTGGATCGCGACGCTGATGTTGTTGCGCATGCCGGCCTCGGTGATCGGGCCTTCCGGCACCCGCAGCAGATCCGCCGCGCCGACGCTCACGTCCTCGCGCAGGCGGCCGACCTGGTTGGAGCCTTCCATGTGCTCGTTGAAAACTGCCATTGCCACCGGCACCAGCCCCGGATGCGCGACCCAGGTGCCGTCATGACCGTCGCCGACCTCGCGCAGCTTGTCGGCGCGCACCTTGTCGAGCGCGTCGCGATTCGCGGCCTCGTCGTTCTTGATCGGCACCTGCGCGGCCATGCCGCCCATCGCAAAGGCGCCGCGGCGGTGACAGGTCTTGATCAGCAATTGCGAGTACGAGCGCAGGAAATGCGTCGTCATCGTCACCGCGCCGCGGTCGGGCAGCACGTGATCGGGACGGTCGCGGAAGGTCTTGATGTAGCTGAAGATGTAATCCCAGCGCCCGCAATTCAGGCCCACGATATAGTCGCGCAGTTCATAAAGGATTTCGTCCATCTCGAACGCGGCCGGCAGCGTTTCGATCAACACCGTCGCCTTGACGCTGCCGCGCTTCAAACCTGACTGGCGCTCGGCGTACTCAAAAATATCGCGCCACAGGCGCGCCTCGAGATGGCTTTCCATCTTCGGCAGGTAGAAATAGGGAGCAGTCCCGCGGCGCAGCAGTTCGCGCGCGTTGTGATGAAAAAACAACCCGAAATCGACCAGCGCCGCCGGGATCGGCTCGTCCTCGATCAGCAGGTGCTTTTCCGGCAGATGCCAGCCGCGCGGGCGCACCATCAGCACCGCGGTCTTGTCGTTGAGCGCGTATTGCTTGCCGTCGGAATTGGTGAACCCGATCGTGCGCCGCACCGCATCGCGCAGGTTGACCTGCCCGGCGACCACGTTCTCCCAGGTCGGCGCCAGCGAGTCTTCGAAGTCCGCCATGAATACGCAGGCGCCGGAATTGAGCGCGTTGATGATCATCTTGCGCTCGACCGGCCCGGTGATTTCGACGCGGCGGTCGCGCAGCTCGTCGGGAATGGCGCCGACGTGCCAGTCGGCCGCCCGCAGGGCTTCAGTTTCGGACAGGAAATCGAGCGTTGCGCCATCGGCAATCACCCGGCGCCGCTCGGCGCGGCGCGCCAGCAGTTCGTCGACGCGCGGGCCAAACCGCTCGGCCAGGTCGGCGATAAACGCCAGCGCTGCCGGTGTCAGAACGGTATCAACGCCGTCCGCATGCGGATGGGTGAGGTGGATTGGAGAGGTAAGGTCGTCAGCGACATCCGCACCGTCCATGATGCGAGTTCCTTGTGTGGGCGATGTTCAACCCGACCGTAGCCTAACTTTCCAGCCTGCGCAAGCTATGGCGTTCCATTATTCGAATTCGCTTTTGGGCGCCCGGTTGAACAGGGTTTCCACTGCCTCGCGCGGGCCGAGCGCCTCATACAGCACGCGATAAACTTGCTCGGTGATCGGCATTTCGATCTCCTGTTCGGCGGCGAGTCGATGCACCACCTTGGCCGCACCGATGCCTTCGACGGCCTGACCGATCTCCGCGACGGCCGCCTCGCGGGATTTTCCGGCGGCGAGCGCGAGCCCCAGCCGCCGATTGCGCGACAGGTCGCCGGTGCAGGTCAGCACGAGGTCGCCGAGGCCGGCGAGACCCATCAGCGTTTCCGGCCGCGCGCCGAGCGCCGCACCGAGGCGCATGATTTCGGCGAGGCCACGGGTAATCAGCCCGGCGCGGGCATTGGCGCCGAAGGCCAGGCCGTCGGCAATGCCGGCGGCTATCGCGATCACGTTCTTGACCGCCCCGCCGATTTCGACGCCGACCAGATCGGTCGCGGTATACACGCGGAAACGTTCGCCATGAAAAGCGTCGACCAGCGCGTCGGCGAAAGCCTCGTCCGTACTTGCGACAGTGACGGCGGTGGGCAGCCCGGCGCCGACTTCGCGCGCGAAGCTGGGGCCGGATATCACGGCCAGGATCGTCTCGTCGCCCAGCACTTCCGCCGCGACCTGGTGCAGCAGCTTGCCGCTGTCGAGCTCGAGACCCTTGGTGGCCCATGCCAGCCGAAAGGGCCGTTGCGCAGTATCGGCGAGTGCCGTCAGCGTTTCGCGAAAGGCGCCACTGGGGACGGCGACGAGAATGTCGCCGCTGCCCGCCACTGCGCCCTTGAGCGACGGCTGCGGGAATACGTTCGGCGGCAGTTCGATCTCGGGAAGATAGCGGGCGTTGCGGCCGGTGGCGCGCAGCTTTTCAATCTGCGCAGGATCCCGCCCCCACAGCCGTACGTCGCGGCCGTTGCGGGCGAGCTGGCAGGCGAGTGCGGTGCCCCAGGCGCCGGCGCCGAGTACGGCGATCGGCCGGCGCTCGCCTGCCCCGGTGCCTTCCATTTACGCGGTGCCGGCGGTGCCGCCCGCGGCCAGATCGGCCTGCTGGCGCTGCTGCTGGTAGAGTGCGTCGAAGTTGACCGGCTGCAGCAGCAATTGCGGAAAGCCGCCCTTGGCGACCAGTTCGCCGATCGCCTCGCGCGCGTATGGAAACAGCACGCCGGGCGCGAAGCCGCCCAGCAACTGTCCGCGCTGGCCGTCGTCGAAGCCGGCGACCGTGAAAATGCCCGCCTGCTGCAGTTCGACCAGGAAAATCGGCCGGCTTTCGGCATTGGCCTCGACGGTCACCGTCAACACGACTTCATAAGCCGTCTCGGCAATCTGCTCGACCTTCGTCTGCAGGTTGAGCGAGATTTCCGGCTGCCACTGCTGCGAAAACACCGCCGGCGAGCGCGGCGACTCGAACGACGTGTCCTTCAGGTAAATCTTTTCGAGCTTGAAATTCTGTTCGGCCTGCTCGGCTTCGCCGGCGCCGTTGCCATTGGGTCTGGATTCGTCGGTCATGGAAACATCCTGTCAATCGGGTTCGTGGTTCGAAGTGTTCAGCAGCTTGTCGAGCCGCCCGTTTGCATCGAGTGCGTACAGCTCGTCGCAGCCGCCGATCGGCGCACCGTCGATAAAAATCTGCGGGACCGTGCGGCGACCGGAACGCTGCATCATCTCGGCGCGGCCGCCCGGTTCGGCCTCGACGTCAATCTCATGATACGCGACGCCCTTCTCATCGAGCAGCGCTTTGGCGCGTCGGCAGAAGCCGCACCACGAGGTCAGATAAATCGTAACGTCGGGCATCAGCCTCAGCCTTTCACGACCGGCAGGTTTTCGCGCCGCCACGCCGCAAAGCCACCTTTCAGGTTGAAGGCCGGCCCGACACCGCTCGCCGCCAGCCGTTTGATCGCCTGCGCGCCTTCCTTGCCGTCGGCACTGTAGGCGAGCACGCCCTGATCGCCCTTGCGGCCGAGCTTGTCGAGCTGCGTGTCGAGTTCTGCCATCGGCACGTTGCGCGCTTCGCCGATGTGGCCCTGCTTGTACTGGTCCGCGCCGCGCAGGTCGATGACAATCGCGCCCTGGTTGATCAGCCGGATCGCATCGTTCGGGCCGATGTCGTTTTTGCCCTGCACGCGGCGCACCAGCTCGTCGACGATCAGCGCGACGATCAGCGCACCGGCAGCGAGAATCAGGTAGGGATGACGCTGGATGAACGGGGCAATCTGGTCCATAAATTCCGGGAACGGCTGGCGGACAAGCGCGACATTATAACAGGCCGCTTCGCGCGCTTTGTGGCGGCCGGGCAAAGCCTCTAAACTACCTAACTCATCACTGACTTATTAAAAGAGACCTCCGATGCCCGACCGGCCCCGCCCCGTCGTGCTCGCGATCCTCGACGGCTGGGGCTATCGCGAAGACACCACCGACAACGCCATTGCTGTCGCCGACACTCCGAACTGGGACCGGCTGTGGCGCGACTGCCCGCATTCGCTGCTGCACACCTCCGGCAAGGCGGTCGGCTTGCCCGAGGGGCAGATGGGCAACTCCGAAGTCGGCCATCTGAACCTGGGCGCCGGGCGCGTGCTGTACCAGGACTCGATGCGCATCAGCCGCGCGATCGAAGACGGCTCGTTCAACGACAACCCGGCGCTGACCGGCGCGGTCGATGCAGCGAAGGCCGCCGGCGGTGCGGTACACATCGTCGGCCTGCTGTCGCCCGGGGGCGTGCACAGTTACGAGTCGCACATTCACGCAATGGTGCGGCTTGCCGTCGCGCGCGGTGCGGAGCGGGTGTTCGTGCACGCGATCACCGATGGGCGCGATACGCCGCCGAAGAGCGCCGAAGCCTCGTTCCAGGCGCTCGACAAAGTGTTCGCCGACTGTGGCCGCGGGCGCCTCGCATCGTTGATCGGTCGCTACTACGCGATGGACCGCGACCAGCGCTGGGACCGGGTCGAAGCCGCCTACAACCTGATGACGCAGGCGAAAGCCGACTATGAAGCGCCGGACGGTGTCAGCGGTTTGCACGCCGCCTACGACCGTGGCGAAACCGACGAATTCGTCAAAGCCACGCGCATCGCGCCGCCGGGCGGCGAGGCGGTCACCGTTGCCGATAATGACGCGATCGTCTTCATGAACTTCCGCGCCGACCGCGCGCGCCAGTTGACGCGCACGTTCATCGAAGACGACTTCGATGGCTTCAAACGCGAAATCCGCCCCCGGCTCGCAGCATTCGTCAGCCTGACGCAATACCAGCGCGACTTCGACATCCCCGTCGCGTTTGAGCCCGAAACGCCCAAGCGCATCCTCGGCGAGATCGTCGCGCAAAGCGGCTTGAAGCAACTGCGCATCGCCGAAACCGAGAAGTATGCGCACGTTACGTTCTTCTTCAACGGCGGCGAGGAGCGCCCGTTCCCCGGCGAGGACCGCACGCTGATTCCGTCGCCGAAGGTCGCGACGTACGACCTGCAGCCGGAGATGAGTTCGGTCGAGTTGACCGACCGCCTGGTCGATGCGATTGCCGGGGGCCACTACGACCTGATCATCTGCAACTACGCCAACGCCGACATGGTCGGCCACACCGGCGACGAAGGCGCCGCGGTCAAGGCCGTCGAGGCGGTCGACGCCGCGCTCGGCCGTATCACAGACGCGCTCGCCAAAGTGGGCGGCGAGCTGCTGGTCACCGCCGACCACGGCAATGTCGAAGTGATGCGCGATCCGGAAACGGGCCAGCCGCAGACCGCGCACACCACCGGCCCGGTACCGTTCGTCTACTTCGGCCGGAAAGCGGAGTTGAATGACGGTGTACTCGCCGACGTCGCACCGACGCTGCTCTCGCTCCTCGACCTCGATCAGCCGGCCGAGATGACAGGCCACTCGTTGATCCAGCTCGGAGTCGAATGAGATTCGTCGCCTTGCTATTGGTGGCGGTGAGCCTCGCGTTCGCCGCAACGCCGAACGTTTATGCCAGGGATCAGGCCGCGGCCCAAAAGCAGCAACTCGCTGCCATCAAGGCGAAAATCGCCGCCGTCAAACAAGCGCTCGACCACGCCGTTGCGCGCCACGATCAGCTCGCCGCGCAATTGCGCGACAGCGAGCGCGCGCTCGGCCAGGCGAGCTCAGCGCTGCACGATGTCGAACAGCAGATTAATGCCGCCCAGGCGAAGCTCGCGAAGCTGAAGCAGGAACAGGCGAGCGAGCAGGACAAGCTGGATTCCGAAAAGCAGGTGCTCGGCGCGCAGATCCGGGCCGCCTACATCGCCGGCCGGCAGGACCGCTTGAAGCTGATGCTCAACCAGCAGGACCCGGCGCGCGTCGAGCGCATGCTGACCTATTACGACTATTTCAACCAGGCGCGCACGGCGCGCATCGCCGATTTCAACGCGCGCCTCGAACGCCTCGCGCAATTAAAACAGGCAATCGGCGATCAGCTCATCCATCTCGCCGATCTGCAGGGCCAACGCCACACGGCGCTAGCCGCCATCGAACAGCGCCGCGATGCGCGCAAAGCCGTGCTGGCGAAAGTCGACACGTCGATCGACCAGCATCACAGCGAACTGGCGAAGCTCAAGCGCAGCAAGCAACGTCTCGAACGCCTGATCGCCAGCCTGACCAATGCGCTCGCGGACATCCCCGACAACCTCGACAGTCGCTCGTTCGCCTCATTGCACGGCACACTCGCCTGGCCGGTAAGCGGCCCGCACCTCGCGACGTACGGGTCGCTACGCGCCGACGGCCATCTGCACTGGCAGGGCGTGTTGATCGGCGGCAAGGCGGGTGAGCCGGTGCATGCGATCGCCCACGGCCGCGTCGTCTACGCCGGCTGGCTGCCACACTTCGGTCTGCTGCTGATCATCGACCACGGCGGCGGGTATCTGAGCCTGTACGCGCACAACCAGAGTCTATATAAGGAGGTGGGCGACTGGGTCAACGCCGGTGACACGATCGCCGCGCTCGGCGACAGCGGCGGCCAGCACCAGCCGGCACTGTACTTCGAGATCCGCCACGACAAGCAGCCGGTGAACCCGGCGCGATGGTGCAAAAGGTAGCCTCGCCGCATTCGCGCGTATCATGAGATGAAAAGCTGGAGGCTGATATGAAACGCGGACTGGCGGTTATCGTTATTATCGTGGTTGCGCTCGTCGCAGCGGGTGCGCTCGCCTACGCCACCATTCCCGTGGTGCGCTACTACCTGATGCCGATCGCGGGCGCGACCCCGGCGCCGAAGAGCTTGCTCGGCAGCAGCAATAAAGAGAAAACCGCCGGACCGGCAGTGAATGCCGAAAAGCGTCTGTTCGCGAATCGCAAGCAACTCGTGCCGACAATTCAGCAGGTGCCCGCCGAGGGTGGCTGGATCAATTCCGGGCCGCTCAACCTGCAGCAGCTGGAGAAGCAAGGCAAGGTCATCCTGATCGACTTCTGGACCTACAGTTGCATCAATTGCATTCGCGCCAACCCGTTCGACGAGATCTACTGGCAGCGCTACAAGGACCACGGCCTGGTGATCATTGGCGTGGCGAGCCCCGAGTTTCAGTTTGAGGGCGTACCGGAAAATGTGCTGATCGGCGTGAAGCGCGAAGGCCTCAGCTACCCGATCCTGATGGACGCGCACATGCAGGTGTGGCGCAACTTCGGCAATCACTTCTGGCCGGGCAAGTATCTGGTCAATCCGGCGGGCGAAATCGTCTATCACAAGTTCGGCGAGGGCGATTACGAGCACGAAGAGCAGGTCATCCGCCATCAGCTCGAACTGGCCGGTCACAAGGATCTGCCGCCGGATGAGCCGCTCGATCCGAAACTCGACCTGATTCCGTCCGGCCAGCCGCAGACCGGCGAGTTGTATGCCGGCCCCGGTTTCCTGCGCCAGTCGCTTGGCAACAGTACCCAGCCGGAAACCGGCAAGACGCTTACTTTCCACATGCCGGCGCAACTCGGCGAAGACGAAATTTATCTCGATGGCCGCTGGAAGGGCACGCACGACTACGTCGAAAGCGTCGGCGCCGGCAAGATCGGCCTCAACTACCTTGCGCAGGCGCCTTACGTCGTGATGGACACCGGCGGCGGCGCAAAGCGCATCGAGGTGACGCTCGACGGCAAGCCGGTCCCGCCGCAGTTTCGCGGTACCGACATCGAATTCAAAAACGGCAAGACGTGGATGACGGTCAACGAGCCGCGGCTGTACTGGCCGATTGCCAATCGTGCGCCGTACGGGCGCCACACGATTCGGTTCATCGTGCCGGACGGCGTGCGGCTGTATTCGTTTACGTTCGGGACGTATCAGCTACCGAACGCACCGACTCACTAGATTCAATCGCGGTTACAATGCCGCATGCGCCTCCCAGTCGTTCTCTGCTTTACGTTCCTGTTTCTGCTGCCGATCCGACCTGCTCTCGCCAAAAGCGATCCCGTTATCGCAATCATCATTGACGACCTCGGTAACAGCCTCACGCTCGACAAGCAGGCGGTCGCGCTGCCCGGCCCGGTCGCCTGCGCTTTCCTGCCGGATACGCCGTATGCGGCGAGACTGGCGCGCGCCGCCCACGAAGCCGGCAAGGAAGTGCTGCTGCATCTGCCGCTTGAAGCGCTCGGTCACGAAAAGCTGGGGCCGGGCGGCCTGACGCTGCCGATGACGCGATACGAATTCGTCACCACCGTGCGCGCCGACCTGGCCGCGATCCCGGACGTCGACGGTGTCAACAATCACATGGGGAGCCTCCTGACGCAGCACCCCGGCGACATGGCATGGCTGATGGAAACGCTGAAGCAATTCGCTACGCCGCTGTTTTTCGTCGACAGTCGGACAACGCCGCGCACCGTCGCCTATCGGATCGCGCGCGACTATGGCGTGCCGGCCACGTCGCGCGACGTGTTTCTCGACGACGTGCAGACCAAGGCGGCCATCAATCGGCAGCTCAAGGAACTGATCGCGATCGCCAAACGCCACGGAACGGCGGTCGCCATCGGCCATCCTTATCCCACCACGCTGCGGGTTTTGCAGCATCAGCTGCCGACGCTGTCGCGCGACGGCGTGCGACTCGTGCCGATCCGCACGGTGATCGCCCGCCAGAACAGCGCCACGAGCGCCAGCAGTATGACCCAGAAGCCGATTGCGCCGCCGCCACCGCTGTAGCCCGGCGCGTAGGCGACCTTGTAGGTCTGCGGGTTGCTTTTGACCTTCTGCTTGAAAGTCGCGAGCGAGTTGTCGAGATTGCCGATCATTTGCCGGAACGCATCTTCAAAGCCGGCGCGCCGGCCGGCGCGCAACGCGTCGCCCTGGTTCACGATTGCGGCGCTGTCGTGAGTGCGGCCAATGCCGGGCGCGCGAAACAGCAGCTTGCGGCTGGCGACATCGAATACGGCGGTATCGACAAATGTTGTCGTCGTGTTTTTTTCTGCAGGAACGTAATAGGCGCCAATCACCGTCAGATAGAGCAGCGACCACGCATTTTCGCGGGCCGTTTGCACCTGGTCGTAAGACACCAGCGCGATGATATCGACGCCGTACATCGAGGCGATCGCATCCAGATTGTTGAAACCGCCGCCCGGCATCAGGTAACTGTCGGGAATCACCTCGACCGACTTGACGAAGCGATAGCGGCTGAAGTGGCGCGCGACTTCGCTGAGCAATTGGTTCTGCTCCGCCATGTTCAGGACGGCCGCCTTTGAATAACCGTGCGTCTGGTCGGCGGTGGATGCGGGTACGAATGCGATCCCGACGCGCACCGGCAACTTGAGCGTCGCCGTTTGTGCGGCCATCGGTTTCGGTTGGCCCTTCGGGTAAAGAAAATCGACCAGATTACTCGTGGTATGCGATACCGTCCCGAGCGTGGCGCAGCCCCCGAGCAGGCTCATGCACAAGATCAAGGCGGCGAACGGTAGTGTTTTCATCATCGGCCTCCTGTGTGGGTACAGGGGAGGCAGATTGGCGGCGGGTATCGCCCGGTGCAACGGCTTTCGCACCCGGAGCGTGTTTTACCACCGAAAGTATTCTTAAATTAGACTTTATCGGGTTCGGCCGGCGTCCCGCTGCGTTCGAGCCGCGCGAAATGCGAGAACACCCAAGGTCGAATCGCAAGCAGCGCGCCGCAACTGAAGCGCTCTTTAAGCGGCAGCGCAGCGTCGGCTTCGACCAGCTCGTTGAATTCGCGCGCCAACCGCTCAATTCCCTGCCGGAAGGCTTCAAGCGACCTGCGCGACAGCAATCCGCCGGCGAACTTCAGGTCTTCGCGCGGTCCGGCGAACCGGGAGGCGAGAAAATCCGGCAGGACTTCCCGCTCGAAGAACCGTTGTACCGGCCCATCCTTGCGCCATGAGAAATTGTGCGCCGTCCGCAACCGGATGCGGTTGCCGGGCAGCAGGTCGATCATGCCGAGCCGGTCCAGTCGCGACAGCAGCCGAATAGCTTCGTGCTCGCTGATCCGGTGCGCCTTGACGATATCTTCGAAGCGCCAGCGGTTCAGCACCAGGAACGTGATCAGCAGCAGCTTGTCGTCCTGCAGCAGTGCCACTTCCTGTTCCGGCGTCAAGCTGGTGAAGGTGGGCTTCGCCTCGTTGTCGAGTTCAACGAGATCGGAAATCTGCAGATCGATCAGCGCGCAGATCCGCTCCAGCCGGTCCAGGGTAAAGGTGCCGCGTGCAAAGCATCGCTTGATGCTGGCTTCGCTGAGGTTGAGTGCGCGCGCCACGTCCGCGTAGGTCATTCCCCGCATTCGGAGCGCACTTTTGAGAGTCGCGATCAGTCGTGCCGCTTGCGCCATGCGCGCCTCCTCGATGGCCTCAGCCGTGCATCCAGTTCAGCACCAGGATCGCGGCGCCGATGCCGGCGGAGCCGGCGCCTACCCACAGCGGCTGGAAGTGGAGCGCGAGCAGCAGCGCGCCGGCTATCAGGAAGCCGGCAGAGGCGGCGGCGCCGAACAGGCGCCGTTGGATAAGGTCGATGCGCTGCTTCAACTCCGTCAATTCGGGGCTGTGGAACTGGATGTGCATTGTGCCGCTGCGCGCCTGGTCGAGCGCGTCGTGCAGCGTTTCCGGCAGGTCCTTGAGCATCTGCATCATCAGCGGCGCGTCGTTCTTGGCGTCGCGCAGTACCGACGCCGGCCCGAGCTGCTCGTGCATCCAGTCTTCGAAAAACGGCTTGGCGGTGCGCCACAAGTCGAGTTCCGGATACAGCTCGCGGCCGATGCCCTCGATGTTGAGCAGCGTCTTTTGCAGCAGCACGAGCTGCGGCTGCACTTCCATGTTGAAGCGGCGCGCGGTCTGGAACAACCGCACCAGCAACTGACCGAACGAAATTTCCTTGAGCGGCCGGTTGAAGATCGGTTCGCAGACCGTGCGGATCGCGGACTCGAATTCATCGACGCGCGTGCCTTGCGGCACCCAGCCGGACTCAACGTGCAGTTGGGCCACCTGGTGATAATCGCGGTTAAAGAACGCGAGGAAGTTCTTCGCGAGATAGGCCTGATCTCTGGGGCTCAGCGAGCCGACGATGCCGAAATCGACCGCGATGTAACGCGGCGTTTCCGGCTCGGCCAGGTCGATGAACAAGTTGCCCGGGTGCATGTCGGCGTGGAAGAAGTTGTGCTTGAACACCTGGGTGAAGAAAATTTCCACGCCGCGTTCGGCGAGTACCTGCATGTTCGCGCCGCGCGCGTGCAGCGTTTCGACCGCGCTGATCGGGATGCCGTCGATGCGCTCCATCACCATCACGTTGCGGCGGATGAAATCCCAGTACACGTCGGGGATGTACAGCTCGTCGGAGCCGAGGAAGTTGCGCCGCAATTGCGAGGCGTTGGCTGCCTCGCGCATCAGGTCGAGTTCGTCGAGCAGCGTCTTTTCGTACTCGGCGACGATTTCGCGCGGCCGCAAGCGCCGGCTCTCGCGCCAGTAGCGCGCGGCGAGATCGGCAAGCAGGTAGAGCACGGCGATGTCGCTGCGAATCACCTTGCCGACATTCGGCCGCAGTACCTTCACGACGACCGCCGTGCCGTCGTGCAGCGTCGCCGCATGCACCTGCGCGACCGACGCCGACGCCAGCGGCGTTTCGTCGAATTCCCGAAAGACCGTCTCGACCGATTGGCCGAGCGCCTGTTCGATCAGCGCCCGTGCGTGCTTGCCGGGAAACGGCGGCACGTTATCCTGCAGCCGCGCCAGTTCCTCGGCGAAGTCCGGCGGCAACAGGTCGCGCCGCGTCGACAGCGCCTGGCCGAACTTGATGAACACCGGCCCGAGGTCTTCGAAGGCGAGGCGCAGCCGTACCGCCGGCGGATACTTGAAGGTCTTGAACCAGCGCCACGGCGACAGGTACATCAGAAAGCGCACCGGCCGCAGAATGTGCAGCGCCAGGATCAGTTCGTCCAGCCCGTGACGGGCCAGCACGAGGTTGATTTGCAGCAGCCGCAGGGCTTGGCGGGGGGTGATCACGACAGGCGGTTATTCATGTTTGCTCGGCTTTCTGTAGGAGCGGCCTTTGGCCGCGATGATATTACCTCGCGACCGAAGATCGCTCCTACAGGGCTGGTTATTGTTTTAGACGCTGCAACCGCGCTTCGAGCCGATCGCAGTCGTTGCGCAGCGTGTCGACGTCGCTCAGAAACGCGTCGATCTCCACCCGGCTCGGCAGGTAGCGCGCCTCTTCCTGCAGGTATTCGCCGACGTCCGCGGTCAGCGCCTTGACGACGCGCCGGCTCCAGGCGGCGACGCTGCGAGTCAGCCGGCCCATCTGGTGCGCCGGGAAGTCGCCGATGCGCCGTGCCAGCGCCTCTTCCCAGTCGATATCCGCCTCGGCCAGCAGGCGCGTAAAATGCTGCGCGACTTCGGCATCCCCCGTTACCTCAATGCCGCGCGGCAGTTCGCGGAACCGGTGCGCGGCAGCATCGCCGAACGCGATCACGCTGCCCGACAGGCGCGTGTCCGGCGGCAGCTCGCCGCGCCCGCGTACGTGAACGCGGTCGATCGAAAAGATGATCTGAAAGACCCAGCCGAGATCCGTCAGCTCGACAATCAGCACCCTGCCGGCGAGGCCGTTTAGGCTGTGTTCAGGATCGTCGAGGCGGCGCAGGTACGCGTTGAGCGCCCGGTCGACGACGCCGGCGATCGGCGCCGGCGCGCGCTTTTCGCCCGTGTGCGTGCGGGTGGAGGTAGGCGTTTGTAGTTGTTCCTGCATAGGCTCCTAGAATTTATAGCCGATGTGCAGCGCCACGATGCCGCCGCTCAGGTTGAAGTAGCGGCACTGCTCAAAGCCGGCCGTTTCCATCATCGCCTTCAGCGTGACCTGGTCCGGGTGCATGCGAATCGACTCCGCGAGGTACTGGTAACTGTGCGCGTCATGGGCAATTTTTTTGCCGAGCCACGGCAGCACCTTGAATGAATACAGATCGTAGAACGGTTCGACCGCGGCAAGCGTCGGCTGTGAGAATTCCAGCACCAGCAAGCGGCCGCCCGGCCGCAGCACGCGGTAAATGCTCGCCAGCGCGTTTTCCTTGCGCGTGACGTTGCGCAGGCCGAACGCGATCGTCGCGCAGTCGAACCAGTCGTCGCGGAACGGCAGCGCTTCGGCGTCGGCCTGGCACAGCGCGACACGTGCGCCGAAACCGGCATCGACCAGGTGGCGGCGGCCTTCGTCGAGCATCGCACGATTGATATCGGCCATCATCACGCTGCCGGCATCGCCGACCTGGCGCGCGAGCCCGCGGGCGATGTCGCCGGTGCCGCCGGCAATATCCAGCGCGCGACCGCCGGGCCGGAGGCCGGTCTGTGACAGTGCGAAGCGTTTCCAGAGGCGGTGCAGGCCGAACGACATCAGGTCGTTCATCAGGTCGTAACGTGTCGCGACCGAATCGAATACTGCGCCGACCCGGCGCGCCTTGTCGGCGGTCGGGACTTGCTGAAAGCCGAAATGCGTCTGGTTCGGAGCGTCCTGATCCATACCGGGCATTGTAGCCGCCTGCGCGCTGCAACGCAGCTTTTGGTGGTTCCCCCTCTCCGGAAGGGAGAGGGGGTATGACCGGTTCAGCGGTCGAGCCAGACGCGCAGCAGCGAAATCAACTGATCCGAATCGACCGGCTTGGTGATGTAGTCGGAGGCGCCCGCTTCGATGCACTTGTCGCGATCGCCCTTCATCGCCTTCGCGGTCAGCGCGATCACCGGCAGGTCCTTCTTGTCGTCCTGCTGGCGGATGCGGCGGGTGGCTTCGTAGCCGTCCATTTCCGGCATCATGATGTCCATCAGCACCGCGTTGACGTCCTGGTTTTCGGCCAGCATCGCGAGCGCCTGGTGACCGTTCTCAGCGTACAGCACATTGATCGCGTGACCTTCGAGTACCGCGGTGATCGCGAAGATGTTGCGTACGTCGTCATCGACGACCAGCACCTTGCTGCCGCGCAGTACCGGATCGTTGTGCGCCAGCGAGCGCAGCATCTGGCAACGATCCTCGGGCAGATCGGCTTCGGCACGATGCAGGAACAGCGTCATTTCGTCGAGCAGGCTTTCCGCCGATGTGGCGGTCTTCACCAGCAGGTTGGCGGCCGCTTTCCTGAGTTGCTCGGCCTGCGCATCCGGCAGTTCGCCATCGCACCAGACGAGCACCGGCAGACGCGCATGGCGGCCGTCCTTCTCGAGGGCGCGTAGCAGATCAAGCCCGCCGTCGGCCTGCTCGAACGAATCGAGGTCGAGCACCACACAGTCGAACGGGCCGGACGTCTGCAGAATGTCCACCGCCTCGGCGGCGTCGACCGCCCCGGTCGCGGTCACCTCATCGTTGCCGATCAGCTCGGCGACGCGCGCGCGCCGCTTCTTGTCGGTGCCGACGACCAGCAGGCGCTTCTCGGTGCGCTCGAGATATTGGTGGATGGCATCGAGCGCGTGCTCGATGGCCGCCTTCGCCAGCGGTTTTTGCAGCCACGCCGCGGCGCCGCGCCGTAGCGCGCGCCGCTCGTCCTCGCCGGCGGAAACGACGCTGACCGGAATGTGGCGCGTGTCGGAATCGTGCTTGAGCCGATCGAGCAGCACCCAGCCGTCCATATCGGGAAGCTTGAGGTCGAGCGCGATCGCGTCCGGTTGCAGGCTGCGTGCGAGCTGGATCGCCTCGAAGCCGCTCGACGCGACCACCGCGCGGAAATCCTTTCTGCGCGCCAGCGCGAGCAGCGTGCGGGCGACGGTTTCATCGTACTCGACGACCAGCAGCACGCGATCGTTGTCGCCGATATGGCCGCGATCGTCGTCGATCGTGCTGTACGACCGCGCCGGCGCCGACTCTTCCTCAGCCTCGTCGAGCAACGGGAAATCGCCCAGCGCTGCGCCAGCCGCGCCCGCCGCCCGCGGCGGCGCATCCGGCTGCGCAAAGCGCAGCGGCAACACCAGCGTGAACGTGCTGCCGCGGCCGATGGTGCTCTCGACCCCCAGGTCGCCGCCCAGTAACTGCGCGATCTCGCGGCTGATCGCGAGGCCCAGGCCGGTACCGCCGTACTTGCGGCTGGTGCCGCCGTCCGCCTGCTGGAAGGCTTCGAAAACGATCTGGTGCTTGTCCGAATCGATGCCGATGCCGGTGTCTATAACCTTGAAGGCGACGGTCGGCTGGCCGAGCTTGTCCGGCGCCAGCGATTCGATGCGCAGCCGCACGGATCCGGTTTCGGTGAACTTGATCGCGTTCGACAACAGGTTTCGCAGAATCTGGCGCAGGCGCATGTCGTCGGTAATGAGCGCATCGGGCAGCCGCTTGTCGATTTCGATCGACAGCTCCAGACCCTTCTCCTCGGCCAGTTGGCGGAACGAGCGGTCGACGTATTCCTCCAGTACCCCGAACTGGATTTCGGTGGCGTCGAGGGCGATCGTGCCGGACTCGATGCGCGCGAGATCGAGAATCTCGTTGATCAGCGCCAGCAGGTCGGCGCCCGACTGGTAGATCGTCTCGGCGTATTCGACCTGCTTGTGGTCGAGATTCGCCTGCACATTCTCGGCCAGCTGGCGCGACAGGATCAGCAGGCTGTTCAAAGGCGTGCGCAATTCATGCGACATGTTGGCGAGGAACTGCGACTTGTACTTCGACGTGAGCGCGAGCTGCTCGGCCTTTTCCTCCAGCTCCTGGCGGGCGAGTTCGACTTCGCGGTTCTTGTGTTCGACCTCGTCCTTCTGGCTGGTCAACTGGCGCGCCTTTTCTTCCAGCTCCTCGTTGGTCTGCTGCAGCTTTTCCTGCTGCTTCTGCAGCGTCTCGGCCATGCCTTGCGACTGGATCAGCAACTGGTCGGTCCGCATCGTCGCCTCGATCGTCGCGACGACGATGCCGAGGCTTTCCAGCAACTGGTCGATGAAGTCGAGCTGCGTCGGCGTGAACTCGCGGAAGGTCGCCAGTTCGATCACGCCCTTGACCTCGGACTCGAACAGAATCGGCACCACCGCAATGTTGCGCGGCACGGCCGCACCGAGCGACGAAGCGATGGACACGTAGTCCGTCGGCACGTCGAGAATCATGATGCGTTCTTTCTCGAACGCAGCCTGGCCGACCATGCCTTCGCCGAGCCGGAAGCTGCGCGCGAGGCCCTGATGCTCGGTGTAGGCGTAGGACGCGAACAGGTTGAGGGTGACGTTGTCGTCGACGTCGCGCTGGGCCATGTAGAAGGCGCCGTATTGCGCGTCGACCACCTCGACCAGCTCGGACAGCACCTGCTGTGCGACCGTCAGCAGGTCGCGCTGGCCCTGCAGCATACGGGTGAAGCGCGTCAGGTTGGTCTTCAGCCAGTCCTGTTCGCGGTTGGCGCGCGTGGTCTCGGCCAGCGTGCGAATCATCTGGTTGATGTTGTCTTTCAGGAACGCGACCTCGCCGCGCGCCTCGACGTCGATCGACTGGGTCAGGTCGCCCTTGGTCACGGCCGTCGCCACGTCGCCGATCGCGCGCACCTGCAACGTCAGGTTGCCGGCGAGTTCGTTCACGTTGTTGGTCAAGTCGCGCCAGATGCCGGCCGCGCCCGGCACGTCCGCCTGGCCGCCCAGCTTGCCTTCGACGCCCACGTCGCGCGCCACGCCCGATACCTGGTCGGCGAACAGCGACAGCGTATCGATCATGTCATTGATGGTTGCCACCAGCGTTGCGATTTCGCCGCTGGCTTCGAGGCGCAGTTCCTGCTTCAGGTCGCCGTTCGCGACCGCCGTCACGACGCGCGCGATACCGCGTACCTGCTCGGTCAGGTTGTCGGCCATCGTGTTTACGTTGTCGGTCAGTTCGCGCCACGTACCGGATACGCCGCGCACCTGCGCCTGGCCGCCGAGGATGCCCTCGGTGCCCACCTCGCGGGCGACACGCGTGACCTCGTCGGCGAACGAACCCAACTGATCGACCATCGTGTTGATGGTGTTTTTCAGTTCGAGGATTTCGCCGCGGACTTCCACCGTGATTTGCCGGGACAGGTCGCCGTTCGCGACCGCGGTCGTCACCTGGGCGATGTCGCGCACCTGGTTGGTCAGGTTCGACGCCATCAGGTTCACGTTGTCGGTGAGTTCCTTCCAGATGCCGGACACGCCGCGCACTTCGGCCTGCCCGCCCAGCTTGCCCTCGACGCCCACGTCGCGCGCGACGCGCGTCACCTCGTCGGCGAACGACGACAACTGGTCGACCATGGTGTTGATCGTGTTCTTGAGTTCGAGCAGCTCGCCGCGCACTTCCACCGCGATCTTGCGGCCCAGGTTGCCCTGGGCGATGGCGGTGGCGACCTGGGCGATGTCGCGCACCTGGAACGTCAGGTTCGACGCCATCAGGTTCACGTTGTCGGTCAACTCCTTCCACGTGCCGCGCACGCCCTCGACCGACGCCTGGCCGCCGAGCTTGCCTTCCGTACCCACGTCGCGCGCGACGCGCGTCACCTCGTCGGCGAACGAGTCGAGCTGGTCGACCATCGTGTTGACGGTGTTCTTGAGTTCGAGGATTTCGCCCTTCGCGTCGACGACGATCTTCTTGCGCAGGTCGCCTTCCGCGATGGCGGTCGCGACCTCGGAAATGTTACGCACCTGGTCGGTCAGGTTGTTCGCCATCGAGTTCACGGCGTCGGTCAGGTCGCGCCAGGTACCGGACACGCCGCGCACGTCGGCCTGGCCGCCGAGTTTGCCTTCCACGCCCACGTCGGTCGCGAGGCGCGTGACCTCGGCCGCGAACGACGACAGCTGGTCCACCATCGTGTTGACGGTGTTTTTCAGTTCGAGAATTTCGCCGCGTGCGTCCACCGCGATCTTGCGCGACAGGTCGCCCTTTGCGACCGCGGTGGTGACCTCGGCAATGTCGCGCACCTGATTGGTGAGGTTGGTCGCCATCAGGTTGACGTTCTCGGTCAGCTCCTCCCAGATGCCCTGCACGCCGGCGACTTCCGCCTGACCGCCGAGCTTGCCTTCCACGCCCACTTCGCGCGCGACGCGCGTCACCTCGGCGGAGAATGCGTTGAGCTGATCCACCATCGCGTTGATCGTGTTCTTGAGGTCCTGCACCTCGCCCTGCGCGTCCACCGTGATCTTCTTCGACAGGTCGCCGGTCGCCACCGCTTCCGACACCTCGGCGATGTTGCGCACCTGGTTGGTGAGGTTGGTCGCCATCGAATTCACGTTGTCGGTCAGCTCCTTCCAGATGCCCGACACGTCGCGCACTTCGGCCTGGCCGCCGAGCACGCCTTCGGTTCCCACCTCGCGCGCAACACGCGTCACCTCATCGGCGAACGACGACAGCGAATCGACCATCGCGTTAATGGTCAGCTTCAGTTCGCGGATTTCGCCCTTCACCTCCACCGTAATCTTGCGCGACAGGTCGCCGTTCGCGACCGCGGTCGTCACCTCCGCGATATCGCGCACCTGGTCGGTAAGGTTGTTCGCCATCGAGTTGACGTTTTCGGTCAGCTCCTTCCACACGCCGGACACGCCCTCGACCTGCGCCTGGCCACCGAGGCGGCCCTCGGTGCCGACCTCGCGCGCCACGCGGCTCACCTCGGCCTGGAATGAGCCGAGCTGGCCGACCATCGTGTTGATCGTGTTCTTGAGCTCGAGGATTTCACCCTTCACTTCGATGTTGACGGTCTGCGTCAGGTCGCCCTGGGCAACCGCCGTCGTCACGCGCGCGATCTCGCGCACCTGCGCGGTCAGGTTCGACGCCATCAGGTTGACGTTCTCGGTCAGCTCCTTCCAGTCGCCGGATACGCCGGGGACTTCGGCCTGCGCGCCCAGCTTGCCGTTGACGCCGACCTCGCGCGCGACACGCGTCACCTCGGAGTTGAAGCGCGCGAGCTGTTCGACCATGTCGTTGAGCGCCTTGGCGTCCTTGAGGAACGTGCCCTGGACCTGGCCCTCGAAATGATCAAGCTCGATCTTCTGTGTCAGGTCGCCCTGTGCGACTGCGCTGACGACGCGGGCCATTTCGTCGGTGTGCGAGGTGATGTCGTCGAGCATCGCATTAATGTGATGCACGTACTCGCCCCAACCGCCCAGCGCGTCGGACGGGCGCCAGCGCTGCTTGGTGTGGCCTTCCTTGCCGACCATGACGCGCAGCCGGCCGAGGTCATCGCAGCGGTCGGTGATCTGGCTCGCGAGGTCGTTGAAGGTGTCGGCAATTTCGCCGTCGATGCCTTCGTAATCGTCGGGCAGGCGAAAGTCGAAGTCGCCGCGCTTGAGCGCGCGCAGGGCGGCCAGCACCTGCCGGGAGGTCAGGTTGTCACGACCCTGCTTGCGGGTCGACTCTGCGGTTACTGCTGCCATACCTCGCTCCTCAGTTATTGGCAACCAATGCCTGTTGTAATTCTTCCGGACGTGCCGGTTTGGTCAGATGCTGATCGAACCCTGCCTGCAATGCGCGGCGGCGGTCGTTGTCGCGGCCGAAGCCGGTCATCGCGATCAGCCGGATGCCCTCGCCGCCGGGATGACCGCGCACCTGGCGCGCCACCGCGTAGCCGTCCAGTCCAGGCATGGCGATGTCGACGATCGCCACGTCGGGCTTGCGCCGCGCGATCAGCATGGCGCCGTCGCTGCCATCGGCGGCGGTTTCGACGTGGTGTCCCCAATCTTCCAGCAGCGCCTGGATGCTGTCGCGGATGTCAGTCTCGTCCTCGACCAGCACGATGTTCAGCGGCGCGCACGCCGCGGCGACCGTCGCCGCCGGCAACGGCACATCGTCTTCGGCCGGCTCCGCCAGCGGAATCCAGACGCTGAATTCGCTGCCGTGGCCGTGGCCGTCGCTGGCCGCCCGCACACGGCCGCCGTGCATCGCGACCAGCCGCTGCACCAGCGCGAGGCCGAGACCCAGTCCACGGCCACGGCTGTCTTCCTGCACGAACTGCTCGAAGATACGTTCCAGCATTGCGGGCGAAATCCCCTGGCCGTTGTCGCTGACGCGGATCAGCGCTTCGTCGCCGTCGCGCATCCAAGTCAATTGAACTTTACCGCCCTCGTCGGTGTAGCGCGCGGCATTGTTCAGCAGATTGGCGATAATTTGCGTCAGGCGCACCGGGTCGGCCGCGACCGTCAGCGCCTCGTCCGGCGGCGTCACGGTGAGCGTGTGGCGCTTCTCGGCGATCATGTCGGCGACGCTGTCGGCGGCCTGCCCGGCTGCCTCGGCCACCGCGACGCGGCCGATCTCGACGTTGATCTTGCCGCTGGAAATGCGCGCCACATCGAGCAGGTCGTCGATCAGCCGCATCAGGTGGCGCGCCTGGCGGTCCATCATGCCGCGTACGCGGCACACGCCGGCGTTGTCCTTGCCGTAGGTTTCGAGCAGTTGGATGCCGGTGACGATCGGCGACAGCGGATTGCGCAGCTCGTGCGCGAGCACGGCGAGAAACTCGTCTTTCTGGCGGTTTTCGCGCCGCGCCGTGTCCGCCTTCCAGCGTTCGCGCTCGATCGCGATCTGGCGCAGGCTCTCGCGGCGTTCCAGCTCGCGCAGGCGCTGGGCCTGGTGCTGCACCTCGGCGGTGCGCTCCTGCAACTCGACAAATACCCGCGCCTTGGCGCGCAGCACCTCGGGGACGATCGGCTTGAACATGAAGTCGACCGCGCCGAGGCGGTAGCCCTTGAAGATTTCGGCGTCGTTGCGGGTGTAGGCAGTGACGAAGATGATCGGTACGTGGCGGGTGCGCTTGCGGTTGCGGATCAGCCGCGCGGTTTCAAAGCCGTCCATCCCCGGCATCTGCACGTCGAGGATGATCAGCGCGAAGTCGCGCGTCAGCAGCTCGCGCAGGGCGGCCTGTCCGGACTCGGCCTTGACCAGCCGCCGGCCCATATCGCCGAGCGCCACCTCGATGGCGGCGAGATTCGGCTTATTGTCGTCGACGACGAGGATGTCCGCGGACGGTGGAATTGCCGCGCGCTCCCGTTGCGGCGAGATCGCTGTTTCCGACTCCAATGGGCGCATACTCTGCAAAAATGGCTTCGATTGTAGCAAGGGTCAGGGGATAATGCGGTCTAGGGATGACCCTACAGCGCCGCGGAATCGCTCTAGTGGCGGCGGATCGCCCGGGCGAGTTCGTCCCTGGTCATCTTGCTGCGGCCGGGAATATCCATCTTTTGCGCCTGTTGATACAGTTCGTCGCGCGAACGGTCGGCTTTCCGGCTCCGGCCGCCGGGTCTGGGCCCGGCGGCCTTTCGCTTCGACGCGCGCGCCCCGTCGCCTCCCTGCTCCAGGCTAGCCTTGAGCACCGCCATCAGGTCCACCGGCTCGGTACCTTCCTGCGCCTCGTCGTCTTCGACCTCGGCATAGGCCGGCTCGTGGATCACGTCTTCGCCCGCCTTGAGCTTTTCGTCGACGCGCTTGAGCAGGCGCTGCGCGTGGGCGTCGGCCATTTTGTCGATGTCGAGCGTCTTGCGGCTGCCGGCCTTGATCGCCTTTTCGATTTTCTTGACGGCGGCCGCGTCGGGTTTGGCGAGTTCCGGCAGGCCGATATCGTCCGGCGTGCGCAGCTCGTCGGCGAAGCGCAGGATCTCGGCGCGGAGGATGCCGTGGCTGGACAGGATCGCGATCAGGTACTCCTTGCCGCGAATCACGCAGGTGGCGATGCCGGCGCGGCCGGTGTCCTCCATGCTTTTCGCCAGCAGGCGGTACGGCTTGGTCGCGCCCTTGTCCGGGGCGAGGAAGTAGGCGCGCTCGAAGTACATCGGGTCGATGTCGCCCGCCGGGACGAAGCGGCGCAGGTCGATTTCCTGCGACTTGGGCGGCGCGATCGCGTCCAGTTCGTCGTTGCCCACCACCACGAACTGATCCTTTTCGACCTCGTAGCCGCGCACGATCTCGTCTGCTTCCAGCGGGCGCTCCTCGTTGGGGCAGAAGTAGCGCCGCGCGAGCGGCTCGCCGTCCGCGTCGACCATCCGCAGCGACACCTTATTGGAGCGTGTCGCCACGTACAGGCTGACCGGCAGGCTGACGAGGCCGAAGGCGATGATGCCCGACCAGAACGGCCGCAGCCCGGGGCGCCGGCTTTCGGCTGCTTCGCGATGATGGTGTTTCCTAGGCACTCTTGCGCTCCTGCTTGAGGCTGGCTTCCAGTGCCTTCGACAGATCCTGGGTCGGCTTGGGGCGCTTGAACGGAATGATCTTCGCCTTGCCGCCGCGGCGCTTGGTTTCGATCAGATCGAGAATGCGCGCGCGGTGCTCGTTCCGGTAATCGGCCGGCTCGAACGGCGCCTCCAGCATGCCGATCAACTGCTTGGCCATGTCGATCTCGCGCTTGTCGAGTTCGCGCCCGCCCGGCGCCTCCAACTCCTCCACCGAGATTACTTCGCCCGCATGGCGCAGCGACACCAGCACCGGATAACCCCCGTGCAGCCGCAGTGCGCCGATGTACTCCTGCTTGCGCATTGTCCAGCGGGCGAGGCCTTCCTGGCCGGACTCGTCCAGCGCCGCGATCAGTGCCGCATAGGCTTTGTCGGCGCCATCCGGGCCGAGGTAATACGGGCGCAGGTACCAACGATGGTCGATCACGCGCGGCGGCAGGAATTCGAGGATTTCCACGTCGCGCGATTCCTCCGGCTCGACGGCTTGCAGGTCCGCGTCGTTCAGCACCACCCAGTCGCGCTCGTCGGTGACGAAGGCGCGGCGCGCCTCGGCGTAGGGCACAATGTCGCCGGAATCCGGCTTCACCATCGCCTGCTTCACCGGCACCCGGTCCTTCGCATGCAGCAGCCGGAAATGCACGTCCTGGCTGGCTACCGCCGCGAAAAACTTCACCGGCACCCGCACGTCCGCAAAGCAGATCGCGCCTTTCCACATCGCCCGGGCGGTCATGGTGCACCGCCCGGTTTTGTCGCGCATTCCATTGCTCATGGCTCGTTCCTACGTTTTCATCCCGACACTCTTCCGCATAGCCTTTGTAATCTGTCGCCGCGCGGCTTCAAACCCGTCCCACGGATCAGCCTTCAACGCCGCCATCCGCTGCGGCAGGTTATCCACCCGATAATGATCCGATTTTATCGAATCACTGAGTTCATCCCAGCGAACGGGTACCGAAACCGGCGCATGCGGATGCGCTCGCGTCGAATAACTGGCGATCGCCGTCGCGCCGCGCCCGTTGCGCAGGTAATCGAGGAAGATCCGCCCGCGCCGCCGCGCCTTGGACATATTCGCCGTCAGCTTCTTCGGCTCGTCATGTACATGCGCCTCGCACACCGCGCGCGCGAACGCCTTGATCTCGTCCCAGCCGTCGCGCCGCCGGAGCGGCACCACCAGGTGCAGCCCCTTGCCGCCGGTGAGGCGCACGAACGGCGTCAGACCCATCTGCTCCAGCCGCTCGCGCAACGTGCCGGCGACGCGCAATACCTCCGCCCACTTCACCTCGGGCGACGGGTCGAGATCGAACACGATCAGGTCGGGCTTGTCGACGTTGTCCACGCGGCTGCCCCAGGGGTGAATCTCCAGTACCCCCGCCTGCACCAGCGCGATCAGATCGGACAGCGCGTGCACGTAAACGTAAGTTCGGAGATCGCCGTTGTTTTCGGTGATGTCGATACGCGGCATGCCCGGCACCAGCGCCTCGCCCGGATGCTTTTGAAAAAAACAGTTCCCCGCACCCGAAGGGCAGCGCAGCAGCGACAGCGGCCGGTCCATCAGTTGCGGCAGGATCCAGCCGCCGATCGCTTCGTAATAGTGCGCGAGATCAAGCTTGGTGATGCCCATCTCCTCGTACAGCACCCGGTCCGGGTTGCTCAGGCGCACGCCGGCGACCTGCTCGCCGCGGCCGCGGGCACGCATTTTGGTCCGTTGTGGTGCCGGCTTCGCCGCAGACTTCGGATGCAGCCGAATCTCGTCCGCGTTGCGGTCCTCGCGCAGCCCGCGAAAACTCGGATGGCGCAGCCGCCCGTCGCGCGTCCGCTCGGTGAACGTCACGTCCACAACCAGATCCGGCCGCACCCAGTGCACGCCCGATGAATCCGGGACCGCCGCCTTGAACGGCCGCTTGGCGATCTCCAGTTTTTTGAGCGTCTTGTGCAGCGAGGTGAGCTGCCGATCCGAAAAGCCGGTCCCGACGCGTCCGGTGTAGGCGAGCTTGTTGTCGTCGTCCCAGACGCCCAGCAACAGCGCGCCGAAGCCGGTG
Organism: Gammaproteobacteria bacterium; assembly: GCA_035690945.1. GTDB lineage: Bacteria > Pseudomonadota > Gammaproteobacteria > Natronospirales > DASSBR01 > DASSBR01. The sequence goes on from DASSJY010000003.1 coordinate 50,943, forward strand.
CGCGAGCCGGCCGGATCGGTATAGCCGCCGACGATGAACTCCGCATCCTTGCTGCACTTCGTTTTGCGCCACTGCTTGCTGCGCCCGCCGCTGTAGGGGCTGTCGGCGCGCTTGGAAATGATGCCTTCGAGGCCGGTCTCGCAGGCCTTGTCGAAGAAGGCCGGGCCGTTGCCGGCGACATGGTCGGTATAGCGAATCAGGCCGGGCGGATTGGCGCCGAGCAGCTCCGCGAGTACCCGCTTGCGATCAAGGAGTGCGACCTTTTTGAGATCGTAGCCGTCGAGATACAGCAGATCGAAGACGAAATAGACGAGGGCGTCGGTGCGCTGTTCGCTGAGCGCTTCCTGCAGCGCGCCGAAGCGGCTGACGCCGGCGGCATCGAGCGCCACCAGCTCGCCGTCGAGCAGCGCGCTGTCCACGTTCAGTTCGGCCAGCGTCTTGCGCAGCACCGGAAAGCGGTCACTCCAGTCCTTCGCGTTGCGCGTCAGCAGCCGCACCTTGCCGTGATCGAGCCGCGCCAGCAGCCGGTAGCCGTCAAACTTGATCTCATGCAGCCAGTCATCGCCGTCCGGAGCCTGCTTGCCCAGCGTCGCCAGCCGCAGCGACACCTCGCGCGGCAGCGCGGCCTTGCGCGCGCCTTTTAGTTTTGCCGCCTGCTCTGCCGCCACATCCTGCCGCGCCTTCGACTTCGCGCCGCGCGCAATCTCCTCCATCGTCCGCCCGCTCGCGACGCTCACATCGTCATCGCCGGGCGGCGCCGGCGTGCGTGTTTGCTTGCGGTCGTGGCGCTTGATCAGCAGCCAGTTCTTGCCGCCATCCGCCGCCTTGCCGCTCATCTGCACCAGCGTCCAGGTGCCGGCCAGCTTTTCGCCGTTCAACTCGAAATCGATATGGCCCTCCTTTTCCTTTTTCGCCCGCCAATGCCCCCGATCCCACAGCATCACCGTCCCGCCGCCATATTCTTCTTCGGGAATCGTCCCCTCGAAATCCTTGTACTCGAACGGATGATCCTCAACGGCCACGGCCAGATGCTTCTCGCCGACCTTCAGACTTGGCCCTTTCGGCACCGCCCAGCTTCGCAGCACGCCATCCTGCTCCAGCCGCAGATCGAAATGCAGCCGGCTCGCGTCATGCTTGTGGATGACGTAGATAGGGTCATCGGTGCCGGGGCGTGCGGTTTTACCGTCGCCGCCGGGCTCGGAGGTGCGCTGGAAATTGCGCTTCTGGCGGTATTTAGTGAGTCGTTCCATCCTTGGAAGCCGATCGACCCGCCGGCATGAGCGGCAGGTCAGACGCAGGTTGTGCTAATGATCGTAGCAGGGAACGGCGTTAAGGTCAGCCGGCGACGTGCTCCACCGATCCGGCCGGCGTCGGCAGCCCGACCTTCTGACAGAACGCCGCGAAGCGAGGATCGCTCTTGTAGCGCAGGATGAACGGGTCGTGGAGCAGGTAGATGATACCGGGGTCGCGATTGGTCCACGCGCGATCCAGCCATGCGAACATCCGGTCCGGGTCCCGGCGCAGCGCATAGACCTCGGCAATCTGGTACGCGGCAACGTCGGCTTGTTCATTGATCAGCTTCTGCAAGGCCGCATCGGCGGCGACGCGGTCGTCGCCAACCTGGAGCGCCAACGCCAGTGCGACATCCCGCCATCCCGAGCCACCGCCGGGAATCTCCTGTCGCGCTGCCGTCAGGGCCGCGCGGGCGTCACCGCGCACGATCTCGACGATCGCCAGTTGCTCATGGTAGGACGCAGCAGTGGGCTGCAAGCCGATCGCTTTTTGTATCGCCTGCCTGGCTTCGTCGGGACGATGGAGCGCCAGCAGGTAATTGGAAAGCCAGCCATACCAGCGAGCGTTCAGCGGATCTGTCGCCAGCGCCTGGCGGGTCAACTGCACAGCCTGCTGCGTCCGCCCCAGCGCGGCCACCAGTTGCCCGAGAACGGCCTTGGTCTGGCCGTCGTTCGGCGCCAGTTGCAAGGCGCGCCGGTATTCGGCTTCCGCGCCCTTCCAGTCGAGGCCGGCCAGAATCATCAATTGACCGCGAGCACTGTAAGCCGCGGCCAATTCCGGGTCCAGCGCGACCGCCGTGGTCGCCGCCGCCGCCGCTTCCGCATAGGCGTGGCGCGCTTTTGCACCGCTAAACGAAGCGGCGGCCCAGGTGGACCACACGGCCGACAGTCCGGCATAGGCCGCCGCATAGCGCGGGTCGAGCCGGATGGCGGCATCGTAGACGTCGATCGCATTGCGAAAATCCGCATCGGCGTTGGTCAGGGCGTGCGATTTGGCGTGCAGGTAAGCCGCGTACGCGTCGAGATTACCGCTCGGCGGCCGATCGCTTTGCGCCACCGCACCGGCCGCGGGCAACAGCTTTGTCTTCAGCGCGGCGGCGACCGCATTCGTGATCTCATCCTGCAATGCAAACAAGTCCTTGTATGGCCGATCGTAGCGCTGCGACCACAGCGCACTGCCGTCGGCGGCGTTCACGAGTTCGACACTCACGCGCACGGTGTTGCCGGCGCGGCGCACGCTGCCTTCCAGCAGATGCGCCACGCCGAGTTTCTCGCCGATGGTCTTGCTGTTGTCCTTGCTGTCGCGGAACTGGAACGAGGAGTTGCGGCCGATGACCTTCAATTCTCCGAACTGCGACAAGGCCGTGATCAAGTCTTCCGACAAACCGTCGGAGAAGTAGCGCTCGTCGGGATTGCCGCTCTCGTTTGCCAGCGGCAGCACGGCGATCGACTTTGCCGGAATCGGCGCCGCTGATCTGGTACCGGCGCCGGCCTTGGCCGTCGGGGCTATCGTCGCGGCAATATCCGCCGTCGGCGTGGCATGCTCGAGGCGCCACAGAAATGCGCCGCCGATCGCGAGCAGCAGCGCCAGGATCAGCAGTTCCGCGCCCGACAGGCGCTGCGCTCCGCGCTCGCCGTGATACCACGCCAGCACCAATACCACGAAGAAGCCGAGCACGAGCGCCAGCGTGACGCCGCGCAGCAAGGCGAGCGGCCAGTCGAACTGCTGGCCGATGAGATCAAATCCCTGAAGAACCACCCACGACCCAGCCAGGTACGCCAGCGCCCACTGCACTAGCTTGCGCTGTTTGAGACGCGCGAAGAACGTGGTCATGATCGGCTCGGGCGCGGTACCCATCGGCGGACCTCTCGCAAGGAGAGGGTAAGTATAGTCGCCTGTCGGGTCCTTGTACTCCTAGGCTCGAAACAACTCGTACCGGCGCTCAAGCGCCTGCCTCGCCGGCCGTTGCGCAGCCTTGGCGGGAAGTAAAAGCGACTCGTTGTGCAGCGCCTGCAAGCCGTACCTGAGCATCGGCCCGTCAACTTCATCCAGCACGTCGCGCCGAACCTCAATCACGTAATCCGGTCGCACGCCGATAATGCCGTGGTCGAACGCGGCATGATGAATCTTGCACAGAGACAGCCCATTGGAAACTTCCGGATGTCCTTCCGGATCGGTATCCGGAATGATGTGCGCTGCATCCAGCAATTCCCGATGCCGCAGATGACACATCGCGCAGTGCGTCCGGTAAGCGTCGAGAACGCGTTCGCGGAAAGACGCCTGATGCAGACGCCGCTGAACGGCCGCTGTCGCGTACTGCCGTCGGAATGTTGCGGACTCCGGTTCCTCTGCCCCGCCAGTCGCCGCTAAACGTTCCTCAAATGTGCCGGCTACGTCTGCCATAACGGTGAACTTCAAGGCCGCCCGATCGTCTCCCGTCACAAACACCGGCTTGATGACCGCGTAGCGACCAACGGTCACCGCGAATAAATAGATTAATGGGACGTTGTCGCGCATTGCATTGCGTAGCCCGACGTTGTCCCGGTGTTGCGGGTTCGTGCCGCGATAGCTGTAGGAAAGTCGATGCGCGTCTTCAAACCGGTCCGGGTATGGCCCGTTAAGGACGGTCGTGATCGTCAGCGGATAGTCGCAGCCGCGCGGGGTGAATATCCCTTGCGGCGAAACAAGCGGGATACGCCGGTCGTCCAATTCAAAGCCCGCGGAAAGAAGCGCCCGCGGCAGCACGTCCCCGTGCTGGACAAGTTGTCTGTTAACCCATTGGAAGGTGCGGGTTCGGACACGTATGTCCCACGATGCAGTGGACATGGCGAACGGGGTGACCTACGCGAGCGGCGGACGAGGCGCGAGCGAAAACTTGCAATAACCCCTAAAGCAAGTCGTGGGCTTCCATCTCACCATGAATCTCTCGAATTTCGCGATTTAGTTGCGCAACGTATTCACCAGCGACTTGAGAAAATAGGTCTTCTCCTACTTCCTCCAGTTTGATCTCAAATACGCCGGCCTTGATTCGCGTTACGAGCTTATTGAACGCGCTTTTTACGGCATTAGGCTTGTCGTCAGAGATCGGAATGCTGATCTGTTCAGTGCCAACTCCGATCCTGATGAAGCGGTTGCCGTCTTCGCTTACCACTGTCGCCTTAATTATGTCCATAGATCGTGCCTCGCTCTCCAAATGCCTCTTCACCGCCTTCGAGAGTGCTCATGCTGATTTGCTTCCAGTCAAGTTGGTCCGTCGCATCATCAGAATTTACCAAACTATTCATGAACGGATTGCCGGCGTAGGTGCTATATCCCTCTTTTCCGTGGTGCCGGTAAATGGAACTATAAGGAAGTGTCCGTACTGCGATATTTGCATCATGAGTCGAAATAAAGACCTTCTTGCCCGCCCGAGCACGCTCCTTAATCAGCGGCACAATGACGTCACTAATATATTCGTTACCCAAACTTCGCTCCGGCTCATCAAGGATGTAGATTTCTTTATCTACTCCCAATTCCTTTTGCAACATCACCATGGATGACTCACCGCTCGAGGGCGAATAGGGATTTCCGTCCAGTGCGAAGTACCGTTTGAAGAGAAGCAACTCATAAACTGTGTTGATGGTTTCTATATCCTCGATATCGTTGAGGTCCGAAACGTGCTGAAAGAGATCGTCCGCGTATGCACATTGAAGAATTTTTCGTACGGAATTGACAAACTTTTTCTGTGACCCCTTCTTTACTCCCGTCAGGCTCGAGAGAGCGCCATCGGTAATGCTTCCCTTTTGGAAGCGGAACTCCGTCCTGAGTTGTAGTAGTCCTTTACTTGGGCCGAGACTTCCAATATGTTCAATTTGCGTAGGGAGTTCCGTGTCGACCCCTTTAATGATCTCCGCGGCGTTTAGTTCAACCTTAATTCGGTTCATGGCGTAGTCGCGGAAACCTGTAGTTGTCGGCTTGGCGGGCATCCCCGTTTTTCGGGCAACTTCGCTGCGAAAAGTTTTAATCGCAGAATTGAGCAAGAAAATCTCTTTCCAACCTGTGAATGCCTGCCATTTGCCATCGCGCAGGCGCTGGAGTAATTTTGCTAAAATCCGCGTTACTTCCGTGAATTCATCTCCGCTTAGCATATTCAGCACAGCAGTAGACTTGGGTAGAAATTCGACAAACTCAGCGGTTCGTTTTACTGCCTCATTAAATTCGCCGAACTTGCGTTTGGCGCCGCCCTCTTCTTCTGGTTCGATATTCGTTAGCAGAATCTTCTTTGCGTTCTTGTTGGTGCTTTTCGCCGCGAAGTAAAGAACGTACTTGCTCAGGCTGGTAACTGCAACTTCATGCGCGTTCCGTAGGGCCTCGATTTCGTCGGAACAATAGTTGATTTCGTGCGTATTGAGATTGATTGCCAAGTCCTTCCCTTTGGTATCAAAAATCTCATTGAGTCGGTCACTCGCGGATTCATAAACTCGCGCGTCGATTCCGTTCTCCGAGTAGTGTCTAGCAATGGCCTTGAGAATGCATGATTTGCCGGTTCCTTTAGCGCCGAAGATAACGTTGATGTCGTTATATACCTTCATTTGCAGCGTCGAACCATCTTCAAATGGATGCAGAAGGAGGCTTTCGGACGTCTTTCGATCCATGGCCGTATTAATCGTCGTCGGATCTTTCTTCAATAACAGGCAAAAATGTTCGAAGCTGTCCACTGGCAGCCGAAGATCCGGAAGATCGCGAGATAGCTCTTCGTATTTTGCCCAATCTTGAAGGTCAGACCCGTAGATAGAAGATCGCCCGTGGGATATATATATACCTGCCGAAATCGAATTGGTCACCTCTTTGATAACGCATTCGGGGTTACTTGTTTTGGTTTCCAGCGCCTCAATCGCGTCGTCCGGAAGGTTAGGTTTCTTTTGCTTGTAATGGGCGACATATAGCGGATGGAAGGCATCAAACGCCTCTACGACCTCGTCGATCGTCGCTGTAAAGCTGTCTGGATTGGAGCCGCTAGTTAGTATTTCGACTGCCGCAGAAAGTTCCGTAGCTCGCGCGGGTGAAACGATTACCAACAAGTGGCCTCTCACGCCTCCTTCCAAGACATCGAGCTCAACCCCAGGCCAGACTTGCACCTCTCCATCTAAAAGGCTCGCCATCTGCTGATATTGAGCCAAGTCGACAGCATTATGGTTAGTGATAGCGATGATCTTGACATCTGTGGAAAGAATCGCCCCGCAGAAATCGGATGGAGAAATCTCTCTCGTCGGCGCATCACCGGACTTGCATTTCTTCGTGTGCGCGTGGATGTCGATCTTCATGGCTACACCACCTGAAGCTGTTGGCTTCGGCTCCGTATGGAGCCCGCTTGGGGGGGGTCGCTAGGGATAACCCCTGTTCTTAGTTCTTATAGCCAACGACGTCGTGTAAATCAACCCACAGTTGGGACGCAAGCTCGGAGGCTATAAGACGAGAACTGGACTCCAATTGGTGGTTTTTGATCGGCCTAGGCCCTTCTGTGTTAGCGTCCAGTTGCGCTCGCGGACTCAGAGATGACGATCAGGCCATCGCCGTTGCGCTGGATGCCGGGCTGAGCTGTCATATATTCGAGACCGTCGGCCATTCGCTCGCGGGTCTTCTGAGTCAGGCGCTGAAATCCCAATATTCGCATGGCCTCACGGACTAGCGCATCTTCCGTCATGCTGACGTAGCTCTCCAGCACCTGCCTGAGCGCGTTCGCAATTTCCGGCAGCGGAATTTCGTCGGAAGAACGCTTGGCTTCCGGAACGCCGCCTGGCACACGCACCCGCCGATAGCTGATGGGATCTTGGTTGCGTCGCCATATGACTACATCGCCATCTTCGTCCGTCACAAACACGTCGGACCGGCGGAGCGCACCTTCTATACGATGGAGTAGTTTCTGGGTGACCTGCTGAAATCCCCACGCCTCGCCGACGCGACGGGCAAGAACCGGCAGCAGCACCGGCCCTTCGACGTCTGCCACCTCGTGTATTTGCCGCACGAGCACAATATCCGAGGCGCCTTCATAGATCGCCGATTGTTCGCCGGGTACGAGGTCGAGTTGGCAGGGCTGGTATTTGGCGGTAGCCGCGGTGCGGCGCGTGGCTTGGTTGAAAACATCCCCGGCCGTTATGCGCAGTCCGTCGCTCTTAGTGGACCCACGAGTGGCATTAGGCTCGTTCGAGAGAGCTGCAGCGGGTACTCTCGTTTCCGCCCTGGGAGGCTGTTCCAGTAGTTTGCCGAGAACCTTTTGAAGGCGGTCGATTTGCTGGGCCGGATCATGCCACCAGTCCGTGGACCAGACTCGGAGCACCGTCCAACCTAGATCCTCTAACACGGCCTGGCGAAGGCGATCACGATCGCGTGCCGTATGGGCACTGTGATAGGTAGCACCGTCGCATTCTACTGCCGCGAGATATTGCCCTGGCTTCCGAGGATCGAGGATGGCCAAGTCAATTCGGTAACCCGAGCAGCCGACTTGCGAATGGACTTGCCACCCCTTATCGAGAAGCGCCATTTTCACAGCATCTTCGAAGGGTGATTCGGTGTCGGCACCGGGGTCTACGGTGAGCTGCGAGTAGAGAGCCTGAGCGCCGCGTTCGGCGTATTCAAGAAAGCTCCGCAGGTCGGCAACTCCGCGTGAGTTGGTTCGGTTTAGATCGATGTCCGAATAACGGATACTTGAGTAGACGAGCAAAGCCTTACGCGCCCGCGTAATCGCTACGTTCAGTCGCCGCTGACCGCCCTCACGGTTGATCGCACCAAAGCTGAGTGTGGAACGCCCGACTGCATCCTTTCCGAAGCAGATCGAAAACAAAATTACGTCCCGTTCATCACCCTGCACGTTCTCTAGATTCTTGATAAATACCGGCTCTCGCGCGTCCTCGGCGAAATAACGGTCAAGCTCCGAGTCGCTGAGGCGCGCATTTTCCAGCAGATCCTCAATCAGTCGTTGCTGCTGAATATTGAAGGTTACGACGCCGATGGATTCGTGCTGGCGTGACGGATCGTGGAGTCGCTGAGCTATTTCGGCAACGATAGCTTCGGCTTCAGCTCGGTTGGTCCGCGACTTGCCCCGGTCATACACGGCGCCATCTACGTAACGGAACTCGACACCCATGCCTTCCAGGTATGGCGACGGAAAACTTAACAGACGGTTTTCGTAATACTCGTAATTGCTGAATGCGATCAGGCTTTCGTGGCGGCTCCGGTAATGCCATGTGAGCGGCAGAGACGGGATCCGAGCAGCCGTGCATTCTTCGAGTATGCTCTCCATGTCTGCGATTTCGTCTGGATCCGGTTCATCTCCAGCGTCGGCGGAGCGATTAAAGAAATTGGTTGGAGGCATCTGCTTGGAGTCACCAGCGACGACCAAGCTCTTGCCGCGCGCGATGGCACCGAGTGCGTCCCATGGAGTGATCTGCGATGCTTCATCAAATACGACTACGTCAAACCAAGCGCGCCCCGCCGGCAGATACTGTGCGATCGACAAGGGGCTCATCAGGACGCACGGCGCGAGCCTGGGCAAAATGTTAGGGATGCTCTGGATAAGTTGGCGAATCGGCATCAGGCCGCGCCGCCGCTTCGCTTGGCGCGCAAGGATTCCGATCTCTGAGTCGCCATGCGGTTCCCCGATTGGCCGGGGCACGCGCGCGGCCAACGATGCTCGAACGTACTTGCGCGTAAGCTGGGTAAACTGGCTGTCCTGTTCGCGAAACCGTTCGAGTTTGCGCTCGTGCTCGGCGCTGAAAAAATCGCGAACCGCGGGTTCAGTTGTCAGAGCGGTCTCAAACCACCATCGGTAAAGACTGCGTTCACAGGCCGCCGCCAGTTGGCCGCCCTCGAATGAACCGCTTTCATAGGCTGCAATCACGGGCCCGAATCCGCTTTGAATGGCACGATTTCGGGACCTGCGCCAATTGGTCCACTCACGGAGACGGCGCGCATTGGTGCTGAAGAGTCGGCAGGTGTCGATGAGGCCGCCCAAGTAATCTGCGCCGGCGCCTCCGAACCTGTCAAAATCCAGTTCCAGGGACTGCACCAGTTGATCACGTGCTTCCGTGAAAACCCGAAAGGCTTCGCGGTAAGCAATGAAGTCGCTTCCAATGGTGCCATCCGGCCGAAGAAGTTGCGGATCAGCGCATGCTATTACCGCCCAAGAATCCCGTAGCGCGCGCGCACGCTCCGGGTCTGCATCGCTAAGGCTGAGCGCCGCGCTACGCAGACGGCCGCTCCAAATCTGTAGCCCGTGAATTTCGTCCCAGTTGCTTTCGCCGGGACGCCAGAAGCGGCCCAGCACGTGCCGCGCATCATCAGACTGCGACGAAAGCAGGTTTTCCTCCTGTTGAACTTGGACTCCCAGCGCGAGCAACGGGTCGATTGAATCGGGAGCAAGTTTTGCCTTTGTCCTTTGCGTCGCCCTAAGCGCCTTTGTGACGCGCCGCCGGAGAAGCCAAGCCTTCATGAACCAGCTTTGATCCGCGAGCTGCCACAGCTTGCGAAGCGCCGCCAGGTCGAGCTCAAGAATCTGCGGCTGATACTCTTGGAGGAGATCCTGCCTAAGGGCGTCGCGGCGCTTTCCATGCGCAATCCAGTCGTCAAGTTTGGCTTCGAGTTCTTTCCAGTCATCCTGCGCCAGCAGCGCGCGGGGCGGAGCGGGGCAGTCCAGAAACAGCTTTGTTAGTTCGTGCATCTGTTCGAGCTGGCGCAGCGACCAACCTTGATCCGCTAATTTGAGCCGTGTGGACACGGAGCGTGCGGCTTGCAGTAGCGCCACGATTGACTGGTGCAATTTTGCGGTGCCGTCGGCGGCATCACGGTCCAAAGCTGGCGTCCACTGCATAGCGCAGACAATGTCAAAGCGCGGGTTTCCGATTTCATCCCGGATCTTCGCGGCCGTGGCGGTTTCGTCGAGGAGTTCCAGCATGGACGATAGATTGTCGCCGTCAAGCACTTCCAGCGATGGCCACGAAGCCGCGACAGCTGGCGCATCGTTCAGCGTCAGTAGATGGCCGATCGCGCGGTAGAGGCTGAGCCCATTGCTGCGCTGCCGATGGAGCCCTTCCACATAGTCGTTGAGAGCCGACCGCAAATCCGCGAGTTTGACCGCCTCTCGTTCCCAGTCGACTTGCGCCTGTTCCGCAGTGATTGCAAGTGGACGAGCCAGCTGCTCGACAACTTCGCGCTTCCGAGCTTTTTTGGAATGTAGTTCAAGACAGAAAGGCCCCAGTCCGACCTTATCAAGCCGATCGTAGACAACGTTCAGCGCCGCCGCTTTTTCTGATACGAATAAAACCGTTTTTCCGTTCATCAGGCACTGGGCAACAATATTTGCGATAGTCTGGGACTTGCCGGTACCTGGCGGCCCCTCCAATACGAATGTCCGACCTTCAGCAGCAGCGAAGATGGCAGCCAGTTGCGACGAGTCAGCGGGCAGAGGGCAGAACGTATCTTTTGGGTGATACTCACGATCAAGCCGGTCCGGTTGAGGAAACTCGCCGTCGTCGCCGAAGGACTCGGTTGCGTGGTTGAGCAGATGGTCGACCACAGAGCTTTGCATGATCAATTCCATGTGATCCTGCAGGTCCTTCCACATCAGGTATTTATTAAAGGAGAACAGCCCCAGCGCGACGCGCTCCTGAACCTCCCACCCCGGCAGGTCACGCACTGCGTGGCGCACGATGTTGATTATTTGGGGGATGTCGACGCCTGCATCATCTGTCGGCAACGTCTCGAGTGCGCGCAGGTTGAGATCGAAGTCGCGCTCCAGTAACTGCAGTAGCGAAATATTGATGATCGTGTCGTCGTCATGGCTACACAGCGTAAAGCCGTGGTTGACGGAGCGACGGCTCAATTCAACCGGCACCAGCACCAGAGGCGCAAGACATGGCTCGCTGCGCTGCTGCGGTACCCACGACAGAAATCCAATGGCTAGATATAGCGTGTTAGCTCCGCCTTCGCTCTCCGCTTCCTTGGCGGCCCGATAGATCTCCAAAAGGTGGCGGTCCAGGCGTTCTGATCCGAGGACTGAATGCAGACGTCCGGCCTGCATTTCATCGCTGATATATCCTTGAAGGGGGTTCTCCCCGGTGCGCGCGATGTAGACATCTGCCTGACGACCGTCGCCGCGCTCCATCAATCTCTCGTTCGGCAAGATCCGGAACTGGCTCCCCTCCGCTAAATGATCTTCTAGGGCAGCGGGATCTGCTACCTGCAGTACGACCGTTTTCTTGCTTTCTTTGAAATTCAGCAGGCGGTTGTTTAGCGTGAGATCCAGCAACATGGCGCGCCAACGCTCGAGGCGGTTCTGCGGGGTTTCTTTTTCCGCCGCGCCCGACAGTCCATCATCCCAAGCCGGTAGGTCTGGAATGTCAAAGACCGCTTCGTTCTTGACCTTCTGGGCCGGTTCAGCAGGGGCTGTTGCGGCGTTTGCACCGCGAATCGGTAGTGGCTGGATCCGGTTATGACGTGCTCGCGCGACGTCGATGAACAGACGGAAATCCTCTTCCTCATTAAGCCGGCTACGCGCCTCAGCCACGGCGGTATTGAAGTCGACCGCACGAGTGGCGGCAGTCGATTCGAACGCGCAGATGTCGCGCATATCCACACGCTTGCGCAATGACAGGAGGTCATCACTGGCTGCAGTCTCAAATGACTCGTCGTGCAGCCAGACGCCCGGCAACGCGTGCCCGCTGAAGAAGACGATTACCGGATGAAGACCAGCTTGCTCAAGACAAGCCGAAAAAAGCAACGTGCTATCAAGGCACGTTGCAAGGCGCGTCGATTCAATCCGATCCGGCGTCCGAATCTTCTGGCCGCGCTCCTCGAAGCTGGCAGGTGGACTACAGTAAGCAATATTCGATTGCATCACGGTGGCGTAAATCGAGGCCGCAATTGCCCAAACGCGTTTCCGATCTTGCTGCTGATAGCCGTCGAGGGCGCCGCTACCAGTGTGCTTTTCAAGAACGATCGAGGCGGCGCGAAGATACCGCTCGGTTGCTGGATGGTTCGGAAACGAAAAAGCAGCTATTAGCTCAGGGATGGATCCAATACCAGCCCATTCGTCATACGCAAGGATGTTGATGGGCAAACTCTGATGGGCTTCCGTTTGGTCGCCAGCCAAGACACTGACAGCGAGCTGACCCCGTAGTCTTTCCGCCAAGCCGCCAAGGTACCCCGGCGATAGCGTCAAGTCGACGGGTCGCAGTTCGTACGACTCGCCCGGGCTTATGCTGCTAATGCGTGTGCGATAAAGTTCCGCAAATCCCGGATCGCTCTGCACCTCGACGACGATGTTTTCGACAGTTGTTTCGCCTGTGTTTGCGAGGACGATCGAACGGATTACGGGGACCGCGTTTTGCTGTCGCGCAAAGTTTACGCGCTCATCGAATTCGACGAGTTTGATTTGAATTCGGGACATTGTTCCCCCCGCTTCCGACGCCGCGCGCCGCTAAAGAAATTCAGCAGCTATAGGGAAAACGCTACCACTAACGGGTGGCGCCGACAAGGAGAAGCGGGGGCTCGAGGCCAGTTCTCGCATTGTAGCAGTCGGAAGCGGATTACAGAGCCGTCGGACAGCACGAGGATGGTAGCGTAAGGTAGTACCACAGAATCGCACTTCACAACCCAGATGGGCAGTAGCGTGGCGGAGGGGTCGGAGCTTGACCTTGCACTTCCGACGCCTGTCGCGGCCGCTTGCATGGCAGGCGTTATATCCAGCCATCTCAGGCGACTCTGATGTGGCCTAATCGCCGGCAAGCATGGAAGCCAGTTCGGGGATGCCGATGACGGCGACGCTTTCGGCTTTCTGGTAGCGCTCTTCGCCGGAATAAACGATGAAGCTGCAGTCCGGCTTCAAATCTGCGCGGGCGTGGTGGAATCCCTTGTCGAGCTTGGGAGCGAGGCTGCGCTTGATTTCCACGGCCCAGCGCTTGCCGCCGGGCAGATCCAGCACCAAGTCTATTTCCGCGCCGGCCGAAGTCCGATAGAAGCAGGCTTGGGTTCTTTCCGGCGCGGCGCTCAGCAGATTTTCTATGACGAAGCCTTCCCAGCTTCCGCCGGCGACCGGATGGCCGAGCACTGCTTCCCGGTCGTCGAGACCCAGCAGCGCGTGAGCGATGCCGCTGTCGCGCACGTAAACCTTGGGCGATTTTACGAGTCGTTTGCCGACATTCGCGTGGAAGGGCTGCAAGCGCCGCACCAGCAACAGGTCGACCAGCAGGTCGAGATAGCGGGCGACGGTTTTGCCGTCGACGCCGAGGCCACGTGCGAGTTGAGCCGCATCAAGCGTTCCGCTGTGCATGTGCGCGAGCATCGTCCAGAAGCGGCGCAGCGTTTCGGCCGGCACTCGCGGCCCCAGTTGCGGAATATCCCGTTCCAGGTAGGTGCGAATAAAGTTTTCGCGCCAGACGGCGCTGGCCTCGTCAGATGTCGCCAGAAAGCTGTCGGGGAAGCCGCCCCTGATCCAGAGCGTTTCTTGTTGGCCACCGTCGATTTCGAGTGCACCAGCCGGGGGCCAGTTCTCGCATTGTTGCATTTGAGCCAGTGGGGGATATCCTCTCGAGTTACCATCGCACAGGGCAACGTAGCTGCGCATCGCGAGACCCATAGTTCTTCGCGCAACAAGCTGACGCAGCCGTACGCTGCTGCAATTCCGCAAAAAAAGGGGGAAAGCTGACTACTGGAGTTCGTCGAGCGTCGAGGTCACGAGCACGCAGGTGCAGCCGGTTTCGCTGTAAACGCGTGTGTCGCCGGTGCCTCGTTCGCCGCGATTATAGTCGCCCGGATAGAGCTTCCGGTCTTCGATCCACAATTCGCCGTCGAGCAGATGCAATTCCTCGACGCCGGCGTGCTGATGCGGCGGATATACCCCGCCGGGCTCGAGGCGTACGAGCATGCTCACGCGGTGGCGCTCGGTGTCGTTGGCGAGCAACTGGCACCAGATGCCGGGCGCGACATTTTCCCATTCCGGCTCTTTCCAGCTTTGCGCCGGAGATGCCGGATCCCGCGCGGTCGCGTCGATGCCAATGCGCTCGGCGAGCCGGTTCCAAAGCGACGGCGACGGCCGCAGCACGTCGGTCGGCCACGAGGAGAACGAATCCACCACGGGCGCGAGCGTCGCGAGCGTGCGTCGGCAGTCCTCGCAGGTCGCGAGGTGCGCCTCAACGCCGGCCTTCTCGCTCGGCGGCAACGCTCCCAGCGCGTAAGCGCAGACCTGGTCCGCAAACCCGCAGTTATTCGCCGGCGCGGTCATAGATCGTTTCCTTCCGGCCCGAGAGTCCGACGAAGCTTGCCGAGCCCTGACCGGATCCGTGTCTTGATTGTTCCGAGCGGCTCGTTCAGCCGAACCGCCACTTCGGAGTAGGTCAGGCCGGAGAAATAGGCGGTTTCGATCGCGAGGCGCTCGTTGGCCGTCAAGGTCGCTAGTGCACAATGCAACGTGCCTGCTTGCTGCGCTCGCTCGACAGGCGCCTCGGACGGGTTGTTGGCCGCAATCGCGGCCTCGGCCTGTCCGGTGTGTGGATTGACGCGCTTCTTGCGTCCATCGTGGCGCACCCGGTCGATCGCCCTCGACCGCGCCTGGTTCATGATCCAGCCGACGACCGTACCGGCATCCGGATCGTACGTCGGGGCGCGACGCCAGACGTCGTGAAAAACGTCCAGCGTCAACTCTTCCGCCGTTTGGCGGTCATTCGCAATTCTCATGGTGAGCGTAAACACGATTCGTTGAGCGCGGTTGTAAAGCGCCTCGAGCGCATACTCGTCACCGGTCGCGATCGACCTGACGAGCGCGACCCAGTCGCTCTCGTCAACCAGCTCCGCAGCGGGCTGTGCATAAAGCACGTCCCCGAGCGTAGCCGGTGCCGCCCCTGTTTCATCGTCCTCACGCACGGCGCAATTATCGCCGCATAAGCGCTCGTTGTGAATACCTCGCGGGTCACGTTGATTTCGCGCTCGTTAACGGGTCGCCAATGGCGGGTAACTCGCCGCCGGCCCTGTTGCGCGCCAGACGGCTCGGGGCCCTGAGCCGGTCGCGCTCGAATTCGAACTCCACGAAACAGTAGCCATGGAAGTGCAGCTTCTCGAGGCGTGAGGCGCCGTGCGCGCCAGCGAACTCCGCTTCGATCTCCGCCTCAGAGAAATCGATTTTCATCCCGCACAACGCGCAGCGGGCGCCGGAGCCACGGCCGCCCCACGTGTCTTTCGGCCGGGTGATCGGCAATCGGCCGTGCGCGATCAGATCGCGTGCCTGCTTGCGCAGTTGAATTGTCCGCTGCTCAGTTCTCGTAATACTTGTCATATTCTAAATTTGCCTGTGTTACCGCACGACGTCCGCGGAGAGGGGCGATCAGACCGTCCAGCACGGCACGCCCAAAACCTGTTTATAGACGCTGCTTCATACAGTAGAACGTCAAGCGCGGGCGATTGGATTGGTCCCGCCAAGCCGGCTTACTGGCAGGGTTAGCGGGAGGCTGTTCGGCCTAGGGTTTACCCAAGAACAATTTACCCGCATAATCGCCACCGCACGACAACGGCAAACCCGGCGAAAGCTGGGGACGCAAAGCTTCCGGCCTTCGGTATCGCTTAACGACGATGCCTGGTAGCGGGGTCACCGAATGCATGGGTACATAGAAGGCCCGCCTCCACCATGCGCGTTCGCGCAGGTTTTCCTTGATCGTGTGTTCAATGCAGTTTCGCGGAGCTGTTGCGAGTTGCATCAGGCCTGTCTGAGTGGCCGGCAATGATCGAGGGTTCATCGATGAACGATGACGAGCAGACGCCTCAAGGTGACCTGGAATTTCGTGCGACCCATTCCCGCGCGCTGTTTGATTACGGCATGGATGCAGTTTTCCTCGCTCGCCCGGATGGCAGCATTATTTCCGCCAATCCAGCGGCCTGCACCTTGTTTGGAATGTCGGAAGCGGCGCTTCAGGAAGCGGGCCGCGCCGCAATCCTCGACGAAAACGATCCGGCGCTGCTCGCGATGGTCGCGGAGCGCACGAAGAAGGGCTCGGCGCGCGGGGAGGTTAAGGCGCGCCGTGCAGACGGAACCGGCTTCATTGCCGAGATCAGCAGCGTCATTTTCCTCAACGGCAAGGGCGAATATCTCACCAGCGCGACGGTCCGGGATGTAACCGCGAGAAAACTGGCCGACGACAAATTGCGCTGGCGCGACCGACTGCTAAGCATGACCTCCAGGATTGCTCGGGTCGGCGGCTGGGAAGCAGATATGCGGTCGTTACGGGTGGCGTGGTCGGACGAAGTCTGCCGTATCCACGGCGTCGAACCCGGGACGGTGATGCCGCTCGAGGACGCGTTCCAGTTCTATGTACCCGAGCACCGCGAGCGTATCCGTACGGCATTCATGGCCTGCACGCGCGACGGGTTGGCTTACGATGAAGATTTCGTCATCGTGACGACGGCCGGGGAAAGACGGCACGTTCGATCTATCGGCGAAGCTGTTCGCGATGCGGCCGGCAACATTACCCGCATTCAGGGCGCACTTCAGGACATTACCGAACTCAAACGGGCGGAGACCAGGCTTGTCCGAGCGCGTGAGCGCTTTCAGCAGTTTGCCGACGCAATGCCACTAATCGTGTGGACAGCAAAAGCTGATGGCACTGTGGACTACGCCAATAACGCGTTCAGTCAATTTGGTTCTACCGACAGAGATGAGCTGCTAGCTCGGCATTGGCAGGATGCCATACATCCTGACGATCGCGAACGCTGCAGGGCAGCCTGGCAAGAGGCGGTGGAAGCCGGCACGCGCTACGCAGTTGAAGTCCGCTGCCTCACACCCGGCAATACCGGCGGACGCTGGCACATCATCAGCGCCGAACCGATTCGCGACGAAGGGAGGATCGTCAGATGGTACGGCACCGCCATCGACATTCACGAACGCAAGCTGTCGCAGAAAGCAGCCGCCGAGTCGGCAGAGCGGTTGCAAACCACGCTCGAGAATATTACCGACGGGTTCATGATGTTGGACCATGATTGGCGTTTCACCTATGTCAATGGCGAAGCGGAGCGGCTGTTACGAGGGAAGCGCGAAAGATTGCTCGGACGAAATGTCTGGACCGAGTACCCCGATGCTGTCGGCATGAGTTTCGAGAGGGGATATCGGCAGGCTGTGGAGACGCAACAGGCAGTGCATTTTGAGGCGCACTATCCGCCGCTGGGCATCTGGGTCGAGGCGCATGCTTACCCCACGAGCGACGGGGTCGCCGTCTATCTTCGCGATGTCACAGAGCGGCGCGCCCTGGAAGAACAACTCCGACAGTCGCAGCGGCTGGAGGCCGTCGGGCAGTTGACAGGCGGCGTTGCGCACGACTTCAACAACCTGCTCACGGTCATCCTGGGCGGCGCCGATGCGCTGTCGGAAAAGCTGACCCCAGACTCGCCACTACACGAGTTGGCGCTCGTTATCCGAACGGCGGCAGAACAAGGGAGCGCGCTCACCCGTCGATTGCTCGCCTTCGGGCGGCGCCAGCCGCTGTCACCACGAATCGTGAATATTAACCAACTCATCGCCGGAATGGACGATCTACTGCGACGTACGCTGAGCGAAACGATCGATATCGACATACAGACCATGCCCGAGTTATGGTCCGCCTTGATTGATGCCACCGAATTGCAAGCGGCCTTGCTGAACCTGTGCCTTAATGCTTGCGATGCAATGGGTCAGGACGGCTGCCTGACGATTGAGACCGCCAATGCGCGTCTGGACGGGGCATACGCCGATCAGCACAAAGGAGTTACTCCGGGCGAGTATGTTTTATTGGCGGTTTCGGACACCGGTACTGGCATCGCTGCGAACCATCTGGAAAAGGTCTTTGATCCCTTTTTTACCACCAAGGAGAAAGGCAAAGGCACCGGCCTGGGTCTCAGCATGGTGTACGGGTTCGTGAAGCAGTCCCGAGGCCACATCAAGATTTATTCCGAGCCAGGCCAAGGGACCACCGTCAAGCTGTATCTACCGCGTGCCAATCATGCGGCGGACGCGTCACAGTCTGTGGCCGACGCTGCCATTGATACTCCATCCGAAGTCAGCGGTAGCGTGGTGCTTGTGGTTGAGGACGACGATCTGGTGCGGCGGCACGCGGAAACGCTGCTCATTGATCTGGGCTACGAAGTGGTGGCCGCGGGCGACGGCCCTGGTGCGTTGGAACTAATTCGTGCGCGGCCAGACATCGACTTGCTGTTCACAGACGTAATCATGCCCGGCATGAATGGGCGTGAATTAGCGGAGGCCGCGCGCAAGCTTCGGCCGGCCCTCGCGATCCTTTTTACCTCCGGCTACACGGAAAACGCGATTGTCCATCATGGCCGACTGGATAAAGGCGTGCATCTGCTGCAGAAACCTTATCGAAAGGCGGAACTTGACCGCAAGTTACGCGACATTTTGCCGCAGACAGCAGTATGCAATTGATTAGAGGAATTGGGAATGACTGACGGGCGCCTGCTGATTCTGGACGACGATCCTGCTGTCGGCCGTATCATCCAGTACATGGCCGCCAACATCGGCTTGACGCATCGCGCGGTAACGGCACCAGATGCCTTCTTTGCCCATCTGGACGCTTGGGAGCCGGATTACATTCTGCTCGA
Organism: Gammaproteobacteria bacterium; assembly: GCA_035690945.1. Classification (GTDB taxonomy): domain Bacteria; phylum Pseudomonadota; class Gammaproteobacteria; order Natronospirales; family DASSBR01; genus DASSBR01. The sequence continues at coordinate 69,843 of DASSJY010000003.1, forward strand.
TTTGCTGATGCCCGAGATGGACGGCGTGCAAATCCTGCAATGCCTGGCGGAACGTGGCTGCAAGGCGGCCATCATTATCTCGACTGGAGCCGATGACAGGATTCGGGACGCGGCACGGCGGGCGGCGCAAGAAAACAAGCTGTTTGTCGCCGGATCCTTATCGAAGCCGTTCACTGTGGCGCAGCTGCGCGAAATCATCAATGGCATCGATGCCGCTCGCCCGGCACCGCAGCGGCAGCCTGTTCCACTCGGCAATCTGCCAATTACGGAAGCCGACCTGCAACGGGCGATCGAGGAACAGCAGATCGAACTCGCTTACCAGCCTAAAATCGCTTGCGCCAGCGGCAGGCTGCTCGGTTTCGAGGCGCTGGCGCGTTGGCGGCATCCAGATCGAGGCATCATCATGCCGGACGAGTTTATACCGCTGAGCGAGACGAGCGGGCTGATTGATCCGCTTACGCGGCTGGTAGTGCGGCAAGGACTTGAATGGATCACCGGCGCCGCTCGTGAGGTGCATGCGGAAACGCTGTCGCTGGCCATTAACCTGTCAGCCAAAAGCCTCGCCGTTTCGAATCTGGCCGATCGTATTGCCGCCGTCTGCAAGGCATTTTCATTTCAGCCTGAACGCCTGACGCTTGAGCTGACCGAAACCGCAGCGATGGAGGATCCGGCGCTCGCGCTCAGCATGCTGACACGGTTGCGTATCAAAGGCTTTGACCTGTCGATCGACGACTTCGGTACCGGCTATTCGTCGATGATGCAGTTGTCCCGATTGCCTTTTTCGGAGATCAAGGCCGACAAATCCTTTGTTATGTCGGCCTCGCGTTCCTCCGAATCGCGCGCGATCGTCAAGGCGACGGTGGATCTCGGCCGCAGCCTCGGGCTGCGAACCGTTGCCGAAGGTGTTGAAGATATCGACACGCTGGACTATCTGAACGAGATCGGCTGCGACGTAGTCCAAGGCTACTATATCGCTCGTCCGATGCGTGCCGAAACAGCGGCACGATGGATGACAGGATGGGCCGGCTGGACGGAACCCGATTTGCGCGTTCGGCCGGCAATGTCATTGTGACGCAATCCGGTCCTGGATCGACCTTGTCTTAGATCGAGTCTAAATTGCTGTATTTTCTTGCCCTGCATGTGGATTCCCGCTAAAATTGCGTCCGCACGAAAAGGCAAACCCGTCGAAAGGCGGGGACGCAAAATCACCGGCCTAAAGGATCTTTTACGGATCCCACGGTAGCGGGATCGTCGAACGCGCAGGCGATGTTCTGTCCGCCTGTTCTGTGGCTCTCTATTGCAGAGTTTCGTGCCCGTGCGCTGGTGCAGGTCGGCTTATGCCGACGGTGCCGGCGTGTATTTTCGTACCCGAAATAGGGATGGAATGAAACGATGAATAAGAGACTCTTGAAGCTTGTTATTGCGGGCGCTTTGATTGTGCCCACCGCATCTGCGTTTGCCGCCACCTCGGCGACGACCACGTTCACGACATCGGCCACTGTCGTCGCCTCCTGCCAGGTCGCGGCGGCCAATCTGTCGTTCGGGAATGTGGATCCGCTCTCGGCTACGGCGACCGACGCGACTTCGGACATCACCGTGACCTGCTCCAAAGGCACCGCGTACACAGTGGGTCTGAACGCAGGCGCGACGACGGGTGCCACCACGACTACGCGTCAGATGCTCGACAGTAACAGCGATGCGATGAACTACGGTCTCTACACCGATTCAGCGCACGCAACCAACTGGGATGACATTGGCGGCACCAAAACGCAGGCTGGGACCGGCACCGGATCGGCGCAGACGCTAACCGTCTACGGTGAGGTTCCTACCGGGCAGACGGCTTTGCCGCCCGGCGCTTACAGCGACACCGTCACCGTCACCGTCTCGTACTAAGGGGAACTAAAATGGCGGCACGGTCCTTTAGCCGGCTGCGCGGCAAGGTCGTGCTGCCCGTTCTCTTGTGTCTTTTACTGGCCCCGCCGGTCTATGCCGGCGGGTTCCAGATCACGCCCATGCTGATCGAGGTGCCGACCGGCTCGTCGATTGCCACCTACACCGTGCGCAACACCGGGAATCAAGCGGTAAACATTCAGGTCAGCGCTTTTCGCTGGACGCAGTCTGGCAATCAAGATCATTATGCGTCGGCGTCCGACCTGATGGTTATTCCACAGATATTGTCCGTCCCGCCGGGAGGTCAACAACTGGTGCGGGTGGCGCTGCGGAGCGCGCGACCGCCTGGTGAATTGGCTTACCGTGTGCATTTCGACCAAATTCCGCCCACGCCGAAGAAGGGCTTTATTGGCGTGCAAACCGTGATCGACATGGATCTGCCATTGTTCTTCCTGCCTCCGCACGTCAGCAACAGCTTCCGCATCCAGTTGACCCGCAAGGCGCGGGGGAAGGCTGCCATGGCGAATATCCACAATACCGGCACCCGGTTCCTGCGCATCTCCAATCTCGTCTTGCTAAACGCTGCCGGCGAGGAAGTCGGTAAGCTTCGCGGCCCTCTTTACGTTTTGCCTGGTATGAACCGTCATTGGACGATCAATATCGAGCCAGGTAAATCGCCGCTCGTGGCGGGAACGTATCGCCTGAAAATTGTGAGTGACGGGAAGCAGCAGATACGCCGGTTGTCCCTGCAGTAGCCGGGTGGTGAGGTGCAGGTGGCCTACCGCTACCGGCTGCTGACGCTCCCGGTAATCGTGTTGATCATGGTGTCTTCGGCCTTTGCGAAAGATGGCTTTCAGGAGCATTGGTACCGGGCGGCTGTAAATCACGTCGATTCACATTTGTGGGTGCTGCTGATTAGCCGGGATGGCCTGCGTTACGTGCGTCGACTCGATCTGCTGTCGTTAGGCCTTCCGGTGCCTGAGGCGACGCCGGTGCGGCACGCCAGCGAGATCTATTATCCGGCGTCGGCTTTGGACAATGTCGCTCTATATATCGACCAGCGGGATCGGCGCATCTATTTTGTCGATGGAAACCGGCCTGAAATCGCCAAGCCGCCGTCAGCCGATTTGCTGCTTACGGTGACGATTGACGGGCGCCGCCTCAAGAAACCTCAGTACCTGCGCTACGCCGATGGCAAGCTGCTGCTGCCTGCAGACACGCTCAAAGCGCTTCGTATCAAGACCTCGCCAAAACGGCGCCCGCCTGTGTCGATACAACGGCTTGCAGGCGAATATTTCTCGCTCGACTACCGCAAGCTCGCGTTAAATATGGTCGTTCCGCCGCGGCTTCTGAAGAAATCGCTTCTCGAAATCCCGCGCGCGCCGACCGTGCGCGCAACAGAAGTGAAGCCTGGCGAAGGTGGACAGTCGATTCCTCAAATTGCCGGTGAGCATGGGCTCTCTGCAATCATCGATTATGACATTGCGTCCGGGAACAGAAGCAGTTACGGCCAATGGCATAGCGGTATATACCGCGCCGCCATCGGCGATAGTGCGACAACCTGTCGTACCGCGTTTCTTGATTCGCCCTACCAGAAGGGTCTGCAACGCCTGAACAGCCTTTGCAGCTTTGACTGGCCTCAGCAGATGCTATCGCTTTCGATCGGCGACGCTGTTGGTGGCGGCGATACGGTTACGCAGCCAGTCCGCTACGGCGGCATCCGAATAGGTACCGACTTCGGCTTGCAGCCGGATTTCGTCACGCTGCCTGTCAGCCAGATCTCGGGTACGGCACGCGTCCCTTCGACACTGGAAATCTGGATCGACCAGATGCTGGCGCTCCGAACGAAAGTTCCGGCAGGGCCATTCGAAGTCCGCGACATCCCCCTGCACACGGGAGCCGGCGAGCTTCAGGCAACGATCATTTCACCGACCGGTGCGAGCCACGTCATAACCTCACCTTTCTATGCGGATGCGTCTCTGTTGGCATCCGGGCTATCGGACTGGTCCGTGAACCTCGGTAAGCTGCGTCCCGATTTCACTACGACAGATCGTTACACAGATGCGTTTGCCGCCGGCAGCATCCGTTACGGACTCGCCGGTGGATTGACGGGCGACTTCGGCTTCCAGGCAACGCGCAAATTCCGCCTGGTCAGCGCCGGCCTCGCAATGCGGCTCGGCTATTTTGCGGTACTGGACGTTGGCGGCGGCCACAGCACGAGCCGTATGGGCGGCAGCGGGTCAGCGCTTCGGGCAAGGTTGACGCATCAGGGACCATATCTGAGCGTCTCGTATCAATGGCAACATAACAGCCGTGGCTATCAGGAATTAGCCTGGCCGACCCCGGGTTCTGCGCCTCAATCGACGCAGCAGTTAAGCCTCGGCTTGCCCATTGGCGGCGGCGCATCATTTAGCGTGGGCGATTACAGCCGCCACTATTTCGACGGCACGTCGATCCGTTTTCAGTCGGCATCGTTGAGTTTGCGCCTCGGCAGTTGGGGCTACCTGCTGTTGTCGGGGTTTCATCTGGCTGATGGAGATGCGCCCTGGTCATATGCTGCGCAACTGACGGTGCCGTTCGGCACTCGCAGCAATGTTTCCGCATGGGCGCAGACGGATCATAACGTCCAAAGCGAACGCTTCGGCATACAGACGAACCCGCCAGCCGGCCCCGGCTTTGGCTATCGGTTAGGCATTGAAAACACCGGAGCGGTGCGGTCCGGGGATTTCGATGTGCAATTGCAAGGTGAATCGGCCGAGCTCGATCTTGCTGCCAGCGACTTTGCCGGCCAGAAGTCAGCCCAGGCAAGAGTGGCTGGAAGCGTGCTCCTGTCCGCCGACGGTCTTGATTTGTCGCGCCATAAACCGGGAAGTTACGCCGTGATCCATGTCGGCGTACCGGATATACCCGTCTATCGCGACGGCCAGCTTGCCGCCTACAGCGGTGGTGATGGCGATGCGGTCGTCGCCGGACTCTTGCCCTACGACAACAACGTCATCTCAATTCAACCCGGGGATGTTCCAATCAACATACAGCCGCGCGCGCTACAGAGCGTTCTCATCCCGGGCCGGCGAGAGATCATGAGCGCGTCGTTTGACTTTGAGCGGGTTCGTTACCTGACCGGGCGATTGAAAACCCTCAAGTATGGATTCGTTCCGCCCGGGGCAACACTGAGCATTTCCGGTGTGCAAGCAAAAACCGTTGTGGGTGATGGCGGGCGCTTTTTTATTAATGCGCCGGGCGAGGGAAAGGTGAATCTAGAGGCTTCATGGGGCGACAAAGCATGTCGCGCTCTTGTAAAGGTCAAGGCTAAGGATCAAGCCACTACGGTAACTGAACTGGGCAATCTGCCTTGCCGGATGGTACATCAATGAGCCGGTCCAAACCCCGCCTTATGATGATTTTGCTGATGCAGATGCTCGCGTTCGGTGCGAAGGCATGCACGATATCTGCCACTCAATTGAATTTTGCCTCCATCAACCCGATCTCCGGCAATGCCTACAACAGCACGGCGACCATCACTGTCAGTTGTCCGACAACAACGAGCTTTTCGGTTGCGCTCTCCAGTGGTGCGGGCACCTATGGGCAACGTGTGATGAGCACAGGTACCGGAACCTTGCGTTACAGCCTGTTCCTCGACCCCGCGATGACGTTGATCTGGGGCGATGGCACAGTTGGAACCAGCACCTGGAACAGCACGACCGGCAGCGCCGGTGCCAGTCATACCGTCTATGGACATGTGCCTTATCAGCCGTCAGTGGCGCCGGGCACATACGCAGACACGATCACTGTAACTATCAGCTATTGATTGGCAGGATAGTTGCGCAGTCAAACACCGCCAGAGGCGGGATTTACGCACAAGGCAGAATCTGGAATCACTTAATGGTGGGCCCGCCAGGACTCGAACCTGGGACCAAGGGATTATGAGTCCCCTGCTCTAACCGAACTGAGCTACAGGCCCGTTGTAACCAAACTTAATCTTCTCGCGTTCAACCATCCTTGGTGCCGTAACCAGCTCGGCGTCATGCCTCGCGTTCGCTCATGCTGCGAAATGCCACTGGCATTTCGGTCACAGCTCATCCAACTGAGCTACAGGCCCGTTAAAGCTAAGCTTCCTGCTGTCGTGTTCAACCGTCCATGGCGCGAAATCAGCTCAGCTACCTCCGTTTACGCTATTCAATCCTGCCGCACGGCGTATAATTCGCCGTTTGCGCCGGGACGTTCTCGCCGGCTGCCTATAATACCTGCTGCCGGCTAATTTCCAAGGTTTTCCGTCTTTATGTGGTTGCTCAAGCTCGATCGTACGCCGCGGCTGATTCTTCTTAGTATCGTTCTTGGCATTATCGGCGGGTTTGGCGCGCAGCTCTTTTTGCTGCTGCTGCATTGGGGCAACGTCTACATTCTCGGCTTTTTTGGCCATTATCCGACCATTCACGTTGCGGCGGCGCATGCGGCCGGTGTCGCGCCCAAACCGTTTTCTCACTGGTACTGGTGGATGCCGGTGTCGACCACGCTGGGCGGGCTGGTGGTTGGGTTCCTGATTTACGGAGTTGCGCCGGAGACCGAGGGGCACGGCACGGACGCGTCGCTCAATGCGTTCCACCGCAACAATGGGCGGATGCGCGCGCGGGTGCCGTTCGTGAAGACATTGGCCAGCGCGATCACGATCGGCAGCGGCGGGTCCGGAGGCCGTGAGGGGCCGACCGCGCAGATTGCCTCCGGCGCCGGGGCGATCTTCGGGCAGATATTCAATCTGCCGGATGAGGAGCGACGGACCGTTGTGCTGATCGGCATGGCGGCGGGGCTGTCGGCGATCTTCAAGAGCCCGCTCGGAACCGCGATCTTCGCGGTCGAGATTCTGTATTCGCGCATGGCGTTCGAGGGCGGGGCGCTGATTTTCACGTTGATTTCGGCGTCGGTCGCGTATGCCGTGATCGGGGCGTTCTCGGGCTACACCCCTCTCTTTCTACTGCCGGCGAGCACGCGCGTCATTCACCCGCTCGATCTCGTCTGGTTCGGGCTGCTCGGCATTCTGGCCGGCGCGCTTGGGGCGCTGATGCCGGCGGTGTATTACCGCATTCGCGACTGGTTCGCGGCGCTCAGGATTCCGCGCTACTTCAAGCCGGCAATCGGCGGACTGGCGGTCGGGCTGATCGGCATTGCGGTGCCGCCGATCATCGGCGGCGGCTACGGTTACATGCAGTTCGCGTTGCAGGGGGGCTCGGGGCTGGCGATGGGGCTGCTGTTGCTGTTCTCGCTGGGCAAGATCGTGACGCTGTCGCTGACGGTTGGCTCCGGCGGCTCGGCCGGCGTGTTCGGGCCGACGCTTTTCATCGGTACGATGCTGGGCGCGTCGTTCGCCGCGCTGCTGCACCTGTTTCACATTCACATCGACGGCTCGTGGCTGGCCGTGGTCGGCATGGCGGCCGTGTTTGCGGGCACGGCGCGGGTGCCGATCGCGTCGATGGTGATGGTGATCGAGATGACCAGTGGCTTCCAGCTCATCATGCCGACGATGCTGGCGGTCGCGCTGGCGTTCATCGTGCAGTTGACGCTGACGCGCCACGCCAAGTACCCGACGATTTACGAGGGCCAGGTGTCGACGCCGGGCGACAGCCCGGTGTATCGCGACCTGTACTATGAAACCGCGGCCGAGTTGCTGCGCCGCCGGCAGGTCAGCCTGGATCGCGATATTCTGACGAGCGAACTGCAGCATGCGCTCGATCGCGGCGAGGGCGTGCCGTTGCGCCGGCGCAGCGAGCAGCTTTACAGCGTCAATTTATTGGCCGGCACGCCGGTGGCGGGCCGCGAAGTGCGCAGCCTGGGGCTGGCGGAGATGCGGGTGCTGATCGTCGGACTGATTCGCGGCGAAAGTGAGATTGTGCCTAACGGGTCAACGCGGCTGCAGGTCGGGGATGGGCTGCTGGTCGCGGCGACGGGGGATTCTATCGGGGAGTTTCGGGCGTTAATCGCGCCGCCGCAAGCGGCGGGCGAGGCGCCCGCCGGTGCGACCAAGGAGGATAACGCGGCGTAGGCTCCCGTTCGTCCTGAGCCCGTCAAAGGGCTCAAGGATGCTTCGACAAGCTCAGCACGAACGGAATGTTCGGACGCCTTTCCCCGGCCTATTCTTCCAGGAAGCTGCGGAGCTGCTCCGAACGCGTCGGATGGCGCAGCTTGCGCAGGGCCTTCGCCTCAATCTGGCGAATGCGCTCGCGGGTGACGTCGAATTGCTTGCCGACTTCTTCGAGCGTGTGGTCGGTGTTCATGTCGATGCCGAAGCGCATGCGCAGCACCTTGGCTTCGCGGGGCGTGAGGCCCGCGAGCACGCCGTGGGTGGCTTCGCGCAGGCCTTCGGTCGTCGCCGAGTCGACCGGCGAGGTGACCGAGGCGTCTTCGATGAAGTCGCCGAGATGCGAATCTTCGTCGTCGCCGATCGGGGTTTCCATCGAGATCGGCTCTTTCGAAATCTTGAGCACCTTGCGGACCTTTTCTTCCGGCATTTCCATGCGGATCGACAGCTCTTCCGGCGTCGCCTCGCGGCCCATTTCCTGCAGCATCTGGCGGGAAATGCGGTTGAGCTTGTTGATCGTTTCGATCATGTGCACCGGGATGCGGATGGTGCGGGCCTGGTCGGCGATCGAGCGCGTGATGGCCTGGCGAATCCACCAGGTGGCGTACGTGGAGAATTTGTAGCCGCGGCGGTATTCGAACTTGTCGACCGCCTTCATCAGGCCGATGTTGCCTTCCTGGATCAGGTCGAGGAATTGCAGGCCGCGGTTGGTGTATTTCTTCGCGATCGAAATCACCAGGCGCAGGTTGGCCTCGACCATTTCCTTCTTGGCGCGGCGCGCGCGCGCCTCGCCGATCGACATGTGGCGGTTGATTTCCTTGATCTCGCCGATCGTGAGGTGCGTTTCTTCCTCGATCGCGACCAGCCGATTCTGCAGCCGCAGGATGTCGTCCTTGAGCTGCTTGAGCGGCGACGACCACTTGCGCCGCGCGCGGATCTGCTTCTCGACCCACTCAAGGTTGGTTTCGTTGTCCGGGAAGGTCTTGATGAAGTCGCGCCGCGGCATGCCCGCCTGCTTGACGCAGATGTCCATGATTTCGCGTTCCTGGTCGCGAATCCGCGCGATCATCTCGCGCAGGTTGATCGCGATCAGGTCGACGACCTTCGGCACCAGCTTGAGCTGCAGGATGGCCTCGGCCATCTGGCCGCGCGCCTTGATCGTGGATTTGTGGTCGGTGCCGTGCTTGTCCATCGCGCGCACGGTCTTGTCGTGCAGCTTCTGGATTTCGATGAAGCGGCGTGCCGCCTCTTCCGGATCCGGACCGGTGTCGACCGGCGCCTCATCCTCGTCGTCATCATCATCGTCGTTGTCGGCGTCTTCATCGACGTCGTCGCTGTCGTTGTTCGACGCGTTGGCGCTGGTGTCGTCCTCATCCTCGTCGGCGGCGGCGTCCTCGTCGGGCTCGGGCTCGACGAAGCCGTTCAGCAAGTCGGTCAGCTTGGTCTGGCCTTCGGCGACGGCGGCATAGATGTTGAGCAGAATCTGCGCGGTCTGCGGGTAGGTCACCAGCGCGGCGAGCGCCTGGTTCTGGCCTTCCTCGATGCGCTT
>DASSJY010000004.1:0-235945 GCA_035690945.1 Gammaproteobacteria bacterium
AGCACCTCCTGTGCTGCGGACTGCCCGATCTTCGGCTGCGCTCGATGTCGCGGGAGAAGAGGCCGGCCGTCATGGCTGGCAAGAAGATAGAGAAGAGATAAAGCGGCTTATTCCGTTCGCCCTGAGCTTGTCGAAGGGCTCTTTCGGTTAACCTGATACGTATGCTTCCCGTAATCGCCCTTGTCGGCCGGCCTAACGTCGGCAAATCCACGCTGTTCAACGTGCTCACGCGCAGCCGCGACGCGCTTGTCGCCGACGAGCCCGGGCTCACTCGCGACCGGCAGTACGGCTATGGACTGGTGGGTTCGCGGCGCTATGTCGTGATCGATACCGGCGGCCTGGAAGCCGAGGCGGATACGCTGGCGGAGCTGATGGCGCGCCAGACGCGGCGGGCCGTGGTTGAGGCGGATTCGGTGGTGTTTCTGGTCGACGGGCGCGCGGGATTGACGTCGGCGGATGAGCGAATTGCAGCGGAGCTGCGGCGGGCCGGCAAGAGCGTCTTTCTGGCGGTGAACAAGTCCGAGGGCGTTGCCTCCGATCTGGCCGTGGCCGAGTTTCATGCCCTCGGGCTGGGTGCACCGTGGGCGATTGCGGCGGCGCATGGCCGCGGCATCGAGCCATTGGTGGACGCGGCTTTGGCCGAGTTGCCCGAGGCCGAGGCGGAGCCCGAGGATGAGGCGGCGCCGGCGATTGCAATTATCGGGCGGCCCAATGTCGGCAAGTCGACCCTGATCAACCGGCTTCTGGGCGATGAGCGCGTCGTCGCTTCGGCAGAACCCGGCACCACGCGCGACAGTATTGCCATTGAGCTTGAGCGCGGCGGGCAACGCTATACGCTGATCGATACAGCGGGCGTTCGGCGGCGCAGCCGGGTGCAGGCGGCGATCGAGAAGTTCAGCATTGTCAAGACGTTGCAGGCGATCGATCGCGCCGCCGTCGTGATCGCGCTGACCGATGCGCAGGAAGGCGTGACGGACCAGGACGTGTCGCTGCTGGGGCTGGCGCTGGAGCGCGGCCGGGCGGTGGTGATCGGGATCAATAAGTGGGACGGGCTCGACACGAACCAGCGCAACGAGGTTCGCCGGCTGATCGATGTCAAGCTGCCGTTTCTGAATTTCGCGCGCATTCATTTCATTTCGGCGCTACACGGCAGCGGCATCGGCGATCTGTTCGATTCCGTCAACGAAGCGCGCCGCGCGGCTGAATCCGATCTGAACACGAACGAGCTGACGCAGGTGCTGGCCGAGGCGGTCACCGCCCATCCGCCGCCGCTGATTCACGGGCGGCGGATCAAGCTGCGTTACGCGCACCAGGGCGGTCGCCGCCCGCCGCTGATCGTCGTGCACGGCAACCAGACGGGTGCGGTGCCGGACACGTATCGGCGCTACCTGGTCAACGCGTTTCGGGAGCATTTCAAGCTCTTCGGAACGCCGATCCGGATCGAGTTTCGCAGCGGCGAAAATCCGTACGCGGGCAGACGCAACAAGTTGACGCCGCGCCAGATCGAAAAGAAAAAGCGCCTCAGGCGGCACGTGAAGCGGACGAAGAAATAGCGCATCAACTAGCATTCGGCCCAACTTTTCCGCACAATCCCCGCTTTTGATTCTCCAATAAATCGTGAACAAGAATCGCCAATCCGTCACGCTGGACGAGCCTTATCGAATGCGCCGCGGCGGCACATTGCCGGCAGTGGAGATCGCGTACGAAACCTGGGGCGAGCTGAATGCCGACCGAAGCAACGCGATTCTGATCCTGACCGGCCTGTCGCCAAACGCGCATGCCGCCTCGGCGCCGGCCGATCCCACGCCCGGCTGGTGGGAGCCTATGGTGGGGCCGGGCAAGCCGATCGATAGCGACCGATTTTTCGTGATTTGCGTCAACTCGCTCGGCAGTTGCTTCGGCTCGACCGGTGCCGCGTCGATCAATCCGGCCACGGACAAGCCGTGGCAGCTTGATTTTCCCGAACTCACTATCGAGGACATCGCCGCGACAGCGCACGCGGCGCTGGCGAAGCTCGGTATCGAACACCTGCACGCGGTCGTCGGCCCGTCGCTCGGCGGCATGTCGGCGCTCGCTTTCGCGCTGCAGTTTCCAGGCGCGAGTGACCACCTGATCCTGATCTCGACGGGCGCTTATTCGGTGCCGATGACGATTGCAATGCACTCGCTGCAGCGCGAAATGATTCGCAGTGATCCGGCCTGGCGCGGCGGTTACTATCCGCCGGCCGAACAGCCGATCGCCGGCATGCGCGATGCGCGCAAGCTCGGCATGCTGTCGTACCGCTCGGCGGCGGAATGGAAGGAGCGTTTTGGTCGCCGGCGCACGAAGAAGCCGCCGGCCGAGCCGTTCGGCATAGAGTTCGAGGTCGAGGCATACCTGGAGGCGCGCGCGCGCGATTTCATCGGTGGCTTCGATGCCAACTGCTATCTGTACCTGTCGCGCGCGATGGATCTGTTCGACGTACGCGAACACGGCACGGCCGCCGAGCTCGCGCGTAAGCTCCACTGCGATGGTGCGCTGGTCATCGGCGTCGAGACCGATTTTCTGTACCCGATCGATCAGCAGAATGCGCTGGCCGGCTTGATGAAGCGGGCCGGCGCGAGCGTGCGTTACGAGGCATTCGATTCGCTGCAGGGGCACGATGCTTTCCTGGTCGATTACGGCCGGTTCGCCGCGGCGGTCGGAAGTTATTTTAATCAGGTGTAGCCTGCCCCTTTATCAGGCTATACTCCGCCCATGGCCGTCTCCCAGACAACTGCATTTTCCGCGGGTTTTCCCGGGAGCGCCCGGCTTGTCGATGCGCTTGATGAAGCGATGGAAGGGTCAAGTGCGACCGTCGTCACGGGCGCAGTCAAGCGGCTACTGAGGAGCCTGATCGGCCATGGCGATTTCGATCTGCCGGCGGTTTGTTATCGGCCATCCGCCGATCATTATCAGCGCCACGAACTGTATCGCAGCGACCGCTACGGCTACTCGGTCGTGGCGATGACGTGGGCGCCGGAACAGGGCACGGCGCTGCACGATCATGCCGGTTTGTGGTGCGTCGAGGGCGTCTGCGCCGGCTGCATCAAGGTTGAACAGTACGAGTCGGTTGAGCGCCAGGCGCCGGATCGCTTCCGGTTCGTGCGCCGCGGGAACCATCTCGCGCGCACCGGCACCGCGGGCTCGCTGATCCCGCCTTACGAATACCATCGCATCGTCAATGGCAGCGCGTCGGAGCCGGCGGTATCGCTGCATATTTACGAGCGCACGATGACGGAGTGTCACGTTTTCGAGCCGCTGGGCGATGGCTGGTTCCGTCGCAGTTCGCGGCAACTGTGTTTCGACGATTAGCGGGAGAGGGGCATGATCGACTGGAACGGGCCGGCCGACGGCACGGGCTTCCACAGCGAAGACGTGGAGACGTTCGATATTCAGGATGAGGATCTCGACGCCAGCGATTTCGAGGCGCCGGCGCCGGCGGCGCTGCCGGCCTCGCGGCAGGAAGTGCTCGATCGGGTGCATGACGAAATTTTGCGTTACTGGCGCCAGGGCGACCTGCTGTTCGAAGTGTACGAATTGGATGCGGGCGGCGCGAGCCAGGTGACGCCGGCCGATGCACTGGCTGCACTATGGGATATCGCCGCTAACGGAGATTTGCCCGCGCCGATCGCCGGCTGCTCGCTGGCGTACCTGATGGAGGAGGGCATTTGGCACGAGGACGTGCAGCAGTTCCTGGATGCCATTAACTTCGCGCTGACATCGGCCGGATTCGGCGGTGCCGGGGCGGAGCCCGATCAGGCCGCCGAGCTGGTACGAGATTACGCGGATGCGTTATTCGAGGATGCCGAGCCGGACGAGGTCTGGCTGTTTGGGCTGGATCCCGGATTCTCGTGCTGGTTTGCCGGTGCCGGCTGCGATTTGGCTTACTTTTTCGTCAATTTGCACGAGTCGCGGTGCGGATTGTTGCTGGCGACCGATACGGATTGATGGGGTCACGGTCGTTCGGTTTTTATAACCAGCCTTTCTGTCGCGCGATTCGCGCGGCCTCGACCCGATTCGCCGCACCCAGCTTGCCGATGGCTTCCGACAAATAATTGCGGACGGTGCCTTCCGACAGGTGCAGTCGGTCGGCGATGCCGCCGCTGCTCATGCCGTCGCCGGCGAGGCGCAGTACCTGCCGCTCGCGTTCGCTCAACGGATCGTCGGATTCCCACGCTTCCGCGGCCAGTTCCGGTGCGATGACTTTGCCGCCGGCATGCACGGTGCGAATCGCATCGGCCAGTTGCTTTGCCGGTGCGTCCTTGAGCAGGTAGCCGCGCACGCCCGCGTCGAGCGCGCGGCGCAGGTATCCCGGTCGCGCGAACGTTGTGACGATGATGACTTTGGCACGTTGGCCGCGCAACGTACCCGCGAGTTCCAGGCCGGTCATGACCGGCATTTCGATATCGGTGACGACGACGTCCGGGTCGTGCTCGCCAGCCAGCGCCAGTGCGTTTTTCCCATCGGCGGCGCGGGCGATGACTTCGATGTCCGCTTCCATGTCGAGCAGCGCCGCGAGCGCGCCGAGAATCATCGACTGGTCTTCAGCGATCAGAACCCGGATCAAGTGGGTTGCTCCGCAACGCCGCCGCGCGCTCTTGCCCCCTCTCCTTCAGGGAGAGGGTCGGGGTGAGGGGCGATGATCTCCGGGGCGGGAATAGTGGCCAGCAGCCTGGTGCCGTGCGCGCCGAAATCAAGCGACAGCGTGCCGCCAAGCGCTTGCAAGCGTTCGCGCATACCACGAATACCGTTGCCTTCGTCGCCCGGTTCGGCGCGCCCGTCGTCGCTGATTTCGAGCGCCAGCATCGCGTTGTCGCGTTGCAGCGAGAGTCGGCATTCATGAGCACCGGCGTGGCGCAGGATATTGGTGACCGCTTCGCGCACGATCATCGCCAGCGTCGCACCTTTTTCGCCGTCGCAGCCGGCTGGGGTGGTGTCGGCCTTGAATTGGACGCCGGCAGCGCGCAGTGCAGCGCCGGCGTTGGCGATCTCACCGGCAAGATCGCCGCGATAACCGCCGACCGCCTGGCGCACTTGCGCCAGCGCATCGCGGGCGATAATTTCCAGTTCGCGGATTTCGGCGGCCGCGCGGGGCAGATCGCGTGCCGCGAGCGTGCCGGCGAGTTCGGCTTTGACGGCGATCAGCGTGAGCGTATGCCCGAGCAGGTCGTGCAGATCGCGCGCGATGCGCTCGCGTTCCGCAATCGCCGCCAGTCGGCGCACTTCGTCCTGAGAGCGTCGCAACTCGCCGTTTTGCCGCATGCGTTCCGCAGCCCAGACATTTGCCAGGCCGACGACGATGATCATGGCGGGCGCCCAGATCCACTGTAGTGGCGAGAGTCCGAGCGCCACATACTCGATGATGGCGACGACGGCCAGTCCGCCTACTGCGCTCAGCGCCTTGCGTGGTCGAAGGCTGAAGCCGGCGAACGCGCCGGCATAAATCAGCAGGCCGCCGCCGGCGAGGTTGAACGGTGTCAGCGCGATCCCGAGTGCCGCAATGAGGATGACAATCGAATGACGCTCCCAGCCGTGCGCCCAGTAGTAGCGAAAATACAGCGGGAAGAACGATGCAAGGGCGAGCAGGGTCGCCGCACGCGTAGCGGCGGTGGTCGGCGGTACCAGCGAAAGAAAGTAGAACCCGGTCCACACCAGCCACAGGTATGGCGTCCAGTCCGCGTGATGATCGGGCGGCAGCAGTCGGTGATGGACGCCGAGCACAATCCGCTTCAGTCGATTGGCGAGATTCGGGAGGCTGCGATTCATGCCGCTATTCTATCGCTGCTGAACGAGTCGCAGGCATCAACGATCCTGGATTCGGCGCCAGGCGCGCGCCGCGATCAGCAGGCACACGGCGGTGAAAACCGCCAGGTAGGCCACGTGGACGACGTTGCTGCCATCGTTGCCCTGGCCGATGACGGCGAGTACGAGCTGGCAGAAGTGGTAGGCCGGCAGTGCAACCGCGAACTGCTGCAGGAAATGTGGCATGTACTGGAGCGGCACCCACAGGCCGGACAAAAACGACATCGGCAGGTAAACGAGGTTGATAATGGCCGGCGCAGCCTGGCCGCCCACCGACAGGCCGATGACCAGCCCCAGCGCGCAAAACGGCAGCGCGCCGGCGACCAGCAGCGCCGTCATGCCGAGCCACTCGGGGAACGGCAGGCTGACGCCGCCGAGTGTGATTCCCAGCAGTGACAGAATCAGGACGATCAGCAGGGCGAACAGCATCGCCATCCCGATGCGGGCACAGAAGTACGCGCCGACGGGCAGCGGGAAGACGCGCTTCAGCGCGAGAATGCCTTTTTCGCGTTCTACCGCGATGCCGACGCCGAAGCCGAACAGCGCCGGGCCGATGACGCCGAAGGTGCTGTAGGTGGCGAGTCCATACGTCGCCTGTTGAGCGCCGTGGCTGAACAGCACACCGAAAAAGAGATAGAACATCGACGGAAACAGCAGCGTCGGCAGCGCGAAACTCGGGCTGCGCAGCATGCCGATGAACTGAAAACGGATTTCGCGCCAGTAGACGCCGAGCGTGTCGCCGCCGTGCCATTGCGTCACCGCATTTGCTGCAACGGCCGTTGCTTTTGGGGCGATGGCAGTTGCGTTGTCGCTGTTCATGCTGCTTTCTCCTCTTCCCGCGTCAATTCGATGAACGCGTCTTCCAGTCTGGCTCCGCTGACTTCAAGTTCGCTCAGCGACGGATCCTGCCAAAGCAGTTCGCGCAGTACCTGCTCGGGATGCGCGGTCGCAATTTCAAGCCGCGACCCGTCCGCCTGCACCGAGTGCACGTCCGGCAGTGCAGCGATGATGTTGCCGTCAAGTTCAGTGACGCAGCGGATGCGTCTCAGCGCTACCCGCGACTTGATCTCCGTCGGCGTGCCTTCGGCAACAACACGGCCGCGGTTCATCACCGCGATGCGATCGGCCAGTGCGTCGGCTTCTTCGAGGTAATGGGTGGTCAGGACGATGGTGCGGCCGTCCGCGGCCAGCGTCCGCAGTGCCGTCCACAGCGCACGCCTGGCTTCGACATCGAGCCCCACGGTCGGCTCATCGAGGAACAGCAGTGGCGGATTACCGCACAAGGCGAGCGCAAACATCAGCCGCTGTTTCTGCCCACCCGATAACTTCGTCACGGATCGCTTCGCCAAATCTTCGATGCCGGCATACTGCAAGGCCGTGATGACGTTCATGGGCTGCGGGTAATAGCCGGCATATTGCGCGACGCATTCCGCGACGTGAACGCGGCTCTCAAGCACGCTGCTTTGCAGCATCGCGCCAATCCGCCGGCGCGCATTGAGGTCGTTCGGCGGCAGACCGAACAGCGTCGCGCTGCCGGCGCTCGGTTGGGCGATGCCCAGCAGCAGATTGATGCTGGTCGTCTTGCCCGCACCGTTCGGCCCGAGCAGCGACAGGATTTCGCCGGCGCGAATTTCGAGGTTGAGATTTTCCACGGCCGTCACCGCGCCATAACGCTTGGTGACGTTGTTCAGTTCCGCTACGACGTCGCAATGTATATTCATGCCATCACTCCCGAATCGTGACGTCAGAATGCAGCGTCCCGCGCCTGTCGACCAGTCGAAAATGTCAGCAATCCGACATGACAACTGTCATCGGCGGGTGCCGCCGACGGGCGCTGCAGCCGGTTGTTCCTCTTGACATACCCCCCGTTGGGCCCGAACCTTATCGGCCGCTGCCTGTCCCAGACGTTAGCCGTTAGAGGAGGATACCCGTGAGACGATCCATATTGACCATTGCGGCCGCGTTGGCGGCTTTCTCGATCGGCACGGCATGTCCAGCGGCACAAGTCCAATCCCGGCATACCTCAGGAACTTACGACCAGGCGCTTTTTTCTCAGTTGCACTGGCGGGCGATCGGTCCGCTGCGCGGCGGGCGCATGCATGCGCTCGATGCGGTGCCGGGCAACCCGCCGGTGTTTTATGCCGGCGCCGACAACGGCGGCATCTGGAAGTCCAGCGATTACGGCCGGACCTGGAAGCCGATCTTCGACAAACAAGCCACCGGCTCGATCGGCTCCATCGCGGTGGCGCCGTCCGATCCGAATATTATTTACGTCGGCAGCGGCGAGGGGATCATCCGCCCCGATGGCGCCATCGGCAACGGCATGTACAAGTCGATCGACGCCGGCAAGACCTGGACGCACCTGGGGCTGCGCCATACGCAGAAGATCGCCAAGGTCATCGTCGATCCGCACAACCCGAACCGTTTGTTCGTCGCCGCGATGGGGCATCCCTACGGGCCCAATAAACAGCGCGGCATTTTTCGTTCGACCGACGGCGGCAAGACGTTCCGGAAAGTGCTCTACATCGACGAGTACACCAGCGCCGACGACCTCGACTTCGATCCGTCCAATCCGCAAATTCTGTACGCGACGATGTGGCAGCAGCAGCAGGCGCCGTGGGAAAGCGATTCGTTCGGCGGCACGTCGGGCGGCATCTTCAAGTCCACCGACGGCGGTGACACCTGGCATCGGCTCGCCGCCGGGTTGCCGCCAAAGGTCTCGCAGGTTCAACTGGTCGTGGCGCCCAGCGATCCTGCGCGCCTGTATGCCTCGGTCGCGACCGGCCACGACGTTCACATTTATCGATCCGACGACGCTGGCGCGCACTGGCGCAAGATCACGACCGACCCGCGTCCCGCTGCCCGCGTCGGCGGTGGCGATCTGCCGACGCTGACGGTGGATCCGAACAATCCGGATATCGTCTACAGCTGCACACCGGTTCTGTGGAAATCGACCGACGGCGGCAAGACCTGGACCGGCCTTCGCGGTGGGCCGGGCGGCGATGATTACCAGCGCCTGTGGATCAGCCCGAACAACCCGAAACTGCTGTTCGCGGTGGTCGACCAAGGCACCATCATCAGCGTGAACGGCGGCAAGTCGTGGAGTTCGTGGTACAACCAACCGACCGCGGCGATGTACGACGTAGCCACCGATAACCATTATCCGTACCGCGTCTGCGGCGGCGATCAGGACAGCGGTTCCGCCTGCGTGCTGAGCCGCGGCAACGATGGCCAGATTACGTCGCACGACTGGCATCCGGTGGGCGTGATCGAATACGGGCGGGCGGCGCCGGACCCGCTCAA
Organism: Gammaproteobacteria bacterium; assembly: GCA_035690945.1. Classification (GTDB taxonomy): domain Bacteria; phylum Pseudomonadota; class Gammaproteobacteria; order Natronospirales; family DASSBR01; genus DASSBR01. The sequence goes on from DASSJY010000004.1 coordinate 9,127, forward strand.
CCCCGACATCGTGTACGGGGGGCGCGTCACGCGTTACAACCGCAAGACCGGCCAGATTCAGTATGTGGGCCCGCCGAAGGGCAAAAACTACCGCATCCTGCGCACCATGCCGCTGCAGTTTTCGCCGGTCGATCCGCACGTCTTGTACTTTGCCTCCAATGTCGTCTGGAAGACGCGCAACGGCGGCGATCGCTGGACGCAGATCAGCCCCGATCTGACACGCAAAGGGCATTGGAAGGTGCCGAACAATGTCGGCAAGTACGCCAGGACCATCAAGCCCGCCGCCAAGAATCGGGCGGTGGTATATGCGCTGGCGCCGTCGCCGCTGGACATCAATGTCATCTGGGCCGGCACCGACGACGGCTTGATTCAGCTGACCACCGACGGCGGCAAGCACTGGAAGAATGTCACGCCGCCGAAGATGAAGCCGTGGTGGTCCGTGTACGGCATGGAAGCTTCGCATTTCGATCGCGGCACCGCCTACGCGGCGATCAACACGATGCAGCTCGACGATCAGCGTCCGCATCTGTTTCGGACGCGTGATTTCGGCAAGACGTGGACCGAAATCGACACTGGCATCCCGGACGGCGCCGCCACCAACGTGATTATCGAGGATCCGAAGCGCCAGGGTTTGTTGTTTGCCGGCACGGAAACGCAGGCGTACGTATCGTTCGACGATGGCGATCACTGGCAGTCGCTGCGCCTGAACATGCCGGCGATCTCGGTGCGCGACCTTGAAGTGAAGGCGAACGACCTGATCGCCGCCACGCACGGTCGCGGCTTCCAGATTCTCGACGACATCACGCCGCTGCGCCAGATCGACGCCAAGGTTGCCAAATCCGACGTTACCCTCTACAAGCCCGAACTCGCGACCCGCGTGCGCTGGGGCATGAATCCGCCGACGCCGTGGCGGATGCCGTTTATGGACAATCCGCCTCCGGGTGCCGTCATCGACTATTACCTCGGCAAAGACGTGCAAGGCCCCATCACGCTCGACATCCTCGATGCCGACGGCAACGTGGTCCGGCATTATTCGAGCGACCATCCGGAGAAGCCGATTCCGCTCGATGAACTGCGAGTGCCGGCGTGGTGGCCGCGCCCGCCGCAGCATTTGTCGACCACGGCGGGCCATCACCGTTACATCTGGAACATGCATTACGCGCCGATCCCCGGCCTGACGCGGCGCCTGGATGCGGACCAGGCGGTGCGGGACAACGAAACGCCGAAAGTGGCGATGGCGCCATGGGTGCTGCCGGGCGCCTACACGGTGAAGCTCACCGTCAACGGGCACAGTTACACGCAACCGCTGAAGGTACGCATGGACCCGCGTGTGACAACGTCGCAGGCCGATCTCAAGCGACAGTTCGATTTGGCCAAGCGTGCCTACGACGAGACCATCAGCGGCCTCAAGGCGCTGGGAAAAATTCGCGACCTGCAGAAACAACTGGATGAGCGCAAGGCCCATTCCGGCGCATCGACGGCGATCGCGACCTACCAGAAGCAATTGACGGCGCTGGCCGGGCCGCGGGACGCCGGGCCGTACTTTTTCTATTCATACGACGGCCCGCCGATCATCTCAGGGGTCGCCTACAAGCTGAGGCACCTGATGGGTCAGGTGGAAAATGCCGATCGCGCGCCCACGGACGGCCAGGCGGCGGCATTCCAGCAGGCCAGCCGTTCGATGCAAGCGCTGCTTGCCCGCTGGCACAAGCTCAAGGGCAAGCCGTTCGCCCGGCTGAATGCACAGTTGCGGGGCCTCAACGTGAAGCCGCTGGCGATCGTGGCGCGTGCGCCGGTACCGGTCCGATGGGACGAACCGTGGGTGAAGTATTACCGGGCGGATCAATAAAGCGGCGTTAGCGCAACGACTCGAGCGCCGCCTGTGACAGCAGCAACTCGGGATTGATCTTCGTGCCGTTCAGCGTCACGGTCCAGTGCAGATCGGCGCCGGTGGTGCGACCGGTCGAGCCGACCTGCGCGATGATCTGACCACGTTTGACGTGATCGCCTTCGTGGACCTTGATCTTGCTCAGGTGGACGTAAACGCTGACCAGTCCTTCGCCGTGATTGATGATGACGGTGTTGCCGTTGAAGAAAAAATCGCCGACCTCGGCGACGACACCGTCGGCCGGTGCGCGAACCGGGGTGCCGGCCGGCGCCGCGATGTCGATGCCGGAGTGCGGCGAACGCGGCTTGCCGTTCAGGATGCGCCGGACGCCGAACGGACTCGATTCGATGCCGTCGACCGGCAATGCAAACGGCAGCTTTGCATAGAGCGATGGCGTGAAGTTGTCGTAGACGGCGTCGATAATTTTGCGTTCGCGATGCACGCGCTGAAGATCGGCTTTCGACAGCGTCACCATGCTCTTGTTCTTGATCGTCAGGCGCTGCGTCGCGTATTGCTTCGGGTTCACCTGGAACGACAGGCGGCGCTCGCCGTTGGCGGTTTTCACCGTCAACGTCTGTGTACCCGGTTGCGTGTCGAGCGGCACGCCGACGACGGCATAGCGCCGGCCGTCGTGCGGCATGACCATCACGCGGCGACCGTCATAGCTCGCCTGCTTGGCCTGCGCCGGCAAGGGAACGATGGCGATGCCGCCGGGCACTGCGCTCTGGCGAGGCAGCGTCGTGCTCCAGGCTGGTGCACTCAGGAGCAGCAACGTGAAAATCGCAAGCGATTTCATCAATCATCCTCCGTTCGAATCTGTTGGACTTTGGCGGTCAACTCGCCGCGCGCGAGGCGGGCGCGAATAGCCGTGCCGGGCTGAACGGCCGCGACATCCGTCAGAACCTTGCCGTCGCCGTCGCTGACGATCGCGTAGCCGCGCCCGAGCGTCGCCAGAGGACTGACCGTCTGGAGTCCGCGCCCGGCAAGCAGATAGCGATTGCGCGACGCGTTCACATTTTGTTGTATCGCAAAACGCAGCCGCTCGCGGTAGCCGCACATGCGCTCGTTCATCGTCTGCAGCCGGTGCCATGGCGTGTGCTGGCGCAGTTCCGCGGTGACGCGCGCAAGTTGCTGGCGGTGCTCGTTGAGCCTGACTCTCGAGCATTGCCTGAGGCGCGCCGTCAGCTCATCGAGCCGTTGCGCCTGTTCCTGCAGCTTCACGCGCGGGTGAAGCTGGTCGAGCCGGCGCGCCGCCCACTCGATGCGCTCGCGCACCGCGCAAATTCGCCGGTCGAACTCGCGTATCAGGCGTGCCTCGCGTTCCGCCAGCATCTGCAGCACATCGCGCTGATCCGGGACGGCGTGCTCGGCGGCCCCGGTCGGCGTCGGCGCGCGCAAGTCGGCGGCGAAGTCGGTGATCGTGAAGTCGATTTCATGGCCGACGCCGGCGATTACGGGGATCGCCGAAGCGCGAATGGCGCGCGCGAGCGCTTCATCGTTGAACGCCCACAGGTCTTCGAGCGAGCCGCCGCCGCGCGCAACAATCAGCAGGTCGCAAGCGGCGTCGGCCGATGCGCGGGCGAGGGCGGTGCAGATTTCGGGTGCGGCCTGCGCGCCCTGCACGGCCGTCGGGTACAGGCGCACCCGCGCCAGTGGCCAGCGCCGGGCGAGGGTGCTCAGAATGTCGCGGATGGCGGCGCCGGTCGGCGAGGTGATCACGCCGATGGTGCGCGGCAGCGCCGGCAGCGGCCGCTTGATCGTTTCATCGAACAGGCCCTCGGCCGCCAGTTTCTCCTTCAGCGCCTCGAACGCCTGGCGCAGCGCACCTTCGCCGGCGGGCTCCATCGCCTGGCAGATCAGCTGAAAATCACCGCGCTGTGGGTACAGGCTGACGCGCGCGCGCAGCAGGATCAGCATGCCATCCTTCGGCGTGAACCGGACCCGCCGGTTATCCATGCGGAACATCGCGCAGCGCACCTGCGCGGCATCGTCCTTCAGCGTGAAGTACCAGTGGCCGGAGCCGGGGCGGGCGAGGTTGGAGATTTCGCCCTGAATCCAGATCGACGGGAAGTGGTCCTCGAGCAGCATCCGCGCCGCGGCGCCGAGTTCGGAAACCGAGTAGATTTTGCGGTCGAAGAGGTCGTTCATGGGCGGCGCCCATCATAGCGAGGGCCGGCCCAAGAGACAAAGCCGCAGTTTCGCCGGCGTAGCGAAATAAGCTACAATTACGCGATTTACCACCGTCCCCCGGGGTAGGTCATGCGCATTGCCCAAGAGGCTCTCACCTTCGATGATGTCCTGCTGCAACCGGCTTTTTCGGCCGTCTTGCCACGCGACGTCGATCTTCGTACCCAACTCACCCGCGACATCGCGCTCAACATTCCGCTGCTGTCGTCGGCGATGGACACCGTCACCGAGGCGCGGCTCGCCATTTCGCTCGCCCAGGAAGGCGGCATCGGCATTATCCACAAGAGCATGACACCGGCCGAGCAGGCGCGCCAGGTGCGGTTGGTGAAGAAATTCGAAAGCGGCGTCATCAAGGATCCGATCACGGTCGCGCCGACGGCCACTATTCGCGAGGTGATGGAACTGACACGCGCGCACCAGATTTCCGGCGTGCCGGTCGTCGACGGCGAGGATCTGGTCGGCATCGTCACCAGCCGCGACCTGCGCTTCGAGACTCGCTTCGACGTGCCGATCACGCAGGCGATGACGCCCAAGGAGAAGCTCGTCACCGTGGGCGAGGGCGCCGACAAGGACGAGGTGGTCGACCGGCTGCATCAGAACCGGATCGAGAAGATTCTGGTCGTCAATGACAAGTTTCAGCTGCGCGGCATGATCACCGTCAAGGACATTCAGAAGGCGAAGGACTATCCGAGCGCCTGCAAGGACGAGCACGGCCGGCTGCGCGTCGGCGCGGCGGTCGGCACGGCTCCGGACACCGAGGCCCGTGTGGCCGCGCTGGTCGATGCCGGCGTCGACGTGGTTGTTGTCGATACTTCCCACGGCCACAGCAAGGGCGTAATCGACCGGGTGCGCGCGATCAAGCAGACGCATCCCGATCTGGCCGTCATCGGCGGCAACATTGTTACTGCCGAAGCGGCGCGCGCGCTGGTCGATGCAGGCGCCGACGGTGTCAAGGTGGGCATTGGGCCGGGTTCGATTTGCACCACGCGCATTATCGCGGGCGTCGGCGTGCCGCAGATTTCCGCAGTCGGCAATGTCGCGGCGGAACTCGAAGGCAGCGGCATTCCGCTGATCGCCGACGGCGGCATCCGGTTTTCCGGCGACGTCGCCAAGGCCATCGCGGCCGGCGCGTACTCGGTGATGTTGGGCGGCCTGTTCGCCGGCACCGAGGAAGCACCGGGCGAAGTCGAGCTGTACCAGGGTCGTTCGTACAAGTCCTACCGCGGCATGGGCTCGCTCGGCGCGATGGCCGGCAAGTACGGCTCCAGCGACCGCTATTTCCAGGATCCGACCGAAGAAATCGAAAAGCTGGTGCCGGAAGGCATCGAGGGGCGCGTGCCGTACAAGGGCAGCGTCGTTGCGATTATCCAGCAGCTGATCGGCGGTCTGCGTTCGAGCATGGGTTACACCGGCAGCGCCACCATCGAGGAAATGCGCACCCGTCCGAATTTTGTGCGCATCACCGGCGCGGGGTTCAAGGAGAGCCACGTGCATGACGTCACGATCACCAAGGAAGCGCCCAACTACCGCGTGGAGTAACGATGGAGCTGCATGCCGAACGGATCCTGATTCTCGATTTCGGTTCTCAATACACGCAGCTGATCGCGCGCCGCGTTCGCGAGGCCGGCGTTTACTGCGAGTTGTACGATCCGGACATTGATGCCGAAACGTTGCAGGCCTTCGCGCCTCGCGGCGTGATTCTCTCCGGCGGACCCGAATCCACGACATTCAGCGACACGCCGCGCGTGCCGCAAGCGGTGTTCGATCTGGGCGTGCCGGTGCTCGGCATTTGCTACGGCATGCACACGATGGCGGCGCAGCTCGGCGGCCGCGTCGAGGCCAGCAGCGAGCGCGAGTTCGGCTACGCCCGGCTGCGGGTGGCGGGCGAATCGAAGCTGTTTGCCGGCATTGAGGATCACATTGAAACCGATGGCTCCGCACAGCTCGATGTGTGGATGAGCCACGGCGATCGGGTGGCGGAACTGCCGCAAGGCTTCTGCACCGCCGGCATCAGCGACAACACGCCGGTTGCGGCAATGGCGGACGATAACCGCCGTTTTTACGGTATCCAGTTCCATCCCGAAGTAACCCACACCGTGCAGGGCGCGCGGCTGCTGCGCCGTTTCGTGCGCGAGATCTGCGGCTGCAGCGGCTCGTGGACCTCGGCGAACATCATCGAAGACGGCATTCAGCGCGTGCACGAGCAGATCGGCGAGCATGGCAAGGTGTTGCTGGCGCTGTCCGGCGGCGTCGACTCGTCGGTGGTCGCTGCATTGCTGCACGAGGCGATAGGCGAACGCCTCGTCTGCGTGTTCGTCGACAATGGCCTGCTGCGCCTCAATGAAGGCGACCAAGTCATGGCCACCTTCGCCGAGCACATGGGCATCAACGTGATTCGCGTCGATGCCGAAAAGCGGTTCCTCGACCGGCTGGCAGGTGTCGCCGATCCTGAGCAGAAGCGCAAGATTATCGGCCGGACGTTTATCGAGGTGTTCGAAGAGCAGGCCGAAAAGCTGAGCGGCATCGACTGGCTCGCCCAAGGCACGATTTACCCGGACGTGATCGAATCCGCGGCGGCCAAAACCGGCAAGGCGCACGTCATCAAGTCGCATCACAACGTTGGTGGTTTACCCGAAACGATGCGGCTTAAACTGATCGAGCCGCTGCGCGAACTGTTCAAGGACGAGGTGCGCAAGATCGGCGTTGAACTTGGTCTGCCGCGCGAGATGGTGTATCGCCATCCATTCCCCGGTCCGGGCCTCGGCGTGCGGATTCTCGGCGAAGTGAAAAAACCATATGCCGATCTGCTGCGGCGCGCCGACCATATCTTCATCGACGACCTGCGCCGCCAGTCGCTGTACGACAAGGTCAGCCAGGCGTTCGCGGTGTTTCTGCCGGTGAGATCGGTTGGCGTCATGGGCGACGGCCGCCGTTACGACTACGTGGTGGCATTGCGCGCGGTCGAAACGGTGGATTTCATGACCGCCCGTTGGGCGCATTTGCCATACGAGTTTCTCGACCACGTGTCGCGCCGGATCATTAACGAGATCGATGGTATTTCCCGAGTCGTCTACGACGTATCCGGCAAGCCGCCGGCAACGATCGAGTGGGAGTAGACGACGAGGCCTTCATGCGCCGTGCGCTCGAACTCGCGGCGCGCGCCGAAGCCAATGGCGAGGTGCCGGTCGGTGCGGTACTGGTGAAGGACGGGGAGGTTGTCGGCGAAGGTTGGAATCATCCTATCGGCGCGCACGATCCGGCGGCCCACGCTGAAATCGCCGCGTTGCGGGATGGCGCGAATGCACTCTCCAACTACCGGCTTCCCGGTACCACGCTCTATGTCACTCTCGAGCCCTGCACGATGTGTGCGGGTGCCATCGTGCACGCGCGGGTCGCGCGAGTAGTATTCGGCGCCACCGATCCGAAGGCCGGCGCGGCCGGCAGCATCGCCGATATTTTTGCGCTGCCGCAGCTTAACCATCAGGTTGCGGTCGAGGGCGGTGTCCTGGCGGGCGAGGCGAGCGCGCAACTTCGGCGGTTTTTTGCCGCGCGACGCTAGACCTATTTCGATGCCGTGGCGGCAGTTTGGATTTCGGGCGGCGGCTGCTGCGGGCGGGTCGTGATCCAGTTCAGAATGCTGTAGTAGCTGCGGATGTTGGCGACGTAGATCAGCGGTTCCTCGCCGCGCGCATAGCCGTACGTCGTCTGCGTGTACCACTTCTTTTCCGTCAGCAGCGGCAGGCTGGCCCGCACGTCCATCCAGCGGTTCGGGTTGCCGCCGCGTTCGCGCGTAATCTCGCGCGCGTCCATGATGTGGCCGAGGCCGATGTTGTAGGCGGCCAGCGCCATCCACGTCCGGTCCGGCTCCTGCACTTCGTCCGGAATACGCGACTTCATCAGCGCGAAATACTGCGCGCCGCCGAGGATGCTCTGCTCGGGATTGATGCGGTTGTCGATGCCGAGATCGCCGGCGGTGTCGAGCGTCAGCATCATCACGCCGCGCACACCGGTCGGCGACACGGCATGCGCGTTCCAGTGCGATTCCTGATAGCCGATCGCAGCAAGCAGCCGCCAGTCGATGCCGGTATTTTGCGCCGCTTCCTTGAACCACTCACGGTAGGTCGGCAGCAGCGACTTGACGTCGTGAATGAAAGTACGTGTGCCGACGTAGTCGAAATTATCGCTGTGGCCGTAATAACGTTCGGTGATCTGCGCCAGCTTGCCGTCGGCGCGGATGCGGGCGAAGAACGCGATCGCCGCATCGTAAAGACTCAAGTCGTCGCCGCGGCGGAACGCCCACGCAACCGGCTCGGGCGGCTTGAGATTAAACGCCGCGCGCAGTTCCGGATAGTAGCGGCGGTCGAGTTCGAATTCATTGGAATCGGCGACGGTGTAATCCAGATCGCCGTGTGCCACCCGGCCCAGCAGTTCCTCGCTTTCGACGTCGTCGCTCGCTGTCCATTTCAACTGCGGATACGCGTGCTGCAGCACCTTCAGCCGAGCCGCGTGAGAGCTACCGGCCAGCACGACCAGCTTGTGGCCGATGAGGTCGGCAGGCGAATCGGGCCGTGGCTCGCCGTAACGGTAAATGACCTTTTGCGTGACGTACTGGTATGGCGGCCCGAAGCGCAGCCGCTGCTCGCGCGTGCGGGTGATGCTCAAACCCGCCGCCGCGATGTCGGCGTGACCATCTCCCACCGCGTCAAGCACATTTTTCAAACTGAGGGGCGCGTAAATCTCAAGGCGCACGCCGAGGCTGTCGGCGAACAGCTTGGCGAGATCGTATTCAAAGCCGGTCGGCCCGTGCGGGCCGAAATAAAACGTAGTGGGACTGTTGCGCGTTACGACACGCAATACGCCGAGTTGCTTGATTTGCGCCAGCAATGACGGCCGCTGCGCACAAGTCGCCAGCATCAGGGCGACCACGGCAGCGCAAGCGAGGCGCGCAGATACCCCTGTTGCGCAGGACACAACCGCCCTGGCGATGGATCGTCCTGCTCGCAGCCCCGTTGTTATCTGGCTCAGACGCATAGGCTACCAGTTACAGTTGTTGTAGAATGGCGACCCGGCCGGTCATTTGCGACATTATATCGGTTGCGAGTGAAGAGGTGCCGGACTGAGTAATTGGGATGAATTCGGCAAATTCGCCAGGAGCGAAGGGCAGGGTGATAATCCCGCCCTCTACGCGCTGCGTAGGCAGCGCTAATACAATTTTGGGTTTTCTGCGGAGAGGTGCCGGAGTGGTCGAACGGGACGGTCTCGAAAACCGTTGTACCCTTACGGGTACCGTGGGTTCGAATCCCACCCTCTCCGCCACCTAATATTCGCAACAGAGCTTAGGAAACAGCAAGCTCTGCAAGCACAAGATTCGAACCCACGGGAAATGTTGGTCGGGTTCGACAAATTCGCCGGGAGCGAATTTGAACCGCCTAAGGCGGGCCCCGCAGGGGCGAAGAGCAGGATGCCCGGAGTAATCTCACCCTCTCCACCACCAAATTCAGAATCGAAATCACCCCGAGGCACCATTAACAAACGGCGCCGCAAACTGCGTCATCACCCACCCATATTGCCCATCCGGTAACTGCACGTAGTACCAGCCCGGCGCATTGCCGTGAACAGGCAGGCTGGTGCCCATGTTGACCTGGCCGACGATCGAAAATGACTGGCCGGGTCCGGAACGGACATTCAGTGTCTGCACCTGCACAATCACGTCCCCGGTAGCCGCGACGGGCTGCGACGCGGGTACCGGTACCTCGACGATTTCATAGCCCGTGGGCACCGGGCGGTAATACAAGCCGCCGAAGGTGAAGTAGCGGATACCGCCGATATGGACAGTGAGGTACCCGACCGGCAGCCGTGCGACCACCGCGCCGAACGGCGCGCGCACCAGCACGAAGCCATCCGGTCGGCGCACGTAAAAGCGGTTGCCGTGAAAGAAATAGCCGCGGTGACCGACCCGCACGTGGCGATAGCCGTGAGGCAGTACGCGAATCACATGTCGCCCATGGAAATCGCGGCGGCCATGGTGTCCATCGGCCCAGGCCGGCGCCGCACAGGTCGCGACAGCCGCGAGGGCAGCAGCCGCTAATATCAATCTGTTGCGTTGCATCATCAATCTCCTTCTTCCGGATTTTGCGCCTATTCCGACGCCAGCGCGACGACCGGGTCCAGCCGCGCCGCCTGACGCGCAGGCAGAAAGCCGAACAACAGCCCCGTCGCGAATGCACACGAGAAGGCCAGTATCGCCGGGGGTGCCGACAGCGCCGCGGGCATGCCGAAGAAGCCGGCGAGCAATGCGGCGGCGACTCCCAGCGCCACTCCGATCAGCCCGCCGATCCCGCAGACCACCAGCGCCTCCGTGTTGAACTGCAACAGGATATTGCCGGTGCGGGCGCCGGTCGCCATGCGGATGCCGATTTCGCGCCGTCGCTCGGTGACGCTGACGAGCATGATGTTCATCACGCCGATGCCGCCGACCAGCAGCGAGATCGCCGCCACCGCGCCGAGCAGCACTGTCATGGTATTCTGCGTCGCCTCCGCCATGTCGAGGATCGAGGCGGTGTTGCGGATCTGGAAATCGTCGGTGCGGTGACGGTTTTTCAACAGCGCCGTCATAGCGTTTTCGGTGGCGTCGATGCTCGCGGCATTCGCGACTTTAACCGTGATGCTGTTCAGATACTGGTGGCCGAACAGCCGCATGAAACCGGTCGACAGCGGCACCATCGCGACGTCGTCCTGGTCCGAGCCGAACGCGGTGGCACCTTTCGGTGCGAGCACGCCGATGACCTCGAACGGCACGTTCTTGACCAGCACGTAATGGCCGATCGGGTCGCCGCCGCCCGGGAACAGGTTCCTTGCTACGGTCTGGCCGAGCACGATCACCGGCGCGTAGCTTTTCACATCGTCGGCGGTGATGAACCCGCCCGACGCCATATCCCAGTCGCGCGCGGTCACGTAGCCGGGCCATGCGCCTTCCACCGACGTGCTGTAGTCGATGTCGCCGTAGCGCACGGTTGCCTGCGTACGCCGTTCCGGGCTCACATCGGCAATGTTCGGCAGCGCTGCGACCGCCGTGGCGTCAGCCGGCGTCAGCGTGGCGATGTCGCCGGAGGCGCGCGTGCCCGGGGCGCCGGGGCGCACCAGTAGCAGGTTGGTACCCATCGATTCGATGCGCCGCATCACGTCCTGCTTGCTGCCATTGCCGATCGCGAGCATCGCGACGACCGACGCGACGCCGATCATGATGCCGAGCAGCGTCAGCGCCGAGCGGAACAGGTTGGCGTTGAGAGAACGGAGTGCCATTTTCGCGGCTTCGCCGAAGTCGGCCACGATATTGCTGCGCGCCGCCGCGCGTCGTGCAGGCGCGGCCGTCGGCGGCAGGCGATGCACCACGCCCGAATCCTCGACGATACGGCCGTCGCTGATCTGGATGATGCGTTCGGCGTGCGCCGCGACATCGGCATCGTGGGTGATCAGCAGAATCGTCCGGCCTTGCGAGTGCAGTTCGCGCAATAGAGCGAGAACTTCCTCGCCGCTGTGGCTGTCGAGCGCGCCGGTGGGTTCGTCGGCCAGAATGACGTCGGCGCCGTTCATCAGCGCGCGCGCGATCGACACACGCTGCTGCTGGCCGCCGGACATCTCGTTCGGCTTGTGCGCCGCACGCTCGGCAAGCCCCAGCGACGCCAGCAGTTCGCGTGCGCGCCGCGCGCGCTCGCGGTGCGGACGGCCGGCATAGATCGCCGGGATTTCGACGTTCTCGGCGGCGGTCGCGGTTCCCAGCAGGTTGTAGCGCTGGAACACGAAGCCGAAGGTGTCGCGGCGCAAGGCCGCGAGTTCGTTGGCATCGAGCGCCGCCACGTCGCGGCCGGCGACGCGGTAACAGCCCGCGCTCGGCCGGTCGAGACAGCCGATCAGGTTCATCAGCGTCGACTTGCCCGAGCCGGACTGGCCCATGATCCCGACAAACTCGCCGGGAAAGACAGACAGCGTCACGTCGTCGAGCGCATGCACTTCGACGCCGCCGTGCGCGTAAATCTTGCTGACGCCGGTCATTTCGAGCAGCGGCATCACGCCGTCGAACGTGTTCATATGCGTGCCCGCATGTGGTAATGGCCGCCGCGCGCCGCGGTCCGGCCGCCGGTCTGGTCGCCGAGAATCACGCGGTCACCGACCGCGAGGCCGGAGACGATCTGCGCCTCGGTGCGGTTTTCGAGGCCCGCGCGCACCATCCGCGGCCGTGGCCCGTCTTTCGTCAGCAGCAGTGCGCGATAGGTATCGGCCGGCATGCCCTCGTGGTGCTTGAGCGCCGCGAGCGGCACCGTCGGTACGTTCTGCGCGCGGCCCAGCACGAAGAACACCTGCGCGGTCATGCTGGTCATCAGCGCGTCATCCGGGTTGGCGACATCGATGAGCACGTCGTACAGCACCACGTCGTTGACGATCTCCGGCGTCGGCAGAATCTGCTGCACCGTCGCCTGCCAGCGGCGCTCCGGCTGGCCGAGCGTGGTGAAATACACCGGCATGCCGACCTTGAGCTTGGGCACGTCCGCTTCCGCGACCTGCGCCCAGACCGTCATCGTGCCGAGGTTGGCGATGCTGAGAATCGTCGGCGCCATCTGGTTGGCGTTCAGCGTCTGGCCGACAACCGCCGGCTCCGACACCACCGTCCCGCTCATCGGTGCGTAGATCTTGGTGTAGCCGAGCTTCGCCGTATCGCCGGCGAGCTTCGCTTGCGCGGACACAATCTGTGCCTTGAACGACGTCACCCTGGCCGTCGCGACCTTGACTGCCGTCGCCTGTGTGTCGAGCGCATCCTTGCTGACCGCCTTCTGCTTGTACAGGCTGCGGTTGCGCGCGAGTTGCTGCTCGGCCAGCGCCAGGGTCGCCTGCTGCTCGGCGAGCTGCGCCTGCAGGTTGGCCAGATCGGCCTTGTCGGTATTGACTTGCGTCTCGTAAACCGCCGGGTCGATCTCCGCCAGCAGTTGACCCTGCCGGACGCGGTCGCCGATCTTCACCGTCAATTGCTTCAGTTGCCCGGACACCTGCGTGCCCACGTCGACCGATTCCTTCGGCTTCAGCGAGCCCAACGAGGTAACGGTTTTTTCGATCGTGCCGGTTTGCACGGTGACGGTCTTGTAGGCCAGCGCTGACGGCGTGCTGAAGTGGCCGTAGGCGAGCGCGCCACCGCCCGCCACGGCCACTATGACAGCCGGAATCAGCCAGCGCCGGCCGCGCCGGAGCGCGGCGAGCGGTCTGCGCCGCACCGGTTCGCGCTCCAGATCGGTTATTCCCTGCATGGCTTCAACTCCCGGCAGTTATCCGCGATGAAAACGACCGCGGAAATGGTGCTGCATATCGGCAAGATGGGTGTCGATGATCGCCCGTTGCGTCGGCGTCAACGCCGCGTACAACGCTTTCATCGCCTGCGCCCGCGCCGCCGCACGCTGTGCCCAGGCCTGCATGCGCTGAGCGCGTTCTTCCAGCACTTCCGGCGCCGGCGTCAGCGCGCCGGGCTGGTGATGCATCGCGCGCTGGGCATGCTGCGGCCGCGTGTTCGCCATCGCCTGAACGAAGGCATTCCAGGCGCCTTCCTGCGCCGAGGTAATCTTCAACTGCGCCTTGAGGTGGGCGAGGCGCTGCGACGGGCCGTGATGGCGTTTGCCGGCATGAGCCTTCGCAGGAGGTGCGTTCTGCGCGAATACCTGCGGCGTGCCGGCGGCGATGCCGGCGGCGAGCATGCTGGCGAATACGGCTTTGGAAATCGTGTTCATGACTCTGACCTTTGTGCGCCGGCATAGTCCGGCACGCATAGTAAATCGCCCGTATGTAAACGGGATGTGTCGAAAGAGGGCTATTTTGTAACCGCATGTTGCCGATTCCGACGCGGTAACATTGGGTTACAAATGCGGGGGCGCAGCGGAAGATTTGCATGTATAAAGTCGGGCCATGAGCGATCACATCCTCGTCGTCGACGACGACGCCGAAATCCGTACGCTGCTGAGCACGTACCTGCGCAACAATGGCTATCGCGTCAGTGCCGCGGCCAACGGTCGGGAAATGCACGAATTGCTGGAAATTGCCGCGCCGGATTTGATCGTGCTCGACCTGATGCTGCCGGGCGAGGATGGCCTGTCGTTGTGCCGCGACCTGCGCAGCCGGTCGAACATCCCGGTTATCATGCTGACGGCGCGCGGGGAGGAGGTGGACCGCATTCTCGGTCTCGAAATGGGCGCGGACGACTATCTGCCCAAGCCGTTCAACCCACGCGAGCTGCTGGCGCGCATCAAGGGCGTGCTGCGGCGCACCCGCAGCCTGCCGCCGGCGGCGCGGACGGCGCAGCCGGAAGGCAACCTGCGTTTCGCGGGCTGGACGCTGGATACGCTTGCCCGGCAACTGCTGTCGCCTGAGGGCGTGGTCGTACCGTTGAGCGGCGGCGAGTACCGGCTGCTGAGCATCCTGTTGCAGCACCCGAATCGGGTGCTCAATCGCGATCAGATCATGGACCTCGCCAAGGGCCGCGAGGCGGAGCCGTTCGATCGCAGCATCGACGTCCAGATCAGCCGCCTGCGCAACGCGCTCGGGGACGATGCGCGCAATCCGCGCATCATCAAGACTGTGCGCAACGAAGGCTACGTGCTGGCCGTACCGGTAGAACCAATATGAAATTGGTACCGCAATCGCTGTTCGGCCGGCTGGTGCTGGTGCTGGTCGTGGGGCTGCTTCTGGCGCAGGCCTTGAGCGCGGCGTTCAACCTGCGCGAGCGCGCCCAAGCCATCGAGCGCGTGAGTGGTTTGCGCTGGGCACAGCGCGCCGCCGATGCAATTCACATTCTCGATACGCTGTCGCCGGCTCAGCGGCCGCGCGTCTCCGCCATCCTCTCCAGCCGCCGCTGGCGCATTGAGCCGGGGGCGCAGCCGCCTGCGCAGGCGCCGGGTCCGGCCGCCGTCCCGGAAGTACGCGAATTGCGGGCGGGCCTGCGCGAACTGCTCGGGCCGGGCCGAAATTTAGTGGTGCAGGCCATGCAAACCGCGCATGAACCGTCCGGTTTCACGCCGCTGCGCTGGCTGATCGGCAGACGACATCCACCGGTCGTGCGCATCGACGCGCAACTGAGAGACGGCGCGTGGGTGCGCATCGCCCAGCGACGGTCAAACTTTCCGGCGCACTGGCCGCATGGTCTGCTGGTGAAGCTGGTGGTGCTGTTTTGCGCGGTGCTGCTGCTGGCGCTGCTGGCGGTGACGTGGATTACGCGGCCATTGTCGGTGCTGGCCAGGGCGGCGCTCAAGCTGGGGCAGGATATTCACCGCCCGCCGTTGCCGGAAACCGGCCCGCGCGAAGTGCGCCGTGCGGCGCGCGCGTTCAATGGCATGCAGGCGCGCCTGGTGCGCTACATCGACAGCCGGGTGCAGTTGTTCACGGCCATTTCGCATGATCTCAAGACGCCGATCACGCGCCTCCGGCTGCGCGCGGAACTGCTGGGCGATCCGGCGGTGCGCGAGAAGATTACGCAGGATGTGGCGGAAATGGAGTCGATGGTGGGTGCGACGCTGGCATTTTTGCGCGACGCCGATGCGTATGAGGCGGCGCGCCCGGTGGACATCAACGCGCTGTTGCACAGCCTGCAGGCGGACGCCGAGGAACTGGGCCATCCGGTCAGCGTGACGGGGCAGGCTATGAAGACTTATACCGCGCAGCCGCAAGCCTTGCGGCGCTGTGTCACGAACCTGATCGACAACGCGCTGCGTTACGGCGCCAGCGCGGCCATCAGTGTCGAGGACGGTCCGGAGCGGCTCGTCATCCGCGTGTGCGATCGCGGGCCGGGTATTCCGCCGGATCAGCTCGAGCGCGTCATGGAACCGTTTTACCGCGTGGACCATTCGCGCAGCCGCGATACCGGCAGTACTGGGCTGGGGCTCGCGATCGCACAAAATATCGCGCAGGCGCACGGTGGTACGCTGACGCTGCGCAATCGTCCGGAAGGCGGGCTTGAGGCGACGCTGGCGCTGCCGCGGGATGCGGCAAACGCGCTGGAATAAGCTCGCCCTCTCCGTTACATTGCATTTCCGTAACATTAGCGCGTTACTTGCGTTAAAATTGCCGATTTTCCGGCGGTGGCCGCACACTTGATTCATCAGAAGACACTCAACTTCGAAACCCGCGGGCGCGGTACGCTGGACATTACTGCGGCCGTGCGCGACGTGGTGCGCGAATCGGGCGTGGGCGCGGGCCTTTGTTCCGTCTTCATCCATCACACCAGTGCGTCGCTGATGCTTTGCGAAAACGCCGATCCCCAAGTGCGCGCCGATCTCGAAACCTTCATGAGCCGGCTGGCGCCGGATGGGGATCCGATGTTCGAGCACACTGCCGAAGGACCGGACGACATGCCGTCGCACGTGCGCGCCGTGCTGACGGATTCGAGCCTGACGATGCCGGTGCGCGAGGGGGGCCTCGATCTGGGAACGTGGCAGGGCGTGTATATCTGGGAGCACCGTCATCAGGGACATTCGCGACGGGTGACAATTACAGTCAATGGCGACTGAAGCCGCGGCCGGACCGATGGTCGAAATTTCCGTTGTTGTGCCGGTGCGCGACGAGGCCGACAACGTCGCACCGCTGATCACGGAAATCCGTGCGGCGCTCGATCCGCTCGGCCGAACCTACGAAATCATCTATGTTGACGACGGCAGCGGCGACGGCAGCGCCGCCTGCGTCGCGACGGCCGGCCGCGAACCGGGGGCGGTAGTGCGCTGCATTGCGCACCGGACCAACTACGGCCAGAGCGCCGCGCTGTGGAGCGGCATTCGGGCAGCGCGCGGAACAGTCATTGCAACCCTCGACGGCGACGCGCAGAACGATCCGGCCGACATTCCGCTGCTGCTCGACAAGCTCGAAGCTGGCGGCGACAGTGCGCGACGCATGGTCGCCGGCCATCGCGCCACCCGGCGCGACAGCTGGCTCAAGCGGCTGTCGTCGCGCCTTGCCAACGCCATTCGCTCGCGCCTGCTGGGCGACGACACGCCCGACACCGGCTGCGGGCTGAAGGTGTTCCGGCGCGATCTATACCTGTCGCTGCCGTACTTCGACCACATGCACCGTTTCCTGCCGGCGCTGGTACTGCGCGAAGGCGGCACCGTCGTCTCCGTGCCGGTGCATCATCGGCCGCGCGAGCGCGGCCGGTCGAAATACGGCGTCGGCAATCGGCTGTGGGTCGGTATCGTCGACCTGCTCGGCGTCATGTGGCTGAAGCGTCGCGGCCGCCGGCCGGCGCCGGAGGATATCGTAGATGGAGGCTAAGGTGTGGTTGTCGGGCAGAGCCATTTTAATCAGACTTGAGAAATCGAGGTAATGCCTCTATGACGGATTCAAGTGGGTTCCTGCAGCCGCTTATCGGCCAGATTGTTCCATGGCTCTACGCGAACTCCGTTATCTGGACGGCGGTCGGATTGCTGGGTAACGCTCTTTTCGGTTCTCGGTTCTTTATACAGTGGCTATCGTCCGAGCGGAGTAAGAAACTGGTCGTTCCGCCAATATTCTGGCACCTGAGTTTCTGGGGCAGCCTGATTTCTCTAGTCTATGCTTTGCACATCGATAAAGTGCCCTTTATTCTCGGCTACGTTTTTCTGCCCATCATCTACGCTCGCAACCTCATTTTCCTGCGGCGAACACAGACATCGACCAATGGCAAATAGCCGCCCGGAATCAAGTTGAGAATGGCGGGTTTCCGCTACCGTGCGCCCGATGCGCCGGGCCTCGACCGCGCCTTCTGGCTGCTGGCGCTGGTCGCGCTGATCGTCATCGGCGCGGGTCTGGGTCTGCGTGACCCTTGGCCGGTCGACGAGCCGCGTTTCGCGCTGATAGCCCGGGACATGGTGTTGACCGGCGACTGGCTGTTTCCGCACATCGCGGGCGTTCTGTATCCCGACAAGCCGCCGCTGTTCATGTGGACGATCGCGGCGTTCTACTGGCTGACCGGCTCGCTGCGCATCTCGTTCCTGCTGCCGTCGCTGCTGGCCGGCCTTGGCAGCCTCTGGCTGATATTCGATCTGGGCGAGCGGTTATGGAGCCGTCGCGTCGGACTGATGGCCGCAACCGCGCTGCTCGTGACGCTGCAGTTTACGCTGCTCATGAAGCGCGCGCAGATCGACGGCTACGAATGCCTGTGGACGACGCTGGGCCTTTACGGAGTGCTGCGCCACCTGCTGCGCGGCCCGGCGTGGGGCTGGTACTGGGCAGGCTTTTTCGCAATGGGTCTCGGCATCATCACCAAGGGTGTGGGCTTTCTGCCGATCCTGGTGTTCATTCCGTACGCGTTCGCGCGCGGCTTTCGCTGCCCGCTGCCGAAGTTGAATGGCAATGTCTGGCGCTGGGCGCTGGGGCCGGTGGCGCTGATCGCGGCAGTCGCGATCTGGCTGGTTCCGATGCTCACGGTGGTCGCGCTGAGCCATAATCCGGCGCTGGATGCATATCGCGACAACATCCTGTTTCACCAGACAGCCGACCGTTATGCCAATGCCTGGCATCATTTTCATGCGTGGTATTACTACCTCGTTCAGACAATTCCGCTGTACTGGCTACCGCTGAGCGTTGCGTTGCCGTGGCTCGTGCCCGCATGGGGCCGGCGCTTGATGCGCCGTGACTCGCGCTACCTGTTGTTGCTCGGCTGGGTGGTCCTGGTAATCGTGTTCTTCAGCCTGAGCGCCGGCAAGCGCAACGTGTACCTGTTGCCGGCGGTGCCCGCGCTGGCGCTGGCTGCCGCGCCGCTCCTGGTGGGATTGATCCGGCTGGCGACGTTTCGATTGACGGGGCTGGCACTGACGGCTGCCTTCGGCCTGTTGCTCGGTCTCGCGTTGATCTATTACCTGGCTGTCGCGCCGGACCAGGCGGCGCGCCTCGTGAGCCGCTTCAATGTCGAGCCGTGGGGCTTGATCGGGGCATTAATGGGTGCGGCGTGGCTGGCGGCGCTGATCGGCCGGGCGCGCTACGGCGCCCATGCGCTGGCGGGATTTTTTCTGTCGGTCTGGATTATCTACGGCTTTTACGGCTACGGTCTCATCAATCCGGATCGCTCGGCCGCGGCGCTGATGGATCGCGTCAATGCGGCGCTCCGGCCGCATGACCAACTCGCCATCATCGACTGGCGGGCGCAATACATTCTGCAGGCTCACCGCCCGATCGTGCACTTCGGTTTCCGGCGCGGCGGCAAGCCGGGGGAAATGGCCGACGCGCTGGCGTGGGCGGTGGAATCGCCCGATCACTGGGTACTCGTCAATCTCCACACGCTGAAAAACGGCTGCGCGAAACCTCGGCAGACCATCGACATGGGCTACCGCAGCGGCGATCACTGGTACCTTCTCAACGCGTCGATGCTGTCGGCGAGCTGCCGCGCAAAGGCGATCGCCGCCGGCGGCCCGTCGGCGATCTTTCATTCAATTCCGGCACCCCATCAGTCGTCGTAATACTCCTTCAGCGCCTGTCGCAGGCGCCGTTCTTCAAGCCACGCTTCGACGTTGCGCCACGCGCCCGGGTTGCGCGGCTTATGTGCCTTGCGGGGCGTTTCGTGTTCAAGGTCGAACCAGGAGTCGTCGTAATCGTTATCGACGGCGTTATCGACATCGGAAGGCGGATTGATGTGCATGTTGTCCTCGCAGGACCGGCCATTTTCGACAGCTATATACAGCAGGATTTCAAAAAAGCCAATAGTCTGGTTCGCACTTTTCGATCGACGGCATGCACACCTTATTCGAGGGTGAAATCGACCTCCAGAAGATCGTAGTGCGTGACGGCCATGCCGAGGCGCCGATAGACCATCGTGGCGTTTGAATTGGCCTTGTCGACGTACAGGCGGAGGCCGCAGACACTGTCGCGCCGGCGGGCCTCGTTGAGGACATACTGGTAAAGGGCCTTGAAAATTCCCGCTCCGCGACGGTCGGGCGCCACGTATACGCTTTGGATCCACCAGAACGTGCCGTTGCGCCAGTCGCTCCATTCCCATGTCAGCGCAAGTTGACCGACCAGGTGGCCGTCTTCTTCGGCCACGTAATACAGGCCGCGTGCCGGATCCGCCAGTAACGCGGCGACGCCCGCATTGACGGTCGCTTCATCGAGCTTTTTCTGCTCGGTCTCCAGTGCCATCGCCAGGTTGCCGGCGACAATGGCATGTTGATCGGCGGCTTTGGCCGGTCGAACGATGGTGGCCGTCATCGGCGTTTCTCCCGGCGGCGCAGTGCCGCCGTCGACAACAGCACAAGCAGCGCCAGGATTCCGAGCGTGCCGCCGCCACCGCCGGACCCGGAGGAGGGCGGCGGTGGCGGTTGCGGCGGCGTTGGTGGTGGGGGCTCGCTGCCGTCGCCGCTGGTGGTGGATTGGGTCTCGTCGGGGCCGGTCAAGCTGACGGTGATCGCGTTCAGACAGCCGAACTTGATGTCGCCCGTCGGGTTGGACAGCATCACTTGGAAGCGCTTGATGTCGGACGCGTCGCTGCCGATCGCGCCGCTGTCGATGATCGGCACGCTGATGGTCTTGGTCGCGTTGTCGCCATCCGTCCAGGTCAGCGTGCCGGAGACGTTTTTATAGTTGGTGCCGGCCGCGGCTGTGCCGTCCTGCGTCGCGTAATCGACGCTGGCCGCGCCGCTCGTGCCGGACCGGGTGACGGATAACGTGACGGCACCCGCCTTGTCGTTTTCCAGAATTTCGGTGTTACTGCCGGTAAAGCTGACCTGGTCGCTGCCGGCCGGCGCATAGCAGGCCGTGATGTCGTAGGGGTGCTGGAACTCCGCGTAATTGACGGTGACGATCTGGTAGACGCCGGATTGCGTCGCGTCCGCAAAGCCGATGCTTTCATCGCCGGATTTGTTGCCGCTGATTTTGGTGTGGCCCTCTGGGTTGTCCGTGTCGTTGTCGACGTAGAACATGGCGTCGTCGCCTTCCGGGTCGACGCCCAGCGCAATATTGAAGTCCGGGTGTTGTGCGTAGCGCGCCAGCAGATCGATATCGGTGTTGTTCGCGGTGTGCGTGTAAACGACCAGATCGCTGGCGCCCGTCGGCACGTCGATGTGGAAGTTCTGGAACTCGTCCCAGTTGGTGCGCTGCATCGTCAGGTCCAAGGTCTTGTTGTTGTCCAGGTGGCCGACGTTCAGGTAGAAGTACCGCTTGAACGTGTTGCCCATGGCGGTAGTGATGTCGAGTTCGAACAGCAGATGCTGGTTGCCGGTGAAATCGCTGACCGTCACCGGAAAGGATTGTGTTGCCGTACCGTCCTGGTCGCCGGCGGCGACGATCGCGCCGAAGTCCTGTGCGGTGGGCGCCGCGGTGGTGAACGTGTTTCGGGAGATCAGCGTGCCGCGCACGTCGCTTGCACCCTCCCAGACGTTATCGAGGGTGATATTCAGGTTGACGGTCTCGCCGGGGTCGATCAGCCCGTCGCCGTTGTCCGCGGGGTACAGCGTCGGATCGTCGCTGATCGTCACGTTTTTAATCACCAGCAGACCGCCGTCCTTCACGTTCTGCAACGCTTTGTAAGCGTTGATGCGCCCGGTCGCGACGCGGCCCTTGAGTCCGCCCTGGCCGGTGTCGCCGGCGAGTTCCGCACCGGCGAACAGGTGCGCCTTGATCGCCCGGTAATCCGGCAGCGTTCCGGTCTGGTCCTTGAGGTGCTGCGCAACCAGCGCCGCGACGCCGGCGGTCGCCGGACTCGAAAACGACGTACCGCTCGCGGACACGTAGCCGCCATCGACGTCGGTCGTCAGCATGTCGACGCCCGGCGCGGCAACATCGACCGAGTACGAGCCCCACTGGCTGAAGTAGGCGATATCGTCCGATTCGTCGCTCGCCGCGGCGGCGATGATGTTGGGCAAATCGTAGTTGGCCGGATAGGCGAAAACCGAATAGTCGATATCGGAGTCGTGGTTGCCGGCGGCGGCGACGACCAGTACGCCGTTCTGCCCGGCGTAGTCGATGGCGCTTTTTTCGTCATCGGTGGCTACCGGGCCGCCGAGGCTGATGTTGATGATCCGCGCGCCATGATCGACCGCGTAACGCACCGCAGCCGAGAGCGAATCGCTGCGCAGGTCGGTGCGAATCGGCAGCAGGTTGCCGTGCCAGATGGCGCCGGCCACCCCGGTGTCGTTATTGCCTACGGCGCCTAGTACGCCGGCGACCAGCGTGCCGTGAAACTCTTTCTTCGTGTCCTGTTCCGCGGCGGTCGTGCCGTCCGTGCAGGTACCTTTGATGCAGCTCACGCCACCGCTCGGGTCGAAGTTGCCCTGCAGATCTTCATGGGTCAGGTCGAAGCCGTCGTCGACGATCGCCACCTTGATGTCCGGCGCGTCGTGCAGAATGTGCCAGGCCTCGGGCATGTCCATGTCTGCATCGGCCACTGAATCGACGTCCGCGCCCAAGTTATCCCAAGCCCACTGCTGCGAAAATCTCGGATCGTTCGGAACCGTACGAGCCAGCGACTGAGGATAGCGATAGTAGACGCGCTCGGCGTACCGCACCGCGGGATTGGCGCGCAGCGCCTGCAGCACCGCCTTGATGCGCTGACCCTTGTCGAGATGCAGCAGATCCGGATTGGGACCGCGCGGCACGAGGCGGCCGCGGATGTCCGCCTTGCGCAGCGATTGACGAATCTGGTCGCGGCTGGCGGATTCGCGGTATTTGACCACGATTTGGTTCGGTACCACGAGTGGCAGCGATCCGGCCTGTTTTGATCGCACTGCACCGGCGCGCGGGCACAACAGAACGATGCCCGCAAATATGACCGCCGCTCTGATCCCCGCTGTCGCTGTGTTCACATGCATCCTCAAGCCGCCGCGCAAGCTTACGACGCCGCAAAACCGAGCTTAATCGCCGCGCGAGGGCCAGTCCAGTGTCCCGCAACTGAGGATGGCGGCGAACAATCAGCCAGTGTTAGAATACCCGCCGCGGTCACGGGCCGCTGTCGCAAAATGGGGCGGTAGCTCAGCTGGGAGAGCGTCGCGTTCGCAATGCGAAGGTCGGGAGTTCGATCCTCCTCCGCTCCACCAAATTCCCAGAACGAAACCGGGCGCTGCCCGGTTTTTTGTTTCCGCCGCGGCTGGCGCCCGGCCGTCAGAGCCAATAAACTCACCGCTACGCCCCGGTAGCTCAGTTGGATAGAGCGTCCGCCTCCTAAGCGGAAGGTCGCAGGTTCAAATCCTGCTCGGGGCATACCAGTCCATGCGTGCAAAGACCGGCGTCAGCAGCAAGCCGGGATCAGAGAACCGGCGGGGATTAATTTACGGTCGCAGAGGGGGTTGCGAGTCGTCCTGCAGCACCTTGCCTGGATTCATAATCCCTTGTGGATCCAGCACTGATTTGATCCGGTGCATCAATGCCAATTCCACGGGATCCTTGTAGCGCGGCAGCACATCGCGTTTCAGTTGGCCGACGCCATGCTCCGCGCTGATCGATCCGCCCACGGCGTGGACACGATCGTGCACCAGCGCATAGACATCGTCCTGGCGCGCCAGCAGTTGTTCTTCCGTCCACTCCGGCCCGCGCGCCACGTTGTAGTGCAGATTGCCGTCGCCCAGGTGCCCGAAGATCACGTGCCGAATGCCGGGAAATGCTTCCTGCAGCGCCGCATTCGTGCCGAGCACGAATTCCGCCATCCGCGACACCGGGATGGATACGTCGTGTTTTATGCTCTTGCCGATTTCCTTCTCCGCCAGCGGAATGCTTTCGCGCAGGTGCCACAGGGTCTGGCTTTGCGCGATCGACTCGGCAATTACCCCATCCTGCACGCAACCTGCTTCAATGGCTTCGCCGACGACCACTTCAAAGCGTTCCCGCGCATGGTCTTCGGACTCGCTATCCGACAGTTCCAGCAGCACATACCAGGGCATCTCCGCCGAAGGGCCGTCAAAGGGCAGGCGTTGCTGGGGAAAACAGCGCCCAACATCCTGCAGGCAATTCCCGGCCATCAGCTCAAAGCCGGTCAGCGACGCGGCAAGGCCTGCGCGAGCGCGCCCCAGCATCGCGATGGCCGCCTCGATCGAATCCACGGCCAGCAATGCCGTCGCGCGGGCCACCGGTAGTGGATAAAGCTTCAGCGTCGCCGCCGTTATCACACCGAGCGTGCCCTCGCTGCCGATAAACAGGTCGCGCAGGTCGTAGCCGGTGTTGTCCTTGCGCAGACCGTGCAGGCCGTGCCAGATGTCGCCCTGCGCGGTGACGACTTCGAGCCCCAGAGTCAGTTCCCGCATGTTGCCGTAGCGCAGCACCTGCGTGCCGCCGGCGTTGGCAGCCAGGTTGCCGCCGATCGTGCAGCTGCCTTCGGCAGCGAGGCTCAGGGGGAAAAGGCGCCCGGCGCTGCGCGCGGCGTCCTGCACCGACTGCAGAATACAGCCGGCGTCGACTTCCATGGTGTCGTTGTCGGTGTCGATGCCGCGAATCCGGTTCAGGCGCTGCAGGGAGAGAATTACGGCCCGGCCGGTGTCGTCGGGCGTGGCTCCGCCGCACAGGCCCGTGTTGCCGCCCTGCGGGATCACAGGGATGTCGGCCTGCGCGCACAGGCGAACGACGGCAGCGACCTCGTCAGTCGAACCGGGGCGCACTACGGCCAGCGGCTGCCCCCGGTAACGTTCGCGCCAGTCGATCGAATACGGCGCGGCATCCGCGCCAATCAGCACCTGCGCCGCGCCGACGGCCACTCTCAAAGCATCCAGTTGTTCCATGAGCCGGAAACCTTCTCGTGCGTTCGCCATAGACGTGGCACATGATAACCGGTGCAATGACTGGCTCGGACGAGGGCGCAGCCAAAGCCACGCTGCGAAGCGTGACTTTGGCATTGGATGGAGTGGTGGAGGCGGCGGGAATCGAACCCGCGTCCGCGAGCCCTCTGCCTTCGGCTCTACATGCTTAGCCCGGTCTTTAAGTTTCGCCGCAGGCTACCCGACGGGCAGGGAAGACCTGTGACTAGTCCGGTAAGGGTTTTAACGACTTGGCGCCGGACGCGCCTTGCCGCGATCTTGTGTGGGTATGACCTTTGGAATCCGGAGCGCACAAGCACACGTCCGGTCAAAGGGCTTTCGCGGGTGTTTAGGCCGCTAAAGCGTAGTTGTCGTCGTTGGCAACTATGGTTGTACAGTCGGTTTTACGAGGTGGACTGTACCTCGGCATGCACCTCGGGTTTCGCGACCCACGTCGAAGCCAGGTCGCCCCCAGAAGCTCGGTCAGTATAGCAATATCGGGCGGTTTTGCGGTTTTTCAAGCCGGAGGTTGTTGTGGGGGCGGTGCTAGCTTCTTCCGAAATCCTCTGGGACAGGGATCTCCGAGGGGAGCTCCCGGTTCACGGCGTGTGTCGGAAGAACTACCGCACCGCCTCGATACGTTGTTGTGTTTTCTCGAAGTCCGGCGCCTTCTTTATCCCTTCATCAAACGTTGTTTTTGTCGTTGCCAGTCGCGGGCTTTTTCGGTCGCGCGTTTGTCGTGCTGCTTTTTGCCTTTTGCGAGGCCGACTTCGAGTTTCGCGCGGCCCTGCTTCCAGTACAGCGCCAGCGGGACGAGCGTATAGCCTTTGCGTTCGACTGCGCCGATCAGGTGGTCCAGTTCGCGGCGGTGGAGCAGCAGCTTGCGCGTACGTGACGGGTCCGGCTGGATGTGCGTGGACGCTGTCGGCAGCGGCGTGATGTGCGCGCCGAACAGGTAGGCTTCGCCGTCCTTGATCAGCACGTAGGCCTCCGTCAATTGGCCCTTTGCGGCACGCAAGCTCTTGACCTCCCAGCCTTCCAGCGCCAAGCCGGCCTCGGCGTGCTCTTCGATAAAATAATCGTGGCGCGCCTTCTTGTTGAGCGCGATCGTGGAGTTTCCAGCGGAATTTTTGACCTTGGCGTTCATGCGCGCATTATACGGAAGCTGAACTCGCTTGCTTGTTACGAACGGCTTTTTCACCGAAAATGACAGGTTCTTGCCGCACGTCCGATCGGATTCCCGATGCAGAAAATCTACAAATCGGCGCTGGTGCCGTACTCGGCGCCGCAGATGTTCGATCTGGTCAACAACTTTCAGTCGTATCCCGAATTTTTGCCATGGTGCCAGGATGCACGGGTCGAATCGCGGGTGGATGATGAAGTGCATGCCAGCCTGCGTTTCGGCCGCGGCGCGGTCAGCCGCTGGTTTACGACGCTCAATCGTCTGCACGAGTCGGACCGGATCGACATCCGCCTGGTCAACGGCCCGTTCCGACAACTGGAAGGTCACTGGAGTTTTACGCCGCTCGGCGAGGACGGCTCCAAGATCGAGGTGAACATGGAGTTCGAGTTCGCCAATGCACTGGTGGGGATGGCCTTCGGGCCGATTTTCAACGAAGTCTGCAATACGCTCGTTTCCTGTTTCACGCGCCGCGCCGCTACCGTTTACGGACGATGAAGATTGAAGTCGCTTACGCACTGCCGGAGCGGCAGTGGCTGGCGTCGGTCGAGGTGCAGCCGGGCGTGACCGCGCTGGAGGCGGCGCGCGCGGCAGTTGCCGCAGGCGGGTTGCCGCCGCTCGATCTCGACAGTCATGTTCTCGGGATTTTCAGCAAGCAGATCGAGCCGGACCGTCCGTTGCAGGCGGGTGACCGGGTTGAAATCTACCGGCCGCTCAAGGCCGATCCGAAGGAGGTGCGCCGCGCGCTGGCCGCCGCCGGCAAAACCATGGGCAAAAAATGACCGAGGCGCGCGTCAAGAACCGCGGCTGGATTACGGTCGTCGTGATGGCGGCAGCGATCATGCAGATCGTCGATACCACTATCGTCACGATCGCGCTGCCCCATATGAAGGGCTCATTGTCGGCGACCACCGACCAGATTTCGTGGGTGCTGACGAGCTATCTGATTTCGTCGGGCATCTTCATGCCCTTGACGGGCTACTTCACCGACCGTATCGGCCGCAAGCGGTACCTGCTGATCAGCATCGTCGGCTTCGTCGCGGCATCCATTATGTGCGGGTTGTCGACCAGCCTGCAGGAGATCGTACTGTTCCGCCTGCTGCAAGGTGTCGCGGGCGCGGGGCTTGCGCCGTCGGCGCAGGCGATCCTGGTCACGGTGTATCCGAAAAAAGAGCACGGGCGCGCGATGGCGATATTCGGTCTCGGCGCGATGATCGGACCGATCCTCGGGCCGACGCTGGGTGGCCTGCTCACCCAGATCGCGACTTGGCGCTGGACGTTCTTTATTAACGTGCCGATCGGCATCGCCGCCTTCATTGGCGCGTGGCTGTTCATTCCGGAAACCGAGACGAAAGAACGGCGCATGGACTGGAGCGGCTTTGCCTACCTCGCCATGGCGATCGGCTGCCTGCAATTCATGCTCGATCGCGGCACCCGCTATGACTGGTTCAGCTCACATCTGATTCAGGTACTCGCGATTGCGAGCGTCATCGGGTTCGTACTGTTGATCAGTCATTGCCTGAAGCTCGGCAAGGGCGCGGTGTTCGACATCAGGCTGTTTACCAATCGCAACTTCGGCTTTTCGACACTGACGTTCGCGCTGTTCATGTTCAGCATGTACGGCTCGCTGACGCTGCTGCCGCAGCTGGTGGAGGGTCTTTATCATTACCCGGTGCTGACGACCGGGCTGGTATTTGCGCCGCGCGGTCTCGCCGCCATACCGGGCATGCTGCTGGTTGGTCGCTACATCAACCGGGTGGGCGCCAAGCCATTTATTTTCGTCGGCACGCTGCTGGTCGCCTACGGCACTTACGTCACAACCGGTTACGACCTGCACACCGGCATGTGGTTCCTCATCTGGCCACAGTTACTTCGCGGTTTCGGCGTAGGTATGACGTTCGTGCCGCTCAGTACGCTGGCGTTCTCGATGCTCAAGCCGGAGGAAAATGCCGAGGCGGCGGGCATGCGCCAGCTCGGGCGCACGATCGGAGCGTCAATGGGTGCCGCGCTGTCGAGCGCGATCATCACGCGCATGACGCAGGTGTCGTGGAACCAGATCGGCGGCCACGTCACCCGCTCGAACCCGGCCCTCGAGCATCTGCTGAATCAAATGCACATGTCGCTGAACGGCGAAGCCGCTGCGCTGCTGAGCGCGATGGTCGGGCGCCAGGCGGAAATGCGGGCCTATCTCGATTCTTTCCTGGTGCTGGGGCTCAGCGTGCTGGTCACGTTGCCGCTGCTGCTGTTCATGAAGGATATCAGGCAGAAAAAGAAGCAGCGCGACGCATCGGGGACGGCGGGCGAGGCCGTCTGATAGTCGGCTAGCTTTGCTTCTTCTCTTGCGGCGTCTTCATGTCCAGTTTGACGATCCGCGTGACCTTGTTGTTCTGAAAGTAGATCACGACGTGCTTGCGCTGAATCGGATCGCCGTTGTTCGGCTGCAGGTAGTACACGTAGTCCCAGCGGTGGGCGTGGAACACGTCGTCGACCATCGGGGTGCCGAGAGCGAATTGAACCTGCGCCTTGGTCATGCCCTTTTCGACCTTGCTGACGCTTTCCTGGTCGATGAAGTTGCCCTGGCGGATGGGCGGCGCGTAGGCGCAGCCGGCCGCGGCGGCGGCGAGAATCAGGATCGGCACTAGTTTGAGCATGGGGAAAATTTGGCGCTGGCTGAAGAGTGGGCGATAATACAGCAATTCGTCTGTATCCGGCCAGCGGATATGCGGGGGGCCTATGGAAAATCAGGAGCTGCGCAAGGCGGGGCTGAAAGTCACGCTGCCGCGGGTGAAGATTCTCGAGATCCTCGAAAGCAATAATGTCCGGCACATGAGCGCCGAGGACATGTACAAGGCACTGCTGGATTCGGGTGAGGATATCGGGCTTGCCACCGTCTACCGGGTGCTGACGCAGTTCGAGACGGCGGGGCTGGTGACGCGCCATCATTTCGAGGGCGGTCATTCTGTTTTCGAAATCAACGAAGGCAGCCACCACGATCATATCGTCTGCGTTAAATGCGGGCGGGTGGACGAGTTCACCGACGATGTGATCGAGCAGCGTCAGCGCGCCATCGCCGACCGGACCGGCTACGAGATGACCGATCATTCGCTGTATATCTACGGCATTTGCCCGCAGTGCCGGGAAGAATTGCGGAAGCACGTCGGCTAGCTGCGCTCCGTTGTCGCCGCACCGGGCGTTTGCGGTTACGCTGATTGTTTGCGGTTGTTGGCTCCGACGATCATTTCGTGGGCATGTTTGCGCGTCGTGTCGGTGATCTTCACGCCGCCAAGCATCCGCGCCAGTTCCTCGATTCTCTCGTTTTCATCCAGCGCTGCGATCGTCGTTCGGGTCGTGTTCTTGCCGGTCTGCTTGTCAACGCGAAAGTGACGGTGCGCCTGTGACGCGACCTGCGGCAGGTGTGTTACGCACAACACTTGGCGGGTTTCGCCGAGGGTGCGCAACTGGCGGCCGACGATTTCGGCGACGCCGCCGCCGATGCCGGCGTCGACTTCATCGAACACCAGCGACGGCAGGGCCTCGGCGCGCGCGGCGATCACCTGGATGGCGAGCGCGATGCGTGACAGTTCGCCGCCGGAAGCGACTTTCGCCAGCGGCCGCGGCGGGTGGCCGGGGTTGGCGCTGACCGTGAACATGATGCGATCCATGCCGTGGGCGGTGAACTTGCCGTCCTCGCGCGGCACGACTTCGGCCGCGAAGCGCCCGCCCGGCATGCCCAATTCCTGCATTGCCGCGCCGATTTCGGCATCGAGTTTGCGCGCGGCCTTGTCGCGTGCAGCGTGGAGCGCTTTGGCCGATTCGCGGTAATCTGTCTCCAGTTTGCGCACGGTCGCCTTCAGCGCGTCCAAGCGTTCTTCCGACTGATCGAGGTCTTCCAGATCGCTTTGCAGACGTTCGAGGACGGCCGGCAGCTCGTCCGACGCGACGTGATGCTTGCGGGCGAGGTCGTGAATGCTGCCGATGCGGTTTTCGACCCACTCGAGGCGCGCGGGGTCGATGTCGAGCGCATCAAGGTGATGGCGCAGTTCGTCTGCCGCTTCGGCGGCGGTGACGGCGGCGCTGGCGACCAGTTCGACGGCCGGCGCGAGTGCCGGGTCCAGTTCGACCAGCCGCCGCAATTCGCTTTCGGCGGCGGCGATGAGTTGCTGCGCGGAGGACTCGTCATCATCGAAAAGCAATCCGAGCGCGCGCTGGCAACCTTCGATCAGCCGGCCCGCGTTCGCCAGCCGGGCATGCTCGGCATCGAGTTCGGCCGGCTCATCGGCTTCCAGTGCCAGTGCCTCCAGTTCATGCACCTGGTAGCGCAGCAGATTCAGCCGCTCGGCGCGGTTGTCGTTCGCCGTCGTCAGCGCGGCCAGCTTGTCGGCGGCGGTTTTCCAATCGCGATACAGCGTCGCGATGCGGTCGCGCTGCGCGTCGCAGTGGCCAAAGCCGTCCAGCAGCGTCATCTGGACATCCGCGCGCAACAGCGACTGATGCGCGTGCTGGCCATGAATATCAACCAGTTGCTCGCCGATCGCCTGCAGTGTCTGCATCGGCGCC
The DNA here is from genome assembly GCA_035690945.1 of Gammaproteobacteria bacterium. Taxonomy (GTDB): domain Bacteria; phylum Pseudomonadota; class Gammaproteobacteria; order Natronospirales; family DASSBR01; genus DASSBR01. The sequence goes on from DASSJY010000004.1 coordinate 39,647, forward strand.
GGCCGACCGTTGACGTAGCCGCGCGAGCGGCCCTCGGCGGTCAACACGCGGCGCAGCAGACAGTTGTTGCTGTCCGCGTCCGGATCGGTCAAATCCTGTTCGGCGAGCCACGCCGCGGCCGCGGGTGCATCGGCGAGATCGAATTCCGCACTGACCTCGGCCTGCGAGGCGCCGTCGCGCAACACCGCGGAGTCGGCGCGGTCGCCCAGCACGAAACCGAGCGCGTCGACCAGGATCGATTTGCCCGCGCCGGTCTCGCCGGTCAGCACACTCAAGCCGCCTCCGAGTTCCAGTTCGAGGGCATCGACGATGGCGAAGTCGCGAATGTGGATGTAGGTCAGCATCGGCCGGGCATTTTAACCTGTTCGGTCGTGGCCCCAGTGCAGTTTGGTGCGCAGTGTTTTGAAATAGTCGTGGCCGAGCGGGTGCAGCAGGTGGACGCCGTCGGCGGCGCGCTGCACCACCACGCGGTCGCCGGGCGTGAGCGGCTGCCAGTCCTGGCCGTCCCAGCTCACCTGCGCCACCGGTTCGCCGTAGCCGCGTGTCAGCACGATCTCGACGACGCTGCTGCCGCCGATCACGATCGGCCGATCGCTCAGCGTGTGCGGGCAGATCGGGACCAGCACCAGCGCATCGAGCGCCGGATGGAGAATCGGCCCACCACCGGACAGTGCGTAGGCGGTCGAGCCGGTGGGCGTGGCGACGATCACGCCGTCGGCACGGTGCGTGCAGACGAAGCTGCCATCGACATGTGTCTCGAACTCGATCATCCGGCCGCTTTCGGACTTCTGCATCACGACGTCATTGAGCGCGATATGCTCGTGCACCTCGCCGCCATCGCCGTGATGAGCGGCGCCGGTGAGCAGGAAGCGCCGCTCTTCGGTGTAGCGTCCCTTGAGCACCGCGCCGACTTCCTCGCGTACGCGATCCAGCGGAATATCGGCCAGAAAGCCGAGCCGGCCGACATTGACGCCCAAAAGCGGCGCGTCGTGCGCGGCCAGCAGGTGAGCGGCGTTCAGAATCGTGCCGTCGCCGCCCACGACGATCACCAGGTCCGGCTGCGCCTGGTCGAACTCGCGCAGAATACGCTCGCGGTCGTCGCGCACCGACAGCGCCGGCGCGTCGGCCGCGGGCGTCACAGCAAAGTCCAGTTCGCGCAGCCACGCGCCCAGTTCCGCCAGCATCGCGGCGACTTTCGGGTCCCGGCCGCGGCCGAGCAGGCCGATGGTGTTGAATGTCACTATGAAAGACCACCAGTTATTAGTGTCCGCAAGGTAGCATGCCGCCACCCGCCCGCCAACCATACCGCCTGTCTGCGCCGGCAAAAAATCCTCTTGACAGCGAATCAGGGTGATTGCTAGTTTCCATCTCGCCCGCCATGAACACTGTGCCCGCAGACAAACACCTCAACGAACGTGCCCGCCACCTGCTACGGGCGCTGGTCGAGCGTTACATTCGCGACGGCCAGCCGGTCGGCTCGCGCATGTTGTCGCGCGAGTCCGGGATGGATGTCAGCCCGGCAACGGTGCGCAACGTGATGGCGGATCTCGAGGAGATGGGCTTCGTCAGCTCACCGCACACTTCGGCGGGCCGCGTGCCGACGGTCAAGGGCTACCGTTTCTTCGTCGATACACTGCTCGAAGTGCAGCCGCTGGCCGAAGGCGAGATCGAGACGCTGCGCGATAAGCTGCTGACGAACATAGACAACCCCCAGATTCTACTGGCGAGCACCTCGAATCTGCTCTCCGCAATCACCCGGATGGCGGGCGTGGTGACGCTGCCGCGACGAGACGACCCGTCGTGGCGCCAGATCGAGTTCCTGCCGCTGTCCGACAACCGCGTTCTGACGATCCTGGTACTCAACCAGCGCGAGGTGCAGAACCGGATTCTCTACCTGGATCGCAGCTACAGCGCGGACTTCCTCCGCGAAACCGCCAATTACCTGAATGCGCAGTTCAGTGGCTGCAGCCTGAGCCAGATTCGCGCACGGCTGGTCAGCGAGCTGCGCGAAACCCGCGCCTCGCTCAACGAGATGATGCTGACGGCCGTCCACATGGCCGAGCAGGTCTGCGCCGGCGACGCGCGCGAGGACAGCTACGTGATGGCCGGCGAGACGAACCTGATGGACTTCGCCGAACTGTCGGAAATCGAGCGCCTGCGCCAGTTGTTTGACGCGTTCAACGAAAAACGGGACATTCTGCACCTGCTCGACCAGTGCGCTTCCGCGGAGGGCGTGCAGATATTCATCGGCGAAGAATCCGGCTATAACGTCCTCGACGACCTGAGCGTCGTCACCGCGCCCTACAGCGTCGACGACCGCGTCGTCGGCGTGCTGGGCGTGATCGGGCCGACGCGAATGGCCTACGACCGGGTGATCCCGATCGTCGATATCACGGCCAAGTTGCTCGGCGCGGCCTTGAACTCGCGCCACTAACCCCTATTTATCCCTTATATCTTCAGGTTGCCCGCCGGAGCGGGCCGGCCTTTCGTTGATTTTTACTACGGAGACACGCATGGCAGACGAACGCAACGCCGAGGCGGCCGCGCGGCCCGAGGTAGACGAAGCGCTCGACGAGATGGCGCCGGAAGCCGCGCCGGGCGGCTCGCGCCTCGACGCGGCGCTGGCGGAAGCCGAGCGCAAGGCCGAGGAGAACAGGAACGATTACCTGCGCCTCGCTGCCGAGCTTGAGAACGTCCGCAAGCGCATGCAGCGGGATCTCGCGCAGGCGCACAAGTTCGCGATCGACAAGTTCGCCATCGAGTTGCTGCCGGTCAAGGACAGCCTCGAACTCGCGCTGAGCGCGCATGAGCAGGATGCGGATGACGGCCTGCGCGAAGGCGTTGAAATGACGCTCAAGCTGCTGACGAGCGCGCTGGAAAAGCATGGCATTACCGAAGTCGACCCGGCCGGCGAGCCCTTCAATCCGGAGTTGCACGAGGCGATGGCGATGCAGCCGTCGGACGAGGCCGATCCGGACACGGTGCTGAACGTGGTGCAGAAGGGCTACGTGCTGAACGGCCGGCTGCTCCGGCCGGCACGGGTGATCGTGGCGCGTGCACCCTGACCGCGGGAAACAGCTTGAAAGGCGCGGGTTTGCACCCCATTTAATGGATATCAACAATTTTTCGGTTTTTACGGAGACGACATTATGGCCAGAATGATCGGTATCGACCTCGGCACGACCAATTCCTGCGTCGCGATCATGGAAGGCGGCCACGCCAAGGTGATCGAGAACAGCGAGGGCGATCGCACCACCCCGTCGATCGTCGCCTTCAGCAAGGACGGCGAAGTGCTGGTCGGCCAATCGGCCAAGCGCCAGGCGGTCACCAATCCGAACAACACCCTGTTCGCGATCAAGCGTCTGATCGGCCGCAAGTATGAAGACCAGGTCGTGCAGAAAGATGTCGGCATGGTGCCGTACAACATCGTCAAAGCCGACAACGGCGACGCGTGGGTCGAGATCAACGGCAAGAAGATGGCCCCGCCGGAGATTTCCGCACGCGTGCTGCAGAAGATGAAAAAGACCGCCGAAGATTACCTCGGCGAGGAAGTGACCGAGGCGGTCATTACCGTGCCGGCGTACTTCAACGACTCGCAGCGCCAGGCGACCAAGGACGCCGGCAGGATTGCGGGCCTTGAAGTGAAGCGCATCATCAACGAGCCGACCGCGGCGGCGCTCGCGTATGGTATGGACAAGCAGCGCGGCGACCGCAAGATCGCGGTGTATGATCTCGGCGGCGGCACGTTCGATATTTCGATCATCGAGATCGCGGATATCGACGGCGAGCACCAGTTCGAAGTGCTGTCGACCAACGGCGACACGTTCCTCGGCGGTGAGGACTTCGACAAGCGCATCATCGACTACCTGGCCGAAGAGTTCAAAAAAGAGCAGGGCATGGACGTGCGCAAGGATCCGCTTGCAATGCAGCGCCTGAAGGAAGCGGCCGAGAAGGCCAAGATCGAGTTGTCGTCGGCGCAGCAGACCGAAGTCAATCTGCCCTACATCACGGCCGATGCGAGTGGGCCGAAGCACCTGAACATCCGCATCACCCGCGCCAAGCTCGAATCGCTGGTCGAGGACCTGATTCAGCGCACCATCGAACCGTGCAAGACCGCAATCAAGGATGCAGGCCTGTCGGTCGGAGATGTCGATGACGTGATCCTGGTCGGCGGCCAGACCCGGATGCCCAAGGCACAGGAAGCGGTCAAGGATTTCTTCGGCAAAGAGCCGCGCAAGGACGTCAACCCGGACGAAGCCGTCGCGATCGGCGCCGCGATTCAGGCTGGCGTGCTGGGCGGTGAGGTCAAGGATGTGTTGCTGCTCGACGTTACCCCGCTGTCGCTGGGTATCGAAACGCTGGGTGGCGTGATGACCAAGCTGATCGAGAAAAACACCACGATCCCGACCAAGGCGACCCAGACGTTCTCAACCGCCGAGGACAACCAGACCGCGGTAACCGTACACGTGCTGCAGGGCGAGCGCGACCAGGCGTCGGCGAACAAGTCGCTGGGCAAGTTCGACCTGAGCGATATCCCGCCGGCGCCGCGCGGCGTCCCGCAGATCGAGGTCGCGTTCGACATCGACGCCAACGGTATCCTCAACGTATCTGCCAAGGACAAGGCCACCGGCAAGGAGCAGTCGATCGTCATCAAGGCCTCGAGCGGGCTGTCGGATGAAGAAATCGACAAGATGGTCAAGGATGCCGAAGCCCATGTCGAAGAGGACAAGAAGTTCCAGGAAATGGTGCAAGCGCGCAATCAGGCTGATAATCTGCTGCACGCGACCGAGAAATCGCTCGCGGATCTCGGCGACAAAGTGAGCGGCGAGGACCGCGCGAAGATCGAGTCGGCGATGAGCGACCTGAAGACTGCGCTCAAGGGCGACGACAAGGCCGCGATCGACGCGAAGACCAAGGCGTTGGCCGAAGCGTCCGGCAAGCTCGCCGAGCAGGCTTATGCGCAGGCGAGCGAACACGCCGGCCAGCAGAATCCGGAAGGCGCTTCGGATGCGGCGGCCCACGGCGGCGAGGAAGGCGTGGTCGATGCCGAGTTTGAGGAAGTCAAGGACGACAAGAAGTAACAGCCGCCGGAAGGTGGCTTCTTAAAAACCCTCTCCATCAGCGAGCGGGCAGGGTGAGGGGTGTTTATTCAGCACCCCTCATATTTTGGTTTCCGGGAGATCCATGGCCAAGAAAGACTATTACGATGTCCTCGGCGTGAGCCGCAGTGCCAGCGATGCCGACATCAAGAAAGCTTACCGCCGGCTGGCGATGAAATTTCATCCCGATCGCAATCCCGGCGATCAGACGGCCGAGGCACGGTTCAAGGAAGCCAAGGAAGCCTACGAAGTCCTGAGCGACGCCGACAAGCGCGCGCGCTACGACCAGTTCGGCCATGCCGGCGTCGAGGGCATGGGCGGGGGCGGCCCCGGATTTCAGGGCGGCTTCGATCCCGGCGATATTTTCGGCGATATCTTTGGCGACATTTTCGGTGGTGCGCGTCGCGGCGGCGCTCGCAGCCGGGCCTTTCGCGGCGCCGACCTGCGCTACGAAATGCCGCTCGATCTCGAGCAGGCCGTCGCCGGCCACGAAGCCTCGATTCGCATTCCCGTCATGAGCCTTTGCGAAACCTGCGACGGCAGCGGTGCGGCGCCCGGCAGCAAGCCGACGACATGCCCGACCTGCCACGGCCAGGGCCAAGTGCGGATGCAGCAGGGCTTTTTCTCGATTCAGCAGACCTGCCCGCAATGCCGCGGCAACGGCAAGATCATTTCCGAGCGGTGTTCGGACTGCCATGGCGACGGCCGCGTGCAACGGCAGCGCACGCTGTCGATCAAGATTCCGGCCGGGGTCGACAGCGGCGACCGCATTCGTCTCGCCGGTCAGGGCGAAGCCGGCGAGCAGGGTGGGCCGCCCGGCGACCTGTATGTCGAAGTACATGTTCGACCGCATCCGATTTTCACCCGCGACGGCGCCAACCTCGCCTGTGAACTGCCGATCAGCTTCGCGACCGCCGCGCTCGGCGGCAAGATTGACGTACCGACTCTCGACGGCAAGGTGGCGTTGAGCGTGCCGCCTGAAACGCAGAGCGGCAAGGTGTTCCGGCTGCGCGGCAAGGGCGTGAAGCCGGTGCGCGGCGGCGCGACCGGCGACTTGATGTGCCGCGTCGAAGTCGAAACGCCGGTCAAGCTGACGCCGGAGCAGAAGGAACTGCTGGAGCAATTCGAGGGTTCGCTCAAGGCCGGCGGTGAGCGTCATAATCCGCGTTCGGAGACGTGGCTTGACGGCGTCAAGCGCTTCTTCGACCGCATCGCTTCTTGAAGACCGGCCCACTCCAGTTAGCTCTGTTCGGTGCTGCCGGCCGCATGGGCCGCGAGATTGTTGCGGCACTGCGCGAATCGCCTGATTTCCAACTGACAGCCGCCATCGGTCGGGCCGGCGGCGAAACTATCGGTCGCGATATCGGCGAAATCGCCGGCGGCCTGCCGCTCGGCATCGCGCTGTCGGCCGATGCCACGGCAGCGGTCGAAGCCGCTGATCTGCTGATCGATTATTCCAGCCCCGCCGGTTTCACGACGGCGGTCGAAGCCTGCCGCGCTGCTGGTTGCGCCTTCGTCAGCGGCACGACCGGCTTGGAACCTTCGCATCATGCCGCGCTCGAAGCCGCGGCGAATGACATCCCTGTCCTCTATTCGGCAAACATGACACTCGGCATGGCGGCGCTAAACCGACTGGTCGGCGAGGCCGCAAAAATGCTTGGCGACGAGTTCGACGTCGAGATCGTCGAGATGCATCACCGCCACAAAAAGGATGCGCCTTCTGGCAGCGCACTGCGCCTCGGCAAAACCGTCGCCGCCGCGCGGGGCACGACGCTGGAAAAATCCGCTGCTTACGGTCGCTACGGCGAGGGCGCCCGCGCACCCGGCAGCATCGGCTTCGCCAGCCTGCGTGGCGGCGCCATCCCCGGCGATCATACCGTCATCTTCGCCGGCGACGGCGAGCATCTCGAACTTACCTTCCGCGCCGGCAGCCGGCGCATCTTTGCCAACGGCGCGCTACGCGCGGCGGCCTGGCTCGCGAAGCAGCCGGCAGGGCTTTATTCCGTCGACGATTTATTGGATCAGGATTGATCCTGGCGCTGTTCGCGCCCGGCGATTCCATCCAGCTCCGCTACCATTTCCGCCGGGAGCTGCAGTTTTGCCGCTTCGATGTTCTCGTGCAGATGGACGACGGACGAAGTGCCCGGGATGAGCAAAATGTTCGGGGCGCGCTGTAACAGCCACGCGAGGGCAACGGTCATTGGCGGAGCGTCGAGATCGGCGGCGACTGACGCAAGCGTGTGGGACTGCAGCGGCGTGAAGCCGCCGAGGGGAAAGTAGGGCACGTACGCGATGCCCTGTGCGCCAAGCTCGCCGACCAGGTCGTCATCACTGCGGTGCGCGACATTGTAGAAGTTCTGCACGCATACGACCGGCGCAATGGACTGCGCTTCGGCTACCTGTTCGGCAGAGACGGTGCTGAGGCCGAGGTGCCGGATCAATCCTGCCTGCTGCATTTCGGCTAGCGCGGTAAACGGTTCGGCGATCGACCCGGGTTCCGCGCTGTTAAACCCGCCGACGCGCAGATTGACGACATCAAGCGAATCGAGGCCGAGGCGGCGCAGATTGTCGTGTACAGCCTGGCGCAGTTGCGCCGGTGAACGCGCATGCGGCCAGCCTCCCTCCGCGTCCCGCAACGCACCAACCTTCGTGACGATGTGCAGGTCGTCGGGATAGGGATGCAGGGCTTCCCTGATGATCTGGTTGGTGATGTGCGGGCCGTAAAAATCGGCGGTATCGATGTGATTGATGCCCAGATCAACTGCCTCGCGGAGAACTGCGACAGCCGCCTTGCGGTCTTTCGGCGGTCCGAACACGTGCGGCCCCGCCAATTGCATGGCGCCGTAGCCCATGCGCTTCAAACGGATCGATGTACCCGGCAGCGTAAACTCGCCGCGCAGATTGACTTGATTTGTCATGGTGCTATTCGATACCTCCTTTTGGCGTCGCCACGGGCTTGCGCCGCGGCTCGACCGCGGCCAGCACGATGCCGGCCAGAATGATCAGCATACCGATGAGCCGCGCGCCGGCCACCGACTCGCCGAGAACCATCCAGCCGAGCAGCAGCGCGATCGCCGGGTTCACGTACGAAATCGTCGTCAGCTTATCCGGTGTAACGTACTTTAGCAGCCAGATGTAGCTCGTATAGGCGAAGCAGGACCCGAACACGATCAGGTAGGCAAGGGCACCGCCGGCAGTCCAGGTCCAATGCCACTGCGTCACTTCTCCGCTACCGAAGCCGACGGCCGCCAGTGCCGCACCGCCGAACAGCATTTCCAGCGCGGTGAACATCAATGCCGGCGTCGTGATGCGCGCCACGCGGCCGAACATCGCGCCCGCGGCCCAACAGATCGCCGCGAGCAGGATTCCGGTTTGCGCCCACAAATGCGCGAGCGTGAATCCGTGGCCCGGCAACAGCATCAGCGCGACGCCGCCGAAGCCGACTGCAACACCGATACGTTTGCGCCACGACAACGCATAGCCATTCGCGCCGAACGTGCCGAACCACGCGACCCACAGCGCCGAACTGGAATTGATCAGAGCGGCCTGGTTCGACGCGATCCACTGTTCGCCCCACGTCACCAGGCCGTTGCCGAACGTTACCATCATCAGGCCCATAAATGCTGCGGCCATGTAGTCGTACCGGTTCTTCGGCAGCCGCTGGCCCCGCAGCGCCGCGAACACGCCCAGCAGACAACCGGCGATGAAGAAGCGCATTCCGGCAAACAGCGCCGGCGGCAGGTCCCGCACCGCGATGCGAATCGCGAGGTAGGTCGAGCCCCAGACGACGTAGACGACGGCGAAGGCAAGCGCAATCCGGGTGCGGGAGGCGGGCGGCATGCTGCGTAGTGTACGGCGGAATCAGCTAGCCGATATCGGCGATCGCGCCGCGGCCGGCTTCGCGGCCGGAAAACAGGCAGCCGCCGAGAAACGTACCTTCGAGCGACGCATGGCCGTGCATGCCGCCGCCGCCGAAACCGGCCGCCTCGCCGGCCGCGTACAGACCCGGCAGCGGCTCGCCGTCGGCGCGCAGCACGCGTCCGGCAAGATCGGTTTCCAGGCCGCCGAGCGACTTGCGAGTGAGGATGCGCAAGCGCACCGCGATCAGTGGTCCATGGGTCGGGTCGAGCAGGCGATGCGGCCTGGCGGCCCGTATCCAGCGATCGCCGCGATAGCGGCGCGCATTGTGGATTGCCATGATCTGGCTGTCCTTCGCGAACGGGTTGTCGAACTGCCGGTCGCGCGCTTCGATTTCGGTATGGATGGGGTCGTAGTCCAGCAGGTTGTCGCCGGCCAGTTCGTTCATGCCGGCCACCAGATCGCGCAGATTGTCGCGCACGATGAAGTCGCGCCCATGCCGTTTGAACGCTTCGACCGGACCGGGCGCGCTTTTGCCGAATGCACGGCCGACCACCTTGCGCCATTGCTTGCCGGTCAGATCCGGATTTTGTTCCGAGCCCGACAACGCGAACTCGCGCCGGATGATCGACTGGTTGAGGATGAACCAGCTGTAGTCGTGCCCGGTCGTGCGCAGGTACTCAAGCGTGCCCAGCGTGTCGAAGCCCGGCCACAGCGGCGGCGGCAATCGTTTGCCTGTCGCGTCGAGCCACAGCGACGACGGCCCGGGCAGGATGCGGATCGCGTGCCGCGGCCAGATCGGGTTCCAGTTTTCGATGCCTTCGACGTAGTGCCACATCCGGTCGTGGTTGATCATCCGCGCGCCGGCGGCCTCGCTGATGCCGAGCATCCGGCCGTCGACGTGCGCCGGCACGCCGGACAGCATTTCTTCCGGCGGCCGGCCCAGTCGTTCCGGCCAGCAATGACGCACGAGTTCGTGATTGGCGCCGATACCGCCGCTGGCGACGATGACTGCCTGCGCGCGCAGTTCGAACTCCCCGGCGGATTCGCGCGAACTGGGCGTGCCGCGCGCGGCGGAGTCGGGGGTAAGGCAGATGCCGCGCACGCCGGTGACGTGACCGTTATCAACGATGAGTTCATCGACGCGATGGCGGAAAGCGAATTCAAGCTGCCCGCGCGCCTCCGCTTCGCGCGCATGCCGCACGAACGGCTCGACAACGCCGGGACCGGTGCCCCAGGTGACATGAAAACGCGGCGCCGAATTGCCACGCCCGTTTGCACCGGCGCCGCCGCGCTCGGCCCAACCGACGACCGGAAACCAGCGCATCCCCAGCGAGTGCAGCCAAGCGCGTTTCTCGCCGGCGGCGAAGTCGATATAGCGCTCCGCCCACAGCCGCGGCCAATGGTCTTCCGCGCGATCGAATCCGGCCGTGGCGGCCCAGTCTGCCAGCGCCAGTTCGCGCGAATCGTGTATGCCCATCCGCCGCTGCTCGGGCGAATCGATGAAGAACAGCCCACCGAACGACCAGAACGCCTGCCCGCCGAGGCTTTGCTCCGGTTCCTGGTCGAGTACCAGCACGCTTTTGCCGGTGTCGGTCAGTTCCATTGCGGCTGTCAGCCCGGCGAGACCGGCACCGATTATAATGACGTCGTTCAGCATCGCGTGATGATAGGCTATTGGCAATGATTAACGTTACTCGCAAAGACGGCAAGATTGTCTTCGACGTCGAGGGCGCGGATAAATTGTGGTCGTTCAGAAGCCGCCTTGAGGTTCCGGATAAGGATGTCTGCGGCGCACGCCGCGATCCATTCGTCGTCGAGGGTTCACACGGCTTGCGCCTGCCGGGTACCTATGTTCCGGGACTATTGACGGCAGGCACCTTTTACCACGATGACCGACGCATCTTCTGGGATGTTCATCATCCCGACAACGCGATTGTCGTTGAGCTTGTTCATGAGCATTACGATGAATTGGTGATCGAGGTCGAAAACCCGGATGCCGTAATTGCGATGTTGAATGGGCGCTGAGTAGGGTCTTTCCAGCAGCACAACTCGTTCGCGGAGACGGATATGCCGCAGCAATTCAAAGTTGGCGACCACGTGCGGTGGAATTCCGAAGCAGGCTACGTCAGCGGCCACATCGTCAGGATTCACACGGGAGACTTCAGTTACAAGGGTCATATTCGTCGTGCCAGTGCTGACGAGCCGCAGTACGAAATTAAAAGCGACAAGACGGATCATATTGCCGCGCACAAGGGCGGCGCATTGACGCGCATTGGCGAATGATCTCCGATCACTACCCGGGCGAACCCAAACTCTGCTCGATGACCGCATCCACATCCAGCATCTCGATCGCGCCGATCGCGGCTTCCCACGCGCCGTCATGGCATAATCCGGCAATCGCCGCATTCTGATAACCATCCTTCGCAGCCTGGATGCACGCGGCCCGAACGGCCTCGGCCAGATCGCGCTCGGCTTGAATCGTCATACCGCCACCATTTGCGTAGAATCCGGCGTTCAGCCTACACCGGCCCCGACTTGTTGGGAATCGCAATGATTTACCTCGAAGCCCTGGTCTCGCTGGCCGTCATTCTGGCCGCCGCGCTGATCTTCACCAACGCGCTCGAACACCTGGGCGATCGGCTCAATATTTCCGAAGGCGTCACCGGCTCGATTTTCGCGGCCGTGGGCACGGCCTTGCCGGAAGCGATGATCCCGATCCTGGCGTTGTTCTCAGGCGGGCAAAATGGCAATGCCGCCCATGAGATCGGCGTGGGCGCAATTCTCGGCGCGCCGCTGTTGCTGACGACACTGGCGATGTTTCTGATGATGCTCGCAGTTGTCGGATCGCGCGGGCTGCGCGGCACCATGCAGCCTGAGCCTTCGGGCCTGGTGCGCGACCTGGACTTTTTCCTCGCAGCCTACGTGATCGCCACCGCCGCCCTGTTTATTCCAGCGGCGCTGACCTGGCTACGCGTCGCTATTGCTTTGCTGCTGGTGGCGATTTATTGCGCTTATCTTGTCGCCACACTTCGGGCCTCGTCGGAACTGGTCAAGGCCGGTCACGATACCGACGCACCGGGGCGGATGTACGCCACCCGGCTGGGATTGCCCGTGAACCTGGCGACGATCGGCCTGCAAGTGCTGGTCGGGATCGTGCTGCTGGTCCTGGGTGCGGAAGGCTTCATTCAAGGCATCGAAGCGATTTCGCACCAGCTGGGCATTTCAGCGCTGCTGCTGGCCCTCGTGATCGCGCCGGTCGCGACGGAACTGCCGGAGAAGGTGAACAGTGTCCTGTGGATGCGGCATGACCGCGATACGCTCGCCTTCGGCAACGTCACCGGCGCGATGGTGTTTCAGGGCACGCTGCTGCCTGCACTCGGCATTGCGACGATGCCGTGGCTGGCGAAACCGACGGTGCTGGCGTCCGTTGCTGCCACACTGGCGGCCGCTGCGTGGCTGCGCGTGCTGCTGCTGCGCGGACAATTGAAGGTCTGGCATCTGATCGCCAACGGCGTGCTCTACGGCGGTTATCTCGCGACCGTGCTGACATAGCCGGCGCTGATGATCGATTTCATCACGCGCACGATCGGGACCGGCGGCTATCCCGGCATCGTGCTGTTGATGTTTCTGGAGAATGTCTTTCCACCGTTTCCCTCGGAAATCATCGTGCCGTTCGCGGGCTACGCCGCCGCGCAGGGCACCACCATTGCCTGCCTTGCCACGAACGCGGGCAGTCTCGCTGAACCCGCCAATATTGCCTGGACGGACCATTAGCGACGCGAACGTCTATTATGGGCGGACGAACAAGGCGGAAGGATCCGAACATGAATACGAATCTCAGCAGCTTGCTGCCGGACCTGGAGAAGCTGTACATGGACATCCATGCCCATCCGGAACTCTCGATGCAGGAGACGCGGACCGCAGGGCTGGCCGCCGAGCGATTGCGCGCGGCCGGTTACGAGGTCACCACCGGCGTCGGCAAGACGGGCGTCGTCGGACTGCTGCACAACGGCGACGGACCGACCGTGATGCTGCGCGCCGACATGGATGCGCTGCCGGTCGAGGAAGCGACGGGAGTACCGTATGCGAGCAAGGCTACGGCCACGGAGGCCGGCGGCAAGTCCGTACCGGTCATGCACGCCTGTGGCCACGACATGCACGTGACCTGGCTGGTGGGGGCGACGACGCTGCTGGCGCAGAGCCGCGACGATTGGCACGGCACGCTGATGGCGGTATTCCAGCCGGCGGAGGAAACGGCCGCGGGTGCGCAGGCGATGATCGACGACGGGCTGTTCGATCGTTTCCCCAACCCGGATGTCGTGCTGGGCCAGCACGTGATGGTGGGGCCGGCCGGCGCGATTGCCGGTCGTACCGGGGTGATCACGTCGGCTGCCGACAGCCTGCAGATTCGCCTGTTCGGCCGCGGTGCACACGGATCGATGCCGCAGGCCAGCATCGATCCGGTGGTCATGGCCGCGAGCGTTGTGCTGCGGCTGCAGACCATCGTCGCCCGCGAAGTGGCGCCCGCGGAAGCCGCCGTGGTCACTGTCGGTTCCTTGCAAGCCGGCACCAAAGAGAATGTGATCCCTGACGAAGCCGTCATCAAGCTCAACGTGCGCACCTTTAACGAGGGCGTGCGCCAGCGGGTACTCGATGCGATCACGCGGATCGTTAATGCCGAGGCGGCAGCATCGGGCGCCCCGAAGCCGCCCGAGATCACGCCACTCGACCGCTACTCGCTGGTGACCAACGACAAGGACGCGACCGCAAAGGTGGCCGATGCCTTCCGGCAGCACTTCCCGGCCGACCGCATCCGCCAGACAGGCGCAGCATCGGCGAGCGAGGATTTCGGTTCCTTCGGCGCAGAGTGGGGCGCGCCATCCGTGTTCTGGTTCGTCGGCGGCACGGATTCCGACGCTTTCGCGAAAGCGAAAGCGTCGAATCGGCTCAACGAGATTCCGACCAACCACAACCCGCGTTTCCTGCCGGTCATTCATCCGACCCTGGAAACCGGAGTCGAAGCCCTGATGGTCGCCACGCAAGCGTGGCTGGCGGCTTAGCGACAGAACGATATGCCCCACATGCCGCACATCCTGTTGCTCGTTCTCGACCTGGGCGGCACGTTCGTATTCGCGATCAGCGGCGGCATGGCGGCAGTCAAGTACCGCCTCGATCTTTTCGGCGTACTGGTGCTGTCTTTCGCGGCAGGTAACGCGGGCGGCATCACCCGCGACCTGCTCATCGGCGCCGTGCCGCCCGCGGCGATTGCCGATTGGAAGTACCTCGCCGTTTCCGTTGTGGCCGGATTGATTACATTCTTCTGGTATCCGATCACCGACCGCTTGCGTAAGGACGTGTTGCTGTTCGACGCGGTCGGCCTGGCATTCTTCGCTGTTTCCGGCACCGAAAAAGCGCTCGTCTACGGACTCATCCCGGTAATGGCTGCATTGCTAGGCATGTTGACCGGCATCGGCGGCGGCATGCTGCGCGACATCCTGGTCCGGGATATCCCGGTCGTGCTGCGCGCGGACATCTACGCACTGGCGGCGTTGCTGGGCGCGGCGGTAGTAGTGATCGGCCATGCCGTGCACGTGCCGGCGATTGCGACCACCATTATTGGCGGCTTGCTGTGTTTTGCCTTGCGTTTTATGGCAATCCAGTACGGCTGGCATTTGCCCACCGCCCGACTGCCGCAAGAGCAGAACTCGGACCAGTGAGTCGGGGGCGGAAAGCGCCACTTGCTTTTCCGGTAAAACACGCTACAGTTATACGGGACTATATCACTATGTAGCACAAAACAAGATCCCAAAGCATAGGAGGCGTCGCCATGAACAGAACATCATTAATCGTCATCGGGGCGTTGGCGTTTGTCTGTGCACTGTCCGCGCGCGCCGATGAGCCGACGCGCACGCTCAAAGCGGACATGCCCGCCAGCGGCTTGCGCGTGGTATCCCTGGTTGCCGGCGTCGGCGAGGTGCGCATCGAGCCGTCCCACGACGGCGCAGTGCATGTTGCGGTGACACTTAAGCCGAAGGAGCATGGCATGTGGGTTATCAAGTGGCACAGCGGTATGGACGAGATAAAAAAGGCGACGCTGAACAAGGACATTGACGACGGAGTGCTCAGACTGTCGCTGTCGGTGCCGAATGCGGACGATGATGACGACAGCGACTTCAAGCAGGAATGGCATGTGCGTATGCCGGCGGCGCTGACGCTCAAATCGCGTGTCAATGTCGGCGAGGTGCGCATCGACGGAATTGCCGGCGGCGTGACGGCCCGGACGAAGGTGGGCGAAATGCACATCCACGTGCCGAAAGGCTCGGTGAAGGCTCGGGTGAAAGTCGGGGAACTGGACGTGACGACCGGTGCGACCGCTTACCGCGATCTCACGCTCGACAGTTCAATCGGTGACGTCAACATCGATGGCATCGATTTGCCGGAGTCGGCACGCGGGCAATCCGGCATGGGCAAGCACGTGTCGCTCAAAGGACACGGCACGGATGACTTCGACCTCTCCTGCGAGATCGGCGAGGTTAATCTGGGTTTCGGCGAGCAGCCTTGATGAGCTTGGCTTTATCCGGCTCCGGCAGCGCGTCGAGCACTCGGCGTAAATCACCGTGTGCCATCGCCGCGGCAGGCGATTGCTGCAAGAGCACCGTATAGCGTTCCCGGAATCTCGGCGCCGACACTTCGTGCGGCCCGACCAGGCTTTCGATCGCCAGGCGGAATGCGGCGGCCCGGTCGGCATCGACGGGTTCCTCCTCGTCGCGGCGCTCGTCAATGTCCACCATCAGTTCGGACAGGTGCCGCAGCCACGCGAAGTGCTCGTGGTTCGCCACCAGGTTGAGGAGTTGATAAGGACCGCTTACCGGCCCGAAGTTTTCCGCTTCCTTATCCAGGAGCGCCTTGTGCAGATGGCGCAGGACAACGGATAAATCGTTCAGCACTGATTTGTAGTCTTCCATCTCGCTCAACCTATTTCCAAACAATTATAAGGCCGAGGTTTTCCGGCCTCGCCGCGTGCGCAATCCAGTGTTTGCCGATCCCAACCAGCCGTATTGGCGGCGGCCTCGTACGTGCTTTGCAGAAATTCAAGCAGCGTCCGATCGGGATCGGCGGCTGTTCGCACTGCGTCGTACGGTAAAACGAATTCGCCGGCTTCGGCGTGGAAAAAGGCTTCTGCCGGTTGCACCGGCTGTTCGCTGAAGCCTGCGGGCGCCGGATAGGCGTATGAATAAAACGCGGCGTAGTCTGTCGGGCCACCGCCGGGCCAGAAGCCGGCGCTGCTTACTTCGTGCGAGTAGGCTTCGCGGCAGACGTTGTCCGGCAGGTTAGGTATGCCGCCGGGATGCATTGGCGCGCGGCGGCCGGAGAAGCGGGTAACGGCAAGGTCGAAACTGCCCCAGAAGAAGTGGACCGGACTCGCCTTGCCCAAAAAGCCGGTGCGGAAATGTTTGAAGACGCGATCCGATTGCAGCAATACGTGCCAGAATCGCTGCGCATAGTCTGCATCGTAGGAGGCGTGAACCGTATCTTTCCGAAACGGAATGGCATCGGGCACTTCGTTGGGACGGCCATCGATCGTCACTCTGATGCCGAGTTCCTTCAGTGCTGCGAAAACGGTAGATTCAAATACGGCGACGGATTGGGGTCGAAGCGGCAGTTCGCTTTTCGAGCCGTCATCGACCTGGATGAGCAGCACGTGGTCTATGAAGTCGAAGTAAATCTGGAACAGGCGTCTTTCGTACGGAATGGGCGACGTGGTGAGACCGCGGGCTGTCAGGTACAGGGTGGTGTGCCAGGAATGATTCAGCCACGGCGTTTGCGAGAGTCTGATTTTGCCGACGATTTGCGTCCAGAGTTGCAGCGTCGTGCAGGTGTCTTTCCAGGCCGGGTAGCGCAACTCCGGCCACATCGGTTGACGTTCCATGTCTCGATCTCCTTGGTTCCCGTTAGCTACAAATGCTGCGGCAGCGGGATGAACTCGTTTTCATCTCCCGGCACTTTCGGGAAAAGCCCTTCGGCCCAGTCCCGTTTGGCTTTCTCGATACGTTCTTTCGAACTCGCCACGAGATTCCACCAGATGAAGCGTTCGCCCTCCAGCGGTTCGCCGCCCAGGATCATCAGCCGCGTCGGATCGCGCGTCGCGATTTCTACCGCGGCGCCGCTTTTGAGTACGGCGAGCGACCGTGTGTCGCACACGACGCCATCCACGGTGATGGGCGCATCCACAGCGTACAGCGCCCGTTCGGTGTAATCGGCAGACAGCACAAAGCGGCTGCCGCCCGACATCGCGATGTCGAGGTAAAACAGCGGTGACTGGATCGTCACCGGCGAGGTTTCGCCGAAGGCGGTGCCGGCGATCAGCCGCATCGTCACGCCGTGCTGTTCGATTTCCGGCAGTGCGTTGCGCGCGTGATGCTGGAAGCTCGGCGCGGCATCTTCCTGTGCTTTCGGCAGCACCACCCATGATTGGAGCCCATACAGGCGGTGTGCGTGCTGCCTTTCCGCCGCCGGCGTGCGCTCAGAGTGGACAATGCCGCGGCCGGCGCTCATCCAGTTGACCGCGCCCGGTTCCACGAGTTGTTCGGTGCCGAGACTGTCGCGGTGCAGGAACGAGCCGTCGAACAGGTAGGTGACCGTCGCGAGGCCGATATGCGGATGCGGTCGCACGTCGGCCCCCTGGCCGGGGTCAAACCGGGCCGGCCCGATGTGATCGAGAAAAATGAAGGGGCCGACCATGCGGCGCTGCCGCGCCGGCAGCACGCGAGCGACTTCAAAGCCGCCCAGATCGCGTGGCCGCGGCTTGATCTCGAGCGCGATCGGGCCAGGCTCATCGACGCACTCGGGCTCGTTGTAATTACGCCAGCTCATCGTTCACGCCCTTGCTTGTCGTGCACGCTGTAGTGAATCGTCATGGCGCGAATGCGGCCGTCCTTGATCCAGTATGAATCCGCGCCGTCGGGAATGGACGCACGTTCAGTGTCCGCCGACCACTCCAGAAACGCCAGTTCCTCGTGGCAACATTGCTGAATGTAGTTGTAGCCGCCTGGACCCATCTGGCGTGCCAACAGGTCTGCCGCTTCGCGCACGCCGCCATGGCCGCGGAACGTGCCGTACGTCGTCATCAGTACGCAGTCGGGATCGAAGTTGCGGATGATGTCCGTTTCGATATTGGCCTGTTGCGCAAGCGCCAGGTGATCCTGCAATACGTCCTGTGTAGTGCGACTGTCCATGGCGTTACTTCGAGTTCGCTTCGGCCTTGATCGCGTTTTCTTCTTTCGCCAGCGCCGCCGCCGCGACGCCCTCGGCGGTGATATGGATGCGCACGAGATCGCTGACGACCGGGATGTAGGCGCTCAGACCGAATTGCGAACGTTTGATCGTCGCCGTCGCATCGAAGCCGATCGCGGGCGCGTGCAGCATCGGTTGCTCTCCGATCTTGTTAAGTGTTGCGCGCAGCGTCACCGGTTTGGTGATGCCGTGTACGGTCAACTTCCCGTGGACGCGATAGTGATTCGACAGGCCGATGCGATTGACGCTGGTGCTCTTGAAGGTGATGGTCGGGTACTTGTCGACGTTGAAGAACTCCGACTTGAAGCGTGCGTCAAGCGCCGGCACTTGCGTATCGACGCTCGCGACCGGAATCGTCACCGTCACCGACGACTGGGTCGGATCCTTCTCATCCCAGATCAGCGTGCCTTTGCTGATGTCGAAGGTTGCGCCGGGATTCGAGAAGCCGAAGTGACTCCAGTTGAAATGTACCTGCGTGTGGTTGGGGTCGAGCGCGAAAGTCTGGTTGGCGGCAAACGCCGGGACGGCGATCGCGCCTAGCAGGGCGGAAAGTATCCATATCGATAGCGGTCTCGCGATCAATTTCATGATTTGGCTCCTTGGTTGATGTTCGCCCGTATGGCCTTGAGACCCTCGGCCCAGCGCAGCAGTTCGTCCAGCAGCGTCTGCGCCGACTGGTCGATCAGCTCGTTCGAGCTGAAGACGCCGTTTTCGCTGATGTGGCTCGCGACCATCGGTACGACCACGCCTTCCATCATCGGCATCATCTTGAGCGTCGTCACCAGCAGCTTTGCAGTCTGCACCGCGCGCATTCCGCCGGAGACGCCGCCGTAACTGACGAACCCGCAAGGCTTGTAGTTCCATTCCCGGTAGACGTAATTGAGCGCGTTGACGAATGCCGGGGACGGATTGTAGTTGTATTCCGGGGTCACAAAGATATAGGCATCGGCCGCCGCGACGCTGGCGCTCCAACGCTTGGTATGCTCGTGCTCGTACTGCTGAAAGCGCGGGTGCACCGGCTCGTCATAGACCGGCAGATTAAAGTCGGCCAAGTCGATGAGCCTGGCGTTGAAAAGACCATGCTGCCCCGCGAAATCATGGAACCAGCGCGCGACCGAGGGGCCGACGCGGCCGGGGCGCGTGCTGCAGATGATGATGTGAAGTTCGGGTGACGCCAATGGGTTCTCCTTATGAGGCTCGGCTTTTACCGTAACCCCGGAAGGGCGCCGGGACTAGGGTGGTTTCCCCGAACGCGGTGTTTGCCTCAGGTGGACAGCTGCCGCTCCCAGGGCGGGTTGCCGTCCAGAGCCGCCTGCAGATGCGCGACCACGGCCTTGATCTTTTTTGACGGCTGGCGTGCCTTGGCATAGACGGCATGGATCGGAACCGGTGTCGGCCGCGGCGCCGGCATTGCATCGATCAAGCGACCATCGGCCAGGGCCCCTGTTGCGATGAAGGCCGGTAACACGGCAAGCCCCAGCCCGCCGACGGCCATATCACGCATGATCTCGCCATTGTTGGCGACAATGCGACTGCGGACCGTCAGCGATCGGGGTTCATCGTCGGGGCGCGCCGGTTCGAAGCGCCAGACCTGGCTCGAGCGCACGTTGGCGTAGCCGATGCAGTCATGGTTCATGATGTCATCGACCGAGGTGGGGAGGCCGGCGCGCGCGGCGTATGCGGGGCTGCAACAGACGATCCGCCGCGTCACGCACAAACGGCGGGCGACCAGCGACGAATCGGGCAGATGCGCGATCCGAATCGCCAGGTCATAGCTGTTGCTCTGCAAGTCGACGACGTGGTCGTCCAGATCAAGCGCCGCGTCCAGCTGCGGATGCTGCTGCAGAAACGAGGCCAGAAGCGGCCCGAGGTAGAGCGTGCCGAAACTCATCGGCGCGGTGATCCGCAGCGAGCCCGACAACTCGCCGTCGGCGGCGGAGACTGCTTCGGCCGCCTCGTCGAGTTGCTGCATGATGGCGCGGCCGCGGACGTAAAAGGAATCGCCCTCGTCGGTCGGCGTAACACCATGGGTGGAGCGATGCAGCAGCGCCACGCCCAACGCCTGCTCGAGATCCGCGACGCGCTTGCTCACTACGGATTTCGACAGGTTCAGTTGCGTCGCGGCGGCACTGATGCTGCCCGTCTCGATCACGTGCAGGAAAGCGTCGATATCGTCCAGCCGGTAACGCATGATGTGCAGTGTACCCTGTTGGCATCGAACGCGGCGTTCGCCACCCGAACGGTTCCAAATGGCATGAAGCGCCCTTATGTTGTAGTCAACGGCTACTTTCCGGAGATTCGATATGCAACCAGCCAAAGTACATGGCAGCGGCGAGCGGCGCGTCGTCAAGACGGTGCGCGGCCGCCCGACCAGTGACGGCGCGGGCGTCCGCCTGAACCGGGTGATGGGCACACCGCAGCTGCCTGATCTCGACCCGTTCCTGATGCTCGACGAATTTCGTTCGGACGACGCCCACGACTATATCGCCGGTTTCCCGAACCACCCGCACCGCGGCTTCGAGACGGTAACCTACATGCTCGCCGGGCGCATGCGCCACGGCGACAACCAGGGCAACAGCGGCCTGTTGACCGCCGGCAGCGTACAGTGGATGACCGCCGGGCGCGGCATCGTCCACTCGGAAATGCCCGAGCAGGAAGACGGGTTGATGTGGGGCTTCCAGCTCTGGGTCAACCTGCCGGCGAAGGACAAGATGGTCGCGCCGCGCTACCAGGACATCGGACCAGAGTCGATTCCGGTGGTCGAGGTCGCGGACGGCGTGCGAGTCAAGGTGGTCGCGGGCGAGGTGAGCGGCGCGCGCGGTCCGGTGTCGGCTGTGGCGACCGAGCCGGTCTACCTGGATATTGAGCTGCAGCCGGGTGCCGAGTACGTCGCCGAGTTGCCGTCGGGGCACAATGCGTTCGCTTACTTGTATGCGGGCACGGCCGACATCGGCTCGCCGGCGGAACGGACTGCCGGCCGCGAGCTGGCGGTGCTGGAGCAGGGCGGCGATTCGGTGCATCTCGCTGCTGCGGGCGACGAGCCGGCGCGGCTGCTGCTGGTCGCCGGCCGGCCACTGGGCGAGCCGGTGACGCGTTATGGGCCATTCGTGATGAACACCGAGCGCGAAATTCATGAGGCCGTCGCCGATTTTCAGGCGGGCAGGCTGTAACACCAACTCGAACCGCCGGCTGCCGCCGGCGGTTCCCTTCGCGCAAGCAAGCGACTAAGCTTCTTCCCAGATTTTGGGGAGAAGCGCGATGGCGGAAGAACCGGAGCAGAACGAACCCGAACAATTGAAGCTCATGAAGCGGATGGTCGAGCTGGCGATCGAGCAGCGCGACCTGTCCGCGGAGCGGACCCGCATGTCCGCGGACCGCTCGACGATGTCGGCGGATCGGTCGCGGATGTCGGAGGACCGGTCACGCATGTCGGCCGAGCGCTCCGAGTTTTCGGCCGAGCGCTCGTACCAGAACGCCGAGCGTACGCTGTCCGTCTGGATCCGTACGTCGCTCGCGCTGATGATCTTCGGCATCGCAATCGACCGCTTCGGATTAATGCTCCGGGAGTTGCCCCAAGTCCTGCCGCCGGCGCACTACACGAACGACTTGTCCGCTTATACCGGCGCCGCACTGGTCGCGTTCGGCGTGCTGATGGCGATCACAACCGGCGCGCGTTTCCTCGCCTACGTGGCCGTGTGGCATCGCAGTCACGAGTTTCCGCCGCGCCACGGCCCGTACCTCGCGCCGTTCTTCGCGCTGATGGTCGCGCTGTTCGGCATCGTCCTGCTGATCCTGATGTTGGCGTTTTTGTGACCTGCAAGTTTCTAATCCGCGCCGGATAAGCTAAAATTTGCATTCTGAATTCCCGCCACCCCAACGCCTACGCCCCAAAAATGACGGCAACCAATGAGTGAGCCACTCGATAAGCGATACCTGACCTCTCCCCTGTTCGGCGGAAACGCGCCGTTCATCGAAGCCATTTACGAACAGTACCTGGAAGACCCGGATTCAGTCGAAAGCCACTGGCGCGACTACTTTCGCGGCTTCCGTACCGCCGTCGGCGATGGCCGCGAGGTGCGCCGTGGCCCGATCGAGGACGAGTTCCGCGAGCGGGCACGCGCGCCGCGTCAGGCAGCGGCAGGAGAAATCAGCCCGAATCTGACCGGCAGGAGTGCCGCCGCGATCCGGCTGATCAACGCCTATCGCAGTCGCGGGCATCTGTGTGCGAGGCTCGATCCCCTGGGATTGAAAACCAGGCCGGATCTGCCCGATCTCGCGCTGGCGTCGCACGGCCTCAGCCAGTCCGACCTGACGACGACATTCGCGGGCGTCGCACTCCCCGGCAACGGCTCGATGCAACTCGGCGAGATCATCGGTGCGCTGGAGGACATCTACTGTGGCCCGATCGGCTTCGAGTACATGCACGTCAGCGACGCGGAACAGCGCGAGTGGCTGCGCGAGCAGATCGAGCGGCCGCGGGCGCGCGCCGAGTTGAGTCGCGACGAGCGGCTGACGATTCTGGAGGAGCTGACCGCCGCCGAAGGTATCGAACGCTACCTGCACACGCGCTACGTCGGCCAGAAGCGGTTTTCGCTCGAAGGCGGCGAAAGCCTGATCCCGATGCTCGACGACCTGATCGCCCGCAGCGGCGCGTCGGGTATCGAGGAAATCGTCATCGGCATGGCCCATCGCGGGCGCATCAACGTGCTGATCAACGTCCTCGGCAAGTCGCCGCAGGAACTGTTCAACGAGTTCGAAGGCAAGTACGACCCGAAGGTCAACGAGCGCTCGGGCGACGTCAAATACCACCTCGGCTTTTCGTCCGATATCGATACGCCGAGCGGCAAGGTGCACGTTGCGCTTGCGTTCAACCCGTCGCACCTGGAGATTGTCGATCCGGTTGTCGAAGGCTCGGTGCGCGCCCGCCAGGATCGGCGCGACGGCCACGGCTTCGATCGCGTACTGCCGGTGCTGATTCATGGCGACGCGGCATTCGCGGGCCAGGGCGTGGTGATGGAAACGCTGCAAATGTCGGAGACGCGCGGCTTCGGCACCGGCGGCACCGTCCATATTGTGTTCAACAACCAGATCGGTTTCACGATCAGCGATCTCGCCGATGCGCGTTCGACGCCGTACTGCACCGACATCGCCAAGATGCTCGACGCACCGATCTTCCACGTCAACGGAGATCATCCGGAATCGGTCATTTTCGTCACGCGGCTCGCGCTCGAATATCGCAAGCGTTTCCACAAGGACGTGTTCGTCGACTTCGTCGGCTACCGGCGCCACGGCCACAACGAGGCCGATGAGCCGTCGGCAACGCAGCCGGTAATGTACAGCGCGATCAAGTCGCATCCCAGCGTCGCCAACCTGTATGCAGGGCGCCTGCAGAAGGCGGGCATCGTCGAGGACGGCGCGGTGAAGGCGATGGAGGATCGCTATCGCGACCGGCTCGGCGAGGGCGAGACGGTTGCACCGGGTGTCGGCGAATCGAGCGCCAGCGAATACGGCGTCGATTGGAGCGGCTTCAACGAGGTCGACTGGGACGTGCGCAGCGACACGGCCATACCCGCCGAACGGGTGCAGAAGCTGTCCGACGCAATGAACCGCATCCCCGACGACTACAAGCTGCAAAACCGCGTCAAGAAACTTTACGACGACCGTCGCAAGATGGCGGCCGGCGAAATGCCGCTCGACTGGGGTTACGCCGAAACGCTCGCCTATGCGAGCCTGCTGACCGACGGCTACCCGGTGCGCCTCACCGGGCAGGACAGCCGCCGTGGCACGTTTTTCCACCGTCACGCGATGGTGTACAACCAGGACAACGGCGCGCAGTGGATGCCGCTCGCGCATCTGTCCGACGACCAGGCGTCCATCGCGATCATCGACTCGTTCCTGTCGGAAGAAGCGGTGGTCGGCTTCGAGTATGGCTATTCCAGTGCCGAGCCGAATCACCTGGTGATCTGGGAAGCGCAGTTCGGCGATTTCGCCAACGGCGCGCAGGTCGTCATCGACCAGTTCATCAGCTCCGGGGAAGCCAAGTGGGGTCGCTATTGCGGCCTGGTCATGTTTCTGCCGCACGGCTACGAAGGGCAGGGCCCCGAGCATTCTTCGGCGCGCCTCGAGCGCTACCTGCAGCTATGCGCCGAGAACAATATGCAGGTGTGTGTGCCGACCACGCCGGCGCAGTGGTTCCATATGCTGCGCCGGCAGATGATCCGGCCGTACCGCAAGCCGCTGATCGTGCTGACGCCGAAGAGCCTGTTGCGCCACAAGCTGTCGAATTCGTCGCTCGACGACATCCAGTCGGGCCGCTTTCACCCGGTGATCCCGGAGATCGACGGACTCGACGCGGACAAGGTGCGTCGGGTCGTGTTCTGCAGTGGCAAGGTCTATTTCGACCTGCTGCAGGCGCGGCGCGACGCCGACATCGACGACATCGCCATCGTCCGACTGGAGCAGCTTTACCCGTTCCCGCAGGACGACTACCAGGCGAACATCGAGAAGTACGTCCATGCGAAGGACATCGTCTGGTGCCAGGAAGAGCCCGAAAACCAGGGCGCGTGGTACCAAATCCGCCACCGCCTGCAGGGCCCGCTGAAGTCGAAGCACCGGCTGAGCTACGCCGGCCGCCCCGGATCGGCGTCGCCGGCCGCAGGCTACCTCGAACTGCACAAGCAGCAGCAGCAGGCGCTGATCCAGGCTGCGCTGGATATGGGCAAGCAGAAGCAGAAGAGCGTCGCCTGAACCATCCGCCAAAGCCGCTCCCGCCAAAGAATCAACGAGTCTTGGAGTTCCGAAAAGAATGAGCATCGAAGTCAAAGTTCCGCAACTGCCGGAATCCGTTTCCGAAGCGACGCTGGTTAACTGGCACAAAAAGCCGGGCGACGCCGTCAAGCGCGACGAAAATCTGGTCGATCTCGAAACCGACAAGGTCGTGCTGGAAGTGCCGGCGCCGGCCGACGGCGTGCTGAAGGAAATCAAGGCCGAGGACGGTGCGACGGTCGGCGGCGGTGACCTGATCGCGATTCTCGAGGAAGGCGAGGCTGCGGCCGAGAAAAAGGCGGAACCGGAGAAGCCGGCCGAAGCAGAGCCGCAAAAGGCTGAAGCTGAGCCGGAGCCCGAAGAAAAGCCGCAGCGCGGCAAAAGCGCGGCGCGCTTGAGCCCGTCGGTCCGCCGGCTGGTCGAGGAACACGATCTCGATCCGGAAGACATCGAAGGCAGCGGCCGCGACGGCCGGCTGACCAAGTCGGACGTGATGCAATACATCGAGCAGGGTGGCGAGAAGCAGGCGCCGGCCGCGAAGGAACAGCCGCAGGCTGCACCGGCCACCCGCGCACCGGCATCGCGCGGGGGCGTGCGCGAAGATCGCCGCGTGCCGATGACGCGGCTGCGCGCGCGCATCGCGGAGCGCATGGTCGAGTCGCAATCCAACGCCGCGCTGTTGACCTCGTTCAACGAAATCGACATGACGGAAGTCATGGCGCTGCGTAGCAAGTACAAGCAGAAATTCGAGGAGCGCCACGGCGTGCGCCTCGGTTTCCAGTCGTTCTTCGTCAAGGCGGTGATCGAGGCGCTCAAGCAGTTCCCGGTCATTAACGCGTCGGTCGAAGGCAGCGACATCGTTTATCACGACTACTGGGACATCGGCATCGCCGTGTCCACCGACCGAGGCCTGATGGTGCCGATCCTGCGCGACGCGGACCAGATGAGCTTCGCCGAGATCGAGCAGGGTGTGGTCGACTACGCGACCAGGGCGCGCGCGGGCAAGCTCGCGATCGAAGACCTCACCGGCGGTACGTTCACGATCACCAACGGCGGCGTGTTCGGTTCGCTGATGTCCACGCCGATCATCAACCCGCCGCAAAGCGGCATCCTCGGCATGCACAAGATCCAGGAGCGGCCGATGGTCGTGAACGGCCAGATCGTGGCGCGGCCGATGATGTACATCGCGATCACGTACGATCACCGCATTGTCGACGGCCGCGAAGCCGTGCTGTTCCTGGTCGCGGTCAAGGACGCGCTGGAAGATCCTGCACGGTTGATGCTGGAAATATAGAGTGGGGTTCGGGAAAGACATTTCTTGTCCGCCCGAATCGCCGATTCGAGCCGTTTAATACTCACAAAGAATTAGAGGAAATCCTCATGCCCAATTCCTCCTACGACGTCGTTGTCATAGGCGGCGGTCCCGCCGGTTATGTCGCCGCCATTCGCGCCGCCCAGAACGGCCTCAAAACGGCCTGCGTCGATAACTGGAAAAATACCGACGGCAGCTATGCGTTCGGCGGCACCTGCCTGAATGCCGGCTGCATTCCATCCAAGGCGCTGCTCGAATCGTCCGAAATGCTGCACAAGGCGAATCATGAATTCGTCGCGCACGGCATCAAGACCGGCAAGGTCGAACTCGACCTCGCGGCGATGCAGGAGCGCAAGACCAAAATCTGCAAGCAGCTGACCGGCGGCGTCAGCCAATTGTTCAAGGGCAACAGTGTCGAAGGCATTCACGGCACCGGCAAGCTGCTGAAAAACGGCAAGGTTGAAGTCACCGGCGCCGAAGATGGCAAAAAGCAGACACTCGAAGCGAAGCACGTCATCCTGGCGGCCGGCTCGCAGCCGGTCGAATTGAAGGTGGCGCCGTTCGACGGCGAATACATTATCGATTCGTGGGGCGCGCTGGACATGAAGGCCGTACCGAAACGCTTTGGCGTCATCGGCGGCGGCGTCATTGGACTGGAACTCGGCAGCGTCTGGAAACGGCTCGGCGCCGAAGTCACGGTTATCGAGGCGATGGACGATTTTCTCGCGATCGCCGACAAGCAGATCGCCGGCGACGCGCAACGCCAGTTCAAAAAGCTCGGCCTCGATATCAAGCTCGGCGCGAAGCTCACCAGCGCGAAGAAATCGGGCAAGGTCGTCAAGGTCAAGTATGAGGACAAGGACGGCCAACACGAAATGGAGTTCGACAAGCTGCTGGTCTCGGTCGGCCGTCGGCCATACACGGAAAACCTGTTCGAGGAAGGCTGCGGCATCAAGCTCGATAAACGCGGCTTCATCGAAGTCGATGACGAATGCCGCACCGGCGTCAAAAACATCTGGGCCGTAGGCGACTGCGTGCGCGGTCCGATGCTCGCGCACAAGGGCATGGAAGAGGGCGTAATGGCGGCTGACCTGATCGCCGGCAAGATCGCCGAGGTCAATTACGAAGTCATCCCGTCAATCGTCTATACTGCGCCGGAAATCGCCTGGGTTGGCAAGACCGAAGAGCAGTTGAAGCAGGAAGGCGTCAAGTACAAGGTCGGCAGCTTTCCATTCGCCGCCAACGGCCGCGCCAAGGCGATGGAAGCGGCGGTCGGGCGCGTCAAGATGCTCGCCCACGCCGATACCGATGAGATTCTCGGCGTCCACATTTGCGGCCCGATGGCGTCGGAAATGATCGCCGAAGCCGTGGTCGCGATGGAATTCCGCGGCAGCGCCGAGGACCTGCAGCGCACAATGCACGCGCACCCGACGTTGTCCGAAGCGATGCACGAAGCGTCGCTTGCAGTCGACAACCGCATGATTCACGCGTTGAATAAGTAGAAACTGACCCCTCCTCCAGCTCCCCCTTCCGGCCTGCAGCCGCAAAGGGGAGTGCAGGAGTTGCGGAACCCTGCCTTGGTCTCCTCTTTGTTCGCGGAGCGAGGAAGGCGGAGTTCGACGGGAACCGCTTTCTATTTCCGCGCTACCAGATGCAACGGCGCAAGCCGCATCGCTTCTCCACCCAGTATCGCAAGCCCGTTGCGCCGAATCAGTTTTTGCACCGCATCCACGTACCGCGCCCCGCGCGCGGAATAATTCTCCAACGCCTCGGCCAGCTGTAGCGCGGTCGGCTTGTCGCCCTGCGCGCGCAACTGCGCGCGCATCTTGCGCAGCTTGAGATAGGCGTGCCCGACGTCGATGTTATAGAGGTAGCCGCGCACGGATGCGCGAATGTCCGGGAACGTCCGCACGTAATGATTTGCATCGTCGGGCGCACCGCGCGGCGCGAGTCCGGCATCCGCGTCCCACGTCCAGACGCCGAACAGGTTGTTGCCTTCGCGCGCGAATCGTGACGTGCCCCAGCCGCTTTCTTTCGCCGCCTGCGCGAGCACCAGCGCGGTCGGCACTACGTCCACGCGGCGCAGCAACCGTTTCTGAACCTGGATATCGTCCAGATCGCCGCTGATCCCGTAATGTGCCGCCAGGCGTTGCAGCGCCGCCGATCCCGAACCGGCGCTGCGGGTGGCGAATTGCGCCTTGATGAACGCGCGTTGTCTGGCGATGCGGGTATTTTCCGCCAGCACAATCGGCAGCAGCGCCTGGAAGAACACGCGCTTTTTGACCTTTGGTGCGAGCGTGTCCATGTCATTCGGAAAATGCCGCAGCGCCAGCGCCGGCACCGCGTCCGTCGGCGGCCAGTCGTAGTCGATGCCTGTGTACAGCGCCGCGAGCACCTGCGCACGAACGACGTCCACCGGTTGCAGGTGTTGGCCTTCGAACAGTAGCGGGTGAGAACGATAACCGGGAGACAGCAGCTTGAAGCTTAAAATCGCCGCCAACGCCAGCGGGACGATCACCAGCACAATACCCCACCATTCAACCCGCTGACGGGCCAACATGACGCTGCTCATTCACTTACCTCCGCCCGACAAGGTATCATACGCGCTGGATTGCGAGTGTCTCCCACAGGAAGCCAGGAGCTATCATGAAATTTCACCGAATCGCGCTGGGTTTGTGCGTCTTTGCGGTAATGATTGGGACGGCGAGCGCCGAGAGCACGCTGGATCTGAATCTCGACGACAACGCTGCCCGCATCGCGTTCAACACGCCGATTACGCCGACCGGACTGTACGCGAATGCGGCGTTCCTGTACAACCAGGATCGCGGCGACGTGTTCAATGCCGGCGTCCACCTGATCGGCGATGCCGGCGTGGGGCCGAATCCGCTGCATGCGGGGCTTGGCGGGCAGTTTTATTACATCAATCCGGATTTCCCGAATTCGCCCGGCTTCAATGTCAACCCGTTTAATGACATCGGCAGCGGCGAAGCCATCGCCATCGGCGGCTTCGTGCAGTACCAGTTGCCGCGCTACAACCGCATCGGTTTCGGCGCGCACATCTATTACGCGCCGGGGATCATTTCATTCGGCGGTCTCGACCGCATGTTGGAGTATGGCGTGCGTGCCGATTACCAGGTACTGCGCAACGCCAACGTTTACCTCGGCTACCGGCAGATCAAGGCGGATTTCGGGCCGGGCTTCCTGGACATGGACAGCGGTTTTCACGTCGGTATGCAACTCAACTTTTAGCTTATGGCCGGACACAGCAAGTGGGCGAATATCCAGCACCGCAAGAACGCGCAGGACGCCAAACGCGGCAAGCTGTTCACGCGCCTGATTCGTGAAATTACCACCGCGGCGCGCATGGGCGATGCGGACCCCGCCACCAATCCGCGGCTGCGCCTCGCGGTCGACAAGGCGCTCGCTGCGAACATGCCGAAAGACACAGTCGAGCGCGCGATCAAGCGCGGCGGCGGCGAGTTGGACGGCCAGGCTTACGAGGAAATTCGCTACGAAGGTTACGCGCCGGGCGGCGTCGCGGTGATGGTGGACTGCCTGAGCGATAACCGCAACCGCACGGCCGGCGAAGTTCGCCACGCGTTTTCGAAGCACGGCGGCAACCTCGGTGCCGACGGCTCGGTGGCGTACCTGTTCAACCAGGCCGGCGTGTTGAGCTATCCGCCCGGCACCGGGGAGGACAAGTTGATGGAAGCTGCGCTGGAGGCGGGCGCCGAGGATATCGTCAACAACGAGGACGGCTCGATCGACGTGCTGACCGATCCGAACGACTTCCACGCGGTGCGCGACAAGCTGACGGAGCAGGGGCTGGCGCCGGCGGATGCCGAGGTAACGATGCGGCCGTCGACAACAGTCGATCTGGATGTCGAGACGGGCGAAAGCGTGCTCAAGCTGCTCGACGTACTGGAAAATCTCGACGACGTGCAGACGGTCTATTCGAACGCGGACTTCCCGGAAGAAGTGTTTGCGGAGGCGTAGCCGGGCAAGGGGGGTAGCGTGACCCGAATCCTGGGCATCGATCCCGGTTCAATCGTCACCGGCTATGGCGTCATCGATATCGGCGCGCGCGGTGAAAGCGCCGTAGACTGGGGCTGTATTCACGCGCAGGCCGACGACTGGCCGACGCGGCTCAAGATCATTTACGACGGCATCGGCGCCGTGGTCGCCGAACACGAACCGGACGAGGTAGCCATC
This sequence comes from Gammaproteobacteria bacterium, assembly GCA_035690945.1. Lineage (GTDB taxonomy): Bacteria > Pseudomonadota > Gammaproteobacteria > Natronospirales > DASSBR01 > DASSBR01. Next base: position 70,190 of record DASSJY010000004.1, read on the forward strand.
GAGAGCGCTTTCGTGCACCGTAATGCGGCAAGCGCACTGAAACTCGGCCAGGCCCGTGCGGCCGCCCTGTGCGCGGTGTTCGCAGTCGCCGGCGGGGTGGCGGAATACGCGCCGCGCGCGGTCAAGCTTGCCGTCGTAGGGACGGGCGCCGCTTCGAAGGAACAGGTCCAGCATATGATCAAGGCCCTGCTCAAACTGGGTTCCGTGCCGCCGAGCGATGCCGCCGATGCGCTTGCCGTGGCGCTGTGCCATTCGCACGGCCGGCAGACGCGTGCGTTACTCGCGACCGCAGGCGTGCGGCGCGGCGGCCGGAGGCGGCGGCGATGATCGGGCGGCTCAAGGGCACGCTCGCCGAAAAGCACCCGCCGCGCCTGCTGCTCGACGTCAACGGCGTCGGCTATGAAGTCGAAGCGCCGATGTCCACCTTTTACAGCCTGCCGAAGCCCGGCGAACCGCTCACGCTGTTGACGCATCTCGCGGTGCGCGAGGATGCTCACGTGCTGTACGGCTTCGCGACCGCCGCCGAACGCGACCTGTTCCGCAGCCTGATCCGCGTCAGCGGCATCGGCCCCAAGCTTGCGCTCACAATCCTCTCCGGCATCAGCGTCGAGGCGTTCCAGCGCTGCGTCGAGGCGCGCGACAGCGCGGCGCTGACGCGGCTGCCCGGCGTCGGCAAGAAGACCGCCGAGCGGCTGGTGATGGAAATGCGCGACAAACTTGCCGTCGAGGCGACGCCGGGGTTACCCGCCGGCGCCATCGCTACGGCGCGGCCCACCGACGAAGCCCAGGGCGCCTTGATCGCGCTCGGCTATAAACCAGCCGAGGCCGCCAAAATGGTTCGCGAGGTGGAGGGTGACGATCTGGCCGCCGAGGACATCATCCGCCTCGCGCTGAAAAACTCGGTACGCGCATGACCGAAACACCCGACCGCCTGATCGACGCCGAGGCGCGTGACGACGAAGACAAGTTCGATCGCGCGATCCGCCCCCGCACGCTGGCCGACTATCACGGCCAGCCGCCGGTGCGCGAGCAGATGGAGATATTCGTCAGCGCGGCGCGCAACCGCGGCGAAGCGCTCGACCACACGCTGATTTTCGGGCCGCCGGGACTCGGCAAGACTACACTTGCGCACATCGTGGCCAACGAAATGGGGGTCAACCTGCGCCAGACTTCCGGCCCGGTGCTCGAGCGTCCCGGCGATCTCGCTGCGCTGCTTACCAATCTCGAGCCGCGCGACGTGCTGTTTGTCGACGAAATCCATCGTCTGGGTGCGGTTGTCGAGGAAGTGCTGTACCCGGCGATGGAGGACTACCAGCTCGACATTATGATCGGCGAAGGCCCCGCGGCGCGCTCGATCAAGCTCGACCTGCCACCGTTCACGCTGATCGGTGCGACCACCCGCGCGGGGCTGTTGACCTCGCCGCTGCGCGATCGATTCGGCATCGTCCAGCGCCTCGAGTTCTACAATACGGACGATCTGGCCGGGATCGTGCACCGATCAGCCGGCATCCTCGCGCTCACCATCGATGCCGGCGGCGCGCGCGAGATCGCGGCGCGCTCGCGGGGCACGCCACGTATCGCCAATCGGCTGCTACGCCGCGTGCGCGACTACGCCGAGGTCCGCGCGGACGGCAACATCACGGCCGAAGTCGCGCGGGCCGCGATGGACATGCTTGACGTCGATATCAATGGCTTCGACGTGATGGACCGCAAGATGCTGCTGGCGATTATCGAAAAGTTCGACGGCGGCCCGGTAGGCGTAGACAGCGTTGCCGCCTCGATCGGCGAAGAACGCGGCACAATCGAAGATGTTATCGAGCCCTACTTGATTCAGCAGGGCTTCCTGAAGCGCACCGCCCGTGGGCGTGTCGCGACCCGGAATGCCTACCTGCTCTTCGGGTTAAAGACGCCGGTAAGCAACCAGGCGCCGGATTTGTTTGAATAGTTTTGGTCAGGCTACAGGGGTTTCCCCCCGGACTGTGCGTTTGGTCACAGTTCGTCTGCTGTAAAACAGGCTGATTTCAGGAATAATTGCGTGGCGATGGAATTTAGTTGGCCCGTACGCATCTACTACGAAGATACCGATGCGGGTGGCGTGGTGTACTACGCCAATTACTTCAAATTCATGGAGCGGGCGCGCACCGAATGGCTGCGCAGTCTGGGCTTCGATCAGCGGGAACTGGCTGACGGGTTCCGCCTGGCGTTCGTGGTCACAGAGGCGCATGCACAGTACGTGCGGCCGGCGCGCCTCAACGATGCGCTCACAGTGGGCGTGAACGTGGCAGCCGTGCGCGGTGCGCGCCTCCGGTTTCGCCAGGAGATTCGCCGCGGGGACGAACTGTTGTGCGCCGGCGAAATCGGTGCGGCCTGTATCGATCTCGATTCGTTTCGCCCCCGGCTCATTCCCGACGACATCCGCGCGCAGATAGAATATTAGGTGTTGATACATGACGACTGACTTTTCCGTATGGCAGCTTGTGGCCGAGGCCAGCATCGTGGTGCAGTGCATCCTCGGACTGCTGCTCGCGGCGTCGATCACCTCCTGGGCGATTATTTTTCGCAAGCGCCGGGTGCTGTCCAAGGCTCAGGCTGCGGCGGACGCGTTTGAAAAGCGCTTCTGGTCAGGCGGCGACTTGTCGGCGATTTACCGCGAAGTCAGCGCGAATGGCGACGACAAGCCGGGCATGGAAACCGTCTTCGAAGCGGGTTTCCGCGAGTTCAGCCGGCTGCGCAAGCAGGACGCCGACACGGGTTTTGTGCTGGAAGGCGCGCGTCGCGCGATGCGCGTTTCGCAGGTGCGCGAGTTCGATCGGCTTGAAGAGAATCTCTCGTTTCTCGCCACTGTCGGCTCGACCAGTCCGTACGTCGGGCTGTTCGGCACGGTCTGGGGCATCATGAGCGCGTTCCAAGCGCTCGGGAACGTCCACGCGGCAACGATCGCGATGGTCGCACCCGGCATTTCCGAGGCGCTAATCGCGACCGCAATGGGTTTGATCGCGGCAATCCCGGCAGTCGTCGCCTACAACCGTTTCTCGAACCAGGTCGAACGCCTCGAAACCCGCTTCGACACCTTCGTCGACGAGTTCTCCTCGATCCTGCAACGGCACGTCCCGGCCCGCAGCGCAGCATGACGGGCGATTCGGGAAGACGCGCGCGGCGGCGGCCGATGAGCGAGATCAACGTCGTGCCTTACATCGATGTGATGCTCGTCCTGCTGATTATTTTCATGGTGACGGCACCGCTGTTGACCGAAGGCGTCAAGGTAAACCTGCCGCAGGCGGCGGCCAAGCCGCTGACCAATCCCAGCGGCAAGAACCCGACCAATATCATTCTGACGGTCGATGCGCAGGGTCAGTATTACCTCAACATCGGCGAAAACCAGAAACAGCCGTTGAAACCGAAAATCGTGGTCGCGCGCGTTGCGGCGGTGCTGCAGCACAACCATGACGTGCGTGTACTGGTCAAAGGCGACAAGGACGTTCCGTATGAGCGGGTTCTTTTCGGCATGACGCTTCTGCAGGCCGCCGGCGCACCCAGCGTCGGCCTGATCACGAAGCCGCCGCAAAAGCCGCAAGTCAAACGAGTCCCATGACGCCGAAATTTCACGAGCCGAAAAGCGTCAGGAGCGACGCGCGCTCCTGGGCATACTCGCTGCTGCTGCATGGTATCGTGCTGACGATTCTGGTCGTCGGCGTGGGTTTCGGCGCGCACACAATGATGAGCGCGCCGCCCGGCACCGGCAACGATATGCAGCCGGTCACGGCGACCGTGGTCAGCCAGAAGTTGATCAATCAGCAACTGGCGCAGATCAAGGCGGCCGAAGCGAAAAAGAAGGCGGCCCGGGAAGCGGCGGAGCGCAAGCGCCAGCAGCAGATTGAACAGGCGCGCAAGGAGCGTGAGGCCGAGGAGGCACAAGTCGCGAAGCTCAAGCAGCAGCGCGAGGCGGCGCAGCAGGCAGCCGCCGCGGCTGCGGCGCAGCGTAAGCAGGAAGCGGCGGCCGCGGAGGCTCAACTGGCCAAGCTGCAAGCCAAGCGGGATGCCGAGCAAAAGGCGGCGGCCGCGGCGCGGGCGAAGGCCGAAGCGGCCCGCAAACAGGCCGCTGCCGAGGCGGCCGCCCGCAAGAAGGCTGCCGAGGAGGCGCGCCGGCGCAAGGAAGCCGCGGCCAAGGCGGAGGCGGCGCGCAAGGCGGAACTGAAGAAGGAACTGGCGGCCGAAGAACAGCAGCGCAAGGAGGCGGCGGCCGCGGCGCAGCGCAAGCGCGAGCAGACCAAGGCGATGGGCATGTATACCGCCGGGATTCATCAGGCGATTTACGGCGCATGGAACCCGCCGCCGTCGATGCAATCAGATATGAAGGCGGTCGTCGTGGTGACGCAGGTGCCGGGCGGCGACGTGGTCAACGTGGAATTCAAATCGTTCAATGGTAACGATGCGGTGAAGCAATCGATTATTAGCGCGATTTACAAGGCCTCGCCGTTGCCGCCGCCGTCGGATCCGAGCTTATTCGAGCGGCAAATCGAAATCACATTTACACCCCCGAATTCGAACGGTAACAGCCAATGAGAATTTCAAGGAAAACTGTCTTTTCGCTGTTGCTCGCGTTTGGCCTGATCGTTTTGGCGGGCGCGGCCGACGCGGCAATCCAGATAACGGTCACCAAGGGCGCGCAAGGCGCAACGCCGATTGCCATCGTACCTTTTGCGTGGCAGGGGCCGGTCGGCCAGCAGCCGAATACGAACGTCGATGGCGTGGTTTCGGCGGATCTCGCCCGTAGCGGCCGGTTCACGTCGCTGCCGACGGACGACATGCTGGAAAAGCCCAGCACGCCGCAGCAAATCAACTTTGCCAACTGGCGCGCGGTCAACGTCAACGATGTCGTGATCGGCCAGATACAACCGGACGGCAACGGCGGTTACACGATCGACTTTCGACTTTTCGACGTCTATACCGGCCGGCAACTGCTTGGTTATCGCTTGCCGGCGCGCGCCGGTGCGCTGCGCCAGGCGGCACACCGCATCAGCAACATGATTTACAAGGAGCTGACCGGCGAGCGGGGCGCATTCGGGACGCACATTGTGTTCGTCGAGTCGCAGCGGTCGGGCAAAAATACGCGCTATTCATTGATTGTGTCGGATGCGGATGGCAACAACGCCAGGACCATTGCCGTGTCCAATGGGCCGATCCTGTCGCCGAGCTGGTCACCGGATGGCACGCGGATTGCTTACTCCGCGTTCGTCAATCATCACCCCGGCATTTATGTCCAGACGCTCAGCACCGGGCAACGTGTGCAGGTGCTGAAGCGCGCCGGCCTGAACAGCGCGCCCGCTTTTTCGCCGGATGGCAGCCGCCTGGCGGTGGTGCTGTCGTCGCAGCCGGGCAACCCCGACATCTACATTCTCAATTTAAAGACGCACAAACTGCGTCAGATCACTTCCGATCAGGCGATCGAGACCGAGCCGGCCTGGGCGCCGGACGGCGAGCATATCTTTTATACGTCGGATCGCGGTGGCAGCGCGCAGATTTACGAGCAGGATCTGAACGGCGCGAACGCTCGCCGCTTGACATATGATGGCGGCTACAATGCCCGCTCCCAGGTGTCGCCGGATGGCAGGATGCTGGCGATGGTTCACCGCGAACATGGCGATCTGCACATCGCGGTGATGAATCTACAGACGGGCGCGCTCAGAGTGCTGACGGACGGTGAGCTGGATAAGTCTCCCAGCTTCGCGCCTAACGGTAGTATGATTATTTACGCGGGCGTGTTCGACGGCAAGAACGAATTGGCAGCCGTTTCCGTGGACGGCAGCGTACATCAGCAATTGACTTCGGAAGAGGGCGAAATCAGCGATCCCGCCTGGGGACCGTTCCCGCCTTCGGAGCGATAGGTTTTTTTTGCGACGAAATATAAGGAGCTTCAGATGAAATCATTGGCTATGTGGTTCGCCGTGGTGGCGCTCGGCGCGGCGCTGGCCGGTTGCGGCGGCCAGAGCAATGTGCAGCCTGCGCCTGCGCCCGGCGGTGCGACGGGGAATGGAACGCAAACCAGCGGCATGAACCAGGGCGCGCAAAACCAGGGGCAGGAACTCGGCTCCCAGCAGCAGCAACAGCCTCAGCCGGGCCAGACCCGTCCGCAACAGAACGTCGTCTATTTCGGTTTCGACATGAGCGACATCAAGCCGGAGTACACGGACCTTCTGACGCAGACCGCGAACTACCTGGTTGCGCATCCGAACGTCAACGTGCGCCTCGAAGGCTACACCGACGAGCGTGGCACCAAGGCCTACAACATCGCGCTCGGTGACCGTCGCGCGCAGTCAGTGAAGCGTTTCCTGATGCTGCAGGGCGTGTCGGCGGATCAGATCCAGACCGTCAGCTATGGCGAGGAAGATCCGGCCGATCCCGGGCATAACGAGGCCGCGTGGGCCAAGAATCGGCGCGTGGTGATAGTATATCTGCAATGATCAAAGTTGCAGGGTTCAGTCTGATGCTGGTGGCGCTGGCCGCTCTAGGCGGCTGCGCCACCGGCGTACAGCCAAACGATCCATTCGCGATCAAGGTCGACCGGTTATCGCAACAGGTCGATCAACTGAGTCGTGTCGTCAAGAACCAGAACCAGGTGTCGCTCGGGCAGCGGCTCGACGATCTGGCCGGGCAGGTGCGCGATCTGCGCGGACAGGTGCAGGAACTGGCGCACGCGGTCGACGAGTCGAACCGCCGCCAGCGCAACCTGTACCAGGATCTCGACAGCCGGCTGCGCGCGCTCGAAACGGCCAATGGCAATGCGCCGACTACTGCGGCTGGCACAATGCCGGCGGATGATGGACGCACCGCATACGACCATGCCTTCAACCTGCTGCAGCAGGGCAATTACAGCCAGGCCGAATCGGCATTCAACGCCTTCCTGTCCCAGTATCCCAAGAGCAAGCTGGCCGACAACGCCGAATACTGGCTCGGCGAGTCGCGTTATGTCTCGCGCGATTTCAACGGCGCGATCAGCGCGTTCCAGACCGTCGTCAGCAGTTATCCGGACTCGCAGAAGGTGCCGGGCGCACTGCTGAAGATGGGCTACAGCTACGACGAACTGTCGCAGGAAGACAAGGCGAAGCAGGCGCTCGAGCAAGTGGTCCAGAAGTATCCGCAAAGCACTGAAGCGCGGCTCGCTAAGGACCGGCTCAAGCAGATCAAAAACAAGTCGCATTGAGACGTGACGATATCCCGGCCGAAGAACGCCTGCGGCTGACGGAAATATTCCATTCGCTGCAAGGCGAAGCCGACACCGTCGGATGGCCGACGGTGTTTGTGCGTCTGACGGGCTGCCCGCTGCGCTGCAGCTACTGCGATACCGCGTACGCCTTTCACGGCGGCGAATGGTATTCCATTGATTCGGTTCTCGACGAGGTCGCGCGATATGGTGCGCGCTACGTTACCGTGACCGGCGGCGAGCCGCTTGCGCAGAAGAACTGCGGGCGGCTGCTGACGCGTCTCGCCGATGCCGGCTATCGCGTGTCGATTGAAACCGGCGGGGCGATGCCGGTTGCGGATCTCGATGAGCGCGTCGTCCGGGTGATCGACGTAAAAACGCCGGATTCCGGCGAAGCTGAGCGCAACCTCGCCGAAAATTTCGACGTTCTGCGACCGCAGGATCAACTCAAGTTCGTGATCTGCTCGCGCGCCGACTACGAATGGTCGCGCGACTTGATTGCCGGGCGCGACCTTTCCGGCCGTTGCACCGTACTGTTCTCGCCCAGCCACGCGCAGCAGAATGCAGCCGATCTCGCCGATTGGATACTGGCCGACAGGCTGCCGGTGCGCTTCCAGGTCCAGCTCCATAAATATCTGTGGGGCGACGTGCCGGGGAGATGAACGCCAAAGCGGTTATTCTGCTGTCCGGCGGCCTCGACTCCGCCACCACTCTCGCGATCGCCAGACGCGACGGCTACGCGTGTCACGCGCTGTCGGTGCGCTACGGCCAGCGCCATGATGCGGAACTTGCAGCGTCGCGACGCGTTGCGGCGGCGCTGGGCGCGGCGGAGCACAAGGAAATCGCCATCGACCTCGGCGCGATCGGCGGCTCTGCGCTGACGGACGATGCCATCGCCGTACCCGATTCACCGGGCGGGGGCATCCCGGTCACCTACGTACCGGCGCGCAACACGGTGATGCTGTCACTCGCACTGGGCTGGGCGGAAGTGCTGGAGGCGCACGATATCTTTATCGGCGTCAACGCCGTTGACTATTCAGGCTATCCGGATTGCCGACCGGCATTCATTGAGGCATTTGAGGCGCTGGCGAACCTGGCTACCCGCGCCGGCGTCGAAGGCGCACGGTTCAGGATTCACGCACCGCTGATCGATTGGAGCAAGGGTAGGATCGTTCGGGAAGGCACGACGCTGGGTGTCGATTACGACCTCACTGTTTCATGTTACAGCGCCGACAGCGAAGGTCGCGCCTGCGGCGTTTGCGATGCCTGCCGCTTGCGTCGCCGCGGTTTTGAGGAAGCGAATATCGCCGATCCGACGAATTACCGTTGAGGCGGCAATTGCGGTTACGGTATCATTCGCAGTTCCTCGATTCTCTCCCGGGCCGTTAGTTCAGTTGGGTGAGCCGTGACCGAAATGCCGGTGGCATTTCGCAGCACAGGCGAACGGGAGGCAGGAGCCGAGCTGGTAGCGCACCATGGAGGGTTGCTCGAGTCAGAAACAAATTCAGGTTGTAAGGGCCGTTAGCTCAGTTGGTAGAGCAGTAGACTTTTAATCTATTGGTCGTAGGTTCGAATCCTACACGGCCCACCATTTCCCTGGATCACGCCATTGCGCGAATAGTGTCGCGTTGTTCCTCAAGCTTCGCGAGCGCCGCGCGATGCTCCTGCAGTCGTTGCCGTTCCTGCTCGACCACTTGCGCCGGAGCATTGCTGACGAACGACCCGTTCGCCAGCTTGCGGTTGCTTTGTTCTTCCAGCTTTTTGAATTTGCTGATCTGGCGTTCCAGCCGTTCGGCTTCTGCCTCGATATCGATCAGGCCGGAAAGCGGCACCAGGATTTTCATCCGGCCGAGCAGGGCGGTCGCGCTTTGCGGCGCAATGGCGGACGGCTCGAGTACTTCCATCGATTCGATCTTTGCCAGGCTTCGGACCAGGCCGTCGCAGGCTTCGAGGCGCCGGCGGTCTTCGTTGCCGGCGTCCGCAAGCAACACCGGTAGCGGCTTGCCGGGAGCGATGTCCATTTCGCCGCGAATCTGGCGCACCCCGAGGACGAAGCCCATCAGCCATTGCATTTCTTCTTCCGCTTGCGTATCGACGGCGAAGTCGTCGGCTTCCGGGAATGGGGCGAGCATAATGCTGTCGTCGGCCCGATCGGCAAGTGGCGCGACCTTTTGCCAGATTTCTTCCGTGATGAATGGCATCAGCGGGTGCATCAACCGCAACAGTGCCTCGAGTACGACAGCCAGCGTTTCACGGGTGCCGTCGCGTTGTGCGGCCGGGGTGCCGGCATCTAGCAACGGTTTCGACAGCTCCAGGTACCAGTCGCAGTATTCGTTCCAGGTGAACTCGTACAGCGCGCGGGCCGCCAGATCGAAACGATATGTGCCGAAATGTTCGTGCACCGCTGCAATCGTGCGGGCAAGACGGGAGCGGACCCAGTGTTCGGCGATGCCGTATTCGATTTTATTGCCTTCGACCGGCGTTGCCTCCAGTTTTATCAGCACGTAGCGCGCCGCGTTCCAGAGCTTGTTGCAGAAATTGCGGTAGCCGTCGAGGCGGCCCAGGTCGAAGTTGATGTCGCGACTGGGGCCGGCGAGAGCAGCGAGCGTGTAGCGCAAGGCATCGGTACCGTGCGGCGGAATGCCGTTCGGGAATGCCTTGCGCGTGTTCTTGCGCACCTTCTCGGCGAGCTGCGGCTGCATCATGCCGAAAGTGCGTTTTTTGATCAGCGCGTCAAGGTCGATGCCGTCTATCAGATCGATCGGGTCGAGAATGTTGCCCTTGGACTTGGACATCTTCTGGCCGTGCTCGTCACGAATCAGCCCGGTAATGTAGATCTCGCGGAACGGCACGTCGTCCATGAACCTGAGGCCCATCATCACCATGCGGGCGACCCAGAAGAAGATGATGTCGAAGCCGGTGACGAGGACATCGGTCGGATACCAGGTGTCGAGTTCCGGCGTCTTGTCCGGCCAGCCCAGTGTCGAGAACGGCCAGAGCTGCGACGAAAACCAGGTGTCGAGCACGTCTTCGTCCTGCGTCAGAGACACATCATCGTCGAGCTCATATTTCGCTCGCGCTTCGGCTTCGTCGCGCGCGACGTAAATGCTGCCGGCGTCGTCATACCACGCCGGAATGCGATGGCCCCACCAGAGCTGGCGGCTGATGCACCAGTCGTGAATATTGCGCATCCACTCGAAATAGGTTTTCGACCAGTTCTCCGGTACGAAGCGAACACGCCCGTCTTCGACCGCCTTGATCGCCGGCTCGGCGAGCGGTCCCATCTTCATGTACCACTGATCGGTCAGGTACGGCTCGACCACGGCATTGCTGCGGTCACCGCGCGGCACCATCAGCTTGTGCGCGTCGGTCCTGTCGAGCAGGCCGAGCGCGTCGAAGTCGGCAATAATTTTTTTTCGCGCTTCGAAGCGGTCGAGGCCGCGGTAGGCTTCCGGCACGTCGTCATTCAGTGCCGCGTCCGGCGTCAGCACGTTGATCATCGGCAGATTGTGGCGCTCGCCGATCTCGTAGTCGTTGAAGTCGTGCGCCGGTGTGATCTTGACGCAGCCGGTGCCGAATTCGGGATCGACATAGTCGTCGGCGATGATCGGAATCCGCCGGTCGGTGAGCGGCAGGTTGATCTCTTTGCCGACAAGGTGGCGGTAACGCTCATCGTCCGGATGCACCGCAACCGCGACATCGCCGAGCATGGTTTCCGGGCGCGTGGTTGCGACGATGACGTGGCCGGAGCCGTCCACGAGCGGATAGCGCAGGTGCCAGAGGTGGCCATTTTCCTCGGTCGAAATCACCTCGAGATCCGACAGCGCCGTCTTCAGCACCGGGTCCCAGTTGACCAGGCGCTTGCCGCGGTAAATCAACCCTTCGTCATAGAGGCGGACAAAGACTTCGGCGACGGCCTTCGACAGGCCCTCGTCCATCGTGAAGCGTTCGCGCGACCAGTCGACCGAGTCGCCCAGGCGACGCATCTGCCGCGTGATCGTCCCGCCGGATTGCTCCTTCCATTTCCAGACACGTTCTTCGAATCCGCCGCGGCCGATGTCGTGGCGCGTCTTGCCCTCGGCGTTCACTTGCCGCTCGACGACCATTTGCGTCGCGATGCCGGCATGGTCGGTGCCGACCTGCCATAACGTGTTGCGGCCACGCATGCGCTGGTAGCGGATCAGCGCGTCCATCAGCGTGTGCTGGAAGGCATGACCCATATGCAGCGTACCGGTGACGTTCGGCGGCGGGATCATAATGCAGTACGGCGCGCCGTCGCCGCGCGGAGCGAAGTAGCCGGCAGCCTCCCAGCGATCGTACCAGTGCTGCTCTATGGCATGAGGGTCGTAAGTTTTATCCATTTATTTCGGTTGTCGTTGGAAATCCGCCAGGGCCGCTTCGACGATGCCGCCAATTTCATCTTTGAGACGCGCGACGACCCGATCCGCAATCTGCGCCTCGATGCCGGCGACAGAGTCCTCGACAATGCGCGCGGCGGCCTGGTCCAGTTCGGCCGTGAGGGCGGTGCGCAACTCATCGAAGCTGATCGGCGTTTCGGCCGGCTGAGGTTCCGGCGGTGGCGCCTCTTCCGGCAGCGCCGCCAGACCGGCGGCTTCGGCCTCGTCTACGCCGAAGTTGTCGTCGTAGACGACGTCCGGTGCGGGCGCCGTCGGCGCTTCGTCCGCATCTTCGATCAGCACATAGGGGCCGGCCGCGACCTCATCCGGATTGACGATGTCGGTCAGCACGGGAATGTCGTCGTGGCGCTCCCAGTCAATATGGGGTTCGTCAGCCATTGGTCGATCCATTGCGTTCACAGCTTGTGGGTCTGCAAAGGATAGCCGCGATCCTGGTAAAAGCGAAACCGGCTGCGTCCCTGCGCGCGACGCTGGTCATCGCCGTCGATGATTTCCATGACGCGCTCGAAGCCGCTGAAGAACAGCGGCACGTCGGTGTCGAGGTTGATCAGCAGCGCGCGGGCGGCCGGCGGCGTCTCGTCGCCGCAGCCGATCAGCACCGGCGCATCGCTATCGGCACCGACGCGGGCGTGCGGAATAAAGCTTTGCTGGCGAAACGTCCACAGCAACTCGTCCAGCACCGCAGCCTGGGCGTCGGATTCCACGTGAACATAGACGGTCTGGTCGTGCTGGCGGGCCTTTTCAGCCAGCCGGCAGGCGACGCGCTCGCGTTCGTGCGGCCGCGCCGTCGCCAGCACGTAGAAATCGATTCGCGTCAACTCAGTGGCCCGCCTCGACGGACCACTCAACAACGATCGAGCAGATACTGCGACAGCAGCGTCACCGGGCGTCCGGTGCCACCTTTCTCCTTGCCCGTTTTCCACGCCACGCCGGCGATGTCCAAGTGCGCCCAGCGGAAGTCCCCGGTAAACCGTGACAGGTAGCAGGCCGCGGTGATGCTGCCCGCCTCACGGCCGCCGACATTGGCGAAATCGGCGAAATTGCTTTGCAGTTGTTCCTGGTAGTCGTCCCAGAGCGGCATGCGCCAGGCACGATCGGCGGTCTGGGCGCTGGCGTTCAGGAGGTCGGCGACCATCTCTTCATCGTTGCTGAACAGTCCCGCCGCATGAGCGCCCAGGGCCACCACGCAGGCGCCTGTCAGCGTGGCGATGTCGATCACCGTTTCCGGCTCGAAGCGTTTTGTGTAGCACAGCGCATCGCACAGGCACAGCCGGCCTTCGGCGTCAGTATTGAGAATTTCAACGGTTTGCCCTGACATCGTGGTGACGATGTCGCCAGGCTTGACGGCATTGCCATCGGGCAGGTTTTCGGTGCAGGGTGTGATGCCGACGACATTGATCGGCAAGCCCAGTTCAGCGACGGTTTGCAGCGTGCCGAACACGCTCGCTGCGCCGCCCATGTCCCATTTCATTTCATCCATCGCCCCGGCGGGTTTCAGCGATATGCCGCCGGCGTCGAAGGTCACGCCCTTGCCGACCAGCGCGTACGGCTTGTCGTCCTCTCCGGCGCCCCGGTACTCCATGACGATCAGTTTGGCGGGCTGGCTGCTGCCGCGCGACACGGCGAGCAAGGCACCCATGCCGAGTTTTTCCATTTCGGCCTCGTCCACCACCGTCACGCGGATTTTCGACTGTCTGGCGGCAAGCGCCTGCGCCTGTTCGGCAAGATGGGTCGGTGTGCACAGGTTGGCGGGGCGATTGCCGAGATCTTTTGCAAAGCTCACGCCCCCTGCGATGGCTTTTGCATGACGGAGCCCTTCGCTGGCGGCCTTTTCATCCGCGCCCTTCGGCAGGCTGAATTTCAGCGCCTCGAGCGGCTTGTCGTCGCCGTTTTTGCTTTTGCACTCGCGGAACGAGTAGGCTGCGTCGCTGGCCGCTTCCGCTCCATGGCGCAGGCGCCAGTACAGGTCGAGGTCGCCGGCGTCTTCGAGGCTGAGCGTGCTCAACGCTTCGGTGATGCCGTGGCTGGCCGCCGCCTTGACGGCCGTGGCGGTTGCCTTGCGGAGCGTCAGCGCGTTGAATTTGTCGCGCTTGCCGAGGCCGACCAGCAGGACCAGGCCGCACTTAAGGCCTATCGGCTTGAACAGCGGCAGGAGCTTCCCTGTTTTGCCGGACAGCGCGCCGGATTTGATCAACCCGCCGATATAGCCGCCGCTCGCCTTGTCCAACGCGCTTGCTGCTGACGTCAGTTGCTGATCTTCGAAGACGCCGGCGATAACGCAGGCGCCCTCATATTTTTCCGGCTGTCCCGCCAAAACGGAAAATTCCATTCGTTTCTCCTAAGGGTTTCGTGCCCGTGTATGATTACGCGGGGCGAAACATCAAATTGTAACGAAATCGGCCACTGGTGGTCCATCTAGATGCTCGGCATTGTCGATCGCTACATCTTCCGCGAAGTCTTGCAGACGTGGGGCGCGGTAACACTGGTATTGATGCTGATCCTGGTCAGCAATCAGTTCGCGTCGTACCTCGGCGACGCGGCCGCCGGCACGCTGCCGGGCGGCGCGGTGCTGACGCTGGTGGGGCTTGCGGCGCTGAATTATCTCCTGATTGTCGTGCCGGTCGGGTTGTTTTTCGCGATCATGCTGGCGCTCGGGCGCCTTTATCACGATAGCGAGATGACCGCGATGCGCGCCTGCGGCGTGGCGAGCTGGGATGTCTACCGGCCGGTGATGCTGTTCACCCTGATGCTGACGATCGGGCTCGCAGTGTTGTCGCTGGAGGTGAGCCCGTGGGTGGTCGCGACCAGCGATGCTGTCCAGAACCTTGCGCAGCGGCAGGCGGAATTCACGCATTTCGAGGCGGGCCGGTTCAAGAGCGTCGGTGGAAACGGCATCTTCTACGCCGAAGGCGTGGCGCCCGACGGCCGACTGAAAGATGTCTTCGCGGAAAATCACCAACAGGGCGAAGTGCGTATCGTTGCCGCCGATGCCGGCGTACAGAAGCCGGCGCCCGACGGGCACGGTCGATTCATGGTCCTGCGCGATGGCTGGCGTTACCAGGGAACGCCGGGGAAAGCCGATTTTCGTATCGCCCGGTTCGACAAGTATGGCGTGCGCATCAAGCCCGGCGGGTCCTATAGCGCCAGCGATATCAGCGGCAAGCCCACCGCCAGCCTCTGGCGCACCCCGACGACCGAGGCGCGCGCCGAAATCGAGTGGCGCATCGCGATTCCGGTATCCGCGCTGGTCCTCGCATTTCTCGCCGTGCCGCTCTCGCGCTTGCAACCTCGCCAGGGTCGCTATGGCAAATTTTTCGCCGCAGTGCTGACTTACATCATCTATTCGAACGTGCTTGGCGCCGCCCGCATCTGGGTCGAGCACCAGGCCGTGCCGGTCGGCATCGGGCTGTGGTGGGTGCCGGGCGTGGCAGTCGTCGCGGCCGTTCTCCTGCTTTGGCGGCAGCGCGAACTCAAGGCGTATTCCATAGCATGACGCTGCTTGACCGCTATCTCGGCCGAACTGTCCTCGGGGCTTCGCTGCTGGTGCTGCTGGTACTGCTGGCGCTGTCGGGGTTCATTACCTTTATCGGCGAATTCAACCACATCGGCCAGGGCAGCTACGGGATACCGGGGGCATTGCAATACGCGTTATTGTCGCTGCCTGCGCAGTCGCTCAACCTGTTTCCGACCGCGACCCTGATGGGCACGTTGCTCGGCCTCGGTGGGCTGGCGAGCAGCAACGAATTGATGGTGGTGCGCACCGCCGGCGTATCGGCGTCGCGAATCGCCGGGTCGGCGCTGCTGGGTGGACTGGTGATGGCACTGCTGGTGGGTGTGGTGAGCGAGTTTGTCGCGCCACCGGCGAATCGTTATGCCGACAATACGCGCAGCCTGGAGATGCACCAGCGCCTCGGTGGCGTCGGCAGCAGCGGCGTCTGGGCCCGCGACGGCAACCTGTTCGTCAACGTGCGCGAACTGGCGAGCCAGGATCTGATCCGCGATATCTACATTTACCGCTTTAACGACGGCCGGCTGGTGCGCGCCACGCACGCGGGCACCGCGCGCTTCAAAGACGGCCACTGGATGCTCAGGCACATCGCCACGACGAAGCTGCAGGGCAACACCGGCACGACGGCCCTCAAGAAGAAGTCGGCGGACTGGGCGACGCTGCTGAACCCGGGGCTGCTGCGGCTGTTCGTGGTCAAACCCGCCAACCTGTCGGGCAGCGGCCTGTTGCGCTACATCGGCTATCTGCAACACAACGGCCTCGACCCGACGCGCTACCGGATCGCGTTCTGGAGCAAGGTGGTCGAGCCGCTGACGGTGTTGGCGATGGCACTGCTGGCGATGCCGTTCGTATTCGGCCCGCTGCGTTCGGTCACGACGGGGCAGCGGTTGCTGGTCGGCATTTTGACCGGCGTCGCGTTCTATCTTTTCAACACGACGGTGATCCAGGTTGGCGAGGTGGTCGGCGCGGCTCCGCTGCTGGCGGCCTGGTCGCCGACGGTGCTGCTGACATTGGTGAGCCTGGGCGCGCTCAGCCGGCTACGGTGACGACCGCCGTTTCCTCAGCTTCGGTGGCGCGGCATCCGCGCTTCGGCAGACGCGGTTGCGGCCGGCACGCTTGGCAACGTAGAGGGCATCGTCGGCGCTAGCGAGCAGGGCAGCGGCGGTTTGCGACTGCCCCGCCAGCTCGGTGACGCCAAAGCTCATCGTCACTGCGAGCTGCGGGTCGATATCAGCCCATGGCGCCCCGGCGATCGCCGCGCGCAGTTTTTCGCACACCTGCACGGCCTGGTCCTCGTCGGTCTCCGGCAGCAGCAGGACGAATTCTTCACCACCGTAACGCGCAACCAGGTCGGTGGCGCGCACGCCGCCGCGCAGAATGCCGGCAACGCGGTCGAGCACATCGTCGCCGAGGGCGTGGCCGTAGAGGTCGTTGATGCGCTTGAAACCATCCAGGTCGCCCATTGCCAGCGCCAGCGGATGGCGGAAACGTCTGGCGCGCTGCATCTCTCGGTCGAGCGTTTCGTCGAGGTGGCGGCGATTGGCGAGCGCCGTCAGCGGGTCGCGACGGTTTTCCTGCTCGAGCTGCGCGACCAGGCTTTCCTTCTGGCGCATCGTTTCTTCCAGCGACGCGGTGAGGCGTTGCAGATCGGAGGTACGCTTCGCAACCCGCGTTTCGAGCTCCTGCTGGTTCGCTGTCAACTCGGCAAACAGGCGCGTATTGACGATCGCCACGGCGATTTGGCCGGCGAAATTTTCCAGCAGCCTCAAATGGCGCGGCCTGAAAGCGTTGGGGCGGTAGTCCTGCACGCTCATCACGCCGACGGTTTCGTCGCCAAAGTTAATCGGAATCGCAATCAGCGATACGGATGTGCGACCGTGGACGATGCTGTTGCGAATGGCAGGATGGCGGCTCGCGCGTCGGTCGCGGATGAACACGGACTCGTTGTGGCGGATGGTCCAGGCGAGGAGACCCCCACCGGCCTTGCGCCGGTTCGGCGGATGGCGTTCGCCGGCATCGTAATTCAGCCGCACGTCGATTTCGTCGGTCTTGCGGTGGTAGACGCCGATGATGAAGGCGGCGAAATCCATCAATCCGCCGGCCTCGCGCAAGATGACTTCAGCGAGTTCATCGAGCCCGACAGCCGAATGCGCCGCCTGGTTGACACGATTGACCGCGCCCAGTTCGTCGGCACGCCCGCGCTCGCGCACCGCGATGCCGACGACGTATTTGAACAGCACGGCGATCACGATGACGAAACCGACATAGAGACCGAAGCCGAGCGGCGGCAGGTCGGTGAAGGCGAGGGCAGCGATGATGCCGCTAAGGCCGATCAAGAGTTCGTTGAGCGTGCTGCGCCAGTCGATCGGGTGGCGGCGCGCCGCGGCGCTCATGCCCGACCAGGTGATTGGCAGAAACAGCAGTTCGTTGACCGCCTGCAGCACCAGGATCATCACGCAGGCGCGGGCGAAGCCGATCAACACCAGGTCGCGCAGTGGCGTTATTCCGCCGAGCGCCTCATAGGCGGCGCCTGCCGCCAGCGTTGCAATCAGGAACATGCCGCCGTTGCCGATGCCGCGCGTGACCCGTTCCCGCCACGGCTCACGGCGCGGGTCGACCGCCAGTGTCCAGATCAGGGCACTCGCGCCGCCGACCCATGCCGCCGCCATCGGGCCGAGTACGAGTACGGCCGCCACCAGCGACATGCGATCGAGGGAAACGTAGCCGCGCCCTGATGCGCCGAGCGCCGCAGCCGGCACCGACAGGCTCATCAGCGCGACTTGAAAGGCCGTGAAGAAGCACAGCCAGACGATGTTCAGGTGATCCGGTAATCCGGCCGCGACGATGGCCGCGATGGAGGCTGCCAGATAGGCGAGCGCAGCCCAGGGCGGAGCGGGTGTTTCACCGATTCCCGTCGCGCGATCGTTCCTTGGTCGCGCCGGCCCTGAAGTTTGTTTGCGTATCATTGTGTGTCAGGCGCGCGCGGCCCCCACCGCAAGCGCGTGACAAGATTACCCCAACATGGCGGGGCCGTAAACTGCCGCTTAGCCTTTGGGTGTGACCGTCAGGCAGGAACCGGACAGCCGGTCATGCCAGGCGAGGCGGTGCCGGTCGAGGCGCGGCCAGATGAAGCCGATCAGGGCGGCGAGGAAGACGGCGGGGCCGACTATCGTTCTGAGCAGCCATTGCCCCGGCCCGGCGGGGTAGGTGACCAGTTCGAGCCCGAGGCCGATCAGTAGCCACGGGATCAGCATGCTGACGTAACGCACCAGCGCCTGTTGCCAGCCGAGCGTGGCGCCGCGGCCGTCGATGAGCTTGAGCCGCCAGGCGCGCATGCCGAGCGTCTGGCCGCCGTGCGTCCAGAACCAGCCGAAGAACGCGAATGCGATAGCGAGCAGGTAGAACTGGTATAGCGGCCCCGGCAGGTGGCGATCGTTCTGGAAGAACGCGAGCGCGATCGCGGTGGCGGGAAACCAAAGCGCGATGACCAGCAGCAGGTCGTAGAGACCGGCAGCGAGGCGGCGGAACAGGCCGGGGGGGATGTAAACGGCGGTGGTTTCCAAGGGGTTGATGCCAAGTAAGTAGCTGGGACTGAGTCGCCAGGACCAAGTACCGGGAAAAGAGCAGGACTTCTTCACCTAGTCCTGGCGACTCAGCACCAGCGACTATAAAGGTGGCGCTCCCAACGAGAATCGAACTCGTGTTTCAGCCTTGAGAGGGCCGCGTCCTGGACCGCTAGACGATGGGAGCGAAATCAATAGCCATGAGGCCAAATTGAGCCGTGCTATTATACGCGGGCAAATTGGAAGCTCAAGAACAGAAGCTCAACAACTATCGGTCGAGCAGCCTGCCGGCCGCGCATTTCAACCTGTAGAGACGGCTTATCGACTCGCTCAAGATAATTCCGCGTGCGGAGCATTCGGTATCGCGGACGAACATTTCCGACAACGCGCTCAAGGTGCTTTACCGCCTCAACAACGCCGGTTACCTGGCGTTCCTGGTGGGCGGCAGCGTGCGCGACCTGCTGCTCGGCCAGGTGCCGAAGGATTTCGATGTGGCGACCGACGCGAATCCCGAGCAGGTCCACGATCTGTTTCGCAATTCGCGGCTGATCGGTCGGCGGTTCCGGCTGGTGCACGTGCGTTTCGGGCGCGAGGTCATTGAAGTGGCTACGTTCCGTGCCGCACCGGACAGCGATCTCGATGCCGATGCAGATCGCCGCCTCGACGAAAGCGGGCGGATTCTGCGTGACAACGTGTACGGCACTATTGAAGAAGATGTCTGGCGCCGCGATTTCACCGTTAATGCGCTGTACTACGACATCCGCGATTTTTCCGTTTGGGATTACGTTGGCGGCCTCGACGACCTCAATAACCGCGTGCTGCGATTGATCGGCGATCCGGCGACGCGCTACCGCGAGGATCCGGTACGGATGCTGCGCGCAGTGCGTTTTGCCGCCAAGCACGATTTCACAATCGAGCCGGCGAGCGAGGCGGCACTGCGCGAACTCGCCCCACGGCTCGCCGACGTGCCGCCGGCGCGGCTGTTCGACGAAGTGCTGAAGCTGTTCATGGGCGGTCAGGCGGAGAAGAATTTCCGGTTGTTGCGGCGATACGGCCTGCTCGCCGAGCTGTTTCCATGGACCGAAGAACTGCTGGCGGCCGAGCCGGGCGCGGTCGGATTCGTCGAACGGGCGCTGGTCAATACCGATCGGCGCGTCGCTGCCGACCAGCCGGTGACGCCGGCGTTTCTGTTTGCGGCCCTGTTGTGGGCGCCGGTGCGTACTTATGCGCAATGGCGTGAGAGCGACGGCGCGCGTCCGACGCAGGCACTGCGCCAGGCTTCGATCGATATCGCATCGCAGCAGCAGACGCGCGTGGCCTTGCCGCGCCGGTTCACGCAGCCGATGGCAGAAATTTTCGAGATGCAGGCACGTTTCGAGCAGCGCCACGGCAAGCGTCCGCTGCGATTGCTGGAGCATCCGCGTTTTCGTGCTGCATATGACTTCCTGCTGCTGCGCGCCGAAGCCGGCGAGGCCGAGCAGGAATTGGCCGACTGGTGGACCGCGTTGCAGGCCGAGCACGTTGACGAAGAGGGAAATGCCGGCGCTGGGGCGCACAGGAGCCGTCGTCGGCGCCGGCGGCGGGTGGCCGGCGGTAACGAAGATTGATGGTCGCGATCGATGCAGGCGTACATCGGCCTCGGTAGCAATCTCGATGCCCCCCGGGTGCAAGTCGAACGTGCTTTTGACGAACTCGGCGCGCTGCCATCCACACGCCTTACGGCGGTGTCGCGGCTCTATCGCAGCCGGCCGCTGGGGCCACAGGATCAGCCCGATTTCGTCAACGCAGTAGCGAGACTGGAGACGACACTCGCGGCCGAGCGGCTGCTGACCGAGCTGCAACAACTTGAAGCGCGGCATGGCCGCAAACCCGGTGGCGAGCGTTGGGGGCCGCGGCCGCTCGACCTGGATCTGCTCATTTACGGCGCCATGCGCATCGATGCCGCGCGGCTGACGGTGCCGCATCCGCAGCTATCGGTGCGCGCGTTCGTGTTGTATCCTCTCGCCGATGTCGCGCCGGCGGCACTCGAGATTCCCGGCTTCGGCCGTCTCGATGCGCTGCTCGATCGCGTTGATCGCGCTGGCCTGACAAAGCTCGGGGAGAATGAATGACCGGACAGTCTGGCGACGTGCGCGATCTGGTGGTCGATGGCCCACGCCATCTTGTAGTCGAAGGTCCGATCGGCGTCGGCAAGACTACGCTGGCGCGGCGCCTCGCGGAGACCTGGAACGCCGAGTTGCTGCTGGAGCGCGCCGAGGACAATCCGTTTCTCGAGCGGTTTTACCAGGAGCCCAGGACGGCAGCGTTGCCCGCCCAGCTCTCGTTTCTGTTTCAGCGCGTCCGGCAGCTCGAGAAGCTGCGTCAGGGGGATATCTTCCGACCGATGCGGGTTGCGGATTTCCTGCTCGAAAAGGACCGGCTGTTCGCGCATCTCAATCTCGACGATGATGAGCTGGGATTGTACGAACAGGTCTATTCGCGCGTCAGCACCGATTTGCCGCAGCCGGACCTGGTGGTGTATCTGCAGGCGCCGGTGGATGTGCTGATGCGGCGCGTGCGCCGACGCGGCATCGGCTATGAGCAGTTGATCCGGCACGATTACCTGGAGGCGCTCGCGTCCGCTTACGCGCAGTTTTTCCATCATTACGATCGCGCGCCGCTGCTGATTGTGAACGCGGCCGAGATCAATCCGGTCGAGAACGAGTCCGATTACCAGGCGCTGTTGGATGAAATCGCGGGGATTCGCACCGGTCGGCATTATTTCAATCCTGTGGCACGATGACATATCGTAGAAAAGGACCGCCACGATGTATACGCAACCCCAAACCCGTGCCGACGCAAAGCCGGTGACAATTCCGCAGCTCGCGAAGATGAAGCAATCCGGCGACAAAATCGCCTGCCTGACGGCCTACGATGCGAGCTTTGCGGCGCTGGTCGATGCGGCCGGCGTGGATATCGTGCTCGTCGGCGATACGCTCGGGATGGTAGTGCAGGGGCATTCGTCGACGCTGCCGGTGACGGTCGACGATGTGGTCTATCACTGCCGGATGGTCGGGCGCGGGCTAAGGCGCGCGCTGCTGATTGCGGACATGCCGTTCCTGAGTTACACCGAGCCTGCGCAGGCGCTTGAAAACGCGGGCCGCCTGATGCGTGAGGCCGGTGCGGCGATGGTCAAGCTGGAGGCGAATGCGAACCAGGTCGCGGTGGTGCAGCATCTGGCGGGCAACGGCGTGCCGGTATGCGCACACCTGGGTTTGCGACCGCAGTCGGTGCACAAGATCGGCGGGTTCAAGGTGCAGGGCAAGGAGGATGCGGCGGCGCAGGCGATGATCGACGATGCGCTGGCGCTGGAGGCCGCGGGTGCGGATATCGTGCTGCTCGAATGCGTGCCGTCGGCATTGGGCCGCGAGATTACGAAGCGCGTGTCGGCGCCGGTAATCGGTATCGGCGCGGGACCGGATACGGATGGCCAGATTCTGGTGCTATACGACATGCTCGACATCACGCCGGGGCGGCGGCCGCGGTTCTCGAAGAATTTCATGGCCGAGGCCGGGTCGCCGCGGGCCGCTGTCGAGGCATACGTGCAAGAGGTCCGCAGTGGCGCTTATCCGGCGCCGGAGCATTGCTTCGATTAGTGGGTTCAAATTGCGGCTGTGAGGTTGTGGGGGCGACGCGGTAACTTCTCTCAGGGACGCCGTGAACCCATCCATGGGGGCTCTGGATTCGGCTCCTGCCTCACACAGCCCTGCTGCAGGGTTTTTTTCATGATGAAGGTTGAGCAAGTTGCCCCTTTGCGTGCTGCAGTTGCTGAATGGCGCGCGGCAGGGGAGCGCGTGGCGCTGGTGCCGACGATGGGCAACCTGCACGCCGGGCATATGGCGCTGGTTGCGCGGGCGCGCGAGCTGGCTGACCGCGTCGTCGTCAGTATCTTTGTCAATCCGCTGCAATTTGGTCCCAGCGAGGATCTGGCCGCGTATCCGCGCACGCCGGAAGCGGACCGGGCCAGGCTGACAAAAGCGGGGGTCGACGTGCTGTTCGCGCCCGACGTGGATGTCATGTATCCGCAGGGTGAGGCGCTGGCGACGGTGCATGTGGCGGGGCTTGAGGACATTCTGTGTGGGGCCAGTCGGCCGGGGCATTTCAGCGGCGTCGCGACGGTGGTCGCGAAGCTGTTCAACATGGTTGCACCCGATGTCGCAGTTTTTGGCAATAAAGACTACCAGCAGCTTGCCGTGATCCGTCGGATGGTCGCGGATCTGGCTTTTCCGATCGAAATCGTCGGTGTCGCGACGGTGCGCGAGCCGGACGGTCTGGCGATGAGTTCGCGCAATCGTTATTTGGGCCAGGATGAGCGTAGTCGGGCGCCGACGTTGTACCAGACTCTAAACGAAGCTGCCGAGTGCATAAGTGTCGGTGGGCGGGATTTCGCGGCGCTTGAAGCAAGCGCATCGCAGGCACTGCAAGCAGCTGGATTCAATCCGGACTATGTTGCGGTGCGCGATCCGGAGACGCTGGCTGCGCCAGACGCATCCAGCCACCGCTTCGTCGTCCTCGCGGCCGCGTGGCTGGGGCGCGCGAGGCTGATCGACAATGTTGTCGTCGAAGTCAATGCATGAAGCTATCGGAGAGATGTCGGAAATCGAATCGGATTTGCGCCACCCGTCTGCGTACATGGACAAGCCTGAAATAGCCGCCCAATAGCGCAAATGCGGGAGAAGCGAGGAGGGTCAACGCCTGTTCCAGCGGAGCAGCCGAATCTGTGCCTGCTGAAATCGAATAAATGCTGAGGACGATGCACAGGAAGGCGGACAATGCTCGAGGACTCAGGGGAGATTCAGCCCGAACCTGCGTGACAGGGTGGCAACAGCGATCAGCGGCAGGCCGATCAGCGCCGTTGGATCGCTGGACTCTATGGATTCAAATAGGGCGATGCCCAGCCCCTCGGCTTTGAAGCTGCCAGCGCAGTCGTAAGGCTGCTCGCGGTCGAGGTATCGTTGTATTTCCAGATCATCGAGCGCCCGAAAATGAACGCGCGTCAGATCAAGGCTGCTTTCGAAGCGGCCATTGTCGGATTCGAGCACTGCCACGGCTGTGTAAAATTCGACTGTCCTGCCCGACATCCGCCGTAATTGTTCCTGGGCTCGCTCATGGCTGCCGGGTTTGCCCAGCTTCTGCCCGCCGATACTTGCGACCTGGTCCGATCCGATAATCAATGATGGCGTGCGCAAGGCGGTGGCAACCGCTTCGGCTTTCGAGCGCGCGAGGCGTTGCGCGAGGTCGGATGGCGATTCGCCGGGGCGGGGCGTTTCGTCGATGTCGGGGCTCTGGCAGTCGAACGGCAGCTTGAGCCGTGTGAGCAGTTCGCGCCGGTAGGGGGACGACGAGGCGAGGACGATCGGTAGGGCCATATGATACTTTGACTTTTGTTCTTTGACAGTGTGGTCCGGCACCCGTAAAATTGCCCGATTATGTGCGAGCCGCTGCCGGAACGGATTGATGCGGAGCGTCTGGCGCAGGAGCATACTCGCCTCGCTGGCGTAATCCCACTGGAAAAGATGCCGCGGCTGGTGCAGTGCCTGGCCGAACCGGCCGGCGACGCCTCGGTCGAGGTCGAGTTTGCGCCGGGATCGGCGGGGCGGGCGGTGGTTCGCGGGCAGGCGGCGGCGACGGTGCGACTGGTGTGCCAGCGCTGCATGGAAAACGTGGATTGGCCGCTGGAGGCGAGCTTTTCGCTGGCGCTGGTTCACGACGACGATGAGGCGGCGGCGCTGCCGGCGGAATACGAGCCGCTGTTATGGCTGGATGGATCGGGATCGCTGGCCGCGCTGGTCGAGGACGAATTGCTGCTGGCGCTGCCGGCGGTGGCGCGACATTCCGATCCGGCGGAATGCGGACCGGTTGCCGGCATGGCGGAATCGGAATCCGGAGAGGAAGAACGGCAGGACAATCCGTTCAGTGTATTGAGTCAATTGAAAAGCGGCCGGCGCAAGCAGTAGCTTCCCGGCGTTTGCGGAGAACGAAATGGCTGTTCAACAAAATCGCAAGACACCGTCGAAACGCGGCATGCGCCGTTCGCATGATTCGCTGAAAGGCCCGACGCTGTCGATCGAGCCCACTACCGGCGAGACCCATCGCCGCCATCACATCAGTGCTGATGGCTACTATCGCGGCCGCAAGGTCGTGGAGACTTCACAGGAAGAAGATTAGCGATCGGGCCGCGCGGTTATTGCGCCGTTGCGGCCTGTCGTCTTTCCACCCGGTTTGTTCCCTTGAATCAACCTACCGTCGCTCGGGACGCGCAGTCGGGCGCGCCGGAGGATGCGCCGTCGCGCGCGCCTGCCGGCGAGCCGCGCGAGTCCTCGTCATCCGGTTCGCCTGTTGTTATTGCCATCGATGTGATGAGCGGCGATCGCGGCCCCTCGGTCGCCATCGCAGCCGCGCTCGAGATGCTGAGTGCGGAACCGGCGCTTGAATTGATCCTGGTCGGCGACATCGAAGTCATACGGTCCCTGATCGCCGAGCAGGATGACGTGGATGACAAGCGCCTTCACCTGCAGCATGCATCCGAAGTTGTCGGCATGGACGAGCCGCCGCAACAAGCGCTGCGGGGCAAGAAAGATTCTTCGATGCGCGTCGCGATCAACCTTGTCAAGGACGGCGCGGCGCGGGCCTGCATCAGCGCCGGCAACACGGGTGCGCTGATGGCGACGGCGCGGTTCGTGCTCAAGACGCTGCCGGGCATCGACCGGCCGGCGATCATTTCGCCGATTCCGGCGATGAACGGGCATACGCTGATGCTCGATCTGGGCGCCAATACCGATTGCACGCCGGAGCAACTGTTTCAGTTCGGCGTGATGGGTTCCGCGCTTGCTACCGCAGCCTATAACATCGAGCGCCCCGCGCTCGGTCTGCTGAACGTGGGCTCCGAAGAAATCAAGGGCAACGACCGGGTCAAGCAGGCGGCGCAATTGCTGGGCGACAGCGGCCTCAATTACATCGGTTTCGTCGAGGGCAACGACATCTTTTCCGGGCGCGTCGACGTGGTCGTCAGCGACGGCTTTGTCGGCAACGTGGCGTTGAAGACTCTTGAAGGCATGGCGAAAATGATCGGCGCCTACATTCGTCAGGAATTCACCCGCAACCAGTTCACCAAGCTGCTCGGCGGCATCTCGTCGCCGGTCCTGCGCGCGCTCAAGCGCCGCCTCGACCCGCGCCTGTATAATGGCGCGAGCCTGCTCGGCCTGAACGGCATCGTCATCAAGAGTCATGGCAGCGCGGACCAGGTCTCGTTCGCCAACGCCATCCGCGTCGCGATGCTGGAATCGGACAAGCAGATTCCAAAGCGCATCACCCGGCTGCTCGAAAGCCAGCTGGCAAAGGAACAACCCGAATGACCTATTCCCGGATTCTCGGCACCGGGCATTATTTGCCCGAAAACGTCGTAACCAACTTTGATCTGGAAAAGACGGTTGAAACCAGCGACGAATGGATTCGCACGAGAACCGGCATCGAGCGCCGCCATATCGCCAGCGAGGGCGAGACTACTTGCGATTTATCGGAGCAGGCGGCGCGACGGGCGATGGAGGCGGCCGGGGTTGAACCGGAGGAAATCGATCTGATCGTCGTCGGCACGACGACGCCCGACCAGGTGTTCCCGAACATGGGTTGCCTGTTGCAGCAGCGTTTCGGTATTCACAATTGCCCCGCGTTCAGTATCGAAGCTGCCTGTAGCGGTTTCATTTACGCGCTGTCTGTCGCCGACAAGTTCGTTCGCGCCGGTGAGGCGAAACGAGCGCTGGTGGTCGGTGCGGAGACGCTGTCACGGATGGTCGACTGGAGCGATCGCTCGACCTGCGTACTGTTTGGTGACGGTGCGGGTGCGGTGGTACTGGGCCCGTCCGAGGAGCCGGGCATTCTGTCCACCCATTTGCACGCGGATGGGCATTACAAGGATCTGCTGTTTTTCCCGGGCGGCGTGTCGAAGGGGTTCGATGCTTGGAAGGCCGGGGAGGCTTTCGTGCAGATGAAGGGTAACGAGGTGTTTCGCGTTGCGGTGAACACGCTCGGCCAGATCGTGAAGGAGACGCTGGCGGCGGCGGAGATGGAGCACGCCGCAATCGACTGGCTGGTGCCTCACCAGGCGAATTTGCGCATCATTGAAGCAACCGCCAAGAAATTGAAGATGCCGATGGAGCGGGTCATTGTCACGGTGCAGGAGCATGCGAATACGTCATCGGCTTCCGTGCCGATGGCATTCGATGTCGCCGTTCGCGACGGTCGTATTCAGCGTGGGCAGACGGTGGTGATGGAAGCTTTTGGTGGCGGCTTTACCTGGGGTTCCGTGCTTTTGCGGTATTAGCCGCTCGCCTTCGAACTGGCGCCCGCCGCGGAAGTCATTTTCCGGGACTCCTTGAATCCTCCCTTAACTTCCGCGACGTGCACCTGCGTTTTTGCTCCCTTGGGGTTACATCCTCGCTTGCTTAATCTGGATGGGTTGGCCTTCCATCACCGTTGGCGCGCCGGCCTGATATGCCGCCTTGTTGTACTGCTGGACGTCCGTCTTCAGCAGTTGGTTGAAGTCCGCCAGATGGTTGACCAGTTCGCTATGCAGCCTGTGCATTTCGTTGCGTAGCAGGTCGTTCGGCGGCGTGCCGTAGGCGTAGCGGATGTTGAAGTACAGGCCGCGCAGGTTGGAGCGGAAGCTCGACAGGTAGTGGATGTCGTCTTCCGGTACGTTGTGCTGCTCCTTCGTGTTGTAAACACTCTCTTCGAGTTTTACCAGTTTCTCGTCCAGCGCCTTCGCCTGTTTGGTCAGCGCGTCGTAGTGGTGGTCGTCATCGTTGCCGGCCTGCTGCTCGAAGTCGTTGAGTGACTTGTGCATCGCGACCACGCGGTTGAGCATTTCGTCGAGCGCGCTGACTTCGTTGCGCACGGTCAGTGCAGCTTGCAGCTGCTGTTCGAAGTTCGACCGCGGGATGTTGAAGCGCGGGTCGGGGTGTACGTGAACCGTTTCGTGTAGCGTCTTGCCGTTGGCGGTGAGCGCGACGTGATAGGTGCCGGCCAGCACGCGCGGGCCGTGCGGCTGGCGATTGCCTTCATGTTTTTCGAAGTCAAGCTGCGTCGCGGCCGCATAATCCATGGACCATTCATACTCGTTGATGCCGGCATCGCCGGGCGCGTGTTCGGTCGCGATCTTGTTGCCCTGCGCATCGGTGATGACGATCTTGACCGGCCCTTTGTGGCCTTTCTTGTTTTTGTCTTGCTTGATCTTCGATTTCAGGTAGTAGCTGATGACGACGCCCATCGGCGCGTTGTCCACCTCGTAGCGCGGCGGACCGAGCACGTCACCGCCGTAGCTGCTGTGCGCGAGCACGCCGGGGGCCGGCGGCAGCAGCGCGAAGTCGCTGTTTTTGACGTTGTTGCTCAAACCTTCGAGCGGGCGCAGGTCGTCGAGCACGAACAGGCCGCGGCCGTGGGTGGCAACGGCAAGCGCATCAGGC
The DNA here is from genome assembly GCA_035690945.1 of Gammaproteobacteria bacterium. Classification (GTDB taxonomy): domain Bacteria; phylum Pseudomonadota; class Gammaproteobacteria; order Natronospirales; family DASSBR01; genus DASSBR01. Next base: position 98,380 of record DASSJY010000004.1, read on the forward strand.
TTGCCGATGAACTTGAGGTCGTACACCGGCGCGGTCGGGAAGTTGCCGGTCAGCGGCTGCCAGTGATCGCCGGCGTCGCGCGAGTAATACAGGCCCGTGCCGGTGCCGAGCACCAGGAAGCCTTTCCGGTTCGGGTCTTCGCGCACGACGTGCGCCGGCGTGTGCGGTGGCAGGCCGTCGATGATCTTGTCCCAGCTGCGGCCGTAGTTCGTCGTCCGATAGACGTAGACGTTGCGATTGTCGAGCTTGTGGCCGTCCACTGCGACATAGGCGGTGCCGGGGTCGAACGGCGAGACGCCGATCTGCGAAATGCGTGCCCATTCAGGCGCACCCGGCGGTGAGACTTCGTTCCAGTGCTGGCCGCCGTCGCGACTGACTTGCACGAGGCCGTCGTCGGTGCCGACCCAGATCACGTTCGGGTGATGTGGCGCGAGCGTGATCGACAGGATGGTGTCGTAGGTTTCCGCGCCGCTGATGTCCTTCATCACGATGCCGCCGGAGCTGACCTGCTTGCTCTTGTCGTTGCGCGTCAGGTCCGGGCTGATGACTTGCCAGCGCTTGCCGCCGTCGCTGCTTTTGAACAGCACGTTGCCGCCGAGATAGACGGTGTTCGGGTCGGTCGGCGATACGGCGATCGGTGACGTCCAGTTGAAGCGGTATTTGAGCTGTGACGGCGGCAGGTCGCTGACGCCGGGCAGGTACGGGCGGACGTATTGCTTGAGCCCCGTCTTCTTGTTGAGCCGCACGATAAAGCCGTTCTGCGAGTCGCCGTAGATGATGTTCGGGTCGCTCGGTGCCGGCACAACGTACTGGCCGTCGCCGCCCACGACGCTGAACCAGTCGATGCCGGTTACGGCGCCGTGGTTCAGGTTGCTCGACGGGCCGCACCAGCCATTGTTGTCCTGCAGGCCGCCGCACAGGTTGTACGGGAATTTGCTGTCCGCCGCGACCTGGTAGAACTGCCCGATCGGGATATTGTTGAGGTAGCGCCAGGACTTGCCGCCGTCGTGGCTGACATAGGCGCCGCCATCATTGCCCTGCAGCATGAATTTCGGGTTGGTCGGGTCGATCCACAGCGCGTGGTGATCGACGTGGACGTGCCGGTCGATCACGTGCGCGGTTTTGCCGCCATCGTCCGACTCAACCAGCCGGAAGCCGGCGAAAAAAACCTTGTTCTCGTCGTGGGGCGCGACCTGCATCACCGAGAAGTAGAACGGGCGCACGTCGAGCGCGTGGTTGTCGCTGACCTGGTGCCAGCTGTCGCCCATGTCGGTCGATTCCCACAGCAGCCCCTTTTTCGCGCCGATCAGCGCGTAGACGTGGTCGGGATTGGACGGTGCGATTGCAATCTCGATGCGCCCGAGCGGACTCTTCGGCAGCCCCTTGGTCAGCTTGTGCCAGGTCTGGCCGCCGTCGGTCGAGCGATAAATGCCGCTGCCCGGCCCGCCGCTTTTCAGTTCCCACGGCAGCCGCACGACCTGCCACATCGCCGCAAACAGCACCTTTGGGTTGCCCGGCTCCATGTCGATGTCTATCGCGCCGGTGTGGTCGTTGACGTAAAGCACCTTGTGCCAGGTTTTGCCGCCGTCGGTGGTGCGGAATACGCCACGTTCCTTGTTCCGTCCCCAGATGTGACCGAGGGCTGCGACCATTACGATGTCCGGGTTGTTCGGGTCGATGACGATGCCGCCGATCTGGCCGGCGTCGTCGAGCCCCATGTCCTCCCAGGTTTTGCCGCCGTCCGGCGAGAAGAACACGCCTTTGCCATCGAGTACGTCGTTGCGTATGTTGGGTTCGCCGGTCCCGACCCAGACCAGGTTCGGATTAGACGGCGCGAGCGCCACCGTGCCGACGGACGAAGTCGGCTGGCCCTTGAAAATTGCCTGCCAGTGATTGCCGCCGTCGGTGGTTTTCCAGACGCCGCCGCCGCCCGCGCCGACGTAAAACGTGTTCGGATGGCCGGGCACGCCGACCACGGAACTGACCCGGCCGCCGGCAATCGCGGGGCCGATGTTGCGGAATTTGAGGTTGTGCAGGATGTCACGGGCGGCATCGCCGGAGTCCTGCGAAGCCAAGGCGGCGCCGGCGAAAGTAAACAGCAGCGCGATGCATGCCGCGACGGCGAAAATGGTTTTTTTCATTCGACCACTCCTTGTGGAGTTCTCATTGGCTGGCAGTTGTTATGACAAGCGTATCGCAAATGGCGTTTGAACGTGAGAGGTTGCCGGCTTTTGAGGCGGCGACACATGGGTATAATCAGGGTCACCAGATTTTCAACATGTTGGGGAAACGATGACAGAATCGCAGACGCTCGAGTCCGAAGTGGCGGTAATGCTGGTCGAAGCGGTGAACCTGGACGTGGATCCGGCGGACATCAATCCGGACGAGCCTTTGTTTGGCGACCAGGGGCTGGGGCTCGATTCCATCGACGCGCTGGAGTTGTCGCTGGCAATCGCGGTTAATTACGGCTTCGAGGCGCGTGCCGATGATGCCGAGCAGCACAAGGCTTTCGCGAACCTGCGTTCACTCGCGCAGTACATTCAGGCACACCGGACGAAGTAAACCACGTGCTGCCGTTTCTGAATGGTTTTTCGGCGGATGATCCGGTAGTCCGGCATGCCGGTGAGGCGGTTTCGCGAACGGCGTTCGTGGCTGGTGTCGCCGCTTTTCGCCAGCGGCTGCCGGCGGTGCGCTACGTCGTTAACCTGTGCGAAAGCCGCCACGGCTTTGCAAGCGTGCTGGCGGCGACACTGGCGAACGACCAGATTACGCTGCTGCCGCCGGATGCGCGCGAAGCGACGCTGAGTGCGTTGTGCCGGCGTTATGAATCGGTTGCGGTCGTGGCCGATGCGGTGCTGCCATCCATGGATGTGCCTGTGTGCCGATGGACGCCCGGTGAAACCGCACCGGCAGACGAATCCGGCCTGCATTTTTCTGAGGACCACGTGGCCGCGATTGTGCATACATCCGGCAGCACCGGCGAACCGCAGCCGCACGCGCGGACGTGGGGAGCATTGGTGCGGCACGCCCGCTCCGTCGGCGCACGACTGAACGAACATTTGACCCACATCGACAAAGTCGTGGCGACGGTGCCGTCGCAGCACATGTACGGTCTCGAAAATGCGATCATGTTGCCCTTGCAGCATGGGCTAGCGATGCATGCTGCGCGGCCGTTTTTCCCCGCCGATGTAGCCGCCGCGCTGTGCGATGACGTAGCGCTGCTCGTCACGACGCCGATTCACCTGAAATCGCTTGTGGCTGCCGAGGCGGGCTCGGCGCGGCTGGTGCTGTCGTCGACGGCGCCACTGGCGGACGACCTGGCGCGTCGCGCCGAAAGCGCTTTGCACTCGCCGGTCATCGAGATTTACGGCAGCACTGAAACCGGCGTTATCGCCACCCGCCGCACCGCTGCCGGCGATGCGTGGCAGTTGCTGGACGGCTTGCGCCTGCGGCCGGGACGCGAGGGCATGCTGCTTGAGGATGCCGACGCCGGAACGGTTATCGAATTGCACGACACGCTCGAACTGCTCGACGGCGGCCGGTTCCGCCTGGGGCCGCGCAACCGCGATTTGGTCAAGGTCGCCGGCAAGCGTGCATCGCTGGCCGCACTGAATGCGGCGCTGCTGGCGGTGCCGGGTATCGAAGATGGCGCATTCGTGGCGCCGCCGGCTTCGCCCGATCAATCCGGTGCGCGGCTGACCGCGTTCGTGGTCGCGCCGGACATCGCCGAAGCCGATATCCTTGCGGCGCTGCGTCAATCGATCGACCCGGTTTTTTTGCCGCGGCCGCTGATCAAGGTCGAGTCTCTGCCGCGCAACGCGGTTGGCAAGCTGCCGTGGGACGCGCTGCAACGCCTCTGCGAACGCGCGCCGCCCCTGGACCGGCAGGCGGGCTGCGAATGACGCCGCTCCAGGTGGCCGCCTACACTGCGACCAATGCCGCCGGCACGGGCAAGGCTGCGCTGCTGGAGGCGCTGGTCGAGCGACGTTCGGGACTTGCGCCGTGGCGCGACGGCGGCCTCGATACGTACACGGGCCAAGTGGCGGGACTGGATACATTGCGGGTGGCTGCGCCGCTCGCCGATTACGACTGCCGCAATCATCGCCTGGCGCAACTGGGGCTGGATCAGGACGATTTTCGCACCGCCGTCGGTCGCTGCGCCGCGCGTTACGGCGCCGGGCGCGTGGCGGTCGTCATGGCCACCAGTACCTCCGGCATTCTCGAAACCGAAGCGGCCTATACACATCTGGAACCCGATGGCGCGCTGCCGGCGGACTTCCATTTCGAGACCGTCCACAGCATGCATGCGCTGGGGGAATTCGTCGCGCGGACTCTCGATCTGCATGGACCGCGTTTCACCATTTCGACGGCCTGTTCGTCGAGCGCGAAAGTATTCGCCAGCGCTGCGCGCTTGATTGCCGCCGGTATCGTCGATGCCGCGGTGGTCGGTGGCGTCGACACGTTGTGCCACAACACGCTGTACGGCTTCAATGCGCTACAACTCGTCTCCGCGACGCCGTGTCGACCGTGCGACGGCGACCGCGACGGCATCAGTATCGGCGAAGGCGCCGGGTTCATGCTGCTGACGCGCGAACCGGACAACGGGCCGCGCCTGCTCGGTTACGGCGAAAGCAGCGACGCGTTTCACATGTCGTCGCCGCACCCGGAAGGGCGCGGCGCGAAGGCGGCGATGACGGCGGCGCTGACGCGCGCGAGGTTGACCCCCGGCGAAATCGACTACATCAACCTGCACGGCACCGCGAGCGTCATCAACGATCGCATCGAGGACATTGCGGTCGCGGCGGTTTTCGGCGACACCGTGCCCTGCAGTTCGACCAAGGGCTGGACCGGCCACACGCTGGGTGCTGCGGGCGTTACCGAGGCGGCAATTGCGGCACTGTGTCTTGAAAACGATCTGGTGCCCGGCTGTCTCAATACCGAAGCGGTCGATCCGACGTTTGCTGCCAAGGTGAACCGTGGCAACGAGCGCCGGCCGCTGCGCCGCGCGCTGAGCAATTCGCTCGGCTTCGGCGGCAACAACTGCAGCCTGATTTTCGGCATCGGCGATGGTTGAAGTCTGGCTCGAAGGTATCGGCGTCTGGGGCCCCGGCATGACCGGCTGGCCGGACTGCCGTGCGCGTCTGGCAGGCGAACCCGGCGATGGCGATTACGCGCCGCCGCCGGCAGCCGCGCTGTCGGCGCAGGAGCGGCGGCGCAGTACCGCGACCGCACGGCTGGCAGCGGAAGTCGCCGCACAGGCGTGCACCGCGGCGCATCGCGCACCGGCCGATTACGCGACGGTTTTCAGTTGCAGCGCCGGCGATCTCGCCAATGTCGATGCCATCTGCCGAACGCTGGCGCGCGATCCGCGATTGCTGTCGCCGACGCGCTTCCACAACTCGGTACACAACGCGCCCGGTGGCTACTGGGGCATCGCCGGCGGCTGCGAGCAGCCATCGAATTCGATCGCGGCTGGCGCCGACTCCTTCGCCGTCGGTTTGCTGGAAGCCGCCGTGCAATGCGCGGTCGAAGCGGCGCCGGTAATGCTGGTAGCGTATGATCTCCCGGGGCCGGTGCCATGGGACATTGTCTGCGGGATCGAAGCCGGCTTCGGCATCGCGCTGGCGCTCAGTGCGGCTGCCGTGACCGGTGCAAAGCGGCTTACGTTGCGTCATGGCGCCGCCGCTGCCGCGGACGTCAGGCTTCAGGATGCGGCACTGGAGAAATTGCGTCGCGGTAATCCGGCAGCCCGCGGCCTGGCGTTGCTGGCAGCTCTCGCGGCCGGCAATGTGCACGAGGTGGCGCTCGCCGCCGGCGATAACAATCTTGTCATAGGGATTTCGGACGATGACGGATGCTGAATGCGATGTGCTGGTAATCGGCGGCGGACCGGGTGGTTCGACCGCCGCGACGCTGCTCGCCCGTCGGGGCTGGCGCGTAACGGTGCTGGAGAAGGCGCATCATCCGCGTTTTCACATCGGCGAATCCCTGCTGCCGCTCAACATGCCGATTCTGAAGGAACTGGGCGTGTTCGATGCGGTCGCGGCAATCGGCATACCCAAGCATGGCGCCGATTTCGCCGGCCCGGCGGACACATCATTCAAGACCTATTACTTTCGCACCGCGCTCAACTGCCGCTTTCCGCACGCGTTCCAGGTTAAACGCGAAGAGTTCGACGACCTGCTGTTCCGCCACGCCGCGGCTAACGGCGTGGATGCCCACGAAGGCGTTGCGGTTGAGGAGGTGAGTTGGGATGCAGAGGGGCGGGCGACGATCGACGCACGCACCGAAGCCGGCGAAACTTGCCGCTGGCAGGCGCGCTACGTAGTCGATGCCAGCGGTCGCGATACATTTCTCGGCAACCGATTCAAGCTCAAGCGCCCGAACCCGCACCATCGCAGCGCCGCGATTTACCGCCACTTTCGCGGCGTCAGCGGGCGCAGCGGTGAAGACGCCGGCAACATCGGCATCTACTGGATGCCGCACGGATGGGCGTGGATGATTCCGCTGCGCGGCGGTATCACCAGCATCGGCTGCGTCTGCTGGCCGGATTATCTGAAACAGCGCCAGGGTGTGTCGCAGGATCAGTTCCTGCTCGACACGCTGCGCCAGGCGCCGGCTATCTGGAACCGCATGAGTGGGATGGAGCCCGCCGGGCCGGTGTACATGGCAGGCAACTATTCGTACGAATGCACGCGCATCGGTGGCAAGGGCTGGATCATGGTCGGTGACGCGTACAGCTTTCTCGACCCGGTATTTTCATCCGGCGTCTATCTCGCCATGTCGAGTGCGCGCCAGGCGGCAACCGCAGTCGACGCGATCCTGCGCAAGCCGTCGCGTGAAGCGGCTCTGCAACGGCGCTACGCGCGCGAAACGCGCCGTGGCTTGAGGAAGTTTTCCTGGTTCATTTATCGTTTTACGACGCCCGCAATCAAGAAGTTGTTCATGGCGCCGCGCAACGTCCTGCAGATTGAGCAGGCGGTGACTTCGATGCTCGCCGGCGATGTGTATCGCAACCGCGCCGCGGATTGCCGGCTGTTTCTGTTCAAGCTGCTGTATCGCATTACCGGAATGTCGACCGGCTGACGTAACAGCAACAGCCGTTACGTGGTCGCGGCTCATAGCCATTTCAGGTACAGTACGCGCTTTTCCGATTCCGGCGCTGCCGGTGGACTCATGCTCGAACACGTCATCGCTGCCGTTGCCGGCTTTATCATCGCGACCATCGCCGGCATGGGCTATCGCGGCATTGTCCTGTTGATGGCGATCGAAAGCGCCTGCATTCCATTGCCTTCCGAAGTCGTGCTGCCGTTTTCCGGCTACCTCGTTGCGATCGGTCGATTCAATTTGTGGGCGGTAGCGCTTGCCGGCGCGACCGGCTGCGTGCTTGGTTCGCTGATCGCCTATTATGTCGGCCTGCGCGGCGGTCGGCCGCTGGCGGAGCGTTTCGGCAAGTATCTGTTGATTTCGCAGCGCGATCTCGACCGGGCAGATCACTGGTTTGAACATTACGGCGAGATCACCATCTTCATCAGCCGGCTGCTGCCGGTGGTGCGGACATTCATCTCGTTTCCGGCAGGCGTTGCGCGCATGCGCGTCGTGCGCTTCGTCGTGCTGACGTTCGCGGGTTCGTTTTTGTGGTGTTTGGCGCTTGCCTGGATCGGCATGAAGCTGGGGGAACACTGGGACACGCTGGGCGTCTACTTCCACCGGTTCGATGCGCTGATTGTCGCGCTGGCGATAGTCGGAGCGGTGTGGTACGTGCGGCGACATCTGAAGAGCAGGAATGATGTCGACCATAAGAATGGTCGGGGTGAGAGGATTTGAACCTCCGGCCCCTACGTCCCGAACGTAGTGCTCTACCAAGCTGAGCTACACCCCGATCAAGCCGGCTACTATACGTGACGGTCGCCGTTGATTCAATCGTTTCTGCCATCTGCGCGGGGAGTATCATTGGCAGGTTCGATTAGGCGACAATATTCCGATAAAAGAGAATTGAGGGGGAAGGCCCGGCCCTTTTATGACGTCGAGCAACTATATGTCCGATGTGCGCGACAGTCGCATGAGTTACGCGGTCGGAGACGATGCCCGTCTCGCGGCCGCCGTGCGTTATGCCGCCAGTGGCATGACGATTGCCGAACCGAAGGCCGACGGCGGCTTTCGCGTCGTCTATGTCAATCCGGCATTCGAAAAGCTCACGGGCTACGGCCTCGAGGAGATTGTCGGCGGCGACTGCCGGCTGCTGCAGGGGCCCGGCAGCGACTCGGCGGCGGTCGAGCGCATGCGTATTGCGATTCAAAATCGCGAGCGTGCCGATGTCGAAATTCTCAATTACCGCAAGGACGGCACGGCCTTCTGGAATGAAGTCAGCCTGACGCCGATTTTCCACGCGGACGGCTCGCTTAATTTCTATCTCGGCATGCAAACGGACGTCACGGCGCGAGTGCGCGTGCGCCTGACGCTGGAAGAGCGAACCGAGATGCTCGCGCAGGCTGAACAGATTGCGCATCTCGGTCACTGGGCGTGGGAAACCGGGAGCGGCCGCGTGTGGTGGTCGAACGAGGTCTATCGCATGCGCGGGCTTGATGCGGCAACGACGCAGCCGACGTTCGACATGACGATGGAAAGCTATCATCCGGACGATCGCGCCGCCGCCGAACAGATTCTGCGGGCAGCCGCCCAGCATCGCTCCGCCTTCGCCTACGATGTTCGCGTGTTGCGGCCGGATGGCGGAGTGCGCTTCGCCCATGTGGAAGGCCGGCACCTGACGCGCGAAGGCACGCACTGTTTATTCGGCATTATTCAGGACATTTCCGAGCGGCGCATAGCGGAAGACGAGATCAAGCGGCGCGAGGAGCAATACCGTCGGCTGATGGAGACGGTGCCACTGGGCATCAAGGAAATTGATTGCGACGGGCGCATTCGCTATGCCAATCCGGCGCACGATCTGCACCTGGGCTACGGCCACGAGCAGCTGGTGGGCGCGTCGGCCTTTGACCTGATTGCCACCGAAGGGCTGCGGCGAGAGGCGGAGCGGGAATTCCGGGAGGTGCTGGCAGGTCGCCCCGCGCATTTCATCACCGCCTATCGTGGCGCGGATGGCAACCAGGTCGATGTCGACGTGCGTGCGGTGGCGATGCGCGACCGCCAGGGCCGGATCGACAGCGTGATCACGGTCAGCAACGACATCACCGAGCGGCTGGGCTACGAAAAGCGGCTGCGCGAACTGGCCTATTACGATCATCTCACCGGCCTCGGCAACCGCAGCCTGTTTCATGAGTTCGTCGAATCCGGCATCGGCCGCCGCGAAGCCGGCGCGCGGCAGTTCGCCGTGGCGCTGATCAACGTCGACGGCTTCAAGGTCATCAACGAAGCATTCGGACGCGGCACCGGCGATTTCGTCGTCAAGGCGCTGGCGAAGCGGCTGCAGGGGCGGGTATCCGAAAGTGAACACGTCGCCCGCACCGGTGGCGACGAGTTCGGCGTGCTGGTCATCGGCGGCCGCGATCAGCGCGCACTGACCGAACGGCTGCGCGATCTGAAGAGCGCGCTCGAAGTGCCGCTCGAATGGGAAGGCAACCGCATCGACGTCAGCTTGAGCGTCGGCGCCGCCCTCTGGCCGGAGCATGCCGAGGATGCCGGCCAGCTGTTGCAGGGTGCGGACACGGCGCTGCGCGACGCCAAGCGCCACGAGCCGGGCGGTATTCGGTTCTACAGTGGCGAAATGAAAACGGCGGCGGAAGAATTCCTGACACTGCGCGGCCGGTTGCGCGAAGCGCGCGAACGCAACGAATTTTTCCTTGAATACCAGCCGCAGGTCGATCTTCGCACCGACCGGATCGTGGGACTGGAAGCGCTGGTGCGCTGGCGTACGGCCGAAGGCGTGGTCATTCCGCCGGCCAAGTTCATCCCGATCGCCGAGGAAACCGGCGATATCGTCGCGCTCGGGCGTCGGATTCTCGAGCAAGCCTGCGCGCAGATCAACGCCTGGCGGTCGGCCGGCATCAGGCTGGTGCCGGTGTCGGTAAACCTGTCGGCGCGCCAGTTGTTGCAGGACGACCTGGCGCAGACGGTGGGCGCCATCCTGCGCGCGGCGGGTGTCGATTCGCGCCACGTCGAGCTTGAATTGACTGAAACCGCGCTAATGGTCGACAGTCGCGGTGCGCTGCGCCGCATGCAGGAGCTCAACGATCTCGGCATCGCGCTGGCGCTCGACGATTTCGGCACCGGCTACTCGTCGCTGAGCCACTTGAGCCGGTTCCCGATCCAGTGCCTGAAGATCGACCGCAGTTTCATCGTCGCGATGACCCGCAGCACCAAGCAGGCGTCGCTGGTGAGCGCGGTCATCGCGATGGGGAACCGCCTGGGCCTCGACGTAATGGCGGAAGGCGTTGAAACATTGCGCCAGATCAAGTTCCTGAAGTCGCACCAGTGCGACCTGGCGCAAGGCTACTATTACAGCGAGCCGCTTTCCGCAGCGGCCGCCGCGCGGGTGCTCGGCGCCGACGCCCCGTTGCCTGCGGTGGCTGAAGCGTTTGACCGCGACGCGCCAAACCGATAAAATTCTCGCCTTTTTGGCGGTCAGACCTTTCGTGACGGAGAATTCCATGTACGCCGTAATTGCAACCGGGGGCAGACAGTATCGCGTCAGCCCGGGTGACGTCATTCGCGTCGATCGGCTGAAGGCCGAAGCGGGCGCCGAAATCGAGTTCGACCGCCTGCTGATGATTGGCGGCGACGAGCAGGAAATTGCTGTCGGCGCGCCGGGCGTGACCGGCAAGGTCACCGCCAAGGTGCGCGGCGAAGGCCGCCACGACAAGATCGAGATCGTCAAGATGCGGCGGCGCAAGAACTATCGCCGTCACGGCGGTCATCGCCAGCATTACACTGAAGTCGAAATTACCGGCATCGAGCGCGGTTAGGAGGCAGCATGGCCCACAAGAAAGCAGGCGGCAGCACCCGCAACGGCCGCGATTCGGAATCCAAACGCCTGGGTGTCAAGCGCTTCGGCGGCGAGCAGGTATTGGCCGGCAACATCATCGTCCGCCAGCGCGGCACGCATTTCCACCCCGGCCGCAATGTCGGGCTCGGCAAGGATCACACCCTGTTCGCCACGGCGGCCGGACGAGTCGTATTCGAGACCAAGGGTGCGCGCCAGCGCAAGCACGTCAGCGTGGTATCCGAGTAGCTGCGCTACTCGGAGTCGCTGGTGCTGAGTGCCCAGGATCTGGTAATTCGCTAAAACCCTCTGCGTCCGCTCGTGCTTAGTCCTGGGAACTAAGTCCTAGGCAGTCAATATGAAGTTCGTCGACGAAGCCACAATCAAGGTTGCCGCCGGCGATGGCGGCAACGGCTGCGTCGGCTTTCGCCGCGAAAAATTCATCCCGTTCGGCGGCCCCAACGGCGGTGACGGTGGCGACGGCGGCAGCGTCTGGCTGAGCGCGCAAAGCGGGCTCAACACGCTCGCCGACTTTCGCGTCACGCGCGCCTTCCGCGCCGAGCGGGGCGAAAACGGCGCCGGCCGCGAGATGACCGGCAAAAGCGGCGCCGATCTCGAAGTCCCCGTGCCGGTCGGCACGCTCGTCTACGATGTCGACACCGAAGAACTGATCGGCGACCTGACTGCCCCCGATCAGCGGCTGCGCGTCGCCCAAGGCGGCTTTCACGGCCTCGGCAATACGCGTTTCAAAAGCAGCACCAACCGCGCGCCGCGCAAGGCGACGCCGGGCACGCCCGGCGAGGCGCGGACGCTCAGGCTCGAATTAAAGCTCCTGGCCGATGTGGGCTTGCTGGGCCTGCCGAACGCGGGCAAATCGACGCTGTTATCGGCGGTTTCCGAGGCGCGCCCGAAGGTCGCCGATTACCCGTTCACTACGCTCCACCCGCAGCTCGGCGTCGTCTCCGTCGGCCGCGAGCGCAGCTTTGTCATGGCCGACATCCCTGGACTGATAGAAGGCGCCGCCGCCGGCGCCGGCCTCGGAATTCGTTTTCTCAAGCATTTACAGCGCACGCGATTATTGCTGCACCTGGTGGACGTATCGCCTTTCGCCGATGAGCCGGTGGCCGCGGCGCGCGCGATCATGGCCGAACTCAAGGCCTTCGACCCGGCGCTCGCCGCGGAAGAGCGCTGGCTGGTGTTCAACAAGATCGACACGCTCCCCGAGGACGAGCGTGATACCCGCTGCACCGCAATCGCTGCCGAACTGGACTGGGGTGGTCCGACTTTCCGCATCTCGGCTGCGACCCGCGAGGGGACGCAAGAGTTGTGTGCGCGTATCATGGCGCGCCTGGAAGAACGCAACGCGGGGGAAGAAACATGAACATCGCGACCATTCGCGAACGTATTCGCGATATCCCGGATTTTCCCAAGCCCGGCGTCGTGTTCAAGGACATCACGCCACTGCTGGGCGACGCCGCCGGTTTCGGCTGGACGGTAGAGCGTATGGCGGAGCGGGTGGCGGTGCACAATCCGGACGCCATTGTCGCGATCGAATCGCGCGGCTTCATCTTCGGCGCCGCGGTCGCTGCCAAGCTCGCGCTGCCGCTGCAGATTGTGCGCAAGCCGGGCAAGCTGCCGTACGAAACTGTCGGCATGGCCTATGAACTGGAGTACGGCACTGATCGGGTCGAGGCGCATGCCGATGCCTTTGCGGCTGGCGGCCGCTATGCGATTATTGACGACCTGATCGCTACCGGCGGTACTGCGGCGGCTACTGCGGCGCTGATTGAGTCGCAACAGGCGACCGTTGCCTGCTGCGTGTTTGTTATAGAACTTTTGTTTTTGAATGGGCGCGATAAATTGGCGCGTTATTCGGTCGAAAGTTTGTTGCAGTACTAGGTGAGGGGAAAACCTCTACTATCGATCCCGCCGAACGATATACTCAGCCATCCACCGCAAAGGTTCGGCAGCCGCCCCAAACGGCTCGAGCTCCGCCAGTGCCTCTTCATAAGTCCGGTCAGCATGCTGCCGCGCAGCGTCCAATCCCATTAACGCCGGATAAGTAGACTTTCCATGCGCAACATCGGCCCCCTGCGTCTTTCCGATAACAGCAGTATCACCCTCGACATCAAGCACATCATCACGAATCTGAAACGCAAGCCCGATATTGGCAGCAAATCGATCCAGGTGCGCGCGCCGGTCGGCGTCGAGCGATGGACACGCGCAGCAGGCCATCGCAATGGCCGAGTAAATCAGGCAGCCGGTTTTGCGGCGGTGCAGCGTTTCCAGTTCCGCCAGCGGGATCTCGCGGCCTTCCGCAGCCAGATCCATCGCCTGCCCGCCGGTCATGCCTTCCGATCCGGTGGCACCCGCGAGGATGCGCAGCATATCAAGGCGGCCCGGTCCGTCGCCGCGTGCCAGCACGTTGAAGGCGAGCGTTTGCAGTGCATCGCCGGCCAGGATCGCGGTGGCGGTGTCGAACGCCCTGTGGGTGGTCGGGCGGCCGCGGCGCAACTCATCGTCGTCCATCGCCGGCAGGTCGTCGTGTACCAGCGAGAAGGCGTGAATCAGCTCGACCGCGCAGGCAGGGTCGTCGAGCGTGCCCGGGCCGATGCCGAGGGTTTCGCCCGCCGCATAGCACAGCAACGGCCGGATGCGCTTGCCGCCGCCCAGGACGGAATAGCGCATTGCCGCGTGCAGCGATTCGGGTGCCGCATCCGCGGCCGGCAGCCGGGCGTCAAGTGCGTCTTCGACGCGGGAGAGATAGGTGGGAATACGGTCTTGAAAGGGTGCCATGGGCGCGCAAGTGGTCCGTCCAGCTGATATTGGCGGGTTCAGCGAGGCTGCCCGCGTTCGTGGCAAGGCGGCGCGCAGGTAATGGTGGTTCCATTGGCAAGCGACGCAACGCAGTCCACGGGCGCGGGCACCCTCGCCCATCAATGCCAGGACTATATAGCGGGAACGCCTGTGCACTCCAATCACCGCGTTGCGCACTTGCCAGAGCTACGGCTATGCCGCGGTCGCGCGCCTTGTGCTTGAAGCGCACAGGCGTTCTGAACCCGTCAATATTACCTGGATGGACCATCAGCCTAGCGGCAAGTCGGGCCGGTGTCCAGAAGCCGTCGTTTCCGCCTGGTTGCATCGTCCGCCTCAAATGTTTAACCATACTCGCCTGCAGCTAATCTTTGAGTCTCGCGGGCGGAAATTTGCTATATTTGGGAAGCAGCCAGAATAACGACGGAGCAAACGCCATGAACGAGTCTGCCGACGCTGCGGACCTTGCGAGTGATCCGGAGCGCTACCAGAACGAAATCCTTACCGGCGTCTCCCGAACTTTCGCGCTGACGATTCCGCAGTTGCCGGAACCGTTGCGGCGGGTGGTGACGAACGCCTATCTGCTATGCCGGATTGCCGACACGGTCGAGGATGAGTCGAGCCTGACGGCGGAGCAAAAACGGCATTACCACGAACGGTTCGTGGACGTGGTTGCGGGAACCGCCGATCCGCAGGCATTCGCCGACGAGCTGACCCCGCTGCTCGTCACCGATGCGCTCGACGCCGAGAAAAACCTGGTCGCCAACACGCCCGCGGTTATCCGGGTGACGCAAACGTTCAACGACGTGCAGCGCGCCGCGCTGACGCGCTGCCTGACGATCATGTGCGAAGGCATGCCGCGCTACGAGCGCAACGCAAGCGTCAATGGCCTGCCGGACCTGCGCTCGCTCGACCGGTATTGCTATTACGTGGCCGGCGTGGTCGGCGAGACGCTGACGGAACTGTTCTGTGATTATTCGCCCGAAACCGCCTGTCATCGCGACGCAATGGCCAGCCTCGGCGTGTCGTTCGGGCAGGGACTTCAGATGACCAACATCCTCAAGGACTTCTGGGAGGATCACGACCGCGGCGTGTGCTGGCTGCCGCGCGACGTGTTCAAGGCCAACGGCGTCGAATTGGGTGAAGTCAGCCGCGATTCCTACCAGCCAGGCTTCGGCAACGCCTATGCCAGTCTCATCAGCGTTGCTCACAGCCATTTGCGCAACGCGTTCGAATACACCTTGCTGATTCCGGAAGAGGAAGTCGGCATTCGCCGCTTTTGCCTGATCGCGCTGGGCCTCGCGGTCCGGACCTTGCAGTCAATCCATGACTGTCCCGACTTCAAGTCGGGCAACGAAGTGAAGATTTCGCGCCGTGCGGTCAAGAACACCGTGATCGTGACGCGCCTGTTTCCCGCCTACGACCGCGTGCTGCGCCGTTGGTTTGCGCGTCTCGCCCGCGACCTGCCGTTGCAGCCGATCGCGCCCGACTGGTCGCCGGCCGCGCTGCACGGCGGCGCCGCCTATGGCGCTCCGCTGACGCCGCACGCCGCCCAGCGCTGAAATCACAGTCGGACCCACAATGTACGGTATGTCGAGACAAGACGAAGGTGCCGTCGTGGATGCGGCGGCATCTGCAGCAATTCCTCATGACCAACTGGCCGAGGCGATCGCAGCCGCGCGCGAGGCCATACTCGCGCGCCAGCACCCGGACGGCCACTGGTGCTACGAGCTTGAAACCGACTGCACCATTTCCGCCGAATACATCCTCATGTTGCGCTACCTGGGCGAGCGCGAGCCGGAGCTGGAAGCCAAGCTCGCCGCCTATATGCGCCGCTGCCAGGGTACGCATGGCGGCTGGCCGTTGTACAGCGGCGGCGAGTTGGACATCAGTTGCAGCGTCAAGGTCTACTTCGCGCTGAAGCTCGTTGGTGACCACGTCGATGCGCCGCACATGCGCGCCGCGCGCGAGGCGATCCTGCAACGTGGCGGTGCGGCGCGTGCCAACGTCTTTACCCGCATCGCGCTGGCGATGTTCGGTGAGGTGCCGTGGCGCGCGGTGCCGTTCGTGCCGGTAGAATTCGTGCTGCTGCCGCGCTGGTCCCCGTTTCATCTGCTCAAGGTGTCATACTGGTCGCGCACGGTCATGACGCCGCTCGCGATCCTCTGCACGCTCAAGCCGCGCGCTGTGAATCCGGACGACCTGCATGTTCGTGAGTTGTTCACGGTGCCGCCGGAAGACGAAAAGCATTACTTCCCGATCCGCTCCGCGCTGGGGTGCGTGTTTCTCGTCCTCGACAAGATCGGCCGGACGCTTGAGCCGCTGATTCCGAAGTTCGTGCGCCGCCGCGCGCTCAAGCGAGCCGAGGAGTGGATTGTGCCGCGGCTCAACGGTACGGGCGGCCTCGGTGCGATCTTTCCGGCGATCGTCAACGCCTACGAGTCGCTGGCGCTGCTGGGCTGGCCGGCGGACGATCCGCGCCAGCAGGAAACGCGCCAGGCGATCCGTGATTTACTGGTCATTCGCGACGACGAAGCCTACTGCCAGCCATGCGTCTCCCCGGTGTGGGATACGGGTTTGACGAGCCTGGCGCTGCAGGAAGATCTGCAAGGCGCACCACTGCCGGCGCTGACGCAGGCGCTCGACTGGCTTAAGGTGCGCCAGGTGCTGGACGCGCCCGGCGACTGGCGCGATACGCACCCGGATCTGCCCGGCGGCGGCTGGGCATTCCAGTATCGCAACGATGCCTATCCCGATCTCGACGACACTGCCGTGGTCGCCTGGGCTATGCACCGCGCCGAGAGCGGCGGGCGCTATGCAGAAGCGATTCGACGCGCCGCCGACTGGCTGGTCGGCATGCAGTCAAAGAACGGTGGATTCGCGGCGTTCGATTCCGACAACGATCACGAATATCTCAACCAGATCCCATTTGCCGATCACGGCGCGCTGCTCGATCCACCGACCAGCGACGTCAGCGGTCGCGTGCTGATGTTGCTGGGCTATCTCGACCGGCCCGGCGACGCAGCGGCGCGTGAACACGCACTGGCTTTCCTGCGCCGCGAGCAGTTGGACAATGGGGCGTGGTTCGGCCGCTGGGGCACCAATTACATTTACGGCACCTGGTCGGTGTTGATGGCCCTGGAAGCGGTTGGCGTCGATCCGCAAGCGCCGGAAATGCGCCGCGCCGCCGCCTGGCTCAAGAGTTGCCAGCGCGACGACGGTAGTTGGGGCGAGACCAACGATACCTACTTCGAGCCGGTGCAGGCTGGCCAGGGCACGCGCGGCAGTGCCGCGCAGACGGCATGGGCGCTGCTGGGGCTGATCGCCAGCGGCGAAGCGTCGAGTCCCGAAGCGGCACGTGGCGTCGCCTACCTGCTGCGCACGCAGCGCGATGGCGGCTGGAACGATCCCGGCTTTAATGCGCCCGGCTTCCCGCGCGTCTTTTATTTGAAGTATCACGGCTACAGCCATTACTTTCCGTACTGGGCGCTGGCGCGCTACCGGAACGCGCTGGCCGGCCGGCGAGGCTGAAAGGCCACCGATATTCCAAACCAGGTTGGCATTGTTGTGGCGCTGCCCGCCGAGGCGGAGACGCTGGGCGGCCGGAGATCTCGTGCGGGCGATTCGTTCGAAGTCGCCGGTGGCGCCGTAATCGTCTGCGGTATCGGCCCGCGGCGCGCCGCGGCGGCAGCGGAGCGGCTGGTGGCGCGGGGTGCCCGGGCGCTGTTGAGCTGGGGCACGGCCGGCGGACTGTCGCCGGCGTTGAGATGTGGGGACATCATGATTCCTGAGCGGGTTCTGACGCCCGATAACCGCGCCGGCGTAGCAGTCGATGCCGACTGGCACGCGCGCACGGTGAAAGAACTCGCCGCGCGCGTACCAGTGAGTTCGGGCGCGTTGTGGTCCAGCCGTGAACCGGTGACGGCGGTTGCAGCCAAGCGCGCGCTTTCGAACGAGGGCATGGCCGCGGTGGACATGGAAAGCGGCGCCGTCGCATCGGTTGCCGCCCGGAACGGGCTGCCATTTTTTGCAGTCAAAGCGATTTGCGATCCGGCGGAACGCGTCTTGCCGGCAGCGCTGCTGGGACTCATGGACGCCGAGGGTGCCTTTCGCCCCCGCGGTCTGTCCGGCCTGCTGCGCGGCGGCATTCCCGCATGGCGCGCGGCAGGCAGGCTGCGCGCCGATTTCGCCGCAGCGCGACGGGCGCTGAAACTGGCCGCAGAGGCCTTGCCGGTTATACTGCAGCCATGAGCGATACGGTATTGGTCACCGGCGCGACCGGTTTCATCGGCTCGGCCGTTGCCCGGCGGCTGCTGGACGCGGGGTACACGGTGCGCACGCTGGTGCGCGAGTCCAGCCGCCTCGATAACCTGCGCGGCCTCGACGTGGAATTGTTCGTCGGCGACTTGCGGGTCCCGGATTCGCTGGTGCGGGCGATGAAAGGCTGCGACGGCCTGTTTCACGTCGCCGCCGACTACCGGTTGTGGGCGCGCAGCCCGCACGAAATCTATGCCAGCAATCTGCGCGGCAGCCGCAATATCGTTCTTGCGGCAGTTCGCGCCGGCGTTGGCCGCATCGTTTATACCAGCAGCGTGGCGACGCTCGGCCTGCCGGCGGATGGTTCGCAAGGCGACGAGGAGACGCCGGTCAACGCGTCCGGCATGATCGGCCACTACAAGCGTTCCAAGTTTCTCGCCGAGCAGAAAGTCCGCAAGCTCGCCGATAAGGAAGGCCTCGACGTGGTGATCGTCAACCCGTCGGCGCCGGTCGGCCCACGCGACATCAAACCGACGCCTACCGGCCGGCTGATCCTCGACGCGGCGCGCGGCAGGATGCCGGCGTACGTCGACACCGGCCTCAACGTCGTGCATGTGGACGACGTCGCGATCGGCCATTTGCAGGCGTACGAGCACGGCGCGCGTGGTCGCCGGTACATTCTCGGCGGCGAGGACATGACGTTGCAGCAGATCATCATGTCGGCGGCGGCCGTTGCCGGGCGAAAGCCGCGGTTGGTGCGCATGCCGCACAACGTCGTCATGCCGTTTGCATATTTGGCCGAAGGCGTGGCACAGCTTACGGGGCGCGCGCCGACACTGACGGTCGCCGGCGCCAAGCTCGCCAAAAAGAAAATGTTCTTCTCGCACGCGCGTGCCGACCGCGAACTGGGCTACCAGCCGCGGCCAGCGAAGGCGGCGTTCGTCGATGCGGTGGAGTGGTTTCGGAGCAACGGGTACTTCTAGAGTCGCTACCGACTTTGTGTCGTCGTCGAGGCATAGTGGATAAACGAGCATCAAGGCCGCTGAAGGCTGCAGCCCAGGCCCAACCCAACATTGCACTGATCAAATACTGGGGCAAACGCGACATCGCGCTGAATCTGCCGGCGGCGGGCTCGCTGTCGATCACGCTCGAATCGCTGTGGACGCGCACCGGCGTCGCCTTCGATCCGACACTCGACCGGGACCGGCTGAACTTGAACGGGGCGGAAGATGCCGCCCAGGCCGGGCGTGCGTCCGCATGCCTGGACCTGCTGCGAGCCCGCGCCGGAGTCGACTGGCGCGCCCGAATCGACTCTCACAACAACTTCCCGACCGGCGCGGGCCTCGCCTCGTCGGCGTCCGGTTTTGCCGCACTGGTGCGCGCTGCGGCCGCCGCGCTCGAGGTCGATCTCGATGCGCGCGAGTTGTCGATTCTGGCCCGCCGCGGTTCGGGCTCCGCAGCGCGATCGATTTTCGGCGGCTTCGTCGAAATGGCGGCCGGTACGCGCGCCGACGGCGAGGACGCCTTCGCGCAGCCGGTACTGGGCGCGACGGAGTGGCCGCTCCAGGTGGTGGTCGCGGTGACGTCGAAGCGCGCCAAAAGCATCGGTTCGACGGCGGGCATGGAACTGTCACGCCGGACGTCACCCTTCTACGCCGACTATGTCGCCACCACGCCGGGCGATCTCGCAGCCGCGCGGCGTGCGGTGCTGGGCCGCAACTTCGAGGCGCTGGCGGCGCTCAGCGAACACAGCTGCCTCAAGATGCACGGAATGATGCTGGCGACGCAGCCGGGGCTGCTGTACTGGTCCGGCGCGACCGTCGAATGCCTGCACCGCGTGCGTGCGCTGCGCGAGCAGGAAGGTCTCGGGGTGTTCTTTACGGTCGATGCGGGGCCGCAGGTCAAGGCGATCTGTCTGCCGGATTACGCCGCACGCGTGGCCGCGGCGCTTGCGGACGTGCCGGGGGTCGAAGAGGTCATGACAACCGGACTGGGCGAGGGCGCGCGCGTGATTGAAGGCGCATCCGAACTGTCGTGCGTATCGTAGCCTCAGCGCCCGGCAAGCTCGTGCTGCTGGGCGAGTACGCAGTGCTCGAGGGTGCGCCCGCGGTGGTGATGGCGGTCGATCGCCGGGCACGGGTGACGTTGTCGGAAGTGACCGGCGACGATTACCTGGTCGATGCTCCGAACCTGGGCATTCACGCCGCCCGCGGCCGCTTCCGCGAGGGCCGGCTTGAGTGGACGGATCTCGCGCCGGCTGACGGGGAGAAGCTGCAGCTCACCGGCGCCGTGATTGCCGCAGCCGCCGGCGACGAACCGCTGCCGCCGTTTCGCGCCGAGTTGAACACGGATGCTTTTTTCGCCGACCGCGACAAGCTCGGACTGGGTTCAAGCGCCGCACTGACAGTGGCGCTGTCCGGTGCCTTGTGTGCATTGCGCGACCAGGCGGCGCTTGGTGCGAACCGGCTGATTGCCGCTCACCGCGAGATGCAGGGCGGCCGCGGCAGCGGTCTCGATGTCGCCGCGAGCCTGCACGGCGGCACGATCGTCTACCGGTTGGAAGAGGAAGGGGCGCGGGTGGAACCGGTCACGCTGCCGCCCGGACTGCACATCGGCTGCGTCTGGTCCGGCAAATCGGCTTCGACGGGCGATTTCCTGCGCCGCATCGGCGCCTGGCGCGAGGATGCGCCGAATCGCTACAACAAGGTGATGAACGAGCTCAAATGCTGCGCGGGTGCCGGCGCGATGGCGGCAATGTGCGGCGATGCGGCGACCGTGGTCGAAGCGGCGGCGGCGTACGCCGAGGCGCTGGCTGAACTAGGCCGGGCCAGCGGGGCAGACATAATCAGTGCCGAACACGTTAAAATAGGCGGGGTGGCCGCAGATTGCGGTGTGACATACAAAACCTGCGGCGCCGGCGGCGGCGACGTAGGCGTCGCGCTGACGACCGACGGTGACCGGCTGGCGGAATTCCGCCGGCGAATCGAGCAGGCGGCATTTCGGATGCTGGACCTCGCGACGGACGCGCGCGGCCTGCAAGTCGAACACGACTAAGGAGTTCTCGATGGACCAATCACGCATGCCCGGATTTTACAAACTGTCGGTGCCGGAACGAGTGCGCCTCGTACGCGAGCGCGGGCTGCTGTCCAAGGAGGACTACCAGGCGCTCGTGAGCGGCGAGCACACGCTGAACATTCAGCGCGCCGACAAGATGATCGAAAACGTCATTGGCGTGATGGGCCTGCCGGTCGGTCTCGGGCTGAATTTCCTGATTAACGGCAAGGACTATGTCGTGCCGCTGGTGGTCGAGGAACCGTCGATTGTCGCAGCGCTGAGTTCGGCCGCCAAGCTGATGCGCAATGCCGGCGGCTTCAGCACCGAAAGCACCGAGCCGATTCTGATCGGTCAGATCCAGGTGGTCGATGTCGCGCACTCCACCAAGGCGCAGGCGGCATTACTGCAGCGCAAGGAAGAGATCATCAATCTCGCCAACAGCCTGCACCCGAACATGGTCGCGCGCGGCGGCGGCGCGCAGGATGTCGAAGTCTTCATTCACGCGTCGCCCGACGGCAGCCGCGACATGGTCGTGCTGCACCTGCTGGTCAATACCTGCGACGCGATGGGTGCGAATCTCGTCAATACGATGTGCGAGGGTGTCGCGCCGCTGGTGGAGGCGATCACCGGCGGCAAGGTGTTTTTGCGCATTCTGTCGAACCTGACCGATCGTGCGCTGGTTTGGGCGAAGGCGGTGATCCCGACCAGGCTTCTGGCAGGCAAAGGTTATGCCGGCGAGGAAGTCCGCGACGGCATCATCCTCGCAAACGATCTCGCCATCGTCGATCCATATCGTGCGGCAACCCACAACAAGGGCGTGATGAACGGCGTCGACGCCGTGGCGCTCGCGACCGGCAACGACTGGCGCGCGCTCGAAGCCGCTGCGCACGCCTACGCTGCGCGCGGCAAGTCCTACACGTCGCTGACGCGCTGGTACAAGAACGAAAACGGCGATCTCGTCGGCAGCATCGAAATTCCGATGAAGGTCGGCACCGTCGGCGGGCCGCTGCAGTCGAACCCGACCGTCGCAGTCAATCATCGCCTGCTGGGCGCGAAGTCGGCGCGCGAGCTGGCGGAAATCATGGGCGCGGTGGGTCTGGCGCAGAACTTTTCGGCGTTGCGCGCGCTGGTGACGAGCGGGATTCAGGAAGGCCACATGACGCTGCATGCGCGCAGCGTGGCGATGGCGGCCGGTGCGAGTGCCGACATCTTCGATACGGTCGTCGACCGACTGCTCGAATGCGGCGAAATCAAGATCTGGAAGGCCGAACAACTGATCGCCGAGGTGCGCGAGCAGTCGCAGCCTAAGCCAAAGACAAAAAGGCACAAGCAGGTGAGCGAGGAAGATTACGCCGCCGGTCACGGCAAGGCGATTCTGCTTGGCGAGCATTCGGTCGTATACGGCCGCCACGCGATCGCCGCCCCGGTGCCGTTGGCGATTCGCGCACGCGTCGAGGACTCCGACAAGGGCACGACGTTCATGATTCCGCGCTGGGGTATCGAGCAGCGCCTGAACCCGGGCAATGAGCATCCGGGGTCGTTTCTGCAGTCGCTGGGGTTGATCCTGAAGAAATTCGACATTGCCGATCGGTCGATGCGCATTCAGGTTTACCCGAATGTGCCGCGCGCGATGGGTCTCGGCGGCTCGGCGGCGCTGGCGGTCGCCGTGATTCGCGCGCTCGACCGCCATTGCAAACTGAACCTGACGGATGACGACATCTGCCAGTTGTCCTACGAATGCGAAAAGGTTGCGCACGGCACACCGTCCGGCATCGACAACACCGTCGCCACCTACGGCCGTATGCTCTTGTACCGGCGCGGCGAGCCGCCGCTGATCAAGCCTTTGCATCTCAAGGAGCCGCTGCCGCTGGTGATCGGGCTGTCCGGCGTCGAAAGTCTGACGGCGAAGATGGTCGCGCGCGTGCGTCGCGCCTGGGAGCGCAACAAGACGCTGTACGAGCGCATCTTCGACGACATCGACGCGCTGACGCTGCAGGGCATCGATGCGATCGAAAATCACGACCTGGAACAACTCGGCGAATTGATGAACATCTGCCAGGGCCAGTTGAACGCGTTGCAGGTGTCGAGCTGGGAAATAGAGGAATTGATTCAGGTTGCGCGCGACAATGGCGCCGTCGGCGCCAAGCTGACCGGCGGGGGCGGCGGCGGGTCGATGATTGCGCTGTGCCCGGACGACCGTGAGCGCGTGATTCGTGCGATGCGGAATGCGGGTTACCAGGCGATGGAGGTTGAAATTGGATAGCGTGGTGCGAAATCAGGTCGTGTCGTTCGAATCGGAAGAACTGATTCTCGTTGACTCGGACGACCGGGAAATCGGCCACAACAGCAAGGCTGCCTGCCACGACGGCGACGGCATGTTGCATCGCGCGTTTTCGCTGTTCATTTTCAATGAACAGGGCGAATTATTGTTACAGCAGCGCGGCCGCGAAAAACGGTTGTGGCCCGGCTACTGGGCGAACAGCTGCTGCAGCCATCCGCGCCGCGGCGAAACGATGGCGGAGGCGACGCAGCGCCGCCTGCGCCAGGAACTCGGTTTCGAATGTCCGCTCGAATTCGTGTTCAAGTTCGAATACCACGCCGACTTCGGCGACCTCGGTGCCGAGCACGAACTGTGTTGGGTTTATACTGGCGCCGCACCCGCCGATGCGGTGCGGGCGAACGTTAATGAAATAGAGGCGACGCGGTTCGTCACGCCGGCCGAACTCGATCGGGAAATCGCGACGACGCCGGCGCAGTTCACGCCGTGGCTCAAGCTTGAATGGCAGCGGTTGCGGGGCGAATTTCGCGACCGGCTGCCGTCGGTGGTCGAGTAAAAAATAGATGCCTGCGGTTTGACTCAATCCGCCGCGGCGCATACGCTAATCAATTGAAATTTTCGCGGCGATGGAACGCGTCGGAAACAAGATAAGGTTAAGGAGGATGGTATGGGCATACCCCTGGTCCAGCAATATCGTGTCGCACGTTACGTCCTGACGCAAAAGCTCAAGGGCGTAAAGCGATATCCGTTGACCCTGATGCTGGAGCCGCTGTTTCAGTGCAACCTGGCGTGCCCGGGTTGCGGCAAGATCGACTACGAGGACGATATCCTCAAAAAGCGCATGAGCGTCGAGGACGCATTGCGTGCGGTGGACGAGTGCGGCGCACCGATGGTGTCGATTCCCGGCGGCGAGCCGCTGATTCACAAGGAAATCGTGGAGATTGTCGAGGGCATTACGGCGCGCAAGAAGTTCGTCTACCTGTGCACCAACGCAATTCTGCTCAAGCAGAAGCTGCACCTGTTCAAGCCGTCGCCGTACCTGACTTTTTCGGTGCATCTGGACGGCGATCGCGACCGCCACGATCATTCGGTCGATCGCGAAGGCATTTTCGACAAGGCCACCGAAGCGATTTCCGCGGCGCTGGAGAAAGGCTTTCGCGTCACCATCAACTGCACGCTGTTCGACGGCGAGGACCCGAAGCGGGTCGCCGACTTTTTCGACTATGCTACCAAGCTGGGCATTGAAGGGATCATGATCTCGCCCGGCTACAGTTATCAGCACGCTCCGAAACAGGACGCCTTCCTGCCGCGTAGCAAGAGCAAGGAACTGTTCCGCGATATCTTCAAGCATGGCAAGGACCGCGGCGCCGATTGGCCTTTCAATCAGTCCGGGCTGTTTCTCGATTTTCTGGCCGGCAACCAGTCGTATCAGTGCACGCCCTGGTCGATGCCGTGCTACAACATTTTCGGCTGGCAGAAGCCGTGTTACTTGCTTGTCGACGAGGGCTACGTCCCGACCTTCAAGCAGCTGATGGAAGAGACCGACTGGGACAAGTACGGTTTCGGCAAGAATCCAAAGTGCGACAACTGCATGGCGCATTGCGGCTACGAGGGCACGGCGGTGGACGACACTTTCGCGCACCCGATCAAGGCGCTCATGGCGTCGCTGCGTGGTCCGCGGACGGAAGGGCCGATGGCGCCGGAACTGCCGATTCTGTACGGCAACCGCGCCGAAGCGGTCGCGGCCGGCACCGAAACACGGGTTCCCGTCGGCGAAATCGGCCACCGTTAAGCGGTTCCGGCCATGGTCGCCACAGTGCTGGCCGGTGTCTCGGCCGTCATCTGGTGGGGCATCCTGTTCGCGCCGTGGCGGCCGTGGAGCACCCGCGAGCGGCTGGAAACCGGCGACGCGTCCGCGAGCGATTTCACCGATCTGACCGTACTGATTCCGGCGC
Organism: Gammaproteobacteria bacterium; assembly: GCA_035690945.1. Taxonomy (GTDB): domain Bacteria; phylum Pseudomonadota; class Gammaproteobacteria; order Natronospirales; family DASSBR01; genus DASSBR01. Next base: position 123,677 of record DASSJY010000004.1, read on the forward strand.
GGGACGAAGCCGGGGTGCTGCCGTGTACGCTTGCCGCGCTGGCGAAGCAGGGCGGCAAACCGAATGTCATCGTGATTGACGATCAGTCGAGTGACGGCACCGCGGCAATCGCGGCGGATGCCGGTGCAAACGTGATCGCCGGAGCGCCGTTGCCGACGGGCTGGACCGGCAAGGTCTGGGCGCTCGAACAGGGCCGCCGGCAGGCCGATACCCGGTGGCTGCTGCTTCTCGATGCCGACATCGAGCTCAAAGTCGGCGTGCTCGCGGCACTGCGCGCGCGGGCGGTGCAGGACGACCGCCAGTTGGTGTCCGTGATGGCGCGTCTGCGCATGGAGAGCTTCTGGGAGCGCCTGCTGATGCCGGCGTTCATTTATTTTTTCAAGCTGCTCTATCCGTTCGCGCTGGCAAATTCTTCGCGCCGCTGGATTGCCGCGGCGGCCGGCGGCTGTGTGCTGGTCGAAGCGGACGTGCTGGCGGAACTGGGCGGTTTCGGCGCAATCAAGGATGCCGTAATCGACGATTGCGCGCTGGCGCGGGCGGTCAAGAGCACGGGCAGGCGCACGTGGATCGGTCTCTCGCGAAGCGTGGTCAGTCGGCGCGAATATCCGTCGCTTGGCTCGATCTGGGAAATGGTCGCGCGCACCGCATTTACGCAATTGCGCTATTCGCCGGCGCTGCTGGCATTGTGCACGCTGGCATTGGTCCTGGCATGCTGGATGCCCGTTGCGGGATTGTTTTTCCCCGCCGGCCGCTGGTTGGCGGTGGCGGCATGGGCCGCAATGGCCGCCGCGTACTGGCCTACGCTGCGCTATTATGACTGTTCACCGTTATGGTGCATCGCGATGCCGGCGATCGGCACGCTGTACCTGGCGATGACCTGGCATTCGGCGTGGCGCTGCTGGCGCGGCGTCCGGTCGCGCTGGAAAAACCGGGACTACAGCCGGCAGGCAGCGTAAATCCGCCGCCAAGGCGGTATAACAAGGTCCACATGGAGGAATAAATGGCCCGCGATAGATCGACGTTGCGCCTGGCGCTTTCCGCGCTGACCACCGGCGGCTTCGTCAAACACAACCACGACGCGTATGTCGGCTCGGACGCCCTTGCATCGTCTCTCCCGCCACCCGCTGAAGCCGCCGCTTTCGAATACGCCCGCGCACCGATCGAATTCAAAAACCGGATCCTGACGAAATTCGAAACTGCCGATCACGTCGTTCGTTACGTGCGTTTTCCGTCCGCCGGCATCACCCGCCAGCCGGACGGACTGGTGCGTGCGCGCTACTGGCACAGCAAGTCGCCAGGTCGCCACAAGTTGATCATCGTGCTGCCGATTTTCGGCAGCTATACCTATCCGACGGAGGCCATGGTGCGGACGCTTCGTCGCCATTACGGCGGTGACTGCCACGTCATGCAGATTCTGGCGGAGAACTATCTGCTCGACTGGTTCGGCCTGGCCGCGGTCGAAACGTATGAATCGCTCACGGCGAAGGCTGACGAGATGGCCGAATGCATGCGCATCGCCGTCATCGATCTGATGCGCTGCATCGACTGGGCGCTGGACCGGCCGGAGGTCGACGGCGAGCGGATCGGCTTGCTCGGCTTCAGCATGGGTGCATTTCTTGCCGCGCTGACGTTGGGTGTTGAGCCGCGCTTGCGCACTGGCATCGTAGTACTGGGCGGCGCGCATCCGGCGGATATTATCGCGAGCTGTGGCGGCAAGCCGGGCATGGCGAAAGCGGCAGTGATGGAAAAGCTGGGCCTGAGCTGGGAGGAGTATTACCGCGTTCTCGAGTCGGCGACGTGTGCGAACGACCCGGCGCACTTTGCCGGGCGTTACCACGCGGAGCGCATTTTGCTGTTCGACGCGCTGTACGATACTTGCATGCCGGCGCGTTCGCGTGCAGCCTTATGGGAGGCCATGGGGCGGCCGGAGCGATATACGATGCATTATGGACACAAGAGCGCTTTTCTCGCGATGACGCCGCTCGGTCGCAATTTCATGCGCAGAAAGACACTCGCGTTTCTGGATCGGGTGCTGTGATGTTGCGCGCACGTACGGCCATTCGCGCTTACAAGGAGGCCGGCCTGGTGGCGCCGGTGCGCGCCGGCGCACGCGAACCGGGCAGCCCGCCGCGAACGCTGATTATCGGCATTGATGCCATTCCATACACGCTGGTGAGACAGATGGCTGGCGGCAACTCACTGTTCGCCGATTTCCACGGCCCGACGGCGCTCAACAGTACGTTTCCATCGATTTCCTACACGGCCTGGTCGAGTCTGCTGGAGCCGCTCGGCAGCACGCGCCCGCTCGGCTACGAGACGCGCTACTTCGATTCGGCGTCAAAGAGGCTCAAGGGTGGGTTAAGCCTTGCGGAGGTGCCGGCGTCATGGAAGGAAACCTTCGACTGGAAATTGCATGGTCTTGTGCGCACGGCCGTCGCCTACGGTCTGCCGCGTCGCTACAGCATCTGGGAGTTGAAACACGGGTTGCAGGCGTTTGCGGAGTCACCATCGGCGATCTTTTCGATGTACATCGTATCGACCGATGGTCTGGCACACCTGAGCGGGCCTGATGGTTTGGCGGAAGTGCTGCAAGCCGTCGATGTACAGGTGAAGGCGTTCAAGGTCCGCCATCCGGATATGCCGTTCAATACGATTCTGTTGTCGGACCATGGCATCGCCGGCGGGGAGCCGTTGATCAACGTGTGGCCGACGGTGCGTCGTGCGGTGAAGGATGCGGGTTTCAGGGTGCGCCATCGTCTGGTCAGCGGGCACGATGTAGTGTTCAACCCCTATGGTCTGGTGACGAATCTGGTCGCCTATGCGGCGTCCGGTGCAGCGACGGCACTGGCGGAAGTATTCGCGCAGGTACGCGGAGTTGATCTGGCGGTGACCTGTGCCGGCGCAAGCGCGTGGCGATTGTGCAGCAGCCGTGGCCGGGCGTTGATCGAGCGGCGGCCGGGGCATGCCGGATATGTCTGGCGCTATCGTGAGGAAGATGGCGATCCGTTGGGTTATGCGCCGGTGGTTGCGGCGCTAAAGCGGCGCGCACGCGATGCGACGGCGGAGTGGTTTCCGGATCGCTGGTGGTTCGAAGCGACACGCCGATCGTTCTATCCGGACGCTTTGCACCGATTAGCGCAGAGTTTCGATCTGACAGGTACGCCGCCGGCGGTAATCTGTTCCTGCACGCCGGGTTACATGTTCGGCGGCCTGAAGACGGAGTACATTTCCCGCGCGACAGTGGGCCGGTTGCGCTGGACGCACGGCGCGCTGCACCGCGATGCCAGCCTGGGTTTCATGATGACGGATCTGCCGGAATGGGAGGCGCCCGAAATGGTGCGCGCGGAAGAAGCGCTGACGTGCCTGACGGTGTCGGAGGAAGCGGCAGTCGCAGACTTGAACGAAGCTTGAAGGCTATTGCGGGGGCAGTGGGTAGCTTCTTCCGAAAGACGCCGTGAGGCATCCTTGTCCTCAGAGACTTTCGGAAGAAGCTACCCCACCGCCTCGATACATTGTCGTCTTTTGAATCCGTTCTTCTAATTATTCCGATCGACTGCGAAGCGGGCGAGATTTTCCAGCGCATCGCGGTAGGTGGAGGCGGGGAAGCGTGACAGCGCTTCCAGCGCTGCGTCCGCCTCCGCCTGCGCGCGTGAGCGGGTGTAGTCGAGGGCGCCGGTTTCGTGGATGGCCGCTGTGATATCGGTCAGGCAGTCGGCGCGGCCGTTTTCGATCGCTTCGCGAACCAGCCGCGCCTGCGTGCTCGAGCCGTGGCGCATGGCGTAGATCAGCGGCAGGGTGGGCTTGCCTTCGGCGAGGTCGTTGCCGACGTTTTTGCCGAGTTCGTCGCTGTCGCCGCCGTAGTCGAGGGCATCGTCGATGAGTTGGAACGCGATCCCGAGATGCATACCGTAGCGGGCGAGGGCCTGTTCGTGGGCGATCGGCTGCTCGGCGAGGACGGCGCCGACCTGGGCCGCGGCTTCGAACAGCTTGGCAGTTTTGCGGCGGACGACTTCGAGGTGGCGTTCTTCGGTGGTGGCCGGGTCGTGGGTGTTGAGAAGCTGCAGGACCTCGCCTTCGGCTATCATGTTGGTGGTGTCGCTCATGATTTCCATGACGCGCATGTCGCCGACGCGCACCATCATCTGGAAAGTGCGCGAGTAGAGGAAGTCGCCGACGAGGACGGCGGCTTCATTGCCCCAGATTTCGTTGGCGGTTTCGCGGCCGCGACGAAGTTTGGAGCTGTCGACGACGTCATCGTGCAACAGCGTCGCGGTGTGGATGAATTCGATGATCGCGGCGAGATCGATGTGGGCGCGACCCTGGTATTCACACAGGCGCGCGGTCAGAAGCACGAGCAGAGGGCGCAGGCGTTTGCCGCCGCCGTTGACGATGTAGTGCCCCAACTGGTTGATCAGCGCGACTTCCGAGTGCAGCTCCGAATGAATCATCGCGTCGACGGCCCGAAAGTCTTCGTCGATCAGCGTGCGGATATGTTGCAGGACGACTGGAAATGACATGAGGGGCGGTATCCCCGATGCGAAAAAAAGCCGGTCTTCGGGACCGGCTTCTTATTATACGTTAAGCTCGTGAAAGAGCTTTAGCCCATGGCGCGAACACGAGCGTTCAGGCGGCTCTTGTGGCGCGCGGCCTTGTTCTTGTGGATGATGCCCTTGTTGACCATGCTGTCGATGACCGGCACGGCTTCCTTGTAGGCGCGCGCGGCGTCTTCGGCGTTGCCGCCATCGATCGCCTTGACGGTCTTCTTGATGTAGGTCCGAACCTCGGAACGGAGGCTGGCATTGTGATCCCGGTGCTCTTCCGCCTGCCGTGCCCGCTTTCTGGCCTGATTGCTGTTCGCCAAGGTCTTGAACTCCTGAAGCGCTGAAGTCGCGCCCGTAAAACTCGAAAGACTGCGCATGATGCGGATTTTTGCCGCGGTTGTCAATTGTGACGGCGTGGCCGGCATTATGGCGGCGAGACGCGTAGTTTGAACGAACCGTCAACATCGACATGGAGGAATGTCAATGAAGGAGCTTCAAGGCAAGAAGGTTGCCATTCTGGTCGCGAATGGCTTTGAGCAGTCCGAACTCGCGGAGCCGAAGAAGGCGCTGGAGGAGGCGGGCGCGACGGCGCAGATCGTGTCGCCGGAGGACAAGGAGGTCAAGGGCTGGCAGCACAAGGAGTGGGGCGACAGCTTCCCGGTGGACGTCGCGCTTGATGCCGCCAACGCGGCCGATTTCGACGCGTTGGTGCTGCCCGGAGGACAGATGAATCCGGACAATTTGCGCCTGCAGCCGAAGGCGATCGAGTTCGCCAAGCGGTTTTTCCAGGAGGGCAAGCCGGTTGCCGCGATTTGCCACGGCCCGTGGCTGCTGATCGAAACCGGCGCGATCAAGGGCAAGACGATGACCTCGTGGCCCACGCTGAAGAGCGACCTGACCAACGCCGGGGCAAATTGGGTGGACGAGGAGGTCGTCACGGACGGCGGGCTTGTGACGAGTCGCAAACCGGGCGACATTCCCGCGTTCAATCGGAAAATGATCGAAGAATTTGCCGAAGGGCATCATCGGCAGCAGCAGGTCGCCTGACCTGACGGCTTGCAAAATTCCGTTCGTGCTGAGCTTGCCGTGGGGCTCAGGGCGAGCGGTAGCCAAGCCCGGCCGCTTCAGGCCGGGCTTTTTTTTCGTGCCCCCGCTATCATGGCCCGCTGAAACATTGGGGGCTTCATGGCGCGCTCGCTTCTCAGATCAACCTCCGTCGTCGGCGGCATGACCTTGCTGTCGCGCGTGCTCGGTTTCGCGCGCGACATTATCTTTGCCCATTCCTTCGGCGCCGGGTTGGTCATGGACGCGTTCTTCGTCGCGTTCAAGATCCCCAACTTCATGCGCCGCATGTTCGCCGAGGGCGCCTTCTCGCAGGCCTTTGTGCCGGTACTGGGCGAAGTGCGCGCCGAGGGCGGCGACGCGGCGGTGCGCGAATTCGTTGCGCGCATCACCGGCACGCTCAGCCTGATCGTCGGCGTCATCACCGTCATCGGCATCGTCGCCGCGCCGATCCTGATCTACGTTTTCGCAGCGGGCTTTGCCGCCGACCCGGACAAGTACGCGATGTCGGTCGCGATGCTGCGGCTGACGTTCCCGTACCTGCTGTTCATCTCGCTGACCGCGCTAGCCGGCGGCATCCTGAACACCTACGGCCGCTTCGGCGTGCCGGCCTTCACGCCGGTCATCCTCAACATCGTACTGATCGGCGCCGCGGTCGGCCTCGCGCCGATGCTGCCGAACCCCGGCATGGCGCTCGCCTGGGGCGTGCTGATCGCCGGTATCGTTCAACTCGCTTTCCAGTTTCCGTTTCTGTGGCGGCTGAGGCTGCTGCCGCGCCCGCGGCTGCCGCGCGGGCACCCGGCCGTGCGCCGCACCATGCGGCTGATGCTGCCCGCGCTGTTCGGCTCATCCGCGTCGCAGTTCAATTTGCTGATCGACAACCTGATCGCCTCGTTCCTCGCCACCGGCAGCGTCAGCTGGCTGTATTACTCGGATCGGCTGATGGAATTCCCGCTCGGCGTGTTCGCCATTGCCCTGGCGACGGTTATCCTGCCGGGCTTGTCGGCGCATCATGCAAAGCGCGCCGGCGAAGCGTTCTCGGCGACTATCGACTGGGCGCTGCGCCTCGTGCTGGTCATCGTCCTGCCGGCCGCGGTCGGCCTGTTCATGCTCGCCGGCCCGCTGATAGCGACCCTGTTCCGCTACGGTGAGTTCAGCTCGTACGACGTGCGCATGGCACACTGGAGCCTGATGGCCTACGCGTTTGGGCTGATGGGCTTCACGCTGGTCAAGGTGCTCGCGCCGGGCTTTTATGCGCGGCAGGATGTGCGCACACCGGTGCGAGTGGGCGTCATTGCCGTTTGCGCCAATATCGCACTGAATGGCGCGATTACGGCGCCGATGGCGCTGCTAGGTTTTCGCGCGCCACACGCGGGGCTGGCGCTGGCAACGTCACTGGCGGCGTTCGTCAACGCCGGCTTGTTGTTCTGGGGACTGCGACGCAAAGGGATTTACCGCGGCGCGAGCGGATGGGGGCCGCTGGCTATTCGCGTTGCGATTGCCAACGGCGCGATGGCCGCGGTGCTGGCGGTCGCGGTGGGGCCTTTGTCGTTGTGGCTCGGATGGGCGGGTTTCGAGCGGGCGTGGCATTTGGCGCTGTGGATTGGTGTCGCTTTGGTTGTGTACTTTGCGGTTTTGCTGCTGACCGGGCTGCGGCCTCGGCATCTGCGAGTGGGCGAAGGACTTTAAAGGACTTGGTGGAGAGCTGGCTTCGCTTGACTCAGTTCTCAGCCCTCAGCATTCAGTCCTTTCCCCCGGTATAATCACACCTTTTTGAGGCGCTCCGCGATGGAAGTCATTCGCGGTCTGCACAACCTGCGCGCCCGCCACCGCGGCAGCGCCGTCACGATCGGCAACTTTGATGGCATGCACCTGGGCCACCAGGCGATGCTGGAGCAGTTGCGCGAACGGGCGCGGGCGCTGGGCGTCAAGGCGACCGTGATGATATTCGAGCCGGCGCCGCGGGAGTTTTTCCAGGGCGACGCCGCGCCGGCGCGCCTGAGCAGCCTGCGTGAAAAATGCACCGCCCTGGCGGCGGCCGGCGCCGAACAGGTGCTCGTGGTGCGCTTTGATAAGGCGTTTTCCAGTCTGGCGCCGCAGGGATTTATACAGCGCCTGCTGATCGATGGTCTTGGCGCGCGCTATGTGCTCGTGGGCGACGACTTCCGTTTCGGCCATCGGCGGGCAGGGGACTTCGCCACCCTTGAACAGGCAGGCGCACAACAGGGTTTTGAAGTTGCCGCCGTGCCAACGATTAAAGTTGACGGCGCGCGCGTCAGTTCGACCCGCGTGCGCGCCTCGCTTGCGAGACATGATTTCGACGCCGCTCGCCGGCTGCTTGGACACGAATATGCGATCTGCGGCCGCGTCCGCCATGGCGACGAACTGGGCAGAGAGCTTGGCTTTCCGACGGCGAACCTGGCCCTCAAGCGACGTGTCAGCCCTGTGAACGGCATCTATGTCGTACGCGTAGACGGAATCGGCTACGGCGCTGCCAGCGTCGGTACGCGTCCGACGGTGCAAGGCAAAGACCGCCTGCTCGAAGTGTACCTTTACGACTTCGATGGCGGCCTGTATGGCCGACACCTGAAGGTCGAATTTTTGCACTGGCTGCGCAACGAAGTGAAATTTCCGGATGTGGAAACAATGCGAAAGCAGATTGTGAACGACGCCGAGGAGGGCCGCGAATGGCTTCGTTCTTTCGCCAAAACTTGCGCCAACCATGATTGAGGACGTGGTGTGGTTTCTTTCAGGGCTGTGTGAGGCAGGATGCCGAACCCAGAGCCTGCAGGGACGTATTCACGGCCTCCCGCGAAGACCTGAAACGAACGGGAACGCTCTAGGTGACTGATTACAAATCAACGTTGAACTTGCCCCGCACGGACTTCCCGATGAAGGCCAACCTCGCGCAGCGCGAGCCCGAAATGCTCAAGCACTGGTACGCCGAGGATCTGTACGGCCAGATTCGCAAGGTCTCCGAGGGCCGGCCGCGCTACATCATGCCCGACGGTCCGCCGTATGCCAACGGCGACATCCACATCGGTCACGCCGTAAACAAAATCCTCAAAGACATCGTCATCAAATCGCATACGCTGGCGGGCTTCGATGCGCCGTACGTCCCCGGCTGGGACTGCCACGGTCTGCCGATCGAACTGATGGTCGAAAAGAAACATGGCAAGGCCGGGCAGAAACTCGACGCGCGCGCCTTCCGTGCCGCCTGCCGCGAGTATGCCGGCAAACAGGTCGACCGCCAGCGCGCCGACTTCAAGCGCCTCGGCGTGCTCGGCGACTGGGATCGGCCGTATCTGACCATGAACCCGCGCTACGAGGCCGACGAACTGCGCGCCTTCGCCCGCATTCTCGAGCGCGGCCACGTCTATAAAGGGTTCAAGCCCGTGCACTGGTGCATGGACTGCGGCTCCGCGCTCGCCGAAGCCGAAGTCGAATATGCCGACAAAACCTCGCCGGCTGTCGACGTGCGCTTCCGTGTCGTCGACGAAACGGACTTCCTGGCTCGTTTCGACACCCAGCCTGCGGGCAAAGGCCCGATCTCCGTTCCGATCTGGACCACCACGCCATGGACACTGCCGGCCAACCAGGCCGTTGCGCTGAACGCCGAACTGGACTACGTGCTGGTCGAGGTCGATCTCGGCGCCGGCCCGGAACGGCTGCTGGTCGCCGAAGCGCTGCTTGCCCAGGTGATGGAACGCTACCGCGTCGAGAAGCACGAGATCCTCGGCCGCGCCGCCGGGGAAGCGTTCGCGCGCGTGCTGCTCGCGCACCCGTTTTACGACCGCCAGGTGCCGGTGATCCTCGGCGACCATGTCACCACCGACGCCGGTACCGGCGCCGTGCATACCTCACCTGGCCACGGCCAGGAGGATTTCGTCGTCGGTCAGAAGTATGGGTTGCCGATCGACAACCCGGTCGGCTCGAACGGCGTCTTCCTCGACAACACGCCGCTGTTCGCCGGCGAGCACGTGTTCAAGGCGAATCCGAAAATCGTCGAACTGCTGCGCGAGCGCGGCATGCTGCTGCACCATGAACCGTATCGGCACAGCTACCCGCACTGCTGGCGGCACAAGACGCCGGTCATTTTCCGCGCCACGCCGCAATGGTTCATCGGCATGGACACCAATGGCCTGCGCGAGCAAACGCTCGACGAAATCAAAAAGGTCCAGTGGATGCCCGGCTGGGGCGAGGAGCGTATTCGTCTGATGGTCGCCAATCGGCCGGATTGGTGCATCTCGCGGCAGCGCACCTGGGGCGTGCCGATTCCGTTGTTCATCCACAAGCAGACCGGCGAGTGGCACCCGGAGACACTCGGGCTGATCGAGAAGGTGGCCGAGCGCGTCGAGAAGGACAGCATCGATGCCTGGTTCGAACTCGACCCGGCGGAATTGCTGGGCGACGATGCCGCGCAGTACGAAAAGGTCACCGACACCCTCGATGTCTGGTTTGACTCCGGCTGCGTCCATTACGCGGTGCTGGAACGCCGCCCGGACATGGGTCTGCCGGCGGATTTGTATCTGGAAGGCTCCGATCAGCATCGCGGCTGGTTCCAGTCCTCGCTGCTCACCGGCGTGGCGATGCGCGGCAAGGCGCCGTACCAGGCTGTGCTGACGCACGGCTTCACAGTCGACGCGCAGGGCCGCAAGATGTCCAAGTCGATCGGCAATACCGTTGCGCCCCAGCAGGTGATGAAGACGCTGGGTGCCGACGTGCTGCGCCTGTGGGTCGCCGCGACGGATTTCAGCGGCGAGATGAACGTCTCCGACGAGATACTCAAGCGCATGGCCGATTCCTACCGGCGCATGCGCAACACGCTGCGTTTCCTGCTTGCCAATCTGAACGAGTTTGACCCCGCTGTGCACGCGGTTGAACCGGACGACATGATTGCACTGGACCGCTGGTTGCTCGAACGGCTGACGGTGCTGCAGGAAGAAGTCGAAACAGCCTACCGGGACATGGGCTTCCACCAGATCTACCAGCGCCTGCACAACTTCTGCGTGCGTGATCTCGGCGGCTTTTACCTCGACGTGATCAAGGACCGCCAGTACACCGCGCAGGCCGACAGCCTGGCCCGCCGCTCATGCCAGACGGCGATGTATCACGCCGCCGAGGCGATGGTGCGCTGGCTTGCGCCGATCCTGAGCTTTACAGCCGAGGAAGTCTGGCGCCATCTGCCGGGCGAGCGACCGGCAGCCGTGATGCTGACGACGTGGTACGAAGCGCCGGTCGCGACGGTGCCTCAACCGATCGACTGGAACATGGTGCTGCGCGTGCGCGTCGAAGTGGCGCGCGAGTTGGAGCGGCTGCGGGCCGCCGGCGAGATCGGCTCTTCGCTCGATGCGGCGGTGGACCTCTACTGCGACCCGGCCGCGTTGGATGCCTTGGCGCCGCTCGGCGACGAGTTGCGCTTTGCGCTGATCACCTCGGAAGCGCATTTGCATCCGGCGGCGGACAAGCCAGCCGATGCCGTGGCGGCAGCCGACTGCGAAGGCGTGTATATTGCCGCGAAGCGCTCGGACAACGAAAAGTGCGTGCGCTGCTGGCAGCATCGGCCGGATGTCGGCAGCTCGGCGGAGCATCCCGAATTATGCGGCCGGTGCGTTGAGAATGTGGCAGGCGAGGGCGAAACCCGCAAATTCGCATGAACGAGTCGACATCGGAGATGGGCATGACGGAGCCCGTGGAAACGGGGCGGCACGGCGCGCTGGGCCAAGTGCGCTGGCTGTGGATCGCAGCCGCGGTGATCGTATTCGATCAGATCACCAAGCTGCTGATCAGCCACCACATGGGCCTGTTCGACTCGATCAGCCTGACGCCGTTCCTGCGCCTGACGCTGTTGCACAACAGCGGCGCCGCGTTCAGCTTCCTCAGCCGGGCATCCGGTTGGCAGCGCTGGTTCTTTATCGGCCTGGGGCTCGTTGTCAGCATCGTCATACTGTTGTGGCTGCGAAAGCTGCCGCGCAAACGCCGGCGGCTGCTCGGCATCGGCCTGGCACTCGTGCTCGGCGGCGCGCTCGGCAACGTCATCGACCGCGTCGCCTACGGCTACGTGATCGATTTCATCGATTTCTTCTACCGCGGCTGGAATTTCCCGCCGTTCAATGTAGCGGATTCATCGATCACCGTCGGCGCGATCCTGGTGATCATCGACACGCTGCTCGCGAGTCGTCAGCAGAGCGGCGGTACGCCGCAGAGCTAATCACACGTTACCGGCTCGCCGTCGTACCGGGCGGATGTCCGCACGCGGCCGGTATAGCTGACGATGACCGCCTCGTTGTGGTGGTTGCGCGTGCAGACGAACAGGCTGCCCGCCGTCGAGCGGATCGACCGCGGCCGGAAATTGAAGCCCTCGCGGTTTGCCGTTACCTCCAGCGCGTCCTCCACCGGGCCGTGCCGAAGCAGCACGCGCTCGCCGTCGTCGATTTCGGGTGGCGACTCCGGATCCAGGTTGATGAACACGAGCCAGCCGGTGTTCCACTGCGAACCGTCGGCGGCGCAGGTCCGGCTGTCGACGCTGGGGCAGACAGCGACATAGTTGCCGGATAAAACGGCGCGGGAGCGCGCCAGGTTCAGCGCGTGCACCAGCGACATGACGGTGCTGACGCGGCGCTCGTGCGCAACGAAGCGGTTAAAGCCGGGAACCGCGGTGGTGACGAGAATGGCCAGAACGGCGATGACGATGATCAGTTCGATGAGCGTGAAGCCGCGCTCGACTCGCATGGAATCCCCCTTTTTTTATTATTCCAGCGTCATCATGTTGGCAAAAATTCCCTGATTAGTGCAAATGGCTTGAGTGGACGTGCAAGGGCAAAGCTGGTGATACCCGCCGAATCTTCCTATACTGGCAGCGTGATCGAACCAACAAGCAGCGACAAAACAGGGCAGGACCCGATCTCGAATCAGCTTGCGGCCGCCGGCGTGCAGCCGACCGCGCAGCGGGTCGAAATCGCGCGCGTGCTGCTCGACCGGCCGCGCCATCTTTCCGCCGACCGGATTTCCGCGATCCTGCTGGAGCGGGGCATCCGCGTCTCGAAAGCCACGGTTTACAACACGCTCAAGCTGCTGTGCGCGACCGGCCTGGCCAAGGCGATCATTGTCGACCCGAACCGGGTTTTCTACGACTCGACCACCGAACCGCATCACCATTTCTATAACGTCGACAGCGGCGAACTGACCGACATCCCTGCCGAACAAGTGCGCTTCGCCGACCTTCCCGCGCTGCCGCAAGGCACCGCGCAGGAAGGTGTCGACGTGATCGTGCGCGTCCGCGATAACGTTTCCGCAGGGTAGTTTGCCGGTCCCGGAGCCTTTCGTTATACTTCCGCGCCTGCAGATCGCAGGCCAATCACGATGCCGGAGTAGCTCAGTCGGTAGAGCAGCTGATTCGTAACCAGCAGGTCGGAGGTTCAATTCCTCTCTCCGGCACCATCTTTCCCTTCGTGTTCCGGGTTCGCCTAAATCCGGCCGTCGCCGGCGTCGGCGCGAACTTCGGCCAGCGCGGCATCGATCGCGCGTATGAGTTCGTCGCGGCGATACGGCTTTCGGATCATGCGAAATTCCTTCGCCGAATCTCGTCCCTGCTCGAAGGGTTTGGCTGCGAATCCCGATGTCAGCAGAACGGCGATTTCCGGCCGGCGGCGGCGGGCCTCACGAGCAAGATCGATGCCGCTGACGCCGCCCGGCATGACGATGTCGGTAAACACCAGGTCGATGTCGGATCGCTCGTCCAGGAGTTTGAGCGCGCGGGGCCCGTTCGCGGCTTCAACGGTCGTGTGGCCGATTTCCCTGACGAGCTCCACCACCACCGGGCGTACGTGAGGATCGTCCTCGACGACCAGCACAGTCGCCGATTCCAGCCCGGACGATTGCGGAACGCTGTCCGGCGTTTCCATGGCCGCGGGCGGTTCGGCCCACGGCAGGTAAAGGTGGATGCCGGTGCCGCGGCCCACCTCGCTTTCGATCCCGACGTGGCCGTTGGACTGCCTGACGAAACCGTACACCATGCTCAGGCCGAGTCCGGAACCCTTGCCGATTTCCTTGGTTGTGAAGAACGGCTCGAAGACCCGGGATTGAACTTCCGGCGACATGCCCTCGCCGGTGTCGATCACCGAAACCCGGACATAGCGCCCGGGTGAGGCGTCGGGTATGGCTGCCGCGTCGGCATCCGACAGAACCGTGTTGGCGGTTTCGATCAGCAGTTTGCCCTGGTGCTCCATGGCATCGCGCGCATTGATCGCCAGGTTCAGAATGGCCGAGTCGAGTTGGTGGGGATCGATGTTGCAGTACCAGAGATTGTCGCCGGGGAGAAGTTGAAGCTCGATGTTGTCGCCCACCGCCCGCTGAATCAGCAATTCGAGCCCGGGCAGCCGGTCGTTAACACAAACGACGCGCGGCTGCAGACTTTGGCGGCGGGAGAAAGCAAGCAACTGCCGCGTGAGTCCTGCGCCGCGATTGGCCGCGCGCCGCGCGTTATCGAGTTGGCGCGTGAGCATATCGTCCGAGGCGTGGCGCCGCGCCAGTTCAAGGCTGGTCAGAATGACTGACAACAGGTTGTTGAAATCGTGCGCCAGCCCGCCCGTGAGTTGGCCGACCGCCTCCATCTTTTGCGCCTGGCGGAGCTGGTCCTCAAGCTGGCGCCGTTCGGTAATGTCGGTCACCACGCCGGCCATGCGAACGGCCTTGCCGTCATTGTAATAGGTTTTTCCGTTGACGCGTATCCAGCGTATCGCACCATCATTGGCGCGCCTGATGCGGCCTTCGAACTCGAAATATTGTTGTCTCTCGGCCGCGACCATCGATGCCGCGATGGCGTCGCGATCCTCGGGAACGACATGATCGAGGAACGCTTGCCGGCTCCAGGGCAGGTGCGGGTCATAGCCGAAGATTGCATCGTGGCGCGGCGACCGGTATGCGGTACCGCTCGTGAGGTCGTCGTTCCAATGACCCAGGCCGGCCGCGTCGAGCGCGATCTGCAGGCTTTCCTCGACCGAACGCTGCTGGAATTCCGCCTGCTTCTGCTGGGTGAGATCGGTGACGACGCCGCAGAGTATCCGCTGGCGCTCGTGAGGCAGGTCGATGAATGACAAATAGGCTGGCACTGGTGTCCGGTCATACGTAACCAGGTCGAATTCGCCTTTGCCGCCGCCTGCCGCGCTGGCGGCGAACAGTTGATCGAGCCGGTCCCGCTGCGCCGCCCGAATGAACGTGAAGATCGAGCCGCCGATCACCTTTTCCTGCGGCGCCGCGAGCATGTCCGCGAACCGCCGGTTGCAGTAGAGCACGGTGCCGTCCGCGGATACGGTCACCGCGCCTTCCTGCATTTGTTCGATAAGCACGCGGTACGGGCGGTCGGCACTCTGGAGGGTATAGACCTCGTGATGGCCCTGCGACTCGACAACGATGGCATCGACTTCGCCGTTGCGGATTGCCGCGAGGGTTTCCTCCGCCTCGCGCAGCCGCGCCTCGAGCTCGGTCACGCGGCGATCGGAGGGCGTGCCGTCGGTGGCTGAATGCATCAGCGTCAGTCGGCCGTGCCGGGGCCCGGCAGCGGGCTGATATTCAGACCGGTAAAAATTTTGTCATGGTCCGACAGGTCGCCGATCACGCGTCGCAACGGTGCGGGCAACTTCTTGATCAGCGTCGGCGCAGCGATGATCTGTGCTTCGGCGGCCGATTCCGGATGCTGGTAAATATCGATCACCTCAAGTTCGTAGCGGCCTTTGAGGTGGTCTTCGCAGATGCCGCGGATGTTTTCAATCGCACGCGTCGAGCGAGGTGTCGACCCGGTGATGTAGAGGCGCAGCAGGTAGTGCATATCGTCGCCGGAGAGCCAGTCCGACTCCGCGGCGGCCTTGCGATCCTGCTCATTGTTCGCGGTCATGCTTCACCCTTGACCGGCCTGATATCGAGACCCACCAGCACGCGTTCGGTATTGGACAGGTCCCCGATTACCTTTTTCAACGGTTGCGGGATGCGCCGCACCAGCGTCGGCAGCGCGAGAATCTGGTCGCCGGCTGCGAGTTGCGGGTTCTGTGTCAGGTCGATGACCTCAATGCTGTAGTGCCCGGCCAGGTGATCTTCGCACAGCCGCTTCAGGTTGGCGAGCGCGGTGACCGACTTTACCGTCTGCCCGGCCACGTAAAGCCGCAGTTGGTAAGTTTCGGATGCATCGTCGGTCATTTTACAGCTCCTCGGCTTGCGGCCATTTCCGCGCGGGCATCTTCGCGTGACCGCTCATTTTCCCGTTCCTGCTCGTCCAGCGCGTGCAGTTCCGCTTCCTCTGCATCGAGTTCCGCCTGCATTTCGGCGATCTGGCGTTCCATCGCCCTGCGCTTGCGCTCGAGTTCGCGCCGCCGGCGTGCAGTTTGCTGATCGCGCTGGTATGCCTGCGCGCGCTCTTGCGCTTCCTGGGCGACGCGCGCGGAGCCGGTGAGCATCCCGGACGGACCGAGATACATTTCTCGCAAGTGAACGCCATCATCGGCCAATGTGTATTCGCGAATCTGGTTGGAGTTGTTCATGCCGCGCGACTTCAGCACGTAGAGGCCACGATTGCGCTCGCCGTTGGATTCGATATGGTGCAGCGAAATCCAGGTATCCATCAGCGACGATACAGCCCGGTCGGCGTACGTCATCAGGCGGTCTTCGGACGGCGCAAGTGTCGTGAAGACTGCGGTGATGCCACGTGTCTTGAGCATATCGACCATGCGCAACAAAGCTGCGTGAATCTCCGGGGAGGGCCCTCGAAAAGCAGAAATTGGATCGATTACGACGGCCTGGGGGCGGAACTGGTCGAGGAGGCGGTTCATCCGCGTTAAATGCATCTCGAAGCCGTAAAACGATGGTCTCGCAGCCTCGAAGTGCAGCAGCTCGCGATCGAGGTGCCGCTGCAGATCGATGCCGACTGAGCGCACGTTCCGGACGATCTGATGCGGCGACTCCTCAAAAGCGAAATAGAGGCAGCGCTCGCCGCGCTGGCAGACGCTGTCGGCGAACGTGGCGCTGAAAATCGTCTTGCCGGTGCCGGCGCCGCCGGAGATCAGGACGCTCGATCCGCGGAAATAGCCGCCGGTGCTGAGCATTGCGTCGAGTCCACTTACCCCGGTGGGGACGGGTTCTTGCGACACGTCGTAGCTGAGGCCCGCCGAAGTGATCGGCAGCACATTGATGCCGTGGTTGTCGATCAGGAACGGGTATTCGTTGGTGCCATGGGCGGAGCCGCGATATTTCACCACGCGCAGCCGCCGTGTCACGATCTGCTCCTGCACGCGGTTGTCGAGCAGGACGACGCAGTCCGAGACGTATTCTTCGAGGCCGTGGCGGGTAAGTTGGCCTTCGCCGCGCTCGGCGGTGATGATCGCGGTGACGCCCTTGTTCTTGAGCCACGCGAACAGGCGGCGCAGTTCGGCGCGCAGCACGCCTTCGTTGGCCAGACCCGAGAACAGTGACTCGATCGTGTCGAGGACGACGCGCTTCGCACCGATCTGGTCGATGGCGTAGCCGAGCCGGACAAACAGGCCCTCGAGGTCGTAATCGCCGGCTTCCTCGATTTCGCTGCGTTCGATCCTGACGTGGTCGATGGCGAGCTTCTTGCGCTCAACAAGATCGGGGACGTCATAGCCGAGCGAGGCGACGTTTGCAGCGAGGTCCGGGGCGGCTTCTTCGAAACTCATGAAAACGCCGGGCTCATCGAAGCCGGTCGCGCCCTCAATCAAAAAGGTCATGGCGAACAGTGTCTTGCCGCAACCGGCCGCACCGCACAGCAACGTCGGCCGCCCCCGGGGCAGGCCGCCGAGCGTGATTTCGTCGAAGCCGGGAATGCCCGTCGGCGTCTTCGGCAGTTGCGGGCCGTTGAGTTCGGGCCTGGTGGCGTACGCGTTCACAGCGATTTCCCGGAGCGGACGCAGCGGGCTTCGAGACTACCCGTCGCCGAGTCCGAGGAGACTCGTACGGGCGCTATTTGCGTAGGTGATGCGGTTTCCAACGTTCTTCCCTTGAGCGTCGATCCTCGGTAGTTTGCCGCCGACCGGTGGCCATTGCAACAGGAATGCGAGCCCGGATCCGCGGTCGAAACCTGACTGGCGATCGGAAACGGACTACCATTGGCGCCCATAATCACAAACGAGAGTCGCTCCGTGAAAGTCTCCGACCTGCTTGTCAAATGCCTTGAGGAAGAAGGTGTCCACTACGTTTTCGGGTTGCCCGGCGAAGAAACCGAAGACTTGATGTTTTCGCTGGAGAAATCTTCGATCCAGTTTGTGCCGTGTCGGCATGAGCAGGGAGCGGCATTTATAGCAAACATCTGGGGACGGATCACCGGCAAGGCGGGCGTCTGCCTTTCGACTCTCGGCCCCGGGGCGACGAATTTGATCACCGGGCTGGCCGACGCGCAACTCGACATGGCGCCGGTGGTCGCGATTACCGCGCAGGGCGGGCTGGACCGCATGCACAACCAGAGCCACCAGATGCTCGACATCGTGAGCATGTTCAAGCCGATCGTAAAGTGGAATGCGAGCATTCATTCGGAACGCATTGTGACCGAGGTGGTGCGCAAGGCATTCAAGCTGGCGGAGTTGCAGAAGCCCGGCGTGACGCATATCGAACTGCCTGAGGATATCGCGGCGCTGGAAGTGAACGGCTACGAACCGATCGCACCGGGCAAGATATTGCGCGCGGATCCGGACATGACGGCGATCGGCCAGGCGCTGGACGTGCTGACGAAGGCGAAGCGGCCGCTGATCATCGCCGGCAACGGTGCGATTCGCGAGAAGTGCAGTACGGCGCTGACCGAACTGGTCGATCATTTCGGCATTCCGGTCGCCGCGACTTTCATGGGCAAGGGTGCGGTGTCGGATCACAGCAAGGCGTCGCTGCTGTCGATCGGCCTGAGCTTCAAGGACTACGTGCTCGAAGCGGTCGAGCAAGCGGATGTCGTTGTGACCATCGGCTACGACATCGGCGAATACGCGCCGCAGAAGTGGAACGAAAACAACGACAAGACGATTATCCACATCGATCACGTGCCGGCGGAGGTGTACACGCATTACCGCCCGGTGGTGGAGGTGGTCGGCGACCTCGCGGCATCGGTACGTGCGCTGCATACCGGGCTGGACGAGCGTGAGCCCACGTACGACAGGGATTGGTACGCGCCGGTGCGCAAGCGCATCCTCGACGACATTGCCGGCTACAGCCTCGATGACAGCGCCACAACCTTCACGATCCCGGCGGTGCTCAATGTCATCCGTGATATTCTCGACGACGACGGCCTGTTGATCTCGGATGTCGGCAGCCACAAGATGTGGATCGCGCGTAATTTCCCGACCTACACGCCGAACGGCTGCATTATCACCAACGGTCTCGCGAGCATGAGCATGGCGCTGCCGGGCGGTATCGCAGCGTCGATGATCGACCCCGAACGGCAAGTCGTGTCGGTAATGGGCGACGGCGGCTTCATGATGAATTCGCAGGAGCTGGAAACGGCCAGGCGCATCGGCGCCGGCTTCACCGCCGTCATCCTCAACGACAACGACTACGGCCTGATTCGCTGGAAGCAGGAAATGTCGCGCAACGATTCGTTCGGCACCCGCATCGGCAACCCCGACTTCAAAGCGTATGCCGAAAGCTTCGGCATCAAGGCGTATCACCCGAAAAGCGTCGGCGAGCTCAGGAAGCAATTGACCGAGGCGATTACTTCCACCGAATTGCGCGTGGTAGCCGTCGATGTCGATGCGAGCGTCAACACCGAACTGTTCGACAAGTGCAACCGCTATTGGGCTGACAAAACGTAGGAGCGAGCGCTGCTCGCGATTTCGATCATTGCGGCCGGCGGCCGCTCCTGCAGCTAACCGAGGAAACGCAAAACATGACCACCATGGAAACCATCAATCCCGCGACCGGAAAAACAATCAAAAGCTATCCACTGATGGAAGACGCGGAGGTCGAGACGATTCTCCGCCAGGCGCACGAGGCGCATACGCAATGGCGCAGGACACCGTTCGCCGAGCGTGCGAAGCGGATGAACAACGCAGCGGCGGTATTGCGCAAAAACAGTGACCGGTATGCCGCGCGCATGACCGGGGAGATGGGCAAGCCGATCAAGCAGGCGCACGCGGAGATCGAGAAGTGCGCCTGGGCCTGTGAGTATTTTGCCGAGCACGCGGAACAGTTCCTGGCGCAGCAGGAAGTCAAAACCGACGCGCGCCGGAGTTTCGTCACCTTTCAGCCGCTCGGTGTCGTGTTCGCGATCATGCCGTGGAACTATCCGCTGTGGCAGGTGTTTCGCTTTATCGCGCCGAACATCATGGCGGGCAACGCCGGCGTTTTGAAGCATTCTCCCAATGTGACCGGCTGTGCGCTCGACATCGAGTCGATCATGCGCGAGGCGGGCTTCCCCAAAGATCTGTTTCGCACCGTCATTATCGACACCGATCAGGCGGCCAAAGTCATCGCCAACGATTGCGTGCAGGCAGTCACGCTGACAGGCAGCGTCGGCGCCGGCCGCGCGGTGGCGAGCGAAGCCGGCAAGGCGCTCAAGAAAACGGTACTGGAACTCGGTGGCAGCGATGCCTACGTGGTGCTTGAAGATGCGGACGTCGAAGCCGCGGCGAAGGCCTGTGTGCAGGGGCGGCTGGTCAACTCCGGCCAAAGCTGCATCGCCGCCAAGCGGTTCATCGTCGTCGACGCGGTGCGCGAACAGTTCGAAAAGCAGGCGCTGGCGGAGATCCAGGCAGCGAAGATGGGCGATCCGACCGAAGAAGGGAACACTGTCGGCCCGATGGCGCGCAGCGATCTGCGCGACCAGTTGCACGCGCAGGTTGAAAAAAGTGTCGCTGCCGGTGCGCGCTGTCTCACCGGCGGCAAGCTGCCCGACGGACCGGGCTTCTACTATCCGCCGACATTCCTTACCGACGTGAAGCCGGGTATGCCCGCGTATTCGGAGGAGTTGTTCGGGCCGGTCGCAACGCTGATTCCGGTGGCCGACGAGTCCGAGGCCCTGAAGGTCGCCAACGGCACCGGCTTCGGACTGGGTTCGGCGGTGTTTACGCGCGATCTCGATCGCGGCATCAGGCTGGCCACCAGCGAAATCCATGCCGGCGCCTGTTTCGTCAACGATTTTGTCCGCTCCGATCCGCGCCTGCCGTTCGGCGGCATCAAGAACAGTGGCTACGGCCGGGAGCTTTCCGTCTTCGGCATCCATGAGTTCGTGAACATCAAGGCAGTGTCCGTGAAGTAGGCCGGGTGGAATGACCGGGGGGCGGCCGATATGGTAGCTTAACCGCAAGTGGAGAGTTCGCCGGAGTTCGCGTGCAATTGACTTGGCTGGCCGATCACTGGATGCTTCTGGTGGGCGATGTGGTAGGCGCGCTGACGGCCGCGTATGCCACCGCTGCGCTCGCCGCGGCCGTGCATTGGCTGCGGCGACAACGCTTCGCCGTCGGCCGCCGGCACGTCCCCGTGACGATTCTGAAGCCGCTGTGTGGCGCGGAAACCGGCCTTTACGAGAGCCTCCGATCCTGCTGCGAGCAGGATTACCCCGAGTTCCAGGTTGTCTTCGGCGTCCGGCGCGCGTCGGACCCGGCCGTGCAGATCGTCAAGCAGCTCAAGGCGGAATATCCCCATCTCGACCTCATGCTGGTCATCGACGACCGGCTGATCGGCAGCAACTACAAAGTCAGCAACCTCGACAACATGCTGCCGGCGGCGCGCCACGACCTGCTGGTAATTGCCGACAGCGACATTCGCGTCGGGCGCGATTACCTGGCAACGGTGACCGCGCCGCTGGATCGCCCCGGCGTGGGGCTCGCGACGTGCATTTACCAGGCGCGGGCGGAGAAGGGCGTTCATGCGCGGCTCGCGGCGATGTTCGTGAACGGCTGGTTCACGCCTTCTGTGCTGATATCGCGCTTGTTCGGCTGGCAGGCGTTCGGGTTTGGGGCGACGCTCGTCATGCGCCGTTCGGTGCTTGACGAAATCGGCGGGTTCGGCGCAGTCGCGAATCACGTGGCCGACGATTACATGCTCGGCGAGTTGGTACGCCAACACGGCTACCGCACGGTGCTGGCCGATTGCCTGGTCGAAACTTCGGTGCCGAACCACAGCCTCGGAGACCTGTTGCGCCACGAGGTGCGCCAGGCGCGCGCGCTCAGGGTGTTGCAGCCGCTTGGCTACGGCTTCACGTTCATCAGCTTCGGCATCCCACTGTGCGGCGCGATGCTGGCACTGACGGGGCCGCAGGCATTCATGCTGGCGATGCTCGCGGTGACCGTGGCGGCGAAATGGGGGGGGCAGGTTGCAATCAATCCGGATCGTGAACAGGCCTTGGCCGACGGCTGGCTGGTGCCGATTCGCGATGTCGTCAGCCTGGGTGTCTGGTTGTGGAGTCACGCCGGCCGGCGCATTTGCTGGCGCTCGCACTATTTCACCATCCGGCGTGACGGGACGCTGGTTGAGGCCGCTGCCCCGGCGCTCGCGGCCTGGAAACCGACAACTTACATGGCTGCCTGGTTTCGGCTGCGCAACGCCATTAAAAATCTCTGATACGGCGCCGCTTTGAGAGCCAAATTGATCGCCTGGGCTGCAGGGCTGATCGGCCTGCTGCTGGCCGTTGCCCTCGTGGTAATGGCCGGTTCGGGCGATATTCTGCACGTCCTGGAGATTGCCGGCTGGGGTCTTTTTTGGCTCGGGCCGCTGCACATCGTGCCGGTACTGCTGGACGCACTCGCGTTTCGGGCATTACTGCGCGCCCGCCCGAACGCGCCATCGTTGCCGTACGTGTTCTGGGTGTCGGCCGTGCGCGAGGGTGTCAACAACCTGCTGCCGGTGGCGCGGGTCGGCGGGGAACTGGCGGGAATCCGGCTGCTGCACAAGCGCGGGGTGTCGATCGCACTGGGCGGTGCCTGCGTTATCCTGCTGCTGACGCTGACCGCGATCGGGCTGTACCTGCTGACGTTGGCCGGGCTCGGCCTGCTGCTATCGAATATCCCCGGTGCCGCGATTGCGGGCCCCGCTGGTGTGGTGCTGCTGGCGATGCTGCCGGGCATGGCGTTGATGGTTGCGGTGCAGCGCTACGGCAATGTCTTCGAGCGGCTGGATCGCCTGATCGAAATCGTCACCGGCGGTCACAAGCTGCTGGCGCGATGGGTGCAGCCCGCGGAACTCGATACCGAAATCCGCCAGTTCTACGGTCGGCTGGGCTTGCTTGCCGTCTCCGGCACCTGGAAATTCCTGTCGCTGGCGGCCGAGGCGGCCGAAGTGTGGGTCATCATGTATCTGCTGCACCATCCGGTCCCGGTGTGGCAGGCAATCGTGATGGAGACAATGAGTCTCGCGGCGCGCGGCGCTGCGTTTATCGTGCCCGCCGGCGTCGGCGTTCAGGAAGGCAGCTTCGTGCTGATCGGTCAACTGATCGGTATCCCCGCCGATTTCGCAATCGCGGTTTCGTTGGCAAAACGCTTCCGCGAACTGTTGTTCGGCGTGCCGAGCATTTTGAGTTGGCAATGGCGCGAGGGACGCCAGCTGCACAAGCTGCTGCGGCGCGACCGCGACGTCAATCAGACGCCGTAGAAGGCCCGGTACCAGTCGACAAAGCGGCCGATACCTTCCTCGACCGTCGTCGTCGGTCGGTAGCCGACGGCGGCTTCCAGGTCCGCGACGCTCGCGTAGGTTTCCGGTACGTCGCCGATCTGCATCGGCAACATGTTCTTCTCGGCCTCGCGTCCGAGCTTCTCTTCCAGCACTTCGATGTAGCGCATCAGGTTGACCGGGCGGTTGTTGCCGATATTGAATACGCGGTAGGGCGCTTTACTGGTAGCAGGGTCGGGCGTGTCGCCGGACCAGTCCGGATTGGGCGCAGCAACCTGATCCAGCGTGCGCACGACGCCCTCGACGATATCGTCGACGTAAGTAAAGTCGCGCCGGTGGTGGCCGTGGTTGAACACGTCGATCGGCTTGCCTTCGAGAATGTTGCGCGTGAACAGGAACAGCGCCATGTCCGGCCGACCCCACGGCCCGTACACGGTGAAGAAGCGCAGGCCGGTGGTCGGAATGCCGTAGAAATGACTGTACGCGTGCGCCATCAGTTCGTTCGCCCGCTTGGTTGCACCGTACAGGCTGACCGGATGCGACGCAACATTGTGCTCGGAGAACGGCATGTTCGTATTGGCGCCGTAGATCGAGCTGCTGGAGGCGTAAACCAGGTGTTCGACCGGAAAATGGCGGCAGCCTTCGAGGATGTTCAGGAAACCGACCAGGTTCGTGTTCACGTAGGCGTGCGGGTTTTTGCTCGAATAGCGCACACCGGCCTGGGCCGCGAGATTGACGACTCGCTCCGGGCGGTGCGTCTTGAACACATCGGTCACCGCGTCGCGGTCCTCCAGGTCGGCGCGCACGTCGGTGAAACCCGCGTGCTTCAGCGTCCGTTCCAGCCGCGCCTGCTTGAGGCTGACGTCGTAATAGTCGTTGAGGTTGTCGAGACCGATGACTTCATCGCCGCGTTCAAGCAGTTTGAGACTCAGCGCGGAACCGATAAAGCCGGCGGAGCCGGTGACGAGCACTTTCAATTTGTCACTCCCTATAACCGGTCATCGACCGCATCGCGCGGCAGCATTGCCTTGACGTCGAATAGTACGTTTTTGCCCGGTTTGCCCAGCGCGCGGATCGCGTCCGGCGTCATTTCGGCAAATTGCCTATGGCTGACGGCAAGCACCATCGCATCGTATTTGCCATCGGTCAGCTGCGGCGTCAGCGCGATGCCGTATTCGTGCAGCGCGTCGCCCGGGTCGACCCACGGGTCGTAAACATCCACGTGAGCGTTATAGCCGGCAAATTCGCGCACCAGGTCGATTGAGCGGGTGTTGCGAATGTCCGGGCAGTTTTCCTTGAACGCGAGCCCCAGGATCAGGACGTTGGAGCCGGCGACGGGAATACCGCGCTGCGTCATCATTTTGACCACGCGCTGCGCGACATAGGCGCCCATGTTGTCGTTGGTGCGCCGGCCGGCGAGGATCATGCCGGGGAAGTAATCGACTTCCTGCGCCTTGTGCGTCAGGTAATAGGGATCGACCCCGATGCAATGGCCGCCGACCAGGCCCGGCCGGAACGGCAGAAAATTCCACTTCGTGCCGGCGGCTTCGAGTACCTCCAGCGTATCGATGCCGAGCCGGCCGAACAGCATCGCCAGTTCGTTGATCAGGCCGATGTTGACGTCGCGCTGGGTGTTTTCAATGACCTTTGCCGCCTCGGCGACGCGGATGCTGCTGGCCTTGTGCGTGCCGGCGGTGATGATGCGCCGGTACAGGCTGTCGACGAATTCCGCGACTTCCGGCGTCGACCCCGACGTGACCTTGAGAATCGAGGTCACCCGGTGGTCCTTGTCGCCGGGATTGATGCGCTCCGGGCTGTAGCCGGCAAAAAAATCCTGGTTGAACTTGAGGCCCGATATCTTTTCGATGATCGGCACGCAAACTTCCTCGGTCGCGCCGGGATAGACGGTCGATTCATAGATCACGACGCTACCGGCCTTGATGACGCCACCAAGGGTGCGGCTGGCGCTTTCGAGCGGCGCGAGGTCGGGACGCCGGTAGCGGTCGATCGGTGTCGGTACGGTGACGATGAAGACGTTGCAGTCTGCGAGCGCGTCCGGCGAGTTCGTGTAGCGGAGCTGTTTCGCGGCAGCCAGTTCATCGCCGGTGACTTCGAGCGTGCGGTCCTGGTGTCGCTCGAGTTCGACGATACGTTCGGCCTTGGTGTCGAACCCCAACGTGGGAAACTGCTTGCCGAATTCGACCGCCAGCGGGAGGCCGACGTAGCCTAAGCCGACGATGCCGATCCTTGTGCTGTCGACGTCAAACATAGGGAATCCTCTTTATTATTGCCGTCATTGGCTTTGAAGGCGGTAAGACTAGCGGCAGCGGCAAACTTCCGCAAGGGCAAAGACAATTTTGTCGACCTGCGACGATGATGCTGACGCGAAAATCAGGTAAACTGGACAACGGTACGCCGGTCCCCTAGGGGTTTATCGCCATCGTCAGCGAGCGATGCCCCTTTTACAATTGGCGACATGGAAAGTCGAAAGAACCCGGAAAACAATCATTACCATACCGGTACCGGGCGTAGAGCAGGAGGCTCACGATGGGCAAAATACGGATATTCCGCCGCCACATTCCCACGCAGATCATTCTGATCGGCGCGATCGAAACCTTGCTCCTTGGCGCGTCGTTTTACGTCGGCGTCTTTCTTAGATTCGGCAGCGAGCAGGCGCAGGTCACCGACGACCTCGGGCCGGTCATCTACCGCGCGATTGTGTTCGCGGGCATCATGGTGCTGAGCCTCGCAGCGATGGGGCTTTACCAGATCGGTCTGCGCGAACGCCGCCTTGGTATCATCCTGCGCCTGGTGGTCGGATTCGGTGTCGGCGTCATTTTGCTGATGCTGACGTTCTACGTATTTCCGACGTTGTACGTTGGCCGTGGCGTGCTCGCCCTCGCGGTGCTGGTGGCGCTCCTGTTCATCATCCTGATGCGGCCGTTTTTACTCAAGGTCCTGGACATCGAGAGCATCAAACCGCGCGTGCTGGTGCTCGGCACCGGCAAGAAAGCGGCGTCGATCATCAAGCGGATGCGCCGGCGTTCCGATCGGCGCGGCTTCCGGCTCGCCGGCTTCGTGCATCACGACGGAGAAAACTGCGAGATTACTCATCACGGTTCCATCCTTCAGGTACGCGGCTCGCTCGCGCGTTACGCGCGTGCCCACCAGATCGACGAGATCGTCGTTGCGCTTGACGAGCGCCGCAACAAGCTGTCGCTGAACGAATTGCTCAAGTGCCGGCTCGCGGGGATCGAGGTGCTGGATCTTGCGACCTTTTTCGAGCGCGAGACCGGCGCGGTGGCACTCGACCTGGTCGATCCGAGCTGGCTGATATTCGGCGGCGGATTCCGGCGCGGCTTCTTGCGCGCGCAAATCAAGCGGCTGCTCGACATCTGCATCGCATTGGTGCTGCTGGTGCTGACGTTGCCGGTGCTCGCGGTGACGGCATTACTGATCGTGCTCGACGATGGCTGGAAGAAGCCGGTCTTCTATTCGCAGACGCGCGTCGGCGAACGGGGCATGGTGTTCAAGGTGCTGAAGTTCCGCAGCATGCGTGTCGATGCCGAAAGTGACGGCGCGCGCTGGGCGCGCAAGAACGACACCCGGGTGACGCGCATCGGCGCGATGATCCGCAAATGCCGGATCGACGAGCTGCCGCAGATATTCAACGTTCTGCGTGGCGAGATGAGCTTCGTCGGCCCGCGCCCGGAGCGGCCGGAATTCGTCACCGAGCTGGAGAAGAATCTGCTTTACTACCGGGAACGCCACGCGGTGAAGCCAGGCATCACCGGCTGGGCCCAGTTGCGTTACCCCTACGGGGCGTCGGAGCGGGACGCCCGCGAAAAGCTCAAGTACGACCTGTTTTACGTGAAGAACCACAGCGTTGGATTCGACTTTCTGATCATGCTGCAGACGGTGGAGGTGATCCTCTTCGGCAAAGGTGCACGTTAGTAGCCTTTCTAAGTGGGACCACCAGTATAGACAGGGGCTCACGACGTGGTATGCTTTAGTCCCCAGCGGGGAAATGGGTTAAGTTAAAACACGGATTGTTCAAACGTATAAGGACGTACGGCATGACGCATATAAAAAAATGCAAGTGGGTTCTCGGGTCGGGGTTTTGCATCCTGGCCGTTCTTCTCGCCGCCTGTTCCACTACACAGCCGGACTATCTCGCCAAGAATCTCGGGCCGCCGCCGGCCTACAAGATCGGCCCCGGCGATTCGCTCGAAATTTACGTCCGCAACAACCCCGACCTGACCGTGCAGGTGCCGGTGCGCCCCGATGGGCGCATTTCGATTCCGCTGGTGCAGGAGGTCGAGGCTGCGGGCAAGACGCCGGCGGAACTCGGCCACGACCTTGAAGAGGCGCTGAGCAAATACATTCGCCAGCCGATCGTGACGGTCATCGTCACCAAGGCCGTCGGCGCGTTCAGCGAACAGGTGCGGGTCGTCGGCCAGGCGACCAAGCCGCAGGCGCTGCCATACCGACGAGGCATGACGCTGCTCGACGTGCTGATCGAGGTCGGCGGCCTCACGCAATTTGCGGACGGCAACGACGCCAAGGTGATCCGCGAGGTCAAAGGCCAGAAGATCAGCTTTCCGGTGTACCTGGAAGATTTGCTGGACGGCGATACCAAGGACAACATCGAAATGCGTCCCGGCGACATTCTCATCATTCCGAAATCCGCGTTCTGAAGATCATGGATCGGAAGCCGCTCGCAGCATGTCGTAATTCAACGGCCGATTGCGTGTGGCGTCCGTCCGGGGGACAGTCATGCAAGAAATAATGCAACAAATCATTTCCCAGGCGCGGGGCGCGTGGCGCTTCCGCTGGTACGCGCTGCTGGTCGCGTGGCTGGTCGCTATCGCCGGCTGGGTTTTCGTCTACAGCCTGCCCGACCAGTACCAGGCCAATACGCGCGTCTATGCCGACGCCGATTCGATGCTGGCGCCGCTGCTCAAGGGTCTCGCGATCCGGCCGGACGTGCACGAGCGGGTCCAGCTGATGGCTCAAACGCTGTTGAGCCGGCCGAACCTCGAAAAGGTTGCGCGCGAAACCGGGCTGGGATTGCGCGCATCCAGCCCGAAAGATACGGACGAGCTGCTGGACAGGCTCAAGGGCCGCATCGATGTGGAAGGCGGCGGCAGGCAGAACCTGTACTCCATCAGCTATACCGATCGCGACCCGAAGATGGCGCAAAAGGTGGTGCAGTCGCTGCTGAATATCCTGATGACCAATACGCTCGGCACGGGCATGCAAAGTTCCGGCGCCGCCCAGAACTTCCTGCAACGCCAGATCAAGGAATACCGCCGCCGGCTGACGGCCGCCGAGGAGCGGCTCGGTGAATTCAAGAAGACCCACCTGGGCCTGGTGCCGGGCCAGGGAGGCGGCGATTATTTTTCGCGGCTGCAGGCGACGCAGCAGGGACTTGCGCAGCTCAAGGAGCAGCTCGACGTGGCCAAATCGCAGCGCAACTCGATCGAGTCGCAAATGCAGGCGATCAAGAACGGCGATGCGACCATCATGGTGAATCCGCGCATCCAGCAGATCGATCAGCAGATTGCGACTTATCGACAGAAGCTCAACGACTTGCTGTTGCGCTACACGCCGCAGTACCCCGACGTGATTGCCTACAAACAGATGATCGCCCAGTTGCAGCAGAAGCGTGAGGAGGTGCAGAAGGGCGGCGGTGGCGCGGCGCCTATCGGCGATGCGGCTACCAACCCCGTCTACCAGAGCATGCAGACGGAGTTGTATAACGCCAAGGTCAAAATCAACACGCTGCAGGACAAGATCGGACGCCAGACCCAGCAGCTCGCGAAGCTGAAGAACAAGGCCGACAAGGTCACGGACCTCGAAACCCAGTTGCAAAGCCTGACGCGCGATTATTCGGTAACGCAGAAGCAATACCAGAACCTGCTGGCGCGCCTCGACAAGGCGGAAATGACGCAGGATGCTTCGCACAGCGGCAATAATCTCAAGTTCCGCATCATTGAGCCGCCGGTCGAGCCGCTGATTGCCAGCGGTCCGCCACGCGGTATTTTTCTCGCCATCGTGCTCGTCTTCGCGCTCGGTGCGGGCGGATTGTTTGCCGTGTTCATGCATCAGGTGCGCCCGGTATTCATGGATCGCGAATCGCTCAAGGCGATTATCGGCAGGCCGGTGCTCGGCGTCGTCAGCGTCGCACGCAGTAGTGTGGAGCGGCATTTGCTGCGTGCCGAAGTAATGAGTTTCGTCGCCGGGGTATTGCTGCTGACGCTGGTGTTCGCCGGCGCATTACTGTTTCAGGACCAGATCACCCACATGGTGCAAGGCGCTTTGCCAGGGAGTTGGCTGATATGAGCATCGTCGAAAAAGCGGTTGACAAGCTTAAAACGAACGGCGCCGGCGGTGTGGCACGGCAGGTCGACCCGGACGTATTTCCGCGCTCCGCGGAACCCGTCAAACGCAACGGCAATGGCGCCGGCGACGCGGACGTCCGCCCGATCTCGCACTCTTCGCCGCCGCCGGTTATGCCCATTGCCGGCGGCGATGCCGAACCGGTGCATGTCGATTTCGAGGCGTTGCACGCGGCCGGCATGTATCCCTCGGAGGACAACAGCGGCCGCATCGCCGACCAGTATCGGCGTATCAAACGGCCGTTGCTGGCCAACATCACCGGCCGCGGCGCCACCCAGGTCGCCAACGGCCGGCGCATCATGGTGGCCAGCTCGGTGCCCGGCGAGGGCAAGACTTTTACCTCATTCAACCTCGCCCTCAGTATCGCGCTGGAGCGCGACTTCACCGCACTGCTGATCGATGGCGATGTGGCGAAGTCCGACATGACGCGCATTCTGAACCTGGAAGAACGACCGGGTCTGCTGGATCTGCTCGGCAACGAGCGTCTTCGCCCGGAGCAGGTGATAGCGGCGACCGACGTGCCGCGGCTGAAGGTGCTCCCCGCGGGGCAATGGAATTCGATCAGCACGGAGCTGTTGGCGAGCCGGCGCATGGAGCATGTGCTCGACGAGATTTCGCGTTCGATGCCGAACTGCCTGATCGTGTTCGACTCGCCGCCGCTGTTGGCGACTTCGGAGGCGCAGGTGCTGGCCGCGTCAATGGGTCAGATCGTCGTCGTGGTGGCGGCCGGCAAGACGCCGCAGCACACGGTCAAGGCGGGCCTTGAAACGCTCGACCCGGACAAGTCGATCAACCTGGTTCTGAATTTCGCAAGGGATGTGGGCGATGAAAAACACTACGGCAACTACTACGGCGGCTATTACGGAGGTTATGACCGCAAGAGCCCGCCCACGCATGCTTAGCGGCGGCTGCAAACGTTGCATCGTCCTGCTTGTTGCCGTCGGCGTGGCGCTGCCGGCGGCCAACGCCGCGGCAGGCGTACTGACGCTTACCCCGAGCCTCACGCTGGGCGAGATTTATACGGACAACCTGTTCCTGGTGCCATCGGACAAGACGGACGCATTCGTTACCGAGATCGAGCCCGGTTTCGATCTTGATTACGAGGCACCGCGGCTTAAAGGAAAGATCGATTACAAACTGCAAGGCCTGATTTACGCCGGCCACTCCGACATGAATCATGCCTACAATCAGCTCGATGCCAACGGCACGATCGAGCTGATCGAGGACACGCTGTTCATGGATGGAACGACGATCTACGACCACCAGGTCATCGATCCGCAAAAAGTCGGCGGCCGGGAAAACCTGTTCGGCGGCAACAACCGGACGGGCGTGTCGGCAACAACACTCAGCCCTTACCTGATGCATGATTTCGGCGGGTTCGGGATCGCGACGTTGCGCTATGCCTACGGCCGTGACATCTACAGCAGCGATATTCCGAACGTCACCAGCAATACGTTGAGCTTCGATCTGGCGCGGCAACCGACCTATGGCAGTCTCACCTACGACCTGCACTATCTGCATCAGCGGCTCAACCCGGACCAGGGACGCGATCTGTCGTTCGAAAGCGCCGGCCTCGGGCTGCAATATTACCTGACCACGCGAACTTCACTGCTCGCGAACGTCGGCAAGGAAAACAACTTCTTGCCGGACGGCACCGTCGACCGCCTCGGCTCGGACTTCTGGAGCGTCGGTGTCCGCTGGGCGTCGTTTCAAAATCAGCTCAAGATTCTGTACGGTCACCGTTTCTTCGGTAAATCCTACGAGTTCGACTGGCAGCACGACGGCGCCGACTACCATACCAACGTGTCGTATCGCGAAGAGCCGACAGACTACAACCGGCTGCTTCTCCAACGTTCCCCCAGCACGCTGATCGAATCGCAGCTTCCGACCGATGTTCTGCCGTCGCTGCGCAACCGCCAGGTCTTCCTGATGAAGCGAGCGTCGGTGGCGATGGGCTGGGATCTGTCAAACAGCAAAATCCAGCTCAACCTTTATGACGAACGCCGCAATTACATTCGCCTTCACGAGCGCGATCGGGTCGAGGGCGGACAGTTTTCCTGGAATTTCGCGCTCGACCGGTCCAATTCCATCGTGCCGTCATACGGCTACCAGCGCTACCTGTTTCGCGACGGCGATATCAACTATTACTACCGCAGCCAGATCAGCTGGCAGCATACGATCAACACGAATTTGACGTTCGACGTGGCGCTCAGGAACGAACGGCGCAATGCAACCCGCGGCGCAAGCTACCGCGTCAATACCGCGCTGCTTGAAGTCACCAAGCTGTTTTGAGCGCGCGCCGGCCAACTTGAACAGGTTCTGATATGTACCAGCAATTCTACAAATTTACCGGAAAGCCGTTTCAGCTCACTCCCGACGTGCGCTTCCTGTTCCCTAGTACCGGGCACAAGCGTGCGCTGTCGTACCTGTTGTACGGGCTGGAGCAGCGCGAGGGTTTTGTCGTCATTACCGGAGATGTCGGCACCGGCAAGACGTTGCTGATCCAGGCGTTGTACAAGGAACTGTCGGGCCGCCACATGCTGACGGCGAACATCGCCGCGGCAAACCTCGATGCACCCGACGTGTTGCCCGCGGTCGCCTCCGCATTTGGCGAGAACATCGACGGTCGGAGCAAGGTGGCGCTGCTTGAAGAACTCAAGCGCGACCTGCTGCTGAGCTGTCAGCAGGGAGAGGGGGCCCTGCTGATAGTCGACGAAGCACAGACGCTGACGCCGGCTGCACTCGAGGAGCTGCGCATGCTGTCGAACCTGGAAGTCGGCGGCCGCGCGCTCGTGCAGATTTTTCTGGTCGGCCAGACGGAATTGCGCGATACGTTGCAGCGCCGCGGCATGGAGCAATTCAAGCAGCGCACCATCGCCTGGTACAAGCTTGAATCGCTGTCGGCCGAGGAAACCCGCAACTACATTATTTACCGGCTGCGTGCGGTCGGCTGGCGCAACGCCCCGGGACTCGCGCCCGACGTGTTCGAAGTCGTCCACAAGTGGAGCGGCGGCGTGCCGCGCCGCATCAACATGCTGATGGACCGCGCTTTGCTTTACGGCTACCTCGAGGAGTTGCATTTCATCGACCGGGCGAACATCCAGGCCGTGATCGACGAAATGAACGAGGAAATCGGCGGGTCTCCGGACACGGCAGTGTCGCAACCTTCGTCGCCGACCGCGGCGGGCCTCGCCCATTCGGCGCCGACGCAACAGGTCCAGATGCGGCCGATCGAGGAGCAAATCGAGGCGCTCGACCGCAAGCTCAATTTTTTGCTCAACAGCATGAACCGGCGCGTCGCGTCGGGAGCGGGCGCCCGTTTTTCGGGCGGCGAAGAAGCCATGCCGTATCGGCAGTCCCAGGACGGGAGCGCATGATACCGGGCGATACGGCATCGATCGCGGCCCCGATCGTCAATGCGATGACGATCGACGTGGAAGACTATTTCCAGGTGTCCGCGCTGGAGCCATACATCGGGCGCGATGACTGGGAGCGGATGCCGCGCCGCGTCGAGGCCAATACCGACCGCATTCTTGCGATGCTGGAGCGGCGCGGTATCAAGGCGACGTTCTTTGTGCTCGGCTGGGTTGCGGAGCGCCATCCCGCCCTGGTTCGCCGGATTGTCGCCCAGGGCCACGAGGTGGCCAGCCACGGCTACGCGCACAAGCGTATTACACAGCAGGCGCCGGCCGCTTTTCGCCGCGACGTGACGCGCGCGAAGTCGCTGCTGGAGGACGTTTCGGGACAAGCCGTCGCGGGTTATCGCGCGCCGAGCTACTCGATCGGCCCCGGCACGCTGTGGGCGCTGGACGTACTTGCTGCCGCCGGCTATCGCTACAGTTCCAGCATATTTCCGATCCGGCACGACCTCTACGGCATGCCGAACGCGCCGCGATTCCCGTTTTACCCGCAAGCCCGCGGGATTCTTGAAATTCCGGTGACGACGGTCAGCGTGGCGGGGCGCAAACTGCCGTGCGGCGGCGGTGGCTGGTTCCGCCTGCTGCCGTACGCGCCATTCAAGTGGGCATTGCGGCACGTCAATCGCGGCGACGGTCAACCCGGCGTGTTTTATTTTCACCCATGGGAAATCGACCCGGGACAACCGCGCGTAACAGGCGCAAAATTGAAATCGCGCTTCCGGCATTACGTCAACCTGGATCGCATGGAAGGCAAGGTTGCCCGACTGCTGGACGATTTCCGATGGGCGCGAATGGACAGCGTGTTTCTGGACGGGCGTCGGCATTACCCGCTGGCGGCGCTTGAAGAACCCGGGGCGCAGCCGCTCCGGGCTTAATAGCGGCTTTTACAAGGGATTGTATGGTTAACGGCTACTCAGGATGGCAGGTCGCACCGCTGGCGAAGGATTCCGCCGACCGTTGGGACGATTTTGTTCGCGGTGCCCCGGCAGGGACATTCTTTCATCTGTCCGGCTGGCGAAACGTGATCGAGCGCGCGTTCGGCCACAAGAGCCATTACCTCTACGCCGAAAAAGACGGCGCCATCGGCGCTGTCCTGCCGCTGTTTCACGTCAACAGCCGGTTATTTTCCAACGCGCTGATTTCGACTCCGTTCTGCAGTTACGGCGGCGTCGCCGCAAGCGATGCGGCAGCGGGTGACGCGTTGGTCGAAGCTGCCGGCAAGCTGGCAACCGACCTCCGCGTGGATTATCTCGAGTTGCGTAACCTTGATGCCAGCGGTCATGAGTGGCCGGCCAAGGATCTTTACGCGACGTTCCGCGTGCCGATCGATTCCGATCCCGACGTGAACTTCAAAGCGATTCCGGGCAAGCAGCGTACCAAGGTGCGCCGTGGTCAGCGCCTGGGCCTGGCGACCGAATTCGATACGACCGTCGACCGCCACTACGACATTTATGCCGAGATGGTGCGCAACCTCGGCACGCCGGTATTTTCGAAGCGCTACTTCGAACTGCTGAAAGAGGAATTCGGCCAGGACTGCGACATCATGACCATTACCTGCGACGGCCGGCCGGTCAGCAGCATGATGAATTTCTGGTTTCGCGACGAAATGCTGGTCTATTACGGCGGCGGTACAGATGAAGCACGCCAACTCAAGTCGAACTATTACCTCTACTGGGAATTGATGCGCCATGCCGCCGAAAACGGTGCCACGCTAATCGACTACGGCCGCAGCAAGCGCGGCAGTGGCGCGTGGGACTTCAAGGAGCATTGGGGCTGGCAGCCGACGCAACTGCATTACGAGTACCAGCTCTTTAACCGTGCCACCGTGCCGAACGTCAGTCCGGCGAATCCCAAGTACCGGCCGCTGATCAACGCATGGAAGCGGCTACCGGTGCCGCTGACGCGGCTGATCGGTCCGATGATTGCGCGGAATCTGGGATGAAGACGATGAACGACATCGTATTCATCACGCATCGGATCCCGTTTCCGCCCGACAAGGGCGACAAGATTCGCTCCTACCACATGCTGCGGCATCTTGCGACGCGTTACCGGGTGCACCTGGGCACGTTCATTGACGACCCGCGCGACCGCGTCTACCTGGATGACCTGCAACCGCTCTGCGCGAGTATCTGCGCGGTGAACCTGAATCCGAAGGTGGCGCGGTTGCGCAGCCTCGTCGGCTTGCTGACGGGCGAGCCGCTGACGCTGCGTTATTACCGCAATCGGCAATTGCGCCACTGGATACGGGGGCTACTGAAGGCGCAACCGGTTGCGGCGGTCATCGCATTTTCGTCGTCGACGGGGCAGTACGTACCGGCGCACGCGATGTGCGGTCGGCGGATCATGGATTTTGTCGATGTGGATTCCGCAAAGTGGCAGCAGTATGCGCGGTCGGCGCGCTGGCCGGCGAGCCTCGTCTATGCACGCGAGGCGCACAAGCTGGCGGAGGTGGAGCGGCATATCGCGCAGACGTTCGATGCCGCGATTTTCGTATCGTCCGACGAAGCGGCTTTCTTCCGCCGCGCTGTCGCCGGCTCGGACTCGAGAGTCTACGGCTTGTCCAACGGCGTCGACACCGACATCTTCGATCCGGCACAGGTGATGGACAATCCGTATTCGGAGCGCGGGCCGGTCATCGTGTTTACCGGCATGATGGATTATCGCGCCAACGCGGAAGGCGTCGGCTGGTTCGCCCGCGAGATTTTTCCGCACATTCGGCGTCGGCAGCCGGAGGCGACGTTTTACATCGTCGGCGCCCGCCCGACGCGTTCGGTCCGTGCGTTGGCGGACGAACCCGGCGTGCGGGTGACCGGCCGCGTCACCGACGTGAAGCCGTTCGTGCGGCACGCGCACGTCGCGGTCGCACCGCTCAAGGTGGCGCGCGGCATTCAGAACAAGGTACTTGAGGCGCTCGCAATGGGAACGCCGGTGATCGGCACGCCGCAGGCCTTCGAGGGCATTGCCGAATTCCCCGGTCGCACGGCCATGACCGCTGCGTCGCCCGAGGCGTTTGCGGCAGCGGTTGTCGACACGATCGGTGCACGCGATCCCGCGCATCCCGATGCGACGCTGCGAAGGTTCGTCCAGGCGCACTATGATTGGGACGCCAATCTCGGCCTGCTGGATCGGCTGATTGCCGCGCCGTCGCTGTCCGCAGATGACGAGCGCTACGCCGAACCGGCCGCGGAGATGCGCGCATGAATCGCGTCACGCTGGAGAAAGCCGCCGTAGCCGAGCAGGTGGCAATCGATCGCCCGGTGTCGTGGCGCCAGGCCGGGGCCGGTTTCGCGGCCGCCGCGGCCGTGCTGATCGCCCTCTACTGGACGACCGTCGTCTCTCTGGTGACAGCGTGGGAACACACGGGCATGTTCCAGTACGCGTTCCTGATCTTCCCGATCTGCGCGTGGCTCGCCTGGTCGAAGCGGCATGAGCTGGCGGTCGGCTGTGCACCCCGGGTGTGCGCGTGGGCGCTGCCGTTACTTGCCGCTACCGTTTTCATCTGGTTTCTGGGCCGCATAGCCAATGTCGATATAGTCCAGCAGATTGCTTTTGTGGGCACGTTCCCGATCCTGGTTCTACTATTCTTCGGGACTGCAGTGACGCGCGCCCTGGCATTTCCCCTTGCGTATCTTGTTTTCGCGATCCCGTTCGGCTTCCTGCACTCGATGGTGGGGCCGCTGCAGACATTCACCGCCGTATTCAGCGTCAAGGCCCTGCACCTGATCGGAACGCCCGTGCTGCTGCAGGGCCACAGCATCATGACGCCCTGGATGACGGCCAACGTCGAGGAGGCCTGCAGCGGCGTCCGGTTTTTCCTCGCCTGCACCGCGCTCGGCATCCTGTTCGCCTACCTGATGTTCAACAGCATCTGGCGGCGCATCGGATTCGTCATCGCTTCGATGATCGTGCCCATCATCGCAAACGGTCTGCGCGTTTATTTCACGATCCTGATCGGCGGCACGTTCGGGGTGCAGTACGCCGAAGGCACGGATCACATGATCTTTGGCTGGCAGTTTTTCGGCACAGTGCTGTTCCTGTTGCTGCTGGGCGGCTGGTTCTTGCGCGAAGAGCCGCGTGAATTGTCGGCGCGTGGCCGGCCGACAGCGGACGCATCGTGGCAGCGCGTTATTCCGGCAGGGGTGGTTGCGCTGGTGTTGCTGGTGGCGGCTCCGGCTTCGGCCACCTGGATGCAGAGCCGCGTTCCGTCCCAGCCGGTGCAATCGGTGTCATTGCCCGGCACCGGCGGATGGACGCTGAGAAGCGATGTGCAACCCGACGCATGGCAACCGGCATATGCCGGTGCCGATATGCGCATAGAAGGCACTTATACGCGCGAGAACGGGCGGCGGGTAAATTTGTATGCGGCCGTTTATCACGGCGCACAGGTCGATGGTCACGACCTGCTGGCCTACCACAACCGATTGTTCGATGCCGGTCATTACATCGTCATGGGCGCGTCGGCCCGCACGCTGACCCTGCCGGGCGGCGACCGGCTGACGGTTCGCGAAGTTCGTCTCGGCAGCCGCTTCGACAGGCGCATTGTCTGGTACTGGTATGGCGTCAATGGTCGCGTCTTGACGAGCCGGGTGCGCGTGCGCGGCTGGCAGGCGTGGGCACAGTTAAGCGGCGCCGGGCTGACTTCTTCAGTGGTCGCCGTATCGACCGCCTATCGACCCGGCGGTCGGCAGCGTGCCGAAGCGGCGTTGGCGAATCTGACGAAAACGCTGTACCCGCGACTCGAAAGCAAATTGGCAACGCGATGAACGTCCGAAGCAGCACGATGCAGCACGATGCAAGCCTGCCGGCGAAGGCGGCGCGGCCTCGCGCAGCCGCCTCGTACCCGCTGATCGTGCACATCGTCTTTTCGCTGGACGTGGGCGGCCTCGAAAACGGCCTCGTCAACCTGATCAACCGGATGCCGGAGCGCTATCGCCACGTGGTGATCTGCCTCAGCCACTTCACCGATTTTCGCGAGCGCATTAGCAGGCCGGACGTGCGGGTGTTTGCGCTGCACAAGCGTGCCGGCAAGGATTTCGGCGTCTATGTTCGGCTGTGGCGGCTGCTCCGCCGGCTCAAGCCGGACATCGTCCATACGCGCAACTACGGCACGCTGGACAGCGTCGTCGTCGCCGCATTTGCCGGCGTGCCGCGGCGGATTCACGGCGAGCACGGCTGGGACATGACCGATCTGAACGGCGACAGCCGCAAGTACAAGTGGCTGCGGCGAACCGTGTCGCCGTTGATTCACCGCCAGGTTACCGTTTCGAATCATCTGGGCGGCTGGCTGAAGGATACGATCGGCATTCCCGGCGAGCGGGTACTGTCGATCTGCAATGGCGTCGATACCGCTGCCTTTTGTCCCGGGCGTCGCGCACGGCAGGCGCTGGCCGCCATTGCCGGCCGCGAGTTTGGCCCGGGTAAATTCATCGTCGGCACAGTCGGCCGCATGGATCCGGTCAAGGACCAGGTCACGCTGGCGCGGGCTTTTGCCACGCTGCTTCGCGAGCATCCTGCACTGCAGGAAACGGTGCGCCTGGTGATGATAGGCGACGGACCGCTGCGGAGTGAATCGAAGGCGGTGCTGGAACGGGAAGGACTGTCGGCGCTGGCGTGGTTGCCGGGTCGCCGCGACGACATCGCCGCAATACTGCAGGGCCTCGACGTGTTTGTGCTGCCGTCCCTCAACGAGGGCATCTCGAACACGATACTCGAAGCCATGGCGTCGGGCCTGCCGGTGATCGCCACGCGCGTCGGCGGCAATCCGGAACTGGTGCTCGACGGTCGAACGGGCGCGTTGATCCCGCCTGCCGACGCTGCGGCGCTGGCCGGGGCCATCGGGCACTACGTGGCTGCGCCGGAGCGCGCCGTCGCGCACGGGCAGGCGGGACGTGAGCGTGCCGAGCGCGAGTTCAGCCTGGATGCAATGGTCGACGCCTACACCAGCCTGTACGACGGATTTTTAGGCACGGAAACGGCAACGGGACAGGAACAATGTGCGGAATAGCCGGCATATTCGATTTGACGGGGCGGCGGCCAATTGACCGCGCGTTACTGACGCGCATGACCGACAGCCTGGCGCATCGCGGGCCTGACGGCAGCGGTATTCACGTTGAGCCGGGACTGGGGCTCGGTCATCGCCGTCTGTCGATCATCGATCTTGAAGGTGGCGAACAGCCGCTGTTCAGCGACGATGGCAGTATCGGCGTCACTTACAACGGCGAAATTTACAACTTCAGGGAATTGAAGGAAGAGTTGATCGCCGACGGCTACGTTTTCCGCACCCACTGCGACACCGAGGTGATCGTGTATGCATGGGCGAAGTGGGGCGCGGACTGTGTCAGGCATTTCAACGGCATGTTCGCGTTTGCGCTCTGGGATCGCAATCGCGACCGCCTGTTTCTCGCGCGCGACCGGCTCGGCATCAAGCCCCTGTATTACGCGGTGCTGCCCACCGGCTGGCTGATCTTCGGTTCGGAACTGAAGGCGCTGCTGCTGCATCCGGACCTGCCGCGCGAGATGGAGCCGACGGCCGTCGAGGATTATTTCACCTTCGGCTACGTTCCCGACCCGAAGACGATTCTGAAGAGCGCGCGCAAGCTCGCGCCGGCGCACGTGCTCACGCTGCAGCGCGGCCGGTCGATGCCGGCGCCGCGAGAATACTGGACGCTTGATTTCGAGCCGCAGTCCGCCAGCGAAGCGGACGCGGGCGAGGCGTTGATCGACGGCCTGCGGCGCTCGGTCGATTACCGCTTGATGGCCGACGTGCCGCTGGGCGCCTTCCTGTCGGGCGGCGTCGACTCGAGCGCGGTAGTCGCGATGATGGCAGGGTTGCGGAACGATCCCGTCAACACCTGCTCGATCTCGTTTGGCGACCCCAGCTACAACGAAGCGGAGTATGCCGCCCAGGTTGCCGATCGCTATCGCACCAGTCACCACGTGGAGCAGGTCGAACCGAATCATGTCGGGCTGATCGACACGCTCGTCAAGGCCTACGACGAACCGTACGCCGACAGTTCCGCGATTCCGACGTACAGCGTCTGTGGCCTGGCGCGGAAGCGGGTCACTGTCGCGCTGTCCGGCGACGGCGGCGACGAAAATTTCGCCGGCTATCGCCGTCATCGGTGGAGCGCGCACGAGCAGCGCGTACGCTCCCTCGTTCCACAGGCATTGCGCGGTCCGTTATTCGGCTTTCTCGGCGCGACGTATCCGAAGGCCGACTGGGCGCCGCGCTACCTGCGCGCCAAGACGACGTTCCAATCGCTCGCAATGGATCAACTGGCCGGTTACCTCGACAGCGTATCGATATTTCCGGATTACCTGCGCCGGCGGCTGTTCAATCCATCGTTCGAACGCGAATTGCAGGATTACCGGTCGGTGGAAGTCTTCAGGCGCTACGCGCGAAGCGGCCCGGAAGATCCGCTATCGCTGGTGCAGTACCTCGATCTCAAAACCTACCTGCCGGGCGATATTCTGACCAAGGTGGATCGCGCCAGCATGGCGCACAGTCTGGAGGTTCGCGTACCGTTCCTCGACCATCATTTCGTGGAGCAGGCCGCACGGCTTGCGCCGGCGCTGAAACTGAAGGGCCGCGAGGGCAAATACATCCTCAAAAAAGCGCTCCAGCCGTACCTGCCGGCCAATGTGCTGTATCGCCCGAAGATGGGATTTGCAGTACCACTGACGGAATGGTTCCGGGGGCCGCTCAAGCAGCCGGTGCGTGAGACGGTGCTTGGATCGCGGCTGGAAGCGACCGGCATATTTGCATCCGCGCAACTTCGCCGCCTCGTCGATCAGCATCAGGCGGGCGTGCACGATTACGCGCCGGTTCTGTGGGCGCTGTTGATGTTCGACGGTTTTTTGCGCCAGATGGAAGGCGACGCCCCAACCACCGGCATTTTGGAACCGGCGCGATCGGCCGCAATGGCGAATTGACCAGAGGAAGTACAAAGGTGCAGGGACGACCGCCAATTCTTCTCATTTTCGGCTTGCCGCGCTCGGGCACGACCTGGCTGGGCAAAATCTTCGACAGCCACCCCGAAACGCTGTATCGCCACGAACCGGACAATTATCCGCGGCTGGAGGCGTTGCCCGGTTTTCCGTCGCCTGCGGAGGCGCCCGAACATGCGGATTTTATTCGCCGATTTGTCGCGGAACTGCCGCGTCGAAACGACGCACTGGTTGCGGCCAAGTTGCCCCTGTTTCGCAAAGCGTGGCGGGGTCCGCTGCAACATCGCTTTCTTGAAGCGGCGGCACTGGCCGCCAAGATTGGCGCCAGGGCCAACTTGAACGTGCCTGTATTCGGGGCGCGTGCAGATCGCATCAAGCCGGCGCCGATGGTGGTCTGGAAGTCGATTGAGTCATTGGGCCGGCTGGGGTTGCTGACTGAAGCACTCACCGATGCGCGCGGGATTCACCTGATTCGGCATCCATGTGCCCAGATCAGTTCG
This sequence comes from Gammaproteobacteria bacterium, assembly GCA_035690945.1. Classification (GTDB taxonomy): domain Bacteria; phylum Pseudomonadota; class Gammaproteobacteria; order Natronospirales; family DASSBR01; genus DASSBR01. The sequence continues at coordinate 165,140 of DASSJY010000004.1, forward strand.
GTATTGCGCGGCGAGCGGCAAGGGGCGTTCCAGGACAACTCGCCGACGAGCGAATTTTACGACTTGTTCAGATCGCTGTTGCAACTGCCCCAGGCGCGGCGTTACGGCCTAACGCTCGACGATCTGCGTCGCTTGCGTCCGGTGGAACGCCTGGCGTGGAACTGGGTTCTGCGGAATGAAAAGGCAATTGACGATACCGTTCAATCCGGCCGCGTCCGGGTCGTTCGCTATGAAGATTTGTGCCTCGATCCGGAACCCGTTTCCCGCGATCTCTTTGACTTCGCCGGCCTGAGCTGGAATTCGCAGAGCGCGGCATTCGTGCGCGAAAGCGTCCAGTCGGATGCGGCCGCCTATTACAGCGTCTACAAGGACCCGCGCCATTCCGTTTCCCGGTGGCGCGACGAACTGCCGGCTGACAGCGCCGAGAGAATTCTCGCCATCCTGGCTCGAAGTTCTCTGTCCGGGCTCTACCGCGAGCCGGATGCGATAGCAGTCTCCCAATGCTGAAAATCCTGACATTCTCGCTGCTCTACCCGAACGCATGCCAGCCGAGTCACGGCATTTTTGTCGAACAGCGCCTGCGCAAGCTGGTGGAGAGCGGCGAAGTGGAGGCGCGGGTGGTCGCGCCGGTACCCTGGTTTCCATCCAGCCACCGGGCATTCGGCCGCTATGGCCGATACGCGGCCGTACCGCTGCGCGAGATGCGCCACGACATTTCGGTTATCCACCCGCGCTTTCCGTCTATTCCGAAGATCGGCATGAATCTTGCGCCGACGCTGGTGGCCGGCGCCATGCACAAGGTGCTGAAGGGCATCATCGCGGACGGATACGATTTCGACTTGATCGACGCACACTACTTTTACCCGGACGGCGTGGCGGCAACGATGCTCGGCCGCGCGCTGAACAAGCCAGTGGTGGTCACCTGCCGCGGCGACGATGTGCTGCAATTTCCGCGTTTCCGGCGGCCGCGCCAGTTGATCCTCGAAGGCGCACAACGGGCGGCCGGCCTCGTCACGGTTTCCGGCGATCTGAAAAATGCCTTGTGCGAACTGGGAGTGCCCGCGCATCGAATAACCGTTTTGCGTAACGGGGTGGACCTGAAATTTTTCCGCCCGCCGGCCGATCGCCAGTCGGTTCGACGTGCGCTCGGCATCGACAGACCGACGCTGCTGTCGGTCGGCCATCTGATTGAGCGCAAGGGCCACCATTTCGCGGTTGCCGCGCTGCAGGATCTGCCCGGCTTCAAGCTGGTCGTGGTCGGCGAGCGCGGCACGGAAGCCGGGGTGATGGACACGGCGTTGAAGGAGCAGGTGCGGCGCCTCGGTTTGTCCGATCGCGTCAGGTTTGTCGGCAGCAAGTCCCATGCCGAGTTGCGCGACTACTACGGCGCGGCCGATGCGCTGGTGCTGGCGACCGCCCGCGAAGGCATGCCGAACGTCATGCTGGAGTCGCTGGGTTGCGGCACGCCGGTCATCGCGACATCCGCCGGCGGCATCCCGGAGATCCTGAATGTACCTGAGGCGGGCGCAATGATGCGGGAACGAACTTCGGCCGCGGTGGCCGAGTCCGTGCGCGAACTCTTCAGCCGCTACCCGCGGCGTGAGGACACGCGTCGCTATGCGGAAACGCTTGGCTGGGATGCGACAACCCGGGGCCAGATCGCGTTGTTCGAGCGCATATTGGGCGCGCGACGGTCGGCACCGCAGACGCGTCAGGTTGCGGCAAGCACCCAATGAACGTGAAGGGAGATACAAGATGTGCGGCATAGCCGGTTTTGTCGGTAACGGTCGGGCGTACTCGGGGGAACAACTAGCCGCGCTGACCGAGGCCATGACCGATCGGATTGTCCATCGCGGTCCGGACGATGCCGGCGTCTTCGTGGACGAGCGTGCCCAACTGGCGCTCGGTTTCCGGCGATTGTCGATCATCGACCTGTCGAGCGAGGGCCATCAGCCGATGCGCTCGGCGAGCGGCCGCTATCGGCTGGTCTTCAACGGCGAAATCTACAACTTCCAGGATCTGCGCGCCGAGCTCGAGAAGCTGGGTCATCGTTTCCGCGGCCACTCGGATACCGAGGTGTTGCTGGCCGGCATCGAACAATGGGGGCTGGTGGAAGCACTCGCGCGGACGAACGGTATGCTGGCACTGGCGCTTTGGGATGAAGCGCGGCAGGAGTTGTCGCTGGCACGGGATCGCGTCGGCAAGAAACCGCTCTACTACGGGTGGATAAACGGCTTTTTTGCTTTTGCGTCGGAGCTGAAAGCGATTCGGGCGCTGCCGGGGTTCGAAGGGCGCATCGACCGCGACGTGCTGACGCTGCTGTTGCGCCACGATTACATTCCGGCGCCGTACAGCATCTACGAAGGACTGTTCAAACTTCGTCAGGCTGAAGTATTGACCGTCCCGCTCGCCGCAATCGCGCGCCGCCACGATCTGGCCGATCTCGCGCAATACAGTACCCGATACTGGTCATTTGACGATGTTGTACGCGGCGGTGTCGAACATCCCTTCCAAGGCAGCGACGAGCAGGCGTGCGACGAACTCGATGCCTGCCTGGGCAAAGCGGTGCGCGACCGGATGGTAGCGGACGTCCCCCTGGGTGCGCTGCTTTCCGGCGGTATCGACTCGAGCATCGTGGCAGGACTGATGCAGCACGCGTCGGCAAAGCCGATCAAGACGTTTTCCATCGGCTTTCACGAACAGGATCATAACGAAGCGGTTTACGCGGGGGAGGTGGCCGCGCATCTTGGCACCGACCACACGGAGCTTTACGTCACCCCGCGCGACGCGCTGAACGTCATTCCGAAAATGCCGGAAATTTACGACGAGCCGTTCGCGGACGAATCGCAAATTCCGGTTTACCTGTTATCGCAACTAGCGCGCCGCGACGTGACCGTGGCGTTGTCGGGGGACGGTGGCGACGAACTGTTCGCAGGATATACGCGTTACTTTTACGCCCGCGACTTTATCGGCCGCTTTCAGAAGCTGCCCATGCCGGCCCGGCGAGCATTCGCCGCGGCTATCGAGGGCGTACCGCCACGCCTCTGGAACGGGATGTTCAAGGCGCTCAGTCCGGCGCTTCCCGCCAGTCTTCGGGAATCCAACCCGGGCGACAAGCTGCACAAACTCGCGCCCATGCTGCGCCAGGACGATGCGGTGGCGATGTACCGCGATCTGTTTTCGCAATGGCGGCGGCCGCTCGAAGCCCTGCCTTCCGCGAGCGAACCCGCCACACCCTTGACTGACGTGGCCGGGCACCCGCCGGTTCGGGATTTTATTGAGCGCATGATGCAGCTCGACTATATGACCTACCTGCCGGGCGACATACTGGCCAAGGTCGACCGCGCCAGCATGGCCGTGAGCCTCGAAGTGCGCTGCCCGATCCTCGACCCGAACGTGATCGCGCTCGCATGGCGTCTGCCGCCACGGCTCAAGGCGCACGGGAAACAGGGCAAATGGCTGCTGCGTCAGGTGCTGTATCGATATGTTCCACGCCACCTGATCGAACGTCCCAAGCAGGGTTTCGACGTGCCGGTCGAGCGCTGGCTCAGAGGCGAGTTGCGCGATTGGGCCGAAAACCTGCTCGATCCGGTCAAGCTTCGGCAGCAGGGTTACTTTGATGTGGACGTGATTCGCCGCCAGTGGCGCGAACATCTGAGCGGCACCCGCAACTGGCATTATTCACTCTGGGACGTGCTGATGTTCCAGGCGTGGCTTGAACATGGCTTTCGCTCTGAAAACAGAGCAGCGATAGCGGATCACCCCTGTTACCCCCAAGCGACACTAGCTGGCTGAAACTGCCGATTTGCGCAGAGTTGACATTAAATCCCAGCCATGGTAATACCTACCATAGAGAGTGTCCCTAGCCCAACGAAGGCTGCATCAAGGAGGAGGGGATACAATGAACAGGAGGTTGTTGGACATCGTTCGGTGTCCGCTCGACGGTAGCGGATTTGATTTGACCGTCATCGACAGTCGGATCGTAACGCTAGACCCCGATCTTTGTTCGCTGGTTGTCAGCCCGTCAGCCACAAGGCAGGCGATTGCTTACCGTTACGGCGAGGACATTCTGAAAGGCTTTCTGGTAAGCAAGAAGTCGCAGAATGTTTACCCTATCGTCAACGGAGTGCCGAGGCTGGTTCCGCGCGCGCGCAGAATTTATGCCCGATTCTTTGCCCGCTATGGACGCAGACGCGCCCGGGGCTCTGCCGCACGCGCGGCGCAGGGTCTTACACCGCAATGGGCCAATTGCCGGCGTCAAGGGCGAAATTGGTTTAAGGGGCTCGGACTGAGCCAGCGAGAATTTTTGTACGGCACCGCGCTTACCGGCGAAATCGTGCCGGGGAGCCTTTCGCTCGATGCCACCTGCGGGCGTGGCGCGCTGGCCGCGACCCTGGCGGCCGTCTATGGCATTGAGACAGTCGGAATGGACTTCAGGCGAGCGGTCGGCAGATCGTACCCGGCGAAAGAGAGGTATGCCGGTGGGTATGCGCCGTTCGTACACTTTATTCAGGGCGACCTGCAACAGCCGCCGCTGGCGCCAGCGCTTTTTGATTTCGTCTATACGTGCGGCCGCATTCATCGCGAACGACGGCCGCGCCAGGCGATTCAGACGCTGATCGACGCTGCGCGTCCGAGTGGTATGGTGTATATCCACGTGCCACGGCATCGATTCCAAGCGGGCAACCGCTGTTCGCCGCAGGAAATTCGGCAGCATTTCATCAATGCCGGCATCGGCCCTGTCGAAAACGCGACGCTCACCAATAAAACCGGCACGGGAGTTGCGGTGGTTGGCATCAAGGAGGGTTTTGTGCCCAGGGGGACGGACGGAGCGGCGGTTCCGGCAGTGGCCTGACCGGCGGTTGCGGACCGGAAAAGACCCGGCCGACTCTCTGGTAGAATAACCGTGCAAAACGCAAGGGATGGCATTTGTTATGGCAAAGCTCGCGGCGCTTATCATGGAGCGCAGGCACGCGGAGCGCTTCGAAGCGCTGAAGGCATGTTTGCGCGACGTCGTGACCTTAAGGACGGGGTGCGATGTCGAAGAGAACACGTATACCGGGCGCGGTTCGCTTTGTTATCTGATTCGGGTCGGGCCTGATCCGATCAATTCGTTTGAGCAGCCGATCAAAACCGCTGGCTGGAGCGGCGTAATGTGCGGCTATTATCTCGGCCGGGACCCCAATGTGGTCGCGTCCGCGTCTCGTTCAAGCGACTCTGCGACAATCCTTTTTGATGAATTGAGCTCCGGTGGTCCGGCCGAACTGGCGAAAGCCGACGGCATATTCGCCTACGCCCGCTGGCATACCGAAAGCGAGATCCTCGAGGCCGGCGTGGACAAGCTTGGCATGCGTCCGCTTCACTGGTCGAAGATCGATGGAGGCTACGTCGTCGCATCCGATTTGAAGGCCGTCATCGCCGTTCAGGGACAACCCAGGCCGAATTTTTTGGCTTGGGAGGAGCGGCTGGCTTTCGGCTATGCACTTGGCGAACACACTCTCGTCGAGGGTGCGGCGCGTTTTTCGGAAGCGGAAGTGATCGCCTTTTCCGCGACGCGCCACCGCTCTACGGCCTACGAAAACTTCCTGGACTCTGTTGAGATCAAGTCGTACGACGTCGACGATTTTCTCCATGAGCAGCAGACGCTTTTCTCGCAGGCGATGTCCCGTCTGGCGAACCTGTACGCTGCCCGGGAGAATACGATGCTGACCCTGTCCGGCGGCGATGACAGTCGTCGGATTCTGGGATGGCTGCTGGACGAAGGCATACATCCCGAAGCCTTTACCGTGCCGGAGGTGCTGGCCGACGGTACGGAATACGAAAGCGAGATCGTGAGCCGCTTGTGCCGCCTGGCAGGTTTGCGCGGATGGAAAGTCTACCCTCGAACAGCCAAAGACAGGGCTTTGGTGCGTCAGTGCCGCAACCTGCTGGCCGATTACCAGACTGACGATCATCGCTTCGCCGCGACGCTTGCATTGGCGCTCGGGCGCTGTGAAAAGCCCAACTTTGACGGTATCGGCGGCGACGTCGCGATCGCTGCGCTCTATGTGAGGCCGCAATACTTCGAACAAGGTGGCGAAGACGCTTTTTTACGCGACTTCCTCCCGGCGGGCGAAAACGGACTGCTTCCGCGGCTGCGAACAGACAGGCTGCGTGAAACGTGCCGCCGCCTGTTGCGAGCGGATGACACGCCGAACCGCTATACGCGCTTCATCCTTCGGCAACGTACACGCCGCAAAATCTCGCTTGCCACATACGCCTGCCAGGCCGGCACAATGGAAAGCCTGTCCCCCTATCTGGACCGGCAGGTGTTGCGACAGGCACTCAGTTTGCATCCGCGGGAAAAGATCGGGACGCGTCTGCAGGCGCGGCTTCTCGAAAGATTCACGCATAATTTCGCCGGTATACCGACAACGCATGCGACGCCCACCGAACTTGCGACCGCCCGCACGCGCCGATTTCCCCCGATTGAGCGCCGCGAAGAACGGGCGCTGTTGCGCAACGTGGTTCTGGGTTCGTCCAGGGTCGCCCAGTGGCGCGTGCGGCCGGTGCAAAAAGTGCGCTTCCTTGCCGCGCTTGCGGTGGGCGCTCAACTTGGCGAGGGCTGGCTGCAGTGGGAAACGGAGAAGGCGAATCGTGTGCAGCAGCTAACCCAGTTTTACGATGCGATTGAAACTTCGGATCGTTACATGGACAATGTTTGCGCGCTCGGCACGATGCTTGGCTCCAGAAGAGATTTTTTGACGCCGATTGAATAGGGATGTTCATGCACCGGAAATTCAGGCTCGCGCTCGCTGGCGTATCGAAAGCCACCGTCTCCCCTCTAACTTCCACCATTGCCGGACCGCGACATTGAACGCCGGGCTCAGCAATCGGCGCCCGACTCTTTTCCTGCAGCTGTTGCTGCTGGCCGGCTGCGGCTGGGCACTCTATCTCTTCGGCTCAAATTTTCCTTACCCTTCGCCGTTGATCAAGCCTTTCCTGTCGCCCGAACATCGCTGGCCGACCGCTCAAATCAAGCAGTGGGTTTTGTCGGGTAGCGTTGACAAAGGATTTCTCGACTTCTTCATGCGCGATCCTCCGCGGCAAATCCCGCCCGGGTCGAATGTCGTCGCGCCGGCGGATGGGCCGGTGGGGGGCATTCTCCGGACGCACAAATGGACGTTCGTAGAAATTCAGCTTTCGTTTTGGGATGTACATGTGCAGCGCTCGCCGATCGCCGGTACGGTGCAGTCGGTAACGAGCGTAGGCGACCACATTATGAAGGGCAGCTTCAGACATCGAATTTATATGCGCGAGCACGACGCCCCGGTCCAGAAGGTGGTGACGATCAAGGGGGCTCTCGGGACGGTGAAAGTTCGGCTGATTACCAGTTACTGGGCCAGGCGGATCAGGGTATGGGTCCAACCGGGGCAGCATCTGAAGAAGGGCCAGCGCATCAGCCGCATGCTGCTTGGCAGTACGGTCGTCCTGCAGTTGCCGCCTGATATGCCCGTGGGTGTCAAACCCGGTCAGCGGGTGACGGCGGGCGAAACGATCCTGTCATCGGGAGAGAATCGATGACCCGGTACTTCTGGTGCAATGGCCGCCTTGGCTGGCCGCTGGTTTCGGTCGTCCTCTACAGCACGGTCCTTGTTCTGGCTCTCGATTATTGCTGGCGTGTAATAAAGACACCGTTCTGGCACCTGCTGGCGGGTTGTGCCGTCGCGTGGATCATCGGCATCGTGATTATCGGCTTGATTTCGCGCTTCTTCGGTCGCGACGGCGGCAAGCGCGGCTACGCATTGAAGAGCGATGCGGACACTGGTTCGTTTCGAAAAGCGGCGACCTGGTACAAGGTGAAGCTGCTACGTAAATGGTGCAACTTCAATCCTGAGGAAAATCTGATCATATCGGCGAATGAAAGAGGAGGCAGCACATGGCTGGCGGAATCGCTGAGGTTAATTCCGAGAACCGCCATTCTCGAGGAGCCGCTTTATCTTGTACCCACCAACCCTTTCAGGAGGTTGGGCTTCGGGTGGAATCAGTACATCCCGGAAGATGCGAACTGGCCCGAAGCCGCGGCAATGTTCGAGGAACTGTTGCGGGGGAAGCTGCTTTCGTCGTGGATATCGTCGACCCGGTCGTTTCTTGTCGCCGACAAAATTATCGTGAAATTTTTTTTCGCTAACGCCTTGCTGCCGTGGCTGACACGGAACTTCGAGTTTCGGTATGCGCCGGTGTGTCTCATCAGGCATCCATTTGCCATTGCCGCGTCAAAGCTGAACCTGATGAGCGGCTGGGACCGTGAATTTACGGGTTACCGAATACCCGATTGTCGGTACAACGACCGTTATCTTGAGCATCGGAAATTTCTGAGCGGCATTACTACCAAGGCTGAAGCGCTGGTCGCGGAATGGTGTATGGCAAACCTGGTGTCGTTGAGGAATCCCAGGAACGGTACGGACTGGATTACCGTCTACTACGAAAATCTGTTACTGAATCCGAACGCGGAAATACAGAGAATATTCGATCACTGGCGCATGCCGATACCGTCGAGGATTTACGACCGGATAGAAGCGCCCAGTTCAACTACGCAGGAGGCGACCTTCAAGGAAAGCAAGCATCGGCAGCTGGCGAAGTGGCAGTCGTCGTTCAGCGCGGACCAGATCGAAAAAATGCAGGCGGTACTGGATTACTTTAATGTTCATGAATACGGAATGGATGTAGTTCCGCATCCGGATGAAAAACGGCAACCGGTGACGCCGGCCTGAGTTGTTAGCAGCTTCGCGCGTAACGCTGCTTCATTTTTTCGGCGGCCCAATGAAACGCGAGGGAGTTGTTGCTCCGCGGTTTCGCATATTTCCACGGTACCGCCACTTGTGTCGGTGCCTTAAGCAGAAAAACAGCCATCGCGCGCTTGAGCTTGCCGCTCCAGACCGCGCGCTGGTTGAGCAGGTAAAGCCGGTGCATTACGTCGTAATGCACTTTGTGACCGAATCTCTCATATCGCTTCACGGGTCGGATGAAATCCTGGAAGTCCTCGTATGAGGCTTCCGACAGTATTTCTTGCATCGGCGGGTTGATGCCCATATTGCTTTGATATGGCGTGGTAATTGCCTTCTTCGTCTGGCCGAAGAGGCTGCGGGCGACGCCGGCCTGTTCGACGATGCGCCGCGGGACAGGCCGGTCGTAATTGTTGTTCATCGACCACGGTGCCATTTCGGAAGAATTCGAGATTGCATGAATAGCGGGATGTTCGACGCAGCCGATAAACGGAATCGGAAGATTGATAAATCCGACCCTTAGGCGGAATTCGGCCAGCGAGCAGCCGGACGTATCGCCTCGAACGATGTATGGCCCCGGCGCCTTATGATGTTTGTCCCAGATCTTGTCTCCGTGATAACCCATATATACGAGTTTTCCGGACAAGACAGGTTCCGCAATCATCATGGTGACATCGTCACCGCCGTGCCCGGTGGCGATGAACTCCGCTTCGGGGAAATCGGTTCGCGCCGGGCGGGAGGCGAAATAATTGAATTCGGTAATGCTCAAGCCCAGGATCGCCGCAATTCTGGCGCCGCTATCCTCCCGATCTGCGAAGTTACGCCGCGCGGTGGTGAAGGTGAACGCCTCCCGGCAGCCCGCCGCCTTGCCGATGACCGCCCCGGCAGACGAATCGTAACCGGACGAAACGGTTGCCATGGGCTGATAACGCGTGCGGCGCTGCGGCGCCGCGGCATTCTCCGTGACGGCGGCGGCTTCGGAAAAAAGGAACGCGCTGTAGTCCTCGAATGTCTTGAAGGCGGGTGGCCGCGGCTTGTCGCGTTTCTCGATCTTCAGATCGCGCGAGACCGCGATATTGCAGTGGTAGTACTGATACACCGCATTGCCGTTGGCCGTCGGCACCGACGGCTCGTGCCGCTGAATGCCGAACATGATCGTCATGATGTCGGCGTCGTAGTAAGGGTAGTCGATATCGACAGCGTCGCCGGCCTCGGCGAGCAAAAAATGAAGGGAATTCGAACACAGAATCTCGTCGGCGCGCCGCAGCAGGTGGATCGGCTCGAGCGTATGCGTCGATGTCGCAAAAATGATCCCGTCGTCCGTCAGCCTCGCGCCGGAGCCGGTGAAAGTCCGCGCTTCGTCGAACCGGGTTTCCAGGGGGTTACCCGACCATGCGCCCTCAAAGAACGCGCGGGAACTGCATTCCACCCAGGGCCCGTGACATACCGTTACATCGGCGTCACCGCGCGGAACACGAGCGCACCACGCGAGGCGGGGAAGGCTTTCTACGAGCGTAAAACGAAACTGGCCGTTGCTGGGCATGCAAATCGTCCTTGATTGTTTTGCGTGTTAAGATTGCGGAGCCGTACAGGATGTCCTCGGCAGATTACATGGAAGTTGCACGATTGAAAATACTCTACCATCATCGAATTGGCTCCAGGGACGACGGCCAGCTCGTGCATATCCAGGAACTGGTTGCGGCGCTTGAGCGGCGTGGTCACGATGTTCTTGTGATCGGCCCGTCGGTTACCGACACGTCAAAAGCGTCCGGGGCTCGCATCGCATTTATCGTTTGGCTCAAGAAATGGCTGCCGAAGGCAGTCTACGAAACCCTCGAGTTTTTTTACAGCTTCGGCGATTACCTGCGCCTGTCCCGGGCGATCAAGGCGTTTGCGCCTGACCTCATATACGAACGCTACAATCTCTTCTGGCCATCCGGCATCTGGGCCAGGCGGCGTTTTGCCATTCCGCTGATACTCGAAGTCAACGCCCCGTTGTACGCCGAGCGCAGCCGTTACGGCGGGCTCGCGCTCAAACCGCTGGCGCGGTGGACGGAGCGTGCTTGCTGGCGCGGCGCGGACCGGGTGGTCACTGTCACCGAGGTGTTACGGCGGCAAATCGAGGCGGACGGCGTGCCGCGGCATCGGATATCGGTCACACCCAACGGCGTCAATTTCGACCGGTTTCCCGATGCCATCGATCGCGATGCCGCCAAGCGGCGCCTGAAGCTTGAGAACAAGCTGGTGCTGGGCTTTGTCGGCTACGCGCGTGAATGGCATGGTCTGGACCGTGTACTCGATGTCATGGCTGCCAACCGGCAGCGGAACCTGTTTTTTCTGCTGGTCGGAGGCGGCTCCGCGTTGCCGTCCCTTCGGCGGCTTGCTGCCCGGATGAATCTTGAAGACCGGGTTCGGTTTGTCGATTTTGTAGAGCACGAAAAAGTCGTGGAGTACTTGCATGCTTTCGACATTGCGTTGCAGCCTGCAGTAGTCGATTACGCGTCGCCGCTCAAGTTGCTTGAATACATGGCGTGCCGGACGGCTATCGTTGCACCCGACAAGGAAAACATCCGCGAGATCCTGACGCACGAGCAAAATGCGTTGCTTTTCCAGCCGAACGATCTTGCCGGCTTCGCGGCGGCCATCGATCGGTTTTGCCGGGACCCCGCCCTTCGTGAGCGGCTGGGCGGCGCGGCACGGAACACGCTGACCGAGCGGGACGTCACCTGGAGCCACAACGCGGCTGTGGTCGAAACGATCGCTTGCGCTATAATGAAGCCCGAGCGCCAGGAGCGGCGCCGCGCTATAGAAAAAAAGGCCAGAGGGCAGGGAATACAATGAGAAATGAGGCGGTAGCGACCGAGCAGGTCGATATAAGGACAGCCGGCCGCCAGACAGTTCGAAACAGGAATGCCGGGCACTGGCGCGTTCTACACGTGCTGGACCATTCCATTCCTCTCCACAGTGGCTATTCCTTCCGAACCCTGGCGATTTTGCGCGAGCAGGCTGCGCACGGCTGGAAGACGTTTCATATAACGAGCCCCAAGCAGATTGGGGCAGAGCAGCCCGAAGAAGTCGTCGACGGGCTGGATTTTTACCGGACGCTCATCCGCGGCGGCGTGCTGGAGCGGCTGCCGGTTTTCGGCGAAATCAAGCTCATGCATGCGCTGCGCAGGCGGCTCGACGAAGTCGTCGAACTGGTGCGGCCCGATGTCATCCACGCGCATTCGCCGGTTTTGAACGCACTGCCGGCGCTGTCGATTGCGCGGCGTCGTCGGCTTCCGCTGGTGTATGAAGTACGGGCGTTCTGGGAGGATGCCGGCGCCGATCTGGGCACCAGCCCGGAAGGCAGCATCCGTTATCGCGCTGTGCGCCGGCTTGAAAGCCACGCATTGAAGCAGGCCGACGCCATCACCACGATCTGCGAAGGACTTCGGCAGGACATCATCGCGCGCGGTATCGAGCCGTCGAAAGTCACTGTTATCCCCAATGCCGCCGATCCCGACCGGTTCGAATTCGACGCGGTGGCGGATACCGGTCTGTTGCATCGGTTCAATCTGGCGCCGGGCAAAGTGATCGGCTTTGCAGGCTCGTTTTACGCCTACGAAGGATTGGGCTCGCTGATTGAGGCGATGCCGCGCGTCGTTGAGGCGGTTCCTGATGCAAGCCTGCTGCTGGTCGGGGGAGGGCCCGAAGAGGCGCATCTGCGCGCCCGGGTCGAGGCGCTCGATCTTGAGGATGTCGTCCATTTTGCCGGCCGCGTGCCGCACGAGGCGGTGGCCCGGTACTACAGCGTGATGGACGTCATGGTCTTCCCGCGGGTTTCGCGCCGGCTGACGGAGCTTGTGACGCCGCTCAAGCCGCTCGAGGCGATGGCGCAAGGCAAGCTGGTCGTGGCATCGGATGTCGGCGGACACCGGGAGCTGATTCGCCACGGTGAAACCGGATACCTAGTCCCGCCTGACAACCGCGCCGCGCTCGCCGAACGTTTGATCGCATTGTTCGAATCGCCTGACGTCTGGATGGCCATGCGCGTGGCGGGACGGCGTTTCGTGGAGTCGGAGCGCAATTGGCATGCGAGCGTCGATCGTTACTCGGAAGTCTACCGAGCCGCGCAGCTTGCGGCGTTGGGCAAGGACGCGTGAGATGGCTGCTCCGGCGGTAGTGGCAGGGCTTGGCTTGAACGGCTTGGGGGTGGTCCGCAGCCTGGCGCGCGAAGGTGTGCCGGTCGTTGCCGTCGACAGCAAACCCGCCAACCCGGCAATGCGCACGCGCTACGGCCGCAAGATCCGGGTGCGGGCGATGCATGGCGATGCGCTCGTGGAAGACCTGCTGGCGCTGGCGCGCACTCTGGCCGAACGGCCGGTGTTGTTTCTCACCGAGGAAGCGACCGTGCGTACGGTGTCTGCCAGGCGCAAGACTCTTGAGCCTTACTACCGCATAACATTGCCGCCGGAAGACGTCCTGGACGCCCTGATGCACAAGGAGTCATTTCAGCGGCTGGCGGAACAGCACGACTTTCGCGTACCGCGCAGCCTGCACATTTTTGACGACGACACCCTTGAGCAGGCCCGCCGGTTGCAATACCCCGTGATCCTCAAGCCCGGCAAAAAAGACCCGAGCTACGGGCGCTCGTTCAAGAAAGCGTACCGGATCGAAAGCTTTGACGAACTGTGCAGGCAGTCGCGCCAGATCATGCCGGTGCTGTCCGACCTCATCGTGCAGGAGTGGGTCGAGGGATCCGACTCGGATGTGTATTTCTGTCTGCAATACGTGAGGCCGGACGGACAGCCGGCAGTCTCGTTCAGTGGCCGAAAAATCCGCTCATGGCCGCCGGCGGTCGGCGGCACCGCAAGCTGCACTGCTGCGCCTGAGGCGGCCCGCGCACTCGAAGCCGAAACCACGCGTTTTTTCCGCGCGACCGGATTCGTCGGTATGGGCAGCATGGAATACAAACGCGATGCCGCCAGCGGTGCTTTTTACCTGATTGAACCGACCGTCGCGCGAACGGATTACCAGGAAGAAGTGGCCACCTTGAACGGCATCAACATTCCGTTCGCGGCCTATTGCGCCGAACTGGGTTTGGCCGCTCCCGTCTTGCGGCCGAAGTCGCGGCCGCGGGTGTGGCGCGAAGCCGCAACCGACCGCTGGTCGGCCGAAATGCAGCGCCAGGATTGCGGCAAAGGGCCGTTGGATTCCGGTCCCCGGACCGACGCGTGGTGGCGCTGGTACGACCCGCTGCCGTGGCTGGCGCGGACCAATGCACGATTGATCGCCGCAGGAAGCAGGCGTTTGAGTTTCGGTCGCCTGCGGCCACTCCACGAGAGAGGGATATGAAAGCAACGTGGTACGCATTGAAGGACCGGCTGCCATCACGCCGCACCGTGACTGATGCCGATGTGCATCTCGCCGCTGCGGCGGACTGGCTGGCGCGCGCGCAGGATGCCACGCCCGATGATGGTGTCGCGGCCTGGTACGACCTTGAGGAGCAGAGTTGGAAGGCATCGTATCCGGAAACCACCGGCTACATCATTCCGACGTTTTACGACTACGCTGCCTGTAGCGGGCGCCCGGAGTTCGCCGAACGGGCGCGTCGCATGGCGGCCTGGGAAGTCGACATTCAACTTGCAGAGGGTGGCGTGCGCGCCGGCACAATCGATGGCAGCACCGTCGCCCCGACCATATTCAACACCGGGCAAGTGCTATTCGGTTGGGCCCGGGCCTGGAAGGAAACGGGCGATATCCGCTTTCGGCAGGCGCTTGTGCGCGCAGCGGACTGGCTGGTGGCGGCGCAGGACGCCGACGGCGCCTGGAGACGATTCGCATCGCCGGTCGCGCGGCATGCGCTGAATAGTTACAACACGCGCACGGCGTGGGGCCTGGCTTGCGCCGGTAACACGCTCGACGACGACCGCTATCGCGATGCCGCGCGCGCGAACGTCGAATGGTGCGTCTCGCGCGCCCATGCCAATGCATGGCTGGACGACAACTGTCTTAATCTCAACGACCGTCCGCTGGTGCATACGATTGCGTATTCCATTCGCGGCATCCTTGAGGTCGGCGCGATCCTCGGCGCCGACGGCTTCGTTCAATTTGCGACGCGGATGGCACGTGCCGTCGCCGCTGCACAAAGGCGGGATGGTGCGCTGCCGGGCAGGCTGGATGGCCAATGGCGGCCGACGGTCGGTTGGAGTTGCCTGACGGGCAATTCCCAGATGGCGATCAATTGGCTGCGGCTTGTGCAGCTGGGTGGCGATGCCGTATTCCGCGATTTCGCTCTACGCGCCAACCGGTTCAACATGGAAACGCAGGACGTTACGAACGGCAACCCTGGAATGTGCGGCGGGATCAAGGGATCCTTTCCGATCGATGGCGGCTACATGACGTGCCGCTATCCCAATTGGGCGGCAAAGTTTTTCATGGATGCATTGATGCTGGAGCGGCAATCATGACGATCCGCGACCTGATTTTGGCGTTGGTGATTTTCTCGCTCTTGCCGCTGATCGTCACCTCACCCTACATTGGCGTCCTCGTGTGGTCGTGGCTCGACTACATGAACCCGCAGCGACTGACGTGGGGATTCGCGTACAGCTTCCCATGGGTGGAACTGGTTGCGATCGCCACCATGATCGGGTTCGTTTTCAACAGCAAGGAAAAATTCCGTATTCCGATGAAAGGCGTCACGATTTGCTTCCTGCTCCTCGTTCTGTGGGCGGCGGTCACTTCGTATTTCGCCTTCGTTCCGGACATCGCCTGGCAGCGCTACAGCGTATTCGTCAAAACGATGGTGCTTGTATTCCTCACGCTGATGTTGGTACAGAGCCGCGAACGGCTCCACTGGCTGGTGTGGGTCATTGCGCTGTCCATCGGTTTCTTCGGCGTCAAGGGCGGCCTGTTCACAGTGGCGACCGGCGGGCATTACCACGTCTTCGGCCCCGAGCACAGCTTTATTCACAACAACAACGCGTTAGCCCTGGCTATGGGAATGGTTATTCCACTGATGCGGTACCTCCAGCTTCAGGAGACGAAGAAGTGGGTAAGGATCGGCCTCTGGTGTGCAATGGGTCTGACATCCTTTGCGATTCTCGGTACCTATTCACGCGGCGGCATGCTCACGCTGGCGGCGGTACTCCTGATGCTGTTCTGGAAGACGCGCGGCAAGTTTTTAATGGGTGTCGCGGCGATTATCGCGCTGCCCATCATGCTCACCTTCATACCGCAGAAGTGGTATCAGCGGATGGGGACGATCGAGACGTACCAACAGGACGCTTCAGCGATGGGGCGTATTCAGTCCTGGAAATTCGCGACCAACATCGCTCTGCACCGGCCGCTCGTCGGCGGCGGATTCCGGCCGTACCTGAAACCTGGCGCATGGGAGAAATATGCGCCGCCGCATACGGTGTCGCGGGCAATTCACAGCATTTACTTCAAGATGCTGGGCAACCAGGGCTTCGTTGGCTTCGGGATTTACATGACGATGCTGTTCCTGAGCTGGCGCAATCTGGTCTGGGTGCGAAAACGCACGAAAGGCCTGCCTGAATGGAAATGGGCCTATGACCTCGCGTCGATGTTGTATGTCAGCGGCATAGCTTATGGAGTGGGTGGCGCCTTCGCACCACTACCGTATTTCGATCTGGCCTACCAGTTGCTGGCCGTGGGACTCCTTGTGCGCTGTCGCGTGGAGAAGGACCTCCCCGCCACGGAAACGGTTCCTGCCCTGGCAGCCCGCCCGCAAGTGAACAAAGAGTTGACGGCTTGATCAGCGCGCCTGAAGCAGCCCGCAAAGATCCGGTCGTCACCGGTTCCGATCGAATTGCCCGCGGCAGCGCACCCGGCCGGTCGCGGCGCGTTCTCCTCATCGCCTATCATTATCCGCCGTGTCAGGAAAGCAGCGGTTATCTTCGCGCCCTGGCATTTTCGCGCTACCTCCCCGAGTTCGGCTGGGCACCGCTGGTCCTGACTGCCAGTACCCGTGCCTATTCCAGAACGGACCCGCGGCAATGCGCGCGGATCCCGGAATCGGTACCCGTGGTACGCGCCTTCGCCCGCGACGCACGTGAACATTTTTCGATTCGGTACAAATATCCATCCCTACTGGCCGCGCCCGACAGGTGGAGCAGCTGGTGGTTCGGCGCCGTACCGGCAGGCTTGTCACTGATCCGACGTTATCGGCCGGACCTCATCTGGGCGACCCAGCCTAACCCGACGGCATTCTGGGTTGCGCACACCCTGCATCGACTGACCGGAACGCCGTGGGTCGCAGACTTTCGTGATCCCGTCGCGGGACCCGGCGACAATCGGTGGGCGCAACGCGCCTGCCGATGGGTGGAACGCAAGACGATAGAGGGTTGTTCGAGAGCCATTTTTACCGCGCCGGGCGCCGCACGGCAGCACGCCGAGCGTTATCCGGCCATTCCTGCGAACCGCTGGGCCATCATTCCAAATGGATACGACGAATCCGATTTTGAAGGTCTCGGCAGCAGCACACAGCCGCATGAGAACCGGCCGCTACGACTTATTCACAGCGGCGCCCTGTATCCGGGCGGCCGTGATCCGAGCGCATTGTTTGCCGCCATCGCACGACTCAAGTCGGCGAATGCGCTGTCGGGTGCCGACGTCAATATCGTCCTGCGCGGGACCGACCATGACGATTTTCATCTGCAACTGATCGATCGTTACAACATCAGCGACATTGTGCAACTGGCGCCGGCGGTGCCGCACAAGGAAGCCCTGGCGGAAATCTGCCGCGCGGACGGCTTGCTGGTTTTCCAGGGGCGCATGCACAACGGCCAGATACCCGCCAAAATTTATGAATACCTGCGCGCGAGAAAACCGATTTTTGCGTTGACCGACGAGGCCGGCGATACCGGCGGACTTCTTCGGGATGCCGGTATCGATACTATTGTGCCGATCGACAATAGCGGCGCAATTACCGGCGCCTTTGAAGCATTTGTCCAAAAGGTTCGGTCAGGCGATGCTCCGGTCGCGCCGCCGGCGGTAGTCGCTGCACACAGTCGCGAGGCCCGCGCACGGCAACTGTCGGAAGTATTCGACGAGGTTCTGACGACCCGGATATAAAACCACGGAAGGGGACGTTCATGAATATAAAATTCAAAGCAACAGTTTTTACACTGGCGTTTGCTCTGACAGGCTGCAGCACCGCATCGGTCAAGCCGGAACAACTCAGCCTGCGGGCCAACCATGTCCAAAACGGCGTTGTGTCGTTCGCGGTTATCGATGAATCCGGCAAGGCTCAAACGGACGTGCCGGTTACCTTCGGCCAGATATTCAAGGACGGCGACATGCCGGCGGATGCGCATCTGCGCGCGCTGCTGGATGGCAAGCCGATTCCGATCCAGGTGGATCGAAAGGCGACCAACGGCGATGGTTCACTGCGCCATGCCGTCGTTACCGTCCAGGTGCCCGAACTGCCGGCGTCCGGGGCGCAGGTCGTTACGCTCGCGACCGGCGGCCATGCCGCAAGCGGCGCGCCGGTGACCCTGGATGCCTTGCTGGATACTGATTTCGACGCCAGCGTTTCGCTGAACGTGAAGGGCGACGTATTGACCGCCGATGCGCGCAAATTGCTCGAACAGGCGCGTGCGCACGGGACGTGTCAGCCATGGGGGAAGCAATGTAGCTTGTGGCTGGCCGGGCCTCTGGTCTCGGAATGGATTGTGGGTGGGCCACTGGAATCGAAAAACGGCCCGAGCCCGCATCTTGCGGCCTACTTTTATGTCCGCGCCTATGCCGGTCATCCCGTACACCGGGTGCGCGTCAATGTTGTGATCGAGAACGACTGGACCTGGGTGAAAAACCCGCACAACATTACCTACGATGCGACCATCACCGTGGGGAATAACGTTTATCACAAGGCGGATATAGAACATTACGCTCACACGCGCTGGCACCGCGTGTTGTGGTGGGGAGATAAAGCCGACGTTTATGCCAGGCTCGATGGCCAGTACATACAGGCCTCCAAGGCTGTTTCAAACTATGCGGATGTGCATCCTACGGATGCATTTCTGAGTAGTGTGCGTCAGAGCGTCGAACCCATGAGTCACGGCGATCAGACTCAGCATATGGCAGAAGCCGGCGCCCAACACGCAATCGGGCCGCTGCCGCGGTGGACCGTCGCCTATCTGCTCAGCATGGACCCGCGTGCGTTCCGCTGGATGCTGGCCAACGACGATGCGGCCGGCAGCTATGATGTTTTTTATCGCGATAAAAATACCGGCCGGCCGGTCACGATCCTGGACTACCCTTACATGACGCTGCTCGGGGTTTACACCAACACCTATAATCCGCACACCAAAAAGCACGAAAATTTCCCGAAGTGCGATGGCGACTGCCGCGACCCCAACAGGCCGAATGCCGCCCACGAGCCATCGATCGGCTACGTGTCATACATGGTCACCGGCGACTTCTATTATCTCGAACAACTGCAGTTCTGGGCGGATTGGAATGCCTTGCAGATGAATCCTGGCTACCGCGACCACGCAAAAGGTTTACTCAAGCCCAATCAGGTTCGCGGGCAGGCCTGGGGAATGCGTACGTTGGGCGACGTCGCCTACATTACGCCGGACAAAAGCCCGCTCAAGCCCTATTTTGTCGGCATGCTCAACAACAATCTCGCCTGGTACAACAGTCAGTACACGGACAACCCCGACGCCAACAAGCTGGGCGTCCTCACCAGCGGTTGTTGCGCCACACATTATGAGCACCACACATCGGTTGCGCCGTGGCAGGACGACTTCTTTACCTGGGCTATCGGCCACCTTGCCGACCTCGGCTTCAAGGGGGCCGATGCTTTGTTGCAGTGGAAAGCGAAATTTCCGGTCGGCAGGATGGTGGCGCCGGGGTTCTGCTACGTCTACGGCTCGGACTACACGCTGCCGGTTACGGACGGGCGGCACGATGCCATGTACGACAGCTTTCACAAGGTGTACATCAAAGCGGTTTCCGCCAAGGTAGCCAAAATGAAATGTGGTGGCGATGCAATGGCAGATCATCTCGGCCGTCATTACAAGCCCGGCGACATGTACGGTTTTCCATGGAGTCCGACCGGCTATCCCGCCAATATGCAGCCGGCACTGGCCGCCTCCGTCGATGCCGGCGTGCCGGGCGCCGCCGAGGCATGGAAGATTTTTACCAGCCGGCCGACCACGCCGGATTATACGAACTATGCGAACTGGGATATCGTGCCGCGGCCGGAGGCGAAGCGGGGGTCGGGCGGTCAGGAAGCTGCCGGGAACGGCAAGGCTTCCGCGAAAAGCAAGCGCTCGTTCGAAGTCAGCATGACGAAATAGAAGAATAACAATATTGGCGAATAGTAGCCCACGGCCCACGCGATGATCTGCCAGTACGTTGTGATGTGAACCTGCGTCACGGCGTAAAACAAGGGTACCTGAACGACAATTCCGAGAACCATGATGGGCGCGAGCTCGCGAATGAAGCGTGACAGGGGAAGCTCCATTATCCGGCAGATAAATACCGGCATGATGGTCAACCGCGTCGCGAGCATCGGGATCGCCGTACCCAGCGCCACCCCGAGGATGCCATAGTCGCGGACGAGCCACAGGCTGAGCGCCAGGTTTGCCAAAGCCTCGCCGAGATTCAGGTACGCAGTAAACTTCTGTCGCGCCAACGCGTATATAACGCCGATAGCAGGGCTTAACGTCGCGGTCATCAGCCGGCCGCCCATGATGACCACCAGCGGCAGAAAGGCGTCCAGGTACTGCGGGCCGACCCAGAGTGTAATGAACGGCCGGGCGAATATCATGACGGCGCCCATTCCCAGGATGCCGAGGATTGTTTTTATACGCGACAGGATGAGGTATTTGTCGCGTATCTGCTGCATTTCACCTCGGCCGAGGTAGCGCGCATACAGGCTCGTCGGCGCGGGTACCATGCTGTTGAGCGCCCCGAAATAGTAGCCGTTGAGCTTGGTGGCGATATTGAAGTGCGTGACGGGTGCCAGCCCCATGTTGCTTGCGATCACGATATTGTCGAGGCGAAATTTGATCGCGCCCGCAATCTGGCCGATGAATGCGTAAATGCCGAACCCGATAAGCTCGCGCATTTTCGAGTAGGCAAAATGGCGACGCCTCACTTTCAGCCATGGTGAAAGGCGGTACGACATTATCGTAAGTGCGACGTAGCCGGCCAGGTCGGTGCCGACGCTGAGCACAGCCAGCACGATGATGCCATAGCCCCAGCTTAGAAAGAGGAAGAAGAGGCTGGTTCGCAGAACGACCTTTCCGATCGTGATATAGCTCGAATAGTCGAGCCGCAGGTAAGCGTTAAGAATGCCGAACTGCGTGTAAAAGGGAAACGAAATCGCAAATCCCGTGCCCATGATGAATATGACGTCGCGAAAGACTGTGAGGTTGTGTGGGTCGCTCATGAAGAACCCGGCGAATCCGACGATGCCCAGCGTGACCAGAAACGCGACCAAGCCGATGCCGCAGAACATTGCGAGCGACGCGGCGACGATCGTGTTCATTTCCTCGGAATCGTTTCGCGGGATCGCATGCGCCAGATAACGTTGCGTGGCGCTTGATATGCCGAGATCCATCAGGCCGTAAAAACTGATAAATGTGCCGACAAGCACCCATAGCCCGTACCAGTGGTCGCCGAGCGAGTGGATGACGTAGGGCGCAAGGAAAAAGGAACTGATGAGGGTCAGCACCATCGTCAAAACGCGCAAGCCTGCGCCGCGAAATAGCAGTTCTGCCGTTTTCACGAAGGCTTTTGTTGCTGAGGCCGGCCTGTGTTCAGCGTTTGCCGGCTGCGCCGTGCCTCGTAGATTCGGCCCAGTTGCAACCACACCGCAAGTTGCCGCGCGAACAGGTACTGGTGGCGGGTGATCCAGCCGACCGCCAGGTTGCGTAGATCCCGGGTGACAAGTGCCCACCACAAGTGGCGCGGCACCCCGAACAGGAGGTTGGCGGTGCGATAGTCTGTTCGGAGCGTCAGGCTGCGTCCGTAGGCGAAGTAAAGCCTGCGCCAGTACCGTTTCCGATACCGTTCGGGGCGCAGGTAATGATACTGGACGAGTTTCGGGTGGTAGGCGACTAATTTGCCTTGTGCAATGACCCGATCCTGGATCTCCCAATCCTCGCTGCCGCCCAACTGCGTGCCGTGGTGTCCGAGGCGCGTGTCGAAATTGCCGATCTGCATCATCTCCGAACGGCTGAAGGCGAGGTTGCCGCCGCCGAGTCGCTGGCCGTCCGGTCCCAGACGCTTGATCTCGTCGCCGTAGTCGAGTTGTCCCTTGTGCCGGAGAACAGGCGCGAGCCAGCGCGGAATGTTCACCGCATTGTAATAGTGAATCGGGCCGCCCAGGCAGGCCGCTCCGGTTTCCACGAAAGCGGCTTCCACGCGCATCAGGTAGTCGGGCGCGATGCGCTGGTCGTCGTCCATGAACACCAGGTACTCTCCATGCGCCGCACGAATACCGGTATTTCGCGCGTAAGACGTGCCTTGCTGTGGCTCGCGCAGGTAAATCAGATCAAACGGGAAGCCTTTATCGCGAATCGCCGTAACGACAGCCGCCGTATCGTCCGTGCTGTTGTTGTCCACCAGAATTACCTCGACGGACAATGTCGGGCCGGTAGTGGAAGCCGCTACGCTTTCAAGCGCCTCCGACATGAGTTGGGCGCGGTTATACGTTGTTATAATCAAAGAGATCACGAGCGTCTAAATGTCGTTTGCGCTGGCCAGGGTTTCTTCGCTTCGAGTCCGTCGCTGAATAAGCTTCTCGAGCTGCCACGAAGCCCACCTCTTGAAAGGAAAAGGTACATGCGGTTCTACCCGTCGAGCGCACGTCGAGAACGCGCGGGATACCGACAGACCGAGGCGAGGCGCGAGGGTCAACGATCGGAGATCGGCGACGAGTCGATGCAGGCGCGTGCCGTGCGATCCCTTTAAAAGGATGACGTCCCCGTCCCTCAGGTCCTTTACAAGAGGCCACAGCAGATCGGCTGCCTCGCGAGTCCATTTGCCTTGCAAACCGCCCGGCAATTCGGCCCATAAGTGGGCCATGGAATCGCCCGCGAGGTAAACCTTGTCCACGCCGGCCTGAAGAAGCGGTTTCACTAATTGCCGGTGATAAGCCGCGGAGTTATCGCCCAGCTCCAGCATATCCGCCAATACTGCAATTCGGCGGCCGCCGTAATCCGGTGTCGCGTTGGCCAGGCTGACAAACGAGGCTTCCATTGACGCGGGATTGGCATTCCAGGTGTCATCTATAATGGACACGCGCATCCCTGCCACTTTCCATGAGACTGTGCCGCCTCTGCCGACGACGGGTCGCGCCGTCGCGCAATGTGCCAATAGCGGAAGCCAGTCAACGCCGAGCGCGTGGCAGGCCGCCAGTACACCAAGACTGTTTATCGCCATGTGGCGGCCGGGCATTCCAAGTTCGTATTCGACTTCCTTCCCGAAGATGCGCGCACGTACAGTACGACGCGCGATGTCGTAGCCTGACAGCTGCAGGTCCGATTCGGCGTGCACACCGAAAGTCCATACGTTACCGGCTCTCTCCCTCGCTATCGCCAGTACCCGGTCGAAGTAAGGGATGTCGCGATTAATGACGGCTGTACCCCCCGGCGCCATATGCGTGAAAAGCTGTGCCTTCTTTTCCGCCAGATCCGCAAGATCCTTGTGCAACGCCATGTGGGCGGGAGAGATGTGAGTCAGTACGGCGACGTGAGGTTTCAACATCTCGCTTGCCTCGCCCAGTGACTGCACACACGCCTCGATAACGAGATAATCGACTATGCCGAGATTGGCCGTTTCACAGAAAACACCGTCGGCGTAATTGTCCTGGCCATTGGTGCTCACCCGGCCGTCCCGGCCGAGAAGATGACGCGCCAGGTGGCACGAACTCGTTTTCCCGACGCTCCCGGTGATGGCGACGATAGGTGTTTCAAGTCGCGGACGCAGATGCTTTGCCAGGCGTCTGATCGCCGGGCGAATGGAATCGATTCGCAGGACCGGCATTTGCGCATCCGGCGGCCATTTGCTTTGGCGAGTCAGGATTACGCCGGTCCGGCCCATGTCGCCTTGCAAGTCGGAAATGTCCAGCCCGTATGGGAACCCGTCGGCCCGGCCGAGTATCACTTGACCCGGTCTATAACGTGCTCGTGAATAGCATAAGCCTCGGAATCGCCAGTCATCCGGGGGCGCAGGGGCCCACTGTCCGCCCATAATGGCGGCAAATTCATTGGCGCTGATTTTCATGTCGGATGCCTGATTCATGCCTTCCTCAGGTTATGGCAGGTTGTGCTGTATCGCACCGCCGTTCTTTGGATCGCCCAGTGAAACTTCAATCCGACGGGCGTCGAGTAGAGAATACTCGTACGAAATTGGCCTTCCTGCAATTCAGGTAACAGCCGGGTTCCAAGGACCCTTTTTACCTTCCATGTGCATCGGTTCAGAAACGCGGGAATCGGTGCTGTCGGCAAGAGCAGCATCTTCAATCGGCTGGCAAGCGACAGGCGGGACTTGACCTCCGGGCTTGTGAAGTATGACAGCAGACTTTCCCACGAATGGGGCGACATCATCGCGCGGATGCGCTGGCCTTCCGATGGAAGCCAGAAAGGCTGGCTTACGGCTTTTTTTTCTCGAGCGTAGATGGACCGCGGAACGCCACTGGATTCGACCAGGCGGCGCGGAATAGGACGGTCATAGTTGCCGCCCAGTCGCCATGGCGCCATCTCGGACGATCGGGATATGCGCAAGATGTCGGAGTGGTTCGGAAAGGTCAGCAAGGGTACCGGCACATGGATGAAACCCACTCGTAAACGGAATTCATTGAAGGTGCCTCCCGCCGGGTAACTGAATTTGTAATCGCAGCTTCCGCTTGGATCGGTGTCGGCCCCCCACAAGGTGTCGCCCAGGTAACCCGTGAACAGCATCCTGCCTGGCAGATAATCCTGCGCCGCGCAGATGACGACATCGTCCCCGCCGTTCCCGGTAGCAAGGAACTCGGCTTCGGGATAGTCGTATCGGCGCAGATACTCGCTACGCCCGAATGCGAATAGTTCGACGTCCAGGTACTTGCCGATCTCCATGCCGCTGTCGGATGAGTCGGCAAGCGATCCTCGTCGACGCCCGTTATATTCATCGCGTGCTTCGAGAAATGTGATGGCCGTGCGGCAGCCGATCTTCTTTGCAAATACGGTGCAGGCGGGTGAGTCGTAGCCGGTGGAGAGGGTCGAGATCGGTGCGTATCGTACGGATCTCGACGCCGCGTTTGCGTTGTCGTTGAGCCTGGCGAGCAGGCCGTTGACGATTTCAACGTATTCGCCATAGGAGCTTACAGACGGGCCGGGCGAATACGCTGTGACGCCGACTTCAAGGTCGGGGCCGACAACGATTTTTTCACCGTAATACAGATGAACATGCCGCTTGAGCATGGTCGGCACAGCTCGTGCTGCGGCACGGCGTCCTTTGAGAAACGTTATGAAATCGCGCTCGTAGAAGCGGTAATTCACATCGGGAGAATCGCCGGTGGCCGTCAGGAGGTAGGCGAACGAATTCGAAATGAACAGGTCGTCGCCGACGCGGACGCTTTGCAGACGCTCCATCGTGTGCGTCGTCGCGTAGAAAACGACCGCATCGTCCAGTAGTTGTCCGCCGGATCCGAGAAGAACGCGGGCCTCGTCAAGCGCGCCCCCGTCGAAAGCGCCGTCCCATGCCCCTTCCACGAAGAAATTATCGCGTGTCTCGACCCAGTCACCGTGCTCGATTTGAACAGCGTCTGAATCGCGGGAAATTCGCGCACACCATGCGAGCCGGGGGAGGTGTTCGTTTCTCAGGAACTCGAACTTCAGCCGGGTCCTGGTCAACTCCGGCTGCGAATGACATCCCATGGTCGTCCCTGTTTATGAGTGCAAAACAGCATCTCAATTCCATTTGTTTGGGCCCGCGAGTAACCGCGGGTACGATTTTATGACATGGAAACATTGCTCCTGTCAAGACGGGCGCCGACCCGGAAAAATCCGGATATGGCGCCCGAATGCCGGTTCATCGGCCCGGCGCCCACGACTGGCCGGCGCGGTGCAAGATCGGATCACGGGCCAGGGCCGAGCCCTGGTATCGCGGCCGGATCTTGTCGATAGCCCAGTGGAATTTGAGGCCTGCTGCCGTGTCGTAAAGAAAATTCGTTTGACGGACCGAACTGTCGAGTTCGGGAAACAACCGTCGGCCGGTCATGCGCGCTTGCTTTTTGTCGTACCAGTTGATGTTGTCCTTTACGATCGAACCGACGCGATGCGACCAACCGCGCATCGCGGGCGCGACCAACCTCTTGAACCTGGCGGACAAGGAAAGCTGTGTCTCGATGCGTGCAACGTAGTCCAGCAGGTCATTGTAAGAAGCCGGCAACATGGTGCGCTCGAAGTCGATCGGAAGCCAGATCGGCTGGGTGATGGCTTTCTTGCTTTGCGCGTACAGATGCCGCGGGACGCCGCTGGTCTCGACGAGGCGCCGCGGTATCGGGCGGTCGTAGCTTCCGCCGACCCGCCACGGCGCCATCGCCTCCGACTGCGAAATGCGGTGCAGCTCCGGGTGGCGGGTGAAGGTCAGCAAGGGAACCGGCACGTGAATGAAGCCCACGCGCAGCCGAAACTCGTTGAAGCTCGCGCCGGACGGATCCTTGTAAACGTAGTCCCTGCTCAGTTCCTGATGCGTCGAATTGCAGTCCCAGACGACGTCGCCGAGAAAGCCGGTATAGAGCATCGTGCCGGAAAGCTTTTCCTCGGCGTTGCACATGATTACGTCGTCGCCGCCGTTGCCGGTGGCGATGAATTCAGCCTCCGGGTGGTCGCGGCGCTGGTCGTAGTCGTTGCGGCGAAAGGCATGGACGTCAACGCCAAGGTATCGGGCGATTTCCATGCCGCTGTCGTTGGCATCGACATCGCCCCAGGCCGGATCGTTATATTCGGTGCGCGCCTCGACAAACGTGAGCGCTTCCTTACAGCCGTGCCGCTGAGCAAAAACGGTGGCAGCGGGTGAGTCGTAACCCGTGGATATGGTGGACAAAGGCCGGTAGCGGACTTTTCGCTCTGCATCCGCGGCGTTGGCGTTCAGCTCCGCAAGCAGGCGGTTGACCACATCGGCGTATTCTTCGAAGGTCGAAAATGTGGGCACCTCGCCGTAGCGATTGCACCGGATATTCAGTCCCCGGTCGACAACGATCCGTTCACTGTAGTGGAGGCGAACCCGCCGTCCGGCAGCGGTAGGCACAAACTTTTTCGCCTTCCGGATACCGTGGAGCGAAGTCATGAAATCGCGTTCGTAGAGCCGATAGTTGATATCGACCGAATCGCCCGCCGCGCTGAGCAGATAGGCGAACGAGTTCGAAATAAAAAGTTCGTCGCGCTTGCGAATGCTTTGCAGGCGTTCTTTCGTGTGCGTCGTGGTGCAGAACACGGCCTCGTCGGCACGCAGTTCGGCTCCCGAACCGAGAAGAATCTGCGCGTTGCTCAGCGCTCCGTTGTTGAAGGCGCCGCCCCAGGCGCCCTCGACAAACAGGTCAGGCCGGGTTTCTACCCAATCGCCATGTTCGACCAGAATTTCATCGCTCCCGCGGGTCAGCTTCGCGCACCACGCCAGCCTGGGCAGAGACTTTAACGGCAGAAACCTGAAATGCATCGTCCTATCCTTCCGTGGATTGGCGATCATTTTCGCATCTCGCTTTGACGGCAGGTAGTCTCGGGCAAAACCCCGCTCGGGTAAACCCATACTGCCGCAGCCTGCGTGTCGCTGTATACTTCCCGACACAGGAATCATTTACAGGGAGTTTTCGGATGACCAGCAACACTGACGTTTCCGCTGCCGCCTTTTCATTTCGCCGCCTGCTGGACGTGCCGGACGGGCGCTACAAGAACTACGTTCTGTCCGATTCCCGTCACACGGGATTGATCACGTTTTTGCGTCACCACATGGTTGGGCGCCCGCATCTTCGCGCGCTCGATATCGGCTGTGGCGCCGGCGTGATATGCCGTGGACTTTCCGCCGAATTCGAACAGGTCATAGGCATCGACGGCAACCCCGACAATGTCGCCCTGGCACGGTCGCTGACGCAGGAGGCGGGCATATCCAACATCGCCTATCGCCAGGCCGACGCGACACGACTGCCCGTGGAAGATGCGTCGCTCGATCTTGCCGTCGTGGTCGGCGTGCTGGAGTGGGTCGGCGTCAACGACGCCGGCGAGCATCCGCATACCAGGCAACTTGCAATGCTTCGCGAGATCCGGCGGGTATTGAAACCTGGCGGCATGTTTTACCTCGCGATCGAAAACCGGTGGCATCCGCGAACGGTGTTGAAGGATCCGCATAGCGGCCTGCCGTTCGTGAACATTATGCCGCGATGGCTGGCCGACAAATGGAGCAGGGCAAAGCAGAACAGACCGTATCAGACGTATATTTACGGTTGGCGGACCTTGCGCCGCATGCTGCGGGAAACGGGATTCAGCACGGATACCCCGTTCGTGCCGTTCCCCGGTTACCAGCACCCGGTCTCCCATATCGCGATCTACCCCCGCTCAAGATCGCTTCAGGATATTGATGCGATCGACGTGCCGACGGTCGGGCGCGTACTCGAGCAGGCAGGGCGCCCGACAAGCGTTCAACGGGGAGTCGATACGCTCCGCCGAAGAGCGCGACTGGGGCAGCTGGGGCTGCTGTGTCACGACCTGGCGTTTTTCTGCGAAAGGCAATAATGATGGCGGCGGCAGTCGAACCGCCCGTTGAGGAGGATTTCAGGGCGTTGCTGGCGTCGGTTCTCAAACAACCGGTGCGCAGTGTCAACGTGGCAAAGCGTGCCTCCCGTGCCTATTCCAACATCTGGATGCTCGACGTCGAGACCGCTACGGACCGTTTCGGGGTGGTCGCGAAATATTGCCGCGACGGCGTCTTGTTCAAAAAGCAGATCCGGTTCATTCAGGCCGCACGGGCGGCTTATGCCGGCAGAGACGATGTCTGCATCCCGTACCTCGGCAGTTGCGAGCAAAGCCAGCTTTTGCTGATGCAACGGGTTCGGGATCCGACCGTCCAGAGCTTGTGCCATTTTTCGTTTTCGCGACCATTCCGCACCTGCACGTTTCAGCATTGGCAAAGAACACTGCAACAGGCATGCGTACAGACGGGCAGATGGTTGCGTGAATGGCATGAATCCACCGCCGAGGTCGGGCCTTTGGCGCCGGCCTTTGAAACCTACCTGTCTAACCGCGAAGATTGCCTCTCGCTGCTGGAACACGACGATCGACGCCGGTTGCTGGCCCTGATCCAGTCGCTGGGTTCCGAAACCCTCTGTGTCACGCACGGAGACTTTACGCCGCAAAACGTGTTGTGGTCGCCGGAAAGGTTGACGGTGATCGACTTCGGAGTCGGTGAATGGGAGCGGATGACGCCGTGGTGGGATTATATCTGGATGGAGCGCAGCATCGTATCGGCCATGCGATTCGCCGTCAAAAGCCCCGGATGGTGGATGCCTTCGGCTTCCCGCACCGCAACGCAGGCGTTCAGCGACGGGTACGGCAAATCGGCCGGCAGCGCTCGTGCCCGTCTTGCCTGCCTCGCCGTCCATCATCTGGTCCTTCACGGCAGCGACACCCGTCGTAACGCCCGGTCGTATCGGAAACGGGCGCAGTGGCACAAACGCGAACTGCAAAGAACGTTGGCGTTGGCGGAAGAGGCGGCTGACTAGCGGACGCCCTTCAGCCGTGGCCGCTGGGCCTCGTGCTGCGCGTCGACCCGTAGAAGCTTCGCAATCTCGGCCCGATCGACGGCAAAGCGTCGGCAAAAAGCTGCCGCTCTTCCGAACTCAGCATCACCGAATAGAACAGCACCAGCAACGGCACGTAGTAACAGATGGCCCATGCCGCTATCTGCCAGTACGCGGTGAGGTCAACCTTCGTCATGGCGTATGCGAGAGGTAGCTGGGCGATGGCTCCCGCTACCAGGATCGGTAGTGTCCTGCGGACGAACGTCGTAAGCGGGAGCCCGATGATACGACAGGTATAAACGGGCTGAACCGTCAGACAATTGACAGCCAGCGGAATTGCGGTGCCCAGCGCCACGCCGACGATCCCGTACCAGCGGACCAGCAACAAGCTTAGTGCGAGGTTGGCGACGGCTTCGCCGAGGTTGATGTACGCGAGAAATTGCGGCTTGCCGAGGGCATAGATCGCGCCGGTGGCAGTGCTTTGGCCGAGACTCGGTATGCGCGCCACCATGATAATGACCAGCGGCAGGAAGGCGTCCAGGTATTGCGGACCGACCCAGAGGCTGATGAAAGGCCGTGCAAAAATCAGCACGGCGCCGATACCGAAGATGCCCAGCACCGATTTGATTCGCGAAAAGATAAGGAACTTGTCGCGGATTTGCTGATGTTTACCTTCGCCGAGGTAGCGCGCGTACAAACTGGTGGGAGCTAAAACCATGCCATCGAGGGCGCTAAAGAAGTAACCGTTCAGCTTGGTTGCGATATTGAAATGTGTAACCGGCGCGAGCCCCAGGGTGCCGGCGATCACCACGTTGTCGATCTCGAACCGGATTTTTCCCGAGACTTTCGAGACGAACGCGAAAATTCCGAAACCGAGTAGTTCGCGCATCTTCGCCAGGGAAAAATGCCTTCGCCTCAGTTTCATCCATGGAGCCAGGTGTCGTGCAAGCAGCAACAGCGCCACGTACCCCACCATGTCGACGCAAATGCTGATGACCGCCAGTGCAACGATGCCGTAGCCCCATTCCAGAAACAGAAAAAACAGCGCCGTCCGTACCAGCGCCTTGCTAATCTGGATGTAACTCGAATAGTCGAATCGAAAGTTCGCGGTCAGGATTCCGAACTGGGTATAGAAGGGCAGTGAGATTGCGAAGCTCGTCCCCATGATGAACGTGACTTCGCGAAATATTTTCAGGTTTTCGGGACGGCTGATGAAAACCGGCGCGAATGCAACGAGGCCGACGGTAATCGTGAATGCGACCAGCGCGATGCCCGAGAACATGACCAACGACGCGACGATAATGGTATTCAGCTCATCGTGATCGTTTCTCGGCATCGCGTGCGCCAGGTAGCGCTGGGTCGCGCCGGACAGGCCGAAGTCGAGCAAGCCGTAAAAACTGATGAAGGTGCCGATCAAAACCCAGAGGCCGTACCAGCGATCGCCGAGGGAATGAATAACGAAAGGCGCAAGAAAAAAAGAGCAGGCAAGCGTTACGATCAGGTTAACGACGCGAAGCCCGGCGCCCCGAAAAAGAAGTTTCGACGTGGTCATTTACGAACGAACGGAGCTGGGGTGCCGTTCGGCTTTTACGCATTGATCGTAGACATGTTGATATTGCCGCGCCGCCGCATCCATGGAAAGCTCCCGCGTTATCCATTGGCGGGCGGCGTGCCCCATTTCCGAACGCAACGCGGCATCCGACGCAAGCCGATCGACGTAGAGCCTGTATTCGCTTTCGTTGTCGAACAGGAATCCGGTCTGGCCATGGGTGATAAAGAAATCGGTGCAGCCGGGCAGCCGCCTCGATATGGCCGGCAGACCCATCGACATGGCTTCGCCGACAACATTGCCGAAACCTTCGCGGATTGACGCGAAGACGAATATGTCCGCCATTTCATAATAAGACGCCGGATCGTCCGATTGGCCGGCAAAATGAATGCAGTCGCTCAACCCGTGTTGCGCAACCAGATTGCGTAGCGCGGACGCATAACCGGGTTCCACGTCCGGTCCGACGAGCACCAGATGACAGATTTTTCCGTTTGCCAGTTGTCGGCGGTGGTTTTCGACCAGGAGGCGCGTCGCCTTGCGTCGGCAAATGCCGCCCACGCACAGCAACACCAGCGCGTCTTCCGGAATGCGCAGCTTCCGGCGCAAGTCCATTGAGCTGCGCTTCGGCGGTCCGCATTGCACGCCGTTGCGGATGAGGCTGACGCGATCGGAACCGAGATCGCGGGCAGCGCCTTCCGCCAGTTGTCCGCCATTGGCAATCAGGTGATCCATTCGCTTGAGCATAAATCCCGCGTACGGTCGCAGCGAGCGCCTGTAGGAATTTTTGAGCACCTCGGGCGTATCGTTCAGCGTCGCGGAATAAATGACCGGAATGCGAAGAACGCGGGCGAGCCAATGGCTCAGAAAATATCGATCGACGTGCGAATGCGTATGCAGGACGTCGTAGCGGTGGAGGTGCAGCAGCAACCAGCAATTGAGTTCGATGATCTTCCGCGTCCGTCGTTCCGGCGCCGTGGCGCTGAGGTAAAGCAACTTCGCGCCGGACCCCTGCTGGGCCCGGTAGTTTGCGGGGCGCGGCGTTTGCACCACCAGAACGTCGTGCACGCCGCCAAGCGCCGTGAGGCGGGGCCAGAGCTTCTCCCAATAGATGCCGTGGCCGGTAAAGGCCGGCCGATAATCCGAAAGCAGATGCAGCACCCGTGGATGCCGGATCGCACCGCGTGAGCGAGCCGTCTTTGCGGACGTAAAACTCTCGTCCGTTAGTGCGACAGCGTCGTCCGAAAATTGCGGGAAATTCCCCTTCCAGCTACTTTTTTCTTCCATGAATTATGACCAGTTCTGATCAACGACGATACATATCGAACGCCTATTAGAGTAGCAGAGTTGAAGATAATCGGTTGCTCGGGAAATCCCGAAGTTCAAGCAGGATTTTTCTATAGGGCGAACCCTTTATCAACGGTCAAAACGAGTCGATGGGCGGCGCACGGAGCGAGCGGGCGTCCATTAGACTTACCAGTGTCAATCGGACACAAGTTTTTCTGAAAAAAGGCAAAGCTGCCGAAAGGCAGTGACGCAAAGCTACGGATCTAAAGTGCGCGAGCGCCATGACCGCCGGGCTGCCAGAGAGTCTGCCGCTCTAGCGGACCGGCTCCTGGGGAGGAGCCGGCCACGCTGGGGAAATCTCCGTGGCTGAAATATTCATGAAGCCACGGGGGCGCGGTTATGGGCAGGCGACAGGTCTGGCGGTATGCATTTCTCAGTCTAATTTTTTCCATCGGCGGCACGTTTGCCGTCGGCGCCTCGGCGGCGGTCGTGACCATGCAGGCGGTCAGCGAATCGAGCCAGGCGCAAACAAACGTTCCGGTCACCTTCGGTCAAATCTTCAAGGATGGCGACGTGCCGTCGGGCGCTCATTTGCGCGCGCTGCTGGACGGCAATTCGATTCCGATCCAGGTGGATCCCAAGGCAACGAATGCCGACGGTTCATTGCGTCACGCCGTCGTCACCGTCGTCGTGCCGGAGCTGTCCGCCACCGCGACCAGGATCATTACGCTCGATACGGGCGGCGAGGCCGCAACCGCGCCGAACGTAACGTTGAGCAGCCTGCTGGCAACCAGTTTCGACGCCAAGGTCACGCTGAATGTTAACGGCCAGACGATGACGGCCGACGCGCGCAGTCTGCTTCAGCAGGCGCAGGACAATGCAAGCTGCAAGCCATGGGGAAAACAATGCAACCTCTGGTTGTCCGGCCCGCAGGTTTCGGAGTGGATCGTCGGCGGACCGCTGCAATCCGGTTCCGGCCCGAGTCCCCATCTTGCCGCCTACTTCTATGTACGCGCGTATGCCGGCGATCCGATCAACCGCGTGCGCGTCAACGTCGTCATCGAAAACGACTGGGCCTGGGCCCCGAACCCGCAGAATATTACCTACGACGCGACGATCACCGTCGGCAGCAACGTCTACCAGAAAACGGCTATCGACCATTACGCGCAGACCCGCTGGCACCACATCCTGTGGTGGGGCGATAAAGCCGATGTCTATGCGAAGCTCGACGGCAATTACATTCAGGCTTCCAAGGCCGTGCCGCAATATGCCGCCGGTGTGCATCCGACCGACGACTTCCTCAACACGGTCATCCAGAGCGTTCCGCCGATGAGCCACGGCGACCAGACGCAGCACATGTCCGAAGCCGGCGCCCAGGCCGCGATCGGTCCGCTGCCGCGCTGGAGCGTTGCGTACCTGCTCAGCACCGACGTGCGTGCATACAACTGGATGCTGGCGAATGACGATGCTGCCGGCAGTTACAACATTTATTATCGCGACCAGAACACCGGTCGGCCCGTCAGCATCCTCGACTACCCGTACATGACGCTGCTTGGCACCTACGGCAACACTTACAATCCCGGAACCGGTCAGCATGAGGCGTTTCCGGCTTGCGGCGGCGACTGCAGCGATCCGAACATTCCCAACGCCGCCCACGAACCGTCGATCGGCTACCTGTCGTATATAGTGACCGGTGATTTCTATTATCTCGAGCAACTCGACTCCTGGGCGGACTGGAACGAGTTCCAGATGGCGCCCAGTTATCGCAACTACAAGGACGGGCTGCTCAGACCCAACCAGGTCCGCGGCCAGGCATGGGGCATGCGCACGCTGGGCGATGCGGCCTACATCACGCCGGATAACAGCCCGCTCAAGTCCTATTTCGTCGATATACTGAAAAACAACCTGAACTGGTACAACAGTACTTACACGAACAACCCGGATGCCAACAAGCTGGGCGCCATTACCACCGGCTGCTGCGCGACGCATTACGAAAACCATACGTCGCTCGCACCGTGGCAGGACGATTTCTTCACCTGGGCAATCGGTCACCTGGCGGGGCAAGGCTTCAGCGGCGCCCAGACATTCCTGCGCTGGAAGGCTCAATTCGTGGTGAACCGGATGACCGAGCCGGACTACTGCTGGCTGCTGGCATCCGCCTATACGCTGATAGTCACCGATGGTGTCGATTCACCGATCTATCAGAACATCGGGCAAAGTTACGCGGCGCAGTATCCGAATCTTGTCGGGCTGACGTGCAATTCGCCTGCAATGCTTTCCGCATGGGGCAGCGGAAAGTACCAGGCCGGAGAAATGTACGGGTTCGCCAGTTCGCCAACCGGCTACCCGTCCAACATGCAGCCGGCATTGGCAGCGGCGGCCAACTCCGGCATTACGAATTCCGCACTGGCGTGGCAGATATTCAGCGACCGCTCGGTCAAACCGGATTACACCAATGAAGCCATGTGGGCCGTGGTGCCGCGTCATGCAGTAACCAGCTACCAACCGCGGATCGAGTTCTACGCCGATCCGAACCCGGTGGCGCCCAGCGGCACGACGACGCTGCACTGGGATGCGATCGGCGCAAACAGTTGCACCGGAACGTGGATGTCGGGCAATGCGCCCAGCGGCCAGCAGAAAATCGGGCCGATCAATGGCGCGCACACCTACACGATCGACTGCACCGGCGATGGCGGTTCGGCGGAAGTCTCCGTGCGTGTCGCCGACGCGACGGTACAGCCACCGACCGCAACGCTGGCGGCTTCGCCCGCGTCGATACAAGCCGGGCAGGATTCGGTGCTGACCTGGAGCACGCAATACGCCAAGTCGTGCACCGCCAGCGGTGGCTGGTCGGGTGACGTCTCGACGAGCGGGCAGACGACCGTCGGCCCGTTGCAGGCCGACACCGACTTCTCCATCGACTGCCAAGGCGCGGGTGGCGACATCGTCAAGACGGTGCGCGTCCACGTCGAGAGCACGTCGGTGCAGGACGATCCGCCGCCGAGCCCGGATGACCCGGCAGCCAAGGATCCCCAATCGACTGCATCGGCCACCGGCGGTGCGGGCGCATTCGGTGTGTTCGGTTTCCTTTTGCTGCTCGGCGTGGCGCTGCCGTTCCGCCGCCGACGCCGCTAGGTCCTCATGATCGCCAGCGGGAGCGGCTGCGGCCGCTCCCGCCATCGGCGGATTAGTGCTATCCTGCACCGCAGATATAACATCAGCGAGGGATAGCTGTTTTGACGCCACCGATGGATAGCGCCGCCGGCGCCGAACCCCGAACATTAATCCACCTGATCGCGGCCGCGCGGCCCAATTTCATGAAGATCGCGCCGCTGTGGCATGCGCTCGCGCGCGAGTCGTGGTGCCGGGTTCAACTGGTGCATACCGGCCAGCACTACGACCCCGGCATGTCCGACGCTTTCTTCCGCGACCTCGAACTGCCGCGCCCGGATATCCACCTCGGCGTCGGCAGCGGCTCGCACGCCGATCAGACTGCACGCGTCATGCTCGAATACGAAAAGGTCTGCCTCGACCGCGAGCCCGACTGCGTGATCGTCGTCGGCGACGTCAACTCGACGCTCGCCTGCGCGCTGGTCGCGACCAAACTGCACATTCCCGTTGCGCATCTCGAAGCCGGCCTGCGCAGTCGCGATCGCCGCATGCCGGAAGAGATCAACCGGCTGGTGACCGACACGATCGCCGACCGGCTGTGGACGCCGTCGCCGGACGGCGATGAAAATCTTGCGGCTGAGGGCGTCGACGCCGCGAAGATCGCCTTCGTCGGCAACATCATGATCGATTCGTTCGAGCTGATGCGCGACAAGATCGCCAAGAGCGACATCGTCGAACGCCTCGGTCTCACGCCGCACGAATATGGCGCCGTCACAATGCACCGCCCGAGTAATGTCGACGAGCGCGACCAGCTCGCGCGCCTGCTGGCCGAACTCGAAGCCGTCGCTGCAAAGCTCCCGCTGGTTTTCGCCGTACACCCGCGCACCCGCCGGCGCATGGCGGACTTCGATCTCACGCTGTCGGACGATGCGCCGATTCAATTGATAGACCCGCTCGGCTATCTCGATTTCATGAAGCTGGTCAGCGACTCGAAGCTGGTCATAACCGACTCCGGCGGCATCCAGGAAGAGACCACCTATCTCGGCATTCCGTGTCTGACGTTGCGCGACAACACCGAGCGGCCGATCACGATCACCGAGGGCACGAACCGCCTGGTCAACGCCGATACGCTGCAGGCGGCACTCGACGAAGCGCTCGCCGCCAAACGAGAATCGCACCGCCCGCCGGACAAGTGGGACGGCCGCACCGCCGGACGCGTGGTAGCCGATCTAAAGCGTTTTTTGACCCAAACGGAGCGTGTAACGGAGTAAAATAGCGCCGCTAAACGACTAGGGAAGGAACGAGGGACCGTTCATCGCATGGAAGCAGGTGTTGCTACTTATCTGACCGGGGCGGCCGCCTTTCTGGTACTGACCGCCTTGCTGCTCACGAGCTGGCGCGGCCGGTTGCAGGGCGGCCTGATGGTCGCGGCGTCGCTGGTCACCGCGCTCTGGAGCGCGTTTCTCGCTTTTGCCTTAAGCCGCGCGGATACCGCGCCCGTCCCGCTGGCCTGGGTGCTGGCGGCGGAAATCGTCCGCAGCGCCCTCTGGCTCACTTTCCTGCTCCGCCTGCTCGGCGCCGGCGCCGGCGTCCGGCTGCCGTCGAAACTGCGCTACTTCGTACACCCGTTCTGGCTGTGCCTGCTGGCGTTCACACTGATCGTCGCCTACGAACCCGCACCGGCGCTGCTGCGCGCGTACGCCTCCATCGTTCCGATCGGCGGCCTGTTCATGCTCGCGCTGATCGGCCTGATCCTGCTCGAGCAACTGTTTCGCAACAGTCGCGCGAGCCAGCGCTACGCAATCAAGTTCCTGTGCATCGGCCTCGGCGCGATGTTCGTTTACGATCTCGTGATCTACTCGTACGCGCTGATGTTGCACGGCGTCTTCCGTGCGCTGTGGAACGCACGCGGTCTCGTCGATGCATTGGTGGTGCCGCTGCTCGCGGTTGCCGCGGCGCGCAACCCGACGTGGTCGCTCGACGTGTTCGTGTCGCGGCGCATGGTGTTCTATTCGACGACGCTGCTCGGCGCCGGCATCTACCTGGTCGCGGTCGCGGCCGGCGGCTACTACATTCGTCTCTACGGCGGCACCTGGGGCACGCTCGCCGAAGTCATTTTCGTGTTCGGCGCCGCCGTCGTGCTTCTGATGCTGCTGTTCTCCGGCCAGGCGCGCGCCCGCGTGCGCGTGTTCGTCAGCAAGCATTTCTTCAGTTACCGCTACGATTACCGCGAAGAATGGCTGCGCCTGATCGAAACGCTGGCGCGCCCCAGCGAGCAGACGCCGCTCGCCAAGCGCAGCATTCTCGCGCTCGCGCAGATCACCGACAGCCCCGGCGGCATGCTGTGGACGCGCGAAGATCCGCGCCGCTTCCGCCCGGTCGCGAACTGGAACATGCCGCCGGACGACGAGGTGAGCGAGCCGGTCGAATCGGACTTCGCCCGTTTCCTCGAACGCCGCGAATGGATTTTCGACGTGGCGGAATGGCGCCGCGGCCTGTCGGCCTATGCGGGCGTCACGCCGCCGGCCTGGCTCGAGCAGCAATCGCAGGCGTGGATCGTCGTGCCGCTGTTGCAGGACACCGAAATGACCGGCTTCGTGGTACTGGCGCGCTCGCGCTCGAAGCGTCCGCTCGACTGGGAAGATCTCGATCTGCTCAAGACGGCCGGCCGCCAGGTCGCGAGCTACCTCGGCCACGACGAAAGCGCGCGCAAGCTTGCCGAGGCGCGCCAGTTCGAAGGCTACAACCGCCTTACCGCGTTCGTCATGCACGATCTCAAGAACGTCGCGGCACAGCAGTCGCTGATGGTGAAGAACGCCGTGAAGCACAAGCACAACCCGGCGTTTATCGACGACATGATCAAAACGGTGGGCAACTCGGTCGACCGCATGAATCGCCTGCTGGAGCAGCTTCGCCGCGGCGGCGACGCGGGTCGGCCGCGGCGCGTCGTGGCGCGCGATCTGCTTGCTCGGGCGATCGGCGAGACGTGCGACCGCAGCCCGGTTCCGCAGCTCGCACCCGGCGACGAAAATCTCTACATCGAGGTTGAGGCCGATCGCTTTTGTGCTATCGTGGGGCACGTCATCCGCAACGCGCAGGATGCGACGCCCGGGGATGGGCATGTTACAGTGTCGCTCGCACGAAGCGGCGACAACGCGATAATTCAAGTCAGGGACGACGGCGAAGGCATGGATGCCAACTTCATACGCGAGCGGCTGTTCCAGCCGTTCTTCACCACCAAATCCAGCAAGGGCATGGGCGTCGGCGCCTACCAGGTGCGCGAGTACGTCACCGCGGCCGGCGGCAGCGTGGACGTCGCCAGCCGGCCGGGACAGGGCACGACTTTCACCATCAGCCTGCCACTTGCGGCGGCCCGTCCGGCCGAAGAGCGACCGAGACCCGCCGCGGCCGGGGAGGCGCTCCATTGAGCCGCAAGCTGCTTATCGTCGAGGACGATGCCGGCCTGCAGAGCCAGCTTCGCTGGAGCCTGGATGACTACGACGTGGTGATTGCCGAAAACCGCGACACGGCGCTGTCCGCGGTGCGTCGCCACGAGCCGCCGGTCGTCGTGCAGGACCTCGGCCTGCCGCCGGATCCGAACGGCGTCGGCGAAGGCTTCGCCACGCTGCAGGAAATTCTCGGCTTCGCCGCGCACACCAAGGTGATCGTCGTCACCGGCAACGGCGACCGCGACAACGCGATCCGCGCGGTCGGCCTCGGCGCCTACGATTTCTATTCCAAGCCGGTCGACATCGACACGCTGCATCTGCTGATCGAGCGCGCGTACAAGATGTACGACCTCGAAGAGCAGAATCGCATGCTGCGCCGCCAGCAGAGTTCGCCGCTCGACGGCATCGTCGGCGCGAGCGACGCGATGCTTAAAACCTGCCGCCTCGTGGAAAAAGTTGCGCCCACCGACGCGACCATTCTGTTGCTCGGTGAAACCGGCACCGGCAAGGAACTGTTCGCTCACGCGCTGCACAAGCTTGGCCCGCGCGCCGACGGCCCGTTCGTCGCGATCAACTGTGCCGCGATCCCGGAAAACCTGCTTGAAAGCGAACTGTTCGGTTACGAGAAGGGTGCATTCACGGGCGCGGCCAGGCAGACGCGCGGCAAGGTCGAACACGCCGACGGCGGCACGCTGTTTCTGGACGAAATCGGCGACATGCCGTTGAGCCTGCAGGCCAAGTTGCTGCGCTTCCTGCAGGAGCGCGTGGTCGAACGGGTCGGCGGCCGCGAGGAAATCGCCGTCGATGTGCGCATCGTGTCGGCGACGCACCAGGACCTGCGCAAGCTGATCGCCGACAAGAAATTCCGCGAGGACTTGTACTACCGCATCGGCGAAGTCGTGATCAACATTCCGCCGGTGCGCGAGCGCCGCGGCGATGCGATCGTGCTCGCGCGCAGCCTGCTCGATCGCTACAGCGAGCGCCACGGCCGGCCGCTGCGCGGCTTCACCGCCGATGCAGTGCAGGCCATCGAGGCGCATCCCTGGCCCGGCAATGTGCGCGAAATGGAAAACCGCATCAACAGCGCGGTCATCATGGCCGAAGGCAGCCAGGTCGACGCCGAAGACCTCGGGCTCGACCGTGCCGACGGCGCACCGATCGCCGTCAATCTGCGCCAGGTTCGCACGGATGCCGAGCGCCGCGCGATCCAGAAGGCGATGCTGGTCGCCGAGGGCAACATCTCGAAAGCGGCCGACATGCTCGGCATAACCCGGCCGACGTTGTACGACTTGCTCGGCAAGCACGCCATTGCCATGTCGGACTGAAGCGCTGCAAGGCATTATTTTTTCAAAGGGATAGAACGGGAGTCAGATATGGACAGAAAAGGCTCGATCAAGTTATTGACGGCCGTCGCGCTTGCGTTTGCGCTGGTCGGATGCAATCAATCCGAGCGCGCCGTCATCGCGCAGGCGCGCCAGAGCACGACCACCGGCGAATACCGCACCTCGCTGATTCAACTCAAGAACCTGCTGCAGAAGCAGCCCGAAAACGGCGAAGCGTGGCTGATGCTGGGCCGCGCGTCGTTGATGCTTGGCAGCCCCGCCGACGCCGAAACCGAACTGCGCAAGGCCGAAAAATACGGCGTCTCGAAAAGCGAAGTCGCGGTGCCGCTCGCGCGTGCACTGCTGATCCAGGGGCAGGGCGAAAAACTGCTCACCCAACTCAAGCCGGACGTGGTGCGTAACACGTCCGATCGCGCGCAACTCATGATCCTGCGTGGCGAGGCCTATCTCGCCTCCGACAAGCCCGGCCAGGCGAAAAAGAGCTTCGACTCCGCATTGCAGATCGACCCGAACGCGACCGACGCGACGCTGGGCCTCGCCAAGGTTGCACTCGTCAACAAGGACCAGGCGCGTGCCGAAGACCTGGTGCAACAAGTCAAGCAGAAAAAGCCGAAGGATCCGCGCGCCTGGCTGATGACGGCCACGATGGCGCTGACGCAGGGCCACTACGGCAAAGCGGAGGATGCCTACAACGTGGCACTGGCCAACGCCGAGCCGACGCTGCTGCCGCAGGAATCGTTCATGGCGCGCGCGCGCCTCGCCCAGGCCCAGATCGAGGACGACAAGCTGCAGGCGGCGCTCACCAATCTGAAAGAACTGAACACCGCGTCGCCCGATCAGCCGTTTTCCAACTACCTGCGTGCGCTGGTCGCCTACAAGCTCGGCAACTACCAGACCGCCGAGTCGCGACTGCAGCTCGTGCTCAAGGTGTCGCCCGACAGCATTTCGGCGCAATTGCTGCTTGGCGCGGTGGCCTACGCGCAGGCGCGCTACGGCCAGGCGGAAATGCACTTGAGCAACGTCATCGGTATCGAGCCGAACAACGTCAAGGCGCGCAAGCTCCTGGCGCTGACGTTGTACAAGAGCGGCCAGCAGGAGCAGGCGCTCCAGGTGCTGCGGCCGGTCGCCGGCGACCAGTACACCGACGCGCAACTGCTGGCGATGATGTCCAAGGCCGGCAGCCACCCCGGCCCCAACGCGAAGGTGATTTCGGACCTGCCCACGCCCAAAAACGAGGCGCAGGGCCTGCAGTTCGCGCGGCACTACATCATGACGGGCAAGCCGCAAACGGCCATCGCGCTGCTGGACAAAATGCCGGTCAAGGCCGGCGCCAGGACCGACTACACCCGCGAGCAACTGCTGATCGTCGCGCTGCTGCGCCAGGGCAAGACGAAGGACGCGATGGCGAAGTCGCAGGCGCTGGTCAAGGCGCATCCGCAAGATGCGCAACCGCATGTCCTGCTCGGCGGCACGCTGCGCGTGGCGGGCAAGGACGACGAGGCGAAAGCGCAGTTCAATCAGGCGCTCAAGCTCGACCCCAACGATGAACTGGCCCGTCTGAGCCTCGCGCAACTCGCCTTCGACAACAAGCAGTACAAGAAAGCCGCGGATTACTACCAGACCGCAATTACGCGGCAGCCGAAATCGGCCCGCGCCATGGTCGGCCTGGCGCGCGCCGAAGACGCGCAGGGTCATGGCGACGAGGCGCTCAAGTGGGTCGAAAAGGCGCGCGCGGTCGACCCGAAAGCGGTCACGCCGCGGCTGTTGCTGGTGCGCTATTACACCAATCACGGCAAAACCGCGAAGGCGCTCGACATCGCGCAGGAAGCCGCCGATATCGCGCCGCACAGCGGCATTGTCATGAACGCGCTCGGCATCACCCAGCTCAACAGCGGCGACAAGGATGCGGCGATCGAGAGCTTCAAGCAGGCAGTCGACAACGAGCCGAAGTCACCCGGCTTTCGCACCAATCTCGCCCGCGCCGAAATTGCGAACGGGCAGTTCGGCGCCGCCCGCGAGGAGCTGGAAAAAGTCGTCGATGTGCATCCGGATTACGTGCCGGCGGTATCGCTGTATGCGCTGGCGCAACTGCAGTCCGGCCGCCTGTACGAGGGCATCTCTCTGGCGCGGAGCCTGCGCGGCAAATACCCGGCGACGTCGTATACGCTCGAAGGCGACCTCGAAGTGCTGGGCAAGCAGTACGACGACGCGGTCAAGGCGTATCAGTCGGCGCTGAAACTGCACCAGAGCCGCGCGCTGGTGGCGAAGGAAATCACCGCCGCGAGCGCCGCGCAGGCGGCCGGCGGCGACAGCGCGGTACTCACGTGGCTCAAGGCGCATCCGGACGACGCGGCCATGCGCTCGGCGCTGGGCGACTATTACATGAGCATGGACAAGAACGACAAGGCGCTGGCGCAGTACGAGAAGGTCGTCGACAAGTACCCGCACAACGTCGCCGCGCTGAACAACATGGCCTGGCTCTACAGCCTGCATCACGATGCGAAGGCGGTGAAGTACGCGCAACAGG
The DNA here is from genome assembly GCA_035690945.1 of Gammaproteobacteria bacterium. Taxonomy (GTDB): domain Bacteria; phylum Pseudomonadota; class Gammaproteobacteria; order Natronospirales; family DASSBR01; genus DASSBR01. The sequence continues at coordinate 207,905 of DASSJY010000004.1, forward strand.
CGCACAAGCTGGCGCCGAAAATAGGCGAGATAACCGACACGCTGGGTTGGGCGCTGCTGCAGACGGGTCAGCCGAAGAAGGCCGTCGCGATCCTGCGCGAAGCCGTCAAGCAGACGCCGAAATCGCCGGCGGTGCGCTACCACCTGGCATCGGCGCTGGCGCAGACGGGCGACAAGACCGAAGCGCGGCAACTGCTCGCAAAGGTACTGGCGTCGAAAAACAAGTTTGCCGCGCGCGATGCGGCGGAGAAGTTGTACAGCGGGTTGAAGTAGTTAAACGCGGGACTCAGGCCACCCGCTCTGCCAGCTTCCGCTCCCATGCCAGGCTGGTAGCAACAATCCGCTCGAGATCGTCGTGTTCCGGCCGCCAGCCGAGCACCTCGCGCACGCGATCCGCACGCGCGACCAGCAGCGGCGGATCGCCGGCGCGGCGCGCTTCCTCGCGAATATCCAGCTTGACTCCGGCCACGGCTTCGACCGTGCTCAATACCTCGCGCACGCTGTAGCCGTGGCCGTAGCCGCAGTTGAGCGTGGTCGAGTCGCCGCCGTCGCGCAGGTAACGCAGCGCGCACAAGTGCGCGGTCGCCAGATCTTCGACGTGAATATAGTCGCGCACGCCGGTGCCGTCCGGCGTGTCGTAATCGGTGCCGAAGATCGACAGGTGAGAGCGCTTGCCGACCACCGCCTCGCAGGCCACCTTGATCAGCAGCGTCGCCCGCGGCGTCGACTGGCCGATGCGCCCGCCCGGATCGGATCCGGCCACGTTGAAATAGCGCAGCGCGACATGCTTGAGCGGCGTCGCCGCGGACAGATCGCGCAGCATCCATTCCGACATCAGCTTTGACGTGCCGTAAGGATTAATCGGCGCGGTCGGCGTGTCTTCGGACGCCGAACCCGACGCGGGAATGCCGTACACCGCGGCGGTGGAGGAGAACACGAAATGCTTCACACCGGCCGCGGTGCAGCATTCCAGCAGCGTCTCCGTATTGCAGGTGTTGTTGCGGTAATACTTGAGCGGATCCGCCACGGATTCCGGCACGATCGTCTTGGCCGCGAAGTGCATCACGATATCCACGTCATGCTCCTTCAGCAGGCGCTCGATCAGCGCCTTGTCGCCGGTGCTGCCCTCGACCAGCTCGCCTTGCAGCACGGCGGAGGCAAAGCCGGTGGACAAATCGTCCAGCACGACCACCCGTTCGCCGTTTTCGCCAAGCTGGCGCACGACGTGGCTGCCGATGTAACCCGCGCCGCCGGTGACCAGGATCCCTTTCTTCGACATTCTTCACCCCGTGGAGTTGATGCAGCGGCGCAGTATACCAAGGACGCCTCCGGGTATCGCCGCCGAGCCCCGAACCCCGGGGCTTCTTCCCATTGACAACACTAATGGCCCTGATATTTAATAAGAATCAATATCATTTACATTTCCGAATCGGAGCGCGTCATGCTCAGCACCGCTATTATTGTCTTTCGCGAAGTCCTGGAGGCCGCGCTGGTTATCTGCGTGGTCCTGGCTGCCGTGAAGGGCGTGCCCAAGCGGGGTATCTGGGTGAGCCTCGGCGTGCTCGCCGGGGTCGCGGGCGCCTGCGTGGTGGCGGCGCTGACCGGCGAAATCGCCGCGGCCGCCTCGGGACGCGGGCAGGAAATCTTCGAAGCGGCGGTGCTCTTCATCGCCGTGGCAATGCTCGGCTGGCACAACATCTGGATGTCGCGCCACGGCAAGGAGCTCGCGCAGCACGTCAACCAGGTCGGCAAGGACATTGCCTCCGGCAAGCGGCCGTTGTCGGTGCTGTTCGTCGTCACGGCGCTCGCGGTGCTGCGCGAAGGGTCGGAAGTCGTCCTGTTTCTGTACGGCATCGCCGCCGCCGGCGGACAGGCCGAGCCGATGATGATCGGCGGCGCGATCGGCGTGGCCCTCGGCGCAGCCGTCGGCGCAGTGCTTTATTTCGGCCTGCTGCGGATTCCGGTCAAGCACCTGTTTCGCGTCACCGGCTGGCTGATCCTGCTGCTGGCGGCGGGCATGGCCTCGCGCGCGGCGGCATATCTCGCCCAGGCCGGTTTCCTGCCGGCGATCAAGAGCGCCGTCTGGGATACCTCCGGCGTGCTTACCGACCACAGTATCTTCGGCTCGATGCTGCACGTGCTGATCGGCTACGACCCGCGGCCGTCGATGATGCAGCTTATTTTCTATGCCGCCACGCTGATTCTCATCGGCGGGCTGATGCGCTGGGTGGGCGCGGGGCAGGGCAGGCAGCGGAGCAGAGCGTCTGCCGCACAGACGGCTTGATCGAGCGCCCTAGGGATTTACCGGCAGGGATTTACCCGCTTTGATGGTAGATGTTCGCCGGTTAAAGTAAGTCCTACACCGTTCATGGATGAACAGTTTGATGTTTCCCGCGTTTTCCCTCCGCGATCCCAGGTCGGACGTCGAAGCGCTTGTCGAAGCATTTGTCGGTCCCAGGCACGCCCGCCAATCGCACCGCCGCTTAACCGCCGATTCCGGCGCATTGGAACGGGGGCTTGACGTCATCAGGCGCCGTTGGCCACGTCTCCACAGCCCTTCCGGCGATGCGCCGGTTTTCATTTTGTCCGCCGGCTGGCGTTCGGGTTCGACTTTCCTTCAGCGTGCCGTCATGGCGGCGAGCAGCATACTGATATGGGGCGAACCGTACAGACGTGCAGCGCTGGTCGAATCGCTGAGCCGCCAGGTCCGGGCATTTACCGACCAGTGGCCGTACGACAACTACTTTCTGAACCGGCCCGCAACGTCTTCGCTCGCCGATCAATGGGTCGCCAATCTTTATCCCGACGTCGAGGCCTTGCTGGCCGCGCATGTTGCCTATTTCGAGCGTCTGTTCAAGCAGACGGCGCTGGATCTGGACGTATCGGAGTGGGGCTTCAAGGGCGTCTCCTTGTCGGTATCGCACGCCCGCTACCTGCGCTGGCTGTTTCCAAACGCAAAGTTCCTTTTCATTTATCGCAATCCGTACCACGCATACCGGTCCTACTACCGGTGGCGGGACTGGTACAGAACGTGGCCTTCTCAACCGGTCTTCACGCCCCTCAAGTTCGGCGCCATGTGGAGCGATCTTGCCGCCGACTTCATCAATAATTATCGAAAGGTCGACGGCCTGTTGCTGCGTTACGAAGACCTGAAGACCGCGGAGACGAAAAGAAAGCTCGAGGACTATCTCGATCGACCGATAGCCGACCCCGCCTCATTGAAAAGAATAGGCGGCAGATCCGGCTCGACGCCGCCCCGGCAGTGGGCGCCCAGGACGCATTATTTTCTGCTCAGGCAGTGCGTGAATCCGTTGGCTGCAAACATGGGCTACCACGGACCATGAGAAATCCACTTGCCGGCGTCGCAACCGGCCGCGGAACGAACTGGGCCGCAATCGGCGCGTCGGAAACCTTGACGCTCAGCGGCCGGGTCACGTCCGGCCGCGGAATAGCGAATTCGAGCCTCGCGAGAAATGCCAATGTCGTCCGCGATGCGCTGGGTGTAACGATCGTCGAGGGTTCCCTGAACATCCTGCTACGACGCCCGGTTATGTTTGCGGAAGAAACTGCAATACAAATGCATTTTGACGCCGGGCGGCTTCGCCTCGACTGGCCCGCGAAGTTGAACGGAATCGACGTCTGGATCAATCGATGGCACGCCGAACCGTTGCACGTAGTGGAATTGCTCTCCGCCACACACTTGCGAAAGCATTTGAGCCTCGCGGATGGCGATGAAGTCCGGCTCGAAGTGCGAAAGTGCGATGTGAAGCCCGTTCCTGCCGTGGGCCTGCTGGCGTGGACCTTGTTCTGGTCCGGCAGAAGGAACTGGTACTACAAGCGTGACAGCTATTTTCGGCGAGTGCAGCGGTGGAGCCGGGAATTCGGTGCGACCCAACTCGGTACAGACAAAAATTGCGGAGACTTGACTATGGCGCTCTCGAAGGCACTGGCAAAGAAAATTACCGGCGTGCGGTTCGTGAACAGGAACAATTCACCCGCGCCGTATCGCTTCGAACGTATCCCGCTGGACACCGGTGCAAATACATCCGATCGATCCTTCGCCCAGGTGCGCAATCTCCTGAACTACACCAAGACCAGCGAGACGACCTATTCAGCCAAGGCCTATCCCGCCGGCTATCACACAATCGAGATCGAGGGCCGGCAACTGAAAGGCCAGCGCAATCCGGCCGAGCGGCTGAAAGCGGTACCGGTGGATTTCGCGGGAAAGACCGTGCTCGATATCGGCTGCAATCAGGGCGGCATGCTGTTCGAGGTGCCGCAGGTGAAATGGGCCGTCGGCGTGGACTACGACCCGCGCATGATCAACGCGGCGAACCGGATAAAGTCCCTCCGGCAAATCGACCATATGAGCTTCTATGTTCTGGACCTGGAAAAGGAGCCGCTGAATCTGCTCGAAGACCTCATCCCGGAACCGAAAGTGGATATCGTATTTTTGCTCTCGGTGTGCAACTGGATAAGCAACTGGCGCGACGTGATTTCCTACGGCGCCAGGATTTCCAATGCCATGCTTTTCGAGACGACGGGTCCGGCGAAGCAGCAGGAACTGCAGATCGACTGGTTGAGAAAGGTTTACCGCGATGTCCGGTTAATCGCCGACCGTTCGGACGACGACCCCGGACATAAACAGCGCAAACTTTTCTACTGTCGGTGAGCCCGCCGGGAGCCGTCGCCGGATGACGGTTCAGGCGCTCTCGGCCTCGACCGCCACGCCGCGCGCCGCGGCCTGGTTCCCGACCTCCGCCGGAAAATCGTCCACCAGAATACAATCGCGTGTCGCCGCTGCAGCGACCCGAATCGTATCGCCTTCCTGATCGGTGATAATCCCGCGCTCCAGCCCCAGTGCAATCAGTTCTTCGTGATTGTTCGAGTTGAACCGCACCTTGAGCGCCTGCTCGATCTGCTTTTCGATCGGCTCGGCCGCCAGCACTTTCTCCAGCGCCAGTTCCAGCCGCCCGATCGGATCGCCCTCGACCTTGTTGACGTACGCGCCGCGCGTCAGCCGGTCGCGTGCCGCGCCGGGCGCGGTGATGATCTTCGCCACTGCATGGCCCAGTTCATCGTTCGGCGCCGGGTACGAACGCCCCAGCGGCATGACGATCAAGCGCACCAGCCAGCCGAGCGGGCGCGACGGGAAGTTCCGGCAGATGTCCTCCAGCCGGTCCTCGATCGTGTGCAGCGAATCCGCCATCGCCCAGGCGACCAGCGGCAGGTCGGCGCCCGGCCGGCCCTGATCCTCGAAACCCTTGAGCACGGCGGAGGCCATGTACAGGTGGCTCAGAATGTCGCCGAAGCGCGCCGACAGTTTCTCCTTGCGCTTCATCTTGCCGCCGAGCAGCAGCAGGGCGACGTCGGCGGCGAACGCGAACGCCGCGCTCATGCGCGACAGCCGGCGATAATGGTGCCGCACCGAGCCCACATCGGGCGCCTTGAAGCAGCGTCCGAAAGTCAGCGCGCCGGCGAGCGCGCGGGCGGCATTGCTGATCGTAAAGCCGATATGCGAGAACAGTGCCTTGTCGAACGCAATGGCGCCGGCCTCAGCATTCGGGTTGTTCGCCGCTTCCATCTCCTCGAGCAGGTAGGGATGGCAGCGAATCGCACCCTGGCCGAAGATCATCATGCTGCGCGTCAGGATGTTCGCGCCTTCCACGGTAATGCTGATCGGCACGGCTTCATAAGCACGCGCGAGATAATTGCGCGGGCCCATCATCACGCCACGGCCGCCATGCACGTCCATCGCGTCGTTGATCACCTGGCGCATGCCTTCGGTGCAGTGGTATTTCAGGATCGCCGAGAGCACCGACGGCCGCTCGCCCAGATCCAGCGCGCCCGCCGTCATGCGCCGCGCGGCGTCCATGCGGTAGGCGTAGCCGGCGATGCGCGTCAGCGCTTCCTCGACACCCTCGAACTTGGCGATCGGCGTGCGGAACTGCTTGCGGATGCGCGCGTAGGCGCCGGTCGCGCGGCTGGACAGCTTGCCCGCGCCGGTGCCGAGCGCCGGCAGCGAAATCGCGCGGCCGGTGGACAGGCAGTTCATCAGCATGCGCCAGCCCTGGCCGATCCACTGTTCGCCGCCGATCAGGTGGTCCATCGGAATGAACACGTCGCGCCCGACCGTCGGCCCGTTCTGGAACGACGCGTTGAGCGGATAGTGGCGGTTGCCGATTTCGACACCCGGCATCGAGGTCGGAATCAGCGCGAGCGTAATGCCGAGGTTCTCTTTGTCGCCCAGCAGGTGGTCCGGGTCGTACGCCTTGAACGCGACGCCGAGCACGGTCGCGACCGGCCCCAGCGTGATGTAGCGCTTCTCCCAGTTCACCCGGAAGCCGAGCGTCTCCTTGCCTTCGAATTCCTGCTTGCAGACGATGCCGGTATCCGGAATCGCGCCGGCGTCGGAGCCGGCGGTCGGCGCGGTCAGCGCAAAGCAGGGAATTTCCTCGCCGGTCGCGAGGCGCGGCAGGTAATATTCCTTCTGCTCGTCGGTGCCGTAGTGCAACAGCAGCTCGCCCGGGCCGAGCGAGTTCGGCACCATCACCGTCACGCCGGCGGAGAGGCTGCGCGTCGAGATTTTCATCACCACCGACGAGTGCGCCAGTGCGGAGAAGCCGTGGCCGCCGTGCTCCTTCGGAATGATCATGCCGAAGAAGCGGTGCTTCTTGATCAGCGCCCAGGCCTCCGGCGGCAGGTCGTTCAACTCATGCGTGATCTGCCAGTCGTCGAGCACGCTGCACAGTTCCTCGACCGGCCCGTCGAGAAACGCCTGCTCCTCGTTCGTCAGCACCGGGGCGGGGTTCGCGAGCAGCTTGTGCCAGTTCGGCCGGCCGCTGAACAGGTCGCCGTCCCACCAGGTATTGCCGGCGTCGAGCGCGATGCGCTCGGTCTTCGAAATCGGCGGCAGCACGTTGCGGAACCACGCGAACAGCCGGTTACCGATCACGATGCGGCGCAGCGGCCGCACATTCAGCAGGATCGCAAACACGACGAAAATCACCCAGCCGGCGACCGGCACGCTCATCGTCACGCTGTAAAGCACCAGCCCCACAACCGCGACAACCGTCCAGATCCACAGGCGCGCGCGCACGAATGCCAGAGCCCACAGGCCGAAAAAGATCGCAAGGCTCCAGATGATCGCTGCTGCCATTAGTCAAGCTCCGAGGTAACAAAACTGACCGAGCGGTCAGGATAACATGGAAGCGGAATTCCGCCGCCATTTTAGCCCCTCTCCCGCCGGGAGAGGGTCACTCCAAAGTAAACCGCATCGACAAGTCGACGGCACGCACGTGCTTCGTCAGCGCTCCGACCGAAATGAAATCGACTCCGGTCTCGGCAATCGCCCGCAGCCCCTCAAACTCGATGCCGCCGGAAGCTTCCAGCTCCGCGCGTCCCGCCGTGCGCGCGACCGCCGCGCGCTTGTCCGCCAGCGAAAAGTTGTCGAGCAGAATCCGGTCCGCCCCGGCCGCGATCGCCGCATCGAGCTGGTCGAAATCCTCGACTTCCACCTCGACCGGCACCTCGGGATGCCGTGCGCGAATAGATGCAATCGCCGCCTCGACGCCGCCCGCGGCAATGATGTGGTTTTCCTTGATCAGCACCGCATCGAACAGCCCCATGCGGTGATTGGTCGCACCGCCGGCGCGCACCGCGTACTTCTGCGCGCTGCGCAGCCCCGGCAGCGTCTTGCGCGTATCCAGAATCCGGCAGCCGGTGCCGGCGACGAGATCGCTGTAGCGCCGCGCCACGGTCGCCGCTGCCGACAGCGTCTGCAGGAAATTCAGCCCCGTCCGCTCGCCGGTCAAAATGGCCCGCGCCGGCCCGGTCAGCCGGCAAACGACATCATCGGCCGCCAGCATTTCACCATCGGCATGCAACCACTCGACCCGCACCGCCGGATCGATCTGCCGGAACACCTCGTCAAACCACGGCTGCCCGGCCAGCACCGCCGCCTCGCGCACAATCACCCGCGCCCGCGCCTGGGTCGCAGGCTCAATCAGCGAAGCCGTCAGATCGCCGCCGCCGATATCCTCCTCCAGCGCCCGGCGCACGGTAGTCGCAATGTCGTCCGGCAATGAATCGGCCAGTGCCGCCATGTGAAGTCCCAATGGGTGGAAAGGCGCGCATTATACCGTTTGCCGCCACGCGCGTTCGCTGGTGGCGCCACCGTAGCGGCAACCGGGGCGGCGTTCGGATTATCCGGCAACCACCAAAAATATCGGGTTTTCCTGTAGATGCCGGCGCTAAGGCGCTGTAAAATAGGCAGCAATTTGGGGCGGCTGGTACGACCCGCGCTACCAGACCAGTAATGACATCTGGCGCTCGGACGTGCTGACTAGACTGAAAGGGGCGACAAAATCCATGGCACGAAAGGGCATCATCCTAGCCGGCGGCTCAGGTACGCGCTTGTATCCGGTGACGCGCTCGACCAGCAAGCAACTGCTGCCGGTGTACGACAAGCCGATGATTTACTATCCGCTGTCGACCCTGATGCTGGCCGGCATTCGTGACGTGCTGATTATTTCCACGCCCGAGGATTTGCCGCGCTATCGCGACCTGCTCGAAGATGGCGCGCAATGGGGAATGAACCTCGCCTATGCCGAACAGCCACGGCCGGAGGGCCTCGCACAAGCGTTTCTGATCGGCGCAAGCTTCATCGGCGCCGACCCGGTCACGCTGATCCTCGGTGACAATATCTTCTACGGCCACGGTATGGACCAGCAACTCGCGGCGGCCGGCGCCGATACCAGTGGTGCAACCGTCTTCGCCTATTACGTGCGCGATCCGGAACGCTACGGCGTCGTCCATTTCGATGCCTCCGGCAAGGCGCTCGGCATCGAGGAAAAGCCTCAAAAGCCGCGTTCCCATTACGCGGTCACCGGGCTGTATTTTTACGACAACGACGTCGTCTCGATCGCCAAGTCGATCAAGCCCTCCGCCCGCGGCGAGCTTGAAATCACCGACGTCAATAAAGTCTATCTCGGTCGCGGAGACCTGCGCGTCGAAAAGCTCGGTCGCGGCATCGCCTGGCTCGACACCGGCACCCACGAATCGCTGCTGCAGGCCTCGACGTTCATCGAGGCGATCGAAAGCCGACAGGGGCTCAAGGTGGCGTGTCCGGAAGAGATCGCATATCGACAGGGCTTTATCGACACGGAACAGCTTGCTGTGCTCGCGCAGCCGCTGGCCAAAAACGGCTACGGTGAGTATCTACTGAGCCTGATCGAAGGCGGCGACTGATGCAGTTTATCCTCACCAAAATTCCCGACGTCATCCTCATAGAACCCAAAGTCTTCGGCGACGCACGCGGGTATTTCATGGAAACCTGGGAGCAGCGCAAGTTTGCCGCCGCCGGGATTCACGCCGACTTCGTGCAGGACAACCACAGCAAGTCCGTCAGGGACACGCTGCGCGGGCTCCACTACCAGATCGAGCAGCCGCAGGGGAAACTCGTTCGCGTCGTCAGCGGCGAGGTGTACGACGTGGTTGTCGATATCCGTCGCAGCTCGCCGACTTTCGGCCAATGGATCGCCGAGACGCTGTCGGCGGACAACAAGCGCATGCTGTGGGTGCCGCCCGGCTGCGCGCACGGCTTTCTGGTTACCGGTGAAGAAGCGGAATTCACCTACAAATGCACCGATTTCTACGCACCGCAGCACGAGCGCTGCATCCGCTGGGACGACAAGGACTTGAATATTAATTGGCCGCTAAACGGCCGCGAGCCGCTGGTTTCCGAAAAGGACGAACAAGGAACGAGCTTCAAAGGCGCCGAAATCTACGAATGAGCATCGAGCCGGAGCTTACATGAAGGTCCTGATCACCGGTGCTAACGGCCAATTGGGCCTCGCCCTCCAAAATACAGTGCCTGAAACCTGGGATGTCATCGCAGACGATCGCGAACGCCTGAATATCACGAATGCCGAGGCTGTTGCCGATGCGGTGCGTCGCGAGGCGCCGTCACTAATTATTAACGCAGCGGCCTATACCGCGGTGGATAAAGCCGAAGGCGAGCCGGAACAGGCCTATGCCGTCAATGCCGCGGGCCCCGAGAATCTCGCCCGCGCTGCCCAAGCAGCCGGCGCGCGCTTCATCCATATCTCCACCGATTTTGTCTTCGACGGCGCGCAATCCACCCCATACCGCCCGGACGATCCAGTCAACCCGCTATGCGTCTACGGCGCCAGCAAAGCCGAAGGCGAAGCACGCATTCGCGGTATTCTGGGCGACGAGGCACTGATCGTGCGCACAAGCTGGGTGTATGCGAAGGAAGGCGGCAATTTCGTCAACACGATGCTGCGCCTGATGCGAACCAAGCCCGCGTTGACCATAGTTGCGGATCAGATCGGCACGCCCACCTGGGCCGCATCGCTGGCGAAATTCCTCTGGCGCGCGGCCGCGTACCCGGACATCAATGGCACCCACCACTACAGCGATGCCGGTGTCGCGAGTTGGTACGATTTCGCCATCGCCATCCAGGAAGAGGCGATCGCCGCCGGCCTGCTGAACGAGTCTGTTCCGATCAAACCGATCGCGAGCAATGATTACCCGCAAATTGCGCGGCGCCCGGCCTTCAGCGTCCTCGACAAGCGAGTCGCCGTGGAGCGATTCGGAGCAGAATTAACCCACTGGCGCCAAGCGTTGCGACAGATGCTGTCCATCGACAATAATGCTTGACGACGATGAACTGAGCACGAATATGGCCAACAAAACCCACGAAAGCCCAGACCGCCGCCTTCTTGTTACCGGCGGCGCTGGCTTCATCGGCAGTAATTTCGTTCACCATTGGCTGGCGAAATATCCGAAAGATCGTGTCGTTGTCCTCGACGCGCTGACCTATGCAGGCAACATCGAAAACCTCGCGCCGGCGCGAGACAACAAGAACTTCCGATTCATCCACGGCAATATCTGCGATGAGCCGCTGGTGGACCGGATTATGGCCGAAGAGGCCATCGATACGGTCGTGCATTTCGCCGCCGAGTCGCATGTCGATCGCTCCATCGACGGCCCGGACCCGTTCATCGAAACCAACGTCGTCGGCACGCACGTTTTGCTGAAAGCGGCAAAGCGCGCCTGGATCGACGGCAAGCATGCAGGCCCTTGCCGCTTCCACCATGTGTCGACCGACGAGGTTTACGGCACACTCGGCTTCGACGATCCACCGTTTACGGAACAAACACCTTACTCGCCGAACTCGCCATACTCCGCCAGCAAGGCGGCCTCGGATCACCTGGTTCGCGCCTACCACAGCACCTATGGCTTGCCAGTCACGATCAGCAACTGCTCCAACAACTACGGGCCTTACCAGCACCCGGAAAAACTCATTCCGCTGATGCTGTCCCACGGCATGCAGGGGAAGCCGCTGCCGGTGTATGGCAAGGGCGCCAACATCCGCGACTGGCTCTACGTCGAGGATCATTGCACGGCCATCGACGCAATCCTGCAGAACGGGCGCGTCGGCGAGACCTATAACATCGGCGGCAACTGCGAGATGCAGAATCTCGAACTGGTCAAGCAGCTCTGCGGTCTGTTGGATGAGCTATGGCCCGACTCGCCCCATGCGCCGCATCATGAACTGATCACCTTCGTGACCGATCGACTCGGCCACGACCTGCGCTACGCGATCGACGGGAGCAAGATTCGTAGGGAACTAGGCTGGGAGCCGGCAGAAACCCTTCCAAGTGGGCTGCGGCGGACCGCGCGGTTTTATGTAGGGGAAATGAGGCAGATGAGGGCCGAAGCAACAGGTGATGTCGCCGCGCCCCTGAACTACAACCGCCCGTCGCCAAATCATCCCAAAGCTTCAATTTAAGCCCGCAACTCATTGTTTCGCGTCGAAGCTGCCGTTAAACTACGTTCCTTCGGAACCTAGGGGATATCCTAGGCCACATCGGGGACGGCAGTGCGGCTTGCAGGCGGGGAAATCAGGCGAAATCGTGAAATCGCGGCGAGGCCGGCGGCTGCCTTTTTCTGGCTGGCGCTGTTGACGCTTTTGATCCCTGTGGCGCACGCGGCGAACCTGCTGCAGCCGGGCGATCCCCACATCCGCAATGACATCGAACTGCTCGCCGACGCGGGCGTTCTGCACGCGCCGGTCACGAGCTGGCCGCTGCCGTGGGCCGGCATCGCCGCCGATCTCGAGCACGCGAACGTCGACACCCTGACGCCGCTCCAGTACCGCGCCTACAGCCGCCTCACCGCGCTGCTGCACATGGAGCGGCGCGTCCCCGGCGCGCAATTCAAAGCCGCGGTCAAGGCACGCGGCGGCGAATCCGTGCTGCGCTGGTATCGCAACGAGCCGCGGGCGCGCGGGGCGCTGACGGTCGGGGCCGACAACGGCACCGGCAACACGCTCAACTACAACCTCCAACTCACCGCCGCGCTCGACCCCGACGACAACCGCCACAACTTCCGCACGGACGGCAGCTACGTCGGCCTGCGCGCCGGCAACTGGCTCATCAACGCCGGCTGGATCAACCGCTGGTGGGGCCCGGCCTGGAGCGGCAGCCTGATCCTCGGCACCAACGCGCGGCCGGTTCCCGGCATCGCCATCGGCCGCGTCAGCGCCGAGCCGTTCCAACTCCCGGTGCTCGACTGGCTGGGTCCGTGGCGCCTCACGTTCTTCGTCGATCGGCTCAATAACGACCGTGCGATCCCGCACCCGTGGTTCTTCGGCGGCCGTTTCACCTTCCGCCCGCTGACCGGGCTCACCTTCGGCATCTCGCGCACCGTGCAATGGTGCGGCGAAGGCCGGCCGTGCGACTGGGTGCATTTCCGCCAGATGGTCACCGGCACCAGCTACCGCAACACCGGCGTCCCGGGTAATTCGCTGGCCAGCTTCGACGTCCGCGCACAGTTCGACCTCGGCGCCCAGCCGTTCGCCGTTTACATGCAGGAAGCCGGCGAAGACATCGGCAAGCTGCGCCACCTGCCGAAGAAGTTCATGGGCCTGTTCGGGCTGGAAACCTGGGGCGCGATGGGCGCGGGCTCGTATCGATTGTTCGCCGAATATGCCGACACCCGCCCGGACGTCCTGTCGCTCGCCGACACGACCGGCAACACCTGGAACTACGCCTACGAGAACTACCAGTACCGCTCCGGCTATCGCTATTACAGCCAGGTCATCGGCTATCCCACCGACAACGACAGCCGCCTGATCACGCTCGGCGCCATCTTCATGGACGGCGCGAATCACACCTGGACCGTGCTGCTGCGCGGCGGCGTAATCAACCGCGACGACAGGAATGCGCCACCGCCGGGTGGCAACAGCGTCTCGCTGCGCAAAACCGACATTGTCGACGCCGCGCTCTCATGGAGCACGCGTCTGCCGCGCGAACTCGGCAAGCTGACCCTCGGCGCCGGCATTGCGCGCTGGAGCCCGATCAACGCGGACACCGAATACGACAAGCGCGTGTCGCTGAGCTGGATGCGCGGATTCCAATGATCGCCAACGCCCTAATCGTCTGCACCGGCAACATCTGCCGCAGCCCGATCGCCGAAGCGTTGCTGCGCGACAAGGCCGAAAAGGCCGGCCGCCAGTTCGAAGTAGCCTCCGCGGGCATCGCAGCATTGGTAGGCAAGCCGGCAGACGCCGAAGCCGTCACCCTGATGGCCGAGCGCGATATCAATATCGCCGACCACCGCGCCCAGCAGATCACCATGCCGCTGGCCCGGCACTACGAGCTGATCCTCGTAATGGAAGCGGAACAAAAAGCATTCCTCGAAGACCGCTGGCCAAGCCTGCGGGGCAGGGTGCATCCGCTATACAGCGCGACCGAAGACGTACCGGACCCCTACGGCAAACCGAGAGAGGCTTTCGAAGAAAGCCTGCAATACATAGAAAAAGGCCTAAAAACCTGGACCAAAAGACTATGGAATTAGTATTACGTCGGTCCCGCGAAAGCGGGAACCCATTCTTTGTTTTCGGCGCAGTCACCTTGGCCGCGGTCGCGCTGTTGTTGTCCGGCTGCTCAACCCCGGGCCACGACTTCAACGCCAGCCTACCATCCACCAACGTAAACCAGAACTACGCAGTCCAGGCCATCACGCCTAAGCTGCTAATAACAATGGCGCACAGCCGAGAGCAGCACGAAAACGGCATCACCAATCCGGCGCTTCAACAGGCAGTCGATAACTACACCTACAAAGTGGGCCCCCAGGACATCCTCAACATAGTCATCTGGGACCACCCGGAACTGACACTGCCGCAGGGCGAATACCGTTCCGCAGAATCCACCGGTTTCATCGTCCACAGCGACGGCACCATCTTTTACCCATACGTCGGCACAATGAAAGTGGTCGGGGAGACCACCGAACAAATCCGCCAGGAACTCGCCAAGGCGCTCAAGCCCTACGTCAAGAACCCGCAAGTGGACGTCAAGGTTGTCGGCTTTAACAGCAAGAAATTCCAGCTCGCCGGTGCGGTTACAAAACCAGGCCTGTACCCGATCACCAACATCCCGCTAACAGTTGCGCAGGCCGTCGCGCAGGCCGGCGGCGTCGTACGCATGGCACCAACCGGCGGTGGCAATAACAAGAACGTCATCCCGCGTCCGCTGGCCGACCTGTCGCACGTCGTCCTCGTACGCGACGGCCGACGCATCGACTTGAATCTGCGCGCGTTCTACCACTACGGCGACCAGAGCCAGAACCGCCTGATCCAGCCGGGCGACATCATTGAAGTGCCTGACAACGCCAACGAGCAGATTCACCTGATCGGCGAAGTGAAGGATCCGGGTAACTACCCGATGAACCACGGCGACCTCAACCTCGCGCAACTGCTGGGCGACGCCGGCGGCCTAAGCCTCACCTCAGCCAACGCCAGCCGCATCTTCGTATTCCGAGGCGCCTATCAGCAGCCGAGCATCTTTTGGCTCGATGCCTCGTCACCTGACGCCATGCTGCTGGCCACGCAATTTCAACTACAACCACAGGACGTCGTCTACGTCGCCACCGCCGGCGTTACGAGTTGGAACCGCATCGTAACGCAGATCCTGCCGACGGTGCAGGCGCTATATGAAACCAAGGTATTGGTACATCCGTGATGACTGAGAATATTCATATTCAGACCGAACCACATTACGCGCCCCCGACGGAAGCCGGCGATGAAGTCGACCTGCGCGAACTGCTCGCAATTGTCATAGATGCAAAATGGCTGATTGCGGCCATCACCGCAGCAATTCTTTTTCTTGCAGTGTTCTACGCGTTATTCGCCACGCCAATCTACCAGTCCAACGTCCTGCTCCAGGTTAACGAGGACAACGCGGCGTTCCAGATGGGAGCATTAAGCGACATCGCGCAGACGTTGGGCGGACAGGCACCGCCCGCCGATACCGAAATCGCCATAATGAAGTCGCGCTTTGTTGTCGGACGCACAGTCGACAAGCTTGGCCTCACAATCGAAGCGGAGCCGAATTACCTGCCGCTGATTGGCGGCTTCGTAGCGCGCCACTACGACGGCATAACGCCCGCCGCCCCATTCCTATGGTTCGACGGCCACGCTTGGGGTGGCGAAAGCATCAAGGTAACGCGCCTGAACGTCCCACAGGAATGGCTGGACAAGGAACTAACGCTGATTGCCGGCCCCAACCAGACCTACACACTTTATGGACCAGAGGACAATAAACTGCTAACAGGCAAAGTAGGCCAACCGGCATACTACCCCTCAAATGCGTCACCCTCTGTTTCTCTATTCGTTTCTGACTTGGTTGCCCGCCCAGGCACCAACTTCACCGTAAGCAAAAGCCCCCGCTTGGAAGTAATAAACAACCTGACAGACCAACTGTCGGCAAGCGAAACCAGCAAGGGCACCAACATCGTCCGGATGAGCCTCGAAGGGCCGCACCCGCAAAAGCTGGTCAACATCCTCGACACGCTCGCGGACACCTACATCCAGCAAAACGTCCACAACAACGCCCAGCAAGCACGCGAAAGTCTCAAATTCCTGAAGCAGCAGCTCCCCAAGATCAAGGCCAAGCTAGACGCAGCGCAAGGTGTACTGGCGGAGTATCAGACCAAGCACCAGGCGCTGGACATCTCTGCCGACACCAAAGGGCTGCTTGACCAGATGGTCAACGTCCAGCAGCAACTGGCCGAACTCAAGCTGAAAGAAACCGAAATGAGCGGCCGGTTCAACGACAGCTTTCCGGCACTTCAGGCGGTACGCGCACAGATCCGCCAAATGCAGCAGATCAAGGGACAGCTCGAGGACCGTATCAAGGATGTGCCGAAAAACCAGCAGGCCATCTTCAAACTGGAACGCGACGTTAAGGTGGACAGCGCGCTCTACATGTCGCTGCTCAACCAGGCGCAGCAGCTCAAGATTACCGAGGCAGGTACAGTCGGCAATGCGCGCATCATCGACCATGCTGCAATGCCAATCAAACCGATCAAGCCGAAGAAGTCGCTGATCGCGGCGCTCGGCCTCGCGCTTGGCCTGATGCTCGGCGTATTCGTTGCGTTCGTGCGTCACGCGCTGAACCATGGCATCGACGACCCCGACCTGATCGAGCAGGAATTCGGCATTCCGGTCTACGCGATCATCCCGCACAGCGACGAGCTGATCAAACAGCAGCGGGAGGCGGAGCGCCACAACAAGGCGCAACCGATCCTGTCACAGACGGCTCCGGACGCGCTGGCGGTTGAAGCGTTGCGGAGCCTGCGCACGAGCATGCAGTTCGCACTGCCTGACACAGCCAATAACGTCGTCGCCATCAGTGGCCCATCACCGAGCGTTGGTAAATCATTCGTCTCTATCAATCTCTCGCACCTGCTGGCCGATTCAGGCAAGCGCGTTTTGCTGATCGACGGCGACATGCGCAAGGGCCATCTGCACGACTACTTCGGCGCCGAGCGCACTCCAGGCTTATCCGATATCCTGGCCGGCAAAACGAGCTTCGACGCCGCAATTCACCACAACCAGAACAGCACCGACGTGCTGTTCTCCGGCATGCTGCCTCCGAACCCGTCTGAACTGCTGATGAACCCGCGCTTTGCCGAGATGATCGAAGGCGTGGCAAAGGAGTATGACGTCATCATCATCGACGCGCCGCCGATCTTGGCCGTCACCGACGGCGCGATCATCGCTAGGCAGGCGGGCGTGAACTTTATGGTCATCCGTGCCGGGCAGCACCCGGAGCGCGAAATCAAGCTGATGCTGCGTCGCTTCGAGCAAAATGGTACCAGTGCCCAAGGCATCATTTTCAACGATGTGACCAGAAAGGCGAGTGGATACAGCAAGAGCAAGTACGGCTATCAGTATCAGTACGAATATAAGTAAGGAATCCGAGTTTTCCTATAGGTGCCGGACCAAAAAAATCGTGTGGCTTGTTAACACAGTATCGCCGCTTTTTGCCAACGCAGCTGGTTGGATCGGATTCTTCCGATTTTTTCCAAAGCAAATAGTTTGGGGGTTGCGAGTGGCTCGTATCAACAGAGCGGGGCATCGAATACAGTGCGGCTAAAGGATAGGGTGACTGCTGGCGCAGCTTGGATTTTTCTCGGTAATGTCGCAGTTGCACTTTGCGGCTTAATAACGCTGCCTGTTTTGTTAAGGCTATATTCGGCGACGGAATTTTCGACCTATGCGGGTGTACTGTCGGTTCAGCAGTTTTGTTTCAATCTCGTCTATACCTCGGTTGGAATGGGGGCCGCCAAAGCGTTAGGAAATTCCCCGACCAGAGCGTTGGTATCTTCGCTGATAAGGGAGGAGGTAAGGTCAGCAGCCCTAGCAGCACTTTTATTTGTGTTGGCGCTACCCCTAGCATGGTCGATCATCGCGGCTGGAGAGCCAATTGTCCCATATTTGTTGGTAGCGACGCCGGGCATTATTTTCCGGCTTACTGGCGTTACCAGCGCATCCTATCGGGCGCTTGGCCGCGAACGGGACTTAGCTATCGCTTTGGTGGCACTAGCTGCTGGCCGCTTGCTCGTAATTATCGGACTGGCAGCGATGCGCTGTCCGATGTGGCTCGTACTCATGGGTTCTACTGCCGTTGATTTAGTTTGCGCTACATACCATCGTCAGAAGCTCTCTAAGCACTGCTTTGGCAATAGGGAAGTAGACCTTTCTCGAGGTGACTTTAAGACCTCGTCTGGTTGGATGCTCGTAGTTGCAACGTTGGATAGTGCGGTCAATAGTCTCGATCGCGTTATCGTTGGTGTAGTGCTGGGGCAACAGGCTATCGGGGTTTATTACGTGATTCGGCGCTATGCATATGCAATTGGGATGGTAGCCGACCCGTTTTACCAAACATTTAGCACTCAATTTTCGCGAATGATGGCGGAAGCGCGATCGGCACAAATATATCGAGCGCCTTTTCAATTCGCTAGGAAAGCTGGTTGTGCGGCGATCCCATTGGCAATAGTCGGCGCTTTGTGTCAGCCAATTTGGCAGCCGCTGCTTATGCCCGGCTTTTCTACCAACGCCATAGCTGCATTTTACGTGGTCGGCGCTGGATATGTTTTGGCGTTGTGCTTTACTGCCGTTCACCCGGCTTTGATGATTGTCGATAGATGGCGGGCGACGGTTTTGATTACGGCGGTTGCTAACGTGACGTTCGTTATAGCCGCCGTCCTACTTGGTGATGTCTACGGCATCATCGGTGTAGCAATGGCGATTTTTTTGCAGTTCTTCCTGTCTGTCGCTCCCAAAACTTGGATTTGTGCCAGGATGGTAAAGCGTGACAATGTTATTGATGGTGGCCCCGCGAGAGATCGAGCACAGCGGCTTTAGTCCCACATTTTATTGGCGAGTCGCACGCGCAGTTGGATAGTATGCATGCGACGTGCTTCAGATTGGTAACTAATTATGATTCCGAAAAAAATTAATTATATCTGGCTTGGCGAAGCACTCTTACCGCCACTAATTGAGAAATGCTTAGAAAGTTGGACAAGAGTATTGCCCGATTATGAAATATTACGTTGGGATGAATCGAACCTGTCCATTAGCGATCCCTTCTATGAGAAAGCCTACCAAGCGAAGAAGTGGGCATTTTGCGCGGACGTTGCTAGGCTACATATTCTCTACGAACAAGGTGGAATCTACCTTGATACTGATATGGAGATTATAAGAGACCTGTCTCCGCTACTGGACACAGATCTATTTATTGGCCGCGAGGATGACCACTTCATCAACGCCGGGATCGTAGGTTGTGTGCCGAAAAATGCGTTCATAAACGAT
The DNA here is from genome assembly GCA_035690945.1 of Gammaproteobacteria bacterium. Lineage (GTDB taxonomy): Bacteria > Pseudomonadota > Gammaproteobacteria > Natronospirales > DASSBR01 > DASSBR01. The sequence goes on from DASSJY010000004.1 coordinate 227,090, forward strand.
GCGCTCCAGGCAGTAACTAAATCTCTGCGGTCAGGATACGTACCGATTCCGAAGGTGCTAACAGAGGTGTATGCGGCGAGATCCGGAAGCTACCGATTCCCTCATAAGGTTTATCCGCCGAAGTACTTTTACCCGTATAACCCCTTTGTGTCAGATATCAAAAACTTGTTCTTCTCAGACGTGACCGCCGACACTTATGCGATCCATCACTGGGCCCATTCTTGGAAAGGCGGGCTAATTCAACGCGCTCGAGCACTATTGAAGCGAAGGGCTAAGGTGCTGCTTTCACGTGCAGCTGCGCAACAAGCGCAGTGACGAATGTGGGTGGCTTTAGGTTTGGACGTTGCCACACCGAGACCTCCTATCACGCAGCGGGTCGCAGCTCGTCCGCCAGAGTGGAAGAGCGCTGTTCACTTGGGACAGCTCAGTATTTTATTTATCGAAGCTTATGGCTAATTATGATCGGCGGCCGCGGATCGTTCCAATGAAAACAAGAAGAACTATATCTAGGTTCTGGTGGGCGCCGCTCACCCTACTATTTCTGTTCGGCGGCGCAATTCAATATCTGGGGTTGCTCACCCAGACCCAGACGAATGTACTAGTACTGGCGCTCCTTTTACCTGTTCTTCCGGTAAAGAAGGCCCTGCTTGAATGGCGGAAAGAGGCTGTTCTTTTCGTATTCATCGCATACATGGCAATCTTACAGTTGATCCACGCATCTCCGATCAGTTATTCGGCAACGTATGTTTATTATATTGCTTGCACGATTTTTGCTGCCGTTGCAGGTCGCGCTTTCTGTAAACCGTTCTTGAAAAGATATTCGCACGAAGCCTACTTCAGGTACGCGCAATATTTCCTGGTGTTGCAGGTTGTGGTGACAACCATTCAGCGCTTCATGGCGGCTGAATTCGTCTCCGGCGCACATGTGCACATAGGCACGATTGATGCTGTATTCGGGACTATGTATCTGCAGTCGGATGCCTCGCTTTGCGTTATTTGTCTGTTAATTACTATTTCCTTTTTTTCCGCAAATGCCTCTTGGCGTAAAAAGCTAATGGTTACTGCACTTTCTGGGGTGGTTGTACTCAATACCAATTCGTCGGCAGGGCATATAGCGTACCTATCTGTGGTTCCGTTTCTTTTGCTGTCAAAGCTTTTAAATACCCGAAGCGAGCGGATGGCTCCGTTTATCGTGGCGGGATGTGGTATGGGTGCAGCAGCTATTTTTTATACCCTTTATAATTTCGATTACATTGTAGCCCCCTTTATTCATTCGCTTTCCACTGCCTTTAGTACCAGATATGAGTACGCAACGGCTGATCGCCTAGCTCCGTTGGGACAGATGCTTTCGCAAGATATTAGTTTTATTGGGCATGGTGCGCTTACTTACTATAATCCGATAACCAAAACCTGGTTGTACAACGCCGGGTTCAGTACCTTATATAGCCTCTACATAGATGCTGGCCTCGTGGCGGTGATGTTGTACGCCATCTACTATGTGAAGCGTATTTCGAACTTCTCAGCCGGCCTATATTTTTCGGTATTGATAGGGATATGTCTGACGGCATATTCCATGTTCAATTTCACGCTCAGTGATCTTGCGTTTGTTTTTACCTTGAATTTCATCTTGCAATTGCAGGCTACCAAACGCGCTGAGTTCAGCGTCTTGGTCGCGCATGGTCACCTTAGACAGCGGAGTGTATGAAGTGGACGACATCGTTGCAGACGTCGATATTGTTTGTGCTAATTATAATAACGCACAGTTTTTGCGTGAATTTTTTGATTCCATAGTCGCGTCAACTGTGAGGCCAAGGGCGGTTATTTTTGTAGATGATGGATCAGTCGATGATAGTGTTGCGATTGCAAACGAATATCTTACGGTTATTGACGGTCTGCGGGTAATAGAATTAGGCCAGAACGAGGGCTTCGGAAACGCTTTGAATGTCGGCGTTCAGGCATCCAACGCAAAATATATTATGCGAGCTGACCCCGATGATATCGTACATGAAGAGCGAATAGAAAAGCAGGTTAGACTGCTTGAATCTGGCAAGTTCGATGTTGTAGGTTCTAATGCGCTTATATTCCATTCAGGCACGCGAAAGGCCTTAGGGCGTACGAATTTTCCATTTTCGCATGACGATATAGGCAGACGGTTTGAGGACGGTGAGCATGGCGTACTGCACGCGACGGTAATGATGAAGGCGGAACTGTTGAAGAACAATCTGTACAAGCAGGAAAATGTTCCGGCGGAAGACTATGATGTCTTCGCCAGAATCTACCAATCTGGCGCGCGCTTTGCTAATGTCCCCGATTGCTTTATTTTTTACCGCGTTCACCCTAACAGTGCCTCAAACATTTTGCCGTTCAGTACGATTCTCAAAACATATGCGCTCAGGGATTCGTTGTTTAAAAAACGTACCCGATACATCAAAATAGTCCTTTACTATATTCATCACAAGTGCTACAGAAAGTATTTGTTCGCGACGAAGGTTCCGAGCAGGTTGTTCTTTGGCAGTATCTCGATTATGTTCTATCCGTCCAAGCTGGTGCGGAGAGTAAGATCGAAGGCCTATCAACATCGGATGGCTAGGCGTCAGTGGCGCTAGCATTTTTGTCGATCATCTTACAGGGCGAATATTGGGGTTGGTTTGATGAAGAGGAAACTACTGATCTTGGGGACGCGTGGCATTCCCGCTAAGCACGGGGGATTTGAGACATTTTGCGAACAATTGTCGCTGTTTCTGATTGCCAGAGATTGGCTTGTAACGGTGTATTGCCAAGAGCAGGGACGTGGATCAATCTCAGAAAGTTCATGGTGTGGCGTGCGTAGAATTCATATACCCGTCCCACACGCAGGTCCACGCGGGACGATCACGTTTGACTGGAAGGCGACGCGCCATGCGATGTCGCAGGAGGGGCTTGCGCTCACGTTGGGCTACAACACGGCGCTCTTCAACCTGCTGTTTAGGATGAAGGGAAAGGTCAACGTTATCAACATGGATGGTGTTGAGTGGCATCGTGATAAGTGGGGTGCCATTGCGAAGGTGTGGTTTTGGCTAAATGAAGGATTCGGTTGTCGGGTTGCGAACCATCTAATTGCTGATCACCCGTCCATTAAAACTCACCTCACCCGTAGAGTATCCGACGAAAAAATTACGATGATCCCGTATGGGGCACGAGCGGTGGAGGCGGCGGACATCGCGGCGCTTTCGGCTTTCGACCTCGTCCCGAATGGATTCGTGTCAGTAATCGCCCGGCCGGAACCTGAAAATTCTGTTTTAGAGATTGTTAGGGCATTCGCTCAAAAGAAGCGGGGCAAGAAATTGGTGCTTCTCGGAGATTACCATTTGTCCGGCAATCCCTACCATCGTTCTGTTCGAGATGCGGCCAGCGATGAAGTTATATTTCCTGGCGCGATTTACGATAAGCGGGTCGTTGATGCATTACGATTCTATGGATCTTTATATGTACATGGGCACACAGTTGGGGGTACCAATCCTTCGCTCGTTGAAGCACTGGGCGCAGGATCAGCAGTACTTGCTCACGATAATAGGTTTAATCGTTGGGTTGCCGGATCAGCTTCTGAGTTCTTCGAAGATGAGGCAAGTTGTGCCGCTAAGTTGGATTCGCTACTTCAGGATGAAGCAAAGCTATCGACTATGCGGCGTGTGAGCCGCGAACGGTTTCAAAATATGTTTACGTGGGATTCTGTGTTGACGCAGTACGAGAAAATGCTGTCGGAGTTTCCAGCAAAGGTCGAAGGCACAACGTCAACTAATTTATTGTGAACTTGGAGGGTCTGTAGTGATTAATTTTGAACGCGTCAGCAAAAATCTAGCTGCCTATAAGGATGCTTGGAGTGAGGCTAAGCCATTTTCACACGTTGTGATTGATGACTTTATTACTCGAGAAGGTGCTCTGCGCGTGCAGGAAGAGTTTCCGGATCCGGGGCTAGGAGAGATTGGCCAGAGTCGCGACTATATATTTGCGAAAAATAAGTACGAAAAATCGAGCTTCTGGAGTTTCGGGCCAGCCTGCAACGAGCTCTTCGATGAGCTAAAAAGCTCGCGCTTCGCAGCACTTCTCAAAGAGATTTGTGGCAGAGACGTTTGGGTTGATTCCAGCTTTCACGGCGGCGGGATGCATCAAGGAGGGCAAGGAAGCTTCTTGGACATGCACACGGATTTTAACGTCCACCCGCTAAAGGAGAGTTGGTTCCGCGACTTAAATATATTGATTTACTTAAACCCGAACTGGCATCCCAAATGGGGCGGTGCTCTCAAGCTTAAGCACCGGATATCCGCGAGCACTGCTGAAATCGATCCTGTTTTCGGGCGCTGCATAATTATGAAGACGCGAGACTACACCCTGCATGGGTATGACCCCATTAACTTTCCGCTAGGAGAGTACAGGCGGTCGATCGCGTGCTACGCTTACAGTGAGTTGCGAAAAGGAACTAATGCCAAAAGTACGTCATGGTACCCGTCAGGCCAAAACCCCGCTAAGCGCATCTTAGGACGCCTTTGGCCGCATTTGGTGATCTGGAAGAACCACATCTTAGGGTCGTCGACAGCAAAGAACAGATAGGAGGTTGTCCCATGCGCGCGCTGGGCTCGATTGCGCGCGGGGCTGGCTCCCAGGTCGTAGCGTGCCGCGATTCGCCAACATAGCCTAGGTTGCACGGCGAAAACTGCGGCGGTTGGAGATTTCTGGTCGGCTGGACGATTTAAGCGGTGCCGCCCGCCAACCGTCTTGAAAAGTTGGCAGGCAACCGAACAGGTATCAACGGCCAGTGGCGAGGACTGCTGCAGGGCCTGAAGACCGGAAATTGTGGATTACCACTGAGGCGGGATGGCAAGGCCGCTGCGTATTGGATCGGGGCGCTTTGTCACGTCACCTCCCGTGGAGATCGTCGTGAGGATATTTTTGGGGACGACGACGATCGCCTGACTTGCCTGGCGACGCTGGCGGAAGTGGCGTGCCGGTTCAACTGGTTGCGCCATGCGTATTGCCTGATGAGGAAGCGACAGTGGAGCGAATTGTTCGTGGGGACAACTAGAGGGCTCGTCGCTTGCGGCGGCTTGACGTCGCTGTCGGTCTTTTATTGCTTGCCGGGCCATCCCTCTGCCGGTGGCGACACCGTTCTGGATATTCTTTTACACGCCGGGCTTTTTGCCGGCCTCGGATTGGGGTTCGGGTGGTTCACTGGGCGCGGTGCATGGGCCGTGATATCGCTAACTGTTCTAGCCGCACTACTTGAAGTGGTGCAGTGGTGGGTCGGAAGTTACGCCCGGATCGAGGGGGCAGATATCCTGGCTAATGAAACCGGTGTAGCGCTGGCGAGCTTGGTGCTTTGGCTATGGTGGCGGAGGCGGGCGACTCAATAAGCGTCACTGTGGCGGAGAACCGCCGGGATGGTCTTCGCCAGGATGTAGAGGTCCAGCCAGACTGACCAGTTGCGGATGTAGAAGGCATCCATGGTGGTGCGTTCCCGGAATGAGACGCTGTTGCGAGCAGAAACCTGCCACTGGCCCGTGATGCCCGGGCGAACGCGCGTGTAAAACTCCCAGGTCCAGTCGTACATTTCCCGTTGGTCAGTCATGCACGGTCGGGGGCCGACCAAGCTCATCTCGCCGCGCAGTACATTAAGCAGTTGCGGCAGTTCGTCCAGACTGGTGCGGCGCAAGAATCGGCCGAGGCCGGTGATGCGCGGGTCTTTCTTCAGTTTCTGGTTCTCGTTCCATTCGTCGCGCATTTCAGGGTGTTCGGCGAGGTAATCTTCCAGCACTTCGTCTGCGTTCTGGATCATGGACCGGAACTTGAGCATCCGGAACGTTTCGCCGTGGTGGCCCAGCCGTTTCTGGCCGTAGAAGACGGGGCCTTTCGAATCGACCTTGATCGCCAGCGCAATGAGCAGGCCGATCGGCAGCAGAACAATGCTGCCCATGAGCGTGAGCACGATGTCCAGCACGCGCTTCATTGCCCGGTGCGTGGGCACGAAGAGACGGTGCGTGAGCTGCATGGCTATCAGGCCGTTGAGCTCGTTGGTGCGGAGCCACATGCTGTAGGTCTGCACGAAGTAGGGCACGATCGTCCAGTGCTTGAACATGAATTCGTAGCGGCGGATGAGGGCGAGGCTTTGCGGGTCGTTGAGGTTCGGCATGGCGATGATGGCGTGGTCGATGCCGCGGAGCTTGGCCTTGATGAGCCCGGCCCAGGTGCCGTGCAGCACGGGCAGGCCGAGATCCCATTCAGCATTGACTTCGACGCCCCCCGTCATGATGGCGATTGGCTTTACCGCCATCCGGGGCTGTTCGCGCAGCGACTTGATGACGCGTCTGGCGGTGCGGATGTCGTTGGCGAAGAGGACAGCCTTGCGGCCCCACCAGTCGCGCCGGCCGAACTGCGCGCGAACGGCGGCGCGGCCCAGCGGGATCGCGAACAACGCGAAGGCCCAGGCGAGGGCGTAGGCGGTAATCGGGAGACGGCCGCTCGCAAAGTAAGTCACCGACGCGATGATCATGACCAGGATCGTGGTCATCAGCGTCAGCCGCCGTAATTCGTCGGGGCCGCTGCGCGCAACGCCGGAATAGACATCGATGAAGCCGTAGGCGAATGTCATGATGGCGCTATACGCAAGCAGCGTAGGCGAGAAATACAGGGCCAGCGGGGCGGATGTCGCGGCGTCCTGCACCAGCATCGCCAGTTCGGCGGCAACCAGCAGACCGCAGAAGTCGGCCAGCGCGACCAGCATCGTGGGGATACTGTCGCGCAGTCGTTGGATCAGGTAGAGGCCGAGCCGCTCGAAGTGCGAGCCGCTGAGGTCGACCGGAAATGCCTCGACTACATTGTTTTCGAAGCGGACGGGCTGCTGCGTCGCAGCCGCAATCCGAGCTTGCAGCTCTTCATTGATCATCCCAAAACCCCTTGCCCCAATTCTTGTTGGCAGACCCCGATTAGCCGCCGGGGGAGGTTATGGTACACCTTTTCCTAGGGTTTTCCATAGGGGTGTGACAACCGCCGGTCGCCGGAGCGCTATCTTTCGGTGGTTGGCATGGGATTCCTGGGCGGCCACGTGCCGGAGCGGGCGCTGGAGCAGGCGGATGGCTGCTACGGACGAGTCGGAGGGGATGCGGCAGGCTGCTTGATGAGCCCTTCGACAAACTCAGGGCGACCGGCAGAATAATCAGAATCGGAATCCCTTGGAGGAAAGGGCCTGAATCAGTGGGCCAGGCAGACGGAAACGTTACGGCTGAATTGGTACCACCTGACGCCGGAGCAGCCGAAGGCCGCGGAGGGAACTTTAACGGCGCGAGCGGTTAAAATGGTCAGGTGCAGCGCGAAGTTGGGCAGTTCACCTAACAAACGTCGCCTTCACTCGCTTCGAACGCCGTACATAAGGTATCCATATTCCCGCAGCGACGAGCGAGCGGAGAAATTGTTGCACCGTATCGGGGCCAAACATCAGAATTTTTGGAAACACGGCTGTCACAGCGGCGGCATCAACAAGGATGAATGCCAGCGTAAATAACAAGAGGCCGATATATAGCCTCGGAAAGAATTTTTTCTTGGAAAAGAAAAGATAGGCTGCATATATCCAGGCAAAAACGAGCGCACAATTTGTAGCCATTTCTCCGACAAGCAAGGGCGCAAACCCGGGCTATACGCTTTGGAGCTTGATGTTGTTAGAGCCGTCCACGACCCGTTATTGAAAATGTCCGAGTACACAGGGAAAGTTGTACCGATGATGATTAGTGGAGACAGGACAATTCCCAAGCCTACCAGAACAAGCCATCCACCAAGTCCCTCGGGACACTTATATTCACTCATCTTCTTTCTCCCTTTTTTGCCTAACGCCCAAGCCAACCTGTCGCCGGAGCGCGACGCGCGGAGGACCCTTGCCGCACAAGCGGTAAGGGCCGCCAGGTTGAGCGCAATGTTGGGTATAGCTACAGCTTGCTCTTTTTCTTGAAGCGCTTGCTCCATAGTCCTGAGGCAAGGCCGAGGAATGCCCCGATTAGCGTGTACTCGAGAACTTTTTCCATGGAAATATTTCTAATGAACGCAGGTAGCGAGTCCGACCATTTTGCCTTATACGATATGCTGGGGTCAGGTACGACAGACCTTGTTATCGACTTAAAAGTAGAAGCATAGCGCGGGTAGCTTGCATCTAAGGCATAGCTATTTACTTGTATGTAGCCGTTTTGCGTGAGCACCATGCCTACCAGGGCCGAAAGCGGTCCATTTTGTGTACGCCCGACGTGCATCCTGAGCCAAATGATGTTAGCCGCGCGTGCCGGTAGTGCATAGCGACGGCGCCGTTGCGGAGCGGCGTCGCCGAGACCAGTTCGAGCCGTCGCGTGCTGGACAGCCCGGTCTGGTACAGGGTTGGGCCGTGACCGGCGATCCTGGGGTGGACGAGGATCTTGTATTCGTCGATCAGATCCAGCCGGTCCAACTCGGTCGCGAGCTTGCCGCTGCCGAGGAGCACGCCGGCCGGTGTCGCGTCCTTGAGCTTCTGCACGCCCGTGCGCAGGTCGTCGGCGATGTGGTGGCTGTTGGTCCACGGAAAGTCCGCTCGCGTCGACGACACGACATACTTCGGCTTGACTTCCAGCTTGGCCGCCCACTCGCGCATCGCCGGCGGCGCCTCCACATCGCCGCGAGCGACCGCTGGCCAGTAGCCCTCCATCATCTCGTAGGTGACGCGGCCCCACAGCATCGCCCCGCTTTCGTCCATAAGGTGGGTGAAGAAGGCGTGTGTCTCATCGTCGGCAATGCCTTCCCGGTGGTCGACGCACCCGTCCAGAGTGACGTTGATACTGAAGGTCAAGAGTCCCATGTTTCCTCCATTCG
>DASSJY010000005.1:0-274848 GCA_035690945.1 Gammaproteobacteria bacterium
ATTTGAATGACCCTGTGCCGTCGACGCCGGGCAGATTGTCCTGGTTGAAATAGCCCCGCGCCTCAATCTCGGTCTCCCCCAGTTCGACGTGCGGCGAATAAATGTTGTAGCCGGCATAAGCGGCTTGCGGCACTAGCGCGGCGCCAGCAGTCAGCAGTACGAGCGTGGCGCCGGCCGCCACCCACGGGCGGCGAAAGGTAAAAGCAGGCATGGTTGTCCTTGTTGCTTGAGAGGCCCGCTAATGTTAATGATTATGATTTACATTTACAACCTACTGCAAAAACTGGCCGCTACCGTCCCGCCGTCAGAAACCGGTACATCAACCTTGACCTGCATCAAGCCCGATCAGCGAAATGCGACCGCTTCATCGGCGCGGGTTGCCGCCGGCATGAAGTGCTCGTGCAGGTATTTCTCCCCCTCGTCATCGAGGATCGTGATCACCGTTTTGAGTTCGGGATATTGCTCGCGGACCCGCCTGGCGGCCAGCAGATGAGCCCCCGAACTCGGCCCGCAAAACAGCCCGCGGGTACTCGCCAGCTTGCGCATCTCGGCGATCGCTTCGGCGCTGCCGACGCTCAGCGTGTCGTCGACCAGGTCGCGGTGGTGGGCGAAGATACCCGGCACGAAGCCATCCGAGATGCCCTCGATGTGGTGCAACGCCACTTCGCCGCACAGGATGGTGCGCGACTCCGACGGCTCCATCGCGAACAGGCGCACTGTCGGGTTGACCTTGCGGAAGGCCTCGCCGACGCCGATCAGCGTGCCGCCGGTGCCCACGCCGTGCACAAATGCATCCGGCACGCGGCCGTCCGGCAGTTGCGCGAGGATCTCGGGCCCGAGCCACTCGCGGTTCTCCTCCACGTTCCATTCGGATTCGAACTGGCCGGGAAAAAAGAAGCCCGGCTGCCGACCCAGTTCGCGAGCCCGTTCGAGTGCATCGTTCACGTGGAAAGTGCCGCAGAACAGGATTTCGGCGCCGTAGGCGCGCGAGATGGCTACGCGCTCACTGGACAGGCCTTCCGGCATCACGACAATCATCCGGTAACCCTTGACCGCCGCAACCATCGAAAACGCGTTACCGGTGTTGCCGCTGGTAGCCTCGACGATCGTGTCGCCGGGCTTCAGCGCGCCGGTCTCCTCCGCGCGTTCGACAATGTACCTGGCAATGCGCGCCTTGATCGAGCCGGAAGGATTCAAAAATTCGCACTTGGCGAACACGCCGTCGAGTTCGAGCAGCGGCGTGTCGCCGATCGCGTCCAGGATATTGGCCGAGGGGCCGGTATAGCGAGTTGCCATGGAAGGTGTTCCGATTGATGGGGCTGCATTCAAGACAATCCCCGGAGCTTGATGGGGCGGGTGATCGCGCGCGCGAGCAGTTCGCCGGCGCGCTCGCCAAGATGCGCAAGGATGTCAGGGTAGACGACCCGTTCTTCCTTCTCGTCGTGGCCGTCGAGCAGCCGCAGGAATCTTTTTCGGCTGAGAGGCTGGTCGAGTTCGACCAGATACCGCCGCAAGCCGACATGTTCATTCGTCAAGCCGCGCACCCAGGCTTCCCGTCCGCCCGCCTCGATGTAAGCCGGAAAAACCAGATGCTCCTCGATGCGTAAATGCCGCTCGAGCGTCGCGCGCAGCCACCGTTTGCTCTCGATATCGCCCACCAGCGCGCGGCCCAGTGCGGCTTCGATTACGGCATGATCGCGACCCAGGTATTCGACCAGATCGAACGGTCGACTGCCGCGCGCGATCAGCGCGGTAAAAGACTTCGACGTGGCGCCGAGCGGATGCCAGAACAACGTGCGGCTGGCCGATAATATGGAGCTCAGCGCGCCTGCGCCAAAGCGCCCCATTACGATGCGCCGCTCGCCGGCGGGCAGGGTCCGCGCCAGCACCTCGAACGCGGCCGCATCCGGGATTGCCACGCGCTCTGCTTCCTGCAGCAGATCGGATCGCAACTGCTGCGGCGCCTCGGCCTGGCCTTTCGAATCGGCATGGATTGCCAATTCAAAGCGGCTGTCCGCGTTCATCTGCGCGACCCGCCAGCGCGTGCCGGGCGCGATCCAGCGCTGTTCGCTCCCGGCGAGGACCTGGGTCGCCGCTCCGCCTGCCTCGAGGTATTCGATCGCAAGCGTCCCGGCCATCACGCAGAGCTTTTCCCAGCGGTTGACGCGCGGGGTGTGCCAATGACGCAAACGCTCGGGGAGGTCATTTGCGGTGTAAGTTCGCGAGCGGCCGATTTGTCGCGGCCGCTCCGGCGCAACTAGAGGTGCCATTGAGATATCGTATGCGTTGCTTATCAATGCCGCCATCATGAGGAGCCGGACCGAAAAACGGAATTAAAGCGCCAGAACCCCGCTACAACCTTGATTTGCATCAATGTGACACCCTGGGCCATCCTTTAATTTTAATCGGCGAGGAAATTGGAGCCGAATATGACCCACGTCGTTACCGACAACTGCATCAAGTGCAAATATACGGACTGCGTCGAAGTCTGCCCGGTGGACTGCTTTCACGAGGGGCCGAATTTCCTTGCCATCGATCCGGACGAATGCATCGACTGCACGTTGTGCATCCCGGAATGTCCCGCTGATGCAATTTTCCCCGACGATGAGGTGCCGGACGACCAGCAGCACTTCTTCCAAATCAACGCCGAACTGGCACAGAAGTGGCCGGTGATTTCCGAGAAGATCGACGCGCCGCCCGACGCCGAGGAATGGGACGGCAAGCCGAACAAACTGCCGCACCTCGACCGGGGCGACTGAGACAGCCTGTGACCAGTGAAGCGGAATCGCTGGAACGGCAAAGGATATTGCTGCTCCTGAAGCGCGATGGACGCGCTGCTGCGCGCGCCTGGGTCGAACGTACCCGCCACCTTTACGTCGAAGCTATCGCGACATCCCATTCCCACGCCTCACAGCCGCACTACAGGGCGGCCTTCGAGGCGTCGATCCGCGTTTTTGGCGCCTGGCTCGAAAACCCCCGCCAGGTGGAACCCACAGCCGACGACAACAATCTGGAGACTCCATCATGAACGAATCCATTTATCCGCAATCCACGCGCGAAATCGCCGAGCAGCGCAAGCGGCTCGCCCCCGAGATACACGACGCCTTCCAGGCATTCAGCAAGCAGGTATTCGCTGACGGCGTCCTGCCCGGCAAGACCAAGCAGCTGATTGCCGTCGCGGTCGCCCACACGACCCAGTGTCCGTACTGCATTCGCGGCCATACCAGCGCGGCGCTGCGCGCGGGCGCGAGCGACAACGAGATCATGGAAGCAATCTGGGTCGCGGCCGAAATGCGTGCCGGCGGCGCCTATGCGCATTCAGCGCTGGCCATTGATGTGATAAACAGTCATGCCGGCCACCCAAACCGCCTTTAATTCTCTTGATATTGGTCAATGATCTGCGCGGCCCGGCAGCTAGACTACCCCCTGCACAACAGGTGCAACGCTACCTGACTGGGAGACCGCCAAATGCCGAGTGCAAATAACGACGAACGGCTGTCACATGCGTGGCCGGCCATGGTGAGCGCCGCGCTGCGGGTTGCCTTGGGTCTCATTTGGACGGTAGATGCGGCATTGACCTGGACGCCCCAATTCGCCGTCCATTACGTCGGTTATTTGCACAACGCGGCGCAAGGACAACCCGCATGGTCCGCCTGGTGGTTCGACGCGTGGATCGCGATGGTCACGCCGCACGCCGCGCTGTTTATCTGGCTCACGCGCATCGCGGAAAGCGCACTTGCGCTGGGGCTGCTGCTGGGTTTCGCTCGCAAAAGCCTGTATCTCGCAGGCGCATTGTTCAGTCTGTTGATCTGGAGCACGGCCGAAGGTTTCGGCGGCCCCTACACGGTGGGTGCGACCAACATGGGGGCGGCGATCGCCTACGTGTTGATTTTCATCGCACTGATCGCGATCAACTTCCGGGCGGGCGCCAGTCCCTACAGTCTCGATTACCTGATCGAACGGAGCTGGCCGGCCTGGCGGCGCATCGCCGAATGGAGTGCCGACATCCAGCCGCGTCTCGTATACCGTGCGCCATGGCAGGTTCAGGCGAGCGCCCTGATCGGTATCGCGGTCCTCGTATTTTTTCTCGTTGGCGGCCTGTACAGTACACTGAACGTGCGGGCGCCCTCGCCCACCGCCGCCGCCTCCGCGGTCTCGCCGCTGTCATTAGCTTCCAGCAAGCCGATCGCCAAGGTGCGCGACGCACGTCTGCCACCGCTCCAACCGGGTCCGAGCGTGGACGTTCACGTCGTCGCCACCAACAATACAGTCGCCATCGCCAGTGGCGTGCAGTACCAGGCCTGGACCTTCGGCGGCAGCGTGCCCGGACCGATTATCCATGTGCGTCAGGGTCAGACGGTCAACGTCACCTTCACCAATCGCGGCACGATGGAGCATTCGATCGACTTTCATGCTGCCGTGACGCCACCGAGTCTGCACTACGTTGATATCGATCCCGGCAAGACGATCAAGTTTTCGTTCGTGGCCCGCGTGCCGGGGGCGTTTCTGTATCACTGCGGTACGGCGCCGGTGCTGCTGCACATTGGCAATGGCATGTACGGCGCGCTGATCGTCGATCCTGCCAAACCCCTGCCGCCGGCCGCCGAGAGCTACGTGCTTGTGCAGGGCGAGTGGTACACGCAGCAGGCCTCCGGCACGCTGATGGGCGCCGATTTCGCCAAGATGAAGGAAGCGCGACCCGATGAAGTGGTGTTCAACGGCGCCGCGTTCCAGTACGCCGACCATCCGCTGCCGGTCGTCCCGGGCAAGCGTGTGCGTATCTACCTGGTAAACGCAGGTCCCAATCTCTGGTCGTCGTTTCACGTGATCGGCGCGATTTTCGACAAAGTCTATCCAGACGGCAACCCGGCACACGCGTTGAGCGGCGTGTCCACCTACAGTGTCGGGCCGGGTGCGGGCGCGGTCTTCGATCTGGTGCTTTCGCAACCCGGCAAATATCCGTTCGTCGACCATGCCATGGCGCATGCCATCATCGGTGCGAAGGGCATTTTCGCGGTGCATCAACCCGGCGCGACGCTGCCGGCCGCAACGCCGGATATTTCCAACGCGCCGGCACTGCCGGCTGCCGGTAAACCCGCGGGGAGCGCCAAAGCCAGCGAGCCAAGCGGCCCCTACAAGTTCGACGCCGCCACGGGCGCATCGCTCTACACGGCGAACTGCTCGGCGTGTCACCAGGCGAGCGGCGCGGGTCTGCCCGGCGCCTTCCCGCCGCTCAAGGGCAACCCGGCGGTACTGAACCCCGATCCCACCAAGCACATCGATGTCGTACTGCACGGCCTGCACGACGAAAAAATCGACGGCGTCATGTACCCGAGCACGATGCCGCCGTTCGGCGGCTTGCTGAGCGACCGGGAAATCGCCGACATCATCAACCACGAGCGCAGCTCGTGGGGCAACCAATCGAAGCCGATCACGCCCGACCAGGTCAAGGCGATGCGTGCAAAGGGAGCGGAAAAGCAGTAACGCCGGGCATTGACCAAGATCAATGCGCCGTCGGCCGCCGACCCCTACCATTTCGGCTGCCACGGTCAAAGCAGGCATGAGTCATGGTCAAGCACCCGCCCTATTTCTTCAATTACGCGCCGGTCATCCTGGTGCACGATCCACTGGCCGCGTTTCTCGGCGCCACCGAGGACGGGCTGATTGAATATCAGTACGCCGACGCGGTGGCGCTAGCCGGTCACTCCTGTCCGACGGTGGCGGCGGCCTTCCTGATGACGCGCGCGACCTTGCGCGCGCTGTACCTCGGCGCGGTGCCGGAGCGCGGTGCGATTCGGGTCGAATGGCGCAACGACCGCGCGACCGGCGTTACCGGCGTCATGGCCAACATCGCCAGCCTGGTTACAGGCGCGGCTGACAGCGCTGGCTTCAAGGGCATCGGCGGGCACTTCGAACGCTGCGACCTGCTCGCATTCAACGTCCCGATGGATGGTGAAGCGCGCTTTACGCGACTGGATAACGGTGCCGAAGTGGAAGTGTCCGCGCATCTCGATGCGGTGCCGATGGCGCCCGCAATTCGGACATTGCTCCCGCGCTGCATCAGCGGCGCCGCGACGGCCGACGAGCAGGCCGAATTCCGGCTCCTCTGGCAGACGCGGGTACGCAGCCTCCTGTTGCAACACGCCGACGATCCGGAAGTGATTGCCGTTCACTCGTCAGAATCGGAAGCGGCGTAGAAGTAGCCGCTTTCGTTCAGTCTCCAATCGGTCGAATGACTCTCGCAGGATTTCCGCCAACAAGGGTGTTTGGAGGGACATCGCGGGTGACAACTGCGCCGGCCGCAACGACCGAGTTCTCGCCCACCGTTACGCCACCTATAATCGTGACGTCGGCCGCAATCCAAACATTTCTTTCAATCACGATGGGCTTTGCGACCACGATAGCGCGCCGCTGAGACGGGTTGATCGGATGGCCGGACGTGATGATGCTCACGTTCGGCCCGATCATCACATCGTCGCCAATATCGATCCCGCCAAGATCGTAAAAAGTACAGTTTTGATTAACAAAGACATTACGCCCGACACGGATATCGGCTCCGCCGGTCGTGTAGAACGGCGGAATCAACAAAAAGCCGTCGTCCACTTTCTTGCCGATGAGGTCGCTGAACAAAACGCGAACTTCATCGGCATCGCTGAACGTCAAACGGTTGTGATTTGCGGTGATCGCCATAGCTCGCTTGACGCTCGCCAACATAGCCGCCGATTCCGGCGTCTTTCCGCGGATCAGCTTGGTGCGATCATTATTCGCCATTCGTTATTGGCCGGCAGGTGGTTGCCATAATTAGAGCTGCTTCATGCTCATGATCACCGCTTTTGGGGTGGTATTGAGCCGATTTCAGCCGCGAACAGCGCGTGGGCTTGCGGGTCTACCGGCCGGTGCGTGACATTGGTGCTGGCCGGGTTCTTGCCAAGATAGTTATCGCCTTTCCAGTTCTTCGACGGTCTGATGGGCCTGGGCACAAATCCGCCCCCGCAGTTCGGACAGACGTTACCCAGGATGGTGTCGACACAGGTGACGCAAAACGTACATTCATAAGTACAGATGCGTGCCTCAAGCGAGTCGGGCGGCAACAGCCTGTTGCAGTGCTCGCAGCTGGGTCTCAGTTCAAGCATGACGTCTCTCTTATGCCTGTCGCCGCTCGAGCACTACATGAGTGGCATTCCCGGACGAGATGCAAGTCAGTCCCGCCGACGCCAAGCGGATTCTGGATGCTTTGCTCGGGACCGGCTCCGTACCCGTCCAGCGACACCGAAAAGCTTTCAACTCTTACTCGTGTCATTGATGCGACTCCGTTTCGGCGCTCGATGGAGGGACAGGCGTCAGCTTACGTTTCCTTATGATAAGCGTCGGCCTTGATCACTTCGAAGCCGCGCCACCCCCAATAGACCCGGTGTTTTTGGATGAGGCCATTCTCCACTTCCATGACCTCAAAGAAGTCCATTTGCTCGCCGTCTGGCGTGGCGCGCGGATACTCCCATACAAGCGTCCTGCCATCGGTAAAATAGCCCTTGCGATGGAAGGTACGCTTGCCCGGTTTTCTCGGGGCAGCCGTTTCCAGCAACTCTCGAATTTCACTTCGTCCGTGGCAAATGCCGTTGCCGCTACCGATTAAGTGTGGGACCAACGGGCTCTCCAATGTTGCATCTTCAGCATAAAGGGCAAGCATCGCTTCTAAATCGTTATTCGACCACGCCCGATCCCACTCCCGATATACATGCTCGATATCGTTGGCCGCGTTCTCGGAAAGACGATTTAGCCCAAGATTTTCACTCATCACGTTACCTCCTTGTGACATCCTCTATTTATCGGGTGGATCAAAAGATACATTTTTTTTTGCAATAAGCGCCACTTGTTGGCGACATACCAGATATTACGATCGCGTATCTCGGCTTCGCGCAGTTCGACCTGGGGTGAATCAGCGCGTGTAGCCAGTGCATCGCGGAACCGCGCCAGCATCGCCGGGGTAAGATCGAAGGCATCGATCGGTCCCGGCGCAATGTTTTGTGCCCTGAGGGCATCAAGCAACGCGAAGGTGGCCGTACCGAAGCCGCATCCGGCGTCCAGCACCTTCATGTGGGGGCGTAGCAGGTCGGATCGCTCCAGCAGGGATTGCAGTCCGCGATGGGTTCCAAAAAACCTGATGAAGGCGCTGTAACTGTCAATTCTGCGCTCGTAGAGCGACCGGACGTCGTTTGTTGACGGTGACTGGGTACGTATAGCGATGTCTCCTTGATGGTCGGCGCATTGCCGCCGATCGCCCATTCGACAGCAGGAACATTCTGGCACAGCATCGGACGTCGGGTTGAAGACGTCGCGCTTACGGCATGTCCGCCGGTGGCATGCCGTTCACCAGCAGCGCGACCACCGCCAGAATTGCCAGCATCAACAGCGTCTCGGCGGCGGCGGTCGCCGCCAGGCTACGGAATGCGCCCGCCCGCTTGAGTGGCGCCGCTGTGCCCCGCCCCGCTTTTAGCACCGCCGGCACGTGCCGGAACCGATTGGTGGCGCCGAGCAGCGCCATCGCGATGACCAGGCCCACCTTGATGTCGAGGATCACGCCGTAACGAGTCGTCCACAACGGGCGCCAGCCGCCGAGCGTGTGCCACGCGTTGTAAATACCGGTCGCCACGACCAGGCCCAGGCCGGCGGCGGCGACGCTCGAGAAGCGTTCGGCCACTTCCGCGCGCCCGGCCTGGCTCTGTTGCTGCCGCAGCACCGGGCGCACCGCGACCACGAACGCGATAACGACACCGCCCCATAGACCCGCCGCCAGCAGATGCAGCCAATCGACCCACACCGGAATCTGCAGATCGCCGTGATCGCCGGCGTGACCGGTCGCGCTGCGCGTATAGGCGACCGCCGCCACGAGCGCGAGCAGCAGCCAATAAAGAAGCGACTGGCGCCGAGCCGGTTTCGACGCGGCCCAGGCGATCCAGAGCAACACGACCGCGCCGCCTCGCACAAACCAGATATGCCCGAAGTCCGTTTGCATCAGCACCAGCGGCACCACATCGCCGACGTCGAGCAACGGCCGGCCGCTGATCGCGATGCTGCGGGCAATCAGCACCGCGACGGATGTCAGCGTGAGAAGCGCCAGTGTGGCGGCGAGAAACAGCCGCAGGTGGCGGCGGATGTCGGTGCGCCATGTCGCAGGTGTGTCGGTGCCCGGTAGCAGCCAGAGCAGCGCGGCGATCCCCCCGACGGCGGCGCTGATGGCGAGGATATCGAAGCCGCTCAGCGCTTCCTGCCACGCCGGCACAGACACCTTTTAATGCCTGCTGATCGTGAAGGTATAGTCGCCTTCGGTGCGATGGCCGTCTTTTGCAGTGACGCGCCAATAGACGTGGTATTGCCCGGGCGGCAACGGCGGCAGCGCCACTTCGAGCAGCATTCGATTGTTCGGATCGACCTTGGCCGGCTGTTGCGTCACCACTTTGCCGGCCGCGTTCTTGACCACCAGTTTGTTGAACAACGGCTCGAGATCGCTGTTGAACCAGATCTTGATCGCGGGCGGCGACTGCTTCACGGTCGAACCTACCGGCGGCTGCGAATGCTGCGGAAACGCGTGCGCGAACGCGGCCACCGGCAGCAGCAGCGCCGCCGTCAATATCAACCCTTGTAAAAGCGATTTTTTCATCAGCGCCCCCAGGACGGGAAAATGTCATCCAGGTAAAGGTGGTATTGCAATTGGAAGCCGATGTGCGAGCCGCTCCGGTCGTTCACCGGGATCACCAGTTCGAACGCGAGCTGGCTGACCTTGCCGACCCAAATAATGCCCGGATTGATCGTACCGGTGGTTTGGCCGCGGCAGTCGCCCTCAAGGCAGGTTTCCATCGGGAATTCGATAATCGGAATCATGTTGCGGAACGGCGCCGGCATGCCGGTATCCTTCACGAAGCTTTCAAGATACGGCAGGTTGTATTGCACCGTAAACCCCCACTCCAGCGTGCGCGGCTCACTGCTGTTGACTGGAAACGACGGTGCTAATTGCGCAGTGATCGCAAACGGCCGGAGCCAGCCGGTCGACAGGTTGCCGAAGCCCTTGCTGTAATACACGGCAGGCGAGACAACCGAATGCGACTCCGGCCCGACTATAGTTGCGTTACCGGTACCGCCGATCTCGGCTTCCACCCCCACAGCCAATGCGGACTCCGACGCTCCATTGATGAACACCTGGTACTTTGCGCCGACGTCGAAATTTCCAAAGCCTTTCACCGGCGGAGCGAACTGCGGATCCAGATGTGCATAATCCGCGCCGATTGAAAGCTGGAAATCGTCCGTCAGCGGCTTGGCAAATTCGGCTTGCAGGTCGGATGCGTACGCGCCATCCTCGCGGTTGTGCGTAAACAGGAAGTCCAGTTCCGGCGCGACGAACGAATCCTCGATGTTCAGGGTCGCCGGAAAGAATCGCTTGCCGGAAAAGCCGTGGCCGAACGCGGTCGGGGCAAGAATCAGCAAACCGATCAGTGCCGGCGGGAGGATGGATTCTTTCAACATTCTTTGCTCCTCGTTAGCCGGTTTATTGTAGAAATCCATGCTGATCAGCGGAATGCGACATGATGTCGCACCTGCGATTCATGGGGCCTCGGATATACTTGTTTTCTCTGCAACCAGGGAGACGGATCCCCGCCTTTGCGGGACTGACGAATGAACGAATCGCAACTTGCCCGGAGCGCTGATTTTCGCCGCCTGTTCCTGCTGCGCGGGCTGATCTTCTGCGGCGAAGCCGGTGCGGTCGTTTCGGCCGGTTGCTGGTTGCGCGCCTGGCCGCCATGGGCCGCAATCGCCACTATCGTCGGAATCAGCGCCGGGTTTAATTTGATGTCATGGCGCGCGCTGAGGCGATCGCGCACCGAATCGATCCTGTTCGCGCAACTGCTGGTCGATCTGCTCGCGCTCGGCGCGCTGCTGTTTTTCACCGGCGGCGCCACCAATCCATTCGTCTGGCTGCTGCTGTTACCGCTCACGATCGCGGCGACGGTGCTGCCGCGTGCGCGGACCTGGCTCACCGCCCTCGCCGCCTGCGCGATTTACTCGCTGCTGATGTGGTTCTACCAGCCGATCCCCGGCGTGCATCTGCCGACCGGCTCGGAATTCGCGCTGCACATTCTCGGCATGTGGATCGGCTTTATCGTCAGCGTGCTGCTGATCGCGCATTTCCTGTCGCGCACGGCGGAAAACGTCCGCGCTCGCGACCGCGCGCTGGCGCAGGCGCGCGAGCAGGCGTTGCGGGACGAAAGGCTAATCAGCCTGGGTACGCTTGCGGCAAGCGCGGCGCACGATCTCGGCACACCGCTCGGGACGCTTGCGGTGCTCGCCGAGGAAATTGCGGCAGACATCGAAACGCAAGCGGCCGACGCCGCACAGCGCAAACTCGAACTGATGGATGCGCAAATCGACCGCTGCAAGCAGGTGATCGCCGGCATCGCCTCGTCGGCCGGCGTCGACGCGGCCCAAGGCGGCCAGGCACTCGAAATGGCGGCGTTTATCAACGCCACCGTCAACGACTGGCGCGCGCGCCGGGCCGGCATCGAGGTCCGTTACCGGGTCAACGGTGTCGCACCGGGACCGTGCCTCGTCGCAGAAAAAAACCTGGTGAGCGCGCTGACCAACCTCTTCGATAATGCCGCTGACGCGTCGCCGGCCGAGGTGGACATCGAGGCCGACTGGACCGACGACGCGCTGGAAATCTGCGTGTCGGATCGCGGTCGCGGCTTTGCACTCGACAAGCGCAGCCGCATCGGCAAGACGCTGTTCAGCGACAAGCCCGACGGCCATGGTCTGGGCCTGTACCTGTCGTACGGCATCATCGAGCGCTTGGGCGGCAGGCTGTCAATCCGACCGCGCGTCGGCGGCGGCACGGCCGTCGAAGTGCACCTGCCGCTCGCCGGCTTGCGGATATGAACGAGCGGACATTGTTGATCGTGGACGACGACCCGGCCTGGTGCGAGTCTGCGGGCAGCGCGTTGGCGCGGCGCGGCTTTATCGTGTCGACCGCGCTCAACATGCAGGATGCTGCGCGCGCTTTGCAGGAACGGCCGCCGCATTACGCATTAATCGACCTGCGCATCGGCGACGATTCCGGCCTGGTGCTGGTCGAACAGGCGGCGCGCAGTGTGCCGTCGATCCGCATCGTCGTGCTGACCGGCTACGCGAGCATTACGACGGCGGTCGAGGCGGTGAAGCTCGGCGCGACACAGTACCTCGCCAAGCCCGCTCGCATCGATGAAATCGTCGATGCGCTCACGCTGGATGTTGGCGGCGACGCATCGACGCCGATCGCGGACGAGCCGCCATCGGTTCGGCGGCTCGAATGGGAGCATATCCAGCGCGTTTTGAAGGCGCACGACGGCAACGTCTCGGCCACCGCACGCGCGCTCAATATGCACCGACGCACGCTGCAGCGTAAATTGCAAAAGCGCCCTGTTCGGCGTTGAGGACGACTGCGTCACCACAATCCAGCCAAAGGACGGCTCATGTCTGTTATCAATCCGGCGCCGGGCCATCCCGGCAGTCCCGCGAAATGGACCTCCAGCGCCAAGCACGGCGTCGGCACCGCGCTGACTTTGCGCAGCCGGGTGTGGTTTACGCTCAGCCACGGCATCCTGAATGAAATCTACTATCCCCGCATCGACCAGGCCTGCACGCGCGATTTCGGTCTGATCGTCACCGACGGCCAATCGTTTTTTTCCGAGGAGAAACGTGACTGCCAATGCGCGATTCGACCCGTCGCCGACGGCGTGCCGGCGTTCTCGATTTCCAGCACGTGCCGCAGCCGGCGCTACCAGTTGACCAAAACCGTGCTCACCGATCCGCACCGGGACGTGGTGCTGCAACGCGTTGAGTTTCAGCCGCTGACCGGCGCGCTCGCCGACTACCATCTCTATGCACTCCTCGCACCGCATCTCGTCAATCGCGGCGCGCACAATACCGCGTGGATCGATGAGTACAAGGGCATGCCGATGCTGTTCGCCACCGGCCGCGGCACCGCGCTCGCCGTCGGTTGCTCAATGCCGTTCGTGGCTCGCTCGGCCGGCTTTGTCGGTGTGTCGGACGGCTGGCAGGACCTGCGGCAACACTTCGCCATGCACTGGCGCTATGACCAGGCGCGCGATGGCAATATCGCCCTCACCGGCGAGGTCGATCTTGCCGCCTGCGACGGCAGGTTCGTGCTGGCGCTCGGTTTTGGCCGACGCGCCGAGGAAGCCGCGCTGCGTGTGCGGGCAAGCCTCGCCGCGGATTTCGCGCAGGTGAGCGCCGACTACACGGTTGGCTGGCAGACATGGCAGGACACGCTGCGGCCACTCGACACGCATCGGCAGGCCACCCATCACAACACCTATCGAGTCAGCACCGTGGTGCTGCGGACGCACGAGGCGGCCTCCTTCGCCGGCGCCTACATCGCCAGTCTCTCGGTGCCGTGGGGCTTTTCGAAGGGCGACGAAGATCTGGGCGGCTATCACCTCGTCTGGCCGCGCGACCTGGTCGAAACGGCTGGCGGACTGCTCGCCGCCGGCGCTGCCGAGGACGCACGAAAAGTTCTCGGCTACCTGCGGGATATTCAGGAGGCGGACGGGCATTGGCCGCAAAATTGCTGGATCGACGGCGGCGCCTACTGGAACGGTGTGCAGATGGATGAATGTGCATTCCCGATTCTGCTCGCCGATCTCGCCTTTCGCGAAGGCGCCTTACCCGAGGCCGGGTTGCGCGGGCTGTGGCCGATGGTCGCGCGCGCCGCGGGCTTCATTGTCCGCAACGGCCCCGTGACCGGCCAGGATCGCTGGGAAGAGGACGGCGGCTACTCGCCCTTCACGCTCGCCGTCGAAATCGCCGCCTTGCTCGCCGCCGCCGATCTCGCGGAAAAGATGGCCATGCCCGCGCAGGCGGCGTATTTGCGCGATACGGCGGACATCTGGAACAGCCTGATCGAGCGCTGGATCTACGCGACCGGGACCACGCTGGCGAACAAGCTGGGAGTGGACGGTTATTACGTGCGCATCGCGCCGCCGGAAACGGCCGACGCCGCATCGCCGCTGATGGGCTACGTGCCGATCAAGAACCGGCCGCCGCAGGACAGCAGTGAGCCAGCCGCGCTGATGGTGAGTCCCGATGCGCTCGCCCTGGTGCGTTTTGGATTGCGCGCGCCGGACGACCCGCGCATTCTCAATACGATCCGGGTCATCGATGCGCTGCTCAAGGTCGATCTGCCGGCGGGGCCCTCCTGGCACCGCTACAACGAGGACGGCTACGGCGAGCATGAGGACGGCCGGCCGTTCGACGGCACCGGCGTCGGCCGCGCGTGGCCGCTGCTGACCGGCGAGCGCGCGCACTATGAACTCGCAGCCGGCGATCGTCCGGCCGCGGAGAAATTGCTTGCCGCGCTCGAAGGATTCGCCAGCGATGGGCATCTGCTGCCCGAACAGGTGTGGGATGCGCCCGATATCCCCACGCTCGAACTGTTTTGCGGGCAGCCGTCGGGGTCGGCAATGCCGCTGGTCTGGGCGCACGCCGAACACGTCAAGCTGCTGCGCTCGCTCGCCGACGGGCGGGTCTTCGATATGCCGCCGCAGCCGTATCAGCGCTACCAGGTCGACAAGGTCGCCTCGCGCCACGCCGTCTGGCGCTTCAACCACAAGTGCAGCCGGCTGCCGGCCGGCGGCATCCTCCGGGTCGAGACGCTGGCCACCGCGCGGATCCACTGGAGCATCGACGCCTGGCGCACCGTCAGCGACACGCCGACGAGCGATACCGGTTTCGGCGTTTATTTCGCGGACATCCCCACCGCCGAACTGGGCGTCGGCGGCGTGGTGGCGTTCACCTTCTATTGGCTGGATGCCGAACGCTGGGAAGGGGTCGACTACCGGATGACGGTCGAATGACGGGGGCTTTGAGGAAAGAAGAGCTCCCTGCGACCGCAGGGAGCTCTCAAGTCACTGCCTTAATGCAATGATGCCAGCTTCACTTGTTGATGCCCGAGCGCCTGGGCGACGTCGTAGAACGCCTGGTTGGTGATTTTGTGGCAGTTCTGGTCGAAGTTGACGCCGAGATTCGGTCTCTGGTTCATGTCTGCCATGACGGCGTCGTGAATGCCGTGCGACACCAGCGTGTCGAAGAAACGACCGGACCAGAACGTGCCGTCCGGCGCGGTGCCGGCCTTGACCAGCGCCACCGCGAGCTTATGCCCTTTCAGGTGCGCCGGTGCCTTGGGGAGCTTGATGCCCATTGCGGTCGCATGCTTCAGCGCATCCGCGACGACGGCGTCGGTGCCCTTCAGCCAGTTGTGCACGCTTTCCTTGCCGTACTGCTTTGTCAGCTTCGCCACTTCGGCATTGACGGTCTTCTTGCCCAGCATCGAGGTCAGTGCCTGCGCGGTAGAAAAATGCTTCGCGCCGCCGCCGGCCTTGATCAGCGCCGCCGTCAATTCCAGGTTCGGCTGGCCGAGATATGCCGGGCCGCCGAACATGTTGATGGTATCGGCGGCGAACGCGCTCGCCGCAAACAGCAAGGCGGCCACGCCGGCGATCGTCAATTTCATATAGCTTCTTTTCATTGGTTGTCTCCTTCTTCAGTGGGACATCTAAATTGACTTCCCGCCCGTGATGTCCGTCAGTCGGGCGAGAAAACTGCCTTTCGGTTCAAGCGCGTCGAGCACGTCGCGCGCCGAGCGGGAAAGCAAGCCTTCGAATTGATCGCCGACGTCGTCGGCAACGATGGCCAGCGCAAGACTCTGGCGGATGTAGGCGGCGATCAATTCCACAACGAGGTGCTGTCTTGTCGAGACTGCGGTGGTGCCGGCGGCACCGATTTCGCCCGCAATCGCGTGGCGACCGTCGCCGATGATCAGCAGCCAGCGCGAATCGCCGGCCGGAGCCAGGTTATAGCGATGAATGTGGCCCTGGCAGCCGCCGCACTCGGCGTCGCACGCCTCCATGCACAGCGTGGTGATGGCGACGCCGCGCTCGCGTGCTTCGCGCAGCGGCTCGGCGAGCGCCCCGGCTTCGGTCGGCTGGATGCCGATCAGCAGGTCGCTCGTCGCGCCGTCGATCGCCGCGCGTGCCTGGCCGATCAGCTCCTTATAGCTCTTGAGATTGAATACCGGCGCAACCTCGTCGTCGCGCTCCATCACGGCCAGCGCCTTCTCCACCGCCTCCAGCGTGCGCCGGTGGCGCCGATCGAGCCGGCGGACCAACTGGGCCGGCTTAACGGCGACGTAGCGCACGCCATCCTGCGTATCCAGGCGCCGCGCCGCGCCGCGTTCGGCCAGCCGCTCCAGCACCGCATAAACATTGGCGCGCGGCATGCCGGCCGCCTTGGCGACTTCGTAGCCATTGCGGGGGCCGGCGCCGACAAGGGTCACGTAGGCGCGCGCCTCGTAATCGGTGAAACCCAATTCCTGCAACAAAGCGTATACGTTCATAAGAGGCCGCCAAAAATAGTAGTAGCGTTAGCAACTACTATACGAGCCGGAACGGGAAAGTCAAGCGTGCTACGCTGATTACATGCGATGGACTGACGAACAAAGCCCGCAGGTCGTGGTCGTGATGGGCGTCTCCGGTTCCGGCAAGACCACCGTCGGCGCCCTGCTCGCCGGACGCCTGCACTGGGCGTTCGCCGACGCCGACGACTTTCACAGCGCCGCGAACGTCGCCAAGATGCACGGCGGCACCCCGCTCGACGATGCCGACCGCGCGCCGTGGCTCAAGGCGATCGCTGCACAAATCGACCGGTGGCGGGCCGAAGGCGAGCAAGGCGTGGTGACCTGCTCGGCGCTCAAGCGGCGCTATCGCGACGTAATCGTCGGCGATCGCGAGGACGTGCGGCTGGTCTACCTGCGCGGCGACAAGGACGTGATCGCCCGCCGCCTGGTCGCACGGCACGGCCATTTCATGCCGGCGGGCCTGCTGGACAGCCAATTCGCCGCGCTGGAGGAGCCGGCGCCCGAGGAGCACGCCATCGTCATCCCGATCGGCCGCTCGCCGACCGAACTGGTCGATGACATCGTCACCGCGCTGTCGGTCGCCGACCCCTCGCCGAATCCCTGAACGCCCGACCGGCTGGAAAGCGGCAGGGATCGCACCAATAGCGGCGGGCCACGTGCTGCCGCTATGCTGGCTGGTAGTCTTTGCCATAACACAAGGAGGTGTCCCATCGATAACGTGCTTCTGCTCGACGTCGACAACACGCTGCTCGACAACGACCACTTTGAAGCCGACCTGACCGCGCAGCTCGAGCGCGCCTTCGGCCGACAGGGCCGCGACCAGTTCTGGCGCGGATACGAGACACTGCGCACCGAACTGGGCTACGCCAATTATTTCGGCGCGGTGCAACGCTTTCGCGGCGACGCCGAAGCCAATCCGCAGTTGCTGCTGCTCGGCAATTGGCTGCTGGATTATCCATTCGCCGAGTGCCTGTTCCCCGGCGCACTCGACCTGCTCAACTACCTGAGTCGGTTCGGCCCGACGGTGCTGCTGTCGGACGGCGACGTCGTCTTTCAGCCGCACAAGATCCGCCGCGCCGGGCTGTGGGACGCGGTCGACGGCCGCGTGCTGATCTACGTTCACAAGGAGCAGATGCTCGACGCGGTCAAAGCGCGCTTTCCCGCTCAGCATTACGTGATGGTCGATGACAAGCCGCGCGTGCTGGCGGCGATGAAGCAGAGCATGGGCGATCACCTGACCACCGTGTTCGTGCGCCAGGGCCACTACGCCAACGCGCCCGGCGCGCGCCACGATTCCGCCGACGTAACGATCCAGCGCATCGCCGATCTGCGCCATATCGATCTGCGGACGCCGCAACTTGCCGACGCGCACGCCGATGCACCATGACCGGCACAGTCGGCGTACAACTGCTGACGATCAATACCGGCTCGTCGAGTCTCAAAACAGTGCTGTACGCGACGCACGAGACGCCCACGCCGATCCTGCGGGCGCAGGTGAACCGGATCGGCGCTGCCGGCAGTCAAGTACGCATCACCGGCGCGGGCGGCGGTTTGCTCTTCGAACACGAGGTTGCGCTGGCGGATCATGCCACCGCGCTCGGAACCGTGCTCGATCGGCTGGCGCGCGAAGGTGCGTTTGCCTCGCTCAAGGGCGTCGGCCACCGCATCGTGCACGGCGGTGCGCGTTACCGCGCGCCGCAATGGATTACGCCGGAGCTGGTTGATGCGTTGCGGGCACTCGCGCCGCTCGATCCGGATCACCTGCCGCAGGCACTCAGCGGCATCGACACGATCGTCCGCCGGTTTCCGGACCTGCCGCAGGCGGCCTGCTTCGACACCGCATTTCATGCCGACATGCCGGCGCGCGCGCAAATGTACGCACTGCCGCGCCGCTATTACGACGCCGGCATCCGCCATTTCGGCTTTCACGGCCTGTCTTACGAATACATCGTCGCGGCGCTGCGCGAACGGGAACCGGCGCTCGCCGACGGCCGCCTTATCGTCGCGCATCTCGGCAACGGCGCAAGCGTTGCCGCAATTCGAAACGGCCGCAGCATCGACACCAGTATGGGTTATACGCCGGCAGCGGGGCTCGTCATGAGCACGCGCTGCGGCGACATCGATCCGGGTGTGCTGCTGGACCTCGCGCAGCAGCGCGGCATGGACGCGCCGGCGATCAACCGCCTGATCAATCACGAGTCGGGGCTGCTCGGCGTCTCGGAGCGCAGCGCGGACATGCGCGATCTGCTCGACGCCGAGGCTACCGACTCACGCGCCGCCGAGGCGGTCGACATGTTCTGCTACCGCGCGCGCAAATATATCGGCGCCTACGCGGCCGCGCTCGGCGGTCTCGATATGCTGGTGTTTACCGGCGGCATCGGCGAGCACGCCGCGCCTATCCGCGAACGCATTTGTGCCGGTCTCGACTTTCTGGGGATCCGGCTGGACCCGGCGCGCAACCAGGCCGCCGGGCCCGTGATATCCGGCGACGAAAGTCCGGTTCAGGTTCGCGTGATGGAAACCGACGAGAACCTGATGATCGCCCGCCACACGCTGGAATTGATGAACGCGAAAGGAAACGCCGAGTTAGCCGGCCTGTCGCCCTGAGCATGTCGAAGGGCTCTTTACACGTGGTGAAATTCCGCCGCACTTCGACGGAGCTCAGCACGAACGGAATTCGGCGACCGCCACAGCCCGTATCAGGAGGGTGCCATGTTCGATTTCAACACTGAATTGTCGACTGCCGTCGCCGATGGCGACGCCCCGCCGCACACGCAGACGACGGGGGGGCCGCTCGCGCCCGACCAGCTCGCGCGCATGCAGCGCTACTGGCAGGCCGCCAACTACCTGACGGTGGGCCAGATTTACCTGCAGGACAATCCGCTGCTGCGCGAGCCGCTCAAGGTCGACGACATCAAGACGCGGCTGCTGGGTCACTGGGGCACCTCGCCCGGCCTGAGCTTCGTCTATACGCATCTCAACAGGCTGATTCGCGATCACGACCTCGACATGATCTACGTGACCGGCCCCGGCCACGGCGGCCCCGCCTTGAACGCGCAGGCGTGGCTCGAGGGCAGTTACAGCGAAGCGTACCCCGACATCAGCCGCGATGCGCGCGGCATCCGGTTGCTGTTCCGCCAGTTCTCGACGCCGGGCGGCGTGTCGAGCCATTGCGGCCCGCATCTGCCGGGCTCGATCAACGAGGGCGGCGAACTCGGCTATTCGCTGCTGCACGCGCAGGGGGCGGTGCTCGATAATCCGGACCTGATCGCCGCTTGCGTGATCGGCGACGGCGAAGCCGAAACCGGGCCGCTCGCCGGCAGTTGGAAAGGCCACCGCTTTCTCAACCCGACCCGCGACGGCGCGGTACTGCCGATCCTGCATCTCAATGGCTACAAGATCGCGGGCCCCACGGTGCAGGGACGCACCGAGGACGACAACCTGCGTCAACTGTATCGCGGCCTCGGCTACGAGCCGTATTTTGTCGAAGGCGACGAGCCGCCGCGCGTACACCAGGCCTTCGCCGCCGCGCTGGATCGCAGCTACACCGAGATTCGCGCTCTGCAGGACGAGGCACGCCGCCACGGCCTCGACCGCGAACTGCGCTGGCCGATGATCGTGCTGCGCACGCCCAAGGGCTGGACCGGGCCGAAGGAAGTCGATGGCCTGCCGATCCAGGGGACATTTCGCGCCCACCAGGTGCCGCTCGCGACGGTGCGCGAAAATCCGGAGCATTTGAAAATGCTCGAGGCGTGGCTGAAGAGCTACGAGCCCGACACGCTGTTCGACGACGACGGCCGCCTTGTCGACGAATTGGCCGCGCTCGCGCCGGAAGGCGATCGGCGCATGGGCAGCAACCCTCACGCCAACGGCGGCCGCCTGCTCAAGGAACTGACGCTGCCGCCGGTCGACGATTACGCGCTCAAGGTGCCGGCGCCGGGTGAAGTGGGCGCCGAAGCGCCGCGCTCGCTGGGCAAGTTCTTTCGCGACATCTTCAAGGCGAACGGCGACAACTTTCGCCTGCTCTGCCCGGACGAAACCAACTCCAACCGGCTGAACGCGGTCTTCGAGGCGACCAACCGGATGAGCTTCGGCCCGACGGTATCGATCGACGACAGCATCGGCCCGGACGGCCGCGTGATGGAAGTATTGAGCGAGCATTGCTGCGAAGGCTGGCTGGAAGGCTATGTACTCACCGGCCGCCACGGCGTATTCGTGTCGTATGAAGCGTTCGCGCAAATCGTCGATTCGATGGCGACGCAGCATGCCAAGTGGCTGTCGCACAGCCGCGAGCACGCGTGGCGCAAACCGGTCGCGTCGCTCAACATCTTTCTCAGCAGTCACGCGTGGCGCAGCGATCACAACGGCTTCAGCCACCAGGCGCCGGGCTTCGTCGACAACGCGCTCGCGCGGCGCAGCGAAGTCATCCGCATTTACTATCCGCCCGACGCCAACTGCCTGCTGACGGTGTACGATCACTGCCTGCGCGCGCATGACACGATCAACATCGTGACCTGCGGCAAGCAGCTCGCACTGCAGTGGCTAGACATGACTCAGGCGCGCGACCATTGCGCGCAAGGCGCCTCGCGCTGGGCGTTTGCGAGCAACGACGATGGCGGCGAACCGGATATCGTGCTCGCCTGTGTCGGCGACGTGCCCACGCAGGAGACGTGCGCTGCGGCGTGGCTGCTGCAAAAGCATGTGCCGGATATACGGGTACGCGTCGTCAACGTTGTCGATCTCGGTGTGCTGATGCATCCGCGCCTGCATCCGCGCGGCATGGACGACGTCGCATTCGAACGCCTGTTCACCCACGCCACCAATGTGATCTTTGCCTATCACGGCTATACTTGGGCTATTCACAGCATGGTGCACGGCCGCGCCAACGAAGCCCGCTTTCACGTCCGCGGTTTCATGGACGAAGGCACGACGACGACACCGTTCGACATGGTGGTGCTTAATGAAATCAGCCGCTATCACCTGGCGATCGAGGCGCTGAAATACGTACCGCGATTGCGCTCGGAAACCGCCGGCGCGATCGACCTGTTCAACAGCAAGCTGCGCGAGCATCGCAGTTACATTCGGGAGCACTTTGCCGACATGCCGGAAATCGCCAACTGGCACTGGACCAGCGACTTTCATCAACCGGAGAAGCCGCCGGCGGTTGCCGAGGTGCAGCCGCGGCCGGTGCAGTTCACGGATGCCTGATGGAAATCAACGTTCTGCCGGATAGCGAGGCGACGGCTCGCTACGCCGCCGTCTTCATCACGGAACAGGCGCGCGAGAGCATCGCCGCGCGCGGCCGTTTCGTCCTCGCGCTGAGCGGTGGCGACACGCCGCGACCAATGCTCGATGCGCTGGCGGACGAAGATCTCGATTGGGACCGGGTTCACGTGGTGCAGGTCGATGAGCGGTTCGCGCCGACCGGACATCCCGACCGCAACCTGACGCTGCTGCAGCAAACGCTGCTCGCCGACGCGCCGCTGTCACCGGATCACGTTTATCCGATGCCCGTGGAAAACGATGATGCCGATCCGGCCGCCGCGGCCAATGATTACGCGCAATTGCTCGAGGAAGTCGCCGGCACACCGCCGGTCATCGACCTGGTGCACCTCGGCCTGGGCGCGGACGGCCACACCGCGTCGCTGGTGCCGGGCGATGCTGCGCTCGCCGAGGACGATGTGGACGTCGCCATCACCGGCATTTACAAAGGCCGGCGGCGGCTGACCCTGACGTACCCGATTCTCAATCGCGCCCGTTGTGTGCTGTGGCTGGTGTCGGGAGCATCGAAAGCCGCGATGCTCACGCGGCTGCGCAAAGGCGACGGCGCCATTCCCGCCGGACGCGTTTCGTCCGAACATGCAGTGGTTTTTGCCGACCGCGCCGCTGTGCCTGAATGACCGTCCGGGGTCCCGGCGCAACCCTAACTCCGAATAGTGCGCCACTGACGACCGTCACGCTCCAGCAGCATGTCGGCTTCGCCCGGCCCCGCCGTGCCTGCCCGATACCGCTGCGGTTCGAGCGTCGAATCGGCCCATGCATCCAGCACCGGCTGCACGACGCGCCAGCCGGCCTCGATGTTATCGGCGCGCTGAAACAGCGTCGCGTCGCCGATCATCGCATCGTAAATCAACGTTTCGTAGCCGGTCGCCGGCGTCACCTTGAAGTAATCCCGGTAATTGAATTTCATGTCGACCGTGCCCATGCGAACGCCCGGCCCCGGCACCTTCGCACTGAAACGCAGCGACACGCCCTCGTCCGGCTGGATATGCAGAATCATGTCGTTGGAACTCAAGTGCTCGACCGGCGTGTCGCGAAACAGCGCGAGCGGCGCGTGCTTGAATTCGATCACGATCTCGGTGCGCCGCGCGGTCAAGGCCTTGCCGGTACGCAGGTAAAACGGCACGCCGGCCCAGCGCCAGTTGTCGATCATCAGTTTCAGCGCGACGTAGGTTTCGGTGTCGGAATCGGGCTTGACGTCGGGAGCGTCGCGATACGCCGCGACTTTCTTGCCGGCGACGACGCCCTCGCGATACTGGCCGCGCACGGCATTGCGCCTGGTTTCCTCGCCGCTCAGTTCGTGCACGGCATCCAGCACCTTGGACTTTTCCGAGCGAACCGCGTCGGCATCGAAACAACTCGGCGGCTCCATCGCCGTCAGCGTCAGCAACTGGAACAGGTGATTCGGCACCATGTCGCGCAGCGCGCCGGTCGCATCGTAAAACTTGCCGCGGCGTTCGACACCGACCGTTTCCGCCACCGTAATCTGCACATGGTCGATATGGTCGCGATTCCACACCGGCTCAAAAATACCGTTGGCGAAACGCAGCGCCATGATGTTCTGCACGGTTTCCTTGCCGAGATAATGGTCGATGCGATAGATCTGGCTTTCGTCCAGCACACCGAGAATTTTCTTGTCCAGCGCCTTTGCGGACTCGAGGTCCGTGCCGAACGGCTTTTCGATAATGACGCGCCGGAAGCCGCCGTTCTCACCATTCACGAGCCCCGCCTCGCCGAGATGATCGACGATGCGGGAAAAGAATGACGGCGGTGTCGCGAGATAAAACAGCACGTTGCCGCCGTTGTCGTGCTGGGTACCGATCTGCTGCAGGCGCTTGCCGAGTTTGTCGTAAGTCTCCGGCGAGTCGAAGTCGCCCTGCAGATATTCGAGCCGATCATCAAGCCACGACCAGGTGTCGGCGTCGATGGTCGCGGCAGCGTACTCGCGCGTGCTGTCGGCGAGTTCGTGCCGGAACCCGGCGTCGTTGAAATCCGCGCGCGCAATGCCGAGCACGGTGAACTGATCGGGTAGCAGCCCGGAATGCGTGAGGTTGTAAAGCGCCGGTATCAGCAGCCGCCTGGCGAGATCGCCGAGCGCGCCGAAAACAACCAGGGTGCAGGCCGGCGCCGGGGCGGCGTCAGCCATGCTCATGTCCTTCCGAATGGCCAGCCGGCTCCACATGCCCGCCGAAGCCGTGCCGCATCGCGGACAAGAGCTTGTTCGCGAATGCGGCGCGATCGCGCGAGCGGAAGCGCGCGAACAACGCCGCCGACAACACGTCGGCCGGCACCGCCTCTTCGATTGCCGCGTTGATCGTCCAGCGGCCTTCGCCCGAGTCGGAGACGTAGCCCGAATATTCAGCCAGGTCGGCGTCACCCGCGAGCGCCGCGGCCGTCAGGTCGAGCAGCCATGAGCCGATCACGCTGCCGCGCCGCCAGACCTCAGCGACGTCCGGCAGGTTGATGTCGTAGCGTTGTTCTTCCGGCAATGCGTCTGAAGTCGCGTTCTGCAGAATGTCGAAGCCCTCGGCGTACGCCTGCATCAGGCCGTACTCGATACCGTTATGCACCATCTTGACGAAATGCCCCGCGCCGCTCGGCCCGCAGTGAAGGTAGCCCTGCTCCGCGCGCGCATCGCGACCGTCGCGGCCAGGTGTCGGCGGAATGTTGCCCTTGCCCGGCGCGAGCGTCGCGAAGATCGGATCGAGATGGTCGACCGCTTCCTTGTGCCCGCCGATCATCATGCAGTAGCCGCGCTCAAGCCCCCAGACGCCGCCGCTGGTGCCGACATCGAGATAACGCACGTCACGCTTGGCGAGCGTTCGTGCGCGGCGGATGTCGTCCTTGAAAAACGAGTTGCCGCCGTCGATGACAACGTCGCCGGCAGCCATGCTGCCGCCAAGCCGCATTACCGTCGCGTCGGTGATGTCACCGGCCGGCAGCATCACCCAGACCGCGCGCGGGGCGGCGAGCTTTTTGACCACGTCGTCGAGATCGTCGGCGCCGGTTGCGCCTGTCTCGGCAAGCGCCTGAATGGCTTTTGGATCCCGGTCATAGACGACACATTCGTGGCCGCCGCGTTGCAGGCGGCGCACGATGTTGCCACCCATGCGACCGAGGCCGATGACACCGATTTGCATTATTGTTTCTCCAGTTGTTCTCTCGCCGCGGCCGCGACCTTTTCCGGCGTGAATCCAAACTTTGTTCTGAGTGCCTTGAGCGGCGCCGAGGCGCCGAACGTGTGCATGCCGATAATCGCGCCATTCATGCCGACGTAGCGATCCCAGCCGACGGTCGACGCCTGCTCGACCGCAACCCGCGCGGTGACGTCCGGCGGCAGTACGCTGTCGCGATAGGCCTGGTCCTGGCGCTCGAACAGGTAGAACGACGGCATGCTGACGACGCGCGCGCGAATGCCCTCGTTGCGCAATTCCTCGTATGCCGCAACGCACAGCGCGACTTCGCTGCCCGTACCGATCAGCAGCACGTCCGGCTTGCCGTCCGCCGCGTCCGCGAGCACGTAGGCGCCGCGCGCAACGCCGGCGGCGGACGCGTAACGCTCCCGGTCGAACGTCGGCAGTGGCTGGCGGCTCAGCACCAGGCATACCGGCTCGTGCCTGAGCGGCATGATAACGCGGAACGCCTCGGTTACCTCGTTGGCGTCGGCCGGACGCAGGTCGATCATGCCCGGAATCGCGCGCAGGCCGATCAACTGTTCGACCGGCTGGTGCGTCGGACCGTCCTCGCCGAGCCCGATCGAATCGTGCGTGTAAATTAAAATGACGGGTAGTTCCATCAGCGCGGCGAGGCGCACCGGCGGCTTCATGTAGTCGCTGAAAATCAGGAAGGTCGAGCCGAACGGACGGATCTTGGACAGCGCGAGGCCGTTCAGGATCGCGCCCATGGCATGCTCGCGAATGCCGAAATGCAGGTTGCGCCCGGCGTAGCTGTCGGCTTCGAAATCGCCGCCATCTTTCAGCGTCGTCTTGGTCGACGACGCCAGATCCGCCGCACCGCCGATCAGCCATGGGTAATGCGGCGCGATCGCATTCAGCACCTTGCCGGCCGCCGCGCGGCTGGCGATGCCCTTGTCATCGGCGGGAAACGTCGGCAAATCCGCATCCCAGCCGTCCGGCAGTTCGCGCGTCTGCATGCGCTCGATTTCATCGGCGAGCGCCGGGTATTGCGCGCGATAGTCCTTGAGCCGCGCGAGCCAGCCTTCGCGCAGTTCGCGACTGCGCTCGCCTATGCCGTCGGCAAAATGCTCGCGCACGCCGTCCGGCACCAGAAACTTCGCGTCCTCAGGCCAGCCATAGTTGCGCTTGGCGCCGCGAATTTCGTCTTCGCCCAGGGGTGAGCCGTGTGCGGTGGGGCTGTCCTGCTTGTGGGGCGCGCCGTAGCCGATGTGACTGTTGACGACAATCAGCGTCGGCGCGTCATCGGCACGCCTGAACGCCTCGATCTCGCGCGCGAGCGCCTCGGTGTCGTTGGCGTCTGCGACGCGGGCGACGCGCCAGCCGTAGGCTTCGAAGCGCGCCGCGACATCGTCGCTGAACGTCAGTTCGGTGCGGCCGTCGATCGTGATCTGGTTGTTGTCGTAAATCCAGCACAAGTTGCCGAGCGCAAGGTGGCCGGCAATCGACGCGGTTTCATTCGACACGCCTTCCATCATGTCGCCGTCGCTGCACAGCGCGTACACGTTGTAGTCGAACATTTCAAAATCCGGCCGGTTGAAATGCGCGGCCAGCCAGCGCTCGGCGATCGCCATGCCGACGCTGTTCGCGCAGC
This sequence comes from Gammaproteobacteria bacterium, assembly GCA_035690945.1. GTDB lineage: Bacteria > Pseudomonadota > Gammaproteobacteria > Natronospirales > DASSBR01 > DASSBR01. The sequence continues at coordinate 26,528 of DASSJY010000005.1, forward strand.
CCTGGCCGAGCGGCCCGGTGGTCGTCTCGACACCGGAGGTCAGGTGGTACTCGGGATGCCCCGGGCATTTGCTGCCGAGCTGGCGGAAGTTCCTGATATCGTCGAGCGACACCGCCGGCTCGCCGAGCACCTCGTAATCGGGATCGACCGACTTCACGCCGGTGAGATGCAGCAGAGAATAAAGCAGCATCGACGCGTGACCGACCGACAGCACAAAGCGGTCCCGATTGGGCCAGATCGGATCGGCGGGATCGTAGCGCAGGAATCGCTGCCAGAGCGTGTAAACCACCGGCGCGAGGGCCATTGGCGTGCCGGGATGACCGGATTGCGCCGCCTCGACGGCATCCATGGCGAGCGTACGAATCGTGTTGATGCACAGCTCGTCGAGCGATTTGTTATCGGCCATGAGATCCTTCTCGCGTTGATATCGCGGCAGATCGCCGCGGAGGTCAATCCAGACTATTGCGCGCCCCGCCGTAAATCAAGACAAACCGTCAGCCTTTGCGTTGATATGACCCCGGTACCGAGCGGAAGCCGATGGCGAAGCGGTTCCAGCCGTTGATCGCGACGATGGCCAGGGTCAGATCGACCAGTTCCTTGTCGGTGAAATGTTGCCGTGCGGCTTCGAAGGCTTCATCCGGCGCATGCGTTTCGGAGATGTTGGTCAGCGTCTCCGTCCAGGCCAGCGCCGCCCGCTCGCGGTCGGTGAAGAACGGCGTCTCGTCCCAAGCGGAAATTGCATACAGCCGCTGCTCGGTTTCGCCGGCCGCGCGTGCGTCCTTGCTGTGCATGTCGAGGCAGTACGCGCAGCCGTTGATTTGCGAAGCGCGGAACTTCACCAGTTCCAGCAGCGAGGGTTCGAGGCCGCTCGCCTCGACGCCGGCCTGCAGCGCGCTCATCGCCTTGTACGCGCCGGGCGAAACTTTGGCAAATGCCAGTCTTGGTTCCATTTGATTCTCCTGTGCTTGATTCAAGTCAAGGCGATACGGTCGCCCGACGCCTAAAGTCGCTCCAGATCATTCCTGGAGCAATGCGATGTCCGAATGGATCCGGGCCGCCGCGGTCGGCGAGATCGCCGAGGCCCACAGCAAAGTGGTTGAAGTCAACGGCGCCGATGTGGCGGTCTTCAACCTCGGCGACGAGTACTTCGCCATCGAAGACGTGTGCACGCATGACGGCGGCGACATTTCCGGCGGCTGGATCAAAGGCGATCGCGCCGTCTGCCCGCGGCATCTTGCCGAGTTTTCGATTCGCACCGGCGAGGCGCTGAAAGGGCCCGCCTACGAGGGCGTGCATTCGTTCCCGGTGCGCGTGCGCGACGGCCAGATCGAAGTCTGCGACGACCGCGGCTGATTCGCAATGATCAGTAATCGCCTGTCCCGCTGGACGCTGTCGTTCTTCGGCTGCGCGCTGCTCAATTTTATCGCAGCGCAGGCGCTGGTGATCGCCGGCGTGAGCTGGCCTGCGCAATCCTGGGCCGCACCCGGCACGCTCGTCGCCGTGCATCTGCTCACTATCGGCTGGCTGTTGCTGCTGATGCTGGGCGCACTGTTTCAGTTCGTCCCCGTGATGACGTCGAAAATGCTGCCCAGCCAAAACGCCGCGCTGGCGGCGCTCGTCGGAGTGGAAGTCGGGCTGCTGGGCATGATCTGCGGTTTCGTCGCGCTCGGCCAGGGCCTGCCCGGCCTCGCGCATTGCCTGCCGGTCGGCGGCGGCCTCGTGATCGTCGGCGTACTGATCGCAACCGCCGACGTTGCCGTGCCGCTGCTCCAGGCGCGCCCGCTGCCGCTGCCGGGACGCATGGTGCTGACGGCGCTCGCCTTCCTGGTCGCCGCAATCACGCTGGGCCTGCTGATGACGTTCGCGCTCACCATCCCGCTGCTGGCACCGTATTTCGCGCCGCTGGTGGGCGGCGTCGGCTACCACATCCTCGCCGGCCTCGGTGGCTGGTTCACGATCGGCGCGATCGGCGTGAGCTATAAGCTCCTGCCGATGTTCATGCTGGCGCCGGAAGAGCGCGGCCCGGTGGGCCACGGGGTGCATTATCTGATGGCCGCCGGCTTCGCGATCGCCCTGGCCGCGGGGCTGACGAACCTCTGGTACGGGAGCGTGGCGCTGCAAGCGCTTGAATTCGCCGGTTACGCGCTGGTCGTCGCCGGGATTGTGCTCTACCTGTTCGACGTGGTGCGCCTGTACCGCACCCGCAAGCGTGCCGCCATCGAACTGCACAACAAGGCGGCCATCGGTGCGTTCGCAATGTTCGCGATCGCGACACTGCTGGGCGTCGCGTTCATTGCCAGCGGTACGCTCGCCGAGTTCCTGCCGGTGCTGATCTTCGTGCTGCTGTTCGGCTGGCTGAGCGGCCTCGGCGTGACGCAGCTCTACAAGATCGTGCCGTTTCTGACCTGGATCGGCCGCTTCGGCCAGTCGCTCGGCCGCGGCCCGGTGCCGCGCGTGCAGGACCTGGTCGCCGAGCGCCGTGGCGCGCCCTGGTTCGTCGTTTATTTTGCCGGCGTGGCGTTCGCCGCACCGGCCCTGTTTGGCCGCGGGCCCGATCTGTTCCGGGCGGGCATGGTGATTACCGCCGCGGCCACCCTCATGCTCACGCGCGAATACTGGCGCGCGTGGCGCGGGTACTACACGGCGCGGCAGTCGGCGACGGCGCCCGCGCCGACTCGCTTCATCAACAAGGAGATACCTCGATGAGTTCAATTGAACCCCTGACGCTCGACGTGCGCGAGGAATTGCGCAACGGCGGCGAGCCCCTGCCGCGCATCATGGCGGCGGTGCGCGAACTGAAGGACCGCCAGCCGCTCAGGCTGCTGGCGACGTTCGAACCGCTGCCGCTGTATGCGGTGCTCGGTCACAAAGGCTACAGCCACAGCGCGAAGCATCTCGGCGAGGGCGACTGGGAAGTTTTGTTTTCGCCGGGTGCGGAGCATGGGGTAACGGCGTCGCCGGTAAATTCTCCCTCCCCCGGGGACGACAGGGAGGAGTGGCCCGCGCCCGGCACCTTTATCGACAACCGCGGCCTCGGTCCGCCGGAACCGCTGATGCGCATTCTGGACACGCTCGAGCACCTCGGTCCGGGCGACGTCATGCAGGCGATCAACGAGCGCGACCCGGTGTTCCTGTATCCGGAACTGGAAGCGCGCGGCGCATCGATCCGAGTCGACAAGCGTGACGATGGCGTTTACCTGCTGATTCGCCGGAGCGCCGCCTGATGAAATCGGTGCTCGGCCTGTTCGGCCACGGCCGGGACGAAGCCGCGCCGGCACCCGAACCGGTGCCGCCGGAATCCATAGCCGAACCCGCCGTCGAGGAGCCGGCCGTTCCCGACATCGCCGACGCGCCGCCGCCGACAACCGACATCGTGCTCGACGCGATGCACGACGTGATCGACCCGGAACTCGGCTACAACATCGTCGACATCGGGCTGATTTACGAGGTCCACATCGACGACCGGGTGGTGCAGATCATCATGACGATGACTACGCCCGGCTGCCCGGCGCAGGACTACATCATGAACGGCGTCTACGACCGCGGCAAGCGCATCCCCGGCGTCAGGGACATCGAAGTCGAACTGATCTGGCACCCGCCATGGTCGCCGCAAAAGATGACCCCGGTCGCCAAGGCGCACTTCCGCATTCCGGACGATCCCGAATGAAAACCGACCCGTTGATATCCCTGAACAAGCTGCTGGTCCGCAGCCTCCTCGCGCTCGGTAAAACCGGCGAGGCCGAACGCGACCAGGCCTGCAAGTTCGCCGCGGAGGCCTGGCTGGCCTTGCGCGACACCCACCCGCGCGAGGCGGAGCGCCTGAACGGCGTGCTGCATTCCCTCACGCGAGCCAATCATCCGAAGGAGAAAAGCCATGTCCAAAGTGCTTGATGTCCGCAAACTGATCCCGATGGAGCGCCATCGGACGATCTTCGAAACCTGGCACAACCTCGCCCCCGGCGACAGCTTCCTGCTGGTCAACGACCACGACCCGAAGCCGCTTTATTACCAGTTCGACGCCGAACACAAAGGCGCATTCTCGTGGAAATATGTTGAAGAAGGGCCGGCGACCTGGCAGGTCGAAATCGGCCGCACCGCCGCGGCGGCCTGAAGCCGCCGGTGTCAGCATGGAGCGGGCCGCATGGCCCGCTCTTCATTATTCTGTCAAAAAGGACTACCCTTGATCCAGATCAAGGCGGTGAGCGGGGCGCCGCTGCAAGAGTATTCTTTACTCCGCGGCTATCGCGAGTGAGCAGGAGGCTCGTTATGGCAGTATCGGCAGAACTTCCCCACGAAGAACACGCGGGTCCGGCGCGCGGCTGGATGCGCTGGATCAAGACCACCAACCATAAAGACATCGGCACGCTGTACCTGATTTTCAGCGGGTTGATGTTCCTGATCGGCGGCCTGTTCGCGATGGTGATTCGCACCGAGTTGCTCGAACCCGGCATGCAGATCGTCGATCCGTATTTCTTTAATGAAATGACGACGATGCATGGGCTGGTGATGATCTTCGGCGTCATCATGCCGTCGTTCGTCGGGCTCGCGAACTGGATGATCCCGATCATGGTCGGGGCACCGGACATGGCATTGCCCAGGCTCAACAACTTCAGTTTCTGGGTGCTGCCGTTCGCCTTCCTGCTGCTGTTGTCGACCTTCTTCATGCCTGGCGGCGCACCGGCGATGGGCTGGACCAACTACGCGCCGCAGGTCATGCAGACCGGCATGGCGTTCCCGTTCATGGTGTTCTCGATTCACCTGATGGGCATTTCTTCGATCGCCGGCGCGATCAACATTATTGCCACGATCCTGAACATGCGCGCGCCGACGATGCGGCTGATGAAACTGCCGTTGTTCGTCTGGTCGTGGCTGATCACCGCGTTCCTGCTGATCGCGGTGATGCCGGTGCTCGCAGGCGCCGTCACCATGCTGCTGATGGACAAATACTTCGGCACCAGCTTCTTCTTCGCCGGCGGCGGCGGCGACCCGGTGCTATACCAGCACGTGTTCTGGTTCTTCGGGCATCCCGAGGTCTACATCATGATTCTGCCGGCGTTCGGCATTATCTCGGAGATCATTCCGACATTCTCCCGAAAACCGTTGTTCGGCTATACATCGATGGTGTACGCGCTCGCGTCGATCGCGTTTTTGTCGTTCATCGTCTGGGCGCACCACATGTTCACCGTCGGCATGCCGCTGTCGGCTGAAATCTTCTTCATGTTCTCGACGATGTTGATCGCGATACCCACGGGGGTCAAAGTCTTTAACTGGGTGGCAACCATGTGGCGCGGCGCGCTGACGTTCGAAACACCCATGCTGTTCGCGATTGCATTTGTGGTGCTGTTCACGATCGGCGGCCTGTCGGGTCTGATGCTCGCGATCGTGCCCGCCGACTTCCAATACCAGGACAGCTACTTTGTCGTGGCCCACTTCCACTACGTTCTCGTGACCGGATCGGCGTTCGCCATCATGGGCGCAATCTATTATTGGCTGCCGAAGTGGACCGGCCACATGTACAACGAGTTCTGGGGCAAGACGCATTTCTGGATCAGCGTCGTGTCGGTCAACGTGCTGTACTTCCCGATGCATTTCCTCGGGCTCGCCGGCATGCCGCGCCGCACCGCCGACTACGCGGTGCAGTTCACCACCATGAACCAGGTCGTGAGCGTCGGCGCCTACGTCTTCGGTGCGGCCCAGTTGATCTTCCTCGCGGTGATCATCGCCTGCGTACGCGGCGGCAAGAAAGCCACCGATGAAGTCTGGGAAGGTGCCAACGGCCTGGAATGGACGCTGCCGTCGCCGGCCCCGTACCACAGCTTCGAAACGCCGCCGATCGTCGAATAATTTTCCCCGTTCGTGCTGAGTCCTTCGACAGGCTCAGCACGAACGGAACCAAGGTTGGTTCAGGCTCGATCGGGCGACGCGTCCGCGTCGCACTTCTTGCAGTTCAGTGTGCTGCCCAGCATCTTTTTACGCCCCGCTTCCGTCTGCGTCCACGGCCGGTTGATCCACGGCGGCCGGTGACGCACGTGCTGGTTGTGGCCGCACTCGAGTTCCGCCACCCAGTGGCGCTCGTCGTCGAGATGAAAGCCGGTAATGCGTTTCTTCATCAGCGCAGCGGCGCGACCTGCTGCGGTGCGATCTGCGGCACGAGGCGCCGGTCCCAGTTGCGGCGCACGAAGTTGGCGATCTCCGCGACCTCCTTGTCGCTCAGCTTGAAGCCGAACGGCGGCATCGAGTACGGATACGGATGCGCCTCCGTCGCGGCTTCGAACCCGCCCTGCAATATCATCAGCACCAGGTTCGTCGGGTTGGCCGCCAGCACGATCGAGTTGTCGTGCAGGTCGGGATAATAGTCGTGCTTGGCACGGCCATTGTCGCCGTGGCACCCGGAACAATGTTTGTGATACAGCGCCGCCCCCGGAATCGGATGTTTTTTGGTCGCGGCCGGCGCGGTGTGCGCCACCTTCAACGTCGGCCCTTGCGCCGGCAGGCTCTGCACGTAGGACACGATCGCCGTCAGGTCGCCGGGTTTCAGATACTGCAGGCTCGACTGCACCACGTCGCGCATCGGTCCGAGCGCCTCACCATGCTCGCTGCGGCCGGTGCTCAGGAAATTACTCAACGCCTGCGCCGACCAGCCGCCGATGCCGGTGGACGGATTCGGCGTGATGTTGGGGGCGTACCAGCCGTCGATCGGCACTGTGCCGCCCGCCAGCGGATATTCCTCTCGCACTGCGCCCCAGCCGTTGCGCGGCGAATGGCACGCGCCGCAGTGCGCCAGCCCGCGCACCAGGTAGGCGCCGCGATTCAGCATCGGCGACGCCTTGGGATCGGGCTTGAACGTATGCGGATCGAAATACAGCGCGCGCCAGACGCGCATCCCGCTGCGCATGCTGTACGGCCAACGCAGCGCGTCGGGCTTGTTCTTGCGGTGTACCGGCTCGACGCTGCGCAGGTAGTTCCAGATCGCCTTGACGTCTTCGCGCGTCAGATTCGTGTAGGACGGGAACGGAAACGCCGGATACAGGTAATCGCCATCTTCGTCGATACCGTTATGCATTGCGCGGTAAAAGTCCGCGAACGTCCACTTGCCGATGCCGGTCTGCGCGTCCGGCGTGATGTTGGGCGAATAGATCACGCCGAACGGTGTCTCGATCGGACGCCCGCCGGAGAACGCGGCGCGGCCGGGTTCCGTGTGGCACGCGCGGCAGTCGCCGATGCGGGTGAGGTATTGGCCACGCGAGAGAGACGCGGTCGAGTCCGCGCCCCAGGCGACGCCGGTAAACGCGAGGGCGAGCAATAAAGCGGCGAGCAATTTCATTCCGCTTTCTCCGTGGATTTGGCTGCCGGCCGCAGCGACGCAAGGTAATGCGACATCGCCTGAATCTGCGGCGTCGTCAACGTCTCCACGATGTGCTCGTGCAGCGAATCGTGGCGTGCGCCCTGCGCCCAGTGCTCGAATTGAATCGTCAGGTAGCGCGCGTACTGGCCGGCGAGCGCCGGCACCGCGGGCGGCTGACCCTGCAGATCGGCGCCGTGACAACTCGTACAGGCTTCAATGCCTTCGCTCGGTACGCCCTGTTGCACGAGCTTCCGCCCCTCTTCCCAGCGCGCCTGATCGCGCGGCGCGGGCGGCGGGAACGGCGGCGATTCGGCTGCGTACCAGGCCGCGATCAACTGCAGATACGGCGCCGGCAGGTTGATCAACAGGTGGTGCATAATCTTGACCGGCGGAATGCCGGTGCGCCGCGCCGACTTGAAGCGCAGGAGCTGCTTGTACAGGTAGCCGGCAGGTTGGCCGGCGAGGCGTGGATAGACGCCCGCGGTCGTACCGGCACCACCCTGCCCCTGCTTGCCGTGGCAGGTGGCGCAGGCCGCGAGACGGGGCTTCATGGCCTGGTGATCCGGCGGTGAATCCGCCGGCCCGGCGAAAGCGGGAATCGCGACGGCAGTCGCTGCGACGATCAATATGCCCGGCAGGATTCGACGAAGACTCCGAATGCTGCGCGAACTGATCATGCTGCGATATCAACCATGGTTGGGGGAGACCGCCATTATAACTGCTGGCGGTAGAAGCGCGCGAGTTGCCGGTAGATCTCCGGCAGGTTCGCACGCAATTCGGCCGGCTGCTCGAAGAACACTTCGCTCGTTACCGCGAAAAACTCTGCCGGGCTCGTCAGCGCGTATGCGTCAATCGGCAGCGGCCGTTCGTTTTGATAATCGTCATACAGACGATCCCATGCGCCGGTAAAAGCCGCGACCCAGTCCTTGCGATCCATGCGCCGGTGCAGCGGCGGAAAGCCATTGGTGTCGCCGTTCAGCATGTCGAGCTTGTGCGCCATCTCGTGAATGACGACGTTGTGACCGGGCGGCCGCTCGATCTGCTGCACGTCGGCCCACGACAGGATCACCGGTCCGCGGCCCCACGCCTCGCCGGCCAACACATGTTCGGTGCGATGCACCACGCCCGCGACATCCATCTGCTCGCGACGCGGCACGAACAGCTCCGGATAAATCACCACGCTGTGCCAGCCGTCGTACCAGTTGAAGCCCAGCTTCAGGATCGGCACACACGCGTGCGTTGCGAGCAGCACGCGATCGGCGTCATCAAGCGTCAGGCTCTTCACCGGCTCGATCGACTTGCGATCGAGAAACAGCGTAGCCAGCACCCGCAGCCGCGCCTGGTCCGACGCGCCGAGCCGCCGCGCCGGTGCACAGCGATCGAGCGCGCGCCGCCAGTGCGATTCGGCGATCGGGTGTTTTGCGACCGTACGGCGTTCGCGCCAGTTTTTGATTTTCTCGAACATGGCTCAGGGCGGACGGGGGCTCGCCTTTCCCATCACATTGTGCCGCTGCCACGAGCCGCGCGCGAACCAGATGCACGTCATCAGCACCGACAGCACGTTGCTGGCCGGCAGCGCTATCCAGATGCCGAGTTCGTTGAGCGAGGTCAGCGACAGGCCCCACGCCATCGGCAGGCGCAGTATCCAGAACGAGACCAGCGTCAGCGTCATCGCGGCGACGGTCGCGCCGGCGCCGCGCATCGCGCCCAGCAGCACCATCTGCACGCCGATCAGGCCGAACGTGAACGCGATGATTTCAAGGATCAGGCCGCCTTCGGCAATCACTGGCTGCACGCCGGGAATAAACGCGGCAATCAGCGGGTGCGCGAACACGAACACGACGACCGCGGCAAGCGTCAGCACGACAAACGACACGACCGCACTCAAGGTCGCCGAGCGCACCGCGCGCGGCATCAGCCCCGCGCCGATGTTCTGACCGACCAGCGTAGTCGACGCCATCGCAAACCCCATTGCCGGGATGATGATGAAACTCACCACCCGCTGAACGACGCCGTAGGCGGCCACCGGCGTTGCGCCGAAGCCGGCGACCAGCGTCATCATCACCGCCATGCCGAAGGCGCGGGTGGCCTGCTCGATCGACGACGGCCCGCCGAGCGCAACCAGACGCTTCAGCAGCGCCCAGTCCGGCGGCAGATTGGCAACGCGCAAGTGCACGCCATAGCGGCCGCTGAACAGTAGCCACAGCCCGATGACCGCGGCGATGCCCTGCGTGAAGATTGTTGCCAGCGCCGCGCCCGCCACACCGAGCGCCGGAATCGGCCCATAGCCGAGAATAAACAGCGGGTCGAGGCCCAGATTCAGCAGCACGGTGCCGAGCACGATCACGAACGGCGTCTTCACTTCGCCCACGCCACGCAGCAGCGACTGGAAGGTGAAATACGAAAACAAAAACACCATGCCGACGAACGTGACCTGCAGGTAGGCCACCGCGCCCGGCAGCACCTGCGGCGGTGCGCCCATCAGGCGCATCAGCATCGGACTCGCGAAGTAGCCGGCGACGGCGATCACGATCGACACCATGATGTTTGCAATCAGCGTTTGCGCGGCCACGTGATCCAGTCGTTGCTGATCGCCCCGCCCCTTGAACTGCGCGACCATGATCGTGCCGGCGATCGCAAAGCCGGAGACCAGCGCGATCATCAGGAAGATAATCGGAAAGCTCATCGACACCGCGGCGACCGCGGCCTCGCCGAGGCGCCCGACCCAGAACGTATCGGTGAGTTGATACGCCGTCTGCAGGATGTTCGCCGCCACGATCGGCGCCGCCAGCGAGAACAGCGCCTTCACAATGGAGCCTTGAGTGAGGTCGCGGGGCATTATTGTCGTTCGGGCTTTAGTGCTAGGATTGCGGGTCTAAATAATTAGTAGGAGGGTGCCATGCTTTCACGTATCGTGCTTGCGATCGGGGCTTTATCGTTCGCAGTGGCCGCCTGGGCCGGGCCGCCGAAGATCAAATACCCGAACTACAACGAGACCCCGGCTCACTTCAAGCCGAAAACCCAGAGCTTCGATTATGTTCGCCGCGTCGTCGAGATCCCGATGCGCGACGGCGTCAAGCTGCACACGGTCATCATCGTCCCCAAATGCGCCAAACACGCGGGCATCCTGCTCACGCGCACGCCCTACAACGCGGACGCGCTGACCAGCCACGCGCACAGCGGTCACCTGGGGCCGATACTCGAAGGCTACGACAACGTCACCGACATTATTAAGGAAGACTGCTACATCCGTGTCGTTCAGGATATTCGTGGCAAGTACGGTTCCGAAGGCGGCTACGTGATGAACCGGCCGCTGCATGACAACCCGCTCAACCCGACGCCGGTCGATGACGCCACCGATGCGTACGATACCATCGCGTGGCTGGTGAAGCATGTGCCGGAAAGCAACGGCAGGGTCGGCATCATCGGCATTTCCTACGACGGCTACGAGCCGCTGGTCGCGCTGATTCATCCCAATCCGGCGCTGAAAGTCTCGGTGCCGATGAACCCGATGGTAGACGGCTGGATGGGCGACGACTGGTTCCACCACGGTGCGTTCCGCGAGCAGAACATGCCGTACATCTACCGCCAGGAGTCCAGCCGCGCCAACAAATATTCGTGGTGGCGCAACTATTACGACGACTACGACGTGTACATGCAGGCAGGCTCGGCCGGCGCACTGGCGCGCAAACACGGCATGCAGCAGCTCGGCTTCTGGCGCGAACTGGTCAAGCATCCCGCCTACGACCAGTTCTGGCAAAGCCAGGCGATGGACAAAATTCTTGCGAAGCTGCCGCTCAAGGTGCCGACGATGCTGGTCGCGGGGCTCTGGGACCAGGAAGATATTTACGGCGCCCCGGCGGTGTATCGGGCGCTGGAGCCGAAGGACAAGCACAACGACATGGTGTATCTCGCGATGGGGCCGTGGTTTCACGGCCAGGAGATCGGCGACGGCTCCCATCTCGGCGCGATCCGCTTCGGCAGCGACACCGGCAAGTATTTCCGCGAGCACATCCTGCGCCCGTTCCTCGCCCACTACCTGAAGGACGGCGCACCACCGATGCACGTCGCGCCGGTCAACATCTACGCGACCGGCGCCGATCACTGGGAGCAGCTCGATTCGTGGCCGGCCTGCAGCGCCAAGGGCTGCCGGATCAAGCCGACGCCGCTGTACCTCGAATCGCACTTCAAGCTCGGCTTTGAGCAGCCGTCGGCGGCCGGCGCGAATTACGATCAATACATCTCGGATCCGGCGAAGCCGGTGCCGTATCGCCAGCGGCCGATCCATCCGATCAGCTCGCCGGAAAGCACGTGGCACCAGTGGCTGGTGGACGACCAGCGCTTCGCGTCCGGTCGCCCCGACGTGCTGACCTACGAAACGCCGGTGCTGACGCACCCGGTGAAAATCAGCGGCCGGCCGCTCGTGCACCTGGTCGCCTCGACCAGCGGTACCGACAGCGACTGGGTCGTCAAGCTGATCGACGTGTATCCCGACCAGGTCGCGGCGCAGCCGGAAATGGGCGGCTATCAACTGGCGGTGTCGATGGACATTTTCCGCGGCCGCTATCGGCAGAGTTACAGCGACCCGCAACCGATCGCGTCGAACAAGCCGCTGCTCTACAAGTTCCCGCTGCCGGTAACGAACCACGTGTTCCTGCCGGGCCACCGCATCATGGTGCAGATCCAGTCGAGCTGGTTCCCGCTCTACGACCGCAACCCGCAGAAGTTCGTGCCGAACATCTTTCTGGCCAGGCCAGACGATTACATCAAGGCAACGCAACGGGTGTATCACGAGCCAGGGCACGAGACTTACATCGAGTTGCCGCTGGTGAAGAAATAAACACATGCCAAAACTCGACCTGGATTCGATTCCGCGCCACACCGGCTCATCGTACCCGGCGCCATTCCACGAACCGTGCGCGCCCCGCATCCGCCAGGGCCTCGGCGACGCCGGCGGCCTGACCGGCTTCGGCGTCAATCGCCTGGAATTGGAGCCAGGCGCATGGTCGAGTCAACGGCATTGGCATTCGGCGGAGGACGAGTTCGTCTACGTTCTGTCGGGCGAACTCGTCCTCGTCACCGACGCCGGCGAGCAAACATTGCGCGCCGGCGACTGTGCCGCGTTTCCGAAGGGCGAGCCAAACGGCCACCACCTGATTAATAAATCGAGGGAAACCGCCGTCTGCCTCGAAGTCGGCGGCCGCAGCAGCGAAGATATCTGCACCTATTCCGATATCGACATGCGCATCGACAGCCGCGACGAGATTTACACCCACAGGGACGGCACACCGTATCCGCCGCGGAGTTGATCTCCATGAAACGGCTGCTGGCAGGCGGCGCGGCCGGTGGCTGCGCCTGGTTTCTCGCGACCGGCGCCGCAGCCCAGGCAACGCATGCCGACACACTCGCCACTGCCGCGTTCAGCGCCTACCTGCGCGGTCCCGGCAGCGACTGGCTGCAAGCGGCTTACTACATTTTCGCGGTCGCGCTCGTATTGCTCGCGGTGCGCATGATGGCCAACCGACGCGCGCAAAGCCTGAGCGCGGCAGCGTTGCTGATCGTGGTCGCCTGCGCCGTCACCCTCGTCGCCTACACGTATAGCCCGTGGCCGCTGCCTGGCGACCCGTCGATCAAGCTCCGCATTGCGATCCACAAGGTCAGCGCCGTCACCGCGTTCGCCGGCGTCACCATCGCCATGTTCCTGGCCGCCCCGCTACTCTGGCGACCGCCCGCGCAATACGTGCTGTTGGCGTTTGCAACGATTTTGCTGCTGGTGGAACTTGGGGCGGCGTTTGCCCCGGACTTCGGCATCAGCGAATACGCCATACTGGAGAAAATCGCGATAGCCGGTATCGTCCTGTGGCTGATTGCCGCCGCGATTCGTCTCACGCTCGATAAGCGATCACCTGCTCCGCCGCCGCGATACCGGTGAGGTAGGCGCCGTGGGCGGTCGAAAAATCGGTGCGTGAGCAGGCTTCGCCGGCAAAGTAGATGCGATCCTCGACCGGCGCCGCCAGTGCCGCGCGGCAATCCGCGTGACCGGGCAGTGCGTGCGAATAAGCTCCGCGCGAGAACGGGTCCCGGCCCCACGCGTGCAGGGCGATCGGCTTGATCCGGCCGGCGAAATCGCTGCCGAGCTGCGCCGTCAATTGCGTCCGGGCGAAATCGAAAAAGGCCTCGATACCACCCTGCTCCAATTCAAAGGCGAGGCTGCCGCCGAAGTAGCCTTCGATATAGGGCCTGCCGAAAGGCCGCAGATGGTAAGCGGCGGTATCTGTTCTGTCAGTACGGCCCAGCAGGCTGCTGTCCGGCGCGAACTCGTCCGGATCGGCTAACGACATGAACAGCTTGTCCGCGAACCCGAGCGGCAGCCCCTTCGCCGCCCCGGTCTTGTCCGGCAGCGCCGGCGCGAACAGCTCGTTGCTTATCAGGCTGGTCGGCAGCGTGACGATAACGGCCTCGGTAGCGACCGTTCCTTCCGGCGTTTCCAGCTTCAGTTGGTGCCCGGAACGATCGATGCGCTGCACCGGGCAATCGAGCCGAACCGGCAGTCCCGCGCCGTGCGCGGCGATGACCGTGCCGTAACCTTCGGCCACGCGCCAGTTCACGCCGCTGTCGTCATAGCGCGCCACGTCGCGCGTCGACACGCGCTCAAGTTCGGCACCGCTCATGAAAGTGGTAATCGCATCGATCATCGGATTCCAGCGGCACGTCGGGTCCAGAAATGTCGCCGCCGCGCGATCCGGCTGGCTTTCGCGCAACGATTCCACGCGCTCGTTGAATGCCTCGAACGCCGCCTGAAAATCCGCCTGCTCGTCCGGCGGGAATCCGATCGCCGGCCGCATCCATGGCGGCGGTGTGCGATTGATACTGCGCCCCTGCGCCTCGGCAATCTCGCGCCACGGATTGCGGTCGCCCGAATGCAGCCAGCCGCACCCGAGATCGAGCGGCAGCCCCGACTTCCGGGCAGTCCAGGCCCGCCCGCCGAGTCGCGATCGCGCTTCGAGGATCAGACAATCAATGTGCGCCTCGCGCAGCCTTCGGGCCGCCGCGATGCCGGCCGCGCCGCCGCCGATGATCGCAACCTGAATGGACATTGGAAACATCCGGCCAATGACTCACGGATTGTAGCAACTCCGGCGGTAGTACAATGCCCACCGTGCCGCAACGTCCCGGCTTCTTTTTTCAGGGATAAAAACTATGCAATCAGCTCGTCGCTTGTCTTTGCCATTCGCCGCCCTGTTCATTCTGTGCGCGCCGGCCTTCGCAGGTTCCACACCGCAGGCGCACACCGCGCAAGCCAAAATCCGCCAGATCATGCACCGCCTCGGCGAGGCCGAACAACCGCGCGGGGTGGCCATTTCTCCCGACGGCACGCAACTCGCCTGGACGATTCATCGCGACAAGCACACCGACCGCGTCGAAGTCGCGTCGTTCGACGGCAGCCACGTGCGCCAGGTCGAACTGCCGAAGACGTTCAAGAACTGTAAAGCGCGCGACGCAAGCTTTTCGCCCGACGGCAAGCACCTGGCCTTCCTCAGCAATTGCGGCAATGGCAAAAAGCATGAAGCGCAGCGCGACATTTATCTCGTCGACACCACCGCCGCGAAACTTACCGCGCATCGGCTGACCCACCTCAACGGCTACGTGCATGACCTGACCTGGACGCCGGACGGCAAACAGTTCGGCATCCTGTACGTCAACGGTGACACGCATCGCATCGGTGCGACGGCGGCGAGCAAGGCACGCGTCGGCGTGATCGGCGTCAGCGGCGTTCAGCACCAGCAGATGGCGATCGTGGACATTCCCACCGGCAAGGCGCACACCGTCACGCCCTACGGCCTGTTCGTGTACGAATACAGCTGGTCGCCGGACGGCCGGCAACTGGCGTACGCCGCCGCGCCGCCGCCGGGCGCCAACAACTGGTGGATCGCGAAGCTCTACACGCAGCGCCTCGGCAACAAGCACGCGCACATGATCCTTGATCCGGAAAAGGTCAGCGGCTCGCTGCACGGCCTGCAAATCGCGCTGCCGCGGTTTTCGCCGGACGGCAAAAAGATTGCCCTGATCGGCGGGCTGATGAGCGACCAGGGCGCGACCGGCGGCGACATTTACGTCGTTCCCGCCGACGGCGGCGCGCCCCTCAATGTCACGGCCGGCATTCACATTACGCCGTCCTGGCTCGCCTGGACCGCCAGCGACCGCTTGCTGGTGTCGTCGATCGCCGGCGGCTCCTCGCGCGTCTCGCTGTTTACGCTCAACGACGGCCACGCCACCGGCACGCAACTGTTTACGGTCGACGCCGCCATCGGCGACGGCAAGGCGGCCTCGGCGATCGCGCTGTCGAAAGCCGATAACGCATTCGCGTTCGTGCACAGCACTTTCAGCCAGGCGCCGGAAATCTATGTCGGCCGCTTCGCGCTCCGCGACGGCCAGCCGCAGAGCATCGCCGCCGCGCCGCACGCCGTTTCCCGATTCAACGCCGGCATCAAGCCGCTGTGGGGCAAGGCGGTTTCGGTTGAGTGGACCAATGAAGGCCACGACGTGGCCGGCTGGCTGCTGTTCCCCGCGCACTACGATCCGCACAAGACCTACCCGATGATCGTCTACGTCCACGGCGGGCCGTCCTGGGCGGTGCGCCCGCGCTGGCCGGGCGTCGGCTACGGCGGCGCGCCTCTGTCCGCGCTCGGCTACTTCGTGCTGTTCCCGAACCCGCGCGGCAGTTTCGGCCAGGGCGAGAAGTTCGCGCAAGCCGTGCGCCGCGACATGGGCTACGGCGACTTGCGCGATATCCTCGCCGGCGTCGACGCGGTCGAGAAGAAATACCCGGTCGACGACCAGCGCCTCGGCCTCACCGGCTGGAGCTACGGCGGCTTCATGAGCATGTTCGCGCCCACGCAGACGCATCGCTTCAAGGCGGTCGTCGCCGGCGCCGGCCTGTCGGACTGGAAGAGCTACTACGGCGAAAACTCGATCGACCAGTGGATGATCCCGTTCTTCGGCGCCTCGGTCTACGACGCGCCGAAGGTGTATGCCAAAAGCTCGGCGATCAACTTCATCAAGAACGCGAAAGCGCCGACGCTGATCGTGGTCGGCAGCCGCGACAAGGAATGCCCGGCGCCGCAATCATTCGAGGAATGGCGCGCGCTGCGTGCAATGCACGTGCCGACGGAACTGGTCGTCTACGCCGGTGAAGGGCATCACTTCGAAAAACCCGCCGATCGTCGCGACGTGCTGGAGCGCGCGCTGGCGTGGTTCCAGAAATATATCGGCACCGGCGGCGCCTGATCGGGAGGCGAACGATGCGGGGAGTGAATCGAGCGACATTCCGAACGCCGGCTTTGTGGCTGGTCGCCGCGGCGCTATTGTATCCGCCGATCGCGGCCCATGCCGCAGTGCGCAAGAGTCACCCGTTCGTCGGCGTGACGCTCTACCAGATTGTTCGCGACCACCCGCGGCCGCAGGTCATCAACCTCGTCGATATCGATCCCGATGCACCCGGTATCCACTTCCTGATCACGCCTTCCAATGGCGATCCCAACGGCGCCGCGCCAGGCGACCCCAACCTCGAGACGACGCGCGAAACCACGCTCCAGTTCATCACCGACCAGCACGCCCAACTCGGCATCAACGGCTCGTTCTTCACGTTCGTCAAGCACACGCTCAACACCAACAACATCTCGCTGGTGATGTCCGACGGCCACCGCGTCTCCCGCGCGTCCGCCCGTCGGGGCTGGATCATCAACCTTGGTGCCAACGGCCACCCGCAGATCCGCCACGTCGAGCCCGGCGAGGCCGCTCAGCCCGGCAGCGGACTCTACAATGCCATCGCCGGCGTGGGGCTTCTGGTGCAGCACGGCAAGAACGTGGCGCCGACCGGCACTTCGTTTGACGATGTCCATCATCCGCGCACCGCCGTGGGCGTCACCGCCAAGGGCCACCTGCTGCTGGTCACCGTCGATGGTCGCCAGCCCGGCTTCAGCGAAGGCATGAGTCTGCGCGAACTGGGGAAGTTTTTCGTCGCCCACGGCGCAGTCGAAGCGCTGAACCTCGACGGCGGCGGCTCCACCACGATGGCCATCGCCGATCCCGAGCCGCGCATTATCAATTTTCCCAGCGATCCCTGGAGCAACGGCGAGCCCGGCCGGCCGCGCAAGGTGGGCGTCAGCCTCGCCGTCTTCGCCACGCCCAACCCGAATTACGTGCCGCTGCCCCAGCCCCGGCGGCCGGGCGCGCCCAAGGCGCAACCGGTACCGGACAAACTGACCATCCTGGATGATTTTGAAAGCGGCGCGGGCCACTTCGCCAGTTCGCCCGCCGCCTCCGACACCACGCGCGGCCTCTACGTCGATCCCGATGCGTCCATCACCCGTCTTACGCACACCACCGCGCAGACCGGCGATGGATCGCAGAAAATCACCCTGACCGCCGACGACAGTCCCAAAACCCGCGGCCTGTTCGTCCGCTACCTGTCCGGGCATGGCCGGCCGGATCAAAATGCGTTGCTGGGGGATAGCGGCTGGGTCGGGTTCTTCCTGAAAACCCGCGATCCCGGCCTGACCGTCCGCATCGCCATGGACGACGGCGTGTCGAGCGGGTCGAATCACTCAAGCGGAATCGACCAATCCACCGCCCGCAAGGTTATCGCCGACGGGCAGTGGCATCTTTACCAGTGGAACCTGGGCGACAAACGCGAGTGGTCCAAATTCGGCGGCGGCAACGGCGCGCTCCGAGGCCCCAACACCACCATCGACTCGATCCTGTTCGAGGCGAAGCACGTCAAATCGCGCCAGCACTTCACGCTCTACCTCGACACCGTCGCCTACAACCCCAACGGTGAACTGAAAACGCTGACGAAGTAGAACGACCTTAGCCCTTGCTGCCGCTCCCCGACTCCGCCTGCTTTATCTGCTCCTTCAGCTTCTTCTGCGCGGCATCGACCTTTTTCTGCACTTGCTTGGCCTTGTTCACGTCCTTCGTGTAACCGTCGAACACCGTTTTGTTCGAATCGTTGCCGGAACTACATGCGCTCAGGCCCAGCAGTAGCAGGCAGGCGATAATTGCAAACGATTTCTTCATGTCATTCTCCCGCCGGTTTCGCGGCCGACACTTTGCCCTTCACGACAACGCCCTCGTTGCCGAAGTCCATCGAAGCCTTGACGCGCAGCTTAAACTTGCCAAAGTGGCGCATTCTTTCTTTAAGCTGTTGCAATGCGGCGGCATTGCCCGGCTTTTTTTCCTGGTGCAGGGACATAAACTCAACCAGCACCGGCATCACCTTCGCGTAATCGATCCGGTAGTACATCACGCCGTTCGGCTGCAACTTGTCGGCCGCGAGGTTCTGCGCGGCCTTCGACGCTTGTTGCCCGATAAAGAACACGAGGTGCTTGCCGGCGATCATCGCGCGAACCGGCGGCGCACCCTTTCCGCGCATCAGGGCAACCGAACTACCGTTCGATGGAAGCTGAACCTGGCCCAGCAACCGCGGCTTCATGCGCTTCGCCATCTGGAACAGCTCGCGAGGATGGGTCGCGGAAATATCGACCAGCGCGTCGAGACTGGCGACGCCGGGGCCGGCCGCGGGATTGAGCCCGAACACGGACAGACTCACGCCCCGCACGCCACTGAACAGCGCCGCGGCGGCCGTTCTCGCAGCCGGATTCTTGCGCGCGACATCGCGCTGCGTCTTCATCAGCCAGTCGCAGTGAAAATCGGCGTGTACAAAACGCTGCTGAAGTTGGCTCAAAACCGGCGCCAGATTGGCGGCATTTAGCCCCAGCGCGAAAGCCAGCATCGGCTGGGCCGAGCCATCCGCCAACACCGCCGGGATATGCCCGCGCAACTTGCCCAACTGCGCCGTCAGCGATGGATCCGTCAGCCTCGAGACCATCCGCTCCTGGATGGTGATGTCGCCCGCTGCGGCGGCGTTGTTCGGCACCACGCCCATGACCGTGATCGGCCACACCTTGGCGATGGACTGCATGTCCTGCCGACACGCCGGCGAGCGCAGCGACGCAAGCTGATTTTTCGCATCCACCTGCGCCAGCATTTTGCCGGCAAGATTGCCCGGCGCACCGGTCAGCGCCGCGACGATGGCCTGATGGTTAATAAACGCAATATTGCCGCGCTCGAAGCCGTTCTTGTCGGCGATCCGCCGCAGCAGACCGCTTTGCGTCAACGTCTTCGCCGGCGCCTTGAGGCCCAGCGCCACCGGCAATGCGGCATCGCGAAACGCCGGCGCATCAATCGTGAAAACGACGTAGTGCGGACGCACCGCAACCAGCAGGGCCGAACGCGTCGGCTTCCGGTTAAACTTGAGCGAATACTCGCGGTAACTCACGCCCTGGAACGTACCCGCCGTCGCGTGCGCGCCGCCGCGCTGCTCCGCCTCGTCAAGGTACTGCTTGAAGGCCGCGGCATCCGTCAGCTTCATCCGCAACACGGGCACGAGGCCCACGGTGTATGCGACGAAAGTCGGCGAGTGCGACATGCCGGGAATCGGCTTGCCCTGCACCACGTGATCGAGGTACGTCTCAAACAACCCTTCGACAAAGCGGCCGGCCTGCCCGTAGCGCGGTGCCAGCTTGCGGTACTGGTCTATGTTGCCCTGCATCGACTCAAGATTGGCTTTACGAATGGCCGAGTTCGACCGCGCAAACTCGCTGTTCCCGGACGCGCCGACGTAGAACAAGGTTTGCGCCGGCACAGCGACGGTAGCGCTGTTGTTACCGCCGGACGGCACCGCAACAAAAAAATAGATTGCCGCCCCGCCGGCGGCCAGAATCAATACAATTGGAATGATGATTTTTTTCATGTAGCCCCCCCTACATGTAATGAGCCAGCTACTTATAGCACATGCTATAGACCGAAACGAAATGGCTGCTTACTCGATCCTGGGCCTGCACCTCGCGATCATCGCGTTCAACGTCGCGGGTATCGTGCTGATTCCAATCGGCGCCTGGCGGCGCTGGCAGTGGGTGCGCGGCTTCTGGTGGCGGCTTGCCCACCTGGTGATCCTCGCAATCGTCGCAGTCCAGGCACTCTTCGGCCGCGCCTGTTTCCTGACGATCTGGCAAGCGGCGCTGCAACACGGCGAACAGGCGCAGCCGATGATCGCCGGCTGGATCAACCGCCTGATCTACTGGCCGCTGCCGCTGTGGTTCTTCGCCGCGCTGTATGTCGTGGTGTGGATTTACGTGCTGCTGTTGTGGTGGCGGGTGCCGCCAGAATTGCCGTGGAAAAGCGGTAGACTGGAACGATGAACCACAGGACGATCGGAGCCCTGTTCGGCACGATGCTGGCGCTGGCGCTAGTTGCACCCCAGCCGGCGCTGGCCGGAAACTCGATGGACTGGCCCACCTTCGGCTGGAACGCCGCCCGCACCGGCGCGCCCATGGCATCGATGGGCATTACCGCCGCCAACGTCGGCAAGCTGCACCGGCAACAGGTCAGGATCGACGGTACGGTCGACTCTTCCCCGATCTATCTGCACGGTGTCCGCGTCAAAAGCAAAACGCACGATGTTTTCTTCGTCACGACCACCTACGGCAAAACCATCGCCATCGACGCCGACCACGGGACGATACTGTGGGAGTACACGCCGCCCGCCTACAAGGACATCGCTGGATCGGCCCAGATCACAACCGCGACGCCTGTTGCCGACCCAGACCGACAGTTCATCTACGCCGCCGCGCCCGACGGCATGATCCGCAAGCTCGCCATAGCCGACGGCCATGTCGTCTGGCAAACTTCCATCACCAGGCTGCCGAGCCGCGAAAAAATCGCCTCACCGCTCGGCTACGCCAAAGGACACATCATCGCCACGACCGGCGGCTACATCGGCGACGCGCCGCCCTACCAGGGGCACGTCGCGATCCTCGACGCCAAAATCGGCAAGCTCCTCCACGTCTGGAACGCACTTTGCAGCGACCGCCACGGACTGATCGAGCCATCTTCCTGCCCGGAAAGCGGCGCCGCCATCTGGGGCCGCGCCGGCGCGGTCGTCGATCCGAGGACCGGCGACCTGTATGTCGCCACCGGCAACGCCGCCTGGGACGGCAAACGCTACTTCGGCGATGCCGTCATCGAACTCAACGCCGACGCAACCCGCATGCTTGGCAACTACACGCCGCAAAACACCATCCAGTTAAGCGAAACGGACGAAGACGTAGGCTCCAGTTCACCGGCCCTGCTCGGCCACAACCTAGTCGCCCAGGGCGGCAAGGATGGCCAGATCCGCCTGCTCGACTGGAGCAAAATGCGCGGCATGACGCCGCACCGCGGCGGCGCCTCGCAGCACGTCCCGTCGCCGGGCGCCGGCGACCTGCGCGCCGCACAAGCGGTGCTGCAAAAGGGTTCCACCACCTGGCTGTTCGCCGCCGACGACGCCGGCACGTCGGCATGGACGTTGAGCGGCGGTAAGTTGGATCCTCGATGGCAGAACGACAACGCAGGCACCAGCCCGGTTGTCGCCGATGGCCTGCTGTTCGTGTACGACCCGGAAGGCGGCCTGAACGTTTACGACCCGACCACCGGTCAAACGATTACCAAACTGGATTGCGGCAGCGGCCACTGGAACAGCCCTGTCGTCGCTGATGGCCGCATCGCCGTCACCGAAGGCGATGCCAATGATCATGACACCAATGGAATACTGGATATCTGGCGGCGTTGATAACGGTCAAATATAAGCACTACGCGGAGGGCTCTGATGTATTAAAATATTATGCTATAATTTTAAAAGATTCGCGGACATTTAAAATAACTTTAAATGTGGGGCGCATGAATCCGAACGAATACAATTCAATCGAAGCCGGCCGTGTACGGCGAACATCCAAAGGCTACAATGCCTTTATCCCAGCGCCCTTGCCGCCGACGCTGCAATACCACTCCGAGTTGGTCCTGGCGTTATCACGCGCCGACGCTGTGCTAAGCGAATTGTCCGGACTCGCCCGAAATCTGCCCAACCCACACCTGCTAATCACACCTTACGTCCGTCGGGAAGCGGTGTTGTCGTCGCGCATCGAAGGCACGCAATCGACGTTAGCCGATCTTTTACTCGATGAAGCTGTCGGCCGCCGCAGCTTGACGGCCGAAACGGCCGACGTCCACGAAGTCAGCAACTATGTCACAGCGCTTGATCACGGCATCGCTCGGCTGGCATCACTACCGTTGTCACTACGGTTGGTTCGTGAGTTACACGAAAAGCTGATGCTGGGTGTTCGGGGTGATTATGCGACGCCGGGAGAATTCCGCCGCAGCCAGAACTGGATCGGCCCGCCAGGTTGCACGCTGGCAACAGCGACCTATGTTCCGCCTCCCCCGCACGAGATG
This sequence comes from Gammaproteobacteria bacterium, assembly GCA_035690945.1. Classification (GTDB taxonomy): domain Bacteria; phylum Pseudomonadota; class Gammaproteobacteria; order Natronospirales; family DASSBR01; genus DASSBR01. The sequence continues at coordinate 49,203 of DASSJY010000005.1, forward strand.
CTGACAGCACTGGACGACTGGGAAAAATTCCTCCACGTGCGCGACAAACTCCCCGACCTGGTCCAGTGTGCCCTGTTACACGAGCACTTCGAAGCTATTCATCCCTTTCTCGACGGTAACGGCCGCATTGGTAGACTGCTGATCACGCTGTTCCTGATCGAACGCGGCCGATTGAGTCAGCCGCTATTGTATCTGTCGGACTACATCGAGTCGCACCGCGAAGAATACTATCGGCACTTGCAACGTATCCGAACGCATGGTGAATGGGCGGCGTGGCTGCATTATTTTCTGACGGCGGTTGAGGAGAGCGGGAAAAAGGCGCTGCGCCAAGCCGGCGAATTGATGGACCTGCGCGAAACCCTGCGTGTTCAATTTCCGGACAGGCCGCGCCTCGTACTGCTGATGGACGCGCTTTTCATGAACCCGTACATCACTATTAAACATGCAGCCGAGGTATTGGGTGTTTCGCAACCCACAGCCAAGCGAAACCTGGAAATGCTGATGGCAGCCGGCGTCATGGAAGAGACGACGGGAAAAGCGTGGGGTAAGGTCTACCTGGCACGACCGATCTTGGAGGCGATCGAAAGATAGCGGCACCGGCGCCCCCAGTGGGCTATTGGATATCTGGCGGCGCTGAGATAGCCACCTATTTCAGCAGCGGATGATCCTTGGGCAGCGTCTTTGCATACCAGATCGCCAGGCGATGACGCATCGACTTCTGCGAGACCTGCTCTTCCGGTAGCGGCTGGATAATCTTGTCGTGCACTAGAAGCCGATAAATATAAAGGATCTTATCCGCCTGCGAATCGTGCTCCTCAAACACTGCAGCGCCGCGCTGCTCCGTGTATTGCACGCCGGCCGCAACCGCGCCCTTTACCAATTCCGCTTCATTCGCTAGTTTCTTCATAAGGCCTCGTGCTGCCGCTGCGCAGGCTGAATGGAAGATGTCGCAGCCGTTGGCGTCTGGATGAATCTACATGTAGCTGGGTTCGATGCATCTGCCTCTTGTTTGTCCATTCTAGCGGGTCGCCGCGAAGGCCGCTCCGCGCGCCGACTCGAATCTAGTTTCCCTCACTCGTAGCGAGGCTGGCGACTGACAAACCTTGACGCCGCGGCCAAGGCCCATCGACGGATTGAGATCAGGACTGTCACCATAGGGCTTATCCTATCTTGATAAGAATAAGAATAAGGCTATCCTTAAATCATCCTTAAACCAAGACCTTCAGGAGATTGAGATGAAGACAATACAAGTTGACGACGAAGTTTTTGAATGCATTCGTTCAGCCGCCGTGGCTTTCGAGGACACCACCCCTAATGATGCGTTGCGCCGTATTTTCGGAATCAGATCTCGGCCCCGCAAGCAAGGGGGCGTGGCGGACCTAGATCATATGCTAGACGATCTACTTGCCAAGGCTCCTCGCAAGCGAACCAAGGCGCCAAAGGCCGACCTGTCGGAACTGATCCACAAAGGGTTCGTAAGCGATGGCGAGCTTCTGTCCCTGCTCAACTACAAGAACGAGCGGGTGCACGGTAGAACCGCACAAATTTCCGGGTCCAGGTTGTCTTACGAGGGGCGTCATTATTCGATGAGCGAACTCGCCCGCCTGTTACTTAAAAAGGAAGGCTTTGATTCCAAGGCGGTCCGAGGCCCAGCCCATTGGGCGAATGCCGAAGGAAAAACAATTTCTGACTTGTGGAATGACCTTATGGCTCGGGAGGAATTAGTTAAGCCTTAGTCTCGACTCTTATTTCGGCAGCCCGAATAATAGACAAGACGGGTATAGTGATTCATCGCGACTACTGTACCGCAGATTCAGCGGCCGGTGGTCGTGCTGCGGAGCGAATGCTGGTTTTTTTCTCTAGGCCTGCCTCCTTCGCATTGCAAGCTCGATCCTCTTCGCCAGAGCGACGAACGACATGACATCTTCCATCGTGATAGTTGCACTCGTACGATGAACCGCCTGGTTTCGGAGATCCCGTAGCTGCCAGACAGCTGCCGCGATATCAGCCGGTAGGCTGCCTTCGGTCGACAGTTCTCTCAGCAATTCCGACACCGACTGATTCGGTTTCCTCGTCGCCCCGATCAGATCTCCGATCCTCTGTTCCAACTCGTTCCAAGCTTCGGCAATTGCGGCACGAGGTGATATCTCAGCTAAAAGCTTGTACGTCCTCAGCTGATCGAGATCGCCTTTGGTTATCGGCTGGTAGCTTGGCAGCTTTTGCGCAATTTCGTCGACCTTCCGGGAAAGTTCAATCTCCGAGCCGCCTACCCTAACTCGTGTCACTCTGCCAATTAGGCTGCCAAGGCTTTCCCTTAAGACCCATGCTAACGCCATCGCCGCTATAGGCCACGCCAGCGCGCGGGTCATATTTACAACGAATACTGCCCAGTTCATCGTGCCACCCCTCTCTTGTTGCCAAACGTAGGCCGATCCTGTCTCGGCAATTACCTCCCTCCGCTCCTGATCTCCTCACAAGACATCCTTATACGACGCTTCTACAAGGTTCAAAGCGTAATCTAGGTCAGCATCAGATCTGATGTAAACTCGCCGGTCCATCGTCCAGTTGTAAGAAGGCGGGACCTTCTCAACTTTTCCGTCCGGGTCGATATAGTCGACCGGACGCAGATGAATCTTAAGCTGATTCTTCCCGATATAGATCTCGGCAAAATTCTTTGCGGCTCGATATGCAACATAGTACGCCGTTACTTTTTCTGCGATGTTTTCATCGAGCTCCAGTATGTATGCGCGCAGTTTTTCGAACAGCTCCTTGATATCGGGAGCGGCCTTGCTCGTAAGCTCTTCGATATTGAGGCTGGCACAATCGGCTCCCCCTGCTGACTTTTCAGGAAGTCTGACCGGATTGATGGAGGCTTTCTGCGTGTTGACGCCCACCGGCTCAAGACTAAATATTCCACCGTCGTAGTTGCGATAGCGGAATAACTCGATTCTGATCGGGACAACCTCAACGGTATCGATATCGAATTTGCTATATGCCTCCGCAATACAGACCACTCTCGGGTTCTTCCAGTCAACCGGCATCTTTCGATCCAGCTTTCTGAGCACCAGCATCTCGAAGAATTCGACCTTCTGCGCCTGCAGCCATCGAAGATAAGAGAGACCCTGATTAATCACGTTATCGTTTCTGTTGCGCTTGTACTCTATGATTACTGGCGCACCTGCATAATCGACAGCAAGCGTATCTATTCGGCCACCGAATGTAGTTGTATATTCGCTGGCAAGAAAATGCATCTCCAATAGCTCCCCGAGATTCGCTTCGACCAGGCACTGGAGTTCCTTTTCTTTGCTGAAGGCTCGAGATGAAAGTTTTCTGAGCTTTCCGTCCTCGTCTATAAAAACGGGCATAAGTTTCTCCCTACTGAGCTCAAAGTATTCGCTTCAGCTGCTCGGAGAATGCGACAACTTCGCCGCCTGTGAAGGTCGCAGAATTAAGATGCAACTTTCCCCATAGCCCAAGGATTTGTTCTTCTCGAGAATTCGCCTGCCGACCGCCCCCTCCGCTTGGCCCGCAAGTCGGAGTGGCCAAACCCAAATTCACGCCGTTTGCATCGATCATAATTCGGACGCAAACCGTTTCTCCGGCTGCTCGGCGCCGGTCTATCTGACTGTTAATCCAATGCGCGTCAGCATCCTGAAGGTCGCGCTGTTCACCGTTGATTGTTATAGAGACCGACATGTTTCCCCTCCTCTCCCTCTACATAACAGGCTTCTGTAACCGCAGACCCCGAAAACATTCGCTAACCTTTACCGTCTGAATGCGGACAACCAACAGCGTTTGGTGAATACAAGGCAGCTGAGTAGTCGTCAAGGGAACAGCTGATCCATGGCCTGCACACACATGTTCAGGGTATTCAAGCTATTTGGGTGCAGGGTTGAGCTTCCGTGTGCAAGGCTGTTACGTTGATAGGGGATGCTCTTCTCAAGGACACCAACATAGTCCAGGTCGCCATCCCCTATCGCACCGGAAAATTCCGATTGATCGGGAATTGCGATTTGCTGTACTCCCTTTTCTTCCATCTCCCTCGTCAGCCTCCACACTTCCTTTTCCCACGCCCGAAACTGCTGTGCCCGGCGCCATTCCTCAAATCCTTGATTCCTGATCCATTTTTCGCGACGAGCTTTCGCCAACAGAATACCCAAAGGCGGTGGCTTGCCATTACGAGACGTCTTTTCATACCAGATTGCATCGGCATGCTCTGCCTTTTGCCTTAAGGCCATTTCAAGCGCGCCGAATGCGACCAGCTCCGCAGGCTGATGAAATCTGTAGCAAAACCACGAATAAAGAACTAGATTCTTAGCGGTCTCCATTAGTTGACGGACTGGTAACGGTACATCGTCGGACAATCGGATACCGGCTACCGCCGCGTGATGATCTTGCAGCGTCATTGGCCGAATGCCGTCGTTCGGATCATCAACTTGAAGCCATGTGGATCTGATGTCCGGCTCGAGTACCATTTCCAATGGCTTGAGCGGATCACCAACTTCATCGTCCATCGGTCACCTCGTCCTGCTTAAGCCTTGAAACTGTTGGTCTCTCGACTGTCGCCAAGGCGCGGCTAAATCTCTGGAAGACCTAACTCCTTGAGAAATGCGTTGTGTTTCTTCGCCGCGGCCGTGATACGTTGTTCAATATCTACAAGCTCTTTATGAACTTCTGTCAAATCCACCTCCTCCTCTTCCTTGGCGGTGCTGACATAGCGCGTAATGTTGAGGTTGTAGTCGTTCTTTTCGATCAATTTCATTGACACGCGGCGAGCATAGCGCGCTTCTTCCTTGCGGAACTTATAGGTATCGACGATCTTGTCAATGTCTTGCGTACGCAGGAAGTTCTGCCGTCGGCCTTTTTTGAAATGTTCGCTGTCGCTGGCATTGATGATGAGCACGTCATCTGGCTTCTTACACTTTTTCAGCACCAGCACGCATACTGGGATACCGGTGGAGAAGAACAGATTTGCCGGCAATCCGATCACCGTGTCAATGTTGCCATCCTTAAGGAGCTTTTCGCGGATACGCTTTTCGGCACCGCCGCGGAACAACACGCCATGCGGCAGGATGATAGCCATCGTGCCTTCATCACTCAGGAAGTGGAATCCGTGCAGCAGGAAGGCAAAGTCGGCAGCGGACTTGGGCGCGAGGCCGTAGCTCTTGAAGCGGAAGTCGTCGGCCTTGGCGGCGTCCGGTTGCCAGCGGTAGCTGAACGGCGGGTTGGCCACCACGGCGTCGAACGTTGGCTTTTTTGCCGGGTTCATCTCCCGCAGAATGTCCCAATCGTTGTCCAGCGAATCGCCGTGGTGGATCTCGAACTCGGTATCCTTCAACCCGTGCAGCAACATGTTCATTCGCGCCAGGTTGTAGGTGGTAATATTTTTCTCTTGTCCGTAGATTTTGCCGATGCCGTGCGGGCCCATCTGATTGCGCACGTTCAACAGCAACGATCCGGAACCACACGCAAAATCCAGCACGCGGTCGAGCCTGGCTTTCTTGCCGCTTGTCGGGTCCTGCCCATCCAGCGCTACGATGTGAGAAAGAACACTGGAAATCGGCTGCGGCGTGTAGAATTCGCCCGCTTTCTTGCCCGCACCGGCAGCAAACTGGCCTATCAGGTACTCGTAGGCATCGCCCAGGACATCGCTATCATTCGCGAACTGGCCGATCTCTGTAGCGATCTTGCTAATGATTTCAGCAAGCTTCTTGTTTCGCGCTGCCTGGGTCTTGCCCAGCTTTTCCGAGTTGAGGTTGATCTCGGAAAACAGCCCTTGAAAGGCGCTGGCAAAGGATTCGTTCTCGATGTACTTGAAGCCGGCCTCCAGCGTTCGCAGGAGGTCGTCGTGTTGCGTGCGCGCCATCTGGGCGATGCTGCTCCACAGGTATTCGGGCCGAATCACGTAATGCGTCTTGCGGCGCATTTGCGCTTCGAACGCCGGCACGTCACCTTTGTTGGCTTCATACCAAACCGCCAGCGGCGCGCGCTTGTCGCCTTCGGGCAGCTCGGGATAGTCTGATCCCAACTCCTTTGCGGCTGCTAGCTCGTAATTGTCCGACAGGTAGCGCAAAAACAGAAGCGACAGCATATAATCGCGAAAGTCGTCAGCATTCATCGCGCCGCGCAGCTGGTCGGCAATGCCCCAAAGGATTTTGCCTAATTGGTTGCGTTCGTCTTGGGTCACGGGGTGGTACTCTCTTGCACTGCAGCTGGGAGCAGCTCCGGATTGAAGCGGTAATTGGTCATGAAGTCATTGAGAATCTGTCGGAAATAATTCTTGTTCTCGGGCAGCAATTCGGTCGGCTCGTACAGCGAATAGTTCCCATGACTCAGGAGGTTAACGAGGCGCGCGTGGATGGCACCGTCGGAGTCGCCCGGCCCTTGCCTAATACAGTCTGAGAACTTGGTGAACCCGTGAAACGCTGCCGTGCGCTCCAGAATCCCGCGAAGCATGTTGAAGTGGTACGTGAAGATTTTGCCCGACTCCGCCACCTCACAAAGCTGCTTTAGGACGGCCACATGATGGTAACGCGGTGTTTTGCCCATGTTCTTTAGCACAAACCCATCCGCGTCCTTGTGCAGGAAGCACAGCTTGGCTTGCTTGCCCCCGCTCAGTTCGTTGCACATCAGGTTGAAGAACAGGTGATGGTGTGACGAGAGCACGATCTTGATTCTTCGCCCCGCCTGTCCTGGCTCCTCTGCACCCTCCGTCACCGTCATACCTTTCAGCATCTCGGCAAGTTGCGCTGCGACCGCCACGGCGTTATTGTCATCCAGCGATGAAATCGGGTCGTCGATGTAGATGTACTTCACCCAACGATAGGCTTCCTGCCCGTCGATAGCGAGCTGGGCAACAGCGAGGAAGAAGCACCACACGAACAGGTTCTCCTCTCCGCGCGACACCTTGATGTGGTTAACCGTTTGCGTACTGTCGCCCGTCGTGACTTCGCGCGAGAAAATCACCGTACCCTGCTCATAGTCAATGCGAAAGCCAAAGTCCGCGTAGCGACTCAGCAACGGGCGGATGCGGTTTTCCATTTCCAGCTCTTCCAAGCCATCAAAAAAATGCGAGTCCCTATTCATCCGCAGCACGCGCTCGCGATCGCCTTCCAGGTCGTTGTTCCATGTAAATAGATCCTCGGTGAACGCGTTGAAATACAGCGTGTCGCGGGCATCGCCCCGCTTACCCAGTTCCTTGAAGGCCATGGAAAGTCGGGTTTTGCCCGTGCCATTGTAGGCAAACAACAGCACGTATTTTTTCTGATTCAGTGTTCGACGCAGGCGCTTCGCCAGCGCCGGAAGATCCGCAAAATGTGTCGCCTGCGGGCTCATACGGCAGCCTCATCCATAGCGGGGAAGAGTTGTTGCAACAGGCCCTTTTTGTGCTGCTTCAAGGTTTCAATCTTGTCGGCTTGGACGGTAATCAGGGTATCGAGGCTGGACAGGCAGTCGGCGATTTTTTGTTGCTCGTCCCGTTCGGCCGGATAGCGCATAGTCACGACGCTAAGGTTGCCGATAGACAAACCCGGCTGAGCTTGGCCCGTCGCATGCTGGTTTAAGTCCAGGACGTTGAGCAGATGGAAGAGCCACTTCGCGTCGATTTGTGGTCGTGCTGTCACAACAACTGCATGTTCAGTCGCGTAGAACTCACCGGTTGCATACGTGACATTTCCGCATAGCGCCCCCTGTCGTCCGATCAGCGAATAAAAGCCGTTGTGCGTTGCTGTGTCAGTGTATCCCCGTATGCCGTTCCCGCCATAACACGGGAAAAGGTTGTTGGCCGGAGACTCGTGTATCTTCGCCGCGTTAACGTATTGCCCAGCTCGCATTGAACATACATCACGAAGCTCACCGGCTACCCACTCATCGGCATTGCGGAACTCGAGAAAGCGGAGGCTGGGGACGGTTTCGCCGTCGCGGGGGAAGAGTTGTTGCAGCAGGCCTTGCTTGTGGGCCTTGAGGGCGGCGAGCTTGTCGGTGTGCGCGGCTATCAGTGCGTCGACGCTGGAGAGGCAATCGGCGATTTTTTGTTGTTCTCGTACTGGCGGGTGTGGCAAAGGCATCGCCATGAAATCGCTGCTTGTAATACTCATGCGATCATGCCGCGCGCCGGTGTTCGACGCCGTATGCAAATAAGCATGCCAACGCGACGACTTGAAGTAGTGCGAGTAAAAATCATTCGTCGCGGTGTTGAACCGAAAGACAGTGTAGAGAGGAGACATTATCCCTGTCCCGAGGTTATTCCTTGATATTGGGCCAACAGGTGCAGTAGTGGACACCCTCGGGTTGTAGACGTAATCGCCTTTCTCAGCGACGAAGTAGTTGTCTATGTTATTGGAGTTGGCGATGTCCTTATCAAAGTAGTCTCGCTGATCCACTACCCCGCGCTCTGCAGAATTGGTGAGAACACGAGTCTGCTTATTGCCGTGATTTCTCGTGGTGATTTTACGAGCTAGCTTATCAAGGCGTTTCACACCCCAGCTTCCCGCACCCCGAAACTCCGGAAACCGCAACTTCGGCACCAACGCCTTCTTGTTGTCGCTCGCCATCGTCTTACTCATACGCCGACAACCCGGAAATCTCGCGGCCCTGTGCCTGTTTCTTGAGGAACGGTGCCAAGTCGTCCATCAGCGCAAGTTCCGCTTGGCTGCGGGCCTTCCAGCCCAGTTCCAGCGGTCCCATGAGGTCGCTCAAGGCTTCGCCGTCGAAGATCATGCGGCCCAGAATGCCGTCCACGAAGGTTTGCAGGCGCTCCGCGGCAAGATTATGCTTTTGAGCCATGGCCGCTACGGCCTCGCTGGCTTTTCTGTCCTTGAAGGCCTCGTAGCCCTTGCGGATATCGGCTTCGGTCAAGCCGCCGCCGGGCTGCAATGTATCGATGTAGGCAATGATGTCGTCGCGCTCGTCCATGAGGTTGCTGGTGGCGGCCAGCAGGCTCACCAGTTGCGCGCGCGTCATGGTCTGCTTGCCAGGCTTGGCCTCGCTGTAGCGGGCGATCAGCGCCATGATGTAGTCGTAGTCGATAGTGGCGGAGGAGAACAGCACGAACTCGAAGTCGAGCTGGTCGATGGCGTTCTGTTCGTTATCGCTGCGCTTGCCTTGCTGTCCCTGCTTGTCCTGCAGGTGTTGGGCGGTTTCCAGATACTGGCCTTTAAAGGCGCGCAGATCGTCCTGCGGCAGGCGCTTTTCGATGGTTTGCTGTTGGTCAGGTTGCAGGTCTGTGTATTGGTCGAGCCGGGTCTTGAGCTTTTGCACCTCCTTGAAACGGGTGACGAACTCGGCGCGCGCGATGTCGCCCTGGAGATTGGCTACTTCTTCGGGTTTGCAGGCCAGGCCCTGGCCTTCCATGAAGGTCTCCAGCTCGTCCATGGCCTTGTCGAACTTCTTGATGACCTCGGGTGCCGGTTCCACCAGCCATATTTCGCGGGCGGCATGGGCGTTGTCCTCACCTGAGAACAGCGCGATGGCCTTGTCCACGGCTTCCTGCTGGTTGCGGAAGTCCAGAATGTTGCCGTAGGGCTTGGTGTCGTTGAGTACCCGATTGGTGCGCGAAAGCGCCTGAATCAGACCGTGGTGCTTGAGGTTCTTGTCTACGTACAGCGTATTGAGATATTTGGAATCAAAGCCGGTCAACAGCATGTCGACCACGATGGTGATGTCGATCTTGTGCTTGTGCGGGTGGTCGGCGTTCGGATACTGCTGATCCTTAATGCGCTGCTGCACGTCCTGGTAATACTTGTCGAAGTCGGCCAGGCGGTGGTTGGTGCCATACTGCTTGTTGTAGTCAGCAATGATGGCCTTGAGCGCCGCTTTTTTCTTGCCGGGCTCGTGCTGGTTGTCGGCTCTTTCCTGGGGCAGATCTTCCTGCAGCTGCTTGACGTCCTGGTCCCCGTCCGCGGGCGGCGAGAACACGCAGGCGATGTTGAGCGGCTGGTAGCTGGCATCGGCCGACGCGCGCTCGGCTTGCAGGGTATTGAGCAGCTCGTAGTATGCGATGGCTTCATTGATGGAGCCGGTGGCAAACAGCGCGTTGAAGCGGCGGCCGTTGGTGGCGATGTCGTGCTTGGTGAGGATGGCCTCGGCAATGGCTCGCCGCGTGGTGGCGGTGTCCGGCTTGGGCTTGGTTTTGTTCCTGGCTTTGCCGGTGGTTTGAGCGGATTCGCCGTCCGCCTCGTTGGCGGTTTCCGGCTTGAAATAATCTACGTGAAAGCGCAGCACGTTGCCGTCGTCGATGGCATGGGTGATGGTGTAGGCGTGCAGTTGCTTCTGAAATACGTCCTCAGTGGTCTTGAACGAACCGACAGTGCCGTCGATCTGCTTGTAGCTGGCGTTTTCCTCGAAGATTGGCGTGCCGGTGAAACCGAACAGTTGCGCCTTCGGGAAGAAGTTCTTGATAGCCTGGTGGTTGTCGCCAAATTGCGAGCGGTGGCATTCGTCGAAGATGAACACCATGCGCTTGTCGCGCAGCGGCATGAGGCGCTGCTTCCACGTAGCTCGGCCACTTTTTTGGTGCTGTTTTGCTCGCTTGCTGGTTTCGTCCAGCGCCAGGCCCAGCTTCTGGATGGTGGTGACGATAACCTTATCGGCATAGTTGGTGGAGAGCAAACGCTTCACTAGTGCGCCGGTATGGGTGTTTTCTTCCACGCAGCCGGGCTGGAACTTGTTGAATTCCTCGCGAGTCTGGCGGTCGAGATCCTTGCGGTCGACCACGAACAAGCATTTGTCGATGTCTGGGTTGTTCTTGAGCAGGGTGGACGCCTTGAATGACGTCAGCGTTTTGCCGCTGCCGGTGGTATGCCAGATGTAGCCGTTGCCCCGATTCTGCTGAATGCAGTCGACAATCGCCTTGACTGCGTAGATCTGGTACGGCCGCATGATGAGTATCTTCTGCTCGCTTTGCACCAGCACCATATAGCGGCTGAGGAGTTGGCCGAGGGTACATTTGTGCAGAAAGGCGTTGGCAAAAGAATCCAAATGCGTGATTTTCCGGTTGTGTTCGTCGGCCAGTTGGTAGATGGGCAAGTAGCGCTCGTCGGCATCAAAAGTGAAATGCCTGGCCTGGTTATTGGCGAAGTAATACGTTTTGGTGCGGTTGCTGACGATGAACAGCTGCATGAAGCACAGCAGCGTGTTGGTGTAGCCGTTGCCGGGGTCGTTCTTGTAGCGGACGATCTGTTCCATGGCGCGACGCGGGTTGACGCCCAGCGTTTTTAGCTCGATCTGCACCAACGGCAGGCCGTTGATCAGCAATATGACGTCGTAGCGGTGGTTGCTGTTGGAGGTGTTGATGCGTAACTGATTGACGACTTCAAAGTCGTTTTTGCACCAATCCTTGAGGTTCACCAACGTGTAGTGAAGCGGCGTGCCGTCTTCACGCTGAAAATAGCCCTGCTCGCGGAGTGCTTGCGAGGCCTTGAAAACGTCGGCATTGATGATGTCATCACGCAGGCGGGCAAACTCAGCGTCCGTCAGCCGGACATGGTTCAAAGCCTCAAATTTCTCCCGGAAATTTTGCTCCAGCCCCGCCTTGTCGCGAATATCCGGGCGGCGCCTGTATTTCAGGTATTCGAGCTTTTGAATGAACTGTTGCTCGATGTCGACTTCTTTTACATGCATCTAACAGCCATGCCTCATTATCGACTGTTTCGAATCAGACAGTCCTTAAAACAACTCGGCCTTATAGCCAATGGTCGCCCGTTACGGTCCCCCTGCCTCGTTTCAGCTGTTGTTGTCGCGTTCTTGTTCGGCATTCCAGTTCCCACCGAACATTCCGGCAAAAGGGGTGCGCTGCGGGTAAACCCTTGGCAATATAGCAAGTTATGGCCTTAAGACCTAGACCGAACCAAATGTTTAAGCCTGCATCCGCTGCTCGTGCACGGACCTTTGGTTGCCGGCAGTAGCGGCTCGGGTCGCTTGTATGGTCGCCTCCACTCGCCGCGTGAATGGAGATTGGCGGTGGTGCATCATCACCAATCGGTCTTTGGCGCGGGTCATCGAGACATAAAGCAGGCGCGCCTCGGCGGTTTCTTCGGCGTCCTCGAATGGCATTTGGCCCAGGCCGACGACAATCACGACCGGGAATTCGAGGCCCTTGCTGCTGTGCATTGTGACCAGCTTGACGCTGTCCTCGCCGTCGAAGAGCGCGGCTTTGCCATCTTTGCCCCGCGCCAGACGATACGGGATGTGTGCGGCCTTGAGCGCCGCGCCCAGCCGCTGCCCCTCGGCGCCGGTACGGTAAAGGACGGCGATATCGGACAGGCGCGTCTTCTGCGCCTGCTCCGAGCGTACCAGTTCGACAACTTTGGCCGTTTCCGCCGTTTCGTCAGGCGTCTTGACCAGCACAGGCAGCTCTCCGCGCCGGCCGGCGCTTTCCGGCGCGATCAGCGGGATGCCGTCGTCGTCGCTCGCGTGTGCGTTCAGCAGATCGCTCGCGAAGCCGCTGGCGACGCCGAGAATCTCCAATGTGTTGCGATAGTTGAGTTTGAGAATGGTTGTGTGGCCGACTGCCTCTACGCCGACGCTTTTCCAGGTGAACTGCCGACGTGCGGATTTGCCGTAAATGTTCTGCGCGTCGTCGTACAGGATCAGCAGTGAGTTGGTGGCCGGGTCCACCATCTGCACGACCAGCTTGTACCACTCGGGCTCGAAGTCATGGCCTTCGTCGATCATGACTGCGCCGTATTGGGCGCGCGGAATCTGGCCGCTCTCGACGCCATTGATTACGGCCTGAACCATGCCGTCGAAGGCGTTACCCTCTTCCGGCCGGGGCACGTGGTACGTCTTCAGCATCTGCCAGCACCAGGAATGGAAGTTGCGGACATTGACCTTTTCGGCCAGTCCGCGTTCTTCCATCAGTTGCTTCAGCCAGGAGGCCAGCGTTTTGTTGTAGCACAAGACCAGCACCGGCTTGTTCAGCGCGTTCGCCAAGTGCATGCAGCGATAGCCGAGGATCATCGTTTTGCCGGACCCCGCCACGCCGTGGATCACCCGGTGGCCATGGCCCAGTGAACGGGCGAGTTGTTCCTGTTTCAGATCCATGACCTTAATCAGGTCGGGAATTTCGATAGGCCGCGCCGCGTCTTCCGCCTTGCCACCGAACAAACCAAATTGTCCTTCGGCTGGGTTGACGCGGACCTCCGGAAACAACAGCCAACGCACGCGGTCGATCTGCGGCAGGGTCAGTGCGCACGGGAACGGATGCGGAAACATGGCCCAGAGGCGCTCCTGGAAGACTTCCGCATCTACCGTTTCGTACATTTCGTCTTTGCAAATGACGAGGTGATTCGGAATGACGTTGTCGAGCTGGGCGTCGATGAACTGCTTGCGCGTGATGTTGGAGAGCACCACGCCAAAGCCCCAGGGCATAAGCAGCTTGCCTGCATGCGGCCCGCCCGCCGGATGGCGCAACGCCGGATCGCGTTCCAGCACGACGTTGATCTCCAGCATGCAGGTGCGCGCTTGCAGCAGCGGATTGATCTTATGGGTCTGGCCGACGTTAGTTAGCAGCGTGAAGCTGTTTTTGTCGGCGGAATGGATGTTCTCGAGCTTCCAGTCTTTGACTTCCAGAACCAGAAGCCCGCGACGCGGGTGCAGGATGACGAAGTCCGGCTGGCGTTGTTTCAGCCCGATTGGAACGTCATACCACAGGAGATAGTCGTCTTCGAGCTTCTGCTCCAGTCGTTCCGACAGGCGCTTCTCGCCTGATGTCATTCGACCCAGGCAGGTGCTGCGCGCCGGAATGAGCGTCGCCATTGTGATAATCCTCCCAACCTCTTTTTGGGAGAATAACACGGATGGCGACTATTCCATCTCCGTGAATCGAGCTGTTTCCGCTTCCGTACGCTCGTAGCCGACGAGCGGTTGCAACCGATCTGTTACTTGCTGCCGCTGCCCCGCTTCATCATGTCAGCCAGGCTAGTCGGCTTGGCGGGCAGCTTGAAGTCCTTCGACGGCGGCGTTTTGTCGGAGATCGAGAGGACGCGGAAGTCGTTGCCGAGGCGTAGCAGGCCGGGCTCGGATTTCGGCAGGTGCAACTTGGCGGCGGCGTCGTTTTCGGCGCTGAAGGCGTCGATCAGCGTCATGTAGGCCTGTGTCAGTTCCACGGCCTGCTGGTTGTCCGTGAGCACGGCATCGCCTTTGTGCTTGCCCATCGCATCGGTCCAGGTGGCGTGGTAGACGTGGCCTTTGATGCCGGCGACGGTTTCGGTCTTGCCGGTAGGTTTGAACGAGCCGCTGATGATGCCCTTGTCCTTTCCGGAGGCGTTCATTGTTGATTTCATCGACGTTACGTCGATGACCGTCGGTTTGCCGTTGCGGGACATGACCATGTAGGTTTTGCCGTCGCGCAGAAGGATGAATTGCTGCTTCTTGGTTCCTTGCATGCGCAGCGTGTGGGCATCGCGCCATTCGATGGTGGTTCTTTGCTGGTGCCCGGAGCCCGACTGCACCGTGGCGGTGCCGCCGGCGAATGCGGCCACGGGTGCGGCCAGAAGAATCAGTATCAGGAACCGGGATTGCGGGGTCATGAGTGCCTCCAGTCGTACTGCTCTGATGGAAGCTTACTCCAAAATCAGCGGAGTTGGCTGTCTTTGCTGCCGCGGCGGTTGTAGAGGCTGTGGGTTTGGGCGTTGTTGTCGGCTTCGGACTGGCAGTTGATGCACAGGCGCACGCCGGGCACGGCCTTCCGGCGTGCCGGCGGGATTTCTTCGCCGCACTCTTCGCAGTGCGTGCGGCTCTCGCCCTGGGGCAGGCGCGCGCGCACGCTTTGCAGCGCGTCTTCGATGCTGGCGTCGATCTGGTCTTGAACGGCGCCGTCTCTGGCCCAGCCTGTGGCCATTTCAGCTACCCATCTTCGTCTGGGTGTAGTTTTCGATACCTATGCGCTCGATCAAATCGAGCTGGGTTTCGAGCCAGTCGATGTGGTCTTCCTCGCTTTCGAGGATGTCCTGGAACAGGTCACGCGAGACGTAGTCCTTCACGCTTTCGCTGTAGGCGACGGCTTCGCGCAGCGGCGGGTGCGCTTCGCGTTCCAGGCGCAGGTCGCACTCGATGATTTCCTTGACGTTCTCGCCGACGTAAAGCTTGCCGAGGTCCTGCAGGTTGGGCAGCCCTTCGAGGAACAGGATGCGCTCGATCAGGCTGTCGGCATGCTTCATCTCGTCGACGGACTCTTCGTACTCGTGGTCGTTGAGTTCCTTCAGACCCCAGTTCTTGTACATGCGCGCATGCAGAAAATACTGGTTGATGGCGGTGAGTTCGTTCTTGAGGATGGCATTGAGGTGCCGGATGACTTCTTTATCGCCTTGCATGGCTGGTGTCCTGGGAACAAGTAATCGAATGAGCGTAGCGCACCGATGCAGGCTGCGCAATTAGCTGTGGCGGAATGGGAATTGTTCAGGCGGCGCGGTAGTGGCGGGACGGCATTTGCTCGTCTAGAGCGTCCTCGAGAATATTGCGGACTTCCGACTCGCAGCAGCCGCAACAGGTCGCCACGCAGGTGGCTTCCTGCAGTGATTCGAAGTCGTCGGCGCCCTCCGCGACGGCCTGGCGGATGCGCTTTTCGGACACGGCGTTGCAGATGCAAACGTACATGCGCCGTAGTTAAACGCAAATGCGAATGATTGTCAATCCAACGGAATCACAAAACTCAGCAGGACCGCCTGGTCGTCGCCGGAGCCGTTCAGCAGGGTCCGATATTCGAACCGCAGCGACCAGCGGCGCGTCTGCAACTGAAGGCTGGCGCCGGCCATGATGCGATCCTGCGACTCGCCCGGCGCGCTGACGTAGTAAATCGGCCCGTTTTGAAGGTCGAAGTAGCGGATGGCGGCCGTGCTCGTGTCCTGAAAGTTGTGCTGATATTCGGCGCGCAGGCCGTACATCCAGACGCCGTAGTCGTGCTTGTTGTCGAACTCCAGGCGTACGCCGAGATTGCCGGTGGTGGTATTGACGTCCTGCGTGTCGTAGGCGAGCGACCAGGTGGCGTCGCCCTGCTCGGCGTATGGGTCCAGCCGCGCACGCGCCACATCGAACCGCGCGTAGGGCACGAACAACACGTCATGGCTCTGATGCTCGTAGCCGATCGAGAGTGACGCGAACCACTGCTTGCCGTTTCGACTGCCGTGGACCAGCGCGCCGTCAGCGGTAACGTAGCGGCGCATGTCCAGCGACAGCCATTGGTAGCCGATCAACCCGTCGACATACAGGGACTCCGGCTGGTGATAGCTGCCGTAGAGGGCCAGGTTATAGCTGTCTGCGGTGCTGCGGCTGCCGTTGTCGCCGATGTCGGTGCTGTCGTGGCCATAACCGAGGCCCAGTCCGGCGGTGAAGTCAGGGCTCATGCGCTTGTCCGCGCCGATCGTGACGCCGGAGGTGGTGAAGTCGATGCCGCTGCCGCTCTCCTTGTTGCTGCCGAAGTTGACCGCGCCGGCAGTCCACACCGAGAGCCCGCCCGGGTCGTATTCGTCGTCCGCCGCGGCGGCCGGTGCGGCGCGCTGCGGCCGAACCAGGTAGCGGTCGTTCAGGTCCTGCGCGGGATGCGCCCACGCTTCGCGTTCACGCAGGCTGCGGGCGCGCGTTTCCGCGGCCGAGCTGATGATGATGCCGTTGCTGAATGAAGTCACCGCCGACCGGTCGTGCAAGGCGTCCAGGCGTTGCTGGAAATTGGTGATCTGGCCCTGCGCCATGCGCCGGGTCGCGCTCACCTGCGCGGCCACAATGCCGACCACTTCGGCATCCCTGGATGGATCCGGGCGCGTCGCCGTTACGGTGATGCTGATCGTGCCGGGGGTCGAGGTGGCATAGGCGTTGGACAAGGTGTAGGTGACTTTCGCGGCGCCGATGAAGTTGCCGGCGGCGGTGAAGTTCAGCGTGTAGCCCGAGGCCGAGGCCTGCACCGTCGCCATGCCGGCGGCGGCCGGGGTGATCGACACGATCGTTGCTTTCGTGAACGGACCGCCGCTCGCGGTTTTGGTGAGATCGACGGCCACGGTGGCGCCGGCCGGCACCTGTGCGCTCAACGATGGCGCCACCGGGACTGGGTTGATCGTGACCGTGACCTGCGCCGGCGGCGATGTGCCTGCCGCATTGGTCAGCGTGTACTCGAATGTCACCGCGCCCGAGGCGTCGGCCGGGGCGCTGTAGACGATGTCCGTTCCGTTCACCGTGGCGGTGCCGGTCGTCGGCGGCGTGCTCACGGCGGCGGCGGTGAACGGTGCGCCGGTGGCGCCCTTGGTCGCGTCGATGGTCACGGATTTACCGGCCGCCACGCTGACCTTCTGCGGCTGGGCCACGGGCGCCGCGAGCCCCTGCACCACCGACACATCGTAGGCGCGTGCGCCGGTGAAGCCGTCTTTATCCTTGGCCGTTACCGTGAACGTGTAACGGCCGGCCGCGTTCGGCGTGCCGGAGAGCACGCCGGACGACGACAGCGACAGTCCCGGCGGCAGCTTGCCGCTGGTCACGCTGAAGGTGTAGCCGCCGGACCCGCCGCTGGCCGTGATGTGCTGTCTGACTGCGTCGCCGACGGTCATCGCCGGCAGCGAGGCGGGCGACAGCGTGATGGTCACGCTGCTGACGATCAGCGTGTAATTGCGCGCGGCGCTGAACGGCGCGCCGCTGCCCGTGCTGCTGTCGGTTGCGGTTGCTGTGAAGGTGAAGCTGCCTGACTTCGTGGGGGTTCCGGACAGCACACCGGTTGATGCGTTGAGGGAGAGACCCGCCGGCAAGCTGCCCGAGGTTATCGTGTAGCGATACGGCGCCGTGCCGCCGCTGGCCCGCAGCGTCTGGCTGTACGACTGCTCCGGCGTGGCCGTCGGCAGGCTGGTCGGCGACAGGGTGATAGTCGCGCCGGCGATATGCAGGTTGTAATTGCGGCTACCGGATTGGCCGTTGCTGTCGGTGGCGGTGACACTGAAACCGAAGTCGCCCGCCGCCGTCGGCGTACCCGACAAACGTCCGCTGCTGCTCAGCGAAATGCCGGCCGGCAGCGCGCCGCTGCCAATGTGGAACGTGTAGGGGCCCACGCCGCCGCTGGCGGTGATGGTGGTGCCGTAGCCGTGTCCCACCTTGCCGTCGGGAAGTGAGGACGGCGCCACTACGATGCCCGGCGCGGCGACATTGAGGATGTAGTTCTGGGTTACGCTGGCGCCGCTGCCCGTGTCCGTGGCCGTGACCATGAACGGGAAACTGCCCGTTTGTGTCGGAGTGCCGGAGATGGTGTGGCTCCCCGAATCCCAGCTCAGGCCGTTCGGCAGGTTGCCGGTGAAATCATAGTTGTAGGGTCCCGCGCCACCGCTCGCGGTGAAGGTCTGCGAATACGGTTTGCCGTAATCGGCCGTGAGGGTGCCGCTCGGCGGTGACATCGTCAGCGTGGGTGGCGGGGGTGGGTTGACCGTGAGCGTGTAGTTTTGGCTGCCGGTATACGGGCCGCCGGGGCTGCTGTCGGCCGCCTGCACGGTGAAGTTGAAAGTGCCGGCGGCGGTCGGTGTGCCGGAAATGTCGCCCGTCGAGGACAGACTCAGACCGGCCGGCAAGGCACCAGCGGAAATGCTGAAGCTGTACGGTGCGGTGCCCCCGCTGGCGGTCAGCTTCTGCGAATATGCCGTACCGTAATTCGCGGGCGGCAACCCCGACGGCGCAATGGTAATGGTGGGAGGATCGACAGTCAGCTTGTAGTTCTGGACGCCGGTGTCACCGTTGCTGTCGGTGGCGGTAACAGTGAAACCGAAGTTGCCGCCGGCCGTGGGCGTCCCGCTGAGCGTCCCGCTGCTATCCAGGGTGATGCCAGCGGGCAGCGCACCGCTGCTGACGCCGAAGGTGTAGGTACCCTCGCCTCCGGTGGCCGTGAGGGTCTGCATGTAAGGCGCACCGAACGTCGCGTCCGGTAAGTTCGGAGGCGAAATGGTGATCTTGGGGGCAGGGCCCGGACCGCCTTGGGCGTGCGCGAGCACGGGCAACACGAGTAACGCAAGCAGCATCCAGCTGCGAATTTTACAATCCATTGTTATACAGCCCCGTTTCTCATCCTTGATATAGCGGCTCTTGTTAATCTACATGCTGCAGGCGCACCTTTCAATATGTCGCTTGCCGGCAACGGCATTTTACCTTATGTCGGCCCCCCGCTGCTGCACCGCCGCCGACAATGCGCCACCGGCGGCGGTGTCAGAGACCTTCCTCCGCCAGGACTTTCTTCACGCCCGCGTCGGCTTCCATGCGCTCGATGAACCGCGGCAGGTTGTCGAGCCCGCTGAGGTCGATCTTGAGACCGCGCGCCCAGCGCAGCAGGACATAGAGATACGGATCGGCGACCGAACGCTCGCCGGCGATCCAGTCGCGGCCTTCGAGCTGCGTGTTGATGATCTCGAACTGCTGGCGCAGCACATGCTTTGCCTTGGTCTTGGTCTGCTCGGCGGCGGCGTCGTCGAGGTAGGCGGTGCCCCCGAACAGCGGCTTGAATGCCGGGTGCATGTCGGAGTTGATGAAGCCCAGCCAGCGGTTGACCACGGCGCGACCTTCGGGCGTACCGTCGCCACCGAGCTTGGCTTCGGGATGCTTGTCCGCGATGTAATTGAGAATCGCGCTGTTCTCCGTCAGTACCCAGCCGTTGTGCTCGATCGCCGGCACGGCGCCCGCCGGATTGATGGCGAGGTACTCGGGCGACTTCAGTTTGTCGCTGTCAACCTTGTGGATTTCGTACGGCGTACCGGTCCACTCCAGAGTGATGTGGTCGGCAAGCGAGCAGGCGCCCGGCATGTAATACAGTTTCATGTTGCTTCTCCTTGTTGACAGTTATCAGGCGACTTCCGCCTGAAGCGTCGGATAGTCGATGTAGCCTTTCGCGCCGCCCTGGTAGAACGTGTCGCGGTCCGGCTCGTTGAGCGGCGTGTGCGCGCGGAAGCGCTCCGGCAGGTCCGGGTTGGCGATGAACAGCTTGCCGTAGGCGACGAGGTCCGCATGGCCTGCTTCGATCGCCGCATTGCCGCTCTCGCGGTCGTAGCCGCCGTTGGTGATCAGCACGCCCTGGTAGAGCGGACGGAAATGCGCGGTGACGTTTTCCACCATGTTCGGGATGTGCGCGACCGGCTCGGTCGGCTCGATCAGGTGCAGGTAGGCGAGCTTGTAGTCGTTCAGGCGCGTGATGACGTAGTCGTACAGCGCGCGGGCGTTGCTGTCCGGCTTGAGGTTGACCAAGCCGCTCGGCGCCAGGCGCACCCCGATGCGCTCGACGCCGATCGCGTTGCTGACGCCGTCGAGAATGTCGAACAGGAAGCGCGCGCGGTTGGCGATCTCGCCACCGTATTCGTCGGTGCGGATATTGGCGCTGTCGACGAGGAACTGATTCGGCAGGTAGCCGTTCGCGCCGTGAATCTCGACGCCGTCGAAGCCGGCCTTGATGGCGTTCTTGGCCGCCTGCACATAGTCGCCTACGATGGCATGGATTTCGTCGATCCCGAGCGCGCGCGGCGTGACGGTCGGCTGCAGGCCGTTGGGCGTGAACGCCTTGCCTTCGGGGTCGATCGCCGACGGCGCGACAGGCAGCTCGCCGTTGTGAAAGTCCGGATGCGAGACACGGCCGACGTGCCAGAGCTGCGCGAACATTACGCCGCCCTCGGCGTGTACCGCCTTGGTGACCTTGTTCCAGCCGGCGATCTGCGCGCCCGAGTGGATGCCGGGGGTGTTGATATAGCCGACGCCCTGCGGCGAGATCTGCGTCGCCTCGCTGACGATCAGCCCGGCCGAGGCGCGCTGGGTATAGTACTCGACGTGCAGGTCGGTGGGCGCGAGTTGCGGGTTGTCGGCGCGCGAGCGCGTCAGCGGCGCCATGACGACGCGGTTGGCAAGCGTATAGCGGCCGATGCGGATGGGTTCCAGTAACGGTTGATTCGGCATATCTAGTAATCTCGATACGTTGATTGAAAAATAGTCCCGCGTGGGGACGGCTGGAATTACAGGTCGCGCTGCAGGAATTCGCTCAGGGAGCGGATGGCGGCTTCGTTGCGCTCGTAATAGGTCCACTGCCCGCAGCGCCGTGCGACCACCAGCCCGGCCTGCTCCAGCAGCGCCAGGTAATGCGAGGCGGTGGACTGCGACAGCCCGAGTTTCTCGCAAATCGCGCCCACGCAGACGCCCTTGTCGCGGCGCTGCTTGCATTCGGGGGCCTCGGTCGAACCGAAGTGGCGCTCCGGCTCTTTGAGCCACATCAGAATTTTGAGCCGCGACTCGTTGCCGAGGGCTTTGAAGACGCTGACCTGATCCATAGCTGCTATTATATCGACGTTTTTCGATATTTCAATACTTCGCGATCCGCCGGACGTGCGATCTGCATGGACCAGCGTGATCAAGCGTAGTTGGCCAATGCGGGCGGATACACTACTATTCCGGCCGGGAGGGCGTTTTTTGCCAATGGATACTGCTGTCACCAAAACCCGCCTGAAGGGGCTGGCCCGCCGCCTCGTGTTCGATGGCCACCTGTCGCAGGAGGATGCCGAGCGCGTGCAGCAGGCGGCGCTGCAGGAGAAGCAGCCATTCGTGGTGCAGCTCGTCAAGGACGGGGCGCTGGCCAGCGCGGCAGTGGCGGCCGCGGCGTCGCAGGAATTCGGCGCGCCATTGATCGACCTGGGCGCGGTCGAGATCGACCCGGCGGTTGCCAAGCTGGTCGATGAGAAGCTGATCCGCCAACACCACGCCCTGCCGATCTTCCGCCGCGGCTCGATGCTGTTCGTGGCAGTGTCCGACCCGACCCGCCTCGACACGATCGACGAGCTCGGCTTCCATACGCGCCAGACGGTCGAACTGGTGGTGGCCGACGAGGTGCCGCTCGGCCGGCTGATCGACAAGACGCTCGAGGCAATGGATACCTCGATGCAGAACCTGGCCGGCGACGATCTGGCCGGGCTCGAGAACCTGGAGGTCGGCGACGACACGCCGACTGAAGAAGGCGGGGTGATCGAAGGCGTGGAAGATGCGCCGATCGTCCGCTTCATCAACAAGATGCTGGTCGATGCGATCAAGGCCGGCGCGTCGGACATTCACTTCGAGCCCTACGAAAAGTACTACCGCGTGCGCACGCGCCTCGACGGCATTTTGCGCGAGATCGCCAAGCCGCCGATTGCGCTGGCGCCCAAGCTCGCCGCGCGCCTCAAGGTCATGTCGCGGCTGGATATTTCCGAGCGGCGCGTGCCGCAGGACGGGCGCATCAAGCTGAAGCTGTCGCAGAACAAGGCAATCGACTTTCGTGTGAGCACCTGCCCGACGCTGTACGGCGAGAAGGTCGTGCTGCGTATTCTCGACCCGAGTTCGGCCCGGCTCGGTATCGATGCGCTCGGCTACGAGCCGGACCAGAAGGATCTGTACATGGCGGCGCTCAACCGCCCGTACGGCATGATTCTCGTCACCGGCCCGACCGGCAGCGGCAAGACGGTGTCGCTGTACACCGGCGTCAACATTCTGAATACGTCGGACCGCAATATTTCCACTGCCGAGGACCCGATCGAAATCCAGCTCCCCGGCATTAACCAGGTGAACGTGAATCCGCGCGTCGGGCTGACATTCGCGAGCGCGCTGCGGTCGTTCCTGCGCCAGGATCCGGACGTGATTCTGGTGGGCGAAATCCGTGACCTGGAAACCGCCGAAATCGCGGTCAAGGCGGCGCAGACCGGCCACCTGGTGCTGTCGACGCTGCATACCAACGACGCGCCGAAGACGCTGACGCGTCTTGCCGACATCGGCGTTGCGCCCTACTCGATCGCCACCGCGGTCAATTTAATCATCGCCCAGCGGCTGGTGCGGCGGCTGTGCGAGAAGTGCAAGCAGCCGGTGGACGTCCCCAAGAAAGCGCTTTTGAAGGAAGGCTTCGACGAAGCCGACATCGATGCCGGCCTGACGATTTACGGCCCGGTCGGCTGCGACGCCTGCACCGAAGGCTACAAGGGTCGCACCGGCGTCTACCAGGTGATGCCCGTCAGCGACGCGATGGGGCGTATCATCATGGCGCAAGGCAATGCGATGCAGATCGCGGACCAGGCGAAAAAGGAAGGCGTCGCCGATTTGCGTGCGTCAGGTTTGAAGAAGGTCAGGGACGGCGTTACGAGTCTTGAAGAAGTGAATCGCGTCACGATCGAATAATCGAACAGGCGGACGACTATGGCCGAAGCGGCAAAAAAGACCTTCAACTTCATGTGGGAAGGCACCGATCGCAAGGGCAATCGGGTCAAGGGCAAGGCCAATGGTGCCGATATGATGGCGATCAAGGCGCACCTGCGCCGCCAGGGCATCGCGCCGCTTCGGGTGCGCAAGGAAAGCCAGGGCATGTTCGGCTCGGGCGCCGGCAAGCGCATTACGGCCGGCGACATTGCGATCCTGTCGCGCCAGATGGCGACGATGATGACGGCCGGCGTGCCGCTGGTGCAGGCGTTCGACATCGTCGGCAAAGGCAACAGCAATCCGCGCTTCCGCAACCTGATGACGACCCTCAAGAATGACGTCGAGGCCGGTAATTCCCTGACGCACGCGCTGTCGCAGCAGCCGAAGTATTTCGACGACCTGTACGTGAGCCTGGTTGAAGCGGGCGAGAAAGCCGGTGCGCTCGAAGCGCTGCTCGACAAGATCGCGACGTACAAGGAAAAGACCGAGGCGATCAAGAAGAAAATCAAGAAGGCGATGTTTTACCCGATCGCGATTATGGTGGTCGCGGTCGTGGTCACCGCCATTCTGCTGGTCTATGTGATTCCGCAGTTCGCCAAGCTGTTCCAGGGTTTCGGCGCGAATCTGCCGGCGTTCACGCTGATGGTGGTCAACCTGTCGAAATTCGTGCGCGGCAACGGCATGGAGATTCTGATCGGCGTCGCGATCCTCGCCTCCGCGTTTATCTGGCTCAAGAAACGCTCGCCGCAGTTTCGCCGGCTGCTCGACCGCGTGACGCTGCAGCTGCCGGTCGTCGGCGGCATCGTCAAGAAGGCGATCATCGCGCGCTTCGCGCGTACGCTGGCGACGATGTTCGCGGCCGGTGTGCCGCTGGTCGAGGCGCTGGATTCCATCGCCGGCGCCTGCGGCAATATTCTGTTCGAGGAGGGTGTGCTGCACATCCGCGACCAGGTTTCGACGGGCCTGCAGCTCAACGTCGCGATGTCGGAGACCAGCCTGTTCCCCAACATGGTCGAGCAAATGATCGCGATCGGCGAGGAATCCGGCTCGATTGAAACGATGGCCGGCAAGGTCGCCGATTTCTACGAGGAAGAAGTCGACAACGCGGTGGACAGCATGAGCAGCCTGATGGAGCCGGTGATCATGGTGGTGCTCGGCGTGCTGATCGGCGGCCTGGTAATCGCGATGTACCTGCCGATCTTCAAGATGGGGTCCGTGGTGTAATGCTTCTGGCCGATTACCTCGTTCAATCCCCGGCGGTCTTCCTGACGATCGTTGCCATCCTCGGCCTGATCGTCGGCAGCTTTCTTAACGTTGTCATTTACCGGCTGCCGGTGATGCTGGACCGCGCATGGCGGCGTGAGTCCGGCGAGACGCCGCCGCAGGATGAAGAACCGTTCAACCTCGCCGTGCCGCGCTCGCGCTGCCGACAGTGCGGCCACCTGATTTCCGCGTGGGAGAATGTGCCGATCGTCAGCTACGCGCTGTTGCGCGGCCGCTGCCACGGCTGCCGGACGCACATCTCGGTGCGCTACCCGATCGTCGAACTGCTGAGCGGCGCGCTGTCGGTCGCGATCGCCTGGCACTTCGGTGTCAGCCTCGAAACCGCCGCCGGGCTGATTCTCACCTGGACGCTGATCACGCTGGCGTTCATCGACATCGACCATCAACTGCTGCCGGACGTGATCACGCTGCCGCTGCTGTGGGTCGGGCTCGGCCTGAGCCTGCTGTGGCCGGCAGGCGACGTGTTTGCCCAGCCGCGCGCCGCGATCATCGGCGCGATCGCCGGCTACGGCTGCCTGTGGCTGGTGTTTCACGCGTTCAAGCTCGCGACCGGCAAGGAAGGCATGGGCTACGGCGACTTCAAGCTGCTCGCGCTGCTCGGCGCGTGGCTCGGATGGGAGATGCTGCCGCTGGTGGTGCTGCTCGCCGCCGGTGTCGGTGCGACCGTCGGCATCAGCATGATTCTGGCCAAGCGGCTGCAGCGCGAAACGCCGATCCCGTTCGGCCCGTACCTCGCCGCCGCCGGCTGGATCGCGATGATCTGGGGGCATCCGATCATGAATGCCTACCTCGCTACCATGGCGAGATAAACGCTTGCTGCGCGTCGGCCTCACGGGTGGAATCGCCTCCGGCAAATCCGCCGCGGCGGCCGAATTCGTGCGGCTTGGGGTTCCGGTAATCGACGCCGACGAGGCGGCGCGCGCCGTCACGACACCCGATTCACCCGCCCTGCCCGAACTGGCGGCGCTGCGCCCCGACGAACCGCTGGTCGTCGGCGGCGAACTCGACCGCAAGCGGCTGCGCGACCTGCTGTTCGCGGACCCGGCCCTGCGCCGCGAGGTCGAAGGTATCCTGCACCCGCGCATCATCGCGCACATGACAACAAGGATTGCCGCAGCGCACGCGCCGTACGTGATCGTGGCGGTTCCGCTGCTTGCCGAGGCCGGCGGCGCATCCGAGCTGGTCGATCGCGTGCTGGTGATCGACTGCCCTGAAGAGCTTCAGATCGAGCGGCTGATGCGGCGCGACGGCGAAACCGAAGCCGGCGCGCGCCGAATCCTGGCCGCGCAGGCGGACCGGGATACGCGGCTGAAGCTGGCGGACGACGTGATCGAAAACAGCGGATCGCTGGAGGCCCTGAAGGCCGCGATCGCCCAATTACACGTGCGCTACCGCCGGCTGGCGGAAGTCAACATTTAACAAATCCGAAGGTTTATTTGCCGGATGAACGGCGTTTCCGACACAATAGCGGGTGATGCAACCGAAGCCTGTCAAACGCGATTCGGCCCCGGCCGCTGAATCGATCATTTATGAACAACCGCTTACTGAGCGGGTGCGGACGTTTTTGCGCCTCCAATTCCTGCTGAGCCAGGCGGAGCAGTACGCCGAACCCAGGAGTTCCTGGGACAGCCGCATGGCGATCATGAGCCTGCTCGACATCGCCGACATGCTGACGCGCGGCAATGCGCGCGGCGAGGCACTCAAGGAGCTGGACTCGCAAATCGGCATTCTCGCGCTGCTGCGCGACAACCCGGACGTCGACAATCCGCGCCTGCTCGAAGTGCTGGACCAGCTCGAACACCTGAAGCGTCAGCTGGGCAGCCACACCGGGCCGCTGGGACAAGGCCTGCGCAACAACGAATTCCTGAGCACGATCAAGAACCGCACCGCCATTCCGGGCGGCACCTGCGAATTCGATCTGCCCGGCTATCATTTCTGGCTGTCGAAACCGAACGCGGCGCGCGCCGCGGATGTGGCCGACTGGCTCGCGGAACTCAAGCCGCTGCGCGAGGCCGTATCGGTGCTGCTGGATTTAAACCGCCAGAGCGGGGACCCGGTCAACAAAGTGGCCGAGGGCGGCGTGTTTCAGCACAACATGCAGAACGAATCGAACTGCCAGCTCATTCGCGTGATCCTGCCGGGCAACGCGGCACTATTCCCGGAAATCAGCGGCGGCCGCCACCGCATCACGATCCGTTTCTTCGACCGGCCGAATGTCAACGAGCGGCCGCGACAGGTCACACGGGACGTTAAATTCCAGTTGATGTTCTGCCACTTGTGATATGGCCAAATCGCCGGTGTCCAAGCAAGTGCCGTGTCCGCAGTGCGGGCGGCTGGTCGAATGGTCGGACAGATCGCCATTCCGGCCGTTCTGCAGCGAGCGCTGCCGGCTGATCGATTTGGGTGAGTGGTTTGATGAGAGCCACTCGATTCCCGGTGAAGAAGATAGCGGCGGCGGCTAAGGCCGCAACAAATTTCTTATGCCGGCAACCCCCTGCCCGCCCAAACTCCGAACGCGCGCAATATCCGCCGGCATCATCGCGCCAATCGCGTACGCGGGCAGACTGCTGATCGCTGCCAGCCGCTCAAACCCGTCCCACCCCAATACCGGCCCCGCAGGGTGGCTTGGCGTGGCCTGAACGCTGCCGATAAAAATATAATCCAGCCCCAGCCGGTTCGCCTGCCGCACCTCCTCCCCGGTATGACAGGACGCGCCGACCCAGCGATCAAACGGCAACGGCCGTACGTTCAGGTCCGTCAAACGCCGCGCGCTCAAATGCAGCCCATCCGCACCCAGCGCCCCGGCTTCAGCCTCGGTTCCGTTCCAGACAAACAGCGCGTCATGGTCGCGGCACACATCCCGCACCGCACGCCCGAGCGCCAGACGATCGAAAGCATTCGACTCCGGCAGCCGGCATTGCACCATCGAGACACCCTGCTCCAGCGCCGCTTCAATCCCGCTTAAATAACTCTCAACATCCGCTTCGGGCGCCGGCGTCACCAGGCAACGGTCCGGCAACTGCAACGCCGCCACGATCGGCCGATCCGCTTCCAGCAAATCCCACTGCTGTAGTTCACTCCGCGGCACCCATGCCAGCTGCTGATCCTCAAGCGCCTGCGGCTCACCCTGAAATTGCGTCACGCAAAAAACAGCGAGATCCACCGACAGCTCGGGATAATCGTGATGCAGGCGAATCAACGGACGCGAAGCTTCGACCTCGATACCGAGTTCTTCCCGCAGCTCCCGCGCAAGCGCCAGCGCAGGCGCTTCGCCTTCGAGTAATTTGCCGCCGGGAAACTCCCAACGTCCGGCCATAGACTTGCCGGCAGGGCGCTGCGCCAAAAGGATGCGCCCGCCAGCGTCTTCCAACACACCGGCGACGACTTTTATGGAGACGCGAGGGTTGGGCATGGCGATTTCAATAACCTGAAGAGCCCTCTCGACAAGCTCAGGGCGAACGGAGTGAGCCGCGCCTTTTCTCTTCGCCGGCCACGACGACCGCTCTCTTGCGATATCGAGCGCAGCCGAAGGCGGCTCAACAAATCACAGTCGCCCGTGGCACTGCTTATATTTAAGCCCGGACCCACAAGGACAGGGCTCATTCCGCCCAACCTTTCGCTCACTCCGCACGTAAGTCTGAACCGGCGCCGGCTCACCTTCAGCCATGGCAACGTCTTCGCCGCCACCGCCACCCGCTGCGGCGGCGGTCGCCGCCGATGCATCGGCGTGGTGAAACTGCATCTTCTGCTCACGCCGCCGCTGCGCTTCGACAGCTTCGACATCTTCCTCGGCAACCCGAACCTTGCTCAGAATCGAAATGGTCTCGAACTTGATCTGGTCGAGCATTTCCGAAAACATCTCGAACGCTTCGGTCTTGTACGCCTGCTTCGGGTCGACCTGCGCGTAGCCGCGCAGATGAATACCCTGGCGCAGGTAGTCGAGTGCGGCGAGATGCTCCTTCCAGTGCTGGTCGAGAATCTGCAGCATGATCTGCTGCTCGAACTGGCGCATCGTCTGCTCGCCGACCGTCTCTTCCTTGCGGCGGTAAATCGCCTCGATCTCGTCGAGAATCTTTTCGCGCAGCGTTTCTTCGTGCAGTTCCTTGTCGGTTTCCAGCCAGTGCTTGATGTCGGCCTTGTAATCGAACTCACGCAGCAACGCTTCGCTCAGGCCCTTCACGTCCCACTGCTCTTCCATGCTCTGCGGCGGCACGTATTCGCTGATGACATCGTTGACCACGTCGGCGCGAATCGCCTCGATGGCGCCGGAAACATCCTTCGCCTGCATCAACTCATTGCGCTGTTCGTAGATCACCCTGCGCTGATCGTTGGCGACATCGTCGTATTCGAGCAGCTGCTTTCTGATATCGAAGTTGTGGCCTTCGACCTTGCGCTGCGCGTTTTCAATCGCCTTGGTTACCCAAGGATGCTCGATCGCCTCGCCCGCCTGCATGCCGAAGCGCTGCATCAGCGACTTGACCTTGTCCGAGGCGAAAATGCGCATCAGGTTGTCTTCGAGCGACAGGTAAAAGCGGCTCGAACCCGGATCGCCCTGGCGCCCGGAACGGCCGCGCAACTGGTTGTCGATGCGCCGCGATTCGTGGCGCTCGGTGCCGATGATGTGCAGGCCGCCGGCCTCCAGAACCTGCTGGTGAAGCTTGCGCCACTCCGCCTCGCGGCGCGCATGCGCCTCGGCGTCCTCGTTCTCCACTTCTTCCGCCTGCTCGGGGGTGTTCATCGCACCGCCGAGCACGATGTCGGTACCGCGGCCGGCCATGTTGGTCGCGATCGTCACCTTGCCCGGCCGACCCGCCTCGGCCACGATCTGCGCCTCGCGCTCGTGCTGTTTTGCATTCAGCACGTCGTGCGCGATCTTGCGCTTTTGCAGCAGCCCGGACAGATATTCCGATGTTTCGATCGACGTGGTGCCGACCAGCACCGGCTGGCCGCGCTGCTGACAATCGGCAATGTCCTCGATAATCGCGTCGAACTTGTCCTTCGTCGACAGGTACACCTGGTCCGCGCGGTCGTCGCGGATCATCGGCTTGTTGGTCGGCACGACGACGACCTCGAGCCCGTAGATTTCCTGGAACTCGAACGCCTCGGTATCGGCCGTGCCGGTCATGCCCGACAGCTTTTCATACATGCGGAAATAGTTCTGGAATGTGATCGATGCCAGCGTCTGGTTTTCCGCCTGAATCTTGACCCGTTCCTTCGCCTCGACAGCCTGGTGCAGGCCTTCCGACCAGCGCCGGCCCGGCATCGTGCGGCCGGTAAACTCGTCGACGATCACGACCTCGCCGTTCTGGACGATGTAGTCGACCTCGCGCTGGTACAGCGCATGCGCGCGCAACGAGGCGTTGATGTGATGCATCAGGCCGATGTTGGCGGCGTCGTACAGGCTCTCGCCCTCATTCAACAAACCGCTTTCGATCATCAGCCGCTCGACCTTCTGATGGCCGTCTTCGGTCAGATAAATCTGTTTGGCCTTTTCATCGACCGAATAGTCGCCGGGCCCGTCTTCTTCCTCCTGCGGCGTCAGGCGCGGAATCAGCTTGTCGACTTTGACGTAGGTGTCGGTGTTGTCGTCGACCGCGCCGGAAATAATCAGCGGCGTGCGCGCCTCGTCGATCAGGATCGAATCGACCTCGTCGACAATCGCATAATGCAGATCGCGCTGCACCTTGCCCGCGGCGTCGAATGCCATGTTGTCGCGCAGGTAGTCGAAGCCGAATTCGTTATTGGTGCCGTAAGTGATATCGGCGTCGTAGGCGGCCTTCTTCTCGGCAGGATCCTGCATCGTCAGGATCACGCCGACCGTCATCCCGAGCGCCTCGTACACCGGCCGCATCCAGTTCGCGTCGCGACTCGCCAGGTAATCGTTAACCGTAACGAGATGCACGCCTTTGCCGGGAACCGCGTTCAGATACACCGCGAGCGTCGCCATCAGTGTCTTGCCCTCGCCGGTGCGCATCTCGGCGATCTTGCCCTGGTGCAGCACCATGCCGCCGATCAACTGCACATCGAAATGCCGCATGCCCAGATGACGCCTGGACGCCTCGCGCACCGCCGCGAACGCCTCCGGCAGCAGATCGTCAAGGCTCTCCCCCGCCTCGTGACGCTCGCGAAACTCCGTCGTCTTCGCCTTCAGCGCCTCATCGTCCAGCGCCTCGAACTCCGGCTCCAGCGCATTAATGCGCCCAACCTGCCGGCGCATGGACTTGACCAGCCGCTCGTTGCGGCTGCCGAAAATCTTTTGAACTACACTTGCCATTGAATTACCAAAAACTTACAAAATCCGCGGCCAAACGAACCGTCAGCGCAGGTGCACGCTCTGGTAGTTGTTTACCGGGCTGTGTGAGACAGGGATGTCGAACCCAGAGCCTCCAGGGAAGGATCTACGGCGTCCCGGCAAACAAGCTACCGGAGTGGGCGCCGGCAAAAGCACGACCGCCGTTTTAGCCGTCGCCGCGAACGAATTTCAGCGGATTGATCTCCCGTCCATGATACAGCACTTCCAAATGCACGTGCGGCCCCGTCGAATGACCCGTCGAACCCATCAGCGAGATCACCTGGCCCTTCGAAACCGCCTCGCCTACCTTCACCAGAATCTTCTCGTTGTGGCCGTAGCGCGTCGCATACCCGTGACCATCGTCAATCTCGACGAGATTGCCGTAGCCATACCATGGTCCCGCCCACGTCACGATGCCCGCCGCAATCGCATGCACTTTCGTACCGCGCTTGCCGGCAAAATCGATGCCCGGATGAAAACCGGACTCGCCGGTAATCGGGTCCACTCGGCGGCCGAAGTACGACGAAATCCAGCCACCCTTGATCGGCCGGCCGGCCGGATGCATCGCCTTTTGAAGATTGCGGTGCATGAGCAGATTTTCAAGCGCTGTGAGCTGCTGGCTGCGGCTGCGAATCGCATCGGATAACTGCGAGAAGCCATCCAGCAGGCTCGACTTGCCCGCCGCCGGGTCCGGTACCTCGATGGTGGGGCCGCCTTCGGCGGGCGGCGCGTCGAAATTGAACTCGGCCGGATCGATGCCGGCCATCTTGATCAGTTGCCGGCCGAGCGCGTCGAGCCGGATAATATGCGCCTGCATCTCGCCGAGGCGGCCGGACAACGCGGCGATATTCGCCTGTGCATGATCTTTCGCTGCGGCGATTTCGCGCTGGTCGGCCGCGAGGCGGGTTTTCCAGGCGCCGATTTGCGCGAGCGGCGCGGATGCGCCAAGGTAATGCGCGGCATAGAAGCCGCCAGTGAAGAGAGCCGCCGCCGCGAGCACCGCGACCGCAGCCATGGGAAGCGTAAAGCGCCAGCGCGCCGTGTTGAATTGCCGCCGCCGCCCGGCGCGCGAAACCAGGATAATATTCATTTACATGAATTCCTCCCACCCCCGTCATTTATTGCAGGCATCCGGATCGAAATTGTCGCGGCTGGTCGAACAAGCCGCGGCTCTCGACCGCCTTACCCATGCGATCCGCTCCCTGCTGCCGCCGGCGCTGGCTCCGCATTGCCGCGGCGCCGCCTGGCGTGACGGTGGCCTCACCGTTTTTGTCGATAGTCCAGTGTGGACCACGCGTCTGCGCTTTTATCAGTCCGATCTCAAAAACGGACTCAAGCGGCAATTCCAAATGGATGTGCGGCGCATACGCGTCAAGGTGATGCCGCGTCGCTTCGCCGCCCCCGCGCCGCGCCCCGAACCGCAACAAGTGACGGCGTCGACGCGCCGGCTGCTACACGCGACCGCCGACGGTATCGACGATCCTGAGCTGGCCGATGCGCTACGGCGGCTCGGAAACGAAAATCGCGGCTAAGCCGCGATTTTCATTCCCCCGTTCCGAATACTATTCCGAATAGACTGGCGCCATGTAGGAGATCGGCGCCGCGCGTTTGTCCGCGAACGTGATTTCTTCCCACGCGCTTTCATCAGCGAGCAGCGCGCGCAGAATGGCGTTGTTCAGCCCATGGCCTGATTTGTAGGCGCTGAACGAGCCGATCAGGCTGTGACCGAGCAGGTACAGGTCGCCGATCGAGTCGAGCACCTTGTGCTTGACGAACTCGTCTTCGTAACGCAGGCCGTCCTCGTTCAGAATGCGGAAGTCGTCGAGCGCGATGGCGTTGTCGAGCGAGGCGCCCAGCGTCAGGTGCCGCTCGCGCAGCATTTCAATGTCGCGCATGAAGCCGAACGTCCGCGCGCGGCTGACTTCCTTCACGAACGACGTGGTCGAGAAGTCGATAATCGCGGTCTGCGTGTGCTTCTTGAAAATCGGGTGATCGAAGTCGATTTCGAGCGCGACCTTGAAGCCGTCGAACGGCTCGAAGCGCGCCCACTTGTCGTCCTGCTCGACTTCAATGACTTTCTTGACGCGAATGAATTTCTTCGGCGCGTTCTGTTCTTCGATGCCGGCGGACTGGATCAGGAACACGAATGGACCGGCGCTGCCGTCCATAATCGGCACTTCGGGAGCGGACAGATCGACGTAGGCATTATCGATGCCGAGGCCGGCGAACGCGGAGAGCAGATGTTCGACGGTAGAGACGCGCACGTCGCCCTTGGTGAGCGTCGTGCCGAGCATGGTGTCGCCGACGTTGGTGGCGGTCGCCTTGATGTCCACCGGTTCATCGAGGTCGATGCGTCGAAAGATGATGCCGCTGTTGATCGCCGCGGGCCGCAGCGTCATGTAAACTTTTTCGCCGGTATGCAGACCCACGCCGGTAGCGTGAATCGTATTCTTCAAGGTGCGTTGTTTGAGCATCTCGACCAGTGCCTCACTGATGGACTCTTGCGTCTAGGATAACGTCGGCACGCGGCACAGTCCGTTGACCGGTGGGCAGTTTTTCTCGGTGGCCATAAAGCCCAAACAGTGCTGCCAGCACATTTCGCGGCCGACTAAGATAGCACAAGGGGCGAAAATGCTGCAAGCCATTGATTTCACCGCTTGTTCCGGGTACCAGGCCGTTTGTCGCTTTGTTTCCGGCGCTCGGCTCCGGCGCCGGCGCCCGCCGTGGCAGCCCCTGAAAGAACTGCCACGACGTGCACCTGCCTTGGCGCGGAGTGGCGCCTGCGCTCACGTGGGTTCGGGTTGGGACTCCGTTCCCCATCGCATTTAATCCGCCTGGCGCCGCAAAAACGCCGGAATGTCCAGGTAATCCGGGTCCCTACTCGGTTCGGCCAGGCGGTCGCCCACCGCCTTGCGGCGGATGACGGTCGGCTTGTCGAGCTCGGCGTAGTCGGCCGGATTCTCGGGCTTCGGCGGGACGAGTTTGATCTTCGGCTCGGCCTTGTTGACCCGCAGGTGGTGGCCGCCCAGACCCGTCGCGACGACGGTGACGCGGATTTCCTTGCTCATCGCCGGGTCGATGACCGCGCCGACCACGACGGTCGCGTCGTCGGAGGCGAACTCCTTGACGGTGTTGCCGACTTCCTCGAACTCGCCGATGGCCATGTCCATGCCGGCGGTGACGTTGACGAGGATGCCGCGCGCGCCGGCCAGGTTGACGTCTTCGAGCAAGGGGCTGGCGATCGCCGATTCGGCCGCCTCGCGGGCGCGGTCCTCGCCGGTGGCGATGCCGGAGCCCATCATGGCCATGCCCATTTCCGACATGACGGTGCGCACGTCGGCGAAGTCGACGTTGATCAGGCCCGGCCGGGTGATCAATTCGGCAATGCCCTGCACCGCGCCCAGCAGCACGTCGTTGGCGGACTTGAACGCGTCCAGCAGCGAAGTGCCGGCGCCGAGGACGCTCAGCAGTTTCTCGTTGGGAATCGTGATCAGCGAGTCGACGTACTTGCCGAGCTCCTCGATGCCCTGCTGCGCCACCTGCATGCGCTTGTTGCCCTCGAACGGGAACGGCTTGGTGACCACGGCGACCGCGAGGATGCCGAGTTCCTTGGCGACCTGCGCGACGACCGGTGCCGCGCCGGTACCGGTGCCGCCGCCCATGCCGGCGGTGATGAATACCATGTCCGAGCCGTCGATCACTTCCATGATGCGTTCGCGATCCTCCATCGCGGCCTGGCGGCCGACTTCCGGGTTCGCGCCCGCGCCCAGACCCTTGGTGATGCTGCCGCCGATCTGCAGCGCGGTCTTGGCGTTGCTGTTGCGCAGCGCC
This sequence comes from Gammaproteobacteria bacterium, assembly GCA_035690945.1. Taxonomy (GTDB): domain Bacteria; phylum Pseudomonadota; class Gammaproteobacteria; order Natronospirales; family DASSBR01; genus DASSBR01. The sequence goes on from DASSJY010000005.1 coordinate 83,752, forward strand.
TGTGCGTCGGTGTTGGCGCAGATGAATTCGACGCCTTCGATGCCGGCTGAAATCATGTGGCGCACGGCGTTGCCGCCGCCGCCGCCCACGCCGATGACCTTGATCACCGCGTTTTCGCTGTTGCTGTCCATCAGTTGAAACATGTCATTATCCTCCACGTGCTCGCTCCGCTTACCTGTACCCGAATTAAAAATTGCCCTGGAACCACTGCTTCATTCGCTGCCATACTTCCTTCAACCCCGACTTGACCGGCGGCGCCGACCGCTGATGCGGCAACGCCTGACTTCCGAACAGCAGGAGACCGACCCCGGTGGCGTGGATCGGGTTGCGAACCACGTCAACGAGGCCGGTCACGTGCTGAGGCACCCCTAAACGAACCGGCGCATGGAATACTTCTTCCGCCAGTTCAACCGCCCCCTCCATCTTCGAGCTGCCGCCGGTCAGAACGACCCCGGCGGCGATCATGTCCTCGAATCCGCTGCGGCGCAGTTCCGCCTGGATCAGGCTGAACAGCTCCTCGTAGCGCGGCTCGACCACTTCCGCCAGCGTCTGGCGCGCGAGCCGCCGGGGCGGGCGTTCGCCCACGCTCGGCACTTCGATGGTTTCGTCGGCGCTGGCGAGTTGCGGCAGCGCGCAGGCGTACTTGAGCTTGATTTCCTCGGCGCTGTGCGTCGGGGTGCGCAGCGCGACCGCGATGTCGTTGGTGACCTGGTCGCCGGCGATCGGAATCACCGCGGTATGGCGGATCGAGCCGTCGGTGAACACGGCAATGTCGGTGGTGCCGCCGCCGATGTCGACCAGGCACACGCCCAAATCCTTTTCGTCGTCGGTCAGCACCGAGTAGCTCGATGCCAGTTGCTCGAGAATGATGTCGTCGACTTCGAGGCCGCAGCGGCGCACGCACTTGATGATGTTTTGCGCGGCACTCAATGCGCCGGTCACCATGTGCACCTTGGCTTCGAGGCGCACGCCCGACATGCCGATCGGCTCGCGCACGCCGTCCTGCTCGTCGATGATGAATTCCTGCGGCAGGATGTGAAGGATCTTCTGATCCGCCGGAATCGCCACCGCGCGCGCCGCGTCGATCACGCGATCGACGTCGCTCTGCGTCACTTCCTTGTCGCGGATCGCGACGATGCCGTGCGAGTTCAGGCTGCGCACGTGGCTGCCGGCGATGCCGGCGAACACCGAATGAATTTCGCAGCCGGCCATCAGTTCGGCCTCCTCGACTGCGCGCTGAATCGACTGCACGGTCGATTCAATGTTCACCACGACGCCCTTTTTCAGGCCGCGCGACGGGTGGGAGCCGATGCCGATGATCTCGACGCCGCCGCCCGGCTTGATTTCGCCGACGATGGCGACGACCTTGGACGTGCCGCAGTCGAGGCCGACGATCAGGCGCTTCTCGAGTCTTTTAGGCATTCGTCTTTCCTGTAGTTGCGGAACTTGTGTTGGCGGAGTTCTTCCAGCCGACAGCGAAGCCGTTGGTGTAACGCATGTCGATGTAGGCCGCGTCGGCCAGCCGCTCGCCCAGCACGCGCGGCACGATTTCGATGAAATGCTTGAGGTTCTCCGCGACCCGGCTGCGGCCGAGACGCACCTCGAGGCCACTCGAAAGCGTGGCTCGCCAGGCGCCGCGCGCATCGAGCGTGAGACTTGTCAGCGCCAGGTGATCGGCCTTGAGCGCCGCGTTCATTTGATGCCACTCATCGAGCACCTGCGTTTCGCTGCCGGCCGGGCCGGCGAGCGTCGGCAGCTTGCCCACGTCCGCCGGTACCTTGTCGGTGAACAGCACGCCGGCCGCATTGATCAGGCCGCTGTCGTCCCAGCGCGCCACCGCGCGCTGCTCGCGCAAATCGATTTTCAGCGTCGACGGCCAGTCGAGATGCACTGCGGCATCGTCGACCCACGGCAACGCGATGACCGCGGCCCGAACCGCATCGAGATCGATGCGGAAAAAGCCGCCGTGCAGATACGGCTTGACCGCCGTGCGCACCCGCGCGGGATCGACTTCCTTGAAGTCGCCGCTCACTACCAGCCGTGTGAGCTTCGGCCCCCAGTCGGTGTAGCGCGCCCACTGCCAGCCCACCAGGCCGGCCGCGATCACCACGGCGGCCAGGATCGCGGCGAGGTAGTGCCGGATCTTCAGGCCTTTCGCCTGCGGTTGCCGGGTTTTGGCGCGTGCCTTGACCATCACGCTGATCCCCGCTCGACAAAACTCGTCTCCAGAATCCGCCAGCACAACGCGCCGAAATCGAGCCCCGCAACCTTCGCCGCCATCGGCACCAGGCTGTGATCGGTCATGCCCGGCACCGTGTTTACTTCCAGCAGCCACGGCCGGCCGGACTCGTCGAGCATGAAATCGACCCGGCCCCAGCCGCTCGCGCCGATCGCCTCGAACGCCTGCAGGCAGACCTTCGCCAGCGCGCGCTCGTGTTCGGCGCCAAGGCCGCACGGGCAGTGGTAGCGCGTCGTATTCGCCATGTACTTGGCATCGAAATCGTAAAAGGTGCGCGGCGTTTCCAGCCGGATCAGCGGCAGCACCTGGCCGTCCAGAATCGCGGCGGTGTATTCGGCGCCGACGATCCAGCGTTCGGCGAGGACGACCGAATCGAGCGCGCGCGCATCGGCAAACGCGCGGGCGAGCTGGTCGCGGGTGGTGACCTTGGTCATGCCCAGGCTCGAGCCTTCGCGCGCCGGCTTCATTGCGATCGGCAGGCCGAGATCGGACGCCAGCGCGCCGAGGTCGGTGTCGTCGGTGACAATCGCGTAGCGCGGCGTTAAAAGCCCCAGCGTCTGCCACAGCCATTTCGAACGCAGCTTGTCCATCGACAGCGCCGAGCCGAGCACGTCGCTGCCGGTGTATGGCATGCCGTGCCAGTCGAGCGCGCCCTGGATCGTGCCGTCCTCGCCGCCGCGGCCGTGCAGCACAATGCAGACGCGGTCGAAGCCGCCGCCGAAGAGCGCGGCGATGCCGTCATCGCGCGGATCGACCGGGTGCGCGTCGACGCCGCGCTCGCGCAACGCCGCGAGCACCGCGCGACCGCTTTTCAGCGAAATCTCGCGTTCGGCCGAGCGGCCGCCGAGCAGCACCGCAACGCGACCGAATTCGCGGGGATCGGTCACTTTCATGCCGGCTCTCCCACAATGCGCACCTCGGGTATCAGCTCGATGCCGAAGCGCGCCTTCACCTCGGCCTTTACCCCGAGCAGCAACGTCTCGATATCCGCCGCACTCGCGCCGCCGTCGTTGAGAATGAAGTTCGCGTGCTTGTCCGACACCACCGCGCCGCCGACGCGTCGACCCTTGAATCCCGCCGCTTCGATCAGGCGCGCGGCGTGGTCGCCGGGCGGGTTGCGGAAGACCGAGCCGCAACTCGCGGCCGTTACCGGCTGGGCGGCCTTGCGGCGGGCGAGCAACATCGCGATCTGCTCGCGGCTCATCGCGAGGTCCGGCGTGAAACGGAACCTTCCGGCGAGAAACCACTCCTCGGCCGGCACGTGCACGGTGCGATAACCGACCTTGATTTCATCCGCCTTGCGCGTGCGCACGATGCCGGCGCGGTCGACGGTTTCGACCGCCTCGACGCGCTCCCAGGCCTCGCCGCCGAAGGCGCCGGCATTCATCGCCAGCGCGCCGCCGACGGTGCCCGGAATGCCGGCGAAGAAATCGCCGCCGGCCAGCTGCCAACGCACGCACTGACGGGCGAGCTGGGCGCAGGCGACGCCGGCGTCGGCGCGTACGCGGCCACGGCCGTCGTGTTCGAGCCGGCCCAGCGCGCCGTGGGTTGAAATGACCGTGCCGGCAAAACCACCGTCGCGCACCAGCAGATTGCTGCCCAGGCCGACGAAGTACACCGGCTCGTCGGCCGGCAGCGCCTGCAGAAAATGAACCAGGTCGTCGCGGTCGGCCGGCTTGAACCAGCGCGCTGCGGGCCCGCCTGCGCGCCACGAGGTGTGGTTCGCCATCGGCTCGCGCTTGCGCAGTTCGCCGCGATTCCGCGGTGGATCGTATCGACGTTCAGCCAGCATGTTTCACCGCCTCCGCCGCAAGCGTTGCGGGCAAGGTCGCCGCGACCGCACCGATGTTGCCGGCGCCGAGCGTCAGCACCAGGTCGCCATCCTCGATGACCGCGGCGAGCGCGGCGGGCAGATCGGCAGCCGCGGCCACGAATACCGGCTCGACCTTGCCGCGATTGCGAATCGAGCGCGCCAGCGCGCGCGCATCGGCGCCCGCAATCGGCTCCTCGCCGGCCGGGTAGACCTCGGTCAGCAGCAGCGCGTCGGTCTCCGCCAGCACTTCGGAGAAGTCCTCGAACAAGTCGCGGGTGCGCGTGTAACGATGCGGCTGGAATGCGACTACCAGCCGGCGTCCCGGCCACCCTTCGCGCACGGCGGCAAGCGTCGCGCGGATTTCGCGCGGGTGGTGACCGTAGTCGTCGAGCACCAGCACGCGGCCGCGCGCCGTATCGACTTCTCCGTAATTTTGCAGCCGGCGGCCGATGCCCTCGAAACGCGCAAACGCGCTCGCAATCGCCTCGTCCGGCACTTCCAGCTCGCGCGCGATTGCGATCGCGGCAAGCGAATTCAGCACGTTGTGACGGCCGGGCAGATTGAGCGTTATCGCCAGCGCCTCGCGGTCGCGGAACTGCACGTTGAAACGGGTTCGCGTGCCGTCGCTGACGATATCGGTGGCGCGCAGATCGGCATCCTCCTCGATGCCGTACGACACCACCGGCCGGCCGAGTCCCGTCAGCATCGCGCGCAGTTCCGGATCGTCGGCGCACAGCACCGCCAGGCCGTAAAACGGCAGGTGATGCAGAAACTGCCCGAAACTCGCGCGCAGCAGGCTGAAGTCCTGGCCGTAGGCGCCGAGATGATCGGCGTCGACGTTGGTCACCACCGCCATCATCGGCTGCAGGTGCAGGAACGACGCGTCGCTTTCGTCGGCTTCGGCGACCAGGTAACGGCCTTCGCCGAGACGTGCGTTGGCGCCGGCGCTGGTCAGCCGCCCGCCGATCACGAAAGTCGGGTCGAGGCCGCCTTCCGCGAGAACGCTCGCGACCAGGCTGGTGGTCGTCGTTTTGCCGTGGGTGCCGGCGACCGCGATGCCGTAGCGGAAGCGCATCAGCTCGGCGAGCATTTCGGCGCGGCGCACCAGCGGGATGCGGTGTTCGCGCGCCGCGACGACTTCGGGGTTGTCCGCGGCGATGGCGCTCGACGTCACCACGCAGTCGGCACCGTCGATATTGGCGGCGTCGTGGCCGATCGCCACGTCGACGCCCAGCGACTTCAGGCGGTGCGTCGCGGCTCCGGCGGCCAGGTCGGAACCCGATACGACGTAGCCGATGTTGTGCAGCACCTCGGCGATGCCGCTCATGCCGACGCCACCGATGCCGATCAGGTGGATGTGCTGGATGCGTCCCATGCGGTCGCGGTCGCTCATGCGGCGTGCGGGCTTGGTCATGCCGCCTCCTTCGCCGCGTCGAGGCATGCCTGCGCGAGTTCGCGGGCGGCACCGGGGGTGGCCAATTCGCGCGCCGCTTCGGCCATGTTCAGAAGGCGCGCGCGATCCGCAACCAGCTCGCGCAACGTGGCCGCGAGCGTGTCGGCCGTCAGCTCCGACTGCGCGATCACCACCGCCGCCTCGTGCGCAACCAGATGTTGGGCATTGCGTGTCTGATGGTCGTCAACCGCCGCCGCGAACGGCACCAGCACCGCGCCCAGACCGGCTGCGGCCAACTCGGCCACCGTCAGCGCGCCGGCACGGCAGATCGCGATATCGGCCCAGCCGTAAGCGGCGGCAACATCGTCTACAAACGCGTCGACGCGCGCCTCGATGCCCGCCGCCGCGTAAGCCGCGCGCGCCGCATCCAGATGCCGTTCGCCGGCCTGGTGCCAGACTTCGGGCCGCGCCTCCGCCGGCAGCAGCGCCAGCGCCCGCGGCACGGTTTCGTTCAAAATCGCCGCGCCCTGGCTGCCGCCGAATACCAGCAGCCGGATACGCCCGCTGCGTTCGGCGAAACGCTCGGCCGGCGCAGGCAAGGCCGCGAAATCGGCGCGCACCGGGTTGCCGATGTGACGCGCGTGACGCAGCGGTGGGAAACTGCCCGGAAATGCTTCGAGCACGGTGGTCGCAAAGCGCGCCAGCACGCGATTGGTCAGCCCCGGCACCGCGTTTTGTTCGTGTACCACCAGCGGCCGGTGCGCGAGCCACGCCGCGATGCCGCCCGGGCCGCTCGCGAATCCGCCCATGCCGAGAACGACGGCCGGGCGCACCTTGCGCACGATTGCCAGCGCGCCGGAGATTGCGCGCGCCAGCACCCACGGCGCCGCGAGGCGCGTCTTCCAGCCCTTGCCGCGCAGCCCGCCAACGCCGATCCAGTGCATCGGAATACCGGCCGCCGGCACCAGCCGCGCTTCGAGGCCGCGGTGCGTACCCATCCAGGCGATCTCGCAGCCGTCGCGACGCAGTTCTTCGGCAGCGGCGAGTGCCGGGAAGACGTGCCCGCCGGTTCCGCCGGCCATTATGAGCACCTTCATTTCCGCTGCCTCGGCGAAGCCGACCGGCCCACAGCTTCCGCTTCCCGCTGCACGCGCAGAATCATCGCGACCGCCGCGACCGTCACGACCAGGCTGCTGCCGCCGTAACTCATCAGCGGCAACGTCAGGCCCTTGGTCGGCAGCACGCCCATGTTGACGCCGATGTTGATGAAGCCTTCGAGGCCGATCCACAGCCCCAGCCCGCAGGCGATGAACGCGCCGAAATCGTGACCGCGGCGCGCGGCGGCGCGGCCGATCGCGAACGCCCGCCAGGTGATGCCCAGGTACACCGCAATCACGGCGACCGCACCGGCGACGCCGAGCTCTTCGGCCAGCACCGCGTACAAAAAGTCGGTGTGCGCTTCCGGCAGGTAAAACAGCTTCTGCACGCTCTCGCCCAGGCCGACGCCGAACCAGCCACCGCGGCCGATCGCGATCAGCGACTGGGTCAACTGGAAGCCATCGTCGAATGGATCCGCCCACGGATTCAGGAAGGCCGTCAGCCGGTCCATCCGGTACGGCGACGACCACGCCAGCAGCGCAAGCGCCGCCGCCACGATCAACACCAGCACGATGAAATGCCGCAGGCGCACGCCGCCGAGGAACATCATCGTCAGCGCCGTGCCCATCATCACCGCCGCCGCGCCGAAATCCGGCTCCATCAGCAACAGCAACGCGGCGCCGGCGAGCACGATCATCGGCTTCAGAAAGCCGGTGAAGCTTTGAATCTCCTCGCGCCGATGGACGAGATAGCCGGCGACGTAAATAAAGATCAGCAGCCGCGCCGGCTCAGATGCCTGCCCACCCAGCGGACCGAGCTCGATCCAGCGCATGCTGCCGTTGACCGTGTGACCGATCCCGGGCACCAGCACCAGTGCCAGCAGCGCCATCGCCCCGACCAGCAACGCGAAACGGGAGCGCTCCCACCACGCGAGTGGAATTTCGTAGACGATGAAGCCCGCGATCAGGCCGACACCACCGTACAGCGCCTGGTGCTTGAGAAAATAGAACGGATCGCCGATATCGCGGCCGGCGGTTGCGACTGACGCCGAGCCGACCATGATGACCCCAAGCAACAGCAGGGTCAGCGCGAGGCCGGTCAGCCACGGGTCCGGCAGCGGCCGGGTCTGGGCGCCGGCGACCGCGCGTTGGCGCATGACTACGGCGTTCACGATGCCAACCTCCGCGCCGCGGCCGCGAACGCATCGCCGCGCGCCTCGTAATTGTCGAACATGTCGAAACTTGCGCAGGCCGGCGCGAGCAGCACCCAGTCGCCCGGCTGCGCCAGTTCAGCGGCGCGGCGCACGGCGGCGGACATGTCGGCGGCGCTTTCGTGCGGCACGCGATCGGCGAGTGCCGTGACGATGCGGTCGGCGTCGCGGCCGATCAGCACGACGGCGCGGGCGCGGCCGACGAGTGCGTCGGCAAATGCGGTGAAGTCCTGATTCTTGCCGTCGCCGCCGGCGATCACGATCAGCGGCGAGGTGGCACCGGCAATCGCCGCGACCGCCGCGCTGACGTTGGTCGCCTTGGAGTCGTCGATAAACGTAACGCCGTCAATTTCGACGACCCGGCTCATGCGATGAGGCAGGCCGCCGAATTCGGTCAGCGCGGTCAGCATGGCCGGCAGCGGCAGGCCGACCGCCTCGCCCAGCGCGAGCGCGGCCAGCGCGTTGGCGATGTTGTGACGGCCGGGCAGCTTCAATGCCGTCGCCGGCAACAGCTTCTCGGTGCCGCGCGCCAGGGAGTCGTCGATCAGGCCATACTGGCCGGCGACGGGTTCATCGAGCCCGAAGCTGATGCGCCGGCGCTTGATCGCCGCCATTGCCAGCGCGCGAGGATCGTCGCGATTGACCACGCTGACCGCGGCGTCGTAGTAGATCCGCGCCTTGGCCTCTGCGTATTCGTCAAAGCTGCGGTAGCGATCCATATGATCCGGTGCGACGTTCAGCACCGCGGCGGCCGCCAGCGGCAGGTGTTCGGTCAGTTCGAGCTGGAAGCTGGATAGCTCGAGCACGTAAAGATCGGGTTCCTTGTCGCTCAGCAGATCGAGCGCGGGCGTACCGAGGTTGCCGCCGACGCGCGCGTCGCGGCCGGACGCGGCCGCCATCAGGCCGACCAGCGTCGTCACGGTGCTCTTGCCGTTGGTACCGGTGATCGCGACGATCGGGGCGCGCGCCTCGCGGGCGAACAGTTCGATATCGCCCAGCACCGGCAGTCCCCGCGCGCGCGCCTGGACAATATAAGGATCGCGCGTCGGCACGCCCGGCGAGACGACGACGAAGTCGGCATTGTCGAGGGCCTCGGTCGAATAGCCGCCGGCGAACAGCGCGACGTCGGGCAGCTTCGCCTTGAGCGCGGCGAGCGCCGGCGGCGCGGCGCGATCGTCGGTCACCGCGACCGAACAGCCACGCTGCTCAAGAAAGCGCGCGGCCGCGAACCCGGTCTTGCCGAGTCCTACGATCAGCCCTTTTTTACGCGCTTGTCGCAATGCCGCCTCCATTACCGGATTTTCAACGTGGAAAGACCAACCAGCACCAGGATCACGGTAATGATCCAGAAGCGGACGATGACCTTGGGTTCCGCCCAGCCCTGCAGTTCAAAATGGTGGTGCAGCGGCGCCATGCGGAAGATGCGCTTGCCGGTCAGCTTGTAGGAGCCGACCTGCAGAATCACCGACACCGTTTCCATCACGAACACGCCGCCCATGATGAACAGCACCAGTTCCTGGCGGACGATCACCGCGAGCAGGCCGAGCGCCGCGCCCAGCGCGAGCGAGCCGATGTCGCCCATGAACACCTGTGCCGGGTACGTGTTGAACCACAAGAAGCCGAGTCCGGAGCCGACGACCGCGCCGCAGAAGACAACGGCTTCGCCGGCGCCGCGGATATACGGAATTTCGAGGTAGCGGGCGAAATAGATGTTGCCGGCGGCGTAGGCGAACACGCCCAGCGCCGCGGCGATCAGCACCGCCGGCATGATTGCCAGGCCGTCGAGACCGTCGGTCAGGTTGACCGCGTTGCTGCTACCGACCACAACGAAATACACGACCGGAATGTAGAGCACGCCGAGCGCAACGTGGATGTGCTTGAAGAACGGCACGATCAGGCGCGTTTCGGCCGGCGTCTGCGCGGTGTAGTAGAGCGCGATCGCGAGCCCCAGCGCGGCGATCGACTGCATCACGTACTTGCTTTTCGCCGACAGGCCGCGCGAGTTCTTGAACGCAATCTTCAGGTAGTCGTCGACGCCGCCGATCAGACCGAACATGGCCGTTACACAGATCAGCGCCCAGATATAGCGGCTGGACAGATCGCCCCACAGCAGCGTACCGGTCGCGATCGACAGCAGCACCAGCGCGCCGCCCATCGTCGGCGTGCCGGCCTTGGCGAGATGCGTCTGCGGCCCGACGGTGCGAACGTGTTGGCCGATCTGATGATAGCCGAGCCGACGGATCATGTACGGGCCGGCGAACAGCGAGATTACCAGCGCTGTCAGTGCGCCCAGAATCGTACGCACCGTCAGGTACTGAAAGACGTGGAAGCCGCTGTGGAACTGCGTCAGCCAGTTGGCGAGGTAGAGCAACACCTTATTGTTCCCCCTCTCCCGCCAACAGCGCGCGGACGACTTCGCGATCATCGAACGGGCGGTGCTCGTTGCCGACGATCTGGTACGTTTCATGCCCCTTGCCGGCGACAACGACCGCATCGCCCGGGCGAGCCTCGGCGAGCGCCGCGGCAATCGCCCGGCGCCGGTCGTGCTCGACCTGCACCGTCGCATCGGCCGGGAAGCCGGCCAGAATTTCGGCAACGATCGCTGCGGGATTTTCAGTGCGCGGATTGTCGTCGGTGACGATGCTGATGTCCGCGTAGCACGCCGCAATTTTCGCCATCAGCGGGCGCTTGCCGCGGTCGCGGTCGCCGCCGCAGCCAAACACGGCCAGTACCCGGCCCCGCGCGTGTTCGCGCGCCGCCGCCAGCACCTTGTCGAGGGCGTCGGGCGTGTGCGCGTAATCGACGATGACCAGCGGCCGTGGCTTGACATCATCGGGGCCGCCGAAGCATTCCATGCGGCCGGGCGCGGCGTGCACATTCGCGAGGCTCGCGGCGGCGGCGTCGAACGGCTTGTCGAGCGCCAGCAGCGCGCCCAGCACCGCGAGCAGATTGGCGGCGTTGAAGCGGCCGATCAGAGGGCTTTTCACGCGCGCCCGTCCCCAGTCGCCATAAATGTCCAGTTCGACCCCGTTCGCGCCGGTGGCGACCTGCGCGGCGAGCGTGCGGCCGTGCGGCGCGCGCCGGCCGGTCAGCGTATAGCCGATGGCGGCGACCTTGCTGTCGAGCCGGTCAAACAACTCGCGGCCCAACGGGTCGTCGAGGTTCAGCACCGCGGCGCCGAGACCCGGCCACGCGAACAGCCGTGCCTTGGCTTCGGCGTAGGCGCGTTCGCTGCCGTGATAATCGAGATGATCGCGGGTCAGGTTGGTAAACACCGCGACGCGGAAATGCACCGCTTCGACGCGGCCCTGGTCGAGCCCGTGCGACGAGGCTTCCATCGCAACGGCGGCGGCGCCGTCATCGCGCATTCGCGCGAGCAGCCGTTGTACCGCGACCGCATCGGGCGTGGTCAAACCGGACTCTGTCAGCTGGCCGGGCCGGCCGGCGCCGAGCGTGCCGATGACGCCGGCGGGCGTCGCGAGTGCGGTCAACGCTTCGGCGGTCATTAATACGGTCGACGATTTGCCGTTGGTGCCGGTCACGCCGATCACGTCCAGCGCGCGCGACGGCTCGCCGTAGAAGCGCGCGGCGATTTCGCTGACATGGCGGCCAAGGTTCGGTACGGCGACAAGCGCCACGCCTTTCGGCGCCAGCGGCGCCAGACCCTCGGCCGGCTCCCAGGCGACCGCGGCGGCGCCTCGCGCGAGCGCCGCGTCGAGAAATTCGAGGCCATGGCGCTGCGTGCCGCGGCAGGCGAGAAACAGGCCGCCGGTCGCGACTTCGCGACTGTCGAGTGCCACGCCGGCAATCTCGCAATCGACTGCCGACGGCACCGACGCCAACCCGTGCAACAGTTCCCCGAGACGGATATTCGCTATTGTCGCGCGCGCCGCCATCACGACGTCCCGCCCTGGTCGAGGTGAATGACTTTGGCCGTCGCTTCTTTCGAAATGTCGTCGGGCGGTACGTCGAGAATCCGCATCGCGCCCGTCATCACGTCGGCGAACACCGGCGCGGCGACCAGGCCGCCGTAATATTCGCCTTCGCTGGGATCGTTGATCACCACGCAGCTCACCAGCCGCGGGTGCTCGGCCGGAATCATGCCGCAGAACACGCCGGTGTAATGGTCGGCCGAATAGCCGCCGTCGACCGCCTTGTGCGCGGTGCCGGTCTTGCCCGACACCCGGTAGTTCGGCACTTCAGCGAGCGTGCCGGTGCCGGGCTTGGTGACGACGGTTTCGAGCATCATGCGCAGATCGTTCGCGGTTTTTCTCGGCAGCACGCGATGCCCGACCGGCTGCTTGTCGAGGCGCAGAAACGAAATCCGGTGCATGATTCCGCCGGTTGCGATTGCGGCATACGCGCGAGTCAATTGCAGCGTCGTCACCGATACGCCATAGCCGTATGAAACGGCCGCCTGGCCGGCGCGGCTCCAATCCTGCCACGGCCGCAACACGCCGGTGCGCTCGCCCGGAAAGCCGCTGCCGGTGTACTGGCCGAAGCCGAGCGCATTGAAGGTTTGCCACATGTGCTCGGGCGTCAACGTCAGCGCAATCTTGCTCGCACCGACGTTGCTGGATTTTTCCAGCAGCTTGGTCAAATTGATGACGCCGTAGTTGCGGTGATCCTTGATCGTGTAGCCATCGACAACCCACCAGCCGGGCGACGTGTCGACGGTGCTCGCCGGTGTGTATTTGCCGCTGTCGAGCGCGGCGGCGATGCCGAACGGTTTGAAGCTCGAGCCGGGTTCGAACACGTCGGTGACCGCGCGGTTGCGGTACAGGCTGGCGTGAAAATCGCTGCGGTTGTTCGGGTTGAACGCCGGCTGATCCGCCATCGCGATGACTTCGCCGGTGTTCGGATCGAGCACGACAATCGAGCCGGACTTGGCGCCCTGCTTCGCGACTGCGGCCTTCAGGTCGCGGTATGCGAGATACTGGATGCGCAGGTCGAGGCTGGTGACGAGATCACGCCCCGCCTTCGGCTCCTTGAGGCTCGCGACTTCCTGAATGATGTGGCCGAGCCGGTCCTTGATCACGCGCTCGGCGCCCGGTGTGCCGCGCAGCCAATCGTTGTAGCTCAACTCCAGGCCTTCCTGGCCCTTGTCGTCGATATTGGTAAAGCCGAGCACGTGCGCGCCGACTTCGCCGGACGGATAGTAGCGGCGATACTCGTGTTCGGCGTGGATGCCCGCCAAGTCGAGCGCCAGGACCTTGTTCGCAGTAGCCGGATTCATTTCGCGATTGAGATACAGGAACTGGCGGTCGGGGTGCGAGGTAATCGCCGCACGCACGTCCTTCGTCGGCAGGCCCAGCGCGTGCGCCAGTTCGCCGATGCGATCGAAGTCGGTGAAGTCCTGCGGGTTGACCCAGATCGAATCGACCGGCGTGCTGACCGCAAGCGGGCGGCCGTTGCGGTCGGTGATCATGCCGCGATGCGCCGGGATCGGCACGACGCGTAAATGCCGCGCGGCGCCCTGATCGAGCAGAAAGCCGTTTTCGAGTACGCCAAGATCGAGCGCGCGCCAGGTCAGACCCGCGGCAATCAGCCCGAACGCCGCCACCACCGCAAAACCGCGCCAGCCGCCGCCGACATTGATGGTTTCGGCGCTCACGGCTTCACCACCACGCGCTGGATCTTCTGCGGCATCCGCATGCCGAGCTTGTCGCGCGCGACCTGCTCGATGCGCGCGTGCGTCGCCCAGGTACTCTCCTCGAGCTGCAGCTTGCCCCACTCGACATTGAGCTTGTCGCGCTGCTGGCGCAGTTGCTGCAGTTCGGCGAACAGCGTGCGGTTGCGGTGCACCGCGCTGATGACCGCCACGGCGGACACCATCAGTGCCAGCACCAGCGCGGCATTAATGAGGGTGGAGAACCTCATGCCCGCTTCTCCGCGACGCGCAGCCGCGCGCTCCGGGCGCGCGGATTCAAAGCGCGCTCGGCCGCGCCAGGCGCGCGCGACTTCGGCGGTCGGGCCAGCAGCGGTGGCACGAAGCGGCGCACGCCCAGCGGACCGGGCGCATCGGTAACGGGTTTGGCATGGTCGCGCATGAAGCGCTTGACGATGCGGTCCTCAAGCGAATGAAAGCTGATCACGCACAGGCGACCGCCGGGCGCGAGCACACGCAGCGCCTGCTCGAGCGCGTCGGCGAGTTCGTCGAGTTCGTGATTGATGAAAATGCGGATCGCCTGGAACGTGCGCGTCGCCGGATGCTTGCCGAGCTCGCGCGTCGGCACGGCGCGAGCCACCAGTTCGGCCAGTTCAGCCGTATCCGTGATCGGCTGCTCGGCGCGCGTCCGCTCGATGGCACCGGCGATGCGGCGCGCGAAACGCTCTTCGCCGTACTTGCGGATAACTTGTTCGATTTCTTCTGCCGGCGCGCGCGCCAGCCAGTCGGCGGCGGACTCGCCCACGGTCGGGTTCATGCGCATGTCGAGCGGCCCGGCGGCGCGAAAGCTGAAGCCGCGCGCCGGATCATCGAGCTGCGGCGATGACAGGCCGAGGTCGAGCAAAATGCCGTCGACCCTGCCGGTTACGCCCATCTTCGCTGCCGTGACTTCGAGCATCGTGAATGCCCCGTGAAACGCCGTCACGCGTTGGTCCTGTTCTGCCAGTTGCCGGGCGGCGGTCAGCGCCTCCGGATCCTTGTCGATAACTAACAGGCGCCCATCGGCGCCCAGCCGCTCGAGAATCGCACGGCTGTGACCGCCGCGGCCGAAGGTGGCATCGACATAGACACCCTCGGCACGAATGGCCAGCGCGGCCATACATTCATCGAGCAGCACCGGCACATGTTCGTCGCGTGGTTCATTCAAAGCGACAACCCGGCAAGCTCCGCCGGCAGCGACAATTCGTCGTCATCGGTTTCGGCCAGCCAGCCGTCGCGGCGCTCGTTCCACACGTCCTCGTTCCACAGTTCGAACTTGTTGCCCTGGCCAATCAGCACCACGCGCCGGTCGAGTTCTGCGAATTCGCGCAGCGGTCCGGGCAACAGCACCCGGCCGTGGCTGTCAAGTTCCAGTTCGGTTGCATGGCCGACCAGCAGACGCTGCAGCCGCCGGGCCTGCTTGTTGAGGCTCGGCAGACGCACGAGTTTGCGTTCCAGTTCTTCCCAATCGGGCAGCGGGTAAAGCAACAGGCAGTGGTCGCGGTCGACCGTAACCACCAATTGACCGGCGCAACAGTCCACCAGGCGCTCCCGATAACGTGTCGGGATCGCCAATCGACCCTTGGCATCGAGTGCCAGCGTGTTTACGCCGCGGAACATTTGACCTAACCCACCGGTTACCACTTTTTCCCACTTGCCGACACTATAGGGAGCGGAACTTGCTGATGTCAAGGGATTTCCCGGGGAAAAATAGGGAATTTGTGCTTAGCGGTCAGGGACTTACGACGGGTGGGAGGGGTTTGGCCTGCGGCCGGCTTTGGATTGGTTTTATAAATCAGGTGGTTGCGGCGGTTTGCTGTTAATTGACGTTAAGAAGGACTTGTGCCGCCTTCGGCGGCGGTGATCGGTGCCGGTATCTGGCCCGGCAGCCGGCCTACTTTTGTTTCGGCAAAAGTAGGCAAAACCATGCGACTATCGCTTGGTCCAAAGTGCATCCTGCACTTTGGACTTCCCGAAGATCGGGCGAAAAATGGGGGCCGGAACAGAACTCACGCGTCCATGCGCTCGGACAATGTTCCTTGTTTCCCCCATTTTTCGCCCGATCTTCGGCTGCGCTCTATGTCGCGGAAAAGAAGCCGGCCGTCGTGGCCGGCAAGAAGAAGACAAAGAATAAAAAAGAGTCGGCCTGTAAGCCGGGTTCTGTCTCGCTTTCGCTGAGGCAGCCATTCCTCTAGGCGCCGCGTCGCCGCGGCGCTCGAGCGACCTACCCGGGAGCGGTGCGGACCGCACCTGGCGCAACCGAGGCTGTGCCGCTCCCCTATTTGGTCTTGCTCCGGGCGGGGTTTACCGTGCCGCCGCGTGTTGCCACCGGCGCGGTGCGCTCTTACCGCACCTTTTCACCCTTGCCTGCACGCTTGCGCGTACATCGGCGGTCTGTTTTCTGTGGCACTTTCCGTGGGCTCGCGCCCCCCAGGCGTTACCTGGCGCCCTGTCCTTTGGAGCCCGGACTTTCCTCCGCGCAAAGCGCGGCGACTGCCCGGCCGACTCGGCTCTATTATAAGCGAGCGCGACGCCTATTTACGCGCCAACGCCAGCGCATAAACTTCGTTGCGCGACGCACCGGTCAGCTTTGCCGTCAGCGAGACTGCCTGCTTGAGCGGCAGTTCGGCCATCAGTACGGTCAGCATCCGATCCAGGTCTGCCGCTTGCGGCACGGGCGGCGTGGGGTCGCCGGCTACGACTACCACCCATTCCCCGCGCGCCTCTGCTTCGGCCGCCGGCACTAGCGCCGCCAAGGCGCCAGTGCGTACGGTTTCGTACAGCTTGGTCAGTTCGCGGGCGATGCAGGCCTGGCGCTCGGCACCAAAGGCGGCGGCCATGTCCTGGAGCGCGGCGACGATGCGGTGCGGCGATTCGTAGAAGATCAGCGTGCGCGGTTCGCACGCGAGTTCGTCCAGGCGTTTGCGGCGCGCGGCCTGGCGCTGCGGCAGGAAGCCTTCGAACGCAAAGCGGTCGGTGGGAATGCCGCTGACCGACAAAGCGGCGACGACGGCAGACGGGCCGGGTACTGCATGCACCGGGATGCCGGCCGCACGCGCGTCGCGCACCAGCGGCAGGCCCGGGTCGCTGATCAGCGGTGTGCCGGCGTCGGAAATCACCGCGATCGACTCGCCGCGCTCGAGGCGCGCGAGCAGTTCCGGGCTGCGCTCGCGTTCGTTGTGCTCGTGAAACGAGATTTGCGGCGTCGCGATGCCGAAGTGCGCGAGCAGCTTGCCGCTGTGGCGCGTGTCCTCGGCGGCAATCAGATTGACGCCTGCCAGCACGTCGCGCGCCCGCGGGCTCAGGTCACCCAGATTGCCGATCGGCGTGGCGACGATATATAGCCCCGGCTCAACCCGCATTTCTCACCAGCCTTCTACTGCGCCGGCCCAATGGCACGCCTTGAGTGGCTTTCCCTCGGTCGGAGTGCTCGACGTAATATCGGCTACGCCTGCGCGCTCCTCGGTCACGAAACCCACTCATGCCGCACCCTTGAACCGGCTCGCTACGAACGCCGACGCGAAATGCGGGTTTAATTGACACGGCATGCCCCGCCAAACATACTTCGGCCCACGTACAAACGGTTCATCCTGCATTTCATAACGTCTCCATGCAAGTCACTCGTTTCAGAACATCTTTCCGTCGTCTCATTATCGCAGCCGCCATCGTCACCCTCGCCGGCTGCGGCACGCACGGGCTCAAGCCCGGGACGCCGCAGAGCCGAAGCCAGGCCGACGCGCTCTTTCAATCCGGGCAATACGCCGAGGCGGCGAAGCAGTATCAGCAATTGGCCGCGAACGCTCAGCCGCCGGCGCGCGCGCAACTGCTGCTGCGGGCCGGCGAGGCCTGGGGCAAGGCCGGCCAGCCGGAAGCGGCGCTCAAGGCGCTGGATGCTATTCCGGCGAACGCGCTGCAAGGTCCAAACCATACCCATCGGGTGTTGTTGAGTGCACGGCTCAAACTCGCCGCACAGCGGCCGCAGGCGGCGCTGAATACGCTGTCGGCGGCGCAGTTGCCCGCCACGGAGCGAGCCAGGGTGCTGGGATTGCGCGGGCGGGCCTTGTTCGCGCTCGACCAGCCGGTTGCGGCGGTCGAAGCCCTGACCACGCGTGCCGGTCTGCTGCACGACCCGGCCAGGCTCAAGGCCAACCGCGAACTCATCTGGCAGGGGCTGACGCGAGCCCATCAGTCGCTCGCCGCGAACAACTTGCCGGCCAATCTGACGCCTACGATCGCGGGCTGGCTGGCGCTTGGCGAGATCGGCCGGACGGCTTGGCAAACGCCGTATCGGTTCGGCGCGCGCGTGTTCGCGTGGCAGCAAAAATATCCACAGCATCCGGCGAACGGGCCATTCCTGCAGCACCTGTTGCAGACTCACGCGCAACGCACGTCTTATCCCGATCGGGTCGCGCTGCTGCTGCCGCTTGACGGGCCGCAGGCGGTGCGCGCCGCGGCAATCCGCGATGGCCTGCTGGCGGCGCGTTATTCGCGTCCCGGCGGCGCTACGGGCGGGAATGCCGGTGCGACCGCCATCAAGGTGTACGACACGCACGGCAAACCAGCCGATGCGGTGGCGGCTTACAACCAGGCCATCGCCAACGGCGCGAAAGCGGTTATCGGGCCGCTCAACAGCGATGCGTTGACGGCGCTGGTCAATGCCGGCGTGATTTCCGTGCCGACGCTCGCGCTGACTGATTTACCGGGCCAGGGCGGTGCGACGCAGCCGACGACCCAACCCAATGGCTTCGCGCCGTTCTTCCAGGATGCGGCGGCGGCGCCGAACGTCAACCCCAAGCTGTACCAATTCGGCTTCGAGGCAACCGACGAGGCGCGGCAGGTTGCGGAACGGGCGGTGCGCGACGGCCGATTCCGCGCGGTGGCGCTGGCGCCGGACACGCCGCGGGGCAAGAAGCTGGTCAGCGTCTTCGCGCAGCGCCTCGACGCGCTCGGCGGCACGCTGCTCGACCAGGCGTATTTCAAGCCGGGCGAAACGAACGTGGCGGTGCAGATCAAGCAGATTCTGAACCTCAACCTGAGCCACATGCGGGCGAAGACGCTGAGGTCGGCCATCGATCGTGACATCAACTTCACGCCGCGCCGCCGCCAGGACGTGCAATTCGTGTTCCTGATCGCGGATAACGGCGAAGCGCGGCTGATTCGCCCGCAAATCCGCTTCCATCACGGCATCGGGCTGCCGGTGTACGCGACGTCGCGCATTTACGAGCCCGGCAGTAATTCCGAGTACGACCTCAACGGCGTCATGTTCACCGATATGCCGTGGCTGCTGTCGCAGGATGATGCAGTCGGAGCGGTGCGCAAAGAGATCCGGCAACTGTGGCCGGAACGTTATGCGGCGGTCACCCGCTACTACGCGCTCGGCTACGATGCATGGCGGCTGGTGCCTCTGGTTGTGCACCTCAACACACCGCTCGCCCAGCCGGTGCGCGGTGTGACAGGCCTGCTGACAATCGGCCCGGACCATCGCATTCACCGCGAATACGACTGGGCCGTCTGGCGCCATGGCCAGATTCGTCCACTGGCTCCGGCCACGGCCGGCCAATGAGGTGAGCGTGCGCGCGCCGCATCTGCGCCGGGGCGATTATGCCGAGCGGGTGGCATGGCGTCACTTGCAGACGCACGGCCTGACGCTGGTGCGGCGCAACTGGCGCTGCAAGCTCGGCGAAATCGACCTGATCTGCGCCGAAGACGATTACATCGTGTTCGTCGAGGTGCGTTATCGCCGCAATCCGCGCTACGGCTTCGCCGCCGAGACCGTCGACCGGCACAAGCAGGCCAAGCTCATCCGCGCGGCGAAGTTCTTCCTGCAGCGCTATCCCGAATACCACGACCGGCCGCTGCGCTTCGACGTAGTGGCCGTACAAGGCCGCGATGAGGAGTTGACACTCGAGTGGATTCCCGACGCCTTCCAGGTACTGGCATGAGCAAAGCCCGCGTCCTCGAATTGTTCGATGCCAGCATCGACACCAAGCGCCGCGCGCGCGACGCGCTGGCGCCCGTCATCGTTCGCGCCGGCGATTTGATGGCCGGTTCGCTTGCCGCCGGCGGCAAAATCCTGAGCTGCGGCAACGGCGGTTCCGCCGCAGATGCGCAACATTTCGCCGCCGAACTGCTTAACCGGTTCGAACGCGAGCGGCGGCCATTGGCCGCGGTCGCGCTGACCACTGATTCTTCAACGCTGACGTCGATCGCCAACGATTACAGCTACGATGAAGTATTTGCGAAGCAAGTCGCCGGGCTTGGTCGGCGAGGCGACGTGCTGTTTGGTATTTCGACCAGCGGCAATTCAGGAAACGTGCTGCGGGCGATCGAAGTGGCGCATGCGAACGATGTTGCGGTGGTTGCGCTGACCGGGCGGGATGGGGGGCGGATTGCCACGGCGCTGAGCGATGGGGATGTTGAAATTCGAGTACCGGCCGATTCGACTGCTCGAGTTCAGGAAGTGCATTTGCTGGTACTACACTGCCTCTGTGATTTGATTGACTCGCAGTTATTTGACTAGGTTTGTGCCGCCTGCGAGGCGGCTTTTTTAGTTCGTCCCCATTAAACAATTGTAAATTGCGGCGTCCTCGCTGTTGAAGCAACAAGCGACGATGCGCTCGAAATGTGATTCGTTCGCACGCATTTCGGCAAGGGCGATCTCAGCCGCGGCACGCTTCGGATAATGGTAGACGCCGGTGCTAATGCAAGGAAACGCAATACTAGCTGCGTTATTTTCTTTCGCCAACTCGAAGGCGCGGCGATAGCAGCTGCGCAGCTTCTCCGATTCTCTGCGAGCATCGCCGTGCCAGACGGGGCCGACGGCGTGAATCACCCATTGCGCCGGCAACTCGAAGCCGGGGGTAATTTTAGCGTCGCCGGTCTGGCAACCGTTCAGCTTGCGGCAGGCTTCGAGGAGCTTCGGACCAGCCGCGCGGTGAATCGCGCCATCGACGCCACCTCCGCCTGACAGGCTGGAGTTGGCGGCGTTGACGATCGCGTCGACGTCGAGGGTGGTGATGTCACCGGTGACGACTTCGATCACGGCTACTTGATCACCTTGAGGTGCGGACGGCCGTCAGCCGGCTTTTCAGGCTTGTCCGGCTCCGCGGGCTTCCCGTCAGTGATGGGCGGCGTGTCGGCTTCATCCTCGGCCGAGAACACGATGCCCTGCCCCGTTTCGCGGGCATAGATCGCGAGTACGGCCGTTACCGGCACGCTGACCTGGCGCGCGACGCCGCCGAAGCGGGCGCTGAAGGTGATGATGTCGTTGCCGAGATTAAGCCCCTGCACGGCCGCCGGGGCAATGTTGAGCACCAGTTTGCCGTCGGTGGCATAACCGGGCGGCGCTTCGACGCCGGGGTCGTTGGCGTCGACGACAAGGTGCGGCGTGCAGTCGGAATCGACCATCCACTCGTGCATCGCGCGCAGAAAGTATGGGCGCCGGGAAACCACGAACACAGCCTAACGCATTTCGCGTTCGATTTCCGTGAGACTGGCCCGGAACGAGCGGCGCTTGAACATGCGCTCCGCATACTTTTCGACCGGCCGGCCCTGCTTGGGCGGCAGGTTGATGCCGTAGTGCGGCAAGCGCCACAGGATCGGCGCGACGCTGCAGTCGACCAGCGAGAATTCCTCGCTGAGGAAATACGGCAGCGCGGCGAACACGTCGGCACTCGACAGCACGCTTTCGCGCAGCATCTTGCGTGCCTTGTCGGCCTGCTTCTCAGTACCCTTTTCGAGTTGATCGACCAACCCGTACCAATCCTGCTCGATGCGGAACAACGCGAGCCGTGCCCGCGCGCGCGATACCGGGTCGACCGGCATCAGCGGTGGATGCGGGAAGCGCTCGTCGAGGTATTCCATGATAACGCGCGGGTCATAAAGCACCAGTTCCCGGTCGACCAGCGTCGGTACGCTCTGATACGGATTGAGGTCGATCAGGTCTTCGGGCACGCGGCCCGGCTCGACGCGCGCGATGTCGAAGTTGACGTTCTTTTCGGCGAGCACGAAGCGCACCCGATGACTGTGCGGGCAGTCATCGCGTGAAAACAGCGTCATGATCGATTGCCGATTGGCAACCGATGCGAGCGGTTCTTCGTGCGCGGACGCGGACTCGCGGCGGTTTCTGCGAGTAGCCACGTCAGTCCGCGGTGCTCGAATGGGCCGCATCGCCCGAATGCCCGCTCTCGTCGGCGTGCGATTGGAGATGGACGTCGCGCCAGATTTCGCGCTTGAGCGCGTAGCACAGGCCCAGCAGCACCAGAATGAAGATGATCGCCGCCCAGCCGACGTCGGTGCGCGAAAGGGCATCCGGCTCGCCGACGTAAACCAGGAAGTTGGCGATGTCATGCACGACGCGCTGGAACTGCGCCGGCGTCAACTCGCCCTTGGTCGCCTGCTTGAAACCGGCGAACTCCCGGTGGGACCGGCCATCCGCGTCCTTGATCGTCTTGAACTGCGCCTGCTGCAGGCCCTGCAGTTGCCACAGCACATCCGGCATCGCCGCATTGGGCAGCAACAGGTTGTTGGTGCCGGTCGGCCGCGACGGATCGAGGTAGAAGTCCTGCAGATAGTTATAAATCCAGTCGGCGCCGCGCAGCCGCGCGATGACCGATAAATCCGGCGGCGTTTTACCGAACCATTTGGCGGCGGCATTCGGCATCGCATTGGTCATCATGCTGGTGTAGCTGGCATCCGACCCCATGATCAGGTATTTCATCATGGCCGTTTTCGGAATCTGCAAATCCTCGGCGACACGCTTGAAGCGCACGTACTTCAGTTCGTGGCAGCCCATGCAGTAGTTGACGAAGTACTTCGCGCCGCGTTGCAGCGACGCGCGGTTCGCCAGGTCGGTGTGCGCCGGCTGCATCGGAATGCTGCCTTCCTCGGCCGCGAACGCGAGCGCGGGTGTCAGCGCGAGAAGCGAAAGAGCGATTAGCGTACGTTTCATCATCAGTGCGTCACCCCAGTCACCCGCTCCGGTACGGGTTTCGGTTCATTCAAGCGCGTAAACAGCGGCATCAGGAAGAAGATCACCGAATAGATAGCCGGGATGAACCAGCTCGCTATGGTTGTCGTGCTGATCGCGGGATTGTAGTTGAACGCGTCGTAGGCGGAGATGAGGCCCATCACCACGATGAACGTAATAATGTGAGTCTTCGTGGCGCGCGGCTTGGTATAAAGCCATGAGGTGATGAAGAACATGAAATACAACTCGCCGAAGCGCTGCCCCAGTATCGCCCATTGCTGCGTCGCGTGCTGCATGCCGATGTAGCCGAGTACCAGGAACGTGATACCGAAGACGACGATGAGCGCGCGGTACAACCAGCCGCGATAGCGCAACGACTTGATCGGATTGCGGTCGATCCACGGCATGAAAAACAGCACCAGGATCGACAGGCCCATCACCGTCACGCCGCCCAGCTTGGATGGAACCGAACGCAGCATCGCGTAGAACGGCGTGAAGTACCAGACGGGGTGAATGTCCGGCGGCGTCTGCGTCGGATTCGCCGGCTGGAAGTTGTCGGTCTCGATAAAGAAGCCGTGCGCGGTCGGCGCGAAGAAGATGATCGCGGCGAAGATCAGCACGAACACCAGCACGCCGAACGAATCCTTGATCGAGTAGTACGGGTGGAACGGGATGCCGTCGAGGGGAATGCCGTGGGCGTCCTTGTGCTTCTTGATTTCGACGCCGTCGGGGTTGTTCGAGCCGACCTCGTGCAGTGCCGACAGGTGGAACAGCACCAAGCCGACCAGCACCAGCGGCAGCGCGATGACGTGGAATGCGAAGAAGCGGTTCAGCGTCACGTCGGAGACGTAGAAGCCGCCGCGAATCCACTCCATCAGGCCCTGCCCGATGCCCGGGATGGCGCCGAACAGCGAGGTGATGACCTGCGCGCCCCAGTAGGACATCTGGCCCCACGGCAACAGGTAGCCGAAGAAGGCTTCCATCATCAGCGCGAGGTAAAGCAGCATGCCGAAGATCCAGATCAGCTCGCGCGGCTTTTTATACGAGCCGTAGATCAGCCCGCGGAACATGTGCAGATAGACGACAATAAAGAATGCCGACGCGCCGGTGGTGTGCATGTAGCGGATCAGCCAGCCCCAGTGGA
Source organism: Gammaproteobacteria bacterium (assembly GCA_035690945.1). GTDB lineage: Bacteria > Pseudomonadota > Gammaproteobacteria > Natronospirales > DASSBR01 > DASSBR01. The sequence goes on from DASSJY010000005.1 coordinate 107,264, forward strand.
CATCGCGCATGATGTACTGGATCGATGCAAACGCCTCGGCCGCCGAGGGCTTGTAATTCATTGTCAGGAAGATGCCGGTAATGATCTGGTTGGCCAGCACCACCAGCGCCAGCGAACCGAAGAAATACCAGAAGTTGAAATTTTTCGGCGCGTAATACTGGCCGACGTGCTTGTTCCACGTGCTGGTGACGGGCAACCGCTCATCAATCCAGGTCATGAATGCGCTCTTGCGGCCGGTTTCCGGCCGATACTGCGGCTCACCACTCATCCGGTTTCCTCTTGAGGATTTTTGTCAGAATGCGCCGATGGCACGGCAATCCGCCGGCGCGGGACCGATTGGCGTTCCCCTTCCTGGATTGAACGGCCGGCACGATGGGCACAGCCCGAATGCCGCCGCGGCGACGGAATGCGCTATTATACACAGCCCCGCCGCGGATAGGGACAGGCGGGGGTGATCGGAAAGGGGAACGCGATGCGCTCAGTACGCAATCTGCTGATGTTTTTACTGCGCTCCGCCGTGGTCGGGCTGGCGCTGGCGTTCGTGATCGTCTTCTTCTGGCCGCAACTGCTCGGCCATCGCGCGGGCGGCTCCGCGCCCTCCTATGCCGCCGCCGTGCGCGCCAGCAGCGCGTCCGTCGTCAACATTCACAGCGCGCGGCGCGAGACGGAAGGCGACCGCGACTTCGCCGCCACGCCGGATCGGCAGCCGTATCCGGCGGCACCGCCTGACGGCCGCGACAACACCACCGAATCCACCAGCCTCGGCTCCGGCGTCATCGTCAGCGCCGACGGTTACATCCTCACCAACGACCACGTCATCCGCGGCGCCGACCGCATCGAAGTCGGTCTGAGCGACGGCCGCAGCGCCGCCGCCACCGTCATCGGCGTCGACCCCGACACCGACCTCGCGCTGCTCAAGATCGACCTGCCGCACCTCAACCCGATCACGCTCGGCCGCTCCGACAAGCTGGCCGTAGGCGATGTCGTGCTCGCGATCGGCGACCCGTACGGCATCGGCCAGACCGTCACGCAAGGCATCGTCAGCGCAACCGGCCGCAGCCAGCTCGGCTTGTCCACGTTCGAAAACTTCATCCAGACCGACGCGGCCATCAACCCCGGCAACTCCGGTGGCGCACTGATCAATGCCGCCGGCAAGCTCGTCGGGATCAACACCGCCGTCTTCTCGCCGCACAACGGCTTCAACGGCATCGGCTTCGCGATCCCGGTCAACCTCGCGCGCGGGGTCATGTCGGATCTCATCAAGTACGGCCGCGTGATGCGTGGCTGGGCGGGCCTGGACGTCCAGAACCTGACGCCGCAACTGGCGCGAGCCTTTCACGCCCCCGGTACCGACGGTGTCGTCGTCAAAGGGGTGCAACGGGACGGCCCGGCCGACCACGCCGGCATCCACGTCGGCGACGTGCTGACCGCGATCGGCGGCAAGCCGGTCGACAACTTCCGCGATGCGCTTAACGTCATCGCGCGACTGAAGCCCGGCACTCCGGTCGATGTGACCGTCAGCCGCTGGGGGAAGGCGGTTAACGTGAAGATGGTGGTGTCGGAACGACCGGTAAATGTGGCGAGTTGAGCACGAAGGATTCAGCCTGAGCCCGAGTCAAGGCTTCTTCGTTATCTCTTTAGCCGCTTCTCGATGCCATACGTAATGAAATTGATAGCTGAAATCGCGAGAAGGGTCGCGCGGCTTCACGAGGAGAAAGGGGCGGGCCGTTTTCGCCGGTAATTTCACATTGAACACAAACCCGTCGCAGTCCCGGTTGACATTCACGCAGGCATAGAGACGTACCGTCCATATCCAGATCGGGAAGACGGAGTTGTTCCTGATCACTATCTCCTCGGCAGCCCCGTTCGAAACGGATTTGATCCAGGAACAGGTCGACTGATATCTGCCGCACGATCGCTTTGCGTGCACCGGTTTTTGCACACTCGCGTTTGGCGCGATGCTTGCCTGGTCCTCCGCCGGCACAAAACCGGGCAGCAGTTGGGCGGCGACCTGCGGGTAGTCCTGCTTGAGCAGACGGCGAAACTGCTTCACGTTATAGACCGACCGCAGTTGAAACTTGTGCGCGTTCTCGAACAGCGGGATCAAGGTCCCGCCGTAGCCGATTTGCCGAGCTTGCACGGAAAAGCACGACGCGCCGCCCGTGTAAGCCATCTTCCCGTATGTGAAACCGTCGACGCAGTAGCGACCGGCCTCAACCCGGAACAGATATAACGTCTTTCCGGACGGGACCGCTCGTATTTTCAAAGGCGGCCCGAAATGCCGGGTCGAATGCAGCCAGAAACGGGTCAGGGGTTGCGAGGTATCGACGATGATCGCGGCGACGCCTTCATCGGCGTCCAGATGCAGTGTTTGATCATGCTGTAGCGGCGGAATGCTGGCGCACCCGGCAAGCAGCAGCAGGCCCGTCAGGCCTCCTGAAAGAGAGAGAAGTTTGCGCATGTCGCTCCCTGGCGTGCGCCGATACAATTTATTGTTAATATACTCAAATTCAGCCGTGCTGCAACAGATTGCCCTAATCCGGCACGCGCCGAATCTTGGCGCCGAGCTGCTGAAGCTTTTCCTCGATACACTCGTAGCCGCGGTCGATGTGGTAGATGCGCTCGACCATGGTTTCGCCGTCGGCTACGAGCCCGGCCAGCACCAGGCTGGCAGAGGCGCGCAGGTCAGTCGCCATCACCGGCGCGGCCTTCAGGTTGTCGACGCCGCGGATGATCGCCGTGTTGCCTTCCAGGCGAATGTCCGCGCCCATGCGCTGCATCTCGAGCACGTGCATGAAGCGATTCTCGAATACCGTTTCGGTGATGGTGCCCGAACCCTCCGCGACCACGTTCAGCGCGGTGAACTGCGCCTGCATGTCGGTCGGGAATGCCGGGTATGGCGCGGTGCGCAGGTCGACGGCCTTGGCGCGCTGGCCGTGCATGTCCAGCTCGATCCAGTCGTCGCCGCAATGAATATCGGCGCCGGCCTCGCGCAGTTTCACGATCACGGCGTCCAGCAACTTGGGCCGCGTATCGCGCAGGCGCACATGTCCGCCGGTCAGCGCCGCAGCCACCAGATAAGTGCCGGTTTCGATGCGGTCCGGCAGGACGTTGTAATCGGTGCCATGCAACTTCTCGACGCCCTCGATCGTGAGCGTGCTCGTGCCGGCACCGCGAACCTTTCCGCCCATCTGGTTCAGGCAGTTGGCCAGGTCGACCACTTCCGGCTCGCGCGCGGCGTTTTCGATCGTCGTTACGCCGTCGGCGAGCGCCGCGGCCATCATCAGGTTTTCGGTGCCGGTAACGGAGACCAGGTCCATGACCAGGTGAGCCCCACGCAACCGATTGGCCTTGGCACGAATGTAGCCGCTGTCGACGGTGATGTCGGCGCCCATGGCCTCCAGGCCCGCGATGTGCAGATTGACCGGCCGGGTGCCGATCGCGCAGCCGCCGGGCATCGACACGTCGGCGCGGCCATGGCGCGCCAGCAGCGGCCCGAGCACGAGAATCGAAGCGCGCATGGTCTTCACCAGCTCGTAGGGCGCGTACAACTCACGGATCGTGTTCGAGTCCGCCTCGATGCGCAGACGCTCGTCGATCGTCAGGCCGACGCCCATCCGTCCGAGCAATTCGATCGTGGTGGTAACGTCGTGCAGGTGCGGCACGTTGCCGACGGTCATCGGGCTGTCGGCCAGCAGCGTCGCCGCCAGGATCGGCAACGTCGCATTCTTCGCGCCGGAGATCCGGATTTCCCCTTCAAGGCGGCGACCACCCTGAATCAATAACTTATCCAAGGCTTTCGCGCTCGTTTGGTGTCAGCGTCCGCATCGACAGGGCATGAATCTCGCCGCCCACGCGCTCGCCCAGTGCGGCGTAAACCAGTTGGTGGCGCGCAATGCGGCTTTTGCCGTCGAAATCCGCGGCCACGATCACCGCAGTGAAATGCGTGTTGTCGGGGCTTTCGACCGCCACTTCGGCTGCGGGCAGCGCCTCCTCGATCAGCCGTTTGACTTGTGCGGCATCCATTCGGTTTTGTCCGTTGTCCTGGGGAAGCCGGCTATTTTATAGATATTTCGGTCCCGCGTCCCACCCTACCGCCGAGGGCCGGTTATAGCCCGCCCAAGGGTATTCCGGTATCCTCTGCGCGATGATCAATTCCCCCTCCCAGGCGTTCGACGCGACGGCGGCGGTGGCCCGTGCGCGGCGCGTGCTCGAAGTCGAAGCGGCGGCCGTCGGCGCGCTGGCCGCGAGGCTCGACGACCGCATCGCGCAGGCCTGCCGGCTGTGCCTCGGCTGCCGCGGCCGCATCGTCGTCAGCGGCATGGGCAAGTCCGGCCATGTCGGCAGCAAGATCGCCGCCACGCTCGCAAGCACCGGCACCCCGGCCTTTTTCGTCCATCCGGGCGAGGCCAGCCACGGCGATCTCGGCATGATCACCGGCGAAGACGTGGTGCTCGCGCTGTCGAATTCGGGCGAGACCCAGGAACTGGTGACGCTGCTGCCGCTGATCAAGCGCCTCGGCGTCGCGCTGATCACGCTGACCGGCAAGCCGGGTTCGACGCTCGCAACGGCGGCGGATGTGAACCTCGATGTCAGCGTCGCTGAGGAAGCCTGTCCGCTCAACCTTGCGCCGACCGCGAGCACGACAGCGGCGCTGGCGATGGGCGATGCGCTGGCGATCGCGCTGCTCGAAAGCCGCGGGTTCACCGAACAGGACTTCGCCCGCTCGCACCCCGGTGGCACCCTCGGCCGACGGCTGCTGCTGCACGCCGGCGACCTGATGCACCGCGAGGATGAAATTCCGGCGGTGACTGCCGACGTCCCGCTCAGCCGGGCGCTACTCGAGATGACGCAGAAAGGCCTCGGCATGACCGCGATCGTCGACGGCGATTTCCACATCCTCGGCGTCTACACCGACGGCGACCTCCGCCGCACACTCGATCGCGGCGCGGACGTGCACGCGACGCCGGTTCGCGACGTCATGACGCCCGGCGGCAAGACGATCGCCGCCGAGACGCTCGCCGGCGAAGCCGTCAAGCTGATGCAGCAGCACAAGATCACGGTACTGCTCGTCACCGACGCCGACGGCCGTCTCACCGGCGTGCTCCACATGCATGACCTGCTGCGCGCCGGGGTTGTTTAATGGATTCGGAGCTGCAAAAACGTGCTGCCCGTATCAAGCTCGTGGTTTTCGATGTCGACGGCGTCTTCACCGACGGACGCTTTTATTACGGCCCCGGCGACCTGGAATTGAAAGCCTTCCACACCCGCGACGGCCACGGCATCAAGCTGCTGCACGCGGCCGGCGTGCGCACGGCCGTTATTTCCGGGCGCGAGTCCGAAGCCGTCGCCCGCCGGATGAATGAACTCGGCGTCGGCGACGTAGTGCAGAACCATTCCGACAAACTGCCGGTATTCAACGAACTGCTGGCCCGCTACGAGTTGAACGCGGCCGACTGCGCCGCGGTGGGCGATGACCTGCCCGACCTGCCGCTGCTGCAGGCCGCGGGCCTGGCCATTGCGGTCGCCGACGCGCATTCCGACATCCGTCGTGCCGCCCATTGGGTGACACCCGCCCGCGGCGGCTTTGGTGCGGTGCGCGACGTGGCGGACCTGCTGCTCGCGGCACGCTGACCGGCGTATGCGGCTCTGGCTGACGCTCGTCCTGCTGGCCGTGCTGGCCGGCGGCACCTACTGGTTGCTGCGTCACATCAGCCCGTCGGCGCAAGCGCCGACGCAGGCCGTCAGCCACGCGCCGGACTACTGGTTCAAGGGCGCAACCATCACCCAGATGAACACCGCCGGCAAGCTTGAATACCGGCTGCTGGCGGACACCGTCACCCATCATCCCGACGACGGCAGCGTCGACCTCACAGCGCCCCGCTTCACCTGGTACTCGCCGGCCGATCCGGCCGCGCCGTGGCACGTCACCGCGCGGCACGGTACCATTCCCGCCGGCGGCAATATCGTGCATTTGCGTGGTGATGTCGTTGTGACGCATCCGGCCCGAAACGGGGAGATGCTGAAGGTTTTCGCGCCGACACTCGATCTGTATACGAAGAAGCGCGAGGCGCGTACCGCCGATCCGGTGCGGATCGTCCAGGGTCCGAGCCATGTTCACGCGGTGGGGATGGTTATCGATATGCAGCAGAATCATATGGAGCTCGAACATGCGGTTCGAGGCACTTATGCGCATTAGCTCGGCCGTCGCGGCCGGCGAGAATCCGGAGCAAAAAGGAGCTCGGCTACGCCATCGGCCAGTCGGCATCGCCTCGGTCCTGGTCTTGTGCATGCTCGTGTGGGCGCTGCCGCAGCGGGCTTACGCGCTCAAATCGGACGCCAAGCAGCCGATCAACATCACCGCCGACCGCTGGGACCACACCGGCTCGGCCAACGGCGACAACGGCACGAGCGTCTATACCGGGCATGTCGTCATCACCCAGGGCAGCATTCGCATTACTGCGGACCAGGCGACGCTGACGCTGAAAAACGGCAAGCTCAAGAAGGCGATCATCGTCGGCAGCCCGGCCACCTTTTACCAGGCCAAGGAAGACGCCAAGCCGGTCAAGGGTCACGCGCGCGAGATCCATTACGATACTGATAAGAGTACGGTCGAGTTGATCGACAACGCCCGGGTGGACCAGGGCGGCCAGCTGATTACCGCGAATTACATCCGCTACAACACGCAGGCCGGCAAGGTCATCGCCCACCGCGCGAAACAGAAGAAAGGCCGCGTGCATATCGTCATTCCGCCCAAAGACAACGGTTCCAGTCACCGATGAGGCTCGCCGCCGAGGGGCTGCTGAAGCGCTACCGCAAGCGCGAGGTCGTCAAGGACGTCTCGCTGCAGGTCGAAAGCGGCGAGGTTGTGGGCCTGCTGGGGCCGAACGGCGCCGGCAAGACGACCTCGTTCTATATGATCGTCGGCTTGATCCCGGCCGACGGCGGCACGATTCATATCGACGGCCGCGACATCACCAAGTTGCCGGTACACGCCCGCGCGCGCCTTGGAGTGGGCTACCTGCCGCAGGAAGCTTCGATGTTTCGCAAGCTCACCGTGGCGGAGAACATCACGGCGATCCTCGAAACCCGCCGTGACCTGAAGCGCAGTGAGCGCGGCGGCGTGCTGGATGAGCTGCTCGCCGAGTTGCATATCGGTCACATCCGCGACAGCCTCGGCATCAGCCTGTCGGGCGGCGAGCGCCGCCGCGTGGAGATCGCCCGAGCGCTGGCCGCCGAGCCGCGCTTCATCCTGCTCGACGAACCGTTCGCCGGCGTCGACCCGATCTCGGTCATCGACATCCGCCGGATCATCGACCACCTGCAGCAGCGCAACATCGGGGTGCTGATCACCGACCACAATGTCCGCGAGACGCTTGGCATCTGCTCGCGAGCTTACATATTGAGTGAGGGACAGGTGATCGCCGCCGGGACGCCCGAGGCGGTGCTCGAGGACCGGCGGGTCCGCGAGGTCTACCTGGGCGAGGACTTTCGGCTCTAGTGGGGTCTTTCCCGCTGTGGCCGGTTCGAAGGCGAGGCAGTACACTACGAGTATGATCAAACCGGGTCTGCAACTGGGCCTCGGCCAGCAGCTGACGATGACGCCGCAGCTGCGCCAGGCGCTCAAGCTGCTGCAGTTTTCGGCGCTGGAACTGCAGGAAAATCTCAGTGAGGCGCTGGCCGGCAATGTCATGCTGGAGCCGGTCGAATCCGGGCCGGACGGCGCCGACGGCGAGCCCGACAGGATCGAAGCCGACGCCGAACCCGCGGAACACCAGGACGACGGCGGCCTCGACCTGGACATGCCTGATTTCGCCGGTGGCGACGGCTGGTCGGGCGATCCCGATGCCTGGCGGGACCGCACCGCGGCGAGCGAGGAATCGTTGCAGGACTACCTGCTCTGGCAGTTGCGCCTCTCGCCGATGTCCGAGGAGGATTTCGCCATCGGCTCGGCCCTCATCGACAGCATCGACGACAACGGCTATCTCCGTGCCGACCTCGCCGATATCGCCGCGGGCCTCAAGCCGGACGTCTCGGTCGGGCCGGCCGAGGTCGAAGCCGTGCTGCACCGCATCCAGGCCTTCGACCCGCTCGGCGTCGGCGCGCGCTCGCTGTCGGAATGCCTCGGCGTGCAGATCGCCGCCTGCGCCAACACGACCCCGGGCAAGGCCGCCGCACTGGCCATCGCCGCAAAATACCTCGAAGCACTGGGCGCCGGCCGGCGCCGGCAGATCCAGGACGAGCTCCAACTCGATGACGCCACCTTCTCAGCGGCCATCGCGCTGATCCACGGCCTCGACCCCTGCCCGGGCGCCACGGCCGGCGGTACGAACGTGGACTACCTCGTGCCGGACGTGCTGATCGAGCGCCGCGACGGCCAGTGGCAGTGCCGGATGAACCCGGACATCGCGCCACACCTGAGAATCAACCCGTTGTACGAAAGCTGCGTGCGCAACACCCGCGGCGACGGCAGCCAGGCCGCGTTGCGCCAGCAACTCGACGAAGCCCGCTGGCTGTTGCGGAGCATCAAAATGCGCAGCGAAACCCTGCTCCGAGTCGCCTCCGCGATCGTCGCACACCAGCAGGATTTCTTCGACTTCGGCGAAGAAGCGATGAAGCCGCTCGGCCTCAAAAGCATCGCCGAGCGCCTCAAGATGCATGAATCCACCGTGTCGCGCGTGTGCGCCAACAAGGTCATGGCGACGCCGCGCGGCATGCTCGAATTCCGTTATTTCTTCTCGAATGCCGTGTCGAATGGGGCTATGGAGGACCATTCGGCAACGGCCATCCGGGCGATGATCCGCAAGCTGATCGCGGACGAAAACGTCGCCAAGCCCCTAAGCGACAGCCGCATCAGCGCGGTCCTGAAGCACCAGGGAGTGGACGTCGCACGCCGCACGGTCGCCAAGTACCGCGAAGCGTTGTCGATCCCGCCCTCTCACCTGCGTAAACAGACTCGAGCCGAGTCATGAAGCAAGCGAAGGAGATTGTCATGGAAATGAGCCTGACCGGTCATCACGTCGATATCAGCCCCTCACTCCGCAGTTACGTGGACAACAAGGTCGAACGCCTGGAGCGCCACTTCGACCATGCCACCGACATTCATGTCATACTGTCGGTCGAAAAGCTGCGCCACAAGGCGGAAGCACGCATGAATCTGCCGGGCAATGAATTGTTTGCCGACGCCGTAGATGAAAACATGTACGCGGCGATCGACGAACTGGTCGACAAGCTGGATCGTCAGGTCAAGACGTTCAAGGAAAAGAAAACCAACCACCACCCGCACGGCTGACTGACGCCGAACTACGATGACGGCCGGCTGTCGCATTGCGGCAGCCGGCGTTGCTTTTGGTAGGCCCGCCCTTATGAATTTCAACCAGCTGATCGTTCCCGCCCGTGTACTCGCCAATGCCAAGGCGGACAGCCGCAAGCGCGCCCTCGAAGTGCTGAGCGAACTGTTGAGCAAGGATCAGCCCGACCTGTCGCAAGCCGAAGTCATGCAGGGGCTGGTGTCGCGGGAACGGCTCGGCAGTACGGCAATCGGCGGCGGCATTGCTGTGCCGCACGGCCGCGCCGCCGGCATTATCCAAGTCATCGGCGCGCTGATCCGCTTGAACGAACCGGTCGATTACGGCGCCGAGGATAATGTTCCCGTCGACCTGATGTTCGCGATCCTGGTGCCGCTCGAATGTACGGAGGCGCATGCCCAGCTTGTGTCGCAGGTCACGCTGCGCCTGAGCGACCCGGAAGTGCGCCGCCACCTGCGTGAAGCGAAAACCAGCAAGGCGCTCTACGCCTGCTTTGCCGACGACAACGAAAATGTGCTGTACCCGCAGGTGAGCCTGCGCGCATGAAGCTGGTCATCCTCAGCGGCCTGTCGGGCTCCGGCAAATCCGTCGCGCTCAACATGCTCGAGGACCTCGGTTACTACTGCATCGACAACCTGCCGATCACGCTGATCGCGAGCGTCGCGCGCGCGACCATTCTCACCGGCGAACCGCAATTCAACCTGATGGCGCTGGGCGTCGATGCGCGCAACCGCGGCGAAGACATCGCCGCATTGGCCGGCGCGGTGCAGGAACTCGAACGTGCCGGCGTCGATTGCGATCTCGTCTTTCTGCATGCCGCCGAGGAAAAGCTCGTCAAGCGCTACAGCGAAACGCGCCGCCGGCATCCGCTGTCGCACAACAAGATGTCGCTGCGCGATGCGATTCGCACCGAACGCGATTTGCTCGCGCCGGTGGCTGAGCAGGCCGACCTGACGCTCGATACCACCGATACCAGTATTCACGACCTGCGCACCATGATCCGCGAGCGCGTGCACCGTTCGCCGCAAAACGCGCTGTCGATCCTGATTCAGTCGTTCGCATTCCGTCACGGCGTGCCGCCGGATGCCGACTTCGTCTTCGACGCCCGCTGCCTGCCCAACCCCTACTGGGAACTCAAGCTGCGCCCGCTGTCCGGGCGCGACCCACAGGTCATCGCCTTCCTCGAAAGCCAGCCCGAAGCCGGCGAAATGCTTGCCGACATCGGCGCCTTCCTCGACAAATGGATTCCCCGCTTCGAGGCCAACGATCGCAGCTACCTCACCATCGCCATCGGCTGCACCGGCGGCTTCCACCGCTCGGTCTACCTGGCCGAACGCCTTGCGGAGCGTCTGCGCACCGGCCACGACAACGTGATCGTCCGGCACAACGAAATCAACTGATCAGACATCTGCGTCGTCAGTGACGCCGAGAAACTCCCGAATGCGGACGCGATTGGCCAGGCCATCGCGGTAGCCGAGTTCAATCAGTTCCCGGCAGAACGCGCCGCTGAACAACAGGTAGCTGATGAGCTGATTGCCGTCCGAGCGGTGCGCGCCCACGCGCTTCAGCATTACATTGACCGCGTGCGGGAATTCACGGCGGTGGCGATCGGCGATCTCGCCGATGTCGACGCTCGGCGCGATCACCAGCGTGTCGATAATGCGCAAGTCCGGAGTGCCCGGCTCGCGCGCGGCCTCCGGTACGTGCTCGTACGTCTGGTTGATGCGCTTCAGCCGTTCGAGGTCGGTGTAGAGCGTATCCATGAACAGCGTGTCGAGGACGTAGCCGGCGATTTCACCGAAGCTCGGATACACCGCCGTCTGAGGCATCACGTTCGCCTGTTCGTTACGCACCGCGACGATCAGAATCTTGCTCGCGCCCAAGTGAATGGCTGCGCTGAGCGGCGCGGCCTGGCGCATCGAGCCGTCGCCGAAAAACTCGCGCTCGATGCGTACTGACGGGAAGATGATCGGCAGCGCGATCGACGCCATGATGTGGTCCAGCGTAATCGCCGAGCGGCGACCGTCGCGGCGCTCGCGACTCCAGGGGTCGATGTCGCGGGAGCCGTTGAAGAACGCGACCGAGCGCGCCGAGCTGTAGCCCGACGCGACGATCGCCAGGGCGCGCAATGCCCCCGCATCGATGGCTCGGTCGACGTCGGCGAACGGGATATTGTCCGCCAGCAGTTTGCGCAGTGGCGAGTTGTCGAGCAGCGCGCGCGGCACGTGGCGGCCGTTGCCGCCGTGAATCAGCGTCAGCAGCCAACGCGCCGCCGTGCTGACCATGGTCCACAAGTCGGCGCGAAACACGCGCTCGACGGCCAGGTTCTCCCAAATTTCCGCCAGCCGCTCGGCGCCGCGCTGGAATTCGACCGCGTGAGAGGCCAGCATCGCCGCATTGATTGCGCCGGCGGACGTGCCGGTAATGATCGGGAACGGATTGGGCGCGCCCGGCGGCAGCACCTCGGCAACCGCCTTGACGACGCCCGCCTGGTAGGCGGCACGCGCGCCGCCGCCCGGCAGGACCAGGCCGCATGGTTCGCCGGGGGCCGGCTGGTTGTCGTTTTCCATCAGGACTATTCTCCCACGCCCGTTCGCTTTGATCGCCGCATTAAGTTAGATTATCAGGCCCGATTACCTGGTAACACGGTGCGACATGCGGCGTATTGTGCTGGTGAACCTGAAAGGTGGCTGCGGCAAGACCACCCTCGCAACGACGATCGCCGCGTATTATGCCAATGCCGGCCGCGCGACGTGCCTGCTGGATATGGATCCGCAGGGTTCGAGCACGGAATGGCTCGGCGCGCGACCGCGCGAGCGGGCACGGATTGCCGGCGTCTGGACCCATCAGCGCACGGAAGGTATCACGCGCAGCTTTGCGATCCGCGTACCGACGGAGACCGAGCGACTGATCGTCGATACGCCGGCCGGGCTCGATCGCATGCAGTTGCGCGACGTCACCCGCGAGGCCGACGCGGTGATCGTGCCGGTATTGCCGTCTGCGTTCGATATTCGAGCTTCGTCACGGGCCATCGGCGACCTGCTGCTGGCAACCAGCTCGCTGCGCCGCCACCAGCGGTTGGCCGTCGTCGCCAATCGCGTGCGCCGCAATACGCAAGTCTACGACGCGCTGGTGCGGTTTCTCGACAGCCTCACGATCCCGTTCATTACTACGCTTCGCAACACCCAGCATTACGCGCTGGCCGCCGAACAGGGGCTTGGCATTCACGAACTGGACTCGCGACGGGTACGCACAGATAAGGTGCAGTGGCGGCCGGTGTTCGAGTGGCTGGAGGCCCCGGCTGTTACGACTTCGCAGGCACCAGCATCAGCACATGTTCGGTTGGCCCCGGCAGAAACGGCGTCGGCTTTCCGGTGGCCCAGGCCTTGAACTCGTCGCCGTAATGCGGCGACATCGGGTGGCCGCTCTGGCCGCCCGGCAACTCGAAGATACCCTCCTGCTCGTCGCCCGGCGCCACATCCATGCGCATTGACGCGCCGAACGAGACGGCCTGCACGCGCGGCATGTTGTGGTCGCCGGGCAGTTCCATGACCGGCATGTCGAGCCACGACGCGAGCAGCGGCACCGCGTAACTCAGCGGATGACGCACGTGCACGGTGTTGCGCTTGCCCCAGGTGAAATGTTCCAGCCCGCCCTCGGCCTGCCAATGGTGGGCGATGATCGAGTCGACCACCGCCAGCATGAACGCGTCCCAGCTCTTGTAGCCGGGCGGCAGCAGGTTGGCGGGCTTCTTTTCGACCAGCTCCCATAGCGACCCTTCGAACTGCGACAGGGCCGGTGCCTCGAAATGCGGCGCCCTGGCCCGCACCGGCGCGAGCAGCGCAGACAGGACGCGCGCGCGCAGCCGCTCGTGAAACAGCCGCACCAGCCGATAGCCCACCGAATCGACCGCCGCCTTGCCGCCCCAGGCGGCGACGTAATGGCGAAAGGCAGCCCGGCGCGGGTTCGCGGCGGCGGCCTTGGGCGTGATCAGGCGCAGCAGCAGATCGTGCCAGCGCGAAAGGAACCGGGCACGGTCGTCGAGCTGGATCGCGAGCATGTCCGCCGGCGTGGCGTGTTGGACCGGCTTCAGATCGGCATGAACCTGCTGCGCACGAGCGCCGAGCGCATAGCCGCCGTCACCCATCTTCGCCAGTGCCTTCCCGCCCACCACTCGGTTGTTGGCGGTCCAGACGAGGCCGCCGTCCGGATCGACGATGCGCGGGTATTTCGCCGGGTCGAGCCAGCCGTCCCAGCCGTTGTCGCCGTTCGCCCACGATGCCGGCAGCGATGGGTCGTAATTGCCGAGGCGGTGTGGAATCCGCCCCGCGAGCGTCCAGCCGATGTGGCCGGCGGTGTCGGCGACGACGAAATTCAGCTCCGGCATGCCGGCGCGCGCGGCGATATCGAGTGCCTCCTTAGTGGTCTGGGCGCCTTGCAGGTTCCAGATTTCGAGATTGGTGGCCGATGGCTGCTGCGCGACCCAGTGCACCGCGAGCGGCGTCCCGTCGAGGCTTTTGCCGACGATCGGCCCCCAGATCGTGCCGCGCACCTTGAGCAGCACATCGGGCGCGCCGTGCACGTGAATCACTTCGTTGTGCACCTTGAACGGCCGCCAGCCGTCGGGCGTCCGGTAGCGGTTCGGGTGCGCCGGGTCGGTCTCGACCTTCACCAGGTCCGTCCAGTCGCCGTCGGCGTTGGTAAAGCCCCATGCGATGTGGCCGTTGCTGCCGGCGACGATGCCCGGCACGCCCGGCAGTGTGATGCCGGTAACGTCGACCGCCTTGTGCGGCGGACGCAATTCCTTGTACACGAGCCGCACGCGATACCAGATCGGCGGCACGCCGAGATGCAGGTGCATGTCGTTGGCGATCAGCGGCACGCCGTTTGCGGTGCGCGAGCCCGCCACCGCCCAATTGTTGCTGCCGGCGACCAGGTGGCGTGCCGGGTCGAGTGACAGAACATTCGACAAGTCGGCGACTGCCGTTTTCTGCGTGTGCAGGTCAATTACATCCGCTCCGGGAATCGGCGGCGGCGAGAAGGCTTTCCCCTTGATTGGAGAGTCCCAGCGCGTCCCCTGCGGCGTCAGGAAATCGTACAGCGCCGGCGGCAGGATCGCGTTCATTTTCGCCAGCGCCTGCTCGCGCTGGTCGGTCGAGTCCTGCAGATCGAAATACATCGCCATGATTGCGAGAATCGAGTCTTCCGGCTGCCAGCGCGCCGGCTTCTGGCGCAGCAGCAGGTATTCGAACGGGCGCACGTCGAGCGCGGCGAGGCCTTCGTTGACGCCCAGCGTATAGGCGCCGATCAGTGCGCGCTGGCGCGGTGGCAGCAGCCTGAGAACCTGTTTCGCCACCGCCCGCATCCGGAAGCGACGGCGGTCGCGGTCATGGTCGACGATCGGCTGCGCCGGACCCGCAAGCGCGGCCAGCTCGCCGGCCGCCGCACGGCGCAGCAGATCCATCTGGAAGAATCGGTCCTGGGCATGCACATAACCGAGCGCGCGTGCCGCGTCCAATTCGTTGGCGGCGGTAATCGTCGGCACACCGTTCGCGTCGCGCTCGATCTTGACCGGCGCGCTTAATCCCACGAGCGCCACGCGGCCGTCGAGCTGCGGCAGGCTGCCGCGCAACAGGCCATAGATCGCGCCGCCGGCGATAATCAGGACGGCGATGATGCCGATGCCGGTCCAGAACGCGATGCGCTTCAGCAGGCGCAGCGGCTTACGCTTTGGGGCGGATTCTTCTTGAGAGTTGTCAGTTTCGATCACCGGCGGATATTAACCGGTCACTCGGGGCAAAAAAAGAGAGGGGCAGAGGCCCCTCTCGAAGTGATATCACAAGCAAAGATCAGCGCGCGATGCTGGACTTGCTCGACGAGGTATCGCGCAGCGCCATGTGCACCTGGATCTGCTCACCCTGGTTGAGCTTCCGGAGCGACGATTGCGGGAACGCCAGCACGAGCTGCTTGCCCTCGCTTTCGACCGTCAGCTGACCCTTTTTCGCATCGACGTTCTTCACGGTTGCCGGCATCGTGTGGGCGCCCTGCCAGTGCATCGCATTGTGGCTGGAGCTGGACGAACCGCTTTCGGTTCCGGTCTTGCCGGCCTTGCTGGTCGCGTAGCCGTACATGAGCGCGATCTTGTCGCCGCTCTTGACGTTCTTCAACGCGCTGGGCGGAAAGTGCAACGTCATCTCTTCGTTGCCGCGCGCCGACACCTTCACGATGCCGGTGCTCTGATCGACACTCTGCACCTTTGCGTTATGGACGGTGCGCATCGCCGTCCACTGCGAATGATGCGACATTTTCGTCATTTTTTTCTGGTAGGCATCGTGATTGCTGGCCATCGCCGGCATTGCCAGCGGCAGGCTCAGCGCCATCGCGGCGCCCAGCAGCGCCATGCGGGAAAGTTTCATTGGTACCACCTCCGTGTATGGGATATATCCGTCGCTAGCGTAGGCTGCGGCGGGGCCTGGCGCAATGTAGGGTCAATGCTGATATAGCCGTACAAAAAAAAGGGCTGCTGAAATGCCATTCAGCAGCCCGTCAAACACACTCTCGATGGTCGGCTGGATCAGCGCGAGATACTGGAGGTCGGCGAAGAAGTGTCGCGGATGGCGAGGTGTATCTTGATTTTCTCGCCCTGCTTAAGCTGGCTCAGCGCGGACGGCTCGAACGCGACGACCAACGGTTTGCCTTCGCTTTCAACCTTCACCGTGCCCTTTTTCCGGTCGACTTCCTTCACCGTCGCGGGCATCGTGTGAACGCCCTGCCAGTTGCCGCCGCTCATCGACTCGCTGCCCTGCATCCCTGACGACGACTGGCTCGTCGAAGTCGCGCCGGACGTGCCGCTGGTTTTGGCGTACGCCAACTGAACGGCGACGTTATCGCCCTCTTTTACCTTCTGGAGCGCCGACGACGGATAGTGCAGTTTCAACTGGTGGCCGTGCCGGGTCTTCACGGTGACGATACTGCTGCTTTGATCGATATTCTGAACCTTGCCGCGGATCGTGTCCTTGCCCTGCCACTGCACGTTGTTCATTTGTGACATCTGCTGCTGGTTGGTGCCGCCGGTCTGGGCAAAGGCCGGCACCGCCAGCGGCAGGCTCAGCGCCATGGCGCCGCCCAGCAAAGCGGTATGGGAAATTTTCATGACTACCTCCATGTAGACCGGAAAAACAAAATTATAATCGGCCTGGCCACCGCGCACAGTGACCTGGCGCAAGAAATTTACGATCCGACGCGCATCAGCTTCATACTGTTGGTGCCGCCGCTGACGCCGGTCATGTCGCCCTTGGTGAAGATCGCGATGTCGCCGGGCTCCACGTCGCCGAGCCGCTCCAGTTCTTGCGCGGCCGCTTGCAGCACGTGGTCCGGATTGCCATGGGTCACGTCGAAGCGCACCGGGTAGACGCCGCGATACAAGGTCACGCGACAGCGGGTGCTCTCATGGCGCGTCATCGCGTAAATCGGGATGCCCGAACGGACCCGCGACATCCACAGCGGCGTAGAACCGGATTCGGTCAGCGCGACGATCGCCTTCGCGCCGATATGGTTGGCCGTGTACATCGCGGCCATTGCGATCGCCTCGTCAATGCGCTCGATGGTCGCTTCGCGCCGCCGCCGCGACAGTGGCGACATGCGCTGAGACTCGGCGCCGACGCAGACGCGCGCCATCGCCTCGACCACTTTCACCGGATATTTACCGGCCGCGGTTTCGGCCGACAGCATCACTACGTCGGTGCCGTCGATGACAGCGTTGGCAACATCGAGTACTTCGGCGCGCGTTGGAATCGGCGACGAAATCATCGACTCCATCATTTGGGTCGCGACGATCGCGACCCGGTTCATGTCGCGCGTCATGCTGATGATGCGCTTTTGCACGCCGGGCAGTTCGGCGTCGCCGATTTCGACGCCCAGATCGCCGCGCGCGATCATCACCGCATCGCTCGCGAGGATGATCTCTTCAATATTGGTAATCGCTTCGCTGCGTTCGACCTTGGAGATGATGCCGCCGTCGCCGCCGGCCTCGCGCAGCAGCCTGCGCGCGAGTTCGAGATCGGCCGCCTCGCGCGGAAACGACACGGCGAGATAATCGGCGCCCAGTTCGGCGGCGGTTTTGATGTCGCGCCGATCCTTGTCTGTCAATGCCTCGGCCGACAGGCCGCCCCCGGCGCGATTGATGCCCTTGTGATCGGACAACGGACCGCCGCTTTCGACGCGGCAGACGATGCGCGGCCCGTCGACGCGCTGCACGACCATCGTGATCTGGCCGTCGTTGAGCAGCAACCGGTCGCCCGCGTTGACGTCCTTGGGCAGCGTCTTATAGGTGATACCGACACGATGCTCGTCGCCGGCGTCGTCCGGCAACTCCGCGTCGAGCGTAAACTCGGCGCCGTCGGCCAGCATAACGGGGCCGTTCGCAAAGTTCTCGATGCGGATCTTCGGCCCCTGCAGGTCGGCGATCACGCCGATATCCTTGCCGACCGTCGCAGCCGCCGCACGCACCGCCTTGACACGACGGACGTGCTCCTCGGCGGTGCCGTGCGAGAAGTTGAGGCGGACGGCGTCGACCCCGGCGCGAATCATGCTTTCGAGCACGTGCGGCGCGTCGGAAGCGGGGCCAAGCGTTGCGAGGATTTTTGTGCGTCTTGCCATGGCGGCTCCGATTGAAGAAGCGGAGATTACAGTCATGCCAGCGAAGGCTGGAATGACGAACGGATAGTCTAGCGCGCCGCCGCTGTTTGCTGAAAGCGCGACTCCAGCATCGCCACGGCCGGCAAGGTCTTGCCTTCCAGAAATTCGAGGAACGCGCCGCCGCCGGTCGAGACGTAGGACACCTTGTCGGCGATGTCGTATTTGTCGAGCGCGGCCAGCGTGTCGCCGCCCCCGGCAATCGAGAACGCCTCACTCGCGGCAACCGCTTCAGCCAGCGCACGCGTGCCGTTGCCGAACTGGTCGTACTCGAATACGCCGAGCGGCCCGTTCCAGATGATCGTGCCGGCATCGGCCATCTGTCCGGCCAGCGCTTCAGCCGTTTTCGGCCCCACGTCGAGGATCATCTCATTGGCACCGACCGCGTCGATGTCGCGCACACCCGCCTCGGCGTCGGCGGCGAACTCCGTCGCGACCACCACATCGGTCGGCAGCGGGATGTCGATGCCGCGATCGCGGGCGTGCTCGAGCAGGCTGCGCGCTTCGTCGACGAGATCCGGCTCGTACAGCGACTTGCCCACGCCGTGGCCGGTTGCGGCAATAAAGGTGTTGGCAATGCCGCCGCCGACGATCAGCTTGTTCACCTTGCCGAGCAGGCTCTCAAGCACCGTCAGCTTGGTCGACACCTTGGCGCCGCCGACGATCGCGACCAGCGGGCGCGCCGGGTCGGCGAGCGCGCGGCCGAGCGCGTCCAGTTCGGCTGTCAGTAGCGGCCCGGCGCAGGCGACCGCTGCGAATTTGGCGACACCGTGGGTGGAGGCCTGGGCGCGATGCGCGGTACCGAAGGCATCCATCACGTAGATGTCGCACAGCGCGCCCATTTTGCGGGCCAGTGCGTCGTCGTCTTCCTTTTCGCCCGGCAGAAAACGTACATTTTCCGCCAGCACGATCTCGCCCGCTTCGATCTCGACGCCGTCAATCCAGTCCGACGCCAGGCGCACCGGTGCATTCAGCAATTCGGCGAGACGCTCGGCCACCGGCCGCATCGAAAACTTCGCCTCGAACTCGCCCGCCTTCGGCCGGCCGAGATGCGACACCAGCAGCACCTTTGCGCCGGCCTCGCGCGCCGCGCGAATCGTCGGCAGCGCCGCACGCAGCCTGGCATCGTTGGCGACATTGCCGTCGTCGCCGATCGGCACGTTCAGATCCTCGCGAATCAGCACGCGCTGACCCGCGAGGTCGAGGTCTGTCATCCTGACAATCGGCATCGACTTATTTGGCGTTGAGCGCGGCGATCGTGGTGTCGACCATGCGGTTCGAGAAACCCCACTCGTTGTCGTACCACGAGCACGCCTTCACCAGCTTGCCGTCCGGGCTGATCTTGGTCATCGTCGCGTCGTAGATCGACGACAGCGGGTTGTGGTTGTAGTCGCTCGACACCAGCAGTTCCTCGGTGTAGCCGAGCACACCCTTGAGCGGGCCTTCGGCGGCTGCCTTCATCACGCGATCGATTTCTTCCTTGCTGGTGGC
Source organism: Gammaproteobacteria bacterium (assembly GCA_035690945.1). Taxonomy (GTDB): domain Bacteria; phylum Pseudomonadota; class Gammaproteobacteria; order Natronospirales; family DASSBR01; genus DASSBR01. Next base: position 126,757 of record DASSJY010000005.1, read on the forward strand.
GCGCTCGGTGCTGATGGTGAGATCGACGATCGATACGTTGATCGTCGGCACGCGCATCGCGTAGCCGTCGAGCTTGCCGTCGAGTTCCGGCAGCACCAGGCCGATCGCCGCGGCGGCGCCGGTCTTGGTCGGGATCTGCGACTGCGTCGCCGAACGCGCCCGGCGGATGTCTTTGTGATAGACGTCGGTCAGCACCTGGTCGTTGGTGTAGGAGTGGATCGTCACCATCAGGCCGGCGACGATGCCGACGCTGTCGTTCAGTACCTTGGCGAATGGCGCGAGGCAGTTGGTCGTGCACGAGGCATTGGAGATGATCGTGTCGCTCGCCTTGAGGATCTGATGGTTGACGCCGTAAACGATCGTCGCATCGACGTCCTTGCCGGCGGGCGCGGAAATGAGGACTTTCCTGGCGCCGCCCTTGAGATGCGCGCTCGCCTTCTCGCGGCTCGCAAACAGGCCGGTGCACTCGAGCACCGCGTCGACACCCATCTCGCCCCACGGCAGCTTGGCCGGATCGCGCTCAGCCAGCACCTTGATGTGATCACCATTGACGACGAGGTCATCGCCTTCAACCTTCACCTCGCCCGGGAAACGACCGTGGGCGGTGTCGTAGCGCGTCAGGTGCGCGTTGGTCTCGGCATTGCCGAGGTCGTTGATCGCGACAATCTTCAAGTCGTTCGCATGCCCGGACTCGTACAGCGCGCGCAGGATGTTGCGCCCGATGCGTCCGTATCCATTGATGGCGATTTTCTTGGCCATTCCTTTCAAACCTCGATTTTATTTTCCGACAATAAACTTTCCACCGCAGCGACCACATGATCGACGGTGAATCCAAAGTGTTCGAACAACACTGGCGCGGGGGCCGAGTCGCCGTAGCGGTCGATGCCGATGACGCGGCCGTGCGTGCCGACGTAACGGTACCAGCCGGCGGTGACGCCCGCTTCGACCGCGATGCGGGCTTCGCAGTCGGGCGGCAGAACCTGCTCGCGGTACGCGGCATCCTGCGTGTCGAAGACGTCGGTGCTGGGCATCGATACGACGCGCGCGGCGATGTCGCGGCGGGCCAGTTCCTGCGCCGCGGCCACGGCGAGCTGCACTTCCGAGCCGGTCGCAATCAGGATCGCGTCCGGCGCGTCCGGCGTGTCGACCAGTATATAGCCGCCGCGCCGGATGTCCGATAGTGCATCACCCTTGTGTGCCTGCTGCGGCACGTTCTGCCGCGTCAGCGCGAGCAGCGTCGGGCCGTCGCGGCGCTCGATCGCGACTCGCCAGGCGACGGCGGTCTCGGCCGCGTCGGCGGGCCGCCAGACGCTCATGTTCGGCATCAGGCGCAGGCTCGCGACGTGCTCGATCGGCTGGTGCGTCGGGCCGTCTTCGCCCAGGCCGATCGAGTCGTGCGTCATTACGAAGATACTGCCGATCTTCATCAGCGCCGCAAGGCGCAAGGCATTGCGGGCGTAGTCGGAGAAGGTCAGGAACGTGCCGCCGTAGGCGATGAAGCCACCATGCCCGGTCAGGCCGTTTTCGATCGCAGCCATTGCGAACTCGCGCACGCCGTAATGCAGGTAGTTGCCGGTTGCGTCGCTCGGGGTAATGGCTTTGGTGCCGGACCAGTTGGTGTTATTCGAGCCGGTAAGATCGGCCGAGCCGCCGAGCAGCTCGGGCAGGCACGGCGCGATCGCCTCGATCGCCGCGGCCGACGATTTGCGTGTCGCCTGGCCGGCCGCCATCGCGGCGGCGTCGGCGATCATTTTGTCCGCACAGCCGCCCCACTCCGCGGGCAGCCGCCCGGCCATCCGCCGCTCGAATTCAGCGGCAAGATCTGGATGCGCCTTGGCATAGGCGGCAAAGCGATCGCTCCACTCCTGTTGCAGCGCCTGGCCGCGCTCACGCGCGTCCCAGGCGGCATAGATTTCCGGTGGAATATAAAAAGCCGGATGCGCCCAGTTGAGCCGCTTGCGTGTCGCCGCAATCTCGTCGTCGCCCAGCGCCTCGCCGTGCGCCTTGGCGGTACCCTCACGGGTCGGCGCGCCCCAACCGATGATCGTCTTGCAACAGATCAGTGTCGGCTGGTCGGTCGTGGCGCGGGCCGCCTCGATCGCAGCATGAATCGCATCGCTGTCATGGCCATCGACATCGGCGACGACATGCCAGCCATAGGCGCGGAAACGCTCCGGCGTGTCATCGCCGAACCAAGGGGCGACTTCGCCGTCGATCGAGATGCCGTTGTCGTCGTAAAAGCAGATCAGCTTGCCGAGCTTGAGCGTGCCGGCGAGCGAGCAGGCCTCGTGCGACACGCCTTCCATCAGGCAGCCGTCGCCGAGAAAAACGTAAGTGTGGTGATCGACAACCGCGTGACCCGGCTGATTGAAGCGTGCCGCCAGCAGCTTTTCGGCTAGTGCCATGCCGACGGCCACGGCGATGCCCTGCCCCAGCGGCCCGGTGGTCGTCTCGACCCCCGGCGTGACGCCATATTCGGGGTGGCCCGGCGTCATCGAGCCGAACTGGCGGAAGCGCTTGATCTCGTCGAGCGGCAGCGCGTAGCCGGTCAGATGAAGCAGCGAATACTGCAGCATCGAGCCGTGACCGTTCGACAGCACGAAGCGGTCGCGGTCCGGCCAGCGCGGGTCGACCGGGTTGTGGCGCAGGAAGTCGCGCCACAGCACCTCGGCGATATCCGCCATGCCCATCGGCATGCCCGGGTGGCCACAAGTGGCTTTCTGAACCGCATCCATGCTGAGCGCACGGATGGCATTGGCAAGTTTGCGGCGATCAGGCATGGCGGCTCCCGGTGTGAGCCGCATATTTTCGCCGATTCCGATGTATCAGGGCAAACCCGACGCCTTTAGCTGCAGCTGCAGCTGCAGCGGCGGCAGACGCAATACCCCGGCCGCTCGAAGCGCCGACGACTTCGTCGGCGAATGCTCCAGGGCCTGCGTCTGTAACGTTTGCACCTGCTCGCTGCCGGGCGGATCGCCGTACATGACATTCAAGGCAGCGACCCTGCCATACGTCAGAATATCGGCCCTGCCGTCGCCGTTCAGGTCAACGATAATCTTGTTTTCCTCGCCGGAAATGAAATCGGGATACAGATACTCCCGAGACAAGCTGCCGTCTGCGCCTTGGATGAACAGGCCGGTTTCGTCTCGGGAAGTACCATTAACGGGATCGGAGTATTGCTCGCCGACGATGAGGTCGGCGCGTCCATCGCCATTAACGTCCGCAATTACCGGTACCCCGACGCTGCCGGTTGTTGCCAACGTCTTTTCATCGGTCATAGTACCGCCGCTTTGCTGAAGCACTATATCGATACTGTAGCCATTGAACAGCACCACATCGTTTCGGCCGTCCCCATTGAGGTCCGCGATCATGATGCGCTTGGCGGTTTGGCTGGTCGGGTAGCTGACGGCGGGCGCGAACGTACCGCCCGCCTGCCCGGCACTGACCAACAGTTCGTATGACGTGGCGCTGGCGGTAACCACCAGATCGGCGATGCCGTCTCCTGTTACATCTCCGACTGCCAGCCCGGAATAACTCAAGGCGCCGCTATCGACAGTCACAGGCGCACCGAGGGTGCCGCCGGTAACAGGCGGGAAAATCTGGATATATCGAGAGCAGTTTTCCCTCACGAGCGAATTGCGCGTGGCGCCGAACAATCTGGCGATCACCATGTGCCCGGAGCAACCGTCGGGATCGTCGATATGTACGTCCGGGGCTAGCGTACCGTCAGGCTGCTGCAGTCGATAATCGATACCGGCGTATGGGGCCGTGACGAGATCCGCCAGGCCGTCTCCATTGATGTCTTTGATGGCAACCTGGTCCGCGGTGCTGGTCGCCGGCATAACGACTGGCGCCGACAAATGCCCATTGCCGCGCCCGTAGATGATGACAAGGCCATTTGAACCGCCCATGGCAATGTCCGGCAAGCCGTCGTTGTTGAGGTCGCCGACCGCTGCCGCGTCCGTGTCCAAGTTTGGGCTGATATCCACGGCGGGATCGAAGTGAACCGGGCCGCCGGCGTTGATAATGACATGCGACCGATCGAGGCTACAGCATCCGGTGACACTGAGGGCCGCGCTGTAGTAGCCCGGCACATCCGGCGTAAAACCGGGTTGAGCCGAATTCACGTTATCGAGGGCCGCCTGGCTGCCGGGTGGTGTATATAAGTCCCAGCTCCAATCAAGACCCATGTTCGTGCCGATACTGGCGCGTCCGTCCAGCGCGACCTTTGCGCCGGTCGTCGCAATCGTGTCCGGACCAGCCTCAGGCACAGTGTCTTCAGACGTGTCTGACACGTCGGTGGGAGACGCTTGAACTACCAGAGCATCGTTGCTGGAGCCGGCCGAACCGGACACCTCCAGCCTGAACAGGTAGTCGCCGGCGACATCCGGTACGAAGGTTGCAACGGCCTCGTTCCGGTTTGACAGCATGGCGGTGCTGCCGGCTGGGGCAGAAATAAGCTGCCAGTTGAAATGGACAAGATTGCCATTCGGTGTATAGCTGTATCTTCCGTCCAGCTTTACCGTTTTCCCCAGTTCCGCCACCATATGCGACACAGCGTTGGCTGCCGGAGCGCCTGATGGCGTGGGCGTGGTATCCAGGTCGAAGGCCTGCCAATCAACGCGTGTCGACTCGTCCGCCAGCCCGTCACCATCCGTGTCCAATCCAACCGCCCCAAAGTAATGATTCAGCGCTGCTAGAATCGCGGTATCGCTGCCCGAGCCCGCGAGTGCGATCGAGCCACCGCCGCTGGGTGTTTGCGTACCGTCAAAAGTATTGAACGGCATCGGCTCCGGAGTTGTCACCGTCACATACCCGATGCGACTGTCGAACAATTTGCCGGAGATTGTCACGCTGATCGGCGGACCGTCGGCTTCAATGTTGTAGTCGGCCTTCAGCGAGGCATTAAGCGTATGATCGAAGACCGCGAAGTCGGTAACGTAATTCGTCTTGGCCGTACCGGCAGTGAGCCCCGCGCTCTTCGTCTTCGTGATGTTGCCGGTGAATGTCTGGCTTCCGGCGGCCGTCGAGATCGTAAGGCCTGGCAGGTCAAACATAATTGGCTGCCCCTGTGCCGACGAAGCGCCGTAACTTATCTGAATGGTGCCGTCGTAGGTAAACGATGTCCCATTGTCGGAGCTTTTATAATTTTGATAGTCGGCAGTAATCCAGCCTGCACCGTCGGCCTTGACTTCGCCGCTAAGAATGACTTTTCCGCCGTCCGGTCCCGGATTCGTCTGATTGATCGTTTGCTCGCCCGCAGGCAGTGCCGGTGCATCGTAGGCCAGGGCTACGATGTTTTCCGCCATAATCATCGTTTCCACCGCAAGAATTCCCGCGTGGGACTCATCGATGTTGACCTGGCCGGTGGCGCCGTCATAGTAGGGCGAAGCCAAGGTCGGCGGCCCGCCTGGCGCTGAAGAACTACCTCCATCACCAGGTGTGGCAGGCGACCCGTCGACGCCGGTAACGGTACCGGCCCCGCTCCCGCCACCTCCACATGCGGTCAGCACCGCACCCGACAGGATGATTACGAATAAAATCCGCAAGAAACTCCCAAGGCGCCGCATTGTCACCCCCCTGAACAGCCGCTGCACCTCCTTCGCCTGTCAGCTGTTGTAAGCCTCTATTGTCTCTACTCCAGTATAGACCGCCGTCAATGTCCACGCACAAGCGCGGCAGTTCCGGGAAATTGAGCCGCGAATTTTCCCCAATCGTGTACATTGAGGCGGCGGCAAATATCTTGCACATCAGTCATGTGAGTAGTAATTTCACTTGGCGTGTCGAATTATTAGAAGGGGAAATCACATGGAAAGTCTTTCAGGGCGCATTTGCTGCTCAATTTTTCTTGCCATTAGCTGCTTCACTTCGGCAATGGCGATTGCGTCGACCACAAATACAACCCATCAATGGGTCGAAAGCAGCCCGCCGGGCGGCCTCGTGGATGCCTTGGTGCCCGACGGCAAGGGCGGTCTGTTCATGACTTCCGAACAGAGGCTGTATTTCAGCGACGATGCCGGCGAATCGTGGGCGCTGCTTTCGGAATTGCCATGGTACGTCGCAGATCTGCGAGTCGATACGCTTAACCCCTCGCACCTGCTAGCTGCAGTGCAGTATGAAGGGGTCATGCAGAGCGAGGACGGTGGCAAGACGTGGAAGACACTCGGCGGCGATTCAAATAATCCCCTGAGCGGCCTCGCGGTCACGTCCGTAGCGCGGGCTCCCGGGAATCCGGACGAACTGTATGCAGGAACGTGGGACGCGGGCATTTATGTGAGCACCGACGGTGGTGCCTCCTGGGCCAAAGCGAATGCGCAGCCGGGAAACCTTCACATCAAAGTGGTACGCTTCAGTCCAAAGAGTCCGAGTGTGTTATACGCCGGTACTGAGGACGGCCTCTATCGATCAACAGACGGCGGCGCTTCCTGGCAAATAATTCCTGACCTGCCCTCGGACCGGGAATTTGATCTTATGGTCTTCGAGCCATCGAATCCCGACACTATTCTTGCCGCTGGAAACTGTTGCATTAGCATCTACAAGTCGATCGATGGCGGCAATTCGTGGGCACCGATAGCTGCGATTCAAGGATCGAACGGCGGCACGGTGGAAGACATCACGTTCGACCCCGCTGATCCGACTGTCATCTATGCCGCAGCGGGGTCTCTCTACCGACTGCACGATGGCGACGGAAGCTGGACCGCGCTTCCGGATCCGGATCAAGTGAAGAGCGCGGATGCGTCCGCAATATATAGGGATCCGACAAATCCAGCGCGACTTGTCCTTGGTACCAATCGCGGCATATTCATCAGCGACGACACGGGAAGCACCTGGTCCCCCAGTAATACCGGCTTTTCCAATGCCGATCTTTGGTATATCGCGCCGGATCCGGCTACTGCGGATGTCATTTACGGGGCAAGTCCGTGGCAAGGCGTGTTCCGCTCAGACGATGGCGGGCAAAGTTGGCAGGCGCGTAACGGTGTTTTCGGCGATACCGATATGCGCATCATTGCACCAGACCCGTCGACCCCGGGCACGATATACACACAGCAGGCATTCGAGAACTTTTATTCGAGTCACGACGGCGGCAAAACGTGGAATGCCTCCACGATCGACGCCGGCAGTTTTCCAAATATCTCTGCGCTACTGGTCGATCCCAATAATCCGGATATTCTTTATGCGCGGGACACGCCTGACAGCGGAGTTCTGAAGAGTTCGGACGGTGGTGCCCATTGGACACTCGAGCAGAGCGGTCTTCCCGATTTCAACGTCTCCGGGCCCCACTTCCATACGTTGGTAATGAGTAAGGCCGACGCGAAAATTCTCTATCTTGGCACCGTGCATGGCGTCTATAAAAGTATCGACGCCGGGTTGACCTGGCAATCCGTCAACAACGGAATTTCCTCGGGTGCGGATTCCTATGTCTCGACACTCGCGATTGATCCGACAAACCCGAGCCGTGTCTTTGCCGGTATTTTTGACAGCCAGGGATTCGGGCATTTGTGGCGAACGACGGATGGCGGCTCGTCATGGCAAGAGTTATTCCAGGCGTCGGGCGATAATTTCGCCGGCGTCATTGCAATTGCGCTGGACCCGCAGAATCCACGCCATATCCTCGTGGGAGACCGCCTGAACGGATTGTTTGCGTCGATCGACGGCGGTGATCTGTGGGTCTCTATCGACAAGGGTGAAGATGCACGCGATCCGTTCGGCAATTACTCCATCAAGGCTCTCTACTTCGACCCATTTGTCAGCAATCGCTATTATGCAATAGTCGGGAACCATCCGTCGTCGGGCGACACGGAGACTTCGACTAACAATTCGAGCGACGGCCCGACCAAAGCGCATCTTGAAATATTTTCCGGCGCCTTGGCTACCAATCTTTCGGTCACGATCGCCAAACAAGCTTCGCCTCCTCAGGCAGGGGACAAGGTAACAACAGGCTTTTCGGTGATCAACAAATCTGACGTCACGGCGACAAATGTTAAAGTCACTCTTGAAGTCAATGGCGACGTCACAATTGAATCGGCCACCTTGGAAAGCCAGGCGTGTTCTGTCAATGGCGACAGTGCCGAGTGTAGCCTCAGCAAGTTGACAGGCGGAGCAACTGCTCAGGGAGCGTTGTCTTATCGAGTTTCATCCGCAGGCAATGTCTCCATCACCGCCGCGGTAACGTCGGACGTTCAAGACGACTCTACATCTGACAATAAGGCGACGGAAGGATTTGAAGTTGCGGATTCGTCCGATGTCGCCGGCTCGGGGAAGGGCGATAGCACTTCAGGTGGTGGTGGCGCTTGGAGCCTACTGGCCGTGCTGGTCGTGCTAATAGCCTGGAAATACAGGCAGCCGGATGGTGGGCAATAGATCCACCCGCATCCGGCGCATCGGTGCCGGCAGCCCGTAGGGCGTTCGGGCGGATTGAACTTTTTCGCCACAAATCTCTCTGAACATGCAACCCATGAGCAGCGAAATTCTCGTAAAGGTAGAAGCCCTCGACCGTTTTTACGGTGTGCATGCCGCCGTGCGCGACTTGAGTTTCGAGCTGGCCAAGGGCGAAGTGCTCGGCTTTCTGGGGCCGAATGGCGCCGGCAAGACGACGACGATGCAGATGTTGACCGGCAATCTTGCGCCAAGCTCGGGCAGCGTCGAGATCAACGGCATCGATCTGCTGGAGAGGCCGAAGGAGGCCAAGCGCGCGATCGGCTACCTGCCGGAGCAGCCGCCGGTTTATAACGAGCTTTCCGTCAACGAGTATCTCGATTACTGCGCGCGGCTGAACCGCGTGCCGCGGGCGAAGATTCGTGCGGCGCGCGAAGAGGCGAAGGTCCGCTGCGGGCTCACCGACGTCGGGCGCCGACTGATCGGCAACCTGTCGAAAGGCTACAGGCAGCGCGCCGGCATCGCGCAGGCGATTATCCACATGCCGCCGGTCGTGATTCTCGACGAGCCCACTGTCGGCCTCGATCCCATTCAGATTCGCGAGATTCGTGCGCTGATCGCCGAGCTGGGCGAGGCCCACAGTGTCATTCTGTCCTCCCATATCCTGCCGGAAATCCAGGCCGTGTGCTCGCGCGTGCAGATCATCCATCGCGGGCGGCTGGTGCTGTCCGACACGATCGCCGGCCTCTCCGACCGCATGCAAAGCGACAGCCTGATTGTGGGTGCGCGGTCGCTTCCGAGCCTCGACATGCTCACGGCTATTCCCGACGTCAGCCGTGTCGAGTCGATCGACGCACATCACGTCCGCGTCTTTCATACCACCGATACCAATCCCGCCGAATCCATCGCACGCTGCGCGGTCGACGGTGATTGGGGGCTCACGGAACTCACGCCGGAGCGCAAGTCGCTCGAAGAAATTTTCGTCGACCTGACGCAATCCGAAGAAAACGCAAAGGAGGCGGCGTGATTCTGACGATTGCGCGGCGCGAGCTGAAGGCAATGTTTGCCTCGCCGCTCGCCTGGGTGATCCTTGCCGTCGTGCAATTCATCTGCGCCTGGCTGTACCTGACCGGCGTCGACAACTTCCTGACCATCCAGCCGCGGCTGGCCTCGATTCCGAACGCGCCCGGCGTCACCGACCTGATCGCCGCGCCGCTGCTCTCCAGCACCAGCATCGTGCTGCTGATGGTGATGCCGCTGCTGACGATGCGCCTCATCAGCGAGGAGCGCCGCAGCGGCACGCTGACGCTCTTGATGTCCGCGCCAATCAGCGCGACCGAAATTGCACTCGGCAAATTCCTCGGCATGTTCGCGTTCATGCTGATCGTCGTCGCAATGATTTCGATGATGCCGTTCGCGCTGCTCGCCGGCACGCAGATCGATCTCGGCAAGGTCTTCAGCGGCCTCGTCGGCCTGTCGCTGATGGTCGGCGCGTTCTCCGCAATCGGCCTGTACCTGTCGTCGTTGACGCGCCAGCCAGTGGTCGCGGCCGTTGGCACGTTCGGCGTACTGCTGCTGTTGTGGATTTTCAATTTTGCCGCCGAAAAATCGAGCGCGTTCGCATGGCTGTCGCTGATGCACCACTACAACAAACTGCTGCGCGGCCTGATGAATTCGACCGACGTGGTCTATTACGTAATGGTCATCGCGGTGTTCGTGATTCTGACGATTCGGCGACTTGACGCCGACCGCCTGCGAAGCTGATGAAGATCACCCCCAAACTCAAAATCGGTCTGCGCATGCAGAACCTCGTGTTCGTGGTGCTGCTGCTCGCGATCGCGGGCGCCCTCGCCTACCTCACGCGCACCTACGTCTGGCAGGCCGACTGGACGGCGAGCGGGCGCAACTCGTTGACCAATGCGAGCGTGAAATTGCTCAAAACGCTTGACGGGCCGGTCACGATCACTGCGTTCGCGCGCCAAAACCGTCAGCTGCGCGACGCCATCCGCCGGTTCATAGGCAAGTACCAGCGCGCTGATTCGAAGGTCACACTCAAGTTTGTCAATCCCGATACCGAGCCCGCCCGCGTACGCGACCTCGGCATCTCGTCGAATGGCGAGCTGTATGTGCAATACCAGGGCCGCAGCGACAAGGTCAGCCAGTTGACCGAGCCGGCACTGACCAACGCGCTGCTCAAGATCGCCCGGGCGAGCGCCAGCAAGATTGTGTTCCTGACCGGCCACGGCGAGCGCAGCCCGAAAGGCCACGCGAACTTCGATTACGGACAGTTCGCCAAGTCATTGAAAGCGAAGGGCTTCAAGGTCGCAACGCTGAACCTGACGACCCACCCGAAGATTCCCGCCGACACGGCGCTGCTCGTCATCGCAAGTCCACAAGCCAATTACCTGCCGGGCGAGGTCAAGCTGATCCAGGATTACGTCGCCGGCGGCGGCAACCTGCTGTGGATGCACGACCCGGGCCCGCTGCACGGTCTCGCGCCGCTCGCGAAGGCGCTCGACGTTCACTTCATGAACGGCACGATCGTCGACGCAACCTCGCGGTTGTTCGGTGTACAGGACGTGCGCTGGCTGGTGCTGGCGAAATATCCGCCGAGCGAGATCACGCGCCATCTCGACCTCGAAACGTTGATTCCGGGCGCCACCGCCGTCCAGCCCGGTCCTCACGAGAAATGGCGCGTGACGCCGTTCCTCAAGAGTCGCTCGCTGCCGCGCTCGTGGCTGGAAAGCGGCAAGCTCGAAGGCGCAATCAAGTTTGACAAGGACACCGGCGACCGGGGCGGTCCGCTCGATATCGGCATCACGCTGGCGCGGCCGCTGGCGGCGCTCAAGAAGATCGCGACAGCGGACACGGCGAAGAAGAATAAAAATGATCCGTCGACCAAGGCCGACCCGCCACACGGCGATCAGCGCATCGTAGTCATGGGCGACGGCGACTTCCTCGCCAACGCCTACCTCGGCAACGGCGGCAACCTCGACCTCGGCCTCAATATCTTCAGCTGGCTGAGCGGCAACGATAACTTCATCGACATTAACGTGCCGCCCGCGCCGGACAAGCATCTCGTGCTGTCGCAGGTCGGCCAGAGCCTGCTCGGCGCCGGCTTCCTGATCGCCCTGCCCCTGTTGCTGCTGCTTTACGGCGGTCTCATCTGGTTCAGGCGCCGCCGGGCATGAAGACCCGCTGGTGGCTCAATATCGGCCTGCTCGTGGTACTGGTCGCGCTCGGACTGGTGATCTGGTACCAGCCGGGAACGAAAAACAAAAAGCCGAAGACGAAAATTACCACACTCGCGCCCGCCAGCATCAAGACGATTCGGATCACGCAGCCGAATCAAAAGGCTGCCGTGTTCAAACTTGAGGACGGCCAATGGCAAATGCTCAAGCCCATCGCCGCCCCGGCCGACAGCGCGCTGATCAAGAACTGGCTGGCGAGCGTGGACGAAACCAGCACGCGCAGCTACCCGGTCGAGGGACTCGACCTCAAGCAGTTCGGCCTCAAGCCGCCGAAACTCACCCTGACGCTGAATAACCAGAAATTGGAATTCGGGTCGTCCGATCCGCTCGACCACCAGCGCTACATCCGCCGCGGCGACACTGTCTATCTCGCCAACGACATGCTGTTTTACCAGTTGCAGGGCGACCCGCTGTCGTTCGTCAGTAAACGTCTACTGCCCAGGAGCGCGAAGATCACCGCATTAACGTTGCCGAATCTGAAACTGACCCGGGCCGGCAATGGCGACTGGCAACTCACACCGTCCGATCCCAAAGTCGATTCCGATCAAATCCAAAAACTCATCGACGGCTGGCAGCACGCGCAAGCCTTCAACGTCAAATCGGCCGACGCGTCAAAATCGACTGGCGAAATCGTGGTGCAGCTGCAAGGCCAAAAAGAGCCGATCCACTTTCAGATTCTGAATAACGATTCCGTGTTGGCCCTTGCGCGGCCGAAGCTCGGCATCGAATATCAGTTGCCGGCGAACCGGCGCGACGACCTGCTCAAGCTGACGCCGAAAAATAAAAAACCGACCGGCCAAAAGAAACAATAGCCTGAACCTGGCAGAGCGCCTATCGCGGCAATCCCCAAATCCTCGGCCACCCGCTGCGAATCGACGGGCAGGATTACCGCGTCATCGGCGTCATGCCACTCCTACGGCCAATCTCTCACTTCGTTGCGGGCACCGGGTTACCGTTGGCGTCGAGGTAGTGAATCTTGCCCAAGCCGAGCTTCTTGATTGCCGGCCCTACTTTGTCGAGATCACCGACCACGACCCAGATCAGCTTGTGCGGCTCGACTACTTCCTTCGCGGCCCGATGCACGTCCTTGAGGTCGATCTTGCGCAGCCGTGACGGATAGGTATCCCAGTAATCCTTCGGCAGATCGAAGCTGACCAGCGTGCCGATGGAGCCCGCGACAGCGTCGTTGGTTTCCCAGCGCCCGGCGAGGCTGCGAATGCTCTTGTGCTTGACTCGTTCAAGCTCGGCTTTCGTCGCGGGCTTGCCGTTGACGAATCCCGTTGCGAGCTTTTCGATTTCAGCCATCGCCGGCGCGGTTTTGTCCGTCTGCACCGGCGCGTAGATGATGAACGGCTCCTGGCCACGCGCCGCGAACATGAAGCTGTACGCGCCGTAGGCCCAGTGCTTGCCCTCGCGCAGGTCCATGTTGACGCGCGCGTTGAAGCTGCCGCCGAACACGTTGTTCATCGCGCTGAGCGCGAGATGGTTATCGGCGTTGTAGGGCGGCGCCAGCGTGCCGGCAAAGATGATCGACTGCTCCGAGCCGGGCCGGTCGATCAGGTAGATCTCGCTCGAACTCGGCGGCTGGACGTGCGCAATGTGTTTTGTCGGCACGTCGCCGCGCTGCCAGTCGGCGAACAGCTTTTCAATCTTCGGCTTGATCTTGGCGAGCGTCGTATCGCCGACGACGATCAGCGTGGCGTTGTTGGGCCTGAACCACGTGTCGTGAAACTGCTTGAGATCGGCCGGCGTCAGTTTCGACACGGTGCGGGTGTAGCCGGAGCCGGTCAGCGGCATCGAGTACGGGTGGTGCGGGCCGTAAATCAGCCGCGGCATGATGCGCAGCGCCAGCGCGGTCGGCTGATGCTTCTCCTGCCGAATTGCAGCGAGCTGCTGCTTGCGCAGCTTGGTGACGTTGTCGGCCGGGTAGCTCGGGTGCAAAACCACGTCGGCGAACAGCGCCAGCGACTTGTCGAGATTCGCCTTGAGCGCGGACATGTCGACGCTGGATTCGTCAAGCGCCGAACCCGACGTCAACGTGGCGCCCAGGCGCTGCAACTGCTTGCTGATTTCGAGCGCGCCGCGACTCTGCGTACCCGCCGTTAGCGCGTCGAGCGCCAGCTCCGCCGTGCCCGGTACGGCGCCGGCGTATTGGTCGGCCGCGTAGCCGGCATTGATCTGTAGCGAGAATTCGATCAGCGGCAGGTTGCCGTGGTGTGCAACGATCAGCTTGAGGCCGTTCGGTAGCGTCGCGGTTTCGAGAGTCGGAAAGCTGACGTTCGGGAAGCTCCCGACTTTCGGCAGGTGCGAGCGGTCGGCGCCGCTGCCCATGGTCGAATGATCGCCGTAGGGTTCGACGTCGAGCACGTACGCGCCGCCCTGCGGCAGCCATTCATCGGCTGCCTGCTTGAGATTTGCAGCGCTCGCGGTCATCTGGCGCCTAAGCACCTTTTTATAGGCGTCGGGATCGCCGTAATAGACTTCGCCGCGGGCGAGGATACCGGAAACGCCGCCAAAGCCGCCGATGCGCTCGATGCCACGCGTAAAGTCGGCGTAGCGCGCGACCTTGACGCGCTTGAGTTCCTGCGCGGTCGGGCCGTTTTTCAGGAAGCGCGCCAGCTCATCGCGAATGTCCGACTTGACCTTCGCAAGCGATCCGCCGGGTACCACGGTCGCCATGATGACGAACTGGCTCGCGATCTCGCGCTCGTACACGAACGCCTGCACGTCGCTCGCGACCTGATCCGTATAAACCAATCGCTTGTACAGCCGCGACGCCTTGCCGTCCGACAGCACCGACGCGACCAGATTCAGGTAATCGACATCCGCCGTCGTCAGCGCCGGCACGTTCCACACCATGTAAACCCGCGCAGCCGGCACGCGATCGTGCATGACCTCGTGACCCGCGCCATAGCCTTTCGCGGTCCAAGTCTGCATGTGGCTGAGCGGCGGCGACGCCGGAATGTTGCCGTAATACTTGATGACCTTCTGCTTGACGGTGGCCGGATCGACGTCGCCCGCAATCGACAGCACCGCGTTGTTCGGGCCGTAGTAGGTCTTGAACCAGTCGCGCACGTCGGCAAGCGTTGCCGCATCGAGATCCGCTTTGCTGCCGATGGTGGTGTGGTGATAAGGGTGGCCGACCGGATAAGTCGCGTGCGCGATATGCGCCCAGACCTTGCCGTACGGCTGGTTCTCGTCCTGGCGCTTTTCGTTTTCAACCACGCCGCGCTGCTGCTCGAGCCGTTTCTGATCGATCGACTGCAACAGCCAGCCCATCCGGTCCGACTCCATCCACAGCGTCAAATCCAGCGCGTTCTTCGGCACATCCTCGAAGTAATTGGTGCGATCGGTGTTGGTCGTGCCGTTCTGCTCGGTCGCGCCGACCTGCGCGAACGGCGCCATGAACTCGCCGGGATGGTGCTCGCTGCCGGTAAACATCAAGTGCTCGAACAGGTGCGCAAAGCCGTGCCGGCCGGTCGGCTCGTCGCCCGAGCCGACGTGGTACCAGGTGTTGACCGCAACGATCGGCGCCTTGTCGTCCTGGTGGACGATCACGGTCAGGCCGTTCTTGAGCTTGAACTCGGTGTAGTTGATGTCGGGGATTTTCTGCGCGAGGCTTGCGCCGGCGGAGCCGCTCTGGCTCGACGTCGGTGCGGTGTCGGCCTGTTGGGCCGCGCAGGCGGCGAGGATGATGGCGGTGACGGCGATAAAGCCCGCTTTGCAGAATAAAGGCATCGTGTTGCTCCGGTCGTCGCGTAGGGGGCGGCCTTGTGTTTTTCCCCGAGTCTATCAGCTTCAAGTACCATAACGCGATGCCCGAACTCCCTGAAGTCGAAACCGCGCGCCGCGGCATCGCGCCGCACCTCAAAGGTCGGACGATTCGCGAAGTAATCGTGCGTCAGCGGCAGTTGCGGTGGCCCGTGCCGCCCCGCCTCGAAGCGACCCTCGCCGGCACCGCCGTCGAGAGCGTCGACCGTCGCGGCAAGTACCTGCTGATTCGCGTTACACCCGGCACGCTGATCGTGCATCTCGGTATGTCCGGCAGCCTGCGTGTGCTGTCGGCCGCAACGCCGCCGGGGCCGCACGATCACGTCGACATCGTGCTCGACAACGGCCGCTGCCTGCGCTTGCGCGACCCGCGACGCTTCGGCGCAATGCTGTTCACGCGCGGCGACCCGCTCGCCCACCCGCTGCTGAAATACCTCGGGCCCGAGCCCTTGTCCGATGGCTTCGACGGCACATCCTTATATAAGGTGTCGCGCGGCCGGCGGGTCGCGATCAAGAATCTGTTGATGAACAGCCGCATCGTCGCGGGCGTCGGCAACATTTATGCCAACGAGGCACTTTTCTCGGCCTCCATCCATCCATTGCGTGCGGCGGGCCGCATTGCCCGGCCGCGCTGTGATCAGTTGGCGGACGCCGTCAAAACCGTTCTCACCGCCGCCATCGCCGCCGGCGGCACCACGCTGCGCGACTTCACCCGCGACGACGGCAGTCCCGGCTACTTCAAAATCGAACTGCAAGTGTACGATCGCGCCGGCGAGCCCTGCCCGCGCTGCGGCACACCGGTAAAAAGAGTCGTATCGGGACAGCGGGCAACTTACTACTGCCCGCGTTGCCAGCGTTAGCGGAAACGCTTTTTGAGTTCGGCTTCAACGGCCGGATGCACGAACTGCGAAACGTCACCCTTGAGGCCGGCGACTTCGCGCACCATGCTGGATGAGAGGAAGGTATAGCGCTCGCTCGGAGTCAGGAACAGCGTCTCGACTTCCGGCGAAAGGTGGCGGTTCATCGCGGCGAGCTGGAATTCGAACTCGAAGTCCGATACGGCGCGCAGGCCGCGCAGGATCACCCCGATGCCACGCTCGTGCGCGAACTGTACAGTCAAGCCGGTGAAGCCGCAGACGTCGACGCCGTCGACATCCGCAAGCGCCTGGCGCGCGAGTTCACAGCGAGTATCGAGGTCGAACAGCGGCGCCTTGCTCGGATTCGCAGCAACCGCAATGACCACCCCGTCGAACAGCTTCAACGCCCGCCGGACGAGGTCGCAATGGCCGTTGGTGATCGGATCGAAAGTGCCTGGATAAAGTGCGGTCGCCACTATTATTGTTTCCGTAGCTGAGACGGCGACATATTATCAGATCGCCGCGAGCCCATAGCCCACCTGGCCGGCCCGCTTCGACTTCAGCAGTCGCCAGTTCGCCGGCAGCGGCGGTACCCCCGCAGCGAACGGAAACTCCAGGTAAACATACGCGTCGGGCCGCAGCCGCGCCTGCAGCGGGTCCAGCACGAGTTCGAGCAACCCGGAAGCGAATGGCGGGTCGAGAAAAACAATATCGAACGACTCCTCCGCGCTACGGAGATAACCGACCGCATCCACCGCGGCGACCTCGGCGCCTGCTGCATCCAGCCGGGCGAGGTTCGCTTCAATGCCCTGTGCTGCTTCGCGGTCGCGTTCGACAAAAACAGTCCGCGCCGCACCGCGCGACAAGGCTTCGAGTCCGAGCGCGCCGCTGCCGGCGAAAAGATCGAGACAGCGCGCACGTTCGATGCGGTTGCCAAGCCAGTTGAACAGCGTCTCGCGGACGCGGTCCGGCGTCGGCCGCAATCCCTCGCGCGGCGGGAACGTGCAACGCCGGCTGCGCCATGTGCCGGCGACGATGCGGAATTCATTTTTGTAGGATCGTTGGGGCATTGCGGGAAGGTTGCGCTCAATTCAAAAACCAGCGTAACCTAGCCCGAGCCATTATGGGAGCTTAGGGAGCTACCAATGAACAATCGCTACGGTCTGGTACTGGTTCTGCTTGCATTCGCTCTGGGGGGATGCGTCAAGGAAGAGCAATCGCAGCCGCCGGCGCCGGCGCCGCAATCCACGTTCAGCGCTTACTTCGCCCCGCAAGGCGGCGAGATGCCGTACCCGAACGATCTGTACTTCAACGGCAGCGAGGACGGCACCCTCAACATCCCGCTGACCGACCAGGCCAAGGCCAATCCGGCCGAAGCGCCCGTTCTCGCCGTCAACCAGATCGACGGCTTTTCGACGCAGGCTCCTATCAGCGCCGGTTTCACCGCGCCGATCGACCCGAACTCAGTGGTCGGCGGCAAGACCGTATTCGTGTTCCAGGTGCAGGAAGACCCGAAAACGCACGCGGTCGTCAAATTCATCAAGCCGCTCGCCGCGGGCGTCGATTACAAGGCCGGCGTCTCGTCCGTCAATCAGAGCGTGCTGACCGTCACGCCGCTGCATCCGCTGGATACGTCGAGCGCCTATGAAGTCGTGCTGACCGACGGCATCAAGAGCACGGATGGTAATCCAGCCACGGCCGACACGCAGTACGCGCAGATCAAGCAGGCACTCGCGAGCAATGCTGATCTTTCCGACCCGACACTCAACCAGATCAAGCTGCTCGAAGGCGCGATGCTTCAGGTCGCGACGGGCGCCCAGCTCGACCCGAGCCACGTGATTCTGACCTGGAGCTTCGCAACCGAATCGGCCGGCACAACGCTGGCCTACATCGACGCGCACGCGAAGCCGCTGGGCGGCGTGCTGCAGCCGATGGGCATCACGACGCAGCAGATCAACAAGCAATTCTCCGGCCACGCGGACGTTTACGTCGGCGACGTCAAGATTCCGTATTACCTGCCGGTGCCGACCGAGCAGGATCCGACCGCGCCGCTGACCGGCCACTGGACCGGCCAGAACGGCGCGGCACTGACGCGTTACAACCCGGCGCCGGTGCAGACCGCGACGTTGTCGATTCCGCTGCTGGCGACGGTTCCAAACGCGCAATCGGCTTACGAGCAGGTGGGTGGGACGGAGCCCGTCGGCGGCTGGCCCGTGGTCATCTTCCAGCACGGCATTACCGGCAACCGCACCAACATGCTCGCCATCGCGGACGCCTTCGCCGACGCGGGTTTTGCGGTGGTCGCCATCGACCTGCCGCTGCACGGCGTCACCGATACGACCAATCCGTTCTACCAGGCGGATCACGAGCGCACGTTCAACCTTGACGTGCAGGATAACCAGAGCGGCACGGCCGGTGCGGACAGCAAGATCGACTCCAGCGGCGCGCACTTCATCAACCTGACGAGCCTGCTGACCAGCCGCGACAACGTGCGCGAAGGCGTGGCCGACCTGATCAGCCTGACGAAGACGCTGCCGACGATCGACTACAACGGCGACGGCCAGCCGGATTTCAACGGCAGCCGCATCTACTTCGTCGGCCATTCGCTCGGCGCGATCGTCGGCGTCGATTACCTGGCTGTCGACAAAACCGCGATATCGGCGACCCTCGCCAGCCCGGGCGGCCACCTCGCCCTGCTGTTGCAGAAATCGCCCCAGCTGTCCGCCCCGATCAACAGCGGGCTGGCTTCGCAAGGCCTGCAGCCCGGCTCGCCGCTGTACTTCGACTTTTTCCGTAATGCGCAGACGGTTATCGGCGCGGCCGACCCGGCCAATTACGCGGCGGCGGCTGCAGCCAACCACCCGATCCACATGACCGAGATTGTCGGCAGCCCGGGTTCCGCGCCCGACCAGGTGATCCCGCCCGTGTTCACCGACCTGTTGGCGAACGAAATGGGACTCACAGCCATCCACGCGACGACCATCAACCCTGACGGCGTGCGCGGCATCGTTCGCTTTCTGGTGGGCAGCCATGGTTCGCTGCTCGACCCGACCGCCAGCCTGCCGGCGACCGTCGAGATGCAGACCGAGACGGTGAAGTTTGCCGCCAGCGGCGGCACCGCGATCGTGATTACCGACCCGAGCGTCGTACAATAGAGGTAGTGGTCGACAAACCCGCAAATCCCGGATTCTTCAAACGCCTGCGCACATCGCTCAACCGCGGCAGGAGTTGGCTCGCATTCGACTTCGCGCGGCTCGCGCCGAATCGCGGCCGCATCGAGGAAGCGGTACTCGAAGAACTGGAAACCGAGTTGCTGCTCACCGATGTGGGCGTCGATGCAAGTCACGAGATCGTCGAGACGCTCAAGCAGGACGCGAAACGCGGTAAGCTGACCGACACCGACAATGTTCGCGCGAGCCTCGTCGACAGCCTTGCGGCGATGCTCGCGCCGGTCGAAGCACCGCTCGAAATCGAGCCAGCTCGGAAGCCGTTCGTGATCCTCGTCACCGGCATCAACGGCACCGGCAAAACCACCACCACCGGCAAGCTCGCCGCCCGCTTCAAACGGGACGGCCACAAGGTCATGCTGGCCGCGGCGGACACGTTTCGCGCCGCGGCGATCGACCAGCTCAAGGCCTGGGGCGAGCGTCTCGACGTGCCGGTGATCGCGCAAAAGCCCAATTCCGACCCGGCGGCGGTCGCGTTCGACGCGTTGGAAGCCGCGCGCGCCCGCCAGTGCGACGTGCTGCTGGTCGATACCGCCGGCCGTCTGCACACGCAGTCCGGGCTGATGGACGAACTGAAGAAGATCCGCCGCGTGCTCGGCAAGGCCGATGCCGGCGCGCCGCACGAAACGCTACTGGTGCTCGATGCCGGCACGGGCCAGAATGCGCTGGCGCAGGCGGAGCAGTTTCACGATGCCGTCGAGGTGTCCGGACTGGTCATCACCAAGCTTGATGGTACCGCCAAAGGTGGCGTCCTGATCGCCATCGCGAATCGCTTCGGCATCCCGATCCGCTACATCGGCGTCGGCGAGAGTGCCGACGACCTCGACGTGTTCAACGCGCACGATTTCGCCACCGCGATGCTGGCCATCGGAGACGTCGACTGACGTGATTCATTTCGATCATGTCAGCAAGCGCTACGCCAACGGCCACGACGCGCTGAGCGACCTGAGCCTGAATGTCGGCCAGGGCGAGATGGCATTCCTGACCGGCCACTCGGGCGCCGGCAAGAGCACTCTGCTCAAGCTGATCGCACTGATTGAGCGGCCCAGCCGCGGCCACGTCGTCGTCAACGGCCAGAACCTGTCGGCGGTCAAGCGCCGCCATATCCCGCACTACCGACGCCAGATCGGCATCATCTTTCAGGATCACAAGCTGCTGACCGACCGCACGGTGTTCGACAACGTCGCCCTGCCGCTGATCATCCAGGGCCTCGGCGTTGCCGACATCGGCCGCACGGTGCGTGCCGCGCTCGACCAGGTCGGCCTGCTCGACAAGGAGAAGGAGTACCCGGTCACGCTGTCGAGCGGCGAGCAGCAGCGCGTCGGCATCGCCCGCGCGATCATCAACAAGCCGGCGGTGCTGATCGCGGATGAACCGACCGGCAATCTCGACCCGGACCTGTCGCGCGACATCATGGACCTGTTCCTGCGCTTCAACCAGGTGGGGGTCACCGTGCTTATCGCGAGCCATGACCACGCACTGATCGCCGGCTTCGGCAAGCGCGTGCTGAACCTCGAGCAGGGGCGGCTGGTGCAGCCCGACCTGCAATACGCAATTTGACATGAGCTACCGCCCCGAACCCTTGGACGATTCCGACGAGCCGCTACGCCGCAACCGGCCACGCGGCGCGCGCCTCAAGCGCAAGCCGGGGCGCGTACAGGTGCGCGGCTACGGCACACGCCACGCGCAGACGCTGATCGCGACGCTCGGCCGCCTGTGGCACCACCCGGTCGCAAGCCTGTTGAGCATCGCCGTGATCGGAATCGCGCTCGCCCTGCCCGCCGGCATGAGCGTACTGGTTGGCAATATCCGCGCGCTGAGCGGCGCGTGGGAAGGTGCGGCGCGCATCTCGGTATTTCTGAAGCAGGACGTGAGTTTGGACGCCGCGCACAAACTTGCGGCGGACGTCAGCCGCGCGTCCGGTATCAAGACGGTGAAACTGATCACGCCCGACGAGGCGCTGGCCGAGTTCCGCCAGCGCTCCGGCTTCGGCGCCGCCATCGACGCACTCGATCATAACCCGCTGCCGGCGGTGCTGGTCGTGACGCCGCTCGACAGCAGCGGCACCGCCCTCAAGCCGCTCGCGCAAAAGCTGCGGCAGAACTCGGCCGTGGACAAGGTCGAACTCGATGCCGAATGGCTGCACCGGCTCGCCGGTATCATCGACATCGTGCACCGCGCGGTGCTGATCATCGGCGTGCTGTTTGCCTGCGGCGTCGTCATCATCATCGGTAACACAATCCGCCTCGATATCGAGAACCGCCGCCAGGAAATCGAGGTCAGCAAGCTGATCGGTGCGACCGATCGCTTCATCCGCCGGCCGTTCCTGTACGCCGGCCTCTGGTACGGCATCGGCGGCGGCATTGCCGCCTGGATTCTGGTCAGCATCGCGCTATGGCAGTTGAGCGGGCCGGTCGCCTATCTCGCCGGGCTTTACGGCAGCAGCTTCTCACTGCAGGGCCTGGGTGCCGGCGGCGTTTTCCTGCTGCTGCTCGCCGGCGCCGCCCTCGGCTGGCTGGGTTCCTGGTTCGCCGTGAGCCGGCACCTCGGCGAGATCGAACCGCAATAAAAAAAAAGGCGGCCCTTTTCGGGGCCGCCTGAAGAACTACATTGCGTAGTCAGTCTTTAGAAGTTCTGCGTGTAACGCAGGTACCAGAAGCGACCAATGTCGAAGCCGCCATAGTACGGATAGAACGAGTTGGGGGCCGTATACATCGGCTCGGCAAAATGGTCGAACACGTTGTTCACGCCGAGCGCAATGGTGGAATTGATCGGCGTGTTGTAGCGTATTTGCAAATCGTAGAACGTGTTGGAACCGATTTCGTTCGCGTTTTCGGTTACCCCGTTATGCACGGTTTGCGGCATGTTGCATTCCGGGCCGCCTTGCGCCGTGTTGTCCCACGAGCATTGCTCCTTCATCGGCGAATAGTACTGCGCCCTCAATGTCACACCGAACGCACCCATCGACCAATCCAAATCCGCGTTCGAGCGCACACGGAAGGTGGGTCCCCAACCGACGTAGCTGTTGACCGGGGTGTCCGGCTTGTTGTCGGCCTTCTCCCGCCAGTAGTCCGTATACGTCGTATTCCAGGTCAGATCAAACAGACCGAACGACGTCAGCGGGAACTGGTAGTGAATACCGAAGTCCCAGCCTTCCGTTTCGTCCCAGCCGGCATTGGTTTCGCCATAGTGCCCGGAGTTGACTACGCCCGAGCTCGCCCGTGTAAACAGCGAACTGGAACAGCGGCTGGCGACACCCAGTACGTAGCAGTCGTACAGGATAGAGTCCATCGAGTCGCCACTGATGGTGTTATCTATGTGGATGCGGAACCAGTCTACCGTCAAATCCAGATGCCCCGCCCAGCTCGGGCTGTACACGAAACCGGCGGTCTTGGTGGTGGACGTCTCCGGTTGTAACGTCGGCGAGGAACCGGAGAAGAACTGCGTGCCGGTCTGGCAAGGGAAGGTAGCGCATGGCTGGCCGCCCTGCCCGAGCTGCACGTAATTCCCGGGTACGGGAGTCTGCCCGCCGAAACCGCTGGTGCAACGCTTCGCGACTGCCGGGTTCTTGCCGGCTTCATGGCTGATGTCGCACGGGTCGGTGTAGTAGGCGAAGTCACCACTGGTGCCGCCGAACAGATCCGCAATTTGCGGCGCCCGGAAACCTTGCGAATAAGTACCGCGAATCAGCAACTCCCGGATCGGTCGCCATTGGAAGTCGAACTTACCGTCGTTCGTGCTGCCGAACGAGGAGTAGTTCGAGTGGCGGTCGGCCAGGTCGACCGACAACATCTGCGCACCCGGGAGATCGCTCAAGATCGGGATATTCAACTCGCCATAGTAGGCCTTGACGTTGTACTGCCCCTGGGTCGGCCCCGAGCTGAGGTTCGTGCTGAGGGCGCCCTGCGCAAACGCATCCGGAACATACTTGCCGGATTCCTTGCGGTACTCGTAACCCGCGGCAATGGAAAGATCACCCGCCGGCAGCGTGACGATCGAGCCGGTGATATCGGCCGTGTAATCGGTCGTGCTGGTGGCTCCCGTGGTGTGGTAATACGGGAACAGGAACTGCTGCAACGCCGGGTTGCCCGTCAACGAGCCGGGTCCGACCTGACCGGCCGGGTAAAGCGGATTCCACGGCACGCACGAGCCGGGCGTGGAACCGTAAGGAATGGGGCTGGCCGCCGTACCGCACGTGACCTTGCCGGTGCTGGGGTCGAGGAACGAAGGGCCCAGCGCCTCCGAGGTCGCGATCAGGTTGAAGTCGCCGTGTCCAATCTTGAGGACGTTGTTCTGATTGGTGTAGGCGCCCACGTCCCAGTTCCACAGGTGCTCGCCAATGGTGAAATCGCCGACCAGCGAACTGCCAATGCGATAAGTGGTCAGCTGGCTATCGGTGGTACGAGGAACTTCCCAGCCACGCCGGTAAAACCAAAGCGTGTCGCCGGCTCCGTTACCCCTGGGACCGGTACCGAACGGATTGAAGTAGCTGTCCGGCGTCAAACCGATGACATTAGGGTTGCCCGGCACCGTAAATGCCGGCTGGAACGGGTAGCCAGCAATCTGCTGAAGCGTCTCGCGGTGGTTGTAGAGGAACGTCGTCTGCACGCTGATATGGTCGGTGATGTCGTAGTCCGCATGGGCAAATACCGCCTTGCGGTTCAATCCCGTCTTCAGCATCATTTCGGTGTTGGTGTTGGAATGATCGGCAGTCCCGCTCAAATGAGTCGGATGGTAGTCGTTCAGGTCGAACGGGTTGCCGCCCGGATTCAGCGTACACAGGCCATTGGCACCAGTAATTGGACCACTACCGCACCAAGTCCCGTATTGAGCGGGAACACCCGTGAACGGATTCCCGTTGAAGAACACGCCGTACTGCGATGCAATCGACCAGCCCGCATCGGGATGGCGCGTGGTGGCCGGATACTTGGAGAACCAGCGGTCCTTGCCCCAGACGGGATTTTCCTTCGAGTACTCGGCGGAAATCATGATGGAGCCGCGGTCGCTCTGTGCTCCGTAGGTCAGGGAGTAGGTCTGTTTCGTGCCATCACCTTCACTGTACTGGCCATAGTAGGCGGAAGCCTGGGCACCGGTGAAGTGGTTGCGCGTAATGATGTTGACCACGCCGGCGATGGCATCGGAACCATACACGGCCGCGGCGCCGGCCTTGAGAACCTCGATGCGCTGAATGGCGGAAACCGGTATCTGCTCGAGATCCTGCAAACCGCCGGTGTCGGTGCCGAGCCGTTTGCCGTTCAGCAGGATCAGGGTGCGGGCGGCGCCGAGATTGCGGAGATCGACATAGTAGCCGCCGACGGCTTCACCCGACAACAGGACATTGCTGCGGCTGATAGGCGGCGAACCCGCCACCGTCAGGTTCTGCAGGATTTCCGCGACATTGGTGAAGCCCTCGTGCTCGATCTGGTCGCGGCCGATTACGATAACCGGCTGAGCGGTTTCGACGTCAGCGGCACGGATATGCGTACCGGTGACTGAGATCGTGCCTAGCTGTGTGGCCTGATCTTTACATTTCGCTTGCCCTTGTGGGCAGTTCTGGTCGGCTGCACCGTTTTGTGCGGCAAAAGCCGCCGGCGCCGCCAGACCGAGTGCCGATGACAAGACGAGCGCCGATAAGGCGCAGCGCCTGTTAATGAACGTTTTCATCAGTTATTCCCCCACTCCGACCGTCGCTGCGCCTTGGCCGGAGACAATGATCCCTAACAGCCGACGCAGCCGGCTGGGGAATGCGGCAGGCTGGTAACCGCCGCATCCACTTTCCCTTCGGAAAAAACCGCTCATCTGCCGTCAAGTTTTTTCCGAGACTTGTCCTTAGTACCTCAAAAACAACACAATGTCAACGTCTTTTCGTTAAGCAATTTTAAGCAACGGCACGGCTCCGGAGAGCTGTATCCAGCTCTGCCCCGGGAGGGTTTTGCTTTTTCGCAACAATACGGCTCTCTCGTCGCCACCAGCCCCCCGTAGCGCCGAACCGCGGAACATTCCCGCCGATTAGCACTCTAAGCCACCGAGTGCTAGACTGTACTGTCCACCTTCAGGAGGATATTCGACATGGCGCATGCCGTGACACTCAAAAGCAAGGAATTGGCTCTTGCCGGCCCGATCGGCAACCTCGACGGCTACCTGCAGGCCATCAGCGCGATCCCGGTGCTGAGCGCTGCCGAAGAGCAGCAACTCGCGCGCAGCTATCGCGACGATCAGGACCTGGATGCCGCGCGCAACCTGGTGCTGTCGCACCTGCGGTTCGTCGCGCACATCGCCCGTGGCTATCGCGGCTACGGCCTGCCGCTCGGCGACCTGATCCAGGAGGGCAATATCGGCCTGATGAAGGCGGTAAAGCGCTTCGACCCGGACGTCGGCGTGCGGCTGATCTCCTTCGCAGTCCACTGGATTCGCGCCGAGATTCATGAATACATCTTGCGCAACTGGCGCATCGTCAAGGTCGCGACGACCAAGGCACAGCGCAAACTGTTCTTCAACCTGCGCAAGAACAAGAAGCGCCTCGGCTGGTTCAACGCCGAGGAAGTCGATACCGTTGCCGACGCACTGGGCGTGTCGCCCGAGCAGGTCGTCGAGATGGAATCGCGACTCGCCGGCCAGGACGTGGCCTTCGATCACGGCCCGAGTTCCGACGACGAAGACGCCTCGATGACGCCGGCCGACTATCTGCGCGACTCGCATCCCGATCCAGCCGAGGAAATCGAACAGAACGACTGGGACGCGCGTAACGAGGACCGGCTCAAGCACGCGCTGACGAGCCTTGACGACCGCAGCCGGCAGATCGTCAGTGAGCGCTGGCTGAGCGAGAAGAAATCGACGCTGCAGGAACTGGCGGATCGCTACGGCGTGTCTGCCGAGCGGATTCGGCAGCTTGAAGGCAACGCGATCAAGAAACTGCAAAGCGCGATGGCGGTTTAGTTAAAAAACCCAAATCACCTTTTGAAGCCCGGCCTCGTGCCGGGCTTTGCTTTTCCAATCCCCCTATAATCTCCACGATGACGCTTCTCACCCTCGACAGCATCTCCTTTGCCATCGGCGACCAGCGCCTGCTGCGCGATGCCAATCTCACCCTTGAGCCCGACGAGCGCGTCTGCCTGATCGGCCGCAACGGCGCGGGCAAGTCGACGCTGCTGCGGCTGATCACCGGCGCACAGCCACCGGACGCGGGAGAGATTCGTTACAAGCAAGGCCTGCGCATCAGCCAGCTCGACCAGGCGCTGCCGATTGCGCGCGGCGAGACGGTGCGCGAACACGTCGCGGCCGGCCTGGCCCACCTGCAAACGCTGATCGCGCAATATCGTGCGCAGGCCGAACAGCCGCTGGATGCCAGTGGCCTCAAGGAACTCGAAGCGCTGCAGCTCCGCATCGAGGCCGAGGGCGGCTGGCACATTGAGCAACGCGTCGAAACCGTGCTGACGGAAATGAACCTGCCGGCCGACCAGCCGCTGGACCAACTCTCCGGCGGCTGGCGGCGCCGCGTCGCCCTCGGCCGCGCGCTGGTCTCGAACCCCGAGTTGCTGCTGCTCGACGAACCGACCAACCACCTCGACCTGAGCGCGATCGAATGGCTGGAAAACCGCGTGCGCGGCTACCAGGGCAGCATTCTGTTCATCACTCACGACCGCGCGTTCCTGCAACGGCTGGCGACGCGCATCATCGAACTCGACCGTTCACGCCTGACGAGCTGGCCCGGCGACTACCAGAACTTTCTGCGCCGCAAGGCCGAAGCGCTTGAAGCCGAGGCGCGCGCCGACGCGCTGTTCGACAAGAAGCTGGCCGAGGAAGAAACCTGGATTCGCCAGGGCGTCAAGGCGCGGCGCACGCGCAACGAAGGTCGCGTGCGTTCGCTAGAAGCGATGCGCGAGGAATACGCGCAACGCGAAAAGCCCGAGCAGAAAGCCCGCATCAGCATTGAAGAAGCCGAGCGCTCCGGGCGCAAGGTCATCGAGCTGTACAACATCGTGCACGGCTACGGCCAAGAAAAGTTGATTAACGGTTTGTCGCTCAAGATCACGCGCGGCGACCGCATCGGCCTGGTCGGCAACAACGGCGTCGGCAAGAGCACATTGCTGCGCATCATGCTCGGCGAGATCACGCCGAACAGCGGCACCGTCAAGCTCGGGACAAATCTCGAGGTCGCCTACTTCGATCAACTGCGGCGCGAACTGGATCCGGAAAAATCGGTGGCCGAAATCGTCGGCGACGGCCGCGACTACATCCGGATCAACGGCAAGGACCGCCATGTCGTCGGCTACCTGAAAGGCTTCCTGTTCACGGCCAAGCGCGCGATGACGAAAATCGGCGCGCTGTCCGGCGGCGAGCGCAACCGCGTGATCCTCGCACGCCTGTTCACCCGGCCGAGCAACCTGCTGGTACTTGACGAGCCGACTAACGACCTCGACATCGAAACGCTCGAAGTGCTCGAAGACCGGCTGGTCGATTACGCTGGCACGCTGATCGTCGTCAGCCACGACCGCGCGTTTCTCGACAACGTCGTCACCAGCGTGCTGGTATTCGAGGAAGGCGGAACGGTTCAGCGCTACGTTGGCGGCTACAGCGACTGGCTCCGGCGCGGCCGCGCGCTGACCGAAAAAGACAACCCGAACGCGAAGAACAGCGTATCGAACAACAAAAACCGCAAGCCGCCGACGCAGAACAAAAAACTGAGTTACAAGCTGAAGCTCGAACTCGAACGCCTGCCGGATGAAATCGAGGCGCTCGAAGAAAAGTCGGCGGCACTGGAGTCGCGCGTCGCCGACCCGACCTTTTACGAGCAACCGTTCGAGCAGGTGCAGCCGGTGCTGGACGAATTGAGCGAAACGCGGGAAATGCTGGAGCGCGCGGTCGAACGCTGGGCGGAACTGGAAGGCATGCAGGAGGCGATGCAATGAGCGATATCGTTCTTCGCGCGCCGCGCCCCGGCGACTTCGGCTGGATGGTACACCGCCACGGCGCGCTGTATGCGCAGGAGTATGGCTGGGATATGCGCTTCGAAGCCCTGGTGGCTGACGTGGTCGCGCAATTCATTCAGCATGCGGAGTCGGCACGCGAGCGCTGCTGGATCGCCGAGCGCGACGGCCGCATCCTCGGCAGCATCATGCTGGCGAAACATTCGGACGATGTCGCCAAGCTGCGACTGCTGCTGGTGGAACCGGGAGCGCGTGGGTCCGGGCTCGGCCGCCGGCTGGTGGACGAGTGCGTGAACTTCGCCCGCGATGCCGGCTACCGCCAAATCGAGTTGTGGACGAACAGCGTGCTGCTGGACGCGCGCCGGCTGTATGAACGCGCCGGCTTCCGGCTGGTTCATTCGGAGCCGCACCAGCTATTCGGTCAAGGCTTGGTCGGCGAAACCTGGGCGCTTGATCTTACGTAGGTATTTCGTCGGCCACACACCGAACGGCTTCAGCCGGCGAGCATGGCAGCGGTCAGCGGCTCCGGCCGATGAATCGCGAAACCCTGTGCGTAGTCGACGCCGAGTTCACGCAGGCAGTCGAGCGTCTCCGGTGCCTCAACGCATTCGGCGATCGTACCGATGTTGAGCGTCTGCGCCATCCGGCAAATCGCCCCGGTCATCGCCCGGTCGGCCTCGTTTGCGACGATGTCCCTGATGAACAAGCCGTCGATCTTGAGATAATCGATCGGCAGCTCACGCAAGTAGCGGAACGATGACATGCCGCTGCCGAAATCGTCGAGCGCGATCTTGGCGCCCATCGTCCGCATGTCGCGGATGAAACGGGTTGCGGCGTCGATGTTCTGGATCGCCGCGGTTTCGGTGATTTCAAAGCAGATATTCTCCGGCGCGACCGGGTA
Organism: Gammaproteobacteria bacterium; assembly: GCA_035690945.1. Lineage (GTDB taxonomy): Bacteria > Pseudomonadota > Gammaproteobacteria > Natronospirales > DASSBR01 > DASSBR01. Next base: position 156,067 of record DASSJY010000005.1, read on the forward strand.
CTTCTTGAACTGCCGTTTGATGAAATCACGAAATTCATCGTCGCCGACAGTTTCGCCCGACAGGTTGACGCACACGCGACCGTTGAAGCTGTGACCGCGCGAACCGAGTGCGCCGAGCATGCTGAACAGGTGGCTGAACACGTGGCGATCCACCTGCGCCATCAACCGGAAGCGCTCCGCGACCGGAATGAACTGGCCGGGCGCGACGATGTTGCCGTTGTGGTCGAGCATCCTGACCAGGATTTCGTAATCGGCCGACAGCGGTTCGCCGGACACCGGCACGATTTGCTGCGCGTGCAACACGAACCGGCTGCTTCCCAGTGCCTCGTGAATTTCCGACAACCAATACACCTCGTGACGCCTGCGCACCGTTTCCTGGTCGTCGATTTCAGCAATATGAATCTTGTTCGGGCCCCTTTCTTTCGCGACCTGGCAGGCCATCTCCGCCGACGAAAGCGCCGTGCTCGCGTCTATCGGATGCCCGTTGAGCAGAATACCGCCGATGTTCGCGCTAATGCGGTATACCCGGTCGTTCCAGCGGAACACAATCGCCGCAATGTCGTCGGTGATCTCGCGTGCGATCGCACGCACTTCATCCGGCTTCGCGTTCGCCAGCAGAATGCCGAACTCATCGCCGTATAAATGTGCTATTTGTTCGGAGTCGATGCGTGCGCCGATGCAGTCGGCGACCTGCTTCAGCAGCCGCCTGCCGGCCGTTTGGCCGCAGTTGCGATTGACCAGCATGAACTGGTCCAGCGCCACGTGCAGCACGATGTGGCGACATCCGTCAGCGGGCGCCCGGGTCAGCAGCGTCTTGAGTTGCCGCTCGAACGCCTTGCGGTTGATCAGGCCACTGGCAGGATTGTGGGTGGAGTGATAATGCACCTTCTCCAGCAGCTTTTTCTTTTGCGTCAAATCGTTGTACAACAGGTATGTACCGATCCGCTTCGCTTCATACTTGATCGGGTAGCCGGCCACGGTCACGTCGAGGACGGTGCCATCCTTGCGCTTGCGGCGGGTCTCGCGATAAAGGTAGCCGACGTTGTGAATCGAGTCGCGCGACTGCTTTACTTCGTGTCGGCGCGTGTCGGGCACAATCAGCTGCATGACGTATGCGCCGATCACCTCGGGCAGATCGTAGCCGAACAGTTTCAGAAAACGCTGATTGGCATCGACGATCATGTCGTGCTGGTCGAGCAGCAGGATGGCCTCCGACGAGCTGTCGAACAACTGGCGGAAGTAGGCGCGCTGAATTTCAAAGCGCTCCTGCGTCAATTTGCGCACCGTCACATCGGCGGCGACGATCAGTCCCGCGTCGCGGCCTTCGTAGCGGAATCGCTGGTTGAAGATATCAACCCATATGGTGCGGCCGTCTTTCAGGATGTGCCGCCAGTAAGACGATACTCTCGACTGCTCCTCGGGCTCCCGGTTGCGTTGCGCCTCAACGTGTTCACGCAGCCGCGGCAGGTCTTCCGGCGGGCGCAAATCCTCGATCGTCATCGCGAGGAACTCGTCCTGCGAATAGCCGTAGCGGGCGATCGCCGCCTGGTTGACGCGCAGGAAGTGCAACGACTCCAGATCGTACAGCCACATCGGCTGCGGCGCGTGCTCGAAGAGGCTTTCGAATTCGCCGTGCTCGCCGCTCGAAACGTAGGCGTCGACAGCCCGTTCAACCGCTTGCCGCGGCTGTTCGGTTTCCGAACGCGCGAGGTTGTTCTTATTCGTGTTCATTGGACGGCGTTATCCAATTCCACTTGTCATGGCCGTAGTAAATTCGAACCGCCTGCCGCCGTCAAGGAACGGCTCCCCCAGATGGGCGATCCGCGCGTGAACGGCGTTGTTTGCCCGCCGAACGGTCGTTATCCTATGAGGAATGAAACAGCGCAACATCGGCAAGTCCGGCCTGCGAGTCTCGGAAATCGGCCTCGGCTGCAACAACTTCGGCGGCCGCATCGACTTGGACGCATCGCAAAAGGTGGTGCACGCGGCGCTGGACGCCGGCATCAATTTCTTCGACACCGCGGATACGTACGGCAACAAGGGCGGCTCTGAAACATTCCTCGGCCGCATCCTCGGCGATCGGCGCAAGGACGTCGTTCTCGCGACCAAATTCGGCTCCGTGATGGACGAGGCCAGGGGCCTCCGCGGCGCCTCGCGGCGCTACATCATGCGCGCAGTCGAAGACAGCCTGCGCCGGCTCGGCACCGACTGGATCGACCTGTACTACATCCACTGGCCCGATCCGCACACGCCGATCAACGAAACCCTGCGCGCGCTCGACGACCTGGTGCACCAGGGCAAGGTGCGCTACATCGGCTCGTCGAATTTTCCCGCCTGGCAGGTGGTCGAGGCCGAGTGGGTGGCGCGCGAGCTGGGAACGAACCATTTCGTCTGCGCGCAGAACGAGTACAGCCTGATCGAGCGCGACGTGGAGCGGGAACTGCTGCCGGCGCTGGCGGCATACCACCTCGGCATGATCCCCTATTTCCCGCTCGCGAGTGGGCTGCTGACCGGAAAGTATCGGCGCGACAAGGCCGCACCGGAAGGTTCACGGCTGGCGCAGTGGTCGCAGCTCGGCGACCGCTACATGACGGACCAAAACTGGAACAGGATCGAGCGCCTGCAGGCGTTTTGCGCCGAGCGCGGCCGCAGCCTGCTGGAGCTGGCGTTCCGCTGGCTGCTGGCGCACCCGCAGGTCGCGAGCGTCATCGCGGGCGCGACGAAGCCTGAGCAAATGGCGCAGAACGCCAAGGCGGCCGACTGGGTGCTGACTGCCGACGATGTCGCGGCGATTAATGAACTGCTTTGAACAGGAAGAAACGCGGACGAATCGGCCGTTCGCCCTGAGCCCGGCGAAGGGCTCTTGAAGAGTGCTTCGACAAGCTCAGCACGAACGAACGTTTTGAAGTTCAGGTAACGGTTACGCGTCCAGCTCCGGATAATGCCGGAAGATGCCGCTTTCGTTGAATGGAACGCGACCTTCGGATGCGAGGTAAGCGGCGATTCTTTCGCGCGCCGCCACGCGCTGGTGCAGCGCCATCACTTTCGGATAATCGCGCCCGATGCGCTTCATCGCGCGCGGGAACGCATAGTTCAAGCCGTCGACCATCTGGAATAACGACAGGTCCGCGCAGGTCGGCGTATCGCCGATCAGAAAATCATCTCCCGCCGGGTTGCGCTCGAGAACGACCTCGAAGTAGCGCATAAACTTCGGAACGCGCTGCTCGCGGAACACATCCGAGCGCCGCCGCGACTCCTCTTTTTGATCCTCGTAATACAGCGCGCCGCCCAGCGGATGATGCGTGTCGTGTGCCTCCACGACCCAGTCCGCGATCGTAAGCTGCAACTGATGCGCCCACAGGCGCCCCGCCTCGTCGGCCGGCGCGAGGTCGAGTCGCGGGCCGAGATAGAACAGGATGTTCGCGGTTTGCGCGATCAGCAGATCGCCGTCTTTCAGCACCGGCGGCGCGAAACCCGGCCGGGCCGCGCCGCCGTCGGACAACACCGCCTCCATCGCACCGGCGCCGTCCTCACGGGCGACATCGATGTAATCCACGCCGGCTTCCTCCAGCGCGAGTCGTATGAATTCGCCGCGGCCCTGAATGCCCGGCCAATAATACAGTTCGTAGCTCATGCCGACGCCGCCTGGCGCTCCATTTCCAGCTCGGCTTTCAGGCTTTCGACGTCGCGATAAATCGTCGCGACGGCCAACGTCTTGTCGCCGCCGATGAATCGCGCGGTGAAGTCGTAGCGCTGCGGATCGCCGTCGGTCTCAATCCGGTCCCAGCGCTGCGCATGGCCCACGTAGTTGATGCCGGCGTCGTAATGCTGACTCCAGAAGAACGGCGGCGCCGTGTAGGCCTCCTTCGCGCCGAGCATGTTGCGTGCGACGACCTGCCCTTGGCGCTGAGCCACGACCCAGTGCTCGACACGCATCCGCTCGCCGGTGCGCCGGTCCGGCCAGCGTGCGATATCGCCCGCGGCGTAAACGTTCGGCGCGCTGGTCTGCAGGTACTCGTTCACCAGCACGCCGTTGTCGACTTCCAGCCCCGCCGCTTCGGCCAGTGCCGTGCGCGGGCGAACGCCGACGCCCACGACAACCAGGTCAGCCGCCAGCCGTTCGCCGTTCTGCAGCGTCACGTAATCGGCATCCAACGCGCCGGCCGTCTGGCCGAGGTGGAAATTCACGCCCCTGGACTCGTGCAGCGTACGAACGAAATCCCCCAGCGCCTCGCCCATCACCCGCTCCAGCGGCCGCGCCTCGGGCGCGACGACATGCACTTCGACGCCCCGATTGCGCAGGGACGCCGCAACTTCCAGCCCGATGAAACTGGCGCCGATCACGACGGCACGTTTGGCGCCACCTTCCACCGCGGCGATGATCGCCTCGCTGTCGGCCAGTGTCCTCAGGTAACGAACGTGCGGCAGATCGCCACCGGGAAGCTTCAGCCGCACCGGTTCGGCGCCCGTCGCCAGCAGCAGCGCGCCATAATGCAGATCGGTGCCATCGGCCAGGATCACCCGCGCCGCCCCCGGGTCCAGCGCCTCGACGCGCGTGTTCAGCCGTAACGCGATGTCGTGCTCCTGGTAATACTTTGGCCCGCGCAGCGGAATCCAGGAGGCCTGCGCGGTGCCGGCGAGATAATCCTTGGAGAGGTTCGGCCGGTCGCAAGGCGGCGCCGAATCGTCGCTCAAAATCATCAGCGGCCCCTCGTACCCTTCCCGGCGCAGCATCTCGGCTGCCGCTTCGCCGGCTGCGCCGCCACCCACGATAAGGACGCGCTCGGGAGACTGCTTCGGCCGACGCCCCGGTCGCGGCGGCTCGACCCGCTCGCGCACGAACACCTTGCCGCCCTCGACCTCCACCTGCCAGCATGAAACCGGGTTCAGCGCCGGCGCCGCCAGCGCCTCGCCGGTGCGCAGACTGAAACAGGCGTGATGCCACGGGCACCGCACGGTACCGTCGGCGGCCAATCCCTTGTGGAGGGGCCCGCCGTAGTGCGTACACTTTGCGCTTAGTGCGAACAGTTCGTCGCCGTGGCATGCGACGAGCACGTTCTCCTCGCCAACGTGGCCGCCGATCATGCCGCCGTCCGGTATGTCGGCGCGTGGAATGCCTGCCGTCAAATCAGGCCCGGTCGTCTTCTGATTGCCGCTCATCCGCTATCCCTCGCTTTCGATCCTACCGGGTCATACTACCGCGACGATGGCATACTGTCTCCAATGTACAAGGAGGTACGCCATGGAGGATGAGCGCGTGCGCTCGTGGGGCCGCACGGCCCTGACCATTGCGAAGGAAATCGTTGCCGCATTCTTCGCCGACCGGCCGTTCCAGCTCGCCGCCGCGCTGGGCTACTACACGCTGCTGTCGATGGCACCGCTGCTGCTGTTGCTGATCGGAGTCGCCGGGCTCGCCTATAGCCAGGAGGCCGCGCGCGGTCAGCTCGTGCATTACATCAGCCAGGTCATGGGCCAGCAGCAGGCCGAGGCGGTGCAGGCGATGATCGCTGATGCCGGCAGCTACGGCACCAACGTGGTCTCGACGGCCATCGGCATCGGCATCCTGATCTTCGGCGCCACGACCGTGTTCGGCCAGCTGCAAACCGCGCTCAACGAAATCTGGAACGTCGAAGTCATACCGCGCCACGGCCTGATCTGGGACCTGATCCGCAGCCGCCTGTTCTCGCTGGGGATCGTGGTGTCGATGGCGTTCATCCTGCTGGTGTCGATGGTGCTGAGCACGCTGCTCGCGAGCTTCCACCACTACATCGAAGGTCTGTTTCCCGGCGCGGTCACGGTGCTGCGCATCGGCTACGCGGTGGTGTCCTTCGGCCTCGTCACGGTCATCATTGCACTGTTGTTCAAGTATGTTCCGGACGTCATCATTCAATGGCGCGACGTCTGGATCGGCGCGGTCATCACCAGCGCGCTGTTCACCGTCGGCAAATACCTGATCGGCGTCTACCTCGCCCACTCCCGCTTCACCTCCAGCTACGGCGCTGCCGGCTCCATCATTCTGGTCGTCGCGTGGGTGTATTACACATCGCTGATCGTATTTCTGGGCGCCGAAATAACGCAGGTGTATGCGCGGCGATTCGGCGGCGATATCCGCCCCAGTCCGCATGCGCGGTTCTTTCGCCCGCCGTCGTCATGATTCGGTCGTCGACCGTTTCATGTCATAATGCAGCCCGCCTTGAACCTCTTCCACGGAGGATTCCATGAAGTTTCGTTTCGTCTCTCTGGCCGCCGCGCTGCTCGCGCTGGCGCCGCTGGCTGCCCAGGCCGACAACGCCCCGATCCAGTTGCAGGATTTCCGCGCGCTGGTCCGCATCGGGTCTCCGCAGTTCTCGCCGAACGGCAAGCAGATCGCCTTCGTCGCCTACCGCCCGGATTTCGTGCATGACCTCTATGCACCGACGCTGCGCGTAACGAACGCCGACGGCGGCGGTTCGCGCGTACTCGTGCAGGGAATGCAGGGCCTGTATATGCCGCGCTGGTCGCCCGACGGCGATACGATCGCATTCATAGCGACGGTCGACGGCCGCACGCAGGTGTACACCATGCCGACGACAGGCGGCACGCCCGAAGAACTCACTGATGCGGCCAATGGCGTCGAGCAGTTCGCCTGGAGTCCTGACGGGGACACAGTGGCCTACGTCACGCCGGACAACTCGCCGATCGGCGCGAAGGACCGGCGCATGCACCACGACCTGTTCGTCATCCACAACGACGACTACCTTATCCAGAAGCCGGCCGTGCCCTCGCACATCTGGCTGCTCTCGCTCAAGACACACAAGGCGCACCGGCTCACGCACGGCAACACGAGCGTGCTGGAAGCTGCGCCGCCGTTCGGCGGCGGCGTCTCGGCACCGGAATGGTCCGCGGACGGCAAATGGATCGTCTATACGCGGCAGGCCGACGGTAACGACGCCGACTCGGACCGCACCTCGATCGCGGCGGTGAACGTCTCGACCGGCAAGGAGCGCCTGGTCACCGGCAAGCACAGCTACGAGTACACGCCGCGCTCCGCACCCAAGGGCGACACCGTTGCGTGGCTGTACCCGCACGGCCCCGGCCCGGTCAGCGACATGGACCTGTTCGTCGGCACGCCGAACGGGGGCGCGTCGCGCGACATCAGCGCCGACCTCGATCGCAACTTCCGCGCCAACTTCGTATGGCTGCCGGACGGCAGCGGCATTGTCGGGATTGCCGACAACCATGTCCGCCGCACGCTCTACGTTCAGCCGCTGCAAGGCAAGGGTCACGCAGTTGACCTCGGCGCGCTGAACCCGCTGCAGGTCGCCGTGTCGCGCAACGGCACAATGGCCGTGGTTGCCGACAGCGCCACCCAGGCGCCGGAGATCTATCTGCTGCGCAGCCCGAACAGCACGCCGACGCGTCTGACCTCGCTCAACACCGGCTTTGACGCCTACACGTATCCGCATAGCGTCGAAGTCACCTGGCACGCGCCGGACGGCCAGCTCAACGACGGCATCCTGACCTACCCCAACGGCTATCAGCCCGGCCATAAATATCCGCTGATCGTCTTCAGCCACGGCGGGCCAGAAGCTGCCTCGACCGAAGGCTTCGACACGGGCGAGATCGGGCCGCTGCGCGACCTGTTCGCGGCGGACGGCTACGTCGTGTTCGAGCCCAACTACCGCGGCAGCGACAACCTCGGCACTGCGCACGAGCACGCGATCTATCGCGACCCCGGCCACGGTCCGAACAGCGATGTGATGTCCGGCATCGAGATGCTGGAAAAGCGCGGCATCGTCGACACCTCGCGCATCGCGGCCGTCGGCCACTCCTACGGCGGCTACATGACGACCTGGCTGATCTCGCACCAGCACATCTGGCGCGTTGCCGTCGTCGCCGACGGCGCCATCGACTGGACCGAGGAATACGAGCTCTCCGGTGCGGGCAACCTCGCCTGGACGCGCGACTCGCTCGGCGGCAGCCCGTGGGACAAGCGAAGTGCCAAGCTGTACCGCACCGGCTCGCCGATCACCTACGCCGACCGGATCACTACCCCGACGTTGATCCTCTCCGGCACCGCCGACATCACCGTTCCGATCACCGAGTCGTTCGCGCTCTACCACGCGCTCGAAAGCCGTCACGTGCCCGTGAAATTTATCGGCATTCCCGGCGCGCACCACACGCCGCAGGACCCGGTACACCTTGAGTTGTACTACCAGGCGATCGAAAAGTGGGTCGTGGGGCACATGGGTTCCTGAACGGTGGCACCCTGACGCCTTCCGGTCTGGGTGTCGGCGGGAACCATGCTCAGGACCAGCCTGGTCATGGTCGCAGGAGTTGCGGCGAACTAGTGCGGCTGGCCAGTGATTGCCCTATACTGCCGGCTCCGGCCCATCCGGCATTTCACGATTTCTGAGGGCAAACATGAGCAAATATCTAATCAAGCCGCTCGTCATCGGCGCTGGCCTGGCGCTTGCCGCCGGCGGCGCCCTGGCGGCGAACCATACGGCATCCGCGTCGGCCTCGGGCGTCAGCATCATTCCCGACCAGCCGATTGCGTTCAATCTCGATAATAAGTACGACCCGTGCAAAGACTTCGCGAGCTATGTGAACGCGAAGTGGAACAAGGCTCACCCGATTCCGTCCGATGAGACGCGCTGGGGCGCGTTCGGCATGCTGCACAAAAAGAGCATGGAGCAGCAAAAGCTGATTCTCACCACGGCCGCCCGCGACGCCAAAGAGCACAAGGGCAGCGCCCTCGAACGGAAGCTCGGCAACCTGTACGCTGCGGGCCTCGACGCCGCTACGATCAACAAGCTGGGCTACACCCCGATCAAGTCCAAGCTGGCGCAGATCGACGGCCTCAGGAACACCGCCGATATCGTCAACTTTATCGACACCAGCTATAACGAAGGCGACGGCTACGTGTTCAGCTTCGGCTCGGGCGCCGACTTCAAGGACGCCACCCGGCAGATCGGTTACGTGTTCCAGTCGGGACTGGGCCTGCCGACGCGCGCCTACTACCTCGAAAAGAAGTACAAGCCCATCCGCGACGCCTACGTCAAGTACATCACCAAGTCCTTTGAGCTGACCGGCGCGTCCGCCAGCCAGGCCAAAAAGCAGGCGCAGTCGGTGCTGGCCTTCGAAACCAAGCTGGCCAAGGCGTCGCTGGCGCCGGTTCAGTTGCGCAACCTCGACAACGAGTACCATTTCGTCACCGTGGCCGAGGCCGACAAGATCAGCCCGCACTTCAGCTGGGAGAAGTTCTTCCAGGCTCAGGGCGTGAATATCGGCAAGGGCTTCTCGCTGTCGCAGCCGAAGTTCATCGCGGAGTTCGACAAGCTGCTGGTCAAGGCGCCGGTGTCGCAGTGGCAGTCCTACCTCAAGTTCCACCTGATCAGTTCCTCCTCGCCGGCACTGAGCACGGCGTTTCAGGACAATCATTTCGACTTCTACGACAAGACCCTGCGCGGCCAGCCGCAGCAGAAAGCCCGCTGGAAGCGCGTGCTGCGTGGCGTCAACGAAGCGATGGGCATGGGTCTGGGCAAGCTGTACGTGGCGAAGTATTTCCCGCCGGAAACCAAGGCCCGCGCCGAGCAGCTGGTCACCAACGTGCGCAACGCGCTCAAGGAACACATCGAGCACCTCGACTGGATGAGCGAAGCCACCAAGAAGAAGGCGCTCAAGAAGTGGAGCCTGTTCCTGCCCAAGATCGGCTATCCGGACAAGGGCGAGTGGCGTGACTGGAGCGGCCTCAGCATTCAGCCGGGCCACTGGTACGACAATCTCGAAGCGGCCAGCAAGTACAACTACCACTACGACATCAGCAAGATCGGCCACAAGACCGATCGCAAAGAGTGGGGTATGACGCCGCAGACGATTAACGCGTACTACGACCCGAGCACCAACACGATCAACTTCCCGGCCGCGATCCTGCAGCCGCCGTTCTTCTATGCCCACGGCGACGACGCGGTGAACTACGGCGGCATCGGTTTCGTGATCGGCCACGAGTCGAGCCACGGCTTCGACGACCAGGGCAGCCAGTTCGACGGCCACGGCAACCGCGTCGACTGGTGGACCAAGAAGGACAAGAAGCAGTTCAAGGCGCGGACGGGCGCGCTGGTCAAGCAGTACGACCAGTACACGCCCATTCCCGGCAAGCCCGACCTGCACGTCAACGGCAAGCTGACTCTGGGCGAGGATATCGGTGATCTGGGCGGCCTCAACATCGCCTATACGGCGCTGCAGACCGCGCTCAAGAATCATCCGAAGGAAGCCAACGAGAAAATCGGCGGCATGACCGAAGATCAACGCTTCTTCCTTAGCTCCGCGCGCGTTTGGGAAGGCAGCAGCCGTGTAAAGACGGCGGAACTGCTGTTGAACGTCGATCCGCACGCACCGGCGAAGATTCGCGCGTTTGCGTCGTCCAGCAACATGCCGCAGTTTGCGAAGGCCTTCAATTGCAAGGTCGGCTCGAAGATGGCCCGCAAACACCCGGTTAAAATCTGGTAATTCGGCCCTTAAAAGCCGCGCACGTCCGACCGACGTGCGCGGCTTTTTTTATGGCACAAAATTCCCGCCGATCGAATTTTCCCAAGCGCCACTCATCCTCGGGATACAGCCGTCCGGCCACTATTTCAGGCCGCCAGCCACCTCACCGTTCTATCCTCGGCTGCAAACAACGTAGTGGAGGGGAACAATGCAAAACCATTGGTACATGATCACATCCAGCCCGGCGCTATCGCTGATTGTCTGGATTTTGTTGGCGATCCTGGTACTTTACGGCGCCCGCAAACCATTCCACCAGGCAATCCAGGCGCTAGCCAAAGCGCTGCATCACAGCCTTCGTGTGGCCGCCGCCAGTCTGCAGCAGGCCGAGCAACGCCTGGTACTGCGCAATCGCGAGGTTTTGCTCGCGGCGGGCCGGGAGGCGAGCGAACGCATTGTCGAGCGCGAGTTCGATCGCGTCGACAGCGCCGTTCAGCACGAACTGGCCGAGTACCTGTCCCTGCAACGCAAGCTTAGCGAAGCCATTACCAATATCGAAGAAGACTACGTCAAGAGCGCGGAGGTGCCGCCCTCGCCGCCCGGCTGGGTCAAGGCGGTTGAAGCGGTAGCCAATATTCCGGCGCGCAGCGAGCCGATGGTAAGCGACGTACTGGATGATATTCACGGCTCGCTGGTCAAAGCCGAGAGCCGGGCGCTGGCCGCCTACCGCGATTCCAGCCGGGAGCGCCACCAACTGCTCAAGCGCGCCCTGCCTTACTGGCGGCAGGCAACCGCCATGCTGAACCGCATGGATAAAAACGTCACCGGCCTGCTGGATCGCACCAAGACCATCGACCGGCACATGGACAATTACGAGCAGAGCGTGCGCGGTACCGACCAGGCCGTCCGGACGTTGTCCGCCTCGTCGTTAACGCAGTTTTTCATCTCCGCCTTTGTACTGCTGATTGCAGTGGGCGGGTCGTTCATCAACTTCAATCTGATTGCCCGCCCGATGGCTGAAATGGTCGGCGGTACGAATACGCTCGGCGGCTGGCAGGTCGCCGACATTGCCGCACTGGTGATTATTCTGGTCGAGGTCTCCATGGGCCTTTTCCTGATGGAGTCGCTGCGGATCACCCGCCTGTTCCCGGTCATCGGCGCTCTGAACGACCGCATTCGCACCCGCATGATGTGGGTCGTGTTCAGTATTTTGTTATGCCTTGCCTGCGTCGAGTCCGGCCTGGCCTTCATGCGCGAGATTCTGATGCAGAATTCGCTGGAAACGGCCGCTTTTTTGCGCGGCAGCGCAGGCATTGTCATTCAGCCGACGCACTCTTGGATTACCACGGCGGCACAAATGGGCATGAGCTTTATCCTGCCTTTTGCACTGACCTTTGTCGCGATTCCGCTGGAGACATTCATCCATTCGCTGCGTTCCGTCCTCGGCATCGTCGGCGCCGCAATATTGCGCTTCCTGGCCGTTTCATTGCGGGTGACCGGTAACGTCCTCCATGGTACGGCCAACCTGCTGGTCAACGTTTACGACCTGGTCATTTTCCTGCCCTTGTGGATCGAAGGCCTGGTAAGAAATTACAGGGCACAGAACTCCGACAGAAAGCCCGCGGTGGAAGGGTTATAAACATGCGCAAGCTATTCAATCCAAAGTCGCTGAGATTGGCGCTGGTTCTCGCTACCAGCCTGGTCGTACTGACAGCATGTGGAGGTATGGGCCATACGCCGACGCGCGGCGTTTACATGCTGCTCGATACTTCGGGCACTTATACGACAGAAATCGACAAGGCCCAGCAAATCATCAGCTATCTGCTGACGCGTTTGAAGCCCGGCGACTCGATGGCCGTCGCGCGAATCGATACCGCCAGTTTCAGCGAGAAGGACATCATCGCCCAAACCACCTTTGCGGACCGTCCCAGCGTGGCCAACCAGCAAAAGCGGGATTTTGTGAAGCAGATAAGACACTTTGTCGATACTGTGCATCCGTCCGCCTACACGGATATTACCGGCGGCGTCCTGCAAGGCATCGGCTGGTTAAATGAAATAAATCCGGACCAGAAGATCATATTGATCTTTTCCGATCTGAAAGAAGACCTGCCCAAAGGGTACGTGCGCGACGTCAAGCTGAATCTGAACGGCGTTCAGGTTCTTGCCCTGAACGTAACGAAGTTGCGCAGCGACAATGTCGATCCGCACAAATACCTCGATCGCGTGGCGTCCTGGAAGCAGCGCGTGGAAAAGACCGGCGGGAAATGGCGCGTTATCAACGACCTGCAACGGCTGGAGAATATACTGCCCGGAGATTGAGCCCCAGCATGCGCGTCACCAGGCACCGGTATTCGGCATGGACTTCCAGGGTTCGGCCGGCGCCAATGCCTCGCCGCGCTGCAGCAGCTCGATCGAGATGCCGTCGGGCGTGCGCACGAAGGCCATGTGGCCGTCGCGAGGCGGCCGATTGATCGTGACACCGGCATCCATCAGCTTCCGGCAAAGCGCGTAAATGTCATCTACGCGATAGGCAAGGTGCCCAAAGTTGCGCCCGCCGGTGTATTCCTCCGGATCCCAGTTGTAGGTCAGCTCCACCATCGGCGCCCAGTTGCGCCGCGCCGCCTCCTCATCGCCCGGCGCCGCGAGGAACACCAGCGTGTAGCGTCCCGCGGAGATTTCGCGGCGCTCGACCTCGACGAAGCCGAGCAGCTTGCAGAAAAACTCGAGCGTGGCATCCAGGTTCGCCACGCGCAACATCGTGTGTAAGTAATTCATGTCTCCTCCTGTTCAGCGATATCATACCCATGGAGCCTCCATTGATTGAAATCATTCCGTTCAGCGTCGAGCACAGCGCGGCTTTCCGCGACCTCAACCTCGAGTGGGTGAGTACGCTGTTCCGCGTCGAACCGCATGACGAAGAGCAACTCTCGCATCCCGAGCGCATTCTTGAGGATGGCGGCGAAATCTGGCTGGCGCAACGGGACGGGGAGATCGTCGGCACGGGGGTGCTGTTCTGCGAGGGCGAAGACAGCTATGAAATCGCCAAGATGGCGGTGCGGCCGGACATGCGCGGCCAGGGCATCGGCCGGCAGATCCTCACGAATTTGATCCGCCGCTTTCGCGAGCGCGAAGGCGAGCGCCTGTGGCTGCAGACCAACAGCCGGCTGAAGAATGCCATCGCGCTCTATCGGCAGGCAGGCTTCGTGGATTTCACGCCGAGCGAGCCCTCGCCGTACGAGCGCGCCGACGTGTTCCTGGAGTGGCGGGGCAATAGCGGCTAGTCTCAATCCCGGCTATAGTTCCGGTATCGCACACCAACAAAAGGAAAGCGATCATGGCCTCAATCGCCCAACTCTGGCTCCCCACCCTGCTGTCCGCCATCGGCGTCTTCATCGCCAGCAGCATCCTGCACATGGCCCTCAAGTTCTGGCACAGGTCGGACTATAAGGAACTGTCGAACGAAAGTGAGGTCGGCGCCTCGCTCCGCAAAGGCGGCGCGAAGGCGGGTCTGTATGCCATCCCCTACTGCCGCCTCGAGGACATGAAAAAGCTGGAAACGAAGGTGAAGTTCAAGGACGGCCCGGTCGGCCTCCTGATCCTCCGCCGGCCCGGCCCGATGAATATGGGCCCGAGTCTCATTCAATGGTTCGTTTACTGCCTGATCGTCTCGGTCTTCTGCGCCTACGTCGCCTCCAGCACCCTGGTCATCGGCGCGCCGCTCATTCAGGTCTTCCGCGTCGTCGGCACCATCGGCTTCATGGCCTACGCATTCGCGGCGATTCCGGCGGGGATCTGGATCGGTCAGCCGTGGAAAATCGTCGCCAAGGAAGTCATCGACGGGCTGATCTACGGCCTTGTCACCGGCGCGCTGTTCGGCTGGCTCTGGCCGTAACAGTAACGCACACTTGATGCGACGTGCGCGACCGACTGCCGATACGGCCGAGGCGGACATTGTCGCGCTCGGCCTGCGCGCGTCGCCAATCCGCGACTTTTACCACCGCCTGTTGACGACGTCATGGCCGAAATTCTTTCTTTTGATTGCGCTCGCCTATTTCATAGGAAATCTGCTGTTCGCGGCGGTCTACTGGCTGGGCAACGACACTGCGCAGACACCTGATAACTTCGCTATGGCGTTTTTCTATAGCGTGCAGACCACAACCGCCGGTTACGCACATTTTTATCCGCACAGTCTGTTCGAAAACATCACAGCGACGATCGAGGCTTTCATCGGACTGCTCGGCTTCGCGCTGGCGACCGGTTTGACGCTCGCCCGGGTCGCCCGCCCGACCGCGCGAATCCTGTTCAGCAACAACGTGATCGTTACCGCTTTTCACGGCCGGCCGACGCTGATGTTCAGAATGGCGAACCAGCGCCACAACCTGATTTTCGAAGCCGAAGTGCATCTCGCTCTGGGACGTCAGGAAGTTTCGCCGGAAGGGCTTTCCATGCGTCGCGTGTACGATCTCGCACCGATACGCGGCCGCAATCCAATGTTCCGGTTATCCTGGACCGTGATGCATCGTATTGAGGACGGCCTGCTGGCCGAAATCGACGAATCGGAACTGCGTGACCCGCACAGGGGTTATTCGATCGTCGTAACTGTCACCGGGCTGGACAGCACGTTCAATCAGACGGTGTTCGCGCGCCATATCTATCTTGCCAAAGATATCCTTTTCGACCGCCGCTTCAGCGACATCATAGGCCGTACCAACAGCGGCCGGTGGACCATCGACTACGACCGCTTTCATAATCTGACCGAATAAGATTTCCAACGGAGAAAAGGCATGAGCTTGTTGCGACTGATCGGAAATATTCTGTGGTTCGTGCTCGGCGGCTTCATCATGGGGCTGGCGTGGTGGCTGGTCGGTATAATCGCCTTCATCTCCATCGTCGGAATCCCCTGGGGCCGCGCGTGCTTCGTGATCGGCAGCTTTACCTTCTGGCCGTTCGGGCGCGAAGCGGTGAGCCGGCGTCAACTTTCCGGCAGGGAGGACATCGGCACCGGGCCATTCGGCGCTATCGGCAACATTATCTGGCTCGTTCTCTTCGGCTGGTGGCTCGCGCTCGGCCATTTGGGCAGTGCGCTCGCCGATTTCATTACGATTATCGGCATCCCTTTCGGGATTCAGCATCTGAAACTTGCCCTGATTTCGCTGTGGCCGATCGGCGTTGAAATCATTGAGAGCGATTGAGTTCGAACACGCGATGGACGAATGCAAGTTTTCGGGCGAAAAAGGTACTCCAGTAGATGGAGCGGAATCACCATCGCTTCTGCACGCGGTCAGTCTGCCGGCGCTCGCCGTTTACGATGCGGCGCTGAGCCATAACCTGACGTGGATGCAACGCTTTGCCACGGTGCATCACACTCAACTCGCGCCGCACGGCAAAACCACGATGACGCCGGCGATATTCCGGCGCCAGATCGACGCGGGTGCATGGGGCATCACGCTGGCGACTGCGCCGCAATGTCGGGCTGCCTACCGGGAAGGCGGCGTCCGGCGCTTGCTGATGGCGAACCAGCTCGTCGATCAGGCCAACATGCAAATCATTGCGGACCTGCTGCGCGACCCGGAGGTGGATTTCTATTGCCTGGTCGACTCGCCGAAGCAAGCCCACGACCTGAACAAATTCTTTGGCACACGAGGCCTCGTGCTCCAGGTGCTGATTGAACTCGGCGCACCCGGCGGACGCTGCGGCTGCCGGTCGCCCGAAGAGGTTCAGGCTCTGGCTCGCGAGGTAATCGACGCGCCGGCATTGGCATTGGCAGGCATCGAGGGTTACGAAGGCGCCATCGGAACGGGCGCGTCCGAGAACGCCATTCGGCAATACGTGGAGTTACTGGTCTCGACCGGCCTGCAACTGCCGAGCGATCCCGCCTTCACCGGAACCAAGCGTGTCATTACCGCCGCCGGATCCGAATGGTATGACGTGGTCGCGCAGGTGTTCGATCGTCCCGAAGTGCACGAGCGATTCATTCCCTTGCTCCGGCCCGGTTGCTACGTGACCCACGACCATGGCACCTATGCACAAGCCCAGCAGGCGGTTCAGGCTCGTCGACCCGATCTTGGCGACGGCCTGAAACCCGCCATGGCAGTCATCGCAGCGATACAGTCCGTTCCCGAACGCGGGTTCGCAATCGCGGCGCTGGGCCGGCGCGATGTCGGTTTCGATGCCGCGTTGCCGCTGCCGCTGAGGCGCTATCGCGCCTCAGCGGGCTTTGTGCCTGAGCCAATCGATGGCTGCTCCGTCACCCGCCTGATGGACCAGCACGCCTTTCTGAACACGCCGGGCAGCTGCGATCTGGACGTTGGCGATATCGTCGCTTTCGGGATCTCGCATCCCTGCACAACGTTCGACAAATGGCGCCAAATCTGTCTCATTGACGACGAGATGAACGTCCTGGATATCCTCCCGACGCGCTTCTGAGCCCAGCGTTTATTTTTTGACGGGCGCGATAATGTCCTTCAGGTAATTCGGCGCACCGTTAACGCGCTGCAGATGCGCATAGCGCAAACCGCCCGTGTAGTTGATCGTATACGTGTTCGTCAGTCCGGAACCACTGGCGACGATGACCAGCTTGCTGTGGCCGGGCTTCGAGCTGTCGGCAACGGCTTGCAGGAATACCTTGGGGCTGAAGGTCAAGCCGTTCACAGAGACGATCTTCATGCCCTGCGCCAGGCCGGCCTTGAATGCCGGTCCATTCCAGAGCTCGTTGTTGATGTCGCCATCACCATCCACGGTGAGACCGATCGAAAACAGAGTGCGGCTGAAATGGTGAATGACTCCGCGGGCCTCTTCATAAGGATTCGGCTTGTCCGAATAAACAAGCTTCCAGCCTGCGCCAACCAGACCCTTGAGCGGCGCGTGATCGCTGGTTTTATCGAGCAGTCCGTGCAGGTAGCTCGCCCAGTCGTATGGCGCAACCGAGTTCAGCGCCTTCACCACGTCATCAAACGTATAGGTGTTGGTGACGTAGCTGCCGTTGTCCATGCCGTAGAACCGCTTGGCGAAGTCGTCGAGTGAGCGCCGGTTGTGCGTCAGCTCGCGGATTTTGACGTCGACGCCGAGCCAGATCAGAACGCCCTCGTCGTAGTAGTCCCCGCCGCGACGCCAGTTCCCGTAATCCACGCCATAGCCGCCCATCGGCTCGCCGACGGTGGTGTCGATCAGCGGGCGCCACTGGCGGCCCGGGCGATGATCCATGCCCGCGGCAGTGTAGGCCAGCATCGCGCGATATTGCGACGGGTCGAACAGGCCGCTGCGCGCTGCGAGCACTTCGCCCCAATAGTTCGTGAGCCCTTCGTAAACCCACAGCATGCGGGTGCGTTCGGGAATCTGGAAATTGGGCTGCCACAATTTGGCGGGACGGCGGAATTTGCCGTTCCAGGAATGCACGTACTCGTGCGACATCAGGCTGGCTTCGCCCAGCAGCACCTGCTTGTTCACCAGCAGGTTGGCGAACAGCCGATTGTCGCTCGACTGATGATGTTCCAGCCCGCCGCCGCCACCCCGGGTGTAATCGGAAAGCGAGAGCAGGAAACGGTAGTTTTTGTAGTGATGCGCGCCGAACAGCCGATTGGCCTGCACGATCAGATTGCGCATCCCGTGCACTGTCGCTGAACTGATATCGAGATCCTGCGGACGGTCCGCCACCATGTCCAGATAATGGTGTACCGGATTGCCGGGAGACAGATTCACCTCGCGGAAATATTCGCCCGCCATCAGGGGCGAATCGACCAGGTTATTGAAGGTCACCGGGGCAAACTTGTACGTGCTGCCCGCGTTGGATACCGTAACAAGGGCGGTCGCGTAGCGCCAGCCCCGGGGCAGCGTAATCTGCGGATGGAAGTCGATGTCCTTCGTCGGCAGCCCGGCCGGATAAAGAGCCACCTCATTCCACTCCAGCACAACCAGGTCCGGCGTCAGCGTAACGTGGCTTCTCGACGGCAGCAGGTCGAAGCTCACAGTCAGCATGTGCACGCCCTTGGGAACATCGACATGGAACGTGTACACGTCCACCGGATCGCGCTGCCAGGCGAGCGTCTTGCCGCCCGCTTTGAAGAAGAGCCCCGCCATGTTACCGATCGGGCCGGCGGCACTGTGCTCGCCGGGAATCCACTTGGGGTAATAGAGAGTCAACGGGCCCGGCGTGACCGGGATGCGTTCGGTCACATAAAAAATATGCTGCCGCGGCTGGGTGACGTTGACCGACAACTCGATAGGCGCCCTGGCGTAGCCGGCCACCGCGGACAAAGAGAACAGCGCCGCGACAAGCGCGGAACCGCAAGCAAACAGAATGCGCATGGGATGATCCTCCAGTAGTAGCCGCATCATACAAGGCGCGGCCGCCCCGGCCAAACGAAACCTTGACAGGATTACATTTGTAGTCTAATGTTGATTACAGTCGTAATCCATCGAGAACTGCATGACCGACAACCTGCCGATAACCGATGCCGAACGCGAGGTGATGGATGCGCTTTGGGAACGAAGCCCCCTCACATCGGGCGATATTGTTCAGGCCATACAAGGCCATACCGACTGGCAAGCCAAGACCATCCGGACCCTGATCAGCCGGCTCACCGCCAAAGGCATGGTCCAGTACCGCAAGCAGGGGCGCCGCTACTACTACGCCCCGGCCATCGCGCGCGAGGAGTTCTTGCAGCGCAAGAGCCACAAATTCGTACAGACGTTCTTCAAGGGCAAAGTGGCGCCACTGGTGGCTGCGTTCGCGGAGCAGGAATCGCTGAGCCGCGAGGATGTGGAGCAACTACGGAAACTGATCGATTCGCTGGACGCATCGGGGGACAAATCATGACGCAAATGCTGGACTGGCTCGCAGCCATGTCCCTGTCTGCAGGGGTCGTGCTGCTGCTGATATTCTGTTTGCGCAAGCCCCTCTCCCGCTGGCTTGGCGCCGAATATGCCTATTGCCTGTGGCTGTTGATACCGCTTCATTTTCTGGGCAACTGGCTGCTGCCGGAGACCATCGGCGTCGCGCCCATTGAACTGCCGGTCACCCTGATCGTGTCACCCGGCATGGGGGTTGCGCCGCCTGCCGGGACGCCGACGGTCCTATGGCTGTTGGGCGGATTGTGGATTGCCGGTGCTGCTTATTATCTCGCACGGCTGCTGCTGGAACTGGCCGCCTTGAGGCGACTGGTACACCAGTCGCGCCCGGCCGTTTCGGAAGAACTCTCCGCGCCTGATCCCACCAATATTTCGGTCCGATTCAGCACGGCTGTCTCGACCCCGGTCGCGGCCGGCTGGCTGAAGCCCCTGTTGTTGCTGCCGGAGGACTTCACTCGCCGATATTCAACCGAAGAGCAAACCCTGATCGTGTCGCACGAAAGAACGCACATGCGACGCGGAGACAATTTGTGCAACCTGCTCGCGCGGCTCATCGGCTGCGTGTTCTGGTTCCATCCGCTCTTCATCGTGGCGCAGCGCTGCTATCGCTTCGATCAGGAAGTCGCCTGCGATGCGCTGGTACTGCGTCAGTGCCAGAGCCATGAGCGGCAAGTCTACGGGCACGCGCTCGTAAAATCCGCGGTACGCCGACCTGCGGTGGCCGTCGTTTCACCCTGGCAATCCAGGAGCACCATCAAGGAGAGGATCATGACCTTGAACACACACCACAAAAAACCGTTGCGCAACCTGGTCGCGGGGGCGTTGCTGGCTCCCGTGCTGGCAATTGGAACGCTGTCGCTGTCGACAAATGTCATGGCCGCCGCCAACTCCACCGCGCCAAAGGGAGCGATTCCCATTACACCGGTACAGCCGGCCTACCCTGAAAAGGCACAAAAGAACCACGTCGAGGGCCGGGTGACACTGGAATTTACCGTGGCCCCCGACGGTAAGCCGAAGGATATTAAAGTTCTAACGAGCAATCCGCCGGACGTGTTTGACGAGACCGCGATCAAAGCCCTTTCACAGTCGACGTTCAAACCCGCATCAGGTGAGAATGGATCCAAAGCGACAAAAGCGACGTTCACATATATTTTTCGGCTGCCGAAAAAAGCAAATTCGCCCGAGCACTTGGGCACGATAGTGACTCAGCCCCCCGCCCATTCCACGACGCAATAGCCCAAGATTGATCCGCCAGGATCGATAACTCGATCCTGGCGAGACCAATGCGGCCTGACCCCGCGCATATCCGTTTGCCGCGGTTCCGCTTATAGTCCATCCGCCTGAGGCTGAACCGACGTCCACTGCCGGGACCGCGCTGCGCGCGAGGCCATGAGCAGGCCGAACGAGGCCAACACGCACCACCCGGCCATCCACAGCATCTGCCTCGGCAGCGCGACGCCGATGTCGATGAAAAAGCCGCAGATGCTCGGCCCCAAGGCACTTGAGAGCACCATCGCCGAGACGACGATGGCGCGGATGCCGCCCAGGTTCGCCAGCCCGTAGACTTCCGGCCACAGCGCGCCCAGCAGGGTCTGCGAGAATCCGTTGCCGACGCCGGCGAGGAACATGAACAGATAAATCCCCCAGACCGGCGCGACCAGACCGATCACCAGCGAGGACAGCGTCACCGGAATCAGCACGAACGGCAGCAGCCGCAAGGCGCCGAGTCGGTCCACGAGGTGGCCGCACAGCAGCCCGAACACGATCGTCGTCAATGCCATGATCGGGTATGCCGCCGCGAACACCAGCGGATCGTAGCCGCGCAGGTCCATCAGGTAGCCCTGGTAGAAAAAGATGGTCGTGCCAATGAAGGCCGGTGCCAGCGTGCCCGCCAGGATCAGGTAAAGGATCGGGTCGCGCAGTACTTCGCGGCGCGTCCAGTGGCGCACGCGCTGCGCGTTCTTCGCATGGTGCTCGCGTGCGCGCGGCACTCGCTCCACGCTCAGGAGCTTGAGGATCGCGGGGAAGGCGACCAACGCCAGCAGCCCCGCCGCGCCGAGCCAGGGCAGCCGCCAACCGCCTGTCCGCTCGAGATAAACCGCCACCAGCGGAATCAGCGCCGCACCGCCCTGCAGTCCGAGCACGACCAGCGCCATCGCCCGCCCGCGGTCGGCAACAAACCAGCGCCCGGTCTCGGTATAGGCGATCTCGGTCATCATGCCCTGGCCGAACAGGCGCAGCAGATACAGCGCCAGCACCAGCACGACGAGGTTCGGCGCGAACGCCAGCAGCACGCAGGCTGCCGCCAGACCCGGAATCGTAAAGCGCGCGACCTTCCAGCCCGGCATCAGGTCCAGCGTGCGGCCAAGCCACGGCAGCGTCGCCGAACTCAACAGCGTCGCGATCATGTAGAAGCCGCCGAACTGGCCGGCGGAAAGCCCGAAATGCGCGCGCAGGTCTTCGCCGGTCAGCCCCACGAAGTAGGTCTGACCAAAGAACGAAAACATCATGAGCAGGAAGCCGCCGCCCAACCAGCGGCCGTTATCCTTGATGAAGCGGCCGTTGTCGCGGAAATAGGCGTGCATCGAGTACGGTCGAACGAAATCAGCGCGCAGTTTACCGGATCGGGAGCAGCTACCGGCGGTACTGTGTCGTGGATGCGCTCACCTGCGACGGAAAAGCGGGTGAGCAACCGTCGAGGCTACGGTGCGAAAACTGATTCCCGGATCAAGTTGCTCGGCTGGATGCCATGCGTACGCAATCCTTGGCGCCCGCCGACGACCCCGAGTCCCAGCTACACCCGCTGAATGCTAAGATTCGAGACTTGGCCCGGATTTTCACTCCTGACCCCCGCATTGCCGTTTGGCAACTCGAAGCCAAGAGAGGTAACGCTACGATGCGAGAACTGACTACGGAGCGTTTTTTTGACGCGGTAGCGCGCGTTGAGATATTAGGCGCGGTGCTTCTGATCGCCACCAGCATTTATCCGAACAACAGCTACGCGAAGGACGTTGATCAAGCCAGAGCACCAGCCCCTAACGAGGCAAACCTTCGGAAACAGGTGATTGCGCTTGGCAAATTGCTATCGCCGAGCGGACCCGGCGTGGACTCAGGGGCGATCCAGTTACGCGCCAAATGCAAACCCACGGAGCATCCGCCTGCTTGCACCACCTTTGCAATGTTCAGCGTTGGGGGAATTCTCGGCAACTCTGTTACGCAATATCTAGCGCTATTTGAACCCGTAGCTGCGGATCAAGTATTTCCAACGCTACCGCCAGTGGTGCAAGCGCATATCCACTTGCGTCCGTGGGTACTTCGCTCAGTTATACCGATAGGAGGTGGCGTGAGCCCACCGTTCTCAGCTAAAGGAATGAGGTTAAAAGGAAACGAAATAATTCTTACAGGACTTGGCTATCAAGCAGACGACCCCGATTGCTGCCCCAGCAAGAAGATTTCGGCCACGATTCGCATCATTAATGGTGTGCTGGTTCCGGTCAGCCCGAAGTTTTTCAACAACTTCTACAGGTAGCACAGTGACCGCGCCGCACTCTCGGATGCTAAACAACGCGATAGTTGCCCCGACCAAGGAATTCAAGATAGCCTGCATCCCGTAGAACCTGCAGTCGCTGACGGATTTTGGGTCTAATGTTTTTGTTATTCGGATGTAGTGCAGCCAGTTCAGACTCATACCGATAAATCTCAGTTAGGCTAAATTCTGTTTTGTTAAGCTTCTCTATGCATTTGATTACATCCAGCGACCAGCCTCGAATTTCCGGTTTCGCCTGTTCCCGAAGGAACAGCATGCGTTTCCACGCGGCAAGAACGTCCGTCTTTTGAACCGGCACGCCTTCCTTAACTATAGCGACTCGGCCTGACCGTGGAATCTGGCTGAATAGAATGTTGCAGCCTACCCAACCCGCTCTCCTTGCGGTCTCCGCCAATGGCTTCCGCCTCTCGATAATAGATGGAGCAAAGAAGTGGCTTGGGACAGCTACTAAATCGCAAACGCGACCATTGTTCGAGTCATAATTCAGCGCAAACAGGTTGGGCACCGAACTGCTGCGTAGACGCCGGATCATTGAATCATAGGCGCCATCGACTATTTTGGCGCCAAATGCGCTTTTCTGACTCTTTAATTCGAAGTCTTCTCGGCAATCAGAACAAAAGAAATCGGTAGCCGGCCTGTTATTCTGATACTTTTCCAACGAATTGCAGCCGCAGCTTGGGCAGTAGGCATTCGCGTGTACCCAAGATTCAGTGAGAACGCGCGCACGTTGCGTGGGGCTCGTGTAGGTCGCGACTAATCCCTTATTGAATTCTAGCTTCATAGGAGGGTGAAGAAGCGCTCTATCCCTCTAGTTCGACCAACGGGTACCGAGTCGGTCGTTTGGCGCCTAGGTTCTAGCCATAATTGCAGAGACAGTATGTAGCTCGAACTCCTCAATTGATGTCTCCCCACCACAGCGCTCACATACGGCATTGTCATACACTGCGCAAAGTTCCCATTCCTGCGCTTCCTCGTTCCAAGCGGCGTCCGCATCGCGACGTACGTCTTCAGATTTACACACGCTGCATCGCATTCCAATTTTCATTTCATCTGCCTCGACATAGATTTGTACGCATCCATTCGTTACATCGCTGCTGCACGAGCGCCGTATACGAGTGAGGACTGGCGCCAGAACCTCTTCGCGATGTTACGGTGTGAGGCCGCCTCAGGCTTCCAAGGCTTCTGCCGGCGAATGTGAGCAATGGCTCAGCTGATCTACCGTCTCGCGGATCCGTTTAACGCTGTCAGCACCCAAGGATTTAAAGAACACCTCTGCGCTAGGGGCAGGAGCATAATACAGCGCAACAATGGCCGACTTCACATCTTTAGCCCCGGTCAACGAGAGCAAGGCGCTAACGTCTTCTGCCTCTAGATGATCCTCCAGTCTAAAGTCACCGGGTTGATCCAAGGGACCATAAAACACAAATCGACCAGCGATCTCCTCGTCAAAGAAATTTGTATAGCGCCGTGCCGCTTTGCGCCCAGCGTCATCTTGATCGAACGCTACAAGAAAATCCTCAGTCGACGCTATCACCAAGGATATCAGGTCGCGAAGATTTCCGGCGCCGGCTCCAGGAACCAAAATACAGCGTGCAAAAACTTTAAGTGACAGATATCTCTGCGCCATCCGGAAGAAGTAGTAGTCGGTTATGCCCTCCATTACCACAACTCGCGCCGAGACTGCACTTGGAAAGGGCGTTTTGAGCCGGAGCGCATCATAGAGCGGAGCAAGGGCACCCGCATTCTTCTGTCTGGGATATGAACCAAAAGGATAAATTTTGATCGTGCCCGCTTGTTTCGATGCTATTCTTATAGTCGACACGTTTATTATCTCAGGATCAAGAAGGTGCTGAGAGTGCGTGCAATAAAGAATAATATTTGTGGCAGATATGTCCTTCAGCTCCTTCAATAATTCGTCTTGTGCAGATGAATGAAGGTAGGAGCCTGGCTCATCAAGCAGATAGATAGCGTCGGACGGGTTAGACTTATACTTTGCGTTGAACTTCAATTTGAGCATGAAGTTAAAGAACCACTGAAAACCTTTGCTGCGCTCCACCACATTGAATTGTCGCTTCCGGCCCTCCTTTGACTTATCGACGACTTTGAACTTAAACGTATGGCTACCGTCGTTCCAAGAGGTAAGTTCGAGCTTAAGCTCCAAATCTAACTCGTCATCCGCGAACAGCCGCCCCTTATCCTTTAGTTGCTTCCACTCGGAGATAATTTCGTCATTCAGAACGTCTGTTATATCGTCGAGAAGCGCCTGTTGATCATCTTCATCTGGCATCTGGAGCAAATCAATGAGACTGTATTCGTCGCTCGACCTTTTTACGACCTCCTCTACTAAGCGCTGCCATTCCGCTTTTATTGACGTACCTTTAATGGAATGTCCGTCATAATCTTTCGGGAACACGATTTCTTCAGGGACTCGATCGCTAAAATCATCGAAATAAAGAATGAAAGGTAAGTGTCCCAATATATGCTTTAGCAACTGCCTTTCCACCGCTGAGTCTAGGTCAAAATCCTCGAGAAAGTATCTCTTTTCTCGAAGATTCCGACCTATCACCAAACAGCCTTGCCCGGCAATCGCCGACGTCAGTTTGCGGTCGAGATATTCCCTCGTATCGCTCCGCAGTGCTAGTGCGGAAATAATCTCGGCGACTTCATCCTCATCCCTTAGTTGTATATGCGCCCTAATCACACAGTCCTGCATGCCGATTTGATATTTATCTTTATATTCTAGATGGCGCCCGCCGTTGGCTTTGTCCTTGCTCTTGTCGAAAGCTAGGATTGCTTGCAAAATTGATGTCTTTCCAGATTCGTTAATTCCGATTATCGGAATTAATTGGTTCTTGCTAAATTCGATCTTGGTGTCGCGAATTGCGCGATAGCCGGTAATGTGGAATTTGCGAAATACCATTGTTGTTATCCCCCGCTTCCGATAAAAAGCGCCCGTACGGCAGCACGTGCGAAGTTCCAACAGCCGTAATTAAGTTCGTTCACGGCCGACGTTCTCATGTCAGCGGGAACGTCCAGCTACCGTGAAAAAGCTTAGCCGCACTTGGAGTCACCGCAGGAAAGACAAGTCATACACCCATCCATCATCACAACAGCCGCCGTATTGCACTTAGCACAAAGCTGCGCCCCCGCCGGAAACTCATTCTTCGCGAAAGCATCCTGCTGCTTGGTCTGCGCTTCAAATTCAGCACGCTTTTCTTCGATCAGCTTTTTCTGGTGCTCGTCAAGTTCTTCCTTGTGCATCATGCCGATGGTAATCAGGTGCTTTTCGATGACTTCGCCCAGTTCGGCGATCAGGGACGGCATGAATTTGCCGCCCGGCTTCCAGTAGCCGCCGCGCGGGTCGAATACCGCTTTCAGTTCTTCGACCAGGAAGGTGACGTCGCCGCCCTTCCGGAAGACCGCCGAAATAATTCGCGTCAGCGCGACGATCCACTGGTAGTGGTCGAGGTTTTTCGAGTTGATGAAAATCTCGAACGGGCGGCGGACTTCGTATTCCGTGCCTTCGTTCAGCAGGATGTCGTTGATGGTGACGTACATCGCGTGCTCGGAGATCGGCGTCTTGACCTTGTACGTCGAGCCGAGCAGCCTTTCCGGGCGCTCGAGCTTTTCGTGCATGCGGATGACTTCGGCCTTCGGCTTTTTCTCGGGTGCGGGCGCGGCGGCCGGCGCCTTTTGTTCCGGCGCAGTGTCTTCGGGTTTGGCTACGTTGTAGCTTACGATTTTTTTGTCGATCTTGATGGTCATGTCTGTTTCTCCGCTACCACTTACCGTAGTAGCCCTCCTTCAATGCATCGTATAAGTTGGCGGCGGTGTGCATTTCGCCGTCGTATTCGATTTCTTCGTCGCCCCTGGCTTCGACTACCGTGCCGTCCTCCAGTGTGAACTTGTAGGTTGTGTTCTGGAGGTCGGAGCCTTTGACGAGCACGCCCTGGAACGCTTCCGGGTTGAAGCGGAACGTGGTGCAGCCTTTCAGGCCGCTGTCGTAGGCATACAGGTAGATGTCCTTGAAGTCCTCGTACGGGTAGTCGGTCGGGACGTTGGCGGTCTTGGAGATCGACGAGTCGATCCACTTCTGCGCCGCGGCCTGGATGTCGACGTGCTCCTTCGGCGTGATGTGCTCCGCCGTGACGAAGTAGTCGGGCAGCTTTTCGTGCTCGTTCTCGGACTCGGGCAGCGCGTTCGGGTTGATGAGCGCGCGATAGGCCAGCAGCTCGAACGAGAATACGTCGATCTTTTCCTTCGACTTTTTGCCTTCGCGGATCACATTGCGGAAGTAGTGGTGCGCGAAGCTCGGCTCGATGCCATTGGCGGCGTTGTTCGCGAGCGACAGCGAGATCGTGCCGGTCGGGGCGATCGAGCTGTGGTGCGTGAAGCGCGCACCGACTTCGGCCAGTTCCGCCACCAGTTCGGGCGCGACGGTCGCGACCTGCTGCATGTAGCGGCTGTACTTCGAGTGCAGGATACGCCCGGGCACGGTGTCGCCGACCTTGTAGCCGTCCGCCGCCATCTCCGGGCGCTTGCGCAGCATTTCTTCCGTGACGGTGAAGTTCTCGACCAGGATCGGCGCCGGGCCTTTTTCCTTCGCCAGTTCCAGCGCTTCTTCCCAGCCGGCGACGGCCAGTTCGCGCGAGACTTGGTCAGTAAAGTCGACCGACCCCGAGGAGCCGTATTTCATGCGCAGCATCGTCAGCGTCGAGCCGAGGCCGAGAAAGCCCATGCCGTGGCGGCGCTTGCGGAAAATTTCATTGCGCTGCTGCTCCAGCGGCAGGCCGTTGATCTCGACGACGTTGTCGAGCATGCGGGTGAACGTCTTGACGACGTCACGGAACTCTTCCCAGTCGAAGCGCGCGCGGTCGGTGAACGGGTCGAGCACGAACTTGGTGAGGTTGACGGAGCCGAGCAGGCAGGAGCCGTACGGCGGCAACGCTTGTTCGCCGCATGGATTGGTCGCGCGGATGTTTTCGCAGAACCAGTTGTTGTTCATCTCGTTGACGCGGTCAATGAGAATGAAGCCCGGTTCGGCGAAGTCGTAGGTCGACGTCATGATCATGTCCCAGACGCGGCGCGCCGGGAGGGTCTTGTAGACCTTGCACGCGACCAGGCCGGCCTCGTTGGTGACGTAGCCTTCGGCCACTTCCCATTCGCGCCACACGACTTTGGCCGGATCGTCGAGATCGATGCCTTCCGCCTCCGCTTCGCCTTCGTTCAGCGGAAACGCCAATCGCCAGGCCGAATCATCCTTTACCGCCCGAATGAACTCGTCGTTAATCAGCAGCGACAGGTTGAACTGGCGCAACCTGCCCGACTCGCGCTTGGCGCGGATGAAGTCGAGCACGTCGGGATGGCCGACGTCGAAGGTGCCCATCTGCGCGCCGCGGCGGCCGCCGGCCGACGAGACGGTGAAGCACATCTTGTCGTAGATATCCATGAACGACAGCGGCCCGGAGGTGTAGGCGCCGGCGCCGGCGACGTAGGCGCCGCGCGGGCGCAGGGTCGAGAAGCAGTAGCCGATGCCGCAGCCGGCCTTCAGCGTCAGCCCCGCCTCGTGGACCTTGCCGAGGATGTCGTTCATCGAATCGTGAATCGTGCCGGAGACGGTGCAGTTGATCGTCGAGGTCGCCGGCTTGTGCTCCCAGGCGCCGGCGTTGGAGGTGATGCGGCCGGCCGGAATGGCGCCGTGGCGCAGCGCCCACAGGAATTTGTCGTACCACTCCTCGCGCTTGGCCGGATCTTCGACTTCGGCCAGCGCGCGGGCGACGCGCTTGTAGGTGTCGTCGACGGTTTCGTCGAGAATCGTGCCGTCCTTGGTCTTCAGGCGATATTTTTTGTCCCAGATGTCGGCAGACGCTTCCTGCACCGGGATTTCCATGACGCTGGTCAGTTCCGATTTCATCGCGGTTTTCATCTCGTACCCTACCCTCCGTATTCTAATTGGCATCGCCGGCTAAAAATGCGTGTATAAGCTGTGGAGAAGTTGTGGATAGAAAAACACAACATCTTGTAGGCTTTCCTTGAATCCTAAGCCCGGCGGCAGAGCCTGTCAAGCGATTTGATTCCCTTTATTTTCAATAACTTAAATACGACGCTTTCGCTTCGATCTGTATTTGCAG
Source organism: Gammaproteobacteria bacterium (assembly GCA_035690945.1). Classification (GTDB taxonomy): domain Bacteria; phylum Pseudomonadota; class Gammaproteobacteria; order Natronospirales; family DASSBR01; genus DASSBR01. Next base: position 185,059 of record DASSJY010000005.1, read on the forward strand.
GACATCGCGCAATACTACATCTAGTGGCCGTTATCGGCACCTGTCGACCTTGAAAAGGACTTGAAACCCACACCCGCGCCCATAAATATCGGCCATAGATTCCTTACTTCAAAAAGGAGACTCCCATGGCATTAACGACTTACGAACCGTGGAGCCTGGTGAACCAGCTCCATTCCGATATCAACCGGATGTTCGACCGCCAGCTCGGGCATCGCTACGGCGACGACGAAAGCGTCGTGACGACCGACTGGGTTCCGGCAGTGGACATTCGCGAGGAAGGCGATTGCTTCGTGATGACGGCCGATTTGCCCGGCGTCGACCCGAAGGATATCGAAGTGACGATGGAAAACGGCCAGCTGACGATCCGCGGCGAACGCCGTTCGGAAGAAAAGCGCGACGGCAACGGCTATCACCGCGTCGAGCGCATCAGCGGGCAGTTCTATCGCCGTTTCACGCTGCCGGACACGGCCGACTCGGAGGGCATCACCGCCCGCGGCCATAATGGCGTTCTGGAAATCCGGATTCCGAAGCACGCCAAGACGCAGCCGCGGAAAATCAACGTTGAACACTGATCCGGACGCCCGACAGGGAACTTCCGCACACAGCGGCTGTCCCTGATGATGACCGCCATGTCGTTTCCTTCGGGTTGCCCCGATGGTGACGCATGGCGGTTTTTTATTGCGCATCGTTCACTCTCGCTAAAAGAGGCAACAACATGAAACAATTCGCGCTCGCGATCGTCGCGGCCGCCGCCCTGGCGGCTGTCGCCCCTCAACCGGCGCAGGCCAGCGTCCCATCGATGATCGGCACCCAACCGGTACCGAGCCTCGCGCCGATCATCAAGCAGGCCACGCAGAGCGTCGTCAATATCTCGACGAGCGGCCATGTCAAAGTACAACAGAGCCCGCTGATGTCGGACCCGTTCTTCCGACAGTTCTTCGGCTTCGGGCAGATGCAGCCGTCGGAGCGCCGGTTCGAGGCTCTCGGTTCGGGCGTGATCGTCAACGCCGAGAAGGGCTACATCCTCACCAACTATCATGTTGTTGCGCACGCCGACAAGATTACTGTGACGCTGGACGATGGCCGCGTCTTCAACGACGTGAAAGTGGTCGGCAAGGATCCGAGCACCGACCTCGCCGTTGTCCAGATCAAGGCGGATAACCTGAACCAGATTCCGCTCGGCGATTCGTCGCAACTCCAGGTCGGCGATTTCGTGATTGCGATCGGCAACCCGTTCGCGCTGTCGCACACCGCCACGTCCGGCATCGTCAGCGGCCTCGGCCGCTCGCTCCCGCGTGGTAACGGACCCGAAGAGGAGCAGGCGCAATACCAGAACTTCATCCAGACCGATGCGTCGATCAACCCGGGCAACTCGGGCGGCGCGCTCGTCAACCTGCGCGGCCAGCTTGTCGGTATCAACACCGCGATCCTGTCGCGCAGCGGCGGCAACATCGGTATCGGTTTTGCGATCCCGATCAACATGGCCAAGACGGTCATGAACCAGCTCATCAAGTACGGCAAGGTCGAGCACGGCAAGCTCGGCGTTTACTTCCAGCCGCTGACGCCGGCACTGGCAAAATCGTTCAACGTCAGTGCGAACCATGGCGCGGTTGTGACCAAGGTCATTCCCGGCTCCGCCGCCGACAAGGCCGGTATCAAACAGGGCGATGTACTGGTGGCGGTCAATGGCAAGGCAATCACGAACCCCGACGTGCTGCCCAGCATGATCGGCCTGATGCGACCCGGCACCACCGTCCGGCTGAAGCTGATTCGCAACGGCAAGCCGATAGAGGTCGAGGCGAAGTTGCAGAGCAGCGAGAGTACCCCGAACGGCGGTACGGCAAACGAGAAGCTGGGCGCCAAGTTCAGCAACATCACCAAGGACTCCCCGTTGTACGGGCAGGTGCAGGGCGTGCTGGTGACGGATGTCGACCCCAATGGCGAGGCTTACGCGGCCGGTCTCCGTCCGGGCATGGTGATCCTCGCGGTGAATCGCCACCCGGTCAAGAATCTCGCACAGTTCCGCAACGCGCTGTCGCAGTTCAAGGGTACGCTGCTGCTGACGGTGCGCCAGGGACAGACCGTGTTCTTTACGACGATTCGGTAAGGCTGGCGAAGTGCGGCCCCGGCGCCAATGCCGGGGCCGCTTTTTTTTTAAATATCGAACTCGATGGCGCCCTCGTCCGGACTGCCGAGAACCGGTACGCGGGCGATCATCGGAAACGGCATCATTGCCTGCAGCGTCCGGATGTTCTCCTCCAGGCGTGCCATCGAGCCATCCAGCTCGTTGGCCACCCATCCCACGCAACGAGCGCCGGCGGCTTGGATTGACTCGGCCGTCAGCAGCGCGTGGTTCAGGCAGCCAAGCCGCATGCCGACCGCCAGCACCACCGGCAGATCGAGCGCGACGGCGAGATCGGCTACCGACTGATTCGCGTTCAGCGGCACCGTCCAGCCGCCGACGCCCTCGACCACGACGCAATCGCCTGCGGCGGCAAGCTTTGCGTAGCTTTCAAGGATTCGTTCGAAATCAATAACGACGCCGGCCTCTTCTGCCGCAATGTGCGGTGCGATCGGCGGCACGAACGCGTACGGGTTGATGTCTTCATAAACACATTCCACCGCCGCCGCACGCATCAGCGCTTGCGCGTCTTCGTTGCGCAAACCTTCGCCGGTCTCGATGCAGCCGCTGGCAACCGGCTTCATGCCGACCGTGCGCGCGCCGCGCCGGTTAAGCGCACGAATCAACGCCACCGAGACGACAGTCTTGCCGATTTCGGTATCGGTGCCGGTGACGAAATAGCCGCGTTCAGGCGCCATGGCGCTTCCTCCTCAACAGTTCGCGCAACTCGCCCGGCGGAATCTCGCCTTGATGCGACAACGCGACACGTTCAAACGCCATCGGCGCCCAAGCGATGCCGTAAACGACTTCCCATGTGGCTGGCAGGCGGCCGTCGATCCGCCAGCGTTCGTAAGCGTCTTTCAACTTGTTCAGCCGCGCGCGGCCGGTCAGGCCGCGCGGCCGACCCGCGGTGACGTTGTGCGCGCCGAGGCCTTTCAAGTCCCGCAGCAGCCCGTCGATGTCCTCATAGGTCAGCGTCAGCTGCTCGACATCCATCACCGGTTCGGCGAAGCCGGCGCGCACCAGCGCGTCGCCGAGGTCGTGCATGTCGATGAAGTGATTGACGTGATTGAAATCGTCGACTTCGGACCAGGCTGAGCGCAGCTCCCGGAGCGTGTCCGGACCGAACGTGCTGAACAGCAGCAAGCCGTGTTCGTTCAGCACGCGTCGCAGTTCGCCGAAGCCGCGGTCGGGATCGCCCAGCCATTGCATCGCGAGATTCGACCACACCAGATCGAAGCATGCGTCACCGAACGGCGGCGCCTCGATGTCGCCGCAGACGCGCGCCTTGTCGCCCGAAATTGCGGCCAGCATTCGGGGCGCGACATCCAGCGCAGTGATGTCGGCATCCGGATAAAGTTCGGCGAGCGCACGCACGCCATTGCCCGTGCCGGCGCCGGCATCGAGGATCGCCGCGGGGGTGAAGTTGATCAGCTCGAGCCGTTCGAGCAGGCGCGATTGCACTTCGCGCTGCAGCACCGCGACGGCGTCGTAGCCGGCGGCGGCGCGGTCGAAGGAGTCGCGTACCGCGCGGCGGTCGAGCTGGAATTGATTATTGGAAGTCATACCGGGTTTTTCGTCAGAATCCATTGCCTGAATCGATCGGGATCGGATAGAAAGGGCGCGTGCGCGCTACGCGGCACCAACTCGAATTGACCATGCAATGCGTCCGTCAACGCCCGACCGGCGGCCGGTGGCGTCAGCCGATCGCGCCCGCCGCTCATCACTTTCACAGTCATGTCGATTTCGGAAAGCCGCGGTCGCAAGTCGACATTTTCGAGAATACGCAGTCCCGCCGCGAGTCCGGCGGGGTCCGGCGTCCCGCGCTCAAATACTTCATGGCGCAGTGTCCGCAAGGCTGACCTGCCGGTGGCCGCGCCGAGCGTCTGCAGCACCAGGAAATCTTCAACCGTGCCACGCCAGTCCGACTCCAGTTCCGCCGCGAACTTCGCCAGCGTCTCCGGCGCCATGGCATGCGGCCAGTCTGGTGCGGTGACGAAGCGCGGCGTGGTTGAAACCAGCAGCAGGCCGGCGACGTCGGCCGGCGCCTGTAATGCCGCGGCCATTGCGACCATGCCGCCTAACGACCAGCCCAGCCAGAGGGCATTTTTCGGCGCTGCTGCACGGCAGGCTTCTGCCCATGCGTCGATGTCGCCATCCACGGCAGGACTCTCGCCGTGCCCGGGCAAGTCGATTGCAACGCACTGATGGTACTGCGCAAGCGCAGGAACCGTGTCGTTCCAGACGCCGGCGTGGAGACCCCAGCCATGGAGAAGGACCAGCGGTCGTCCTGAGCCTGTTGTGATTGTGTGCAATTTCACTGCGGTGCGTTTGGAAGTAATCTTGTATCCGCCTCGGGCAGGCTATTCAGCCGGGGTATCGACCCCTTACAGCCTGGCCGGATCGGCATTGGAAAAGAACGTTCGTTCCTATCGGAGCATCGCTAATGCTTCGAGCAGACGGTCTACGTCTGCCACGCTATGCGCTGCAGAAAACGTTACCCGCAGTCGCGCGCTGTCTTTCGGCACTGTCGGTAGCCGGATTGCCGTCACCTGAATTCCGGCATTCTCCAGCACACCGCTGGCAGCCAGGGCGTCGCCAGCATCGCCGATCAACAGCGGCTGAATCGGCGTCGTCGATGGCATCAGGTGCAGCCCGAGCTGCTCCGCGCCTTTACGAAAACGCGCAATCAGCGCCGCGAGATGCTCGCGCCGATCGTCAGCGTCCTGTACCAGCTCAAGCGCCTTCAGCGTCGCGACAGCCAGCGCGGCCGGCAGTGCCGTGGTGTAAATATAGGGCCGCGCCTGCTGAATCAAAGTTTCGATCAGCGCTTCGCTGCCGGCGACGAATGCGCCGAAGGTGCCGAACGCTTTGCCCAGCGTGCCCATCAGTACCGGTACTTCGTCCAATCCCAATCCGGCGGCAGCGATGCTGCCCTGCCCTTGCGGACCGAGGACGCCGATGCCGTGCGCGTCGTCGGCTATCAGCCACGCTTTGTGCGCTGCCGCGACGCGTGCCAAGTCGGCGAGCGGCGCGCTGTCCCCGTCCATGCTGAAGACTGCATCCGTCGTCACCAGCCGGGTCGGCGCTTCGGATGCTTGCACGCGCTCCTCGAGTGCTGCCGCATCGCAATGGGCGTAGCGCGTGAGGCGCGCACCGCTCAGCAGCGCGGCGTCGAGCAATGACGCGTGGTTCAATCGATCGGCGAAGACCGCGTCGCCGCGGCCGGCCAATGCGCCGGTCACGGCGAGATTGGCCATATAGCCGGTGGAGAACAGCAGCGCGCGTGGACGACCGACGAAGTCCGCGAGTGCTTCCTCGAGTTCGTGATGCGCGCGCGTGTGGCCGTTGACCAGGTGCGCGGCGCCGCTGCCGACGCCGTAGGTGTCGACGCCGGCGCGGAAGGCTGCGGCCAGCGCCGGTTCGGCGGCGAGTCCTAGATAATCGTTGCTGCAGAAGCTCAGGTAATCGCGGCCGTCGATGCGGCGGCGGATGGTTTGCGCGCCTTCGGCGATGCGGCGACTGCGGTACAAATGTGCCGCGTTACGCTCCGTCAGCGCCGCGCTCAGTGGCGCTTCGAGCGCTGCTCGATTGGCCGCGGAGTCAGGCACTAACTAGTCATTCCCGCGTTCGCGGGAATGACGGACAAATCAGTGATCGGCATTTGCTCGGCCTTCGCAGCCGGGCTCCGGCGTCAGTCCCAGGCGGTCGAACAACTGCATGTCGTCGCTGGATTCCGGGTTCGGCGTGGTCAGCAGCTTTTCGCCGTAGAAGATCGAGTTCGCGCCGGCGAAGAAGCACAATGCCTGCAGTTCGTCGTTCATGTCGTTGCGGCCGGCGGACAGGCGCACGTGCGATTCGGGCATCAGAATGCGCGCGACGGCGATTATGCGTACGAAGTCGAATGGATCGACGTCGGCCGCATCGGCCATCGGCGTGCCTTCGACTTTGACCAGCCGGTTGATCGGCACGCTTTCCGGATGCACGGGCATGGTCGCCAGCGTGTGCAGCATCGCGGCGCGATCGGTCACCGTGTCGCCAATGCCGACGATGCCGCCGCAGCACACGCTCATGCCGGCTTCGCGGACATGGGCGAGTGTGTCGAGGCGGTCCTGGTAGGTGCGCGTCGTGATGATGTCGGCGTAATGCGATTCCGACGTGTCGAGGTTGTGGTTGTAGTAATCGAGGCCGGCATCGGCGAGACGCTTCGCCTGCGCGGGCGTCAGCATGCCGAGTGTCGCGCAGCTCTCCATGCCGAGATCGTTGACCGCCTTGACCATGTCGATGATCTTGTCGATGTCGCGGTCCTTCGGATGGCGGTAGGCTGCGCCCATGCAGAAGCGCGTCGCGCCGGCGGATTTGGCCGCCTGCGCCCGCTCGCGGACGGTCTCGACATCCATCAGCGCTTCGGCTTCGACGCCAGTGTGGTAGCGTACGCTCTGGGGGCAATACTTGCAGTCTTCCGGGCAGGCGCCGGTCTTGACGCTCAACAGCGTACTGACCTGCACCGCGTTCGGATCGAAGTAGCGGCGGTGCACGGTTTGCGCGCGAAACAGCAGATCGTTGAACGGCAGCGCGAACAGCGCCTCGATTTCGGCCTGCGTCCAGTCGTGGCGGATGTCGGAAGTAGCGGCCTGCGGCACTGCGCTCATGGGAGGGTCCTTGGGGAAATTCGTAAAACCCGGAAAGTGTAGCTGGACACCGGCGGCTGTCAACCTGAACCGGCCCATATGGTGAACATCTGGCCACAATTTACGCAGCACTGCCTGCTTTGCGGCGGCCGTGCCGGTGCCGGCTCGACCTGCTGCGAGGCCTGCCGCGAAGATTTGCCGTGGAATGCTTCCGCCTGCGGCCGCTGCGCAATTCCCATACCGGCGGGCGTCGACACCTGCGGTGCCTGCCTGCGGTCACCGCCGCCGTTCGACGCCGCGCTGTGCGCGTTTCACTACCGATTCCCGGTCAACCGCCTGCTGGTGAAGCTCAAGTTTCACGCCCGGCTCGGCTACGCGCGCACCCTCGGCGGCCTGCTCGCCGATTACATCGAATATCGCAACGGCCGGCTGCCGCAGGCGATTATGCCGGTGCCGCTGCATCGGCTGCGGGCCCGCCGGCGCGGATTCAACCAGGCGACCGAAATCGCCCGTGCGGTCGGCACGCGGCTCAGGCTGCCGGTTGTTACGGACGTGTGCGAGCGGCGCGAGGACACGGCCGCGCAATCGTCGCTATCCGCCGCTTCGAGGCGGCGCAATGTCGCCGGTGCGTTTACAATGCGCCGGCCGCTGCCGGCACGTCATTGGGCCATTATTGACGACGTTGTCACCACCGGTGCGACCGCGGGCGAACTGGCCCGGGCATTGCGCGCCGCGGGCGCCGCCAGCGTGCTATTGTGGAGCCCCGCCAGGGCATAAGGAATTGCCGTTCGACCGGAAAATCGGACCGGTGCAAGTCGCGGCAGCAGAATGAAAAGCAATCCTGGTCTATATTGTCATTCAGTTCATGAATTTGGTAAAAAAGCGGCTATAAGCTGCTTCCATTGAAACAAAAAAGGCCGTTTATGGCGATCTCGCTGGTCAAGCTCAAAGTACAGGAACTCAAGCCCGGCATGTATGTCGCCGAGCTGGATCGGCCGTGGCTCGACACGCCGTTCCTGTTCCAGGGCTTCACCATCCGCTCCAACGACGAGATCGAAGAACTCGCCCGCCACTGCCAGTATGTTTTTATCGACGTGGAACTGGGTGCGCCGCCGGTCGATCGTCCGGCCGCTGCAGCCGGCGAGACAACGACTTCCAAAGTCGAGCGCACGACGCCGGCCGACGCACCGGTGTTCACCGCACCGGCGGCCGTCGACAGCATCAAGCCACGCCCGGGCCGCTACCAGGACGCGGTGCCGATGGAAGAGGAGCTGGTCGAGGCCAAGCAAGTCCGCCGTCACGTCACTTCCGTCGTCAACGACATCATGACCGCGGCGCGCGCCGGCAACGCAATCGACAGCGTCGCACTACGCGAGGCGCTCAATTCCATGGTCGACAGCATCATCCGCAACCCGGACGCGATGGCTTGGCTGACGCAACTGCGCGAGCGCAAGTCGCTGATTTACCAGCACGCGATCAACTGCTCGGTCTGGATGATCATCTTCGGCCGCTCGCTGGGGCTCGATCGCAGCGCGCTCGAAAACCTGGCGATGGTCGGCCTGCTGTTCGACGTCGGCAAAAGCCGCCTGCCGCCGGGGCTGGTGACGCGCAAGCCGCCGCTGTCGCCGGAAGACGCCACGCAACTGCGCCGCCATGTCGACTTCAGCATCGAGATTCTGCAAAAAACACCCGGCATCAGTCCGCAGGTGGTGGCGGGCGTCTGGTCGCACCACGAGCACTTTGACGGCACCGGCTTCCCGAACGGGCTGCGCGGCACCGACATTCCGGTATTCGGCCGCATGGCCGGCATCGTCGACTGGTACCAGGCGACGATCAAGCCGTACGACGGCCGGCCGGCGGTGGCATCGATGCAGGCGGTCGAGCAACTGCACCAGATGCGCGACAAGAAATTCCAGGCGGAGATCGTCGATCAGTTCGTGCAGGCGGTCGGCGTCTATCCGACCGGCACGCTGGTCGAGCTGAACAGCGGCGAAGTGGGCGTCGTTATCGCGCAGAACCGCACGCGACGGTTGCAGCCGAAAGTCATGGTCATCATGAATGCGGCGCGCGAACGCCTGGAGAGTTTTGAACCGGTCGACCTGATGATGCAGAGCGAACATCGGGCGGGCGAGGAGTTGCGTATCATCAGCAGTCTCGAAGCCGGCGCATACGGCATCGACCCCGCGGAACTCTATCTTTAGCACCTTATGGCCAGCACCGTAGCACCGGTCGCGCGCATCACTCGCGACGCGTTTACCGCCCGGCTTGACGATGCCGCGGCCAGCAATCCCGGCGGGCGCACACTGGGGCTGCTGGTCATCCGCGTGCATCACCTGCGTCGCGTCAACGCCACCTTCGGTCATGCCGTCAGCGAGCGGATCCTCACCGACTTCGGCGACCGGCTGCGGACAATCGCGCGCGGCCATGACGAAATCCATCTGATCGCCGACGACGAATACGCGATGATCCTGCCGAATCTCGCCAACCGCGGTCATGCGGAGCTGGCGGCGAACAAGGCGATTCGCGCTGCGAGCGACCCCTTTACCGTCGGCAAGACCGCGCACACGATGGCCGTCACGATCGGCATCGGCACCTCCACCAACGCCGCCGAGGCCGCGCAATTGCTGCAACGCGCGGAACTCGCGCTGGCTTCCGCGCAGAGCGCCCACACGCCCTACGCCGCCTATGCCGACGCCACTGCGCGCGCCACGGCCTCGGACTGGGACATCGAGACGGAACTGACCGACGCGCTCGCCCATAGCGAGCTGGAAATGTATTACCAGCCGCAGCTCGAAATCGCGAGCAATCGGATTTGCGGCGCCGAAGCGCTGATGCGCTGGCACCATCCGGAGCGCGGCCTGATTACACCCGACTTCTTCATCGGCGCGGCGGAACGCACCAACCAGATCCGTCCGATCACCTGGAGCGCGCTCAACATGGCGCTGCAGCGCGCCGGCGAATGGCCGACGCTGAAGCTGCCGCTCAAGATCGGCGTCAACATCTCGGCGGGCCTCCTAAGCGACCGGGAGTTCGCCGCGCTGGTGCTGAACGCGATCGGCATCTGGGGCGTCGCGCCGCAGCGGCTGGTGCTGGAAATCACCGAAACGGCGCTGATGCGCGAGCTGGAAAAAAGCTACGCGACGCTCAAGCGGCTGCACGACGCCGGCATCACGATTTCGATCGACGATTTCGGCACCGGTTACTCCTCGTTCGCTTATTTCCGCAACCTGCCGGCGCGTGAAATCAAGGTGGACAAGGACTTCGTCATCAAGATGCTGAAGAACGACAAGGACCACCACATCGTCGAATCGCTGATCGGTCTCGCGCGCAAGTTCGAGCTGCGCACGGTCGCCGAAGGCGTGACGGACGGGGCGACGCTCGACGCCTTGCGCGACCTGGATTGCGATGTGGCGCAAGGCTATTATCTCGCCGAGCCGATGCCGCACGACGAGTTCATGGAGTTCCTGGACCGCAACCGCCGCGGATGGCAGCCGGGATAAACGAAGTCGCTGGCACTGAGTCTCCAGGACTGAGTTAAATACCGTTTCCGTTCGTGCCGGGCCTGTCGAAGCACTCCCGGGTTTCTGAAGAGCTTCGGTGGCGCCAGCAACCGGCAGTTCCAGTCGGTATAATCGACGCTCCACCCGCCAAAAGAACCTCCCTATGCGACCCAGCAAGCGCGCGCCCGACGAACTGCGCGAAATCCGCCTTACCCGCCACTACACCCAACATGCCGAAGGTTCCGTGCTCGCCGAATTCGGTGCAACGCGCGTGCTGTGCACAGCCAGCGTCGAAGAGCGGGTGCCACCGTTTCTGAAAGGCAAGAACCAGGGGTGGATCACGGCCGAGTACGGCATGCTGCCGCGCGCAACGCACACGCGCGGCAATCGCGAAGCGGCGCGCGGCCGGCAAAGTGGCCGCACGCAGGAAATCCAGCGCCTCATCGGGCGCTCGCTGCGCGCGGTGGCGAACCTCGAAGCGCTCGGCGAGCGTACCGTCATCTTCGACTGCGACGTCATCCAGGCCGACGGCGGCACACGTACCGCGGCGATTACCGGCGCCTATGTCGCGCTGGTCGATGCCGTTGACGGCCTGATGGCGAAACGGCAGATCAAGCGCAACCCGATTCACGGTGCGATCGCGGCCATCTCGGTCGGCATCGTCGACGGCGAGCCAGTGCTCGATCTCGATTACGCCGAAGACTCGCATGCCGAAACCGATATGAACGTGGTGATGAACGACGCCGGCGCGTTTATCGAAGTGCAGGGCACCGCCGAGGGTCACGCGTTCCGTCGCGAAGAACTCGACCGACTGCTGGATCTCGCCGGCAACGGCATCCGCCGCCTGCACGAGCTTCAGTCCGAGGCGCTGGCATCGTGACATTCGAGCGGCTGGTCCTCGCCACCGGCAACCGCGGCAAGCTGGCCGAGATACGTGAGGTACTGGGCGTGGACGTGGTGCCGCAGAGCGACTTCGATATCGAGTCGGCGGAAGAAACCGGCCTGACGTTCGTCGAAAATGCCATCCTCAAGGCGCGTCACGCGGCGAAAGCGAGTGGCCTGCCGGCGCTCGCCGACGACTCCGGTCTTGAAGTCGAAGCGCTGCAAGGCGCGCCGGGCATTTATTCGGCCCGTTATTCGGGACCCGATGCGACCGATCAAGCCAATGTCGCAAAGCTGCTCGACGCGCTTCGCGACCGCCCGGAGGCGGAACGCGGCGCGCGCTTTCGCTGCGTGCTCGTGCTGATGCGCCACGGCGCCGACCCGTCGCCGCTGATTTTTGAAGGCACCTGGGATGGGCGCATCGCGATGCAACCGATGGGTGACAACGGCTTTGGCTACGACCCGGTGTTTTTCGTGCCGGAGCTGGGGAAGACGGCGGCGCAGCTTGCGGCGCAGGAAAAAAACCGGTTGTCGCATCGCGGCCAGGCGCTCGCGGCTTTGCAGGCCTATATGAGTGGGGATTGAACTCGACGAGTACAATGAAAGCCATGCCGCGCCTCCGGAACCCGCCTCTCAGCCTCTACGTCCACCTGCCCTGGTGCGTGCAGAAGTGTCCGTACTGCGACTTCAATTCCCATCCGCTGCGCGCGGCGCTGCCTGAACAGGATTATCTCGATGCGCTGCTGCGCGATTTGGCCGACGAACTCGCGCGCGCGCCGGATCGAACGATCGACACCGTCTTCTTCGGCGGCGGCACGCCGAGCCTGTTCAGCGCGGAGGCCATTGCGCGCGTTCTGGATGCCAATGGAGGCCAACTCGCCGTCGATGCGGAAATTACGCTCGAAGCGAATCCCGGCACCGTCGAACATGGCGCGTTCGCGGCTTATCGCGCCGCCGGCGTCAACCGATTGTCGCTGGGCGCGCAAAGTTTCGATGCCGCCGCGCTGAAGCGTCTCGGCCGCATTCACGGTCCGGATGAAATCGGACGCGCCGTCGATGAAGCCCGCGCGGCGGGACTGGACAATTTCAACCTCGACCTGATGTACGGTCTGCCTGAGCAGTCGCTTGAGCTGGCGCTTGCCGACGTCGAGCACGCCATCGCGCTCGACCCGACACACATTTCGCACTACCAACTCACGCTCGAACCGCAAACGCCATTCGCCAAGCGCCCGCCGGCGCTGCCCGACGACGACGCGATCTGGACGATGCAGACGGACTGCCAGGCTGCGCTCGCGGCTGCCGGCTTCGTCCAATATGAAACGTCCGCCTACGCGCGCGACGGCCGCCGGTGCCGCCACAACCTGAACTACTGGCGCTACGGCGATTACCTCGGCATTGGCGCCGGTGCGCATGGCAAGCTGACCGATGCGACGAGCGGGCGCATCGTCCGCCGCGAGAAGCTGCGCCATCCGAGCCATTACATGCGTGCCGCGGGCTCGCCCGCGGTGTTCACCGAAACCGCGGTCGCCGATAATGACCGCATGTTCGAATTCATGCTGAACGCGCTGCGGCTGAACGAAGGTTTTGACCGCCGCCTCTTTGAGACGCGCACCGCCTGCGCGCTCGACGCCGCCGATGCGGCGCTCGCCGAGGCAGCGCGGCTGGGACTGCTGGAGCGTGCGGGCGACCGCTGGTTTCCCAGCGACCGCGGCCGCGCGTATCTGAACGATCTGCAGGCGCTGTTTCTGCCGGAAGCCGCATGAATCCGCTGGAGGAAAAGGACGTCACCTGCCCGTATTGCGGCGAGACATTCGGAGTCGTGCTCGACGTTACCGCCGGCGACCAGCGCTACATCCAGGACTGCGAAGTCTGCTGCCAGCCGATCGAGTTTGATGTGCGAGTGGATCCGGAGATGGAGACGGCAACCGTCGACGTGTGGCAGTCGGACGAATAGTTCCTAGCCGTTGAAAATATAACTCAACGCCAAGCCGACAAAAATCGCTCCGCCGAACCAGTTGTTGTTCATGAACGCCTGGAAGCAGGCTGCCGGTTTGCGCTTGCGAATCAGCCACTGCTCGTAAATCGCGAACACCGCGGCGATGCCCAGCCCCCAATAGAATGCCGGCCCCAACTGCATCTGCCGGCCGACCAGCGCGAGTGTCAGCAACACGACCGCGTGCAGGATCGCGATCATCAGCCGGTCGTTGTCGCCGAACAGGATCGCGGAGGATTTGACGCCGATCTTGAGGTCGTCCTCGCGATCCGCCATCGCGTACGCGGTGTCGTAGGCCGTCGCCCAGAAAATGTTGGCGATGAACAGCAGCCACGCGACCGTCGGCAGCGCGCCGAGTTGTGCCGCGAATGCCATCGGGATTGCCCAGCCGAACGCCATGCCGAGATACGGCTGCGGCAGCCACGTGTAGCGCTTCATGAACGGATAGCTGACCGCCAGTGCGAGGCCGGCGATGGCGAGATACTGCGTCAGGCGGTTCATGGTCAGCACGAGACCGACCGCGATCAGCACAAGCGCCGCGAAAACGATCATCGCCTCGGGCACGCCGACCTCGCCGGTGGCGAGCGGGCGCTCGCGCGTGCGGCGCACGTGCGGGTCGAACTTGCGGTCGGCGAAGTCGTTCATCACGCAGCCGGCCGAGCGCATCACGAACACGCCGACCACGAATACGACGAAGACAAGAGGATCGGGACGACCGCCGCTCGCGATCCAGATCGCCCACAGCGTCGGCCACAACAGCAGGAACGCACCGATCGGCCGGTTGAGGCGCGTGAGCCGCGCGTAGGCGTCGAGCCGGTCGCCGACCGCGGGCAGCGTGCGGGTCGCGAAGGCACTGCGGCGCGCGCGCTGAAAGCGACGGTGAAAATCGGGCGGCCCGGTTTCGATGCGGGGCAGGCGCGCGACAATCCGGCGCCACAGCGACGGGTTGAGTTGTGGCGAGAGCTTCGGCCGCTCCCACTTAGACGCCATCGTCCGCTTCTTCGAGCGGCGCATCATCGCCAGGGTGTTGCGCCGTGGAGAAAGCATTCGGATATATAAAGCGATTGATCGCCGACGCTCAAGACCGAGCGTCGTGCCCAGAGACCGCCCGTACCGTTCGCGATCATCGGGTCCGGGAATAGCGCCCCCGCATCATCCAGATACGCGATTTCGAGTGGGCTGCGCCGCGCGGACGGCTGGTCGAAGGCCCAATCGCCCAGCGGCTTGCGGCCGAGGTCGCGCAGCCGCGCTTCCGGCTCGCCGCCGTCGACGGCCAGCGTGCGGGCATAGACCCACGGCGTCGTGCCGCAGCATAAATGCACCTCGCGCACGAAGCCCTGCTCGCAACCGGTCCAGGCGGTTTCGTCCGCGGTGAGCGCAGCGGTGCCGCTTCGCAGAATGCGGACACAGAAGCCGTCGCCGCAACGCCCGCGCAGGCGTGCGGTCAGGGATCCGGATTCGGTAAGCCAAGGCCAGAGCGCGGCCGGACGCTCGGCGTCGGGAATGGTTTGGGGGGCACGCCAGGCGGGTATGCTGCCCGCGACTGGAGCTGCCTCGAGGCTGAATTCTTTCATGCCGCAATTCTAACAGCCTTCTTGCTCCTTCTCCCTCGCGATTACACTCTGCCGTAACGCCCGCCGTCGCCGATCCAGCGGCGGATCAGCGGCGCGATGCGGTCGGCGTGGTGCGTCAGCAACTCGCCGGCGACGCGCTGCACCCATGGCAGCAACGCCTCGTCACGCACGAGGTCGGCGATCTTGAGTTGCAGCGTGCCTGTCTGACGGGTGCCGAGCACTTCGCCCGGCCCACGCAGCGCGAGATCGCGGCGGGCGATCTCGAAGCCGTCGGTGGTTTCCCGCATTGCGTTCAGGCGCGCGCGCGCGGCGGCCGACAGCCGTCCGCGATACAGCAGCACGCAACTGCTTTCAGCGCTGCCGCGCCCGACCCGACCGCGCAACTGGTGCAGTTGCGCGAGACCCAGGCGCTCCGCGTTTTCGATAATCATCAGGCTCGCGTTCGGCACGTCGACGCCGACTTCGATTACCGTCGTCGCGACCAGCAGATGAATCTCGCCCCGCTTGAACGCCGCCATCACCGCGTTGCGCTCCGCCGGCTTCATACGCCCATGCGCGAGGCCGACGCGCCACTCCGGCAGCGCTTCGGTGAGCTTCGCCGCGGTATCTTCGGCCGCCTGGCACTCGAGCGCTTCCGACTCCTCGATCAGCGGACAGACCCAGTAGGCCTGGCGGCCTTCGCGCAGCGCGCGGGTGAGGTTTTCGACGATATCGTTGCGACGGCTTTCCGGCATCACCACCGTCTTCACCGGTTGGCGGCCGGGCGGCAGTTCGTCGATCACGGACGTGTCGAGATCGGCGTAGGCCGTTTGCGCGAGCGTGCGCGGAATCGGCGTCGCCGTCATGATCAGTTGATGCGGATGGCGGCCGTCGCGCTCGCCCTTCTCGCGCAGCGCGAGGCGCTGGTGCACGCCGAAGCGGTGCTGCTCGTCGATCACGATCAGCGCGAGATCGGCGAATTCCACCCCAGCCTGAAATAACGCATGCGTGCCGACGATGACCGCCGCCTGCCCCGTCGCAACCGCGGTCTGCGCCTGGCGCCGCGCCGCCGCGCCGAGCGTGCCGCTGAGCCAGACGACGTTCACGCCCAGCGGCTGAAGCCAACCGGCGAAGTTATGAAAATGCTGTTCGGCCAGCAATTCGGTGGGCGCCATCACGGCGGCCTGACGGCCGGCGGCGACGGCGGCCAGCACGGCGAGTGCGGCGACCACCGTTTTGCCCGAGCCGACATCGCCCTGCACAAGGCGCATCATCGGCCGGCCGGCCGCGACGTCCTGGCGAATCTCTTCGTCGACACGCCGCTGGGCCGCAGTCAAATCGAACGGCAGCCGTTGCAGGAACTGCTGCCGCAACTCGCTGCCGTTCGGCAGCGGCCACGCCCGGCGGCGGTCGCTGGCGAGTCGCAGGCGCCGAAGGCTCAAGTGGTGGGCGAGCAGTTCCTCGAATGCCAGGCGCCGCTGCGCCGGGTGGATGCCGGCGGCGAGCCGCTCGCGATCGGCATCCGGCGGTGGATTGTGCAGGTAAAGGACGGCGTCCTTGAGTGTCGGATATTCCGCTCGCGCCAGTGCTTCGCCCGGCAGCCAGTCCGGCAGTGTCAGCTGACTTTCTTCCAACCGGGAGACCGCCTGCCCCACCAGCGCGCGCAGCCGCGGTTGGCCGAGCCCTTCCGTCGCCGGATACACCGGCGTCAGCGACTCTTCCAGCGCGGCGCCGCCGGAGACGAGGCGGTACTCGGGATGAATCATTTCCAGCGTGACCTTGCCGGGGCGCACTTCGCCGTAGCAGCGCACGCGCGCGCCACGCTTGAGCATTGCCGCCTGTGCGGCGGAAAAATGGAAAAACCTCAGCGTCAGTGCGCCGCTGCCGTCGCCGATGCGGCTGAGCAGGCTGCGGCGGCCGCGGAAGACGGTTTCGGTGAGTTCGACCTCACCCTCTACGACGGCGGTATTGCCCGGACGCAGGCTGCCGATCGGCACTATGCGTGTCCGGTCCTCATAGCGTAGTGGCAGGTGAAACAGCAGATCCTGCAGCGTCTCGATACTCAGCTTCGCGAGCCGCTCCGCCAGCCGGCCGCCGACCCCCTTCAGCGCCGTGACCGGCACCGTCGAGGCGTCCGGCGCGGCGGTCGTCGACGAGTTCAAAGCGCGAGGATAGCCTCTACCTCGACGGCCGCGCCTTTAGGCAGGCCGACGACGGCGATCGCGGCACGCGCGGGATACGGCTCTTCGAAATAGTCGGCCATAACCTCGTTCACCACCGGATAGTCGGCGAGGTCGCCGAGATAGACCGTCAGTTTGACGATCTTGTCGAGACCGCCACCGGCCGCGGCTGCCACCGACCGCAGGTTGTCGAATACCTGGCGCGCCTGCGCCTCGACCGTCGCCGCGACCAGTTCGCCGGTCGCGGGGTCGAGCCCGATCTGACCGGACAGGTAAACGGTATCGCCGGCGCGGACGGCCTGCGAATATGGGCCGATCGCGGCGGGCGCCTTGTCGGTGGAAATGGCTGCGAATTTCATCTGGGCTCCTTTGTTACCCGAATCGAAGTCAAAACCGTGTCCGTGCAATCCTCAGCACCTGCGGCATGTTGCGCAGGTGGCGCATGATGCGTGCAAGATGTTTACGGTCCTGCACCGAGAACACCATGTTGAGCGTCGAAGTCTGGCCGTCGCGCTCCTGCAGCGCGACATGTTCGATGTTTGAGCCCAGTTCCGCAATCGTCGCCGCAACTGTCGCCAGCACACCGCGCTGGTTGACGACCTCGCAGCGAATCTCGACGGCGAACTCGCGGCCGATATCCTTCTCCCACTGCACTTCCAGCCACTTGTCCGGCTGGCTGCGGTAATCGGCGAGATTGCGGCAACTGTCGCGGTGAATGACGATGCCGCGCCCGGCGCTGAGATAACCCATGATCGGATCGCCGGGAATCGGGTGGCAGCAGCGGCCGAGGCTCACGACCATGCCTTCGGTGCCCTTGATCGACAGCGGCCCGCTTGCAGCCGGCTCGGATTCGCGCGCGGCATCCGGCAGCAAGCGGCGCGCGACCAGCGGCGCGAGCCGCTCGCCCAGGCCGATCTGCTCCATCAGATCGTCGATGCTCGCCAGCTTGAATTCGGCGAGCACCGCCTCGATCTGCGCCGCCGGCAACTTTTTCAGTCGGGCCTTATAGCTTTCCAGCGCGCGCTCGAGCAGGCGGCGGCCGAGCAGAATCGCCTTGTCGCGCTTGAGGTTCTTCAGGTAATGACGGATGTTCGCGCGCGCCTTCGCCGTCACGACAAAGTCGAGCCATGCCGGGTTCGGGATTGCGCCCTTCGCGGTGATGATCTCGACGGTCTGGCCGTTCACCAGCGGCGTGCGCAGTGGAATCATGCGTCGATCGACCTTGGCCGCGACGCAGGCGTTGCCGACGTCGGTATGCACCGCGTAGGCGAAATCGACCGCAGTGGCGCCGCGCGGCAGGCGGCGGATGTCGCCCTGCGGCGTAAACACGTACACCTCGTCCGGAAACAGGTCGACCTTGACGTTTTCGAGAAACTCGACCGAACTCGCCGCCCCCTTCTGCATGTCCAGCATACCGCGCAACCATTCGCGGGCGCGCGCTTCCGGCGCGGTCGCGGCGGTTTCGTGCGACTTGTACAGCCAGTGCGCCGCGACGCCCGACTCGGCGATCTTGTGCATCGCCTCGGTGCGGATCTGCACCTCGACCGGCGCACCGCGCGGCCCGATCAGCACCGTGTGCAGCGACTGGTAGCCGTTGCCCTTCGGGATCGCAATGTAATCCTTGAAGCGACCCGGCGCCGGCTTGTAGCAGGCATGCACGATGCCGAGTGCGCGATAGCAGGCGTCGACCGAATCGACCACGACGCGGAAACCGTACATGTCCATGATCTCGCGCAGCGGCAGACGCTTGGTGCGCATCTTCATGTAGACGCTGTACAAATGCTTTTCGCGCCCGCCGATGCGAGCCTCGACGCCCTCGCGCTTGAGCGCCTGGCGGAATACGCCGGTGATCTTGCGGACGATCTCCTTGTGGTGGCCGCGGCTGCGTTTCAGTTGGCGCGCGAGGACGCGGTAGCGCTTCGGGTACAGGGCGCGAAAACCGAGGTCCTCGAGTTCGAGGCGCATCGCGTTCATGCCCAGGCGGTGGGCGATCGGCGCGTAGATCTCGAGCGTCTCGCGCGCGATCCGGCGACGCTTGGGCGGCGGCATGACGCCGAGCGTGCGCATGTTGTGGAGGCGATCCGCGAGCTTCATCAGGATTACGCGAATATCCTCGACCATCGCCAGCAGCATCTTGCGGAAGTTCTCTGCTTGCGCTTCGGCGCGGCTCTGGAAGCGGATCTGGGTCAGCTTGCTGACGCCATCGACGAGTTCGGCGACCTCCTCGCCGAATTCGGCCGCAATTTCGTCTTTGGAGTTGGGAGTGTCCTCGATGACGTCGTGCAGTACGGCCGCGGTGACGGTCGCCGCATCCATGCGCATGTCGGCGAGAATGCCGGCGACGGCGACGGGATGGGAAATATACGGTTCGCCGGAGACGCGGCGCTGGCCCTCGTGGGCATGCGCGCCGAAATCATAGGCGCGACGAACCGTGTCCACCTGCTCCGGGCTGAGATAGGTTTCCAGCCGCGCGAGAAGATGGTCGATGCCGGCCGAACGCCGTTCGCGGCCGGCCCGGGTCAGCAATGAAGTTGCGTGCGCCATAAGAGGTGCAGTTTACACCTTTGGCGCGGGCGCTTTCGGAGGTGAAAGTCCCCCCGGACTTACTGCGGGGAGCGGGTGTCTTCCTGCGGAGAGATGAAGTCTTCGGGCGTCGGCTCGATGATTTCAGGCTCCTCGACGCGGACCGGCTGCGGCCGCTCCGGCTCGTCGAGAATGGTCCGATCGACATGGCCTTCGGCGATCTCGCGCAGTGCCACCACGGTCGGCTTGTCGTTCTCAAGCGGCACCGTTGCCTCCATGCCGTGGCTCAACTGCCGCGCGCGACGAGTCGCGACCAGCACGAGCTGAAAAAGATTATCAACGTTGTCGAGGCAATCCTCGACGGTCACGCGTGCCATAGGTGCTCCGTGGATGCGGTAACTGCGCGAAATACAAGCGATTTATTCTAGTCTATCGCCCATCGGCAAGCAAACGCCGCCGCTCACTGCTCCATCACCGCCACCGCCGGATCGAGCTTTGCCGCGCGCCTTGCCGGCAGCCAGCAGGCGGCCAGCGTCACGATGCACAGCACGACGGCGCTGCCGATCAAGGTTACCGGATCGAATGGCGCGACGCCGTACAACTGCGCCGACAGCAGGTAGCCGAACACTACCGCGAGGCCGAGGCCGACGACCAGGCCGATCACGAGCAGCTTGAGCCCCTCCTTCAGGACCATCCAGGCCAAATCTTCCGGCAGCGCACCGAGCGCCAGGCGGACGCCGCACTCGGCGCGCCGCTGCCCCACGGCGTAACTCATCACGGCGTACACGCCGACGATGGCGAGCACGAGCGCGATGCCGCCGAACGCCAACAGCAACGTCATGGTCATCCGCTTGCTTCGCAGCGACGCGGATAGCTGCTCGTGCATGGTACGCACATCGTAAACACTGACGGCAGGATCCACTGCGGCGACAGTTTTCTTGAGCGGTGTCACCAACGGGCCGGGTGGCAAGGCAGTCTG
The DNA here is from genome assembly GCA_035690945.1 of Gammaproteobacteria bacterium. Taxonomy (GTDB): domain Bacteria; phylum Pseudomonadota; class Gammaproteobacteria; order Natronospirales; family DASSBR01; genus DASSBR01. Next base: position 205,422 of record DASSJY010000005.1, read on the forward strand.
AACGACCAATGTCGCAACGCGCGTCGGCACGCCGTCCAAGTACATCGTCGGCATGATGGCGGAATCGGACAGCTTGACGTATTTGATCGGGGGCACGACGCCGACGATGGTGTATTTTTTGCCGCCGTTGAACCCGAACGTAATCTGCCGGCCGAGCGGGTCGGTATTGCGAAAGTACTTTTGCGCCAGGGCCGCGTCGATGATCGCCGTCGGTTTGCCGGCATCATTTGCATTAAAAGGCCGCCCGCGCAGAATCGGAATCCCCATTGCATTGAAATAGCCCCGACTGACGCGATTGAGCCTGGCGAGGGGCGGCTTCCCGGATGGCGGCAGCGCACGGCCGACGATAAAGAACGTCCGATTACTCAAGTCATCGCTTAGCGGCAGAATGCGTGCCATAGCCGCTTGCCGGACGCCAGGCAGCGTTTTTACCCGCTGCCGCAGGTTCGCGTAAAAGTTGCTTAACGCCTTGGTGCCGGCGTGATCCTCCTCGCCGACGAGCAGGCTTGCCATTAAGACATTGGTCTTGCGAAAACCCGGATCGACGGATTGAAGATTCATGAAGCTGTGCAGCAACAGTCCCGACATGGCGAGCAGTGCGCTCGCGAGCGTCAGTTCCGTGATTACCAGAATGTTGCGCGTACGCTTCGCGCGACGCCCGCCGCCGCTGGTGCGGCTGCCGTCCTGCAGGATCTGCTGCAAGTCGATTTTCGCGAGATGGCGGATCGGCAGCAGGCTGACCAGCGCGGCAGTAAGCAGCACCGCGCAGAACGCGAACAGGCCGACGCGCCAGTCGAGCGTGATACTGAAAATAGCTTCGCCGGCGCCAAATGACGTAGCCGTTATGAAATGCAGCACCAGCCAGCACAGGACGAGGCCCACGATGCCGCCCGGCACCGTCAAACACAATGCTTCCGCGAGTAGCTGGCGCGCCAGCAGCGGGCGCGTCGCCCCGAGCGCACTTCGCATCGCCATTTCGTGGCTGCGGCCGAGAATGCGCGACAGCAGCAGGTTGGCGACATTGACGCAGGTCATCAACAGGATCAGGAGCACCGCCCCTTGCAGCAACCATAGCGTCGCCGGGCGGTCGCCGAGCAGTACCTTGCGCCATGGCAGAATGTCGGTTGCGAACCCGAAGCTGCGCATCATTTTCCGCAGTTTTGCCGGGACCTCTTCGCCAATATAGCTTTCGACCGCGTGTCGAACCCGGGCCTTCGCGGTAGCCGGGCTCATGCCGGGTTTGAGCCTGTCGATAAAGAACACCATCAGCGCATCCGCCTGCCCCGGTGCAAACGCCTGCGGCGTCACCTGATACGGCACCCATAGTGCCGTGGCACGATCGGGGAAGGCGAAACTCTTGGGCATAACGCCAATAATCCGATGGACGCCGTCGTCGAGTTTCACGGTTTTACCGATGACGTTCGGGTCGGCGCCGAAGCTGTTGCGCCACAAGGTGTAGCTGATGATCGCGACATCGTCATTGCCGGCGTGCATGTTGTCGGCTGTAAAGGCTTTGCCGAGCATGGGCCGGACGCCGAGAACGCTGAACAGGGAAGCCGAAGAATAGACGCTGGAGACGTGTTGCGTGTAGCCGCCGACCGTGACGTTGGAATTGCCCCGGGCGTAAAAGGCCGTCGCTGTAAAGACATCGGTTCGCTTCTTGATGATCCGATAGATCGGCAGCGAAATGTAGCGAACCGGCTCGGGCGTCACAGTCGGCTCCAGGTCGAGAACCTCCACCAGTCGGTCCGAATGCGGATACGGCAGCGGCTTCAGCAGGTAGCCGCTCAGAAAGCTGAATACCGCGGTATTGGCCCCAATGCCGAGGGCGAGCGTAAGAATGGCGGCCACGGTGAAACCGGGCCTGGTGGCGAGCTGGCGCAAGCCGCGGCGCAGGTCGTAGAGGAAATCCGTCATACACTCCCCTTTCTCGGAGCATAGAGCATGACAGATTTTCGCAGCCCGAACATAGACGCGGCATTCAGTGCCCGTAGCCGCCTTTCGTCACCTTCCCCGAAACACCAGGTATTTGATACGCGTTGTTGTTTTCGTACCCTAATTTAACGCATAAATGCCGGGCCGGAGCTGTTGTAGCCCCGGCCCGGCAGAACCGGAATCAATATATGAAAGGCTCGAGCTGCGCTCCGCTCAGCCCAATGGTGTAACCGGTTCGGGTTTCGGGGTTGATCTGAAGGTTGTTCGCGTGCAAGCCGAAATAGGTGTTGAACATTGAGAAACGTGCGTAGCGTGCGCGAATATTTCCCTGTTCGTCCAACAAGTAGATGCTGCTCAAACTGTTATTGTTGACATCAACATCCGGGGGAACAGTCTGGGCGATCAGGAACAGGTGATGCACCGGATCGGCAACCGTGTAGGTCCCGCTGTTCAAAAAGCCTTCGCCCGGAAGTGCAACGCTAGCTGTCGCGGTACGGGATGCAAGATCGTAGATACCAACGATGTTACCGCAGTTCGTCGGAACGGCGGCTTTGCCGGTGACCGAGTCGACCGCAACGCCTTGTCCATTGCCCGCACCCACCCCGGGGAAGGACGACACGCCGCCGGTATCGAGATCGACGGTCACGATAGTCGGCGGTATACAAGCGATCAGGAAGACGGAGCCGCCGACGAGAACACCGGTATGCGTACTGGTGTCTTCCGCGATGCCCATATAGTCCGGAAGAAACGCATGCAGCGCGTTCGTTACATCGATGAGCGGACCGAAGGTGTTATCCGCAATGTTCGAGGTAAAGACCCGAAACTGGTTGCCGATAAAAAACGATGGCTTCAGGGCGATGAAGAAACCGGTGCCGCTATCTTGGTTCGTGGCGCTATCGGTAATCCTCATCAGCGGGGGCGTCCACGCACTCGTCTGCCCGTCACTGACCGTATTCAGTGCCGCGAAGCTCTCCGACGAGCCGGTGCCGTACAACCCAATGTCGTTGCCGTATATACCGAACGGTGCGGCGAATAACTGCTGCCCCGTCTCTGAAATAATCGTGGCGGTAATGGCGTTTGTCGCTTGGTCAAAGATTTCAAGCGAACTCATGATCCCGCCGGACGCGTCCTGCTGATTGGAGGTGATGAAACCGTCGCTGCCATGGCCGTTGATGCCAAAGCCGCCGGCGCCGACGCCGGCGATATAGCCACCATCGGCGGGAACCACGCCGTCCATCGTAATAGTGCTGACGTTGCTTGCCTCTCCAACTACGGTGCCCCCGGCAACCGGCACGACGCGTACATTCTGGAACAGGGTCGGCACCAAGCCGATGGCAGTACCTGTCAATGTCGCCGTGCCCGAGGTGCCGCCCGGCAATGGCGCGTAATACGCTGAACCCGTGTCCACGCCATTGTCGTCGCGCTGCGAACCGCCTGGGTTATTGAACAGGGCGTATGTTCCGTATGGCACAGGTCCTGCCGCGCTGACCTCAAGCATAGCGCCAGTCGCGCCGGGGACATTGGAGACGTCCCAGCTAAGTTCAAACGAGCTGCCGTACGGAATTTCGAGAAGGTGCCCCGGTACCGAGCCGTTGAGCGACAGTAACGGCGCCGGCGCCTGCGGCGATGCGCAGCCGAGCGCGGGTGAGGAACAATGACGGCCTGCACTGCGCGCCGCCGGCTGCACTCGCGTAAAGGCAAAGTCGCTATAGGTCCCATCGGGAAGTTGAATCCCGATGCCGTAGATGCCGCCGCCTTCAAGAGCATTCAAGGGGACGTTCACCGTGCCCTTGCTGCTGCCGACCGAGGCCGTGTAGGCCGGATGGTAAATAGCGCCGGTATAAGGCGTCACCCGACCAGGCTCCGATACAACCAGGGTTCCGCCGCTCGCATCGCCAAGATCGTAGCTGACCGGGATTGAGCCGTCATGCACCACGGGAGGAACATTCGGTGCGAGAGCGGTTGAACTTTGGGTGTCGGTGGGGCCGAAAGTCAGTGTAACGTCGGCATCCAGCGGACGGCCATGGCCGGTCGCCCGGTAAATCAGATGCACGGTGCGCGATTCGTCCGCGGCGAACGGCATCCCGGCAGCCGCCAATATCTCCTGCGGCGACAAACGCGCCCAACGCGTACTCGCAAGGACTGTATCCGGAGCCCCGCCGTGCGCCGGCTGGACGAGAAGCTCAAACTTCGCATCATCCGGGACGCCCTCCCAGTCCGGTGCGATCGTGATCCATGCATTGGCATTGGCGCCCGTGAGATCGATATAGGCAGGATCGGTATCGCTTTGAAATACAGCGTCGCCGTCGCCCTGGCCCCGTCGCTGCTCGATGGCGACGCGGGCGACTTTGCGCGATATCCGGATATGTGCGTTGGTCAGCAACGTTTCAACCGCACGGCGCAAATTGACCTGTGGTCCAACGTGATTGTGCACGTCGGACTGCGGCACTTTCGGCACCGGCGTTCCGGTTTTCTCCAGAAACTCGCGCACCGCGCGCGGACCTGCAAACGGGCTGCCGGTCAGACGCGCGACCTGCATGACTACAGCCGCGGATGCCGCCACTTCGGGCGCCGAGGCCGAGGTGCCGCCGTTGATGACCACGCGAACCGCATCGGCCGCGCCAAACAGTTCATGTTCGAACGAAATCACATTATCCGACGGCGCCGAAACGTTGACTCGAGAGCCGTAGCCGCTCGAGAACGAAGTAAAACCGGTAAAGCGGGTCTCGGCAAACGCGTGCTGCGACTTGAGATCCTTGAACGCTGGATTCTGAGGCGGCGCGGCGAAGATGTCATCGAGCGTAGTGCCGCCGACGTCAATTGAGCCGGTATCAGGATCGCGCGAAGGCGCCGTTGAAAGAAAAATATCGCTTAGCCGAGTGAGATCGCCGTTGGCGAGATCCGTCGGCGCCGAACCGCCGGAGGGAGAAACGGCGGCATTGGTGTAGGTTCTCAACCCGTCGTTCGATGAGATACAAACGACAATATGGTATTGATTGACAATTGCAGCAATTACGGAAGCGGTCAATGGATCGTCTTCAAGGTAACGGCCTGGAAAGCCATAGATGTCTTCTCCGAAGCCGAGGCTTGCTGTGATGACATCCGGGCGCGGCTGTTGAAGCGCGGCGCCAAGTAAGGCGCCGATGATGTCGATCTGCGTCGGCGTGGAAGAGTGAGGCACAACGAGACGATAGGTTGCACCCGGCGCGATGCCGAGAAGATCGGTAACGCCCGTGCCAACTTCGCCGGCACGTTGCTGGTCGTGCGGCAATGGCGCCATCATTGAAAAGTCGAGACCGACCTCGTCGAGATAGGGGTCGACTTGGCAGACCGTGCCCATCCCGTCCAGATTTCCATTTTGATCGGCGGTGTAGGCCGCAATTAGCGGCATCGACGGCCAATCAATGTAGTGCTGGCCATCCTGGACAATAGTGGTAGGGCCATAATACCGAGCAAATCCCGCGCATGAGCCCGTGGAGCCGTCATCGATATCACCGATTGAAACATTGGTGATTATTTCGCCCGTTCCCGGCAGCTGGTGGAACTGTGAAACTATCTCATCATAGGCCGCGGCTGCACTCAGGCCCGGCGTGTTGAGCAGACTTTGCAGGCTGGACTGCAACGCGTAGTTGCTCGGCAAGCTGGAACTATACGCATGCTGTGGCTGATGGACGGCAAGTGCCTGAGCGGCTTCGCGAGAAATATTTTTAACCGGCACCGACAGGCTGTGCATTGTTGCCACCCGAAAAGCCGGTGATGCATAGACGACCGCGCCCGACTGCCGTAAGAGTGTGACGGCTTTTGGAACGGACGCTGCAGTTACATGCAATTCATAAACGTTCGAGATATCGAGTTGCGGCCGGCCGCTGACGGCCGCAGCATTCTCAGACATGGCATGAAGTTGGCCCTGACTTGCCTGTCGGAACAGACGCTCGCTGCGGTCGACCCCGAGGTGAGCGAGCACCGCATTGACGGCGGCATTGTTGGTGTATGCGGGCGGCTGGGCCGGCGAGCGCGAAGCCCCCTTAGCGGCCTTTGTCGCGGCCAGGCGCGTTGCCGAGACGTCGACTACATCCCGCGTTCCATGTACGCCGGAATTGAAGACGACGACCACTTCGTTGCTGAGATAGGGGCTCCGGGGCGCCCGTGACAACATTAACTTGACTTGGGCCTTTGAGGGTGTGCCTACGGCGCCCGGCGCCGAATTCGCCAGTCCCGGCACCACCCGAGTCTCAACCTGACTAAAATCTGCGCTGTAGATCTTGGCAATCCCGTTTTTGTATATGACGCCGCTCTGACCGTCTGGCAGTTCCAGCGTATACAGCACTCCGGGCCGCTGCGCAGCAGCCTCCAAAAAAGCCGCCCGATCATTCGGAGCGGCCTGGGCGGAAAGCAATGTGGTCGTAAAGAAAGCGGCAATAGCGATTAGCCGCGCAAAGCCGTGGAAGAAAGCGAGTCTGTTCATTTGATGAATGCCTCCGTGCCTGATTTTTAGTGGTATGACCGAGGTCATGGCCGGGGATTCACCATAGCCCGTTCAATTCAAGACCGTCTATAGTTTTTAGTGGCGGATTTCTGTCATGTCATATATCCGCCTCTATTTTTCCGGTAGCGGCGCGCAATGCCGCAAGCCATCCCATTTGGAAGCGCGTACGCGCGTTCAAACCGCCCATAAGTTCAACGACCCGTCGCTCAAGCGTGCGGATTGAAATGCCAAGCTGGTAGGCGATGGCCTTGTCATTAAGGCCGGCGGCCATTAGTGATACCAATGCTTCCGCCCCCATGGGCAGCAACGCCCCCGGATCGGCGGCCTCCATATCCCCAGCCCGATTAAACGAAACAGGCGCGGCCCTTTCCCATAGGATTTCGAATAGTGCATAGAGCGCGTCAAGCAGCGCGGACGAGCGGACCAGCAGTACATGGTCACTCGATTGATCAACATTCAACGGCATAAGAGCAATGCGGCGATCGGCGAGAATCATCTTGAAGGGCAGATGAGGGACCACGCGCACCACTTCGCCTCTTCTTATATCCTCCCACGTCCTGCGCACAGCACCGGGTAGGCCGAGGTATTGGGAATCGACGATGCTTCGATAACACACACCCCTGGCACGCGCCGCCTGCTGCATTTCAACGTCGTCCGGCGCGTCCAGCCGGGTCACGCGGACGGGCGCGCGTATCAGCGACAGAACCTCGCGCTGCACGACATGTTGCATGTGTTCAAATACCTGACGCTCGGCTTCGCGGCTGGTGAGCAACTCGATGATCTGCTCTTGCTCCCCATGTTGTTGAGCCACCGCCTGGTTCTGCAGTTCGTGGACCGCCGTGCGCACATCCTGCAAATCCTTCTGGCGCTGTAAAATCAGAGCTTCCAACGCAATATCCGGCGCTGCAGGTATGTAACGCCGCGGGCGTTCCGGCGAATGGGTCGCCAGCCCCTTGGATTCGATTGTATCGAGAAGCCGTTGTGCCTTGCGGGGCGAAATCGATAAGTCTTGCGCTAGATCCTGGGCAATCGCACCCGAATGAATCAACAGCCAGCGATAGGTCCGCTCCTCGGCTTCGCTGATGCCGAGGATGTTGAGCGGCCGCGCCGCAGGGGTCCTGAGCCGGGATTCCTGGCCTTTGTCTATCAATTCAGTGTCCATAGCCGCCTTTTGTCACCTTCCCCCGAAACACCAGGTATTGATACGCGTTGTAGATCAGCATCACCGGGATCAGCATGCCGATGCCGGTGAGCATGAACACCAGCGTCTTGCCGGACGACGCGGCGCCGTAAACGGTCACGTCCGGCGGGATGATGCTGGGGTACAAGCTTGTAGCGAGGCCGATGAACGAGAACAGGAAAATCAGGATGCTCCACGCAAACGGTGCGTATTCACGCCGTCGCCGGAGGCTGTATAGCAATACGCCGAAAGAGATTGCCGCACACAGCGGCAGTATGCCGATGGCGTACAGATTCTCGCCGAACCACTTGTCGCGCACGTAGTCGAACTTGAGCGGCGTCCAGAGGCTGACGCCAATGCCGACGATGACGGTAAGCCAGGCTGCGAACGCGGCCTGGTGAAAGAAGCGCGCCTGCGTATCGCCCACGGTCTTGACGATCAGGTACGTCGCGCCGAGCAGCACGTAGCCGAATACGACGCCGATTGCGACCAGCAGCGAGAACGGCGAGAACCAGGCGAATACGCCGCCCGTAAAACCGTGCGGCCCGATGGGAATGCCGGAAATGATCGCGCCGAGGGCGAAGCCTTGCGCGACCGCTGCCAACAGGCTGCCGACGCCGAAGGCGATATTCCAGAAATGCTTGCGGCGCGAGTTTTCGCGAAATTCAAACGCGACCGCGCGAAACACCAGTCCGAACAGCGCCGCCATAATCGGAATGTAGAGTGCATGCAGTGCGACCGCGTAAGCATCGGGAAACGCGCCGAACAGTGCGCCGCCCAGCAGCACCAGCCAGGTTTCGTTGGCATCCCAGACGCTGCCGAGGCAGGCCATCATGATGCCGCGTTCGTTGTCGTCGCGCGCGCCCAGAGACAGGATGCCGACGCCGAGGTCGAAACCGTCGAGCACGACGTACAGAATCAGCAATACGCCGATCAGCCCGAACCAGATGTCGGCGAGGAAGTGGTGAACCTCGGTCACTTCATGCCCTCCTGGGATTGCCCTTCGCCGGTTTCCCAGGCGGTGCGCGTATCGATCAGGCCGCCGCCCCGGCGCGGCGGCGCCTCCATCGTCACGTCCGGCCCTTCCAGCAGGATGCGCCGCGCGAAGTACAGGAACGTGACCAGCAGAATTGCATAGATGATGCCGAACACGATCAAGGTGCCGGCCACCGTCGAGGCCGGCAACATCGACGCGCCGTGTTCGGTGCGCATAATGCCGTAAATTACCCACGGCTGGCGGCCGACTTCGCGCACGGTCCAGCCGCACTCAACCGCGATGTCGCCAAGCGGAATCGCCCCCATCCACAGCAGCCACAGCCATTTGTGGCGGTCGGCGTTATCGGCGGTCAGGCCATAGCGCCGCCAGCGCCAGAGCGTCCAGATCATCAGGCCGAAAAAGAAAAAGCCGACCAGGACCATCAAGCGGAACGTATAGTAAATGAGCGGGAGCAGCGGCGGCTGATCCTTGCGCGGAAAATCGCGCAACCCCTTCACCTGCCCGTCGAGTGTGTGCGTCGCCAGCAGGCTCAAACCGTAGGGGATGTCGAGCGACCAGTCGTTCTTCTGCTCCGCCTGGTTCGGCCACGCGAGCATCGACCACGCCGCGGGCACACCGGGCGGATTGGTCTTCCAGTGCCCCTCGATGGCGGCGCCCTTGGCCGGCTGATACTGGAACACGACACCGCCCGAGCCGTCGCCGAGAAAGATCTGCACCGGTGTGATGACAATCGCGGCGACGGCGACCACTTTGAACGAGCGCAAAAAGAACGCGCGATGCCGATTACGGTAGATGTACCACGCGCTCAAGCCGCCGATGATGAACAGGCTGGTTTCGAGGCACGCGACCCACATGTGCGTGATACCCCACGGCGCAGCCGGATTGAAGATCGCCTTGATGTAATTGTCGACGACAAAGTGACCGTTCGCGACATGGCCGCCGGTGGGCGTCTGCATCCACGAATTCGCGGACATGATCCACAGCGCGGACATCGATGCGCCAAGCGCAACCATGCAGGTTGCAAACATGTGGATTGCCGGCGCGACGCGACGCCAGCCGAACATCATGATGCCGAGGAAGCCGGCTTCGAGCATGAAGGCCATCGAGCCTTCGAAGCCGAGAATGTTGCCGAAGAAGTTGCCGGCGAGGCGCGAAAACGGCGCCCAGTTGGTGCCGAACTCGAATTCCAGCGGCAGGCCCGTCGCGACACCGACGCCGAAGTTCAACAACAGGAGCTTTGCCCAGAAGCGCGCGTGGCGGTAATAGTCCTCGTTGCCGGTCTTGAGCCACAGCGATTCGAGCACGACGAGGAAGGTCGACAGGCCGATTGTGAATACCGGCCAGACAATGTGGAAAATAAGCGTGAACGCGAACTGGCCGCGCGACAGATCGACACTCGGGCTGATGGGCAACATAAACCGTCCTTGCGTTTTGTTTTGGACCCAGTGTTCTTAGCTCCGTACAATACCGGAATGACAACCGATAAGGAAACCGCCCCGCCGATCGCGCTGGTTGTAGCCATGGGCATGGAACGCGAGATCGGCCACGACGGCAAAATGCCCTGGCACCTGCCGGCCGACCTCATGCATTTCAAGGCCGTAACGATGGGACACACGATTTTGATGGGACGGCGCACGTTTGAATCGATTGGGCGGGCGTTGCCTGGGCGCGATAACTTCGTCGTCAGCCGCGACGTCAGCTTTCAGCCTGAAGGCTGCCGCGTGTTCGCGTCAATCGATCTGGCGCTCGCCGCCGCACCCGCGGATCAGATGCTGATGGTAATTGGCGGGGCGACGCTTTACGAAGTGCTGCTGCCGCGAACGCAGCGGATCTATCTGACGCGGATCAAGGCGAGTTTTCCGGCGGATACCTGGTTTCCGGCGCTCGACGATGATGAATGGCGCGAGGTCGGATGCGAGGAGCACGGGCCGGATGAGAAGAACTTGTATCGCTACAGTTTTGTGACGCTGGAAAGGTTCAAAGGTAAAGGGTGAAAGCCTTTTACCCGGCGCGCCGCGCGAGCGGCGGCAGATCGCCTTCAATCCCCAGCGCCCGCCGAATAAACACATTCTTCACCGGCGGCAGTTTGTTAATGAAACTCAACCCCCAGCCGCCCAGCGCGCGAATCGGCTCCGCCGCACCAAACAGCTTCTGAAACCCGTCCAGCGACCAGACCATCGCCGCGTTTTCCGCGCGCCGCGCACGTTCGTAGCGGCGCAGAATCGACATCGCGCCCACGTCGCGGCCGTTGGCGGCGGCTGCTTTAAGCGTTTCCGCCAAAGCCGCGGCATCAAGCAACCCCAGGTTGACGCCCTGTCCCGCCAGCGGATGCACCGAATGGGCGGCATCGCCGACCAGTGCAAAGCGCGGGCGAACATAGCGCTCCGCGTGCATGCGCGCGAGCGGAAAACCGGCGCGACGATCGTTGGCGGTCACCGCACCGAGCGCGTAGCCGCTCGCTTCGGATACCGCGTGATTGAAAGCAACGTCGTCGAGTGCGAGTAATTCTCCGGCATACGCTTCGTCAGTCGACCAGATCAACGACGAGCGACCGTCGGCCAGCGGCAACAGCGCAAGCACGCCCTTATCCAGAAATGCCTGGCGCGCGATGCCGCCGTGGTCGTGTTCCGTGGTGAGATGGCTGACCACCGCACGTTGACTGTAGGAATGCGTGGGCGCTTCGATGCCCGCCCACTGTCGCAGGCGCGAACCGACGCCGTCGGCCGCAACCACCAGTCGCGCGTGCAGATCGCTGCCGTCGTCAAGCTTGAGGCTCATATGGTCGGAATTGGCGGCGAGGCCGGTGCATGCAAGCGGCCACAAGGTTGTGACGTTGCTGAACGCGCCGACGCGCTCGAGCAACGCCGATTGCAGCAATCGGTTTTCGATGATGTGGCCGAGATCCGGCTCGCCGACATCGGCGGCATCGAATTCGATCCGGCCGCCGCCGGCCGCATCCCAGACCTGCATACCGTGATAGGTGCAAATCCGATTGGCCGCCGCGATCGCGTCCCACGCGCCCAGCGCGTGCAGGATGCGTTCCGACGCGCGCGCAATGGCAAAGACCCGCAAGTCCAGGGGGGCGCCGGCGTCAAACGGTTCGGGGGGACGCGCTTCGATCAGCGCGATCTTCAGCATGCTGTCGGCGATCGCGGCGGCTAACGTCGCGCCGACCGCGCCCGCGCCAACGATCACGACATCATAGTCGCTGATCACGACGGCACCCGCGGCAGCCGCCCGGAGAGCCCCATCGTCTGGCGCGCAAACAGATGCTTCACCCCCGGCAGCATGTCGAAGCCGAGCAGGCTCAGGTTGCGCGCCTTGGCGAGCGGCACGAAACGCGGCGCGAAAGCGCGCATCAGGCCGTCGGTGATTCCGACCGTGAGCCGCTGATCGCGCCGCCGCCGGGCGGCGTAGCGTTCCAGCGCGGCGATCGCACCGGTATCCTCCCCGCGCGCGACGGTGCCGCCGACGATTTCCGCCAGCGTCGCGACATCGCGCAAGGACAGGTTGAAGCTCTGCCCCGCCACCGGATGCAATGAATGGGCGGCGTTGCCGATAACCGCGAAACGCGGCCCGACCTGGCGCTCGGCGCGCAGCAATTTCAACGGATAGGCGAAGCGCCGGCCGGCGCGCACAAAGCGACCCAGCCGGTAGCCGAACAACGCCTGCAGGCTGTGCAGGAACGTCTCGTCATCGAGAGCCAGCGCCGCATCTGCGGCATCGGCCGCGACCGTCCAGACCGCGCCGACGCGCCCGGCGCTCATCGGCAGCATCGCGACCGGACCCTGCGAGGTAAAGCGTTCGTACGCCCAGTAGCCGTGATGCTCGCTCGGGGTGACGTTGGCGATGATGGCGCTCTGCTTGTAATCATGCACCGTCGCATGCACGCCCAGCCGTTCGCGCAACGGCGAACGTGCGCCGTCGGCAACGATCAGCAGCTTTGCGCGCGTCTCGATCTGGCGGTCGTCGGCCGTCAGCCGTACCTGCGCCCATGCCTTGTCGATCGTGACGCTTTCGACGCTCGCGGGGCACAGCATCGATACACCGCCGCGTTCCCGCAGCGCGCCGTGCAGCGCGGCGCCGTAAACCCGGTTGGGCATGATGTAACCGAGCGCTTCGACACCTTCGTCGGCGGCATGCAAACGGCTGAAGCCGCAACGGCCGCGCTCGGACACGTGAATATGCTCGATCGGCGTCGCATGTTCGGCCAACGCCGGCCACAGCGCCAACTGTTCGAGAATCGCGCGGCTGCCTGCCGAGAACGCGGTCACGCGTTCGTCGTAGCTGGGTTGCGCATCGGAGCGCACCGGCATCGGCTCGACCACGGCAATGTCGAGGTCGAGTCCGGCGAGTGCCAGCGCCATGCTCGCGCCGACCATGCCGCCGCCGGCAATCAGAATATCGTATTGAGCTTTTATTTCGTCCATGGCGGTGTCCGGTTCAAGCTGCCGCTTTCGAACGTTGCATGAACTTCTCGATCGCGTCCGGCTCCTTCACCAGCTTGCCGGTCAGCACGTCCGGTTCGTCGCGCGTCACCAGCACGTCGTCCTCGATGCGCACGCCGATATTCCACCATTTCTTAGCGACGCCCTTGCTGTCCGCTGGAATGTAAAGCCCCGGCTCAACGGTGAGTACCATACCCGGCTCAAGCTCGCGCCACTGGTCGTCGAGCCGGTAGTCGCCCACGTCGTGCACGTCGAGGCCGAGCCAGTGGCCGGTGCGGTGCATGTAAAAGCGGCGGTAGGCCTCGTCCTTGATCAGCTTCGACACCGGCCCTTTCAGCAAGCCGAGCTTCACCAGCCCCGCCGTCAGTACCTTCACCGCGGCTTCGTGCGGCTGATTCCAATGATTGCCGGGCCGCGCGGCGTCGATACCGGCGTGTTGCGCGCGCAACACCACCTCGTAAATTGCGCGCTGCGCTTCGCTGAAGCGGCCGTTAACCGGGAACGTGCGGGTAATGTCGGACGCGTAGCCGTGGACTTCGCAGCCGGCGTCGATCAGCACCAGCTCGCCATCGTTCAGTACCGCGTCGTTTTCGGTGTAGTGCAGGATGCAGCCGTTTTCGCCGCCGCCGACGATCGAGTTGTAGGCGACGCGCGCACCGTGGCGGTGGAACTCGTGCAGCAGTTCGGCTTCGAGTTCGTATTCGCGCATGCCCGGCCGGCAGGCACGCATCGCCCGCTCGTGCGCGCTGACCGAAATTTTCGCGGCGCGGCGCATTTCGGCGATTTCAGCGCGCGTCTTGTACAGGCGCATGTCATGCAGGAACGGCTCGAGCGATACGAACTCGTGCGGCGCGCTCGCACCCTGCCCGCGGCCGGTGCGCAGCTGGTTCACCCAGCCGATCACGCGCTGATCGAACTGCGGGTGCGTCCCCATCGTGTAAAACACGCGTTCGGCATTTTCCATCAGGCCGGGCAGGATGTCGTCGATATCGGCAATCGGAAAGGCGTCGCCGGCGCCATAGTCGCGGATCGCGCCTTCCTCGCCGGCGCGGCGACCGTGCCAGGTCTCCTTCATCGGATCGCGCTCGCGGCAGAACAGCACGTAGTCGGCCGGGGCGCGCCCCGGGATCAGCACCGCAACGGCATCCGGCTCCGGAAAGCCGGTGAGATATTGAAAATCGCTGTCCTGCCGGAATGGATAATCGACGTCGCGGTTGCGGATCGTCTCGACCGCCGACGGCACGATCGCGATCGTGTCGCGGCCCATCATGCGCATCAACTGCTTGCGGCGCTTGGCGAATTCCTGTGCTTTCATCTTCATATGTCTAGTGGAGGACGGGACGGCTCTGGGTGGCCGGATGCACGGTTTCAAAGACGAGCTGCGCGCCGACGCGGACGTATTCGACGATCTCGGCGTAGGCGGTTTCGTCGGCTTCGCTGCCGGCTTCGACGTCGAGTTCCTGGCGCGCGATTTCGCTGAAGTCGCCCAGCACTTCGCGCACCTCGTCGGGCAGCGGCGGCGACCCGCCCGGCGCAAAGCCGATCCCGAAGCCGTACAGGAAGCCGCGACACCATAATCTCAAGGCGGCGGCGCGCACTTCTATAGTCTCGCTATCGTCGGGCAGCAGCGGCGCGAACTGCATGTCGCCGCTGTCGAGCATCGTCGCAATCGCCTCGCCCAGCGCGTTCAACAGCCCGTCCTGTTCCACAGCGGCGGCCATTTCCCGGTCCGGCAGCGCATCGTGCCAGTCGGGGCGCGCGGCGGGATCGGCGCTGCACGCGACGCCGGTTAATGCACCGTGACATTCGGCGGCATCGGTCGAGTCGAGCACGGCGTTCAACTGAGGGCGGAGATCGGCGACGGTCGTCATGGCGGCGGGAGGCTTTGAAAATGCCATACTATCACCGTTTACAGAGGCGCTCTAACCACGTTGACCCGCATCAATGTCGGCTCTATAGTTGGCGCATCAACAGGGTCGGTCGGCAATGAACAGCGCGAACCAAATCATCGAAAGCGAACTCAGCCGCCTGGAAGCTCGTCTCGACGAGCTGACGGAAGTCTGTAATCGCCTGCGTTTGCAAAACCGTTCGCTGATGGATCGGCTGGAAGCGCTGACGACCGAACGCGCGGCACTGCTGGACAAGAACGAACAGGCACGCGGGCGCGTCGAGGCGATGATCGGCCGGTTGCGAACGCTGGAACAGAACGTCTGACATGACTTCCGACACTACACGCGTCACCGTTCGGATTCTGGACCGCGAGTACCAGATCGGCTGCCCGCCGGAAGAAAAACCGGCGCTGCTCGAAGCGGCGGCGCTGTTGAATCGCAAGATGCAGGAGATCCGCAAGTCGGGTTCGGTGATCGGCCTGGACCGCATCGCCGTGATGGCGGCGCTCAACCTGGCGCACGAATTTCTGCAGAGCGACGCCAGCACCCAATCGATAGCCGACGATGTCACCAGGCGCCTGCAGCGTATGCACGACAAGGTCGAACTGACGCTGGTGGAAGACCGGAACGCTTCATGAAAATGCGTGCCGGCTCACGTTCGCCCCGGCGGATCGACGGTATAAAATGGTTACGACATCTCCTGCGGTGTTCGACGTGAGCTGGGTATCTCTTTGAGCCTAACTTCTACCCGGGGGTGTGCAAAGCGGTTGCCGTGAGCATGTTCGCCCTCGAGCGAAAAGCCTGAAGCGCCGCCAACGCACCCCACCTGAGCCACTGGTTCAAGGGAAAAGTTCGCGACGGCATCGGCGGGAGGTGTCTCCTTCTCTTGATTTCAAATAACCCCTCCGACAGACAAGCTCTGCGTACGCGGTTGTGCCGCCGGCGCGAGGCGCTGACGGCAACGGCGCGTGCGACCGCATCGGCGGCCATTGTTCAGTGCATCCGCAATCTGTCGCTGTTCCGGCAGGCGCGCCACGTGGCGCTCTACAGCGCGATCCGCGGCGAAGTGGATCTGCAGGCGCTGTGGCATGACGCGCCGACCGCAAAGTACTGGTATCTGCCTGCGATCGATCCCGGTCCCGAACGTGCGATGCGGTTCATTCGGCATGAGGCGGCGGCCATTCTGAGTGAAAACTTTTACGGCATTCCCGAACCGGCCGCCGCCAACGCCACCGTCCGCGAACCGCACGAACTCGACCTGGTGTTTGTGCCGCTGGTGGCATTCGATACGGTCGGCAATCGCATCGGCATGGGGGCCGGTTACTACGATCGCGCCTTTGCATTCCTGCGCGCTGCGGCGCCACCGGAACGGCCGCGGCTGATCGGCGTCGGCTACGATTTTCAGCGTGTCGAGCACATCGACACGCAACCGTGGGACGTGCCGTTGACCGGCGTGATCACGGAAAAAACCCTCTACTGCAGGATCAAAGAAGGAGGCGAATAAGGTGCGTTATTGGCTGATGAAAACGGAACCGAACGAGTTCTCGATCGACGACCTGGCGAACCGGCCGAACCAGGTCGAGCCGTGGGACGGGGTCCGCAACTACCAGGCGCGCAACATGATGCGCGACGAAATGAAGCGCGGGGACCGGATTTTTTTCTACCATTCCAACTCCCGACCACCCGGTATCGTCGGCATCGCCGAGGTCTATCGCGAAGGCTATCCGGACACGACCGCGTTCAATCCTGAAGACCGGCACTACGACTCGAAAAGCGATCCGGACGCACCGCGCTGGTTTCGGGTTGATGTGCGTTTCGTAAGTAAATTCCAGCATAAAGTCACTCTCGACATGTTGCGTGCGCAGCCCGATCTGGTCGACATGGCGGTGCTCAGACGCGGCAACCGATTGTCGATAACGCCGGTCACCGAACGCGAATGGAGTTGCGTGTTGAAACTTGCCGACGAACGGCCTTGACAAAAATATTGACGTATATGCAATTTCGCCGCATAGTTGCGCTGGCAATTTGACTTTTCTCGTATATACTCAAGTGCGAGCATTCCAGTACCGGGAGATACTCAATGGCTACACGTAAAGCTTCGGCGAAGAAAAAAGTTTCGGCAAGCAAGAAAAAGAAGACGACCGCGAGGAAGGCAACGGCACGCAAAAAGGCCACCACTAAAAAGGTAATGGCCAAGAAGCGGGCGACGACGAAGAAGAAAACGGCCGCTCGTAAAAAGACGGCGACAAGGAAGAAGACGGCTGCCAAAAAGCGGCCGGCACGCAAGAAGGCAGCCGCCAGGAAAAAGACGGTAAGCAGGAAGAAGGCAACGACACGGAAGAAAGCCACTGCGAAGAAGAAAACCGCCACACGGAAGAAGGCAGGCGCCAAGAAGAAAACGACCGCCCGCAAGAAGACTGCGGCAAAGAAGAAGGTCACTGCGAAGAAGCGGCCGGCGCGGAAGAAGACTGCCGCGCGCAAAAAGACCGCTTCGAAGAAGCGCGCGACCACCAAGAAGAAGGCAGCGCCCAGGAAGAAAACAGCTGCCGCGCGCAAGAAAACGGCTACCCGAAAGAAGACGGCAGGTAAAAAGGCCGGCCGCAAGGGCAAGGCTTCAACCTTCGTCCTGCAGGGTCTGCCGAGCTGACGCAAGGCAAAGTTACGGTTTTGGGGCCCGCTTCGGCGGGCCCTTTTGTTTAGAGAGACGCCATGGACAAAGACGCCAAAAAACGTGCGGCCGCCAAAGCGGCCATGGAATATATCGAGGATGTCGCGATCGTCGGCGTCGGTACCGGCTCGACCGTCGATTACTTCATAGAGGAACTGGCCGGCGTCAAGGCGCAAATCGACGGTGCGGTTTCGAGTTCGGAAGCAACCACGGCAAAACTGCGCGCCGCCGGCATTCCCGTAATCGAACTGAACCGCAGCGGCGACATTCCGGTGTACGTGGATGGCTGCGACGAATCCAACAAGTATTTGCAACTGGTCAAGGGCGGCGGTGGAGCACTGACGCGCGAGAAAATCGTCGCCTCCGCCAGCGAGCGCTTCATCTGCATCGCGGACGACACCAAACTTGTCGGCGTACTCGGCGACTTCGGCGTGCCGGTCGAAGTCATCCCGATGGCCCGCAGCTACGTCGCGCGCAAACTCGTCAAGTTCGGGGGGCGGCCGGTTTGGCGTGAAGGCGTCATTACCGACAACGGCAACGAGATCGTCGATCTGCACGGCTTGAGCATTACCGAACCGCTTAAGCTGGAACGTGAAATCGAAGCGATCGCCGGCGTGGTGTGCGCCGGGATATTCGCTGCCCGGCCGGCGGATGTGCTGCTGCTCGCCGGCGACGACGGGGTCCGAACGCTAACTTGAACAGAAAATAAAGCCGATCCACCCCTAGCCCAGGCTTCGTGCGATCCACGGCCCTACCATTCGGCTGACTGGCAGCGGCAGCCGCTGCCAGGCATTGATAAACGGTCGGTAGCGCGAATTATTCGGACTGATGTCCGGCACCTGTTTCGCACGAACCAGGTGGTACTGGTAGTACAACGGCTGCGGCTCGAAACCCCAATGCGTCTTGAAGCGATATGCGCCGGTATCGCGTTTGCTGCGGCCATAATCGAACAGGCGCGCGCCGCGTTCGATGCCGCGACACATCGTTTGCCAGTACATGAAATCATTCGCCTTCACCACGCGCGCAAAACTCCCGCCGCCACCGTAATACGGCAGTACTTCATCGCGGAAATAGAAACTCATGACGGCGCTGACCGGGCGGTCGTCGTGCAGCACAGTCAACATTTCGCAGTCCTCGCCGAAGCGCGCCTTGAGCAACCGGAAGTAGCGCCGACTGAATACCGGCGTGCCGAGGTTGCGCACGCTTTCCGCGTACAGGTCGTAGCCGCGGTCGACATCCTCATCGATCTCGGCGCGCAGGCCACCGGCCTCGGCCTTGCGGATCATCGCCCGTTGCTTGCGGGGAATCGCCATCAAATTAGCCTCGGGATCGGGATCCAGCGCTTTGCGAAACGTCACGTACAGCGACTTGGTCGGCCAGTCTGCAGGCCCGGGGTGTAGATTGCGCAACTCCAGATAATCCACCCCCAGGTTGTCCGCCAGGTTGCACGCCGCCGCCCGCAGAGCCCGTTCGGCGCCAGGGAAGTCGGCGACAATGCCGCCATAGACACAGAACGGCGTCGATACAAGTGCGTGACCGAACAGGCGGCTCTTCATCTCGACCAGCGGCAGAATGCCGGCGATACCATCGGCGCTATCGGCGTAGAGGTAGTGGGTCCTGTGGCCGAACGCTTCGTCTATGACATGCGCCCAGGCGACGCGGTGAAAAAAGGTCGCGGCCGGTCGCGTGCTGACGAAAATATCCCAGCGTGCCTCGTCGGCGGGCGACAAGGATTTGACCGTAAAAGTACGAACCGGGGTCCGAGTAGGGGTGAGTTGGGCGCTGCCGTTCCGTGCCTGAAAGCGGTCCGCCAGCTGCCGCGCGCGCGCATTGTCCATTGCATCTTCCTTTTTTGACATTCCCTGTGGTTCAGATTATGACACCGGTGGTTGCCTTAAGACAAACCCCTCATGTTGGTCTATGCCGACGCTGCCTTTCCCGCGGCCACACGGGGTAAAACCCTTACGGACCGCCGCGCCTTGCTGTGGTAGCGTACTGGTTCCTGTTGAACCGCAACCGTCAAGGAGGACGCATGGACATCTACGAGGCACTGAGACGCGACCACGACGAAGTATCCGTCCTGTTCGAAGCGCTCTTTGACACGGACGCTACGGCCGTCGAGCGGCGGCGCGACGCCTTCAAACGCTTACGGCGAATTCTGCGGGCCCATTCCTCCGCCGAGCAGACGCTGTTTTACCCGCTCCTCAAGGACCACGAACAGACACACGATCTGGTAGAACACGCCGCCGGCCGTTATGGGAAGATGAACAAGTTGCTCGGCGAAATGGCGACGATGAACCACCGCGCGGATGCGTGGATGGAAAAATGCCGGGCGCTCCACAAGGGCGTGGAAGAACACGTCGATGAAGAGGAAAACCGGATCTTTCCGCAGGCGCGACACATCCTCAGCGGTGAGCAGGCGCGACAACTCGGCGCGCAGATCGCGGAACAGGAACAGTTACTCCGAACCGGCCGGAAGACGCTGGCCTAACGAAAAAACGCCCTCCGAAGAGGGCGTTTTTTAGCAGCGCGGCCGAAAGTCACGTCATCGCGTGATGCTGCTCTGCTCGCCTTGGCCGATCAGCCGGACCTCGACGCGCCGGTTCTGCGCCCGGCCCGTTCTGGTGCGGTTGGTTGCGACCGGATCGGATTCGCCATAGCCATGCGAGATGATGCGATCAGGCTGCACCCCGTGGCTCACCAGATATTCGCGCACCGAGCCGGTGCGGCGCTGCGACAAGTCCTTGTTGTAAGGCTTCGTCCCGATGCTGTCGGTATAACCGGCGATTTCCACCGTGGCGTGCGGATGCTGGGCCAACGCTTTATTGATCTTTTCCTCCTCGGTGTTCAGGTAGCGCTGATCCTTTGACGTGAGATGGGCACTGTCGAACGCAAAGTGCAGGCTGTTCAGCTTGCGCGTCGCAAGCACTTTGCAACCCTGGAAATTGACCTCCGTGCCGGGCGGCGTGTGCGGGCACTGGTCCTGCGCATTCACCACGCCATCGTTGTCCGAATCGGTCGGGCAACCATACCGGTCGACTTTTGTCCCGGGCGGCGTGTTCGGGCACTGGTCAATGTTATCGGTCACGCCGTCATCATCGGAATCCGTCGGCTGTGGTTGCGCTGGCGGCGCCTGCACGGGCTGGGCAGGTTGCGTCTGTCCGCCGAACCCGAATTGCAGCGACAACATCAGCGTGTTGCCGGCCCAGGAAACGTCGTAGCCGTCGAAGCTCGGGTTGAAAGTCAGATGCACCGGCACGTAATAGCGATAATCGAGCGTCATCGCCACGTTGTCGCTGATATCGAACTTCAGCCCCGCGATCGCCTGGGCGCCGAGGCCGGAATCGATGTCGTCGATGCGAATGTCCGGGCTACGCGTCGCGGTACGACCGAATGGACCGGCACTGCGATATTCGAGCCGCAGCACGCCAAGCCCCAGGCCGAGATAGGGTGTGATGACGCTGTTCGTCTGGAAGTCGTACAACTCGTTGAAGAACAGGCCATAGGACACGGCGTCGCCGGTCGCGTCGTAGCGGCCGATGTCGAAGTGCCTGATCGAGTCGAAATCGTTGCGCCGGTAACTGAACTCGATTTCGCTGCGCCAGCCGCTGGGAGACAGGTGACCGAACGTCAGCATCGCCGCCCAGCCGGTGTCGTATTTGGCCGAGTCGTGGAAAAAGAACGGCGCGTTGCGGCCGCTGTAGATGCTCGAATCATGCAGAAAATTGGCGCCCAGACCGATGCCGATGTAGTTGCCGGGCGTCTCACCGTTGTTGTTGCCGGATTGCGCCAGCGCGGCCACCGGCAGCGTCAGGGCCAGCGCTGCGACCAGGGCCGGCGGGCGAAGCCGTGCGTGCGGAAATCTGTTCATGTTGCCTCCATTCGTTGTCGAGCCACGTCCTGTGCGGCACACTCTAACGGTTGCCGGCGACCCGGTCGATCCGGACGAACGCGTAAGGTTGGGGTAAACCGCCGCCCCGAAGCGCGACGCACGTCACAAAACCGCAGGCGTCGATTTTCGCGCCGCAGCGGGTTAAACTTCCGGTTGCATTTTTTACAGTCTCCAGGAATCGGAAGATGTCACGAAACTACCTGTTTACGTCCGAGTCGGTCTCGGAAGGCCACCCGGACAAGATCGCGGACCAGATTTCAGACGCGGTGCTCGACGAGATCCTGCGCCAGGACAAGCGCTCGCGCGTCGCCTGCGAAACGCTGATCAAAACCGGCATGATTATCGTCGCCGGCGAAGTCAGCACCCGGGCGTGGGTCGATCTCGAAGACCTCGTGCGGCCGATCGTGCGCCATATCGGCTATCGGGCGGAAATGGGTTTCGACTGGGAAACCTGTGCCGTGCTGAACGCGATCGGCAAGCAGTCGCCTGACATCGCGCAGGGTGTCGACCGCTCCGCGCCCGAGGAACAGGGCGCCGGCGACCAGGGCCTGATGTTCGGCTACGCCAGCAACGAAACCGACGTGCTGATGCCGGCGCCGATTACGTTCGCGCATCGCCTCGTGCAGCGCCAGGCCGAGGTGCGCCGCTCGGGCGCGCTGCCGTGGCTGCGCCCCGACGCGAAGAGCCAGGTGACCTTCCGTTACGAGAACGACAGGCCCGTCGGCATTAACGCCGTCGTGCTGTCCACGCAGCATTCACCGGACGTCGATCTGAAGACGCTGACCGAAGCGGTGATGGAAGAAATCATCAAGCCGGTCCTGCCGACCGAATGGGTCGATGCCAAAACCCGCTACCACATCAATCCGACCGGCCGCTTCGTGATCGGCGGCCCGGTGGGCGACTGCGGCCTGACCGGGCGCAAGCTGATCGTCGATACCTACGGCGGCATGGCCCGCCACGGCGGCGGCGCGTTCTCCGGCAAAGACCCGTCCAAGGTGGACCGCTCCGCAGCCTACGCGATGCGCTACGTCGCCAAGAACATTGTCGCGGCCGGCCTTGCCGAGCGCTGCGAACTACAGGTGTCCTACGCGATCGGCGTCGCCGAACCGACATCGGTTACCGTCGAGACGTTCGGTACCGGCAAGGTTGACGAGGCCCGCCTGACCGAGCTCGTGCGCGAGCACTTCGACCTGCGTCCGTACGGCATCCTCAAGATGCTCGACCTGGTGCGGCCGATCTACCAGGCGACCGCCGCCTACGGTCACTTCGGCCGCGAAGACGACGACTTCACTTGGGAAAAGACGGATCGCGCGGAAGAACTGCGCGAAGCGGCGGGATTGAAAGAACCCGCAATGGCATAATTTCCGTCGTCCCAGCCTTCGCCGGGACGACGAAGAACGTCTCTTCGAGGAGCGCTGCAACAGGCATCAGACCTGTCAGGCTCGAAGCGGCATTCCAATCCTTCGAACGGCGCTCGTTCAACGTAAATGGAGTCGACACGATGAACGCAGTCGTAGATAAAGACGTTTCCGATTATTACGTCCGGGATATCAACCTGGCCGACTGGGGCCGCAAGGAAATTGCGATCGCCGAAACCGAAATGCCCGGCCTCATGGCAACGCGACGCGAATACGCCGATGCGCAACCGCTGAAGGGCGCGCGCATCGCCGGGTCGCTGCACATGACGATCCAGACCGCGGTGCTGATTGAGACCTTGAAAGCGCTCGGCGCCGAAGTCCGCTGGGCGTCGTGCAACATCTATTCCACGCAGGATCATGCCGCGGCGGCCATCGCGGCCGGCGGCACGCCGGTATTCGCCTATAAGGGCGAGAGCCTCGACGAGTACTGGGAGTTCACCCACCGCATCCTCGACTGGGGTGACGGCGAAACCGCCAACATGATCCTCGACGACGGCGGCGACGCGACGCTGCGGGCGACCCTCGGCGCGCGCGCCGAAAAGGACCCGTCGCTGGTCGCCAACCCGACCAACGAAGAAGAAAAGGCGCTGTTCGCCGCGATCAGGAAGCGCCTCG
Organism: Gammaproteobacteria bacterium; assembly: GCA_035690945.1. Lineage (GTDB taxonomy): Bacteria > Pseudomonadota > Gammaproteobacteria > Natronospirales > DASSBR01 > DASSBR01. The sequence continues at coordinate 228,950 of DASSJY010000005.1, forward strand.
ACAGCAACCCGGGGTGGTATGCCAAGGTCGTCGCAAACATCCGCGGCGTGACCGAGGAAACCACCACCGGCGTGCATCGCCTGTATGAAATGGCGCGCGAAAACCGGCTGCCGTTCAGCGCGATCAACGTCAACGACTCGGTCACCAAGTCGAAGTTCGACAACCTTTACGGTTGCCGCGAGTCACTCGTCGACGGCATCAAGCGCGCGACCGACGTAATGGTCGCGGGCAAGATCGCGCTGGTTGCCGGCTACGGCGACGTCGGCAAGGGTTGCGCGCAGTCGCTGCGCTCGCTCGGCGCAACCGTCTGGGTCACCGAAATCGATCCGATCTGCGCGCTGCAGGCGACGATGGAGGGTTTTCGCGTGGTGACGATGGACGAAGCGGCCGGCAAGGCCGACATCTTCGTGACCGCCACCGGCAACTATCACGTCATCGACCATGACCACATGGCGGCGATGAAGAACCAGGCGATCGTCTGCAACATCGGCCACTTCGACTCGGAGATCAACATCGCCTCGCTCGACAAGTACGAATGGGAGGAGATCAAGCCGCAGGTCGATCACGTCATCTTCCCGGACGGCAAGCGCATCATCGTGCTGGCACGTGGCCGACTGGTGAACCTCGGCTGCGCGACCGGCCACCCGAGCTTCGTCATGTCGAACTCGTTCACAAATCAAGTGCTCGCGCAGATCGAACTGTGGACGCATCCCGATCAGTACGAAAACGAGGTGTACGTGCTGCCGAAGCATCTCGACGAAAAGGTCGCGATGCTGCATCTGGAGCGCCTGGGTGCGCATCTGACCGAGCTGACGCCCCAGCAGGCGGGCTATATCGGCGTGCCCGTCGAGGGGCCGTTCAAGCCCGATCATTACCGGTACTGAAGAAAGGGCTGAGGGCTGAGTGCTGAGTGGCTAGTGCGAAAACGCTAGCCACCAGGCGCTCAGCCCTTTGGCGCTGTCCGGCCGGGGCGACACGGGCAATCCTCTATTGTTAGCGCCAGTCTGCCGCGGTCTAATGGAGTGCCCATAACGGAACAAGGAGAGTCCCATGTATCTTAAAAGCATCCTCGCGGCAGGCGCGATCGTCGCGCTCGCCGGTTGTGCGTCCATGCATAACGAGCCGCCTGGCGCGCAGCCACTCGAAGAGCAGACGCTGGCGACGCAGGCTGCGGACGTGCTACAGCGGCAGATGCAGCAGCCGCCGGACAAGCGGATTCCGCAGGCGCTGCTGGCTGATGCGCGCTGCGTCGGCGTCTTTCCGTCGTTCACGCAGGCGGCGTTCATCGTTGGCGGCGCGCGCGGCCACGGCATCGTCGTTTGCCGGAACCAGAACGGCCAGGGCCAAGGCTGGAAGAACGCCTCTCCCGCGTTTTACACGCTGACCAGCGGCAGCATCGGCTTCCAGGCCGGCATTCAGTCGAGCGGCGTTATCCTGCTATTTCTGACACCGCAAGGCGTAAACGCGCTGACGCGGAACAACGTCAAGTTCGGCGCCGACGTCGGCATTGCGGCCGGCCCGCTAGGCTGGCACGCCGGCTTCAATGGCGCGCCGGCGGCGGTCGTCAGCTACCAGGTTAACAAGTCGGGCCTGTTCGCCGGCATCAACCTGAACGGCACGAAGCTGAGCTTCGACCGGACCTCGACCAGCGACGTTTACGACAACCAGCAGATCTCGGGGCCGCAGGAAGTGCTGTTCCAGATGAACAAGGTGCCGCCGAGCGTCGATGTGTTCAACAACACGCTGGCGCAGATCGCGTCGCAGTCGCCCAGTTCGGCCGTCAGCCGGTAAGGCGAGCGCTTTGATGTGTTATAGGACGCGCTTGCGCGCGAGCGTCAGGCCATCGCCGATCGGCACCAGGCTCAAGTCGATGCGCTCGTCGCCGTAAAGCTTGTCGTTGAATTCGCGGATGGCGACGGTGTCTTCGTCGTCATCCGCGGAGTCGGCGACGCGACCGCTCCAGAGCGTGTTGTCGATCGCAATCAGCCCGTTGGGCTTGAGCAGCTTCAGCACCCGCTCGTAATACTCGCCGTAATGCGCCTTGTCCGCGTCGATGAAGGCGAAATCGTAAAGTCGATCTTCATCGGCATCGATCATGCGCTCCAGCGTCTTCAGCGCCGGCGCGATGCGAAGATCGATCTTGTCCTCAACCCCGGCTTCGCGCCAGTAGCGTCGTGCAACCGCCGTGTAGTCCTCGCTCACGTCGCAGGCGACGAGGCGCCCGTCGTCCGGGAGCGCCAACACCACGCTCAAACTGCTGTAACCCGTGAACACCCCGATTTCGATGCAGCGCCGCGCGCCGATCGCCTGCACCAGCAGCGCCAGCAACCGTCCCTGCTCCGGAGATATCTGCATGCTCGCATTCTCCCAACGGGCGGTTTCCTCGCGCAGACGGCGCAAAATGCCGGGCTCGCGCACAGACACGTCGAGCAGGTACTGGTAGAGTGAGTCGTTCAGACTGATTGTGCGATTCGACATGGTCAACAAAGCCTATCCCAAACCCAACCCGGACGAAAGCCTGCATCTCGTCCAGATCACCGACACGCACCTGTTCGCCGAGCCCGGCCGGTGCATGCATAACGTCGACACCCGCGAAAGCTTCGAGCGTGTGATCGCCGCCATCGCGGCCGACAAGCAACCCGACCTGCTGGTTGCGACCGGCGATCTGGCGCAGGACGAAACGTTCGAGGCATATCGCGAATTCGCGAGTGCCCTCGCACCGCTCGATGTGCCGGCCCTCGCTCTCTGTGGCAATCACGACAACCCCGAACGCATGGCCGCCGCGTTCGCCGGCAGCGCCATCACGCTCGACAAGCAAACCGATCTGGGCGCGTGGCGCATCGTGCAACTGCACACGCAAGTACCGGGTGAAACCTATGGCCGACTCGACGACGCCGAACTGGCGCTGCTCGACGCCGCCCTCGACACCGACCGGCCGACGCTGATCTGTCTGCATCACCCGCCACTCGCCGTGGGCAGTCCATGGCTGGACGAAATCGGCCTCGCCAATACCGATGCCTTCTTCGATATCGTCGACCGGCGTCCGGCCGTGCGCGGCGTCGTCGCCGGCCACGTTCACCAGGAAATGCGCGCGCGACGGGGCACCGTCGACTACTTCACCACACCCTCGACTTCAGTGCAGTTCCAGCCGGGCGTGACGAAACCCGCGTTCGATACCGCCGTCCCCGGCTACCGGCGACTGCACCTTCACCCGGACGGTACGATAGAATCCCGCGTGGTCCGAATCGAGCACGCATAATGGATATTCGCGAAGAGCTGGTGCGCTACTACCGGTGGCTGCGCCAGCACGGCCTGAACGACTCCCACAGCGGCAACGCCTCGGTGCGCGACGGCGACACCGTTTGGGTGACCCCCACCGGCGCCTGCGCCGATACGCTCGAACCGGACCAGCTCGTCGCCTGCCCGATCGACGGCCGCCCGGGCGACGGCGCCTCGCTCGACGCCCCGCTGCACGTCAACGTCTACCGCCATAATCCAAACGCCCGCGCCGTCCTCCACAGCCATGGCCCCCACAGCGTCGCGCTGACGCTCGACGGCAAGCCGTTTACCCCGATCGACTTCGAAGGCGGCTTCTATTTTCCCCAGGTCCCGGTCATCAGCATCCCCTACGACCAGTACGTCGAGCGCGCACCGGACATGGTCGCCACCGCGCTCAGTGACCGGCGCATCGCGATCGTGCGCGGCCACGGCGTCTACGCACAGGCCGACAGCCTCAACCTGGCATATAAATGGACGTGCTCGCTGGAACTATCGGCCAAGACAGCGTTCATCGCGCGACTGGCAGGTACGAGCAAATAAACCCAAAGACAACCACAACGTGTCGAGGCGCGAGCCTCAAACCTCGATCATTTCGAAATCTTCCTTCCCCGCACCGCAATCGGGACAAGTCCAGTTCAACGGTACGTCCTCCCATTTTGTACCGGGGGCGATTCCGGAATCCGGATCACCCTTCGCTTCATCGTAAATGTGACCACAAATCACGCACATGTAAGTCTTCATTCCGGTATTTTCCCATGAACCGCGCAATGGCGAAACCAGCCGGCTGATAAAATACGAGAATGAAAACAACGCCAGTCGTCCTCGTCATCGCCGGCCTCGACCCTTCCGGCGGCGCCGGCCTCGTCGCCGACATCCAGACACTCACTGCCCTCGGCGCGCACCCCGCCGTCGTCGCCACCACCCTCACCGTCCAGGACACTCGTAACGCACTCGAAGTCCGCCCGCTTGACGCCGCCTTCGTCGCCGCGCAGGCACGCGCGGTCCTCGCTGACATGCCCATCGCCGCGATCAAACTCGGCCTGCTCGGCAGCGCCGCGACGGGCGAAGCCGTGGCCGCGCTGCTGAACGAATCGCCCGGTATCCCGGTCGTGCTCGACCCGGTACTCGTCGCCAGCGGCGGCGCGATGCTCGCCGAGGGTGCCCTGATCGGTGTGATGCGCAACGCGTTGCTGCCGCGGGCGACACTGGCAACGCCCAATCGCCGCGAGTTCCTGTGCCTTACCGACCAGGGCGACGACGCCGAGCGCGCGTCGGCCCTGCTGGCCGGCGGCTGCGCCAACCTCCTCGTCACCGGCGGCGACGACGATACCGCCACCGTCCGCAACACCCTCTACAGCAAATCCGCCGCCCCACAACGATACGAATGGCCACGGCTCGCCGGCCCGTTCCATGGCTCCGGCTGCACACTCGCCGCCGCCACGGCCGCCGCCCTCGCAGGCGGCATAGACGTGGCGGACGCAGTCGAAAGAGCGCAGGCATTTACGTTCGACGCGCTGCAACGCGCGCAACGGCTGGGCCGCGGCCAGCCGATCCCGTACCGGATGCCATGAAGCTTCCGGCCGGCGGGCTTTACGCCATCACCGACAGCAAAATGCAGGGAGACGCCCTGGCATGCGCCGTCGCGGCCGCGATCGCCGGTGGTGCAACATTGATCCAGTATCGCGAGAAAACGACCGACCGGCACCGCCGATGGCGTGACGGCGAACGGCTGCAGAATATCTGCCGCGACGCGGGCATCGGGCTGATAATCAATGACGACGTGGAACTGGCCGCAGCGCTCAAGACAGGTGGCGTACATCTGGGAATCGGCGATATGTCACTTGCCGAAGCACGCGCGCAACTGGGCGATGACGCCATCATCGGCGTGTCCTGCTACGACTCGCTGGCGTGCGCGGAGCAGGCGGCGGAATCCGGCGCCGACTACGTCGCCTTCGGCAGTTTTTATCCATCATCGACCAAACCGGGCGCCGTGCGCGCCCCGATCGATCTGCTACGCGCCGCAGGTGGGCTGCGCGTGCCGGTGGTCGCTATCGGCGGCATTACACCCGCCAACGGGCCGGCGCTGATCGATGCAGGCGCCGATTTCCTGGCGGTCGTCACCGGCGTATTCGCCGCCGCCGATATCGAACTTGCCGCAGGCGCCTACGCGAGGCTATTTAAGCGCAACTGACGCCCGCGGCGGCACGAGAGTCTCCTGTGCCGCAAACTGCTGGATCAGCGCCGCAAACCGCGGATCGCCGCGCACCGGATCCCATTGCGGATCGTGCGCCATTACCGCGGCTGAAATGATGTCGCCATGCGGCATCGAATAGAGCCGCTTGAGTTCGGATATCACCACTTCTGCCTTGCCGATCTGCGCATCGACAAACGCGGCATTGGCGACCGCGGCCATTGTCATGAAAACATTGGCCGCATGCAGATGGTGCTGGATCATCGCCTGTGCCAGCGCCGAAGCGTCGGCGGTCCGCCCGAGACGCGCATAAATCCAGGCCAGGTTGCTGTTGAGGAATACGGAATGAGGGCGTTCCTTGAGGAGCGACTCGATCATTGTCTCCGCCCTCCGGTAATGAACCCGCGCCCGCTCGCGGCCGTTGACGTACCAGGCCGCGTTGCCGCGATAGACCTCCAGCTCGTAGGCAGGAAGCAGCCCGCCCGGCTTCATGCCCGCCAGCAGTTTTTGCGCGCCGGCGAAGTCGCGCTGCAGAAACAGCAGATCCACCCGCTGCAACTTCCAGAACGGATTTTTCCGCACCGTCTCCGGTGCCGCGTCGAGCACGGTCGCGGCGCGTTTGAAGTCGCCCGAATACTTGTAGACATTCGCGAGACTGATCACGGTTGCCAGCGAATCGGGGGCAATCGCGTGCGCCTGCAGCGCCGGCTTTTCCGCCGCTGCATAGTCGTGCGCCTGATCTTCGACCCCCACCAGCTCCACAAGATAGCCGCTATGCCGAGGATCCAGTGCGATGGCCTTGCGCAGGTACTGAATCGACTCCGCCAGCGCACCCGCCTCCTCGTGAATCAATCCCACCGTAAACAATGCCTTGGCATTGTTCGGCTGCAGGGCCAGCGCGGCGGTGAACGATGCCGCGGCCCGTTTGCGGTCCCGCAAAACGTATAGCCGATACCAGCCTTGCGCCATATGCGCAGCGGCGAGCCCTGGCGCCAGTTGCAGCGCCTTTGCCGCGGCGTCCCGGGCATTCGCCGATAATTTCTCCACGTTTACCTGATCGGTATTTTCGATCACCTGCTGCGACAGCGTGATCGACAGGCGCGCCCAGGCCAGCGCGAATGCCGGGTCCTGCGTGACGGCGGCACGATAATTTCGAATGGCAGCGTCAAAATCGGATTTCAGAAAACCATTGGCAGCACGATCCGCGTAGTACTGCCCCTGCAAAAAGAAATTGTAGGCGGCCGCGTTTCGGGTCGAAGGCGCCGCGATACGCGCCACCTCGCGCGCATTCAGTTTCGCGTCAAGCGCTTGCGCAACGCGCGCGGCGACTTCACTTTCGACGCCGAATACGTCGTCGAGCGTCCGGGTGTAGCTTTTGGCCCAGATATGGGCGAGGCTCCCGGTGTCGATCAACTGCACGTTAATGCTCACGCGCTTGCCGATCTTCTGGACGCTGCCTTCGAGCACGCTGCCGACGCGGAGCTGGGTGGCGACGGTCCTGAGGTCCTCGGGGTGGCTCTGGTATCGCTCAGTGGACGTGCGCGCAATCACCCTGAGACCCGTGATATTGGCGAGATGCGTCAGAATCTCGTCCTGGATGCCAGCCGCAAAGTAGGCATTCGCCGGATCGGCGGACAGGTTTTCGAACGGCAGCACGGCCACGGTCAGCCGGTCCGGGACCGTTTGCGTTGCGGCGGTCTGGGCGGCATCCCATGGCAGCAAAAACCAGACGATGGCGCCGACGAGGCCGCTCGCCACCAGCCCCGCGAGCGCCCTGCCCCAACCGGTTCGGGGTAGCCGCGAAGCAGGCGGCCTCTCGGGAGATGCAACAACTGCAGTGGGCCCGGCGACCGGCGGCGGCGCCTGCGCCATTTCCATTTCCCATAACTGCGCCGCCAGCAACTGGACCGCGTTCGCCAAGTGGCGACGGTAGGTGCTCCAGCTGAGATGCAAGGCCTCTGCAACCTGCTGCTGGCCCTGCATCGGCTTGAGATAAGTGAGTTCGAGCACGCGCTTGAGAGGTGCGACCTTCGGTGTATCGCCCAGCTCGTCGCACTGCCTGCGAATCAGGTCCCTGAGCGCATGGGTCGGCGCCGGCACGGGATCGGAAGTCAGCGCCGCCGCCACCAGGGCGGAACGCATCAGCACGTTGCCGCGCAGACGGTCGGGCCGATGATAATGTCTGAGCGCATCGCGCAGCGCCGCCTTGAATTCAGCCTCAGTCAGACGCAGCGCCCCCGACCGTCGCCCGGCGTCGTTATTGTTGGCCGCTGTCCCGATCATCCTGACCGCATCCCCCAAGTGACCACTCAGTCCACATTTTTTTAATCCTAGTCCCGCATGTCCGGTTAGTAAACGTGTTTTGAGCAAAAGACGAGCATTTTTTGGCGTAGAAAGCAGCCTCCGATCCGGTCTAGTTTTCCGACTTTATTGATCGACTGAAGGTACGACCCATGGAGATCACCAAAGGCCTTTCGCGCCGCACCCTGATCGACCGCGCCAGAAATATCCTCGTTCAGCCGCGCGCCGAGTGGGAGGCGATCGCCGCCGAACCCACGACACCCAAAGAGCTGTATCGCCACTACGTGGTACCGCTCGCCGCCATCGGGCCGGTCTGCTCGATCATCGGCAACTCGCTGGTGGGCGTGACGGTGCCCATCATCGGCTTGCATTATCGCGTGCCGATCGGCCAGAGCATTGCCTACGCGGTGCTGGATTACGTGCTGACACTCATCGGCGTGTACGTGATCGCGCTGATTATCGACGCCCTCGCACCCACATTCGGCGGCACGAAGGATCGCACCCAGGCGCTCAAGATATCGGCGTACAGCATGACACCGGGCTGGCTCATCGCGGTAGTCGCGCTGTATCCACCGCTCGGCTTGTTGCAACTGCTGGGCCTGTACGGCCTGTTCCTGCTCTACCTCGGTCTGCCGCCGCTGATGACGGCGCCGCGGGAACGCAGCTTCGGCTATGCGGCCACGACTATCATCGCCGCGATCATCGTTTACATCGTAATCGGTGTCATAGCCGGGATGGCGATCAGCGGGCCGGATCTGACCGGCCTCACATCGTAGTCGCCAACACAGGAGGCAGGGAAATGCGCAATTATCCGATCTGCATGATGATCGCCGTGGTCGGCCTGCTGTCGGCGTCGGCGCACGCCGCCTGGTGCGACTCCGGCGACCAGAATGTTCCGTTTGCACGCAACGATCTGGTATCGGTACAACAACATATGAAGCGGGTCATCGACGCGCTCGGGGCGTTGCCGGCACCTTACACGATGACCGACAAGAACTGGAGCCTGCCGACATCATCGTGCCACGGCAAGCTCGGCTACGCCGCCATCTCGGTGCAGTACAGCGGCGAATTTTCGGTTCGGCAAAATGCGCAGGACCTACAGGCGGCGTATCAAAAGAAAATAATGGCCGCTCAGGCCAAAGGCGATTACGCCGCGATGCAGAAGCTCGCGCAACAGATGATGGCGAGCAGCATGGCGGTCGGTATGGCCGGTGCAGCCAACACGCCTGTCAGTATCGAAATCAGGGTCAATGTCTCGGACAACGAGACAATCAATCCGCTGAATGTGCTGCGTGACGGCCATGGTTTCATCGCGCTGCGGCAGCCAGGAGGCGACACCAACAACGCAACAGTCATCGTTTATTTTGATGCGGTGCAGTTGAAAGATGCCCACCAACTGGCGAGTTTCACCCTGAACAATAACTGGCGTTCGCCAGACAAGCTGGCGCTGGTCAATGCGGAATTCACCCTGAGCGGGCCGAAGGCCCAAGTCGAACAGCTGATCAAGCAACTTGATGCTGTTGCCGTACTGAATCAGTTGACGGCAAAACGGGTAGAGCCAAAATCCGACAATGGCAATACGCCGGGCTGTTAAAAAGCAAGGTCACGCACATGAAAACATTACGCACATTGATAGCGCCGCTGGCGGTCATTGCGACAGCGGCGGTGCTGTCCGCCTGTCCCATGTCGCAGTTGGTGAAAGTCGCCACCAGTCATAACCCGCGCGCGGCCGCGGAGCAGGCCGTGCAAAACCAGGGGCATTATTACGAAACGCATCCGGAAGCATTTCTGCGCCAGTTCAAGGCGCTGGTCGCGAGACTGCGCGGGCATGTCAGCCATGAGTGGGGCAAACGCGAGACGGTGACACCCTCGCGCAAGCGCTACGTCAAGTACACGCAGAACTACAAGAGCCGCGCGCTGGTGGATTTTGACAAGGGGACGGTGACAATCGAAACGCTGGATGCCGCGCATCCGACTACCAGTCTGCGCACCGCAATCGTCAGCACGCTGCTGACGCCGGAGGATCCGCGTGCGGTCGATCTGTACTCCGACAAACCGGTACGCCTCAGCGGGACACCCTACCTGTACAAGCTGGTGCTCGATCAGCACGGCAAGCCGATCGGGACGCCGCAGTCGGCGGGCAGCTATGCGGACTATCTGCTGGCGCACGCAACGACCCGGACGGTGCATACCGCCGACGGCTCGCGCACCGACCATTACGTCACGATCGGCATGGTCGCGGATCACGACACCGTGCAGGCTGACAAGTACCGCTCGTTGGTAGACATTTACGCTGCACGCTACAAGGTGAGCGAAAGTCTGATATTCGCGATCATCAAGGTTGAAAGCAATTTCAATCCCTATGCCGTCAGCAGCGTCGGCGCTTTCGGCCTGATGCAACTGGTGCCGACGACGGCCGGAACGGATGCGTACGCGGCGGTGTACGGTGGCAAACAGGCGCCCAGCCGCGACTACCTGTTCGATCCCGACAACAACATCGAGCTGGGCGTCGCCTACCTGAATATTCTCGACAACCAATACCTGGCCGGCATCGCCAATCCGGTGAGCCTGGAATATTGCACCATTGCCGCTTACAACGCGGGCGCGGGCACCGTGTTCAGGCAATTTTCACCGAGCCAAAACGACGCGCTCGCGCGGATCAACGCCGCCAAGCCGCCCAGCGTGTATCAAAAACTGGCAAACGGGGACGGGCCCGCGGAGATGCGCCAGTATCTTGTGAAGGTACTGGATGCGCGGCGGCGCTTTGTCAGCACCGTCGCCAGTCGCTGACTACAACTCCCGAATCGCGGTCGCGACCGGCAGACGCGCGGCGCGAATCGCCGGTAACAAGCCGCCGACGAACCCCATGATCAGCGCGTAAACGACGCCGCCGGCGATCAGGGCCGGCGTGACCGCGAACTCGAATACGACCTGGCTGAACTGATTGACGGTGCTCGCCTGGAAACCATTGAAGGCGAGATAGGCGACCAGTCCGCCCAGCGCGCCGCCGACCAGTCCCAGGACCGCACCCTCCAGCAGCACCGAAGCAAGCACCGCGAAGCGGCCGAAGCCAAGCGCACGCAAGGTCGCGATTTCGCGGCTGCGGTCGGAGACGATCGTGTACATCGTATTGATCGCGCCGAACACGGCGCCGATGCCCATCAGCAGCGCGATGATGCTGCCGGCGACACCGATCAATGCCGTCAGCGCCTGTGACTGCTGGGCGTAATACGCGGTTTCGCGCTTCACGCTGACGTTGAGGCGCGGGTCCTGGCTTACCGCCGCCTTGAAGCGATCGAAATCGGCGGGCGAGTTCAATTTCACGTACACCGATTCGACCGAATTGCCGCGCTGATACGCCTGCTGCAAAGCGTTCAGGTCCGTCCAGATTTCCGATTCGTGCAATCCGCCGCCGGCCATGATGCCGACGACATGCCACGTGTAGCGTCCCGACTTGAACGTCGAGCCAAGTTGCAGCCCCTGGAATTCGCGCGCCGATGCCTCGCCGACGACGACTTCGTTGATGCCCGGCTTGAACATTCGTCCGGCAACGATGTGTACGCGCGGGTGTACCTTGAATGCGTTCATGGTTATGCCGCGAAACGGCACGTTTGCTGTCATGCCGCTGCCGCGTTTCGCACGGTTGATCAGCACCAGCAGCTCGGGCGATGTGAGGGGCCCGTCGGCACCGGCCGCGATGCCGGGCGCCGACGCGATGGCGAGCACGTCGTCGTGCAGCAGCACGCTGTTGATTTCACTCGCGGCGCCGCCCCGCAGCACGATCGCCACGTCCTTCTGGCCCGTGCCGGTGAGCGTCGCCCTGAACCCAGCCCGAATCGACAACACGCCGACCAGCACGGCCACCACCCCGGCAAAGCCGATCAGCGCCACCAGCGCCGCGTCGAGCCGCCCCGGCAGACTGCGCAGATTGAGGACGCTGACGGATAAAAGCTGGCGAATCGGGTTCATCACGCTTTCCTCAACGCATTCACGGTGTTCATCCGCAGCACCTGCGCGCACGGCAACACCGCCGACAGCAGCCCCAGCAACACCATGAAGCCGATGCCGACCAGCGCCGCCGTCTGCGACAGGCCGAAGCCCGGCACGTATTGCGCCAGCCTGGTGCCGATACCGGTCGCCAGCACCCAGGCGAGACCGAGGCCGACGAGACCGCCCAGTACCGTCAGCACAATCGACTCCCCGACCACCAGGACGACGATCACGCCGCGCGTAAATCCGATCGCTTTCATCACCGCCAGTTCGGCCGTTCGTTCGCGCACCGCGCGTGCCATCGTATTCGCCGTCACCAGCAGCATGCCAAAGAACACCGCGCCGACGATCGCCGTTACGATCACGCCGATATCGCCGAGCTGGTCGGCGAAGTTCTGCACGAACGCCTGTTCGGTCGCGGTGCGGGTTTCATTGGGCGAATTTGCGAACAGCGCGTCCACCTTGTTGGCGACGATGGCAGGATTGGCGCCGTGCGCGATCCTGAGCAGGTAAAGGCTGATGGAGTTGCGCGCGAACGCGCTGCGTTCGTTCCAGTACTTGTAATGCATGAACAGCCGCTGATCATTGCCGTTATCGGCATGGAAAATGCCGTCGATCGTCAGCGTCCAGGTGTTGTCGCCGTTGGCGTCACGCCAGATGTTGGACTTGAGCGGGATCTGGTCGCCCACTTTCCACCCGAACCGGTGAGCGAGCGAGGCCCCGACCACCGCGCCGGCGCGATCCGCTTTCCACGCCTTCAATTGCGCCGGCGGCATGTGCAATTCGGAATACATGTCGAAATAATTGGCGGTGTCGACGGCGAACGAAAACACCGACTGTCTGGGGTCCTGATAATAACCGCCGAACCAGATTTCGTAGCTGACGGCTTCGACGCCGGGCACCGTCGCGATACGCTGGCGGTACGCCAGCGGCAGGGGCTGGCTTAATGAAATCTTGCTGATCGTCACCAGCCGATTCTGACCGGCGATGTCGGGCCCGGCAGTAAACGCCTGCCGGGTCGCGGCCAGCAGGCCGAACAGCAAGAACGCCACCAGCACCGACAGGAACGTGAACAGCGTGCGCAGTTTTTTTCTTTTGAGACCGCTCGCAATCAGCCCGAGATATTTCATCGTTCAAATCCGTTTCGGCATGACGGCCAATATACGCAATGGCACGCGGCGCGCAAAGGCTCATCTGTCAGCCATTCCATGTGACATTTGTCAGGCATCGCCGGCGGGTTTGGTTTAACATGCCGAAGGCACTATCAGCGTGAAAGGTCATTAATGTCGGAAAGCCTGTTCGAGCAAGCGCAGCATTACATTCCCGGCGGCGTCAACTCGCCCGTCCGCGCCTTCGGCGGCGTCGGTGGCGAACCGCGGTTCATCGCGCGCGCCGAAGGGCCGTATCTCTTCGACGAAGCCGGCCGACGCTACATCGATTACGTCGGCTCGTGGGGACCGATGATCGTCGGCCACGCGCATCCAAAAGTGCTCGAAGCGGTGCACGCGGCAGTTGATCGGGGCTTGAGCTTCGGCGCGCCGACGGTGCTCGAAACCCGGATCGCGGAAAAAGTCATTTCGATGGTGCCCTCGATCGATCTCGTGCGCATGGTCAATTCCGGCACCGAGGCGACGATGAGCGCTATTCGCCTGGCGCGCGCGTTCACCGGCCGCGAGCGCATCGTCAAATTCGAGGGCGGCTATCACGGTCACTCGGATTCGCTGCTGGTCAAGGCCGGCTCCGGTGCACTGACGTTCGGCGTGCCAAGTTCACCGGGTGTGCCGGCGGCGCTCGCCGAGTACACGCTGACGCTGCCGTACAACGACATCGAGGCGGCGCGTGCCGCATTCGCCGAGACCGGCGATGGCATTGCGGCGGTAATTGTCGAACCGATTGCGGGCAATATGAATTGCGTTCCGCCGGTGCCCGGTTTTCTCGAAGGCCTGCGCGAGCTGTGCAGCGCGCACGGCAGCGTCCTGATATTCGACGAAGTCATGACCGGTTTTCGCGTTGCCCCGGGCGGCGCGCAGCAGCTCTACGGCATTACGCCGGATCTGACCACGCTCGGCAAAATCATCGGCGGTGGCCTGCCGGTCGGCGCCTTCGGCGGCCGTCGCGACATCATGGCGCAGATCGCACCGCGCGGGCCCGTGTACCAGGCCGGCACGCTGTCCGGTAATCCCATCGCGATGGCGGCGGGACTCGCTACGCTCGAGATTATCAACCAGCCGGACTTTCATTCGCGTCTCGCCGCGCGCACCGACAAGCTCATTGCCGGCCTGCGCGAAGCGGCCGAGAGCGCCGGCGTCGCCTTCACGACCAATCACGTTTGCGGCATGTTCGGCCTGTTCTTCAGCGACACGAAATCGGTGCAGCGCTACGAACAGGTCGTCGCCTGCGACAAGAACCGGTTTGCGCGATTCTTTCACGCGATGCTGGATGCCGGTGTCAATCTGGCGCCGTCGGCCTTCGAGGCCGGCTTCGTGTCCGGCGCGCACGACGATGCAGTGATCGATGCAACCGTCGCTGCCGCGGCGCGCGCTTTCGGGCAATGTTCCACGACATCCTGAACCACATCCTCGTCTGGGTCAGCGCCAACCCCGGCTGGGCCGGCGTCGCGGTATTCGCGATCGCCTGCTTCGAATCGCTGCTGGTGATCGGTTATCTAGTGCCCGGCATTTTCGTGCTGTTCGGCATCGGCGCGCTGATCGGCAGCGGCTATCTGTCGTTCTGGCCGGTCGCGATCTGGGCAGCGGCCGGCGCGATCGTCGGTGACGTCGCGAGCTACCTTGTCGGCTACGTCTGGCGCGATCGGCTGCAACAGGGCTGGCCGTTTCACCGCCACCCGGAGCTGTACGCGAAAGGTGCGCAGTTCTTCGAAGATCACGGCGGCAAGAGCATCGTCTTCGGCCGCTTCGTCGGCCCGGTGCGGCCCCTGATTCCGGCAATCGCCGGCATGACCGGCATGAGTGCGGCACGCTTCACGATTATCGACGTGATCGCCGCCGCGCTGTGGGCACCGGTGTATCTGTTCCCCGGCATGGTGTTCGGCGCGTCGCTCGATCTGGCTGCCGCGGTCGCCGGCCGGCTGATGATTCTGATCGGGGTGCTCGCGGTATGCCTGTGGCTGCTGTGGCAGGTGATCAAGCGTATCGCCTACCGCGTGCGCAAGCCGCTCCAGCACGCCTCCAGCGGCGTATTGATCGGCGCCGCTGCGGCCGGCTTCGCCGTCATCGGCATCCTCGCGCTGTTGTGGACGCCGCTCGGCGACCTGCTGCTGCCTGACGCGACGCTCACGCCGAAAACTATTGCCGGAACGGCTTGGCAACAGGGCGGCGGCTGGCGCGAAGTGGCGGCGGGGCACGCGCACCGCCATGGCCGCGCGCCGCTGAACGTGCAGCTTGCCGGCGACCCGGACGCTCTGGCCACCGCCCTTGGCCGGCACGGCTGGCAACCGGCACCGCCGCTGACGCTGGCCGGTGCATTGCACTGGCTCGCGCCGGACCCCGAGATTTCGATGCTGCCACTGCTGCCGCAACTCCGGTCGCGCCACCGCGAACGGCTGGTGCTGGTGCGCCCGGCGGGGCCTCAATCGGAGTGGGTGCTGCAGCTGTGGGCAAGCGGCTGGCAGACTGTGGCCGGTGCGCCGATCAGCATCGGGCGCGTGCGCCGCTACCGGCTCGACGCGCGGCTTCCGCTACTGACCTTGCCGCGCCCGGCCGGCGACGCCGACGCGGCTCTCGACGAACTCGCCGCGTCGCTGAACGCACCGGGCAGGCACACGCTGCTGGCGCGCGATCCGGCGCATGTCCTGCTCATTCTCGGCGCTTCACGCTCTCCACCAGCGGGCGCAGCATCCGCAGCCGCTCCAGCGGGTTAGTCATCTCCAGCATCACCTGCTTTTGCGCGAGCGGCAGCGGCAGCAATTCGGCGAAACGACATCCGACCCAGCCGGCATCGTCGAAATTCGGCTCGACATCCTGATATTGCGATTCGAAATGCGCCAGCAGACGGCGCAGCATCGCCGTCAGCGGTTGCCATTCCGCCGGTAGCGGCGCGGGTGTCTCCGCAGGAAGGTCGCTTAAGCGGCCGAGATGCAGTCCATCTTTCCGACGCCAGCTTTCCTCGACGCTGTAGCGTCCCTCACCGCGCGCGACGATGCCGAGCATGCCGTCCTCGCGCGGCTCCCAGTCGACGATTCGCGCCAGGGTGCCGACCGCCGCCATCTTCACCGGCCCGATTTCGGTGCCCTCGCGAATCAGGCAGACAACGAACCCGCAGTCGTCGCGCATGCAGCGGCTGACCATGTCGAGGTAACGCGGCTCAAAGATACGCAGCGACAGCGGCCCGCCCGGGAACAGGACGGTGTGCAGGGGAAACAGCGGGATTTCGGCAGCGTCAGTCATCGGCCCAGCGCGGCATCAACTGGTGATCCACATCCAGGTGGTCGAGGATGCGCGCGACAATGAAATCCACCAGCGCCTCGATCGACGTCGGTTGGTGATAGAAACCGGGGTTGGCCGGCAGCACGACCGCGCCGGCGTCGGCGAGCGTCAGCATGTTACGCAGATGCACGCTCGACAGCGGCGTTTCGCGCGGCACAACGATGAGCTTGCGGCGCTCTTTCAGCATCACGTCGGCGGCGCGCTCGATCAAGCTGCGACTGGCGCCGTTCGCGATCGCCGACAGCGTCGCGGTCGTGCACGGGCAGACGACCATTGCGTCGATGCGGGCCGACCCGCTGGCTGGCGGTGCAGTCCACTCCTCCCGGCCAAACAGCCGTAACTGAGCCGGTTTACCGCCATAACGTTCGAGCAAATAGGTGGCGATGTCGGCGCGGCGCGACGGCAACTCCAGGTCGGTTTCCATGTCGATGACCAGGCGTGCCGGCTTCGACAGCAAGAGATAGACTTCGCGGTTGCTTTGCAGCAGGCATTGCAACAGGCGCAGGCCGTATTGGGCGCCGGATGCTCCTGTCATCGCGAGCGTTATTGGCCAATTGCTCATCTTGCCCTCGTTAGTTTGGTTCTGTGCCGCCTGCGGCGGCGGACTTTATTTAGCCGGGGGTCCGATCTTCGGTAGCGCTCAAATCACGGGTCAAGAGCCGGTTCTCCTGGCCGGCACCTTTATTATGGTTGCTACTCTTTGCTCCGCAACCTTAGCTCTGCGAGCAGTTTTTCGTGAAACCCGCCGAAGCCGCCGTTGCTCATTACCAATACATGATCGCCCGGCTGCGCTTCTGCCTCAACCGCGGCAACCAACGAATCAATCGAATCGATGACTTCCACCTGCCCGGCGAGTGCGTCGGCCGGGTTCCATTTGAGCGTTGCCGGCCGGTAGCACCAGACGCGGTCGGCTATCGAAAGCGCCGGCCCGAGCGCGTCCCGATGGACGCCCGCACGCATAGTTGCGGAGGCCGGTTCAACGACGGCGAGAATGCGGGCACCGCCAACCCGTTGCCGCAGACCGGCGAGCGTGGTCGCGATCGCGGTCGGGTGGTGGGCGAAATCGTCGTAAACGGTTACGCCATCGATCTCGCCGCGCACTTCCAGCCGCCGTTTGATCCCGCCGAACTCGCCCAGCGCAGCAGCTGCCGTTGCGACCGGCACGCCTGCATGGCGCGCGGCGGCGATCGCCGCGAGGGCGTTGGCGACGTTATGCGCGCCGATCAGATTCCACTTGACCCGCGCGAGCTTTGCGCCGTTAAAGCGGACATCGAACGCGCTGCCATCGGGGGCGGCATCGGCGGCCTGCCAGCCGCCCTTGCCGCCGAGGAACGGCTCTACCGGCGTCCAGCAACCCTGTGCCAGCGTGTCGGCCAGATTGGCATCCGCGGCATTGGCGACGATCAGCCCGTTTCCGGGAACAGTTCGCACCAGCTGATGAAATTGCCGCTTGATCGCGGCAAGATCAGGGAAAATATCGGCGTGATCGTATTCGAGGTTGTTCAGAATCAGCGTCCTGGGGCGGTAATGCGCGAATTTGGAGCGCCGGTCGAAATAGGAGGTGTCGTATTCGTCTGCCTCTATAACGAAGAACGGGCTGTCACCGAGGCGCGCGGAGATGCCGAAATTGCCGGGGACACCGCCGATCAGAAAGCCGGGCTTGAGGCCGGCATAGTCTAGGATCCAGGCGAGCAGGCTCGCCGTCGTTGTTTTGCCGTGTGTGCCGGCGACCGCCAGCACCCAGCGTTCGCGTAGCACGTGGCGCGCCAGCCACTCGGCGCCCGACAAGTAGTCGAAACCGTGGTCCAGCACCGCTTCCAGCTCCGGATTGCCGCGCTTGATACCGGCGTTGCCAACCACGACCCGGTCCGGCGGCGGATCGAGATGGGCGGCGGCGTAGCCCTCCATCAGCTCGATGCCGAGCGATTCGAGTTGCGTGCTCATAGGTGGGTAGACGTTGGCGTCCGAGCCGCTGACGCGATAGCCCTGGGACTGGGCAAGCGCCGCGATGCCGCCCATGAACGTACCGCAGATGCCGAGAATGTGGACTCTTTTATGTCGATTTACGTGAATCACGTCGCTGCAGATCGTCGTTTTGAGGGGTGTATTATAGTGACAGAGCAAAACAAGGAGTGCTTCATGAAAGGAATCAACATAATCTCTGCCGGCGCGCTTGCAGGCGCCTTGCTGGCACTTGGCGGCTGTGCCCCGCGCAACACCGTTCAACCGGTGCAGCCCGTTCAGCCGGCCTACAACAACACCGCTCCGGCCTATAACAACGGGAGCGCGAACTGTTACAACTGCGCGACCGTAACTGATATTCAGCCGATTCCGGAAGGCAGCGGCGGCAATGCGACCGGCGCCGTGATCGGCGCGATCGTCGGCGCCGCTGTGGGCCATCAATTCGGCGGAGGTCGCGGTCAGACGGCAGCAACCGTCGGCGGCGCGGCGGCCGGCGCATATGCCGGCAGCCAGTACGCCAACGGTGACGAGTACGATTATCGCGTTACCGTGCGGACCGACAGCGGCGAGACGCGAACATTCGTCCTGGACGATCCGCCGAATTACGGCGTCGGCACCCGAGTCCGGCTGAATAGCAGCTATTAAGCAAGGAAAAACGCCAATCCCCCTCCTCCGCGAGGGGGATTGTCCTTTTCGGCGTCCGGTATAATCGATTGGATGGCCGACTTCGTATACATCGACCGCGCCGACCAGCTTGCCGATTTTTGCCGCGCATCGGCCGATTCCGACTGGCTCAGCGTCGACACCGAATTCCTGCGCGAAAAAACTTATTATCCGCTGCTCTGCCTGGTGCAGATCGCCGGTGAGCACGGCATCGCCTGCATCGATCCGCTCGCGATCGCCGATCTAGCGCCGCTGCGGCAACTGCTGTTGGAGCCGCGCCTCGTCAAGGTGCTGCACGCCGCTCGCCAGGACGTGGAGGTGCTGCACCAGTCCCTGCAAGCGATTCCGCGACCGGTCTTCGATACCCAGCTGGCGGCCGGGCTGCTCGGCCATGGCGACCAGATCGGCTACGGCGCGCTGGTCGCCGACATCGTCGGCGTGCAGCTTGCCAAGGCACATACCCGCGCCGACTGGAGCCGCCGGCCACTGGATGCCGATGCGCTGGCCTACGCCGCCGACGACGTGCGCTATCTGGGTGACCTGTATCGGCATCTTCGCCAGCGGCTTGACGCGGCCGGGCGAAGCGAATGGTTGAATACGGAAGCCGCCCAACTCGGCGACCCGGCACTGTGGTTGCCGGACCCGCAAACGGCCTGGCTGCGCGTTCGCGGCCAAAGCCGGGTGGAAGGCGCGGCCGCGCGCGGCGCACTACGAGCGCTCGCCGCCTGGCGCGAACGCCGCGCAATGGAGAAAAACCGGCCGCGGCGCTGGATTTTGAACGACGACACGCTGCTCGACGTGGCAGCCCGAATGCCGCGGTCGGAAGTTGAACTGCGTGAGGTTGCGGGGCTCGACGGCTTGCTCAAGACTCGGCAGGCTGAAGCGTTGCTGGCGGCCGTCGCCGAGGGCGCAAAAGAACCGCTGACGGCGACGCAAACCGTCTTTCCGAGCGGCGAGGAACGCGCGACGGTGCGTCGCCTGGGGCAAATCGTGCGCGAGCGCGCCGCCGCGATGCACCTGAGTCCGGCGCTCCTCGCGAACCGCCGCCAGCTGGAGCAACTGGTTCAGGGGGAACGCGATCTGCCGGTGCTCAAAGGCTGGCGGCGCGAGGTGGTCGGCGAAGATCTGCTCGCGGCGGCGGCCGCCGAATCGGCCTAGCGGCTAACGCTGCGCCACCCGCTTCTTCGCTGCCGGCTTGCGGGGCGACGATTGCTTGACGGCTCGCTTCGACGTCACGCGCTTCTTGTTAGCCGTCTTTTTCTTCGTGGCAGCCTTCTTTTTCGTCGGCGCCTTCTTCGTGGCAGCGCGCTTCACCGGCGCTTTCTTCGGCTTGGCGGCTGTGCGCAAAGTAGCCTTTTTCTTGCTGACGGCAGCCGCTTTCTTCGCCGCAGGTTTCTTTTTGGCGACTTGTTTCGCCGCGGCCTTCTTCACCGGCGCCTTCTTCACGCCGGCTTTTTTCGCGGGCGCTTTCTTTGCGGGCGCTGGCCTGGCGGGGGATTTTTTGACGGCCGCCTTTTTCGCCGCCGGCTTCCTCGGGGCCGATGCCACAGGCCTGGCAACAGTCATGTCCGGCCGCTGCGCCGGCTGGGCGGCCTTGCCGGCGCCGCCGGCAAGCTCCTCGACCAGCCTGATCACCTGGCGCGAAATAACCTTCACGTCGCCGTTGCCGTCCACGCGCCGCAGCCGGTCGCCGTCGGCGTAGAACTTGATCAGCGGCCGCGTCTGCGCGTCGTACACGCGCAGCCTGTTCGCGATGGTTTCCTCGTTGTCGTCGGCTCGATGGCGCAGTTCCCCGCCGCAACGGTCGCAGCGGCCCTCGAGCTTCGGGGGATTGGTGAACACGTTATAGACACGGCCGCAGTTCTCGCAAGTGCGCCGGCCCGCGAGCCGCTGCATCAGCACGTCGATGTCGACCTCGATCAGCAATGCGCCGTCGAGCGGCTTGTGCAGTTGGGTCAGCATCGTGTCGAGCGCATGTGCCTGCGGAATGTTGCGGGGGAAACCATCGAGGATGAAGCCACGGCTGGCGTCGCGCTTGCGGAGCCGCTCGCCGATGATGCCGAGGACGACCTCGTCGGAGACCAGCTGCCCGGCGTCCATCGCGGCCTTCGCGATCTTGCCGAGAGCGCTGCCCTTCGCCACCGCCGCGCGCAACAGATCGCCGGTCGAAACCTGGGGCACCCCGTATTTCTCGACCAGCAGTTTCGCCTGGGTGCCCTTGCCCGAGCCGGGCGCACCCAGCAACACGATTCTCATGACCAATCTCGCTTTATTCGTTACTTAACGCGAACGAGCCGCATAAATTTGGCGTAAACGTACCTTGCGCGCCGACCCGCGTCA
The DNA here is from genome assembly GCA_035690945.1 of Gammaproteobacteria bacterium. Taxonomy (GTDB): domain Bacteria; phylum Pseudomonadota; class Gammaproteobacteria; order Natronospirales; family DASSBR01; genus DASSBR01. Next base: position 250,121 of record DASSJY010000005.1, read on the forward strand.
ACGTCTCGTTAACCCGGGCCTCCTGGCGCGGTCGGCGGGCCGAATGGCACGGCGCTTATCAATGGCGTCAACTTAAAATAGGATAGAGTTTTAACCGCAAGAATGACGAGTTCCGCGAAATGACCAAAAGAAACGCCTTTTATGCCCAATCCGGCGGTGTGACCGCCGTTATCAATGCGAGCGCCGCCGGGGTCATCGAAACCGCGCGGCAGCACAAGGACCGGATCGGCAAGGTTTACGCCGGGCGCGACGGAATTATCGGCGCGCTGACGGAAGATCTGATCGATACCAGCAAGGAGAGTGCGGCGGCAATCGCCGGCTTGAGGCATACGCCCGGCGGAGCGTTTGGCTCGTGCCGCTACAAGCTCAAGCCGTTCGACGAGGATCCGGTACAGTACGAGCGGCTGCTGGCGGTTTTCAAGGCGCACGACATCGGCTACTTCTTTTATAACGGCGGCGGCGACTCGGCCGATACCTGCCTGAAGGTCTCGCAACTCGGCAAGAAGACGGGTTACCCGATCCAGGCGATTCACGTGCCGAAGACCGTCGACAACGACCTGCCGATTACCGACAACTCGCCGGGTTTCGGGTCGGTGGCGAAATATGTGGCGGTGTCGACGCGCGAGACGGCGCTGGACGTCGCCTCGATGGCGCGCACGTCGACCAAGGTGTTCGTGCTTGAAGTGATGGGCCGCCACGCCGGCTGGATTGCGGCGGCCGGCGGGCTCGCCGGCGAAAACGAAGGCGATGCGCCGCACATTATCCTGTTTCCGGAAATTGCGTTCGACCGTGAGCGCTTCCTGGCGCGCGTCAAGGAATGCGTGGAGCGCTATGGCTACTGCGTGATCGTGGCCTCCGAAGGCACGCGCGATGCGGACGACAAATTTCTCGCCGACGCGGGCACGACCGATGCGTTCGGTCACAAGCAACTCGGCGGTACCGCGCCGGTGCTGGCCGAGATGGTCAAGGCCGCGCACGGCTACAAGTACCACTGGGCACTGGCCGACTACCTGCAGCGGGCCGCGCGCCATATCGCCTCGAAAACCGATGTCGAGCAGGCCTACGCGGTGGGCAAGGCGGCGGTCGAGTACGCCCTGGCCGGCGACAACGCCGTAATGCCTGCGATCGACCGCGCCTCGGAGCAGCCGTACCGCTGGAAGATCGTCAAGGCACCGCTCGCGAAAGTCGCCAATAAGGAAAAAATGATGCCGCGCAAGTACATCTCGCGCGACGGCTTCGGCATCTCCGCCGCGGGCCGCGCCTATCTCGCGCCGCTAATCAACGGAGAGGACTACCCGCCGTACCGGAACGGCCTGCCGCGCTATGTCACGCTGAAGAACGTCGCGGTGCCGCGAAAATTGCAAGAAGAATTCATGGTATAGTCCGGGGCATTTTACAATCTATTCCTAACCACCCAAGGGGCGTTTATGAGTGCTCACGCAGGTTTGTGGATTGCGCTGGGGTGCGCAGTATTGGCCATTGTGTACGGGGCCGTTTCGGTTGGCTGGATTCTGAAACAGCCCGCCGGCAGCCAGCGCATGCAGGAGATTGCCGGCGCTATTCAGGAGGGCGCGCAGGCTTATCTCAACCGGCAATATCGCGCGGTAGCGATCGTGGGCGTGGTGCTCTTCCTGATCCTCGGCTTCGGTCTCGAATGGTGGACAGCGCTGGGCTTCGCGATCGGCTCGATCTTTTCGGCCGCGGCCGGATACATAGGCATGAACATCTCGGTGCGGGCCAACGTGCGCACCGCCCAAGCCGCGCATGAAGGCATCAACCCGGCACTTAAGGTCGCGTTCCGCGGCGGCAGCATCACCGGTCTGCTGGTGGCGGGCCTGGGGCTCCTGGGCGTCGCCGGCTTTTATGCCATCCTGCACTACTTCGGCCCGCGTGACGCCAATGGCACTGCGCTGATCGAGCCGCTGGTCGGCCTCGCCTTCGGCGGCTCACTGATTTCGATCTTCGCCCGCCTTGGCGGCGGCATCTTCACCAAGGGCGCCGATGTCGGCGCGGACCTGGTCGGCAAGGTCGAAGCCGGCATTCCGGAAGACGATCCGCGCAACCCGGCGGTGATCGCCGATAACGTCGGCGACAATGTCGGCGACTGCGCCGGCATGGCCGCGGACCTGTTCGAGACGTATGCCGTGACCGTCGTCGCGACGATGCTGCTGGGGCAGTTGTTCGCACAAAGCCTTGGCGCGAATGCGGTGCTGTACCCGCTGGTGCTCGGCGGCGCGTCGATCATCGCCTCCATCATCGGCACGTTCTTTGTCCGCGCCCGCGAGGGCGGCAAGATCATGGGCGCGCTGTACAAGGGGCTGATCGTCTCCGGCGTGCTCGCCGCGGTGATGTTCTACTTCATCACCCAGTGGATGATGACGGTCTCCCCGGATTACTCGATCTGGCAGTTCTTCGGCGCCGCGCTCATCGGCCTCGGCCTCACCGCCGCGCTGGTGGTCATTACCGAGTACTACACCGGCACCGAGTACAAGCCCGTGCGCCACATCGCCGCAGCCTCGACCACCGGTCACGCGACCAACATCATCGCCGGCCTTGGTGTGTCGATGAAGGCCACCGCGCTGCCGGTGATCGCGATCTGCGCGAGCATCTGGGGCGGCTATGCGCTCGCTGGCCTGTACGGCATCGGCATCGCCGTCACGACGATGCTGTCGATGACCGGCATGATCGTCGCCCTCGACGCCTTCGGCCCGATCACCGACAACGCCGGCGGCATCGCCGAAATGGCCGACCTGCCGGCCGAAGTCCGCGGCCGCACCGATCCGCTCGACGCGGTCGGCAACACGACCAAGGCTGTCACCAAGGGATATGCGATCGGCTCCGCCGGCCTCGCGTCGCTGGTGCTGTTCGCCGACTATGTCCATGAACTGAAAGCCCACTTCACCGGGCTCGGCATGGGCGCTGAACAGCTCGACAAGCTGACGACGTTCGTACTCTCCGATCCCGATGTAATCATCGGCCTGATCATCGGCGGCCTGGTGCCGTACCTGTTCGCGTCGCTGGCGATGGAAGCGGTCGGCCGCGCGGCCGGCGGCATCGTCAACGAAGTACGCCGCCAGTTCCGCGAGATCAAGGGCATCATGACGGGCGAGGCGAAGCCGGATTACTCTCGCGCGGTCGACATGCTGACCAAGTCGGCGATCAAGGAAATGATCATTCCGTCGCTGTTGCCGATCGTCGCGCCGATCCTGGTGGGCGAAATACTCGGCGCACGCGCTCTCGGCGGCATGCTGCTAGGCACCATCATCACCGGCCTGTTCGTGGCCATTTCGATGACCACCGGTGGCGGCGCCTGGGACAACGCCAAGAAATACGTCGAGGACGGCAACTTCGGCGGCAAGGGTTCGGAAGCGCATCACGCGGCAGTCACCGGGGACACGGTTGGCGATCCATACAAGGATACGGCCGGCCCGGCGATCAACCCGCTGATCAAGATCATCAATATCGTGGCGATCCTGATTATCCCGTTGTTGCATTTTTAGGGGAGAAGGAGCAAGAACCTGCCGAACGTTACGACAACGTCTCGAGGCGGTGGGGTAGCTTCTTCTGAAAGTCTCTGAGGACAAGGATGTCCGAGGGAAGCCTACATGGATGTATTTACGGCGTCTTTCAGAAGGAGCTACCCCATCGCCCCCACCAAAACCTCCGGCCCACAAAAAAACTCTCCCCCCTCAGCCGCAGCAAAGCAGCCGAAGAGGGAGAGCCGGAGGTACACGTTCTAGTCTTCTTCCCCTTGTTGGTATTTGATCTGCGGCGTTGCGGCGGTCCAGATACTGACGGGTGCTGTACCCAGGTTGACCAACTGGACCACGTACACGCCGGGGACTACTGCCGATGTCTCGAATGCGGCCGTGCCGTCGGGCGCGGAGTTCACCGTACCGACGATGCTGCCGTGGGGATCGAGTACCAGCAGTTTGAACGGGACGTTGTTCGCCGATTCGGCCACTACCGATATGCCAGTGGCGTTGCGCGGCACTATCAATTGAGTCGTGCTCGGCTGTCCGGTGGCGACCGTACTGGTCTGGGCTGTCGTGTCACCGGGCTCGGTCGCCGGTTGCGCGTCTGAACTTGCGCCCGCGATGCGGAACCGATCCACGTAAACGGCGCCGGTCACGTTGCGCAACTCGATCGTGTGGCTGCCCTGCCCGCTCACGCTGAACTCGGTGGTCGCGCCGAACGCGGGCTGGTGCATTGAGCCGGAGCCGCCGTGGTAGCTGATAGTGCGGACGAACTGGCCGTCGATGTAGACGTCGGCGCTGCCGCCCTTGGTGCTGGTGGCGTAGGCGTACTGGATGGTACCTTCACTCGATCCGAGGTCGAACGTCAGGCTCATGCCATGCTGGCCGCCCTTGGCCCCCAGCAAATTGAAATGCCCGGCCGTCGCGTCGGTGTCCTGCACGCTTTGCCAGCCGTTGCTGTAGGCGATATGCGAGTCATTGTCCTCGAAGGCGGTGCGCGCCGCGATGCCGACGAGGGCCGCATTTTTGCTCTTTGCACCATGTGTGTCGGTGACGGTGAGCGTGGCGCGATAGTCGCCGGCGGTCTTGTAGGTATGCGTCGCGGTCGGCGTCGACGTGGTGATGGGCGTGCTGCCGTCGCCGAAGTCGTAGGTGTAGCTCGCCACCGAGTCGCCATTATCGGGGTCGTGCGATCCCGAAGCGTCGAACGTGACGTCGAACGGCGTATTGCCGTCGATCGGGTCGGCGGTCAACACCGCCAGCGGCGGGTTGTTGGCCGCGCACTGGTCGTTGCTGCTGACGGTGTAGCTACCCTGGTAGGCGAGGCCGTCCGGCATCTCGTCGACGGTTTCGCCGAGGCCTGTGACCGGCGTGTTCACCGACTGCACGACCGCCGCGTTGAAGCCGCTGATCGTGTCACCGGCCTGCAGGCCAAGGTCGGCAATCGGCACGACGATCACGATGACGCCGTTGCCGGCGTCGTAGAAGCTCGATGGGTCGGCGGGTTTCTCGCTGCCGGCCTGCACAAAGCGTCCATCCGTCGTGCCGCTCGAATTCGGTGAGGCAACGTAGGACTCGAACTGCGGTGTAGCCGGCGTCGTCGAGAGCTGCGGATAGAACATCCGCACGCCGCGGATCGTGCCGTCCGGTGTCTTGAACGACACGTACCAGTACGAGCCCGGCAGCTGCAGCGTTTGCCCCGGATCGGTGTTGATCTGGAAGCGCAGCTTGGTGGTGCCGTCCGCCTGGTACGGCTGCGACACCTGCAACGACTTCATGTCGGTGCCGGCGGTACCGGTCAGGCTGTCGCCGCCGGCATCGACCAACAGCGTCGGACCCGGCGCCTTGCACGGATCGGCCGTCCGGGTGACGGTGACCTGCAGGTCCACCTCGTTGCTCGCCGGGCCGGAGCCCTGGGCATTGGTCGCGACGACCTTGTAGTAGTACGTCGGCACCGTGGAATCCACGCTCGCGTCTTCGTACCGGGTCTTGTCGCCGCTGACGGTGGCGATCTGGGTTTCGCTGCCGGGGCTCGTGCCGCGATAAATTGCGTAGGCGGTGATGTCGGAGCCGCCGTTGTCGGGTGCGTTCCACGACAGGTCGGCCTTTGCCGCGGTGCGCGTGCCTTCAAGATAAGGCTGCGCCGGTGCCGCGGGTTCGGCCGCATCGAACTTCGCCAGCAGCGGTTTGCCGCCGGTCTGGCGTGCGACGCGCTGATAGGCGACGAAGTCGTTCTTGACGCCGCCACTCTGGATACAGGTATCGGTGACGCAGCCGTCATCGTAACCGAACAGAATGTTGCCGTGGCTGTCCATCGTGACTTCATTGAAGTCCAGCAGATTGCGGTTCAGGTTGCCGCCGCCGCTGTTCCAGATACCGCCGTGACCCTGCACCGGATCGTTCGGCGTAGCGTTGACGGTGGTCCAGGTCTTGCCCCCATCGTAGGTGGTGGCAATGAACAGGTACCAGTTGCCGGGATAGTCCAGCGACTCGTGGTCGCCGGCGACATCGCTGCCGAGGAAGCCGCAGGCGGCACGGCCGGGTGAACCGGCGATGGCCTCGGGGAAGTCGGCCATGATGACGCCCACCGGCACGCCGATGTCGGTGTTGTTGACCCAGGTCTGGCCGTGGTCGTGGCTGACCGCCACGTGCACGTGATGCTCCGGCCCCTGCCCGTCGACATAGCATTCATAGACGGTATTGGCCTGGTCGATCGCTATCGATGGATCCGTCGATCCACCCTCAAACGACTCGCTCCCCGGGATGATGAAATCGGTCCAGGTCAAGCCGGCATCGAGACTGACTACGCCGCCCTGCCCCGTGCCGCAGAAGGCCGTGGGAACGTAGACCGCGCCGTCCGGGCCGACTTTCGCGTGGCCGTGCAGGCCGCTGCAGGCGGTGATGCCGTTGCCGAGGTAAATCGGCACGCCCGGCCCGAAGCTGACGCCGCCGTCGTCGCTGCGCTGGCACATCGCCGGACCGACGATATCCTGCGAGCAATAGTAGACTGCATTCGGGTACAGCGGATTCGGCACCGGGAGCAGACTCGGGTACGGGCCGGAGGCGATCGTTTCGTGATCGGCGCCGCCGTTCGGCGGCGACGCGGAGGCCTGGATCCAGCTCGCGCCGTCGTCGTCGCTGTAGGCGAACAGCACATTCGCGCCGGTGGTGAGATTGGATATGAACGTGCGCCCGGTGGTCTGGTCCGTGATCAGGATCGGATCCAGCGTCGTCAGGCTGCTGATCGAAGGCGACACGTCGGTCCAGCTGGCCGGTCCGGACTTCGGCAGCGGCGGATTACGCTTCTCCGGCGGCGTGACGCGGAAGACCGGGCCGTCCGAATTCGTCATGATCACGCCGGTTTTGGGGTCATAGCCGATATTGAATTCGCCGGAGGCAGCGTTGGCGGTCGAGTGTGCGCCCGGTGCGAACACCTGGTAGCGCGGCACGCCCGGCGCGGTCGGCGTCGCCTGGCCGAAGCTGGTGCTGCCGCCGCCACCGCTGCCGGCTGCACCGGCGACCAAGTCGATCTTGACGTGCAGGGTTTCGCCCGTCGGGGTATAGGGCACCACTTTGACGGTAAATGTCTTCGTGCCGTTGAAGGCGCGCAGGGTGGTCACTTCCGGATCGGCCTGGCTGGCCGATTGCGTCTTCGCCTGTTCCGAACCATTGGTGGTGGTCACATTGCCGGCATAGACGTACAAGTCGTAGTCGGAATTGCCGGTGCCGGCGTCGGTCCAGCTGAGGCTGAAGCGAATCAATTCGCCGGGATGGGTACTGGTATAGTCATCCGGGAGCGACACGGTCAGCGCGAAATTGTCGCAAGGCTGCACCGGGTTGTTGCATTCCGGGCCGACATCGACTTCCGGGGCCGGCGTCGGGTTGGCGATACTGAAAGGCCCGGCCGTGTAAGTGACCGGGCCCGAGGTGGCGGTGAGCGTGCCGCTGGCAGGTGTCGCGGCGTACGCGGTTCCCCCTGCCGTCAGCGCGATTCCGAGCAGCAAAACAGACATCCGATGTCGCATAAAAAGCCTCCCGCCATTCCTGGGTGGTTATGTTTGGTAGTGGTACTACGACTTCTAAAACTACCGGCGCGGATGACAGCGGGTCAATCAGGTGGTTCCCTAGGATTCCGTGACGCAGCGCACAGATTGGGATGTTGATTTCGTCGGGATAGTGGTACTACTATCGGCGCATGGATACGTCTCACCCTCCCAGCCGGGCCCGGCTGTTGCGGGCCGGCAAGACACTCATGGCCGAGGTGGGCTACGAACACGCGGCGACGGCCGCGATTGCCCGCCACGCGGCGACCTCCGAGTCACAGCTGATGCGTTACTTTGGCGGCAAGGCCGGCCTGTTGGAGGCCGTATTCGATGACGGCTGGCAGCAGATCAACACCCGGATCCACGGGCTGATCGATACCGGGCGGGATACGCGTACGGCGCTCACCGCGGTTCTCGCCATGTTCATCGCCGCGATGGACGACGATCCCGATCTCGCCCAGCTGTTTCTGTTCGAAGCCCGGCGGCCGCGCGGCGTGCACGGCGAACTCAAGCTGTCGCAGGGGTATCTCGATTTTGTCGATCGCATGCACCAGCTGATCCGCCGGGGTCAGCGCGACGGCACGCTGGCCCCGGCGTTCCGCTCCGAAGTCCTGCTGTCCGCGCTGTTGGGCGCAGCCGAGGCAATGGTGCGTGATCGACTGCTCGGCAGCCGCCGCGGCGAACGGACCCGGCGCTCCGGCAGCGAAGTCCAACGCGTGTTCGACGCGATGCTGACGGGCTTCGCACCGGCGGCCCAATCGGGTATTCTGTCGGACAGTTGATCTGCGGCAAGGGATACCGCCACAGGGATTTCGCTAATAGTTCAGCGGGTATCGGTATGTTTAACTGAATATCCGTTTGAGCTTCGAACAGGGATGTGAAGAGCCAACCCATGCGAGCAGCGATTGTCTGCCGGTTAATATTGTCTGCGGCGATCGGCATCGCCGCGGCCGGCGCTGCTTTCGCCGGCGGCATGCCCCCCGAAAGCAACCTCGAGCCAACGGCGAAACCCGCCGAGCCCACTATAACCGAGGCGGTCCGGCCGGTTTCCGCCATCGCCAACGTACCGGTTCGCATCGCCGGCCGCATTCACCACACGCTGTACCAGGCGGCCCGCCAGGCGGGGCTCAGCGAGCCGATGACGCGGACGCTGATCGGGCTGTTCGCACGCCAGGTCGATTATCGCCACGATATCCACGCCGGCGACCGGTTCGTGGTCGTCTACCAGCCGAATGAAGCGGAGCCCACGATCGCCGCGGCGGAACTCGATCTCAACGATACTACCCTGCGCGCATTCCGCTACACCGACGGCGACGGCGACCCGGCCTATTACACGCTACACGGCAAACCGCTCAAGCCGACGCTGCTGCGCACCCCGCTCGATTACACCCGCGTCAGCTCACCGTTCTCGCTGCGCCGCCTGAACCCGGTGCTGCACATCTACCGGCCACACTACGGGGTCGACCTGGCGGCGCCAGCGGGCACTCCGATTCATGCCGCCGGCCCGGGACAGGTGACGTTCCGCGGCCGTGACGGCGGTTACGGCAACCTGATTATCATTGATAATCCGGGACCGTATTCGACGCGCTACGGGCACATGTCGCGCTTCGCCAAGGGCATTCACATCGGCAGCCATGTGAAACAGGGAGAGGTGATCGGCTACGTCGGCTCGACCGGTCTCGCAACCGGGCCGCACCTGCACTTCGAGATTCGCGTCAACGGCAAGCCGGAACCGCCCCTCAAGGTGCCGCTGCCGCGAGAGGCGCTGACCGAAGCGCAGTTGATGGCTTACGAAAACGAGATCACGCCGCTGCTCGAAGACCTCGACCCGACGCCGCTCCGCCCCGCCGGCGGCGCGGCGGTGGCGGACAACGATCCGCCCGCGGCCCTGCCGGCGTTTCTGCCCTCGAACGGCAAGCCCACACCACTGTGCGTGGCGCAGCCGACCAGCGACACGATCCTCGCACTGCTGGGCGAATAGCCCCTACTTTACCGTAAAGGTATCGTTGCTCCGGTCGCCGTCCGGGATGACATGGTCTGGATCGATGGTCGCCGATTTCACCCGCTTGTTGCCGGGCACGGTGACTTCGAACTTGTGGTGGCGCTGCCAGGTTTCCACCGGCACCCGCACGCGCTGCGTACTGCCGTCGACGTAGGTCACCTGAAGCGTCGCCGGCATCACCAGCTTGTCGAGATTTGCGACCGTCACCAGCGCGCCCTTCGTCGGGTCGTTATCGACGTACTTCACGCCTTCCACCGCCATGTCGAGCTGCCAGTTGTGCGCGAACCAGCCGCGCCAGAACCATGACAACTCCTCGCCGCCCGCGCTCGACATCGCCCGGAAGAAATCCGACGGCGACGGGTGCTTGAACGCCCAGGCATGCACGTAGCGGCGAAAAGCGGTGTCGAAGCGCTCCGGCCCCAGGATCTGGTCGCGCAGCAGCATCAGGCCGAGCGCGGTTTTGAAGTAGGTCACCGGGTGGCGGTACTTCTCCTTGAGCACGTCGGGGAACATCATGATCGGCGGCGCGTTGGGGTCCTTCAGCACCGACTGGATTTCCTCCACCGGATTACCGCCGCCCGGGGCATATTCGCTGTCGCGCTTGGGAGCGAACTCGCCGTGGTTATAGGCATGCGCCGCCAGCACGTCGACGAACGTGTTGAAGCCCTCGTCCATCCAGGCGTCGCGGCGCTCGTCGGAGCCGACGATCATCGGGAACCAGGCGTGGCCCACTTCGTGGGTCGTCAGGCCGAACAGGCCCTTGCCGCCGGTTTTCCACCAGTCGAACACGATGCCGGGATATTCCATGCCGCCGGCGATACCGGCCTCGGCAATCTCGGTCGGCCACGGGAACTCCACGCCGGTATATTTCGAGAAGAATTCGATCGTCGCCTTGACGAACTGCGTCGAGCGGTCCCAGCCACCGTCCTTGAGGCTCTCGACCGGGTACGCCGACTCCGCCAGCGCATGCTTCCCGCTCGGCAGGTTGATGCGCGCGGCGTCCCAGACGTAGGCGGTTGACGCGCCGAACGCAACGTCGCGCGTGTCCTTCATTTGGAAATGCCAGGTCAGCGTGCCGCTGTGTGTCGGCCGGCTGGCGGGATCGTTGACTTCGGCAGGCGTGCGGATCAGCACCGTCTTGTCGCTGTGATGCGCCTTCTCAAGCCGCTCGCGCTCGGTCTTCGTCAGCACTTCGTCCGGGTTCATCAGCTTGCCCGAACCGACCACGATCATGTTCCACGGCACGGTGACGCTGTAATCGAAGTTGCCGTATTCGAGATAAAACTCGTTGTTGGTAAACGGCAGCGTATTCCAGCCGCGCAGGTCATCAAAGACGCACAGGCGCGGGTACCACTGGGCGATTTCGAACACGTCGCCGTTTTGGGTGCGGTACCAGTCAGTCCGGCCGCCGAACTTGCCGGGAATGGTGTAGTTGTAAACGACGCGGATCTGCACCTGGCCGTGCTTCGGCGCGAGCGGTTGCGGCAGGTCGATACGCATGCGCGTGTCGGACACGATGAAATGCGCGGGCTTGAAGTGACCGCCGATGGCTACTTCGACGGATTTGATGCGGTAGCCGTCGGTATGCGCGGCCTGCGGCGGCTCGTGATCGGCGTCGTGGGTGAAATTGGCGCGCGCGTCGGTGCGGTAGCGATTCTGGTCGAGCTGCAGCCACAACAGGTGCAGCGTGTCGGGGCTGTGGTTGGTGTAGGTGATCGTCTCGCGACCGCTCAGGGTTTTGTTCGCCGGATCGAGCGTGGCGTGAATCTTGTAGTCGGCGCGGTTCTGCCAGTAGGCCGGCCCGGGCGTGCCGTTGGCCGAACGGTACTGGTTGACGGGCTGCAGGTAATTGAACGGCGCGAAAGTCTGCAACGGATCGTAGTTGGAGCCGGCGGCGACGGCGGCATTCATGCAGGCGACCGCGCCAAGCGCGACCAGCGTGGATAACAGCAGCTTGGACATGGATGCTCCCGCTTGTTGGAATTTAACGAAGCATCCATGCTCAATATTTTAGGGACAGTTTTGGCTGGGGATTAGTTCCGGTCCACTACCGGGGCGTGCACCTACGCTGCCGTTACGTCTAGCTTGTGCCGCCAACTGTCAGGCTATCGACTTTCAGTGTCGGTTGACCGACGCCCACCGGCACGCTCTGGCCGTCCTTGCCGCAGGTGCCGATGCCTTCGTCGAGCTTGAGGTCGTTGCCGACCATGCTGACGCGGGTCAGCACGTCCGGGCCGTTGCCGATCAGCGTAGCGCCTTTGACCGGGCGGGTGAGCTTGCCGTTTTCGATCAGATAGGCTTCGCTGGCCGAGAACACGAACTTGCCGGAGGTGATGTCGACCTGGCCGCCGCCGAAGTTGGCGGCATACAAGCCCTTGTCGACCGATGCGATGATTTCGGCCGGATCGTGCGGACCCGGGCGCATGTAGGTATTGGTCATGCGCGGCATCGGCAGGTGCGCGAAAGATTCGCGCCGGCCGTTGCCGGTGGGGCGCATGTTCATCAGCCGCGCGTTCATCTTGTCTTGCATGTAGCCCTTGAGGATGCCGTTTTCGATCAGCACCGTGCACTCGGCGGGCGTGCCTTCATCATCAATGCTGAGCGAGCCGCGGCGGTCGACGATGGTGCCGTCGTCGACGACGGTGCAGAGTTCGCTGGCGACACGTTTGCCGAGCCGGCCGGCGAAGGCGGAGGTGCCTTTGCGATTGAAGTCGCCTTCGAGGCCGTGGCCGATCGCTTCGTGCAGCAGCACGCCGGGCCAGCCGGGGCCAAGCACGACGGGCATGGTGCCGGCCGGTGCGGGTTCCGCTTTCAGGTTGACGAGCGCGGTGCGCACCGCCTCACGGCCCAGTTCCAGCGCGCGGTCCTCGTCGATAAAGTACTGGTAACCGAAGCGCCCGCCGCCGCCGGCGTAGCCCTGCTCGCGACGACAATTTTCTTCGACGATCACGGCGACGCTGAAGCGCACCAGCGGGCGCACGTCGCCGGCCAATGTGCCGTCGCTGCCGGCTATCATGATGGTGTCGTGGACCCCGCCGAGGTTGACCATCACCTGCTTGACGCGCGGGTCCATGCGCCGCAGTTCCGCGTCGATGCGCTGCAGCAGCGCGACCTTGTCGTTGTCGGCCAGCGTCGCCAGCGGATCGACCGGCGCGTAAAGTTGCGGCGCGTTGTGGGCATGCCAGGCCTGCAGCTTGCCTTCGCCGCCGCTTCGCGCGATCGCGCGCGCCATATCCGATGCCTGCGTGAGCGCCGGCAGGAGGATTTCGTCCGAGTAGGCAAAACCGGTTTTGTCGCCGCTCATCGCGCGCACGCCGACGCCCTGGTCGATGCTGTGGGTGCCTTCCTTGACGATGCCGTCCTCGAGCGCCCACGACTCGCGGTGGCTGAGCTGGAAGTACAGGTCGGCGTTGTCGATGCGCGCGCCCATGGCGCGGCCGAGCACGCCGGCGAGTTGGCTTTCGTCGAGGCCGGAGGGCGTGAGGATGGTCTGCCGGGCGAGATCGAGTGAATTGCTCATAGGATTTTAAATGGGGGCGAAGCGGGAAAGATTCAAATCATACCAAACGGAGCCTACCGCCCCGGCGACTCCGGTTCCGGATTGGCCTTTTTCGTCGGCGCCGCCCCCGACACCTTCTTCATGACCGGCTTGTCCCACGAGCCGCTGACATGATATTCGAGTTGGGTCGCCTGCTTCAGCGGCTGCTTGAAAATCTGCGTCAGCAGCAGCGCCGCCACGCCGGTAACCGGCCCGCCCGCAATGGCCGCGGCAATCGGCAAGGTCGAGGCGATGCTGGTATCGATAATTACGTCTTCGTCGTAATCCTGCTTGCCGAGGCCGATGCGGCCGACCACGTGTACATCGGCGACCGTGCTTTTGAGGCGGAAATCGTTGGTGTAGGCGTTGCCGCTGATGATCGTGAAAGTGCCGCCAATCGAGTCGTAGCCGAAGCCCTTGCCGAACACGTCGCTGAAGTTGAACAGCAGGTGCCGCGGCAGCGCGTTGAGGCTCAGCAGCGACAAGAGCCGCCCCGCCCCTGGTGAAATTTCCGTCAGACGGCCGTTCTCGAGACGCACGGTAATTGCGCCGCCGAGCTTTTTCATGATGTCGCCGGACGGCGGTCCGGGCCAGTGCAGTTCGGCATTGATACGCGCTTTCTTCGCCGTGATCGCGGCCGGCAGGCCCAGCGCCTTGAACGCGGCGCCGACGTCGTCGCTGCGTGCCGCCGCGGCGATGCGCGTGTGCTCGCGCCCGTTATCGTCGACGATCCAGGTGCCGTACATGTTGATCTTGAGCGCCTTCTGCGTCGCCGAAAAATACGGCACCACGATCCCGCCCGGCGCCTGCAGCAGCTTGAATGCCAGCCGGCCGAGGTCGCGCTTGCCGATTTGCGTATCCTGGCTCGCAAACTTGATCGGCGGCAGCGTTGTCGGCGACAGGTTCATCTGCTTGGCATGCCCCTGCGCGAAATTCGAATCGAGGTGCAGGTAATCGAGTGCGACCGCGTACGGGTGATCGTTATCGACCGCCGCCGGCAGCACGATCGACCCCGCCGCGTCCGGGCCGGCCAACTCCAGGCGGTAGCCGCCGGCGGCGGTGTCATGCATCTGCATATGAACCGCATGAAAGTGCTGGCCAAGCGCGTTGACCTCGCCGATCCTCAGGTCGAGGTCAATGTTTTGCGGCGCGCCGGCGCTGTTGCCACTGCCGACGAGCCCGCCCAGTTGCTGCCACTCGGCGAGGGAGACGCGGTCGAGATGGCCGTCGATCCGCAGCCCGGCTTTGGGTAGCACCGCCTTGCCGGCGCCGAAGTGGATCACGCCGGTCTTGATTGCGACACCATGCTTGCCCGCATCGGCGAGATCGATTTGCGCCTGCACAGCATCGCCGTAGTGCGCGCCGATCTTGTAGCCGTTATCGCCGACCGTAAATTTGAGCGCCGTCTTGACCGCCTTCGGGCCGGGCTTGGCAAACGGCGCCGGCAGCTTGAGCTCGAGTCCCTTGAGATTCGATTGCGCGCTCACCGTCAGCGGCGCGCTGCCCGCGGCGAACTCGTTCGGCAACAGCACTTGCGCATGCCAGCCGAATTTCCCGCGCGCTACGTCCGCGTGCGGTGCGCCCAGCGCTTTCGTCAACTCCGCAGCCGTCGCGCTACCGGTCAGGCTGATCTGCGTGGTGGCGGCGCGATGCGGCGCCGGATGTACGGTAATCGCAACCGGCTCGCCGAGGAATTCGCCGGTAAGCCCGGTCGGGCTGTTGAGCCCGGCGTCGGTAAAATCGAGTTGGCCCTTCAGGTTTTTGAAGCCCTGCAACAGCGCGGCAAGCTTGGTATCCACGTCGTGCAGATGCGCCTGGCCGTGCACCTGGAACTTGCCGATGTCGGCCAGCGGCAGATTGATTTTGACGTCCACGTCGAGCTTGCCGTGGGCTTCCGTTTTGGTGATGTAGGGCCCGAACTTTTTGGCAATCGGTGAATGGCGCAGGAAGTCCATCGCCTCGGCGGCGTCGCCGCGCGCGGTGCCGGTTACTTTCAGCACTGCCGCCGCGAGGTCGGCGATCTTCGCCTGTGAACCGCCCATCGCCATGCCGCTGATCGTGCCCGAGTGCACCGTCGCCGACAGCCCTTCATCCTTGAAGATGACTTCCGCGTTCAGCTTCGTCACCGCCGGCCAGTGCGGATCGAACTTGATGCGCGTGTCGGTCAGGTCGAAATCGACCTTGAACAGGCCGTTGCGGTCGCGGAAGGGAAATTGATCGGCGGCGCCGCGAAAAATAACCTGAACGCGCGGCACCTGCCCGCTCTTGACGGAGCGATCCACCCACGCCGTTACCGACGGCGGCATGATGCCGACCGGCAGATACTCCGACTTATGGACGAGGTCGATGCCGCTCGCGGTCGCTTCGACGTCGAGTACCGGCGCACCGCCGCCCGCCGGCAGCAGCACGCTGAAGTGACCGGCCGTCGCGATGTCGGCGTTCGCCAGACGGAACTGATCGCTGACGATGCGCCAGCCGGCGGCTTCGTGCCTGAAAGTCAGCGGCAGCTTCGCTTGCGTCAGCGGGATCGGGGCGCGGAACAGGCCGGGGAAGTCGATCGCCATGTTGCCGCCGGCAAGCGCCAGTTGCCCGCCGCTCGCAGCATTCCAGTCGAGATCGGCGGTCAAGGTGCTGGCGTCGGCGCCGTTGGACGGCAGCGGCCGAACCTGGCCCTGTACCGCCGCCGGCTGCAGCCCGTCACCGTGGCCGCTGAGGGTCAGATTGACTTCCCCGCCGTGCAGATCGAGCGGCACGTTCGACGCGAGCATCGGTACGCTCTCCAGCCTGAGCCCGGCCAGCTTGAGGTGACCCTGCCAATGCCATTCGCCGTGCGGTTGCGAACGTGTAAAGGCGACATGACCATCGAGGCTTTGCCCCATTGCCTCGGGCAGTTTGAGCGAAAGCTGCACATGCGGCGTGCTGCCGCTGACGTGCGCGTCCAGGTCATGAAACTGCCAGCCCTTGATCTTGTGCGCCGGCGCGTTGAGCACGATCGTGCCGTCGGTGACCGCGATCGTGCCGACTTGATCGAGCATATTGACGATATCGTTGAACGACGGCGCGGCGCCCGAACCTTGCGGCAGGCCGACAATCCTCAACTGGCCGTTCATGCCCTGCACCACGGTGAGGCGCGGCGCGGCCACGCCGATGAAGACCGGATGAACCTGCGGCCAGCTCACGAAACTCAGCGGATTGAGATCGACACGCACGCGCTTTGCCTGGATCAGCCGTTGACTGCGATCCGCGCTCAGCACCGCCACGTTCTTCAGGTCGACTTCGACCCCGAAGCCGTGCCAGCCCATCGCGATCGAGCCGATCGCCACCGGCTCGCCGAGCCGCTGGCCGGCGATGTGTTCGACACGCAGCGTGTAGCGGTTGATGTGCGTGGCGAAATAGAAATACCCGCCCGCGACAACGATCGCCAGCAGCACGATCAGGCTGGCGAGACTGTAAGCCGTCCATAGCAGCGCACGCTTCACGAAGAATTCTTCCCGAACCCCGTATCCAGAAACCCGAACCCCGACACTTTAGACCGGCACCACATCAAACGATTCCGGACTGTAGAGATTTTCGACCTGCAGCCGAATCGGCTTGCCGATCAGCCCTTCAATCTCGGCCAGGCTTTCGGACTCCTCGTCGAGCAGCAGATCGATGACCTCCTGGCTCGCCAGCACCCGCAACTCCTGGATATCGAATGTGCGCGTCTGGCGCAGAATTTCGCGAAACACGTCGTAGCAGACAGTCTCCGGCGTCTTGATCGACCCGCGCGCCCCGCAGGTCGGGCACGGCTGGCACAACACATGCTCGAGGCTTTCGCGGGTGCGCTTGCGGGTCATCTCGACCAAGCCGAGCGGCGAGATCGCGCAAATCTTGTTGCGCGCATGGTCGCGCGCGAGGCTGCGCTCCAGCGCTTCCAGCACCGTCTGGCGGTGCTCGGGATCCTGCATGTCGATAAAGTCGATAATGATGATACCGCCCAGGTTGCGCAACCGAAGCTGGCGCGCGATCGCCTGCGACGCCTCGAGGTTGGTTTTGAGCACCGTCTGCTCGAGGTTCCGATAGCCGACGTAGGCGCCGGTGTTGACGTCGATCGTCGTCATCGCCTCGGTCTGGTCGATCACCAGATAGCCGCCGGATTTCAATTCGACTTTGCGCTCCAGCGCCTTCTGGATCTCGGTCTCGATGCCGTACAAATCGAAAATCGGCCGCGCGCCGTCGTAAAGCTCGACCCGCCCGGCGAGTTCGGGCAAAAACATGTCGGCGAAATCCGCCATCCGCCGGTAGACCGCCTCGGAATCGACCCGCACCTGCTCGACTTGCGAATCGAGAAAATCGCGCAGCATCTTGACCGGCAGCAGCAGGTCCTCGTGCACCAGCGTGCCCGGCGGCGCGCTGCGACTCTGCTCGGCAATCAGCTCCCACAGCTTGCGCAAAAACAGCATGTCGGCACGAATCGCCTCGTGCGACACGCCCTCGGCGGCCGTGCGCACGATGTAGCCGCCGGTATCCGATTCCAGGAACTGCGTGACCAATCCCGCCAGGCGCTCG
Organism: Gammaproteobacteria bacterium; assembly: GCA_035690945.1. Taxonomy (GTDB): domain Bacteria; phylum Pseudomonadota; class Gammaproteobacteria; order Natronospirales; family DASSBR01; genus DASSBR01. The sequence goes on from DASSJY010000005.1 coordinate 267,728, forward strand.
CGCTCGTCGGCATCGTCGATGCGCGCCGACACACTGACGCGGTCGCTGCCGGGCACGTGCACCAGGTAGCGCGAAGGGATGCCGATGCGCGTCGACAGCCGTGCGCCCTTGGTGCCGAGCGGATCCTTCAGCACCTGCACAAGCAGCTCGTCGCCCTCGTGCAGCAACTCGCGGATGTCGGCCGGCCCGCGCATCTCCGGTTCGCCCTCGCTATAGACCGCGCGCGAAATGTCCGACGCGTGCAGAAAAGCGCTGCGTTCCAACCCGACATCGACGAATGCGGCCTGCATGCCCGGCAGCACGCGCAGCACCTTGCCCTTGTAGATGTTGCCGACCAGGCCGCGGCGATGCGCGCGCTCGATGAAGATTTCCTCCAACGACCCGTTGTCGAGCAGTGCTACGCGGGTTTCGCGTGGGGTGACGTTGATGAGGATCTCTTCGCTCATGGGTGTTGGCGTTTTTTTGTGATTGTGGGTTCTATTATGAGGGTTCGGGTTGTTTGGGTGAAATGTGTTTTGTGCCGCCTGCTGCTGCGGTCTTTATGGGGGAAGTAGCCAAAGCCACTGCTCGTGGCGCTTGGTCCAACGTGCATCCCTGCACTTTGGACTTCCCGAAGTCAGCCGCATCAAAACGTGACGCCAAACTCAAGCAACAGCGATGCCGCCTCGCACAACGGCAATCCAACAACCCCCGAATAGCTCCCCTCCAGGCGCACCACGAATACTGCGCCCCGCCCCTGAATCGCATACGCCCCGGCCTTGTCGTCGCCTTCTCCACTGGTCACATAAGCCTCGATTTCAGCTTCGCTCGTCTCCCGAAAGACCACGGTGCTGCGACTCAGCGCCGTGCGTGTCTCCGAGCCATCCGTCACCGCGACGGCTGTCAGCACCTCGTGCGCCCGTCCCGCCAGCCGCGTCAGTATCGCTCGTGCCTCCTGTCGATCAGCCGGCTTGCCCAGCACGTCGCCATCGACGACGACGGCGGTGTCGGCGCCGAGCACGATTGCGCCGGCTGCATGCAGCGCCGCCAGACCGGCCGCAACCTTGGCCTGGGCCAGCCTCAGAACGTACTCGGCAGGGGCTTCGGTGGGAAAACGGGTTTCATCGACTGGTGCGGCCACCAGTTCGTGCATCACGCCGATCTGGCGGAGCAGTTCATGTCGCCGCGGAGAACCGGACGCCAGATAAACCTCAGACGCGGTGATACGGATGGCCTTGCAGTACGGTCCACGCCCGATACAGCGCCTCGGCAACGACCACGCGTGCCAGCCCGTGCGGCAGCGTCAGCGGCGACAGCGACCAGCGCCAGTCGGCGCGCTCGAGGGCGTCAGGTGCCAGGCCATCGGGGCCGCCGATCAGGAACACGCGGTCGCGGCCGTCCTGCAGCCAGTCGCCGAATTGTTGCGCCAGCGCCTCGGTGGTGAGTGATTTCCCGCGTACATCCAGCGCGATCGCTTCGTCGTCCGGGCGGATGTGGCCCAGCATGCGCTTGCCTTCGAGCGCGCTGGCGCCGGCGCGGCGCGGGGTGCGCTTGGGCAGCGGGATTTCAGTCAGCGACAGCGCGCACTCATGCGGCAGTCGCGTTGCGTAGGTCCGAAAGCCCTCGTCCACCCAGCCGGGCATGCGGTTGCCGATGGTGAGGACGCGGAGGTTCATTTAGTGGAGGCCAAGCGCGGCGCGCGGATATCCACGCTCCATAGTTTTTCTAGGTTGTAGAACTCGCGCATGCGCGGGAGCATCACGTGGACGACGATGTCGTTCAGATCGAGCAGCACCCATTCGCCGCCCTGTTCGCCCTCGACGCCGAGCGGCTTCGCACCGGCGCCCCTGGCCGCATCCAGCACGGCGCGCGCCAGCGCCCGCACGTGCCGATCGGACGTGCCGCTGGCGATCACCATCATGTCAGTAATCGCGGTCGCGCCGCGCACGTCGAGCACTTTGATGTCGACGGCCTTGAGGTCGTCAAGCGCCTTGACGGCCAGGTCTTTCAGATCGTCTGCTGTCATCGCATCTCCGCTGTCTGCCGATAAAAACCGTTGTTCATAATCAAAGTCCTCACTTCCTCGGGCAGCAGGTAACGCACGTCGCCGCCGGCGGCGACGATGGCGCGAATCGCTGTCGAGGAGATTTCGAGTTGGGTGACCGCTTGAAGGAATATGCTGCCCGCCGGCCGCTTGTGCAGTTCAGCCGGGTCGCGCACCTGGCGCGCGGCGACCAGCGTGCTGAGTTCGCCCTCGGCCTGCAGGTGCCAGCCTGGCCGGTGGGCGACGACCAGGTGCGCCAGGTCGAGCAGTTCGCGCCAGCGGTGCCAGCTCGCCAGGCCGAGAAACGCGTCCATGCCGACGATCAGCGCCAGCGGCGTATCCGGCATGTCGTGACGCAGCGATTCGAGCGTAGTGACGGAATATGACGGTGCGCTGCTGTGCACTTCGCGCTCGTCGACCACGAAACGCGGCTCCGGCGCGACGGCTGCCTTGACCATCGCCAAGCGCGCATCCGGCGGCGCAACGGGCCGGCCACGGTGCGGCGGGCAGCCGCTGGGAATGAAGCGGATTTCGGCGAGATCGAGCGCCTCCAACACGTCGAGTGCGGGTCGCAGGTGGCCATAATGAATGGGATCGAATGTCCCGCCGAAGATGCCGATCGCTCGCATTATGCGGCGGCGCCCTCGTTTGTTACCGGCAGCGCACCGGCGAGCATCGCCACCAGTGCCGTGAGTACCGACCAGGATTCGGCGTGGCGCGGCCCCTTGATGATGCGGTCGGCCTCCGCCGCGCGCATCAGCAGCCTGCCGGACGCGCGCCGGCCCAGCCGGCGCAGCGCGCCCTCGACCAGCGCACGCCGCTTCGTCGGCCACACCTTGCCGAGTGCCTGCGCCACGGATTTGCCGGATCCGGCATCAAAAGCGGCGTCGGCCAAAATCCGGATGTCGCGCGTCAATGCCCATAGCACCAAGGTAGGTGCAACGCCCTCGGCTTTCAAGCCGGCCAGCATCGCCAGCGCGCGGACGCTGTTGCCGCCGAGCGCGGCATCGACGAGGCCGAAGACGTCATAACGGGCGCTGGCCGAGACCGCCGCCTGTACGGCCGCCAGCCCGACGTGACCGGGGCCGACGGACAATACGAGCTTGTCGACCTCCTGCGCCGCCGCCAGCAGGTTGCCCTCGACCCGTTCCGCCAGCAGCCGTGCCGCGTCGTCATCGAGCTGAAGGCCGCGGCCACGCGCGCGCTGCGCGATCCAGCGCGGCAATTCGCCGGCGCCGACCGGCCAGATTTCGAGCACCGCCCCGGCGTTGTCCAGTGCCTTCAGCCATGCCGCACCGCCGCCGCGCCGGTCGAGCTTGGGCGCGATCACCAGCAGCAGCGTGTCCGGCGGCGGCGCGGCGGCATAATTCGCCAGCGCCTCGCCGCCATCGCGGCCGGGCTTGCCGCTCGGCAGGCGCAACTCCAGCAGCTGCCGCGACGCGAACAGCGACAGGCTCGCACCGGCCGCGGCCAGCCGCCCCCAGTCGAAGCCGCGCTCGGCGAACAGGATGTCGCGGTCGGTGAAGCCGTCTGCGCGCGCCGCGGCGCGCACCGCATCGGCGGCCTCCTGCACCAGCAGCGTTTCATCGCCGGCGATCAGGTAGATGGGCAGCAGCGTCTTCTTGAGGTGCGCCGCGAGCGCCTCGGCGCGCAGCTTCAAAGGCGGGACAGAAAGCAGTCGGTCATGTGTCCATAATAGCCGCGCCTACCGCGCAATGTCATCCACCCACGGCTCGCACTGCTCCAGCAGGTCCGGCTTCTGCTTGCGGATGACGCAAAACGCGTTGCCGGACGGGGCTTGCCCGCTCGAAACCTGCGGCTGGCTGTTTCTGGACCGCTCGCGCAACGGCAGCGGCCACTGCCAAACTTCGCCGCTACCGCGCGCGACTAAAGGAGAATGTGATGAATGTGGAAGTTCTGAGCGGTCACTGCACCTGCGGCGCGGTCCGCTACGAGATGATCGGCAAGCCGCTGTTGACCCTATTTGCACGATAGGTGCCGTCGCCGAGTTCGTGATAACCGAGTAACGTCAAGCGCTGATTCTCATATGCTACAGCGCAAGAACTGGCCCCGTTCCCACCTGCGCCATTCTTGTTGTCGCCACAGCGCCAGAACGGGCCCGTCCCAACGCATTTTTGCTGGATCATCGGTTCAGGGAAGATACGCACGACTCCAGCCAGCGCGCATCTTCTTCCGCCGACATTCCACTCTTGTACACTGCCGGGTTCTTGATTTTCTTCAAATCCAGGAGCGTTCGTTTCTGTGGTCCTGTCATCATCTCAGCAAATGAGCTAGCGGCTCCAAGGACCGCCACTTTCTTTCGAACCAGCCGGCCAACAAAATCTGCCTCAACCTGAGAGGCATAGTTTGTTCCAAGTCGCTTGAATAGGTCGTCGACCAAATCGATTGCTGTTTTCGAAGGGTCGATAAGAACGAGGTGATTTGGACAAGACCCACATTGGGAAATGGAGGTGCCATGTACGCTCACATTTACACATGCGTGAGTCGATATCTCTTTATTGAGATAGAAATTTTTGTGGGTAGCAAGGTATGTGACGTTCACCTTGGTAGGCGCGCGCCCGTGATGACCGCCGTCAGTTGCGCATGCATTTAAGGAAAGTACTGCCGAAAGCAGGCAGGCTAATACGCAGATTCCTTTCGTAAATTTTAACGGATTCATGAATTTCACCGACATGCTGCTCCAGCGGCAGTGCATTCTTTATACATGTCGTGAATTGCCCAGTGATCGATCGCGCTCTTCCTATCCACAGGTGTAATACCAGGCTTCCAAATGTTCCACGGAGACGCAACGCCTTCTCCCTCGTTGACGTACGATTGGGTTTGGTAGGCACTGAACTCCTGTTGTTTTACAACTGGTTTCAGATTAGCAACCCAACGACCTACGCGGATATTGACGCCATGCTGCCCCTCATGCGCCACAACGGCGGCCTGATCGACGGCCCCGTAGCTGCTAAGCGTATCCGGGTTAAACCTGCGCAGCGCTATAGCCAGAGCATATGGCAATGCAAGACTTGACCCTATTTGCACGCGCGCAGGGATCGTCCTGCCGAGTAGTCTCACCATAGGGCGTATAACTCTGCCGCCACACCACCGCACCGCTGCTGTCGGTCTTGGCGACTGGATTGCCCAGCCGGTCGGTGTGGACGTAGATAATCACCTGGTCGGCATACGCCGCGGCGGCGGCGAACATGACGCTCACGCCGCAGAGCAGCACGAGCAGCCACTTCAGCCCGTGCTTCGCCTTATTCCTGTTCCGGATATCCATGGTTTATCTCCCTTAGCACGTCGGCGGCATGTCGGGCACCACCTCGGGATTCGTTTCGGTCGTGCCTGTCGGGCTGGTCGTGGTCGTCGACCCGGCCGTACAGCTACCCGCACCCACCGTGACGGTCACGATCGTGCTGTAACCGGAACAGACAAAGCTCTTGCAGCCGTTGACTTCGTATTCATACGCAAAATGTGGCCGCGGGGTCAACCCCTCTCAGCGGCCTGTCAAATGTAAGGCCTGACCCCGTCAGCTTGGTATTTGATGTCCGGAAAAGCCGGGCTACCTCAACCCGACCCCGTTCTTCCTCTTAAACAGGCAAGTTAGATTAGGATGAAGAACTAAGTCAGGCGCTTTCTATGAGCCGATCCCTAACGGTCACAACTATTCCCTCTATCGGTGACTTTTTAGATACTTCTACAGCAGAGTCAAGAATTCGTCGCGCTCCCTGTGTGTCACCTTGCTTCCAATAAATAATACCCGCATAAGCTAGGCGCTGGTTCGCCGCTAAAGGAAAAATCCTCTTGTCCTTGTTGGCAACACTGCGACACAAGAAATCTGCAACATCAATTGCCGTGGAAAAATTCTGCAGGAAAGGCACGATCTTGGTTTCTAGTTTATTTTGTAAGTCGGCAGCAATTTTTCTGTCAACCTGTTCAGAATCGCTATCCGTAAGCTTCCACCACAAGTCCTTTTTTTCCGAAGTCAAAGAACCAATCCTGGCATAGCAGCTACAGTGTTCTAATTTGGGAACGGGCGGTTCTGTAACTCTTGGTGAATAGGTGGATATGACTCCAGGAATGTACGCCCCACAATTTAGCGTAAATTGCGCCTCCTCTGAGTCATTCCAAAGGCTTTTTTGAACGTCGATAAGCCACTTCAAGTCATCAAGGTCACGGACGTAACTTGAGCGAATTTTCTTAAAACCAATCTCTTTGAGAAGCGGTGTGAAGCCACTCTTTAGGATTGACGTCAGTCTGCTATCAAAAGCCTTCTTGGCCATCATTGCAATTTCTTAGGGTCGTAATGGACAACCTTGCCTTTTTTACCTGTCGCTCTTTCGTACTTAGGCAACTGCCGTTTACCTTGGGCGCGTCCACTTGGAGTATTCGGCTTTAGTTCCACCGGACGACCTGAAGGACTTACCGCATCCGGAACAACAGTTTTTCCAGTGGCTGGGTCAGTCAATCGCGGTTCCGATTGCCAACCCGGTTTTTGCTTCACCTTGTTTGCGAATTCCTTGTGCGCTAGCCGTCCAGCTTTGGTTGCGGCTGTCTCGCCACCTTTCGCCGCCGCTGACGCAGCTCCTTCTTCGCCTGCTGCGGTAGCTTCGGGCGCTGCAGCTTCAAATGCCTCTGCCCCCTCGGCCGCAGCTTCCACTAGCTCCGCGGCTCCACCGGTCGAAACAGTAACCAGTACCGCCGCTGCTACCGCTGCAGCCTTCGGATGATTAGCTCCAATCTTTGCCATAGCCTGAATCATATGATCGCAAGCCGAGGCCATACATTTTCCGGTCGGGTCGGTGTATTTATACGGATTGCCGGCAGCGTACCAGTAGCGATTAAAATATTTTGGATATTGCGGGCTGAAGGTGACGGGATCAGGCGACAAGAACCGCCCGATCTTCGGATCGTAGTACCGCGCCTGCATGTACACGAGCCCCGTCGCAGCATCATGCCGATGCCCGGTGAACCCTGGGCCATCAGGATCTGCTTGTTCCGAAGTCTCCCCATAGGGGGTGTAGCTTTGTCGCCAGATCACTGCGCCGGTGCTGTCGGTCTCCATTGCTGGGTTACCCAGACGATCAGTATG
>DASSJY010000006.1:0-41446 GCA_035690945.1 Gammaproteobacteria bacterium
ATGATCTTGTCCAGCCCCGCGAATGCGCCGCCGCAAATGAACAGGATGTTGCTGGTGTCGACCTGCAAAAATTCCTGCTGCGGATGCTTGCGCCCGCCCTGCGGCGGCACCGAGGCGATTGTGCCTTCGATCAGCTTGAGCAGCGCCTGCTGCACACCTTCGCCGGACACATCGCGGGTAATCGACGGGTTGTCCGACTTGCGTGAAATCTTGTCGATTTCGTCGAGATAGACGATACCCGTCTGCGCCTTGTCGACGTCGTAGTCGCACTTCTGCAGCAGCTTCTGGATGATGTTCTCGACGTCCTCGCCGACATAGCCGGCTTCCGTCAGCGTCGTCGCATCGGCGATCGTGAACGGTACGTTCAAGAGGCGCGCCAGCGTTTCCGCCAGCAGCGTCTTGCCCGACCCGGTAGGGCCGATCAGCAGGATGTTGCTCTTCGCCAGTTCGACGTCGTCTTTGCCGCTGCGCGCTTCCAGTCGCTTATAGTGGTTGTAGACCGCGACCGACAGCACCTTCTTGGCGCTCTCCTGGCCGATCACATATTCGTCCAGAACCGCCTTGATTTCCTTGGGCTTGGGCAGCTTCGACCGCGCGGTTTCGGCCTGTTCGGCCATCTCCTCGCGAATGATGTCGTTGCATAGCTCGACGCATTCATCGCACACGAACACCGAAGGCCCCGCAATCAGCTTGCGCACCTCGTGCTGGCTTGTGCCGCAGAACGAGCAGTACAGCAACTTGCCGTCTTCACTGCCCTTGCCGTGGATGTCGTCTTTCATCGTCTACCTCGTGGTTGCGCTAATCCGTTTATAGCATGCGGAACGCGCCACGCAAAATCCGTCTGGCTCGAACAAACGACCGGTCGGCGCGACCTACTTGCCCGCCGCGGGCGGCCGGCTCTCAAGCACCGAGTCGATCAGGCCGTATTCGACGGCCTCTTCACCGCTCATGAAGCGGTCGCGCTCGGTATCGGCGCGGACCTTTTCGATGTCCTGGCCCGTATGCTTCGCGATAATCTGGTTGAGGGCGTCGCGCACCCGGAGCATCTCGCGGGCATGGATCTCGACATCGGACTGCTGGCCCTGGAAACCGCCCGAGGGCTGGTGAATCATCACCCGCGAATTGGGCAGCGCATAGCGCTTGCCGTTCTGGCCGGCGGTCAGCAGCACCGCGCCCATGCTCGCCGCCATGCCGGTGCACAGGGTGCTGACGTGGGGCTTGATGAACTGCATCGTGTCGTAAATCGCCATGCCGGCCGTGACCGAACCTCCCGGCGAGTTGATGTAAAGCTGAATGTCCTTGTCCGGGTTTTCCGACTCCAGGAACAGCAGCTGGGCGACGATCAGGTTCGCCATGTGGTCCTCGATCGGGCCGACGATAAATACCAGCCGCTCCTTGAGCAGCCGGGAATAGATATCGTAGGCGCGTTCGCCGCGGGCGGTCTGTTCGACCACCATCGGCACCAGCCCCTGGGCGCGTGAGCCAGGGAAGATGTCGTCGCTCGCGTGTCGGCTCATGAATTCTCCTCGGTTTCGGGCTGTTCGAGCCCCATCGCTTCGGCAAAGCTTGCCGGTTCCTCGGTGACCTCGGCTCGCTCGGTCAGCCAGTCCACTGCCTGCTCCTCAAGCACCAGGCTCTCGACCTGGCGCATGGCGTCGGCATTGGCGCGGTAGGCGCGGACCATCTGCTCCGGATCATGGTAATCCGCGGCCAGCGCCTCCAGCTTCTGCTGCACCCGCTCGGCGTCCGCCTTGAACTGCTCGCGCTTGATCAGTTCGCCGATCAGCAGGCCCAGCGCCACCCGCTTGCGCGCCCGCTCGTCGAACATCTCATCAGGCATGTCGGGCGCGCTCTTCGAATCCTTGACCCCCATGCGCGCGAGCACGTCATCGCGCATATGCTGGATCTCGTGCTCGACCAGCGCTGACGGCAGTTCTACGGGATTCGCCTCGTATAATTGGTCCAAAAGCTGGTTTTTCAACTTGGCCCGAATATTGGCGTCGAGTTCGCGGCTCATGTTCTCCTGGATCTTCGCGCGCAGCGCCTCCACGTCACCCGACTCGATGCCGAAGTGCTTGAGGAAGGATTCATCGAGCTCCGGCAGCCGCCGCTCCGCAACCTGTTTGCCCGTAATGTGAAAATCGGCCTTCTGACCGGCCAGGTCCTCGACCGGATACTCGTCCGGGAATGTGACCTCGATATCGCGCTCCTCGCCCGCCTGCATGCCTTCAATACCCGTCTCGAAGCCGGGAATCATGCGGCCTTCGCCGAGGACGATGTCCACATTCTCGCCGTGGCCGCCCGGAAACGCCTTGCCCTCGCGGGTGCCATGGAAATCCACGGTCACCTGGTCGCCGATCGCGGCCGGCCGCTCGACCGGTGCCCATTCGGCATGCTGCTCGCGCAGGCGTTCCAGCATCGCATCGACGTCGGTCGATTGAATCTCGACCGTGGGACGAGTGACCTTCAGATTGTCGATGTGCTCAAGCCCGATCTCCGGGTAGACCTCGAAAATAGCCGTGTATTCGAGATTGGCACCTGGATCCGCCTTGATCTCGTCGATGCGCGGGCCGCCGGCGGGATTGAGATTCTGCTCCGTCACTGCATCCGTCCAGCTTGACTGAAGCAGGTCGCGCACCACGTCCTGGCGCACCTCGGCGCCGTACTGCTGCCGCACAACCTTGAGCGGCACCTTGCCGGGACGAAAGCCTTTCAATCTGGCGCGCTGACCGAGCGACTTCAAGCGGCTGTCCACCTCACTCTCGACCTTTTCGGCCGAGACCTGGACCTTCATCCGCCTCTCAAGCGCACCGGTTGACTCTACTGAAACCTCCATGCCGGAAATACCTCTGAATAGAATTTGGGAAAATTTGGTGCGAAAGAAGAGACTCGAACTCTCACGGGGGATCGCCCCACCGGCACCTAAAGCCGGCGCGTCTACCGGTTCCGCCACTTTCGCCCGGAGCCTGTGATTCATTATACAGGAGGATACAGGGGATGCCCCCGCCGCGAATCCCCGTTACAATCTTGCCTGCTTCCAGCAGTCAACTGTCATGATCGAAATCCTGGTGCTTTATTACAGCCGCTATGGCGCAACCGCCGCGATGGCGGAACGCGTCTGTCGCGGAATTGAAGAAGTGGCCGGGGTACAGGCGCGGCTGCGGACGGTGCCGCGGGTCTCGGCGGTATGCGAGGCGGCCGAAGACGCCATTCCGGAATCGGGACCGGTGTACGCCACTCATAGCGACCTGGTCGAATGTGCGGGGCTGGTGATGGGCAGCCCGACCCGCTTCGGCAACATGGCAGCGCCGCTCAAGTACTTTCTCGACGGCACCGCGAGCCTCTGGCTGAACGGCACGCTGTCCGGCAAGCCCGCCGGCGTATTTACCTCGACGTCCACGCTGCATGGCGGTCAGGAGTCGACGCTGCTGTCGATGATGCTGCCGCTGCTGCATCACGGCATGCTGGTCACCGGCGTGCCCTATACCGAAAAAGAACTTAACACGACCCGCTCCGGCGGCACGCCTTATGGCCCGAGCCACCTGGCCGGCACCGACAGCCGGCTGCCGGTGACGGCGGACGAAGCGGCGCTGTGTCGCGCGCTCGGCCGGCGCGTCGCCGACATTGCCAGGCAACTGAGCACCGCATGATCGTACCGCGCACACTGACATTGGCCGCCGTCGCCGCGCTCGGCATTTGGCTGCTCGCCTGGTTTGGCTGGCTGAGTCCGCCGCGCGCGATAGCTGCACCGCTTGCAATGGCCCTCGCGGTGCTGCCCCTGGTGATTGTGGCGTGGCCCCTTATCCGCGACCGGGCCGCGGCTTATGCCTGGTGCGGCTTTATCGCGCTCGGCTACATGGCGCACGCATTGACGGAAATCTTCGCGGGCGCCGCCGATCAGCGGCTGGCGATTGTGGAACTGGTGTTCGTCGCCGTATTGTTCATCGCGAGCGGCGCAGCATTGCGCACCCGTCGCACGCAAATCACCAATGAAGAAGGCTAGGTGGGCTTCCCCGAATCCCGAATCCCGAACCCCGACCCCCGTTCCAACACTTCTTTCACCAGCGGAATCGTCAGCCGCCGCTGTAGCGCCAGCGATGCCTGGTCCAGCCGGTCCAGCAGTCGCATCAGCGAGATGAGATCACGCGGCGCGCGGTGCAGCAGAAAACCCGCAACTTCGTCCGGCATCTTGAGCCCCCGCCGGGAGGCGCGCAGTCGCAGTATCGCCAGTCGGGCAGCGTCGTCGAGCGGCGCAAGACGCACCACGGGTCCCCACGCCAGGCGCGACTGCCAGTCGGCGAGCGTCCAGTCGGCCCCGGCCGGCGGCGTGCGGGCGGCGGCCAGCAGCGTCCCGGCGGATTCGTGCAGCGCGTTGAAGAGTGTAAACAGCGCACCTTCCCAACGTGGCTGACCGGCAATCCGATCGACATCATCCACGCACACCAGTTCAAAGCGATCCCAGCCATTGAGCAGGGCCGGATCGAGATAGCCGGCGTCTGCCAGCGGCAGATAGGCAGCAGTCCTGCCGGCGCCGATCGCCGCGCGGCAGGCGGCCTGCAGCAGGTGCGTCTTGCCTGTTTCGGCTGCCCCCCAAAGACAGGCGATCGGATAATCCGTCCGCAGCGCCAGGCGCTCGGCGAGTGCCAGCGCTTCGGGCTGCGCTTCGCCATGGAAATCAGCAAACGTGCTGCCGGACGACAGCCCGACGCCGAGGGCGAGTTGTTCCGGCGCTGTGGTCACCGGTGATCCTTCAGGGCGATATTTCCGAATTTCAGCGCCGCCGGAGAGTCGGTCGAGCAAGGCGCCGGGCCGAAAGCGTAGCCACCTACGGTGAGGACCGGCAACGCAGCGCGAGCGGCTCTCCGGGGCGCCCGAAGGGAGTTCGCCTGCCGGCCCCTGGCCGCGTTGCGGCAACTTGGCATGGATGGCCATGCCCTCGCCACCGCGCCTTGCCAGGAACCGGCAGGCGAACTCTGAAATCCGGAAATATCGCCCTGAAGGACCACTAGCTAGGGCTGATAGCGGTAATGCAGCGTCACCGGCCCGGTATGTGTGTTGGCCGCCGGCAGCGTAGACGTCTGCGCCTGCTCGACGTTGCCCAGCACGGCGCCGAGGCCGATCGTCTGCTTGAGATCGGCGACCGTGCCTTGCGCGTTGACCTGGAACGTGACCCGGTCGCCCACAACCTGCATCGGCTCGACGTTGTTGACCGCATTCAGCGAACCCAGGTATTTGAGGACGCGCGCATAGCCGGTGAGATCGGTGATGCCCGACACGACAATGTCGAGCGCGGGGACCTGCTGGGCGCCCACGCCGGCATGGATGGCGAATTTGCCGGCATAAATGTCGGCGAGGTGCTGAATCGCGGCGGCGGCCACGTCGGCGGGCTTGCCGCTCGCGCCGTCCCAGTGCGTCGTCTGGGCACCCATTTTCAACGTCCATTGCGTGCCGCTGGCCATGTTGCCGGCGTCGACACGGCCGATGAGGATGGCATCGGGCTGGTAGCGCCGGGAGGCCTGCACGACCGGGGCGGTGAAGCCGCCCCAGACGTCGGCAAAGCCGACGTGCGAGCGGTCCTCGATATCCATCAACGGAAAAATGACGGGCACGCCGCGCGCCGCGGCAGCTTGCTCGACGCTGTGTTCGACTTTGCCGGCCGCCTCGGAACTGACGATGTCACGTTGGCCGTCGCTCTGCTGATAGGCAATCCAGACGAGCGTCGCAGGGCGCTCACTGCCCCAGATTGGTTGATCGGCCGCGCGCAAGGCGCGGTCGAGCGCCTGCGGATCGAATTGCGCCGACAGGTCGAGCGTCGCCTGGGCGCCCGGGCCGAACATCGGCTCGTCGGGGCCGGGAACATGGCGCTTGTAACGGTAAGCCTGCAGGTAGTTTTCCGGTTGGGCGACGATGGCGGCGACCTGCGGATCGCTCGGCGCCGTCGGGCTGCCGGTGACTTTGACGATAACCTGGCTCAACGCATCCCGCAGTGCTTTTGCACGCGCGCTGTCGGCCTGGCTGGTGACCGGTACGCTCGCCGAATACAGGTCTTGCACAACGCTTGCGAGCACCGGGGCGGGCATCAGGGCAAGCGCGATCAACAGCGGAACAATGCGCGGCAATGTCACACGAACTCCGGCAGTCATGGGATGCGGTAACATAGCATATTTTGAAACCGAGCCGGCCATGACTGCCAAGCCTTTGACCTATCGCGACGCGGGTGTCGATATCGATGCCGGCGACGAGTTGATCGAGCGAATCAAGCCTGCCGCGAGGCGCACGCAGCGCCCGGAGGTATTGGCTGGGCTCGGCGGTTTCGGCGCGCTGTTCGAGCTGCCGCCGGGGCGTTATCGACATCCGGTACTGGTGTCCGGGACGGACGGTGTCGGCACAAAACTGAAGCTGGCAATCGAGACCGGGCGCCACAACGGCATCGGCATCGATCTGGTGGCGATGTGCGTGAACGATGTAATTGTACAGGGTGCCGAGCCGCTGTTTTTTCTCGACTACTATGCAAGCGCGCATCTGGATCTGGATGTGGCGACGACGGTGGTGTCGAGCGTGGCGCGCGGCTGTGAAATGGCCGGTTGCGCGCTGGTGGGCGGCGAGACGGCGGAGTTGCCTGGGCTTTATGCCGGCGCGGATTACGATCTGGCCGGCTTTTGCGTGGGAGCGGTCGAGAAGGACGATTTGATCGATGGCAGCGCGGTTGCCGCCGGCGATGTTCTGCTCGGGCTGGCGTCGTCGGGGGCGCATTCGAACGGTTATTCGCTGATTCGGAAGGTGCTCGAGGTCAGCGGCGCGAAGCTGGATATGCCGCTGGACGGGCGGCCGCTCGCGGATCATCTGCTCGCGCCGACCCGCATTTACGTGAAGCCGCTGCTCGAGTTGATGAAGCAGGTACCGGTCCATGCGCTCGCACACATTACTGGCGGTGGAATCCCGGGCAATCTCCCGCGGGTGCTGCCGGAGGGGCTCGGCGCGGTGCTCGACAGGAACTCATGGGAGCGACCGGCGGTTTTCAATTGGCTTCAGGAAGCCGGCAATATCGTGGACGACGAGATGTACCGGACGTTTAATTGCGGGCTGGGGATGGTCGTTTGTGTTGCGGCCGGGAATGCCGAAAAAGCCATTTCTGTTTTGGCGGAAGCCGGGGAACAGGCTAAGGTTGTCGGGCAGGTAGAAGATCGATCGGACGTGGTTGTCATTGACCGGAGTTAGTGGCGAAAGGCGAGCGGGCGGCAGTTGCCCAGAACGCCGTAAATACATCCCGACGGTCTGGGCAACTGCCACCCAGCCACCTCCCCCGACTGTTGATGTAGCTGATGGCTGAAGAAAAAGAATTGCTTCGCTTGGTGGTGATGATTTCCGGCAACGGGAGCAATCTGCAGGCGATTATTGATGCGATCGGGCGCGGTGACGTGGCTGCCGGGCTTGTGGGGGTGGTAAGCGATCGGGCGGATGCGTTCGGACTTGAGCGTGCGCGCAAGGCCGGCGTGCCGGCGCGCATAGTATCGCCGAAGGATTTTGCCGATCGCGCGGCTTGGCAGGCTGAGTTGCTGAAAGTCGTCGACTCGTTTTCGCCCGGCCTGGTCGTGCTCGCCGGGTTTATGCGAATTCTGGATGATGCTTTTGTGGCGCATTTCAGCGGTCGGATGATCAACATTCATCCTTCGTTGCTGCCAGCGTTGCGCGGTTTACATACACATCGGCGAGCGTTGGCGGAACAGTTGTCGCATCATGGCACCAGTGTGCATTTTGTGACGCCGGAACTCGATGGCGGGCCGGTAATTTTGCAGGCGTGCGTGCCGATTCGGCCCGAGGATGACGAGGTGGCGCTGACAGCGCGGGTGCAGGCCGCGGAGCATGTGATTTATCCGCGCGTGATTCAGTGGTTCGCGGCGGGGCGCGTCAGGCTGTACGATAACCAGGTTGCGCTCGACGGCGAGGTTGTCGCCGCGCCGCCGGTTATGGATTTCGACTGATCATGCTGAAACGTCTGCTGCCCGCTTTGCTGATTTTGCTCGCCGCGCCTGCGTTGGCGGCACCGGCGGTGTTGCCGGCATTGCTCCCTTACACGGCGACCTACAGTGTCATCACGCACGGGGTTCGCGCCGGCGAGGCGCAGTTCAAGCTGGAGAAGCTGGGCAAGGATCGCTGGCGCTTCAGTTCGGAGAGCCATACAACCGGGTTGGTGAGCCTGTTCCGGCACGACCGGATTGTCGAGTCGAGCGTCTTCACGATTAACGCCGCCGGTGGCTTCAATGCGCGCGAGTATCATTATTCGCACACCGGCGACGATGAGCAGACGCAGGACATTCTGTTCGACTGGAACAAGGCAGTCGCCCACAGTACCTATCGCGGCGACAAGAAGGCAATCGATATTCCGAACGGCGCGAGCGATCCGTTCCTGGCGCAACTCAAACTGTCGCGCCATGTGGCGGAAGGGATGACGACGGGGCGCTTTCCGGTGGTCAACCGGAACAAGCTCGACATTTACAACCTGAAGGTCACCGGACGCGACGGCGTGTCGGTGCCGGGCGGCACATTCACGGCTGTGCGCGTGGTGCGCGGCGACGCCAAATCGAGCCGCAAGACCATCTTTTGGCTGGCGCCGAAACTGAACTATGTGCCGGTTAAGGTCGAGCAGGTGAAGGACGGCGATTCCGTATTCCGGCTCGAACTGCGCTCGATCGATTTTAAGTAAAGCGGCCTAGGTCTTCGGCAGCGTTACGCCACGCTGTCCCTGGTATTTCCCGCCGCGGTCCTTGTACGAAGTTTCGCACACTTCGTCCGACTCGAAGAACAGCATTTGCGCGACGCCTTCGTTGGCATAGATGCGCGCCGGCAGCGGTGTGGTGTTGGAGAATTCGAGCGTCACGTGACCTTCCCACTCCGGCTCCAGCGGCGTCACGTTGACGATGATGCCGCAGCGCGCATAAGTAGATTTGCCCAGACACACGGTCAGCACGTTGCGCGGAATGCGGAAGTATTCGACCGTGCCGGCGAGCGCGAATGAATTGGGCGGAATTATGCAGACCGGCCCCTTGAAGTCGACGAAGCTGTTGGCGTCGAAGTCTTTCGGATCGACGACCGCCGAATTGATATTGGTAAATATCTTGAATTCGTCGCCGCAGCGCACGTCGTAGCCGTAGCTCGACGTGCCGTAGGAAACGATCTTGCCACCTTCGTTTGCCCGCACTTGCCCCGCTTCGAACGGTTCGATCATGCGGTGCTCTTCGGCCATGCGCCGAATCCACTTGTCGGACTTGATACTCATTTATTCCCTTTAATCTTCTTCAACAATATTCGGAAACGCCGCCGGCGCGGTTTGTGCCAACTGTGCCGCCGCGCGCCGCGCGAGTGCGCGGTAGGCGCGCGCAATGTCACTGTCCGGCTCGGCGATGACAGTCGGGCGGCCGCTGTCGGTCTGCTCGCGAATGCGCAGGTCGAGCGGCAGCGAACCCAGCAGCGACGTGCCGTATTCATTGACCAGCCGCTGTCCGCCACCCGCGCCGAAAATCGGTTCTTCATCGCCGCATTTCGGGCAAATGTAGGTACTCATGTTCTCGACGATGCCGAGAATGTTGACGTCCACCTTCTCGAACATCTTGAGACCTTTGCGCGCGTCGAGCAGCGCGATCTCCTGCGGCGTGGTGACGATGATCGCGCCGCTCACCGGCACGCGTTGCGCGAGCGTCAACGCGATGTCGCCGGTGCCCGGCGGCATGTCGATGATCAGGTAGTCGAGGTTGTCCCAGTTGGTGTCATTGAGGAACTGCGTCAGCGCCTGCGTGACCATCGGTCCGCGCCAGATCATCGGCGTGTCCTGGTCGACCAGGAAGCCGATCGACATGCATTGCAGGCCGTGGCCGACCAGGGGATCGATGTGCTTGCCGTCCGGGCTCGTCGGACGCTCGCCCTCGAGCCCCAGCATGCGCGGCTGACTCGGGCCGTAGATGTCGGCATCGAGCACGCCGACGTGTGCGCCTTCGGCCGCCAGCGCGAGCGCCAAGTTGACGGCCACGGTCGACTTCCCGACGCCGCCCTTGCCGGACGCAACTGCGATCAGATTCTTGACGCCCTTGAGCGGCTGCAGCTTGCCCTGCACCGCATGGGCACTGATGTTCCAGTCGATCTCGACACAGCCGACCGGCAGGCCGGCCGCCGCGAGCCGCTCGGCGACCCAGTTCGCGAGGGCTTCGCGTACCCCGGCCGCCGGAAAGCCCAGCACCAGTTTGACGCCCGGCGGATCGCCATCGGCAATCTCGATCCGGTCGACCGCGGTGGACAAATCCGCGTCGAATTCCGGCGGCGTGGCGCCCGCCAGCGCCGCCGCCACGGCGTCGGTAGTTAATCGCATTTTGGTTCCCGTAAAAGGGCTAGTGGTCTTTCAAAAGACCACTAGCTTATCATTGCAGCAGGTAGCGGTTTATGACATAGGTCAAGCGCTCGGCGGTTTGCGGCCCCGGCAGGCGCGCGCGGATGATGCCGTGACGGTCGACGATCAGGGTGACAGGCACGCCCGTCAGGCCAAAGTGCTGCCGCGCCCAGCCGGTGTCGGTGACCAGCACCGCGTAGTCGATGCCGTGCTTGCGGATGAAATCGGCAAGCTGCTTCGGCGTACCCGAATCGACGGCCACACCGACGATGCGCACGCCGAAGCGATGCCATCGCTCGTTGACCGTCTCGAGGTCCGTGATCTCCTCGCGACACGGCTTGCACCAGGTGGCCCAGAAGTTGATGACCGTAAGCCGTGCGCGATCGCTGCGCAGGGGGACGAGCTGGCCCGCCACGTCCGGCAACTCGAGTGCCGGCAATGGCGCGCCGACGTGCGCCGCGGCGAGCACGGGGGCTGCCGCGAGCACGCCCAGAAGCCCTAGCAGCGTTCTGACGCGGCCTCGGCCGCTATGGCATAATCCGCGTTTGCTCAATTCACCTAATCCCATGCCTCGCGACATTCTCGTCACCAGCGCCTTGCCCTACGCCAACGGCTCGATCCACATCGGCCACATGCTCGAGCACATCCAGACCGACATCTGGGTGCGCTTCCAGAAGCTGCGCGGCGAACGCTGCCTTGCGGTCTGCGCCGACGACGCGCACGGCACGCCGATCATGCTCAGGGCACAGCAGGAAGGTATCACACCGGAGGCGCTGATCGAGCGCTCGGGCGAGGAACATCGCCGTGACTTTGCCGACTTCATGATCGACTATGACAATTATTACACGACGCATTCGCCCGAAAACCGGGAACTCGCCAACCGCATTTACCAGGGCCTGAAAGACGGCGGCCACGTCGTCGAGCGCACGATCTCGCAGGCCTACGACGTCGAAAAGCAGATGTTCCTGCCGGACCGCTTCATTCGCGGCGAATGCCCGCGCTGCGGCGCCGCCGATCAATATGGCGATTCCTGCGAAAACTGCGGCGCAACCTATTCGCCCAGCGAGCTGAAAAATCCGGTATCGGTCGTCTCGGGCACACCGCCGGTCGAGAAGGAATCTGTGCATTACTTCGTGCAGCTTTCCGACTTCGAGGTCATGCTGAAGGACTGGACCCGCGGCGGGCATGTGCATGAGAGCGTGCGCCGCAAGCTCGACGAGTGGTTCGAGGCCGGCCTGAAGGACTGGGACATCTCGCGCGACGCGCCGTATTTCGGGTTCGAGATTCCCGACGCGCCGGGCAAGTATTTCTACGTCTGGCTGGACGCGCCGATCGGTTACATGGCGAGCTTCAAGAACCTGTGCGAGCGCACGCCGGGGCTGGACTTCGACGCCTTCTGGGGCGCGGACAGCCACGCCGAGTTGTACCACTTCATCGGCAAGGACATCATCTATTTCCACGCCTTGTTCTGGCCGGCGATGCTGTCCGCCGCCGGGTTCCGCACGCCCACCGCCGTGTTCGCGCACGGCTTCCTGACCGTCGACGGCAAGAAGATGTCCAAATCGCGCGGGACTTTCATCCAGGCGCGGACTTATCTCGACCACCTCGACCCCGAATACCTGCGCTACTACTTTGCGGCGAAGCTCGGGCCGGGGCTCGACGACATCGATCTCAGCCTCGAAGACTTCCGCCAGAGGGTCAACAGCGATCTGGTCGGCAAACTGGTCAATATCGCCAGCCGCGCCGCCGGCTTTATTCATAAAGGCTCGAATGGTCGATTGGCTGACACGCTGATGGAGCCGGCGCTGTATGCAGACTTCGTGGCCGCCGCCGACAGCATCGCCATGGCCTGTGAAAATCGCGAGTTCTCACGCGCGGTGCGTGAAGTGATGGCACTCGCCGATCGGGCCAACGCATTCGTCGACGAGCACAAGCCGTGGCAGCTCAACAAGGATCCCGCCAATGCCGATGAGGTGCAGGCCGTCTGCACGCAGGCGCTCAACCTGTTCCGCGTGCTGGCGATCTATCTCGCGCCGGTGCTGCCGGCGCTGGCCGAAAAGTCCGCCGAGTTTCTCAACGTCGAGCCGTTCCGCTGGACGGACCTCGACAAACCGCTGCTCGGTTCGGAGATCAACCCGTTCAAACCCATGATGCAGCGCATTGACCAGAAGGATATTCAGGCGATGATCGACGCCTCGAGAGAAGACCTGCAACAGCAACCGACTGCCACTGCCAAAGCGGCGCCGGATACAGCCGAAATCAATATCGACGATTTCGCCAGGGTGGACTTGCGCGTGGCGCGAGTGGTCAACGCCGAACACGTCGAAGGTGCGGACAAGCTGCTCAAGCTGACACTCAATGTCGGCGAACTCGGCACGCGCACGGTTTTCGCCGGTATCAAGGCGGCGTACGAACCGGATGCATTGAAAAACCGGCTGGTGGTGCTGGTCGCCAACCTCGCGCCGCGCAAAATGCGCTTCGGCTTGTCGGAAGGCATGGTGCTGGCGGCCGGACCGGGCGGCAAAGACGTATTTCTGCTCGAACCGGACGCCGGCTCCGAACCGGGAATGAAGGTCAAGTAGGACTTGCCGTCCGCCCATGACATCGATCGGCTGCTCCCGCAGACCCAATGCGAGCGCTGCGGCTATGCGGGCTGCCGGCCGTACGCCGAAGCGATCGCCGGCGGCGACGCCGACATCAATCGTTGTCCGCCGGGCGGTGACGCCGTCATCGCCGCACTGGCCGAATTGACCGGCCGCGCGGCAAAGCCTCTTGATCCTGAATGCGGCCCGGCACTGGCACCTACGGTCGCCGTGATCGACGAAGACACCTGCATCGGCTGTACCCGCTGCATCCAGGCCTGCCCGGTCGATGCGATCGTCGGTGCGGCCAAGCTGATGCACACCGTTATTGCCGCCGAATGCACCGGTTGCGAACTCTGCCTGCCGCCCTGCCCGGTCGATTGCATCGATATCGTGCAGGCGCAAGCGCCGACGGTTGCGACAGCCGAACCGGACGAAGCAGACGCGGTTGAAGTCATCCGTCGTCGGCATGTGCCGCCGGCCGAGCGCCTGGCGGCGGAACACGCGCGGCGGCGATTCGAGGCGCGCGCCAGCCGATTACAGGCCGAGCAGGTGTCGCGCGATACCCGCCAGCGCGACCGCGAGGCCGCTCGCACCACCGCGGCGCGGCGCGCGGAAATTGACGCCATGGTCGCGACCGTGCGCGCCCGGCGCGGCGAGCGTCATCCATGAACGCGGCCAAACGCCGCGAAATCTTTGCCCGATTACAGGAGGCGATTCCGGCACCGACCACGGAACTGATCTATAACAACAATTACGAGCTACTGGTCGCCGTCATCCTCTCAGCCCAATCCACCGACCGCGGCGTCAATGCCGCTACCGCGAAGCTCTTCAAGGTCGCCAGTACCCCGAAACAAATGGTGGCGCTGGGCGAAGATGCACTGAAGCAATACATCAACACCATCGGCCTCTACAACAACAAGGCCAAAAACGTCGTCGCGATGTCGAAGCGGCTGCTTGAGCACCACGGCGGTGAGGTGCCGAATACCCGGGCGGACCTCGAAGCGCTGCCCGGCGTCGGCCGCAAGACCGCCAACGTGATCCTCAACACGCTGTTCGGCGAGCCGACAATCGCGGTGGACACGCACATCTTCCGCGTCGCCAACCGCACTCGTCTCGCGCCCGGCAAAACACCGCTGGCGGTTGAAAAAGCGCTGCTCAAGGTCGTGCCGGACGAATACAAGCCGAACGCGCACCACTGGCTGATCCTCCATGGGCGCTACACCTGCGTCGCACGCAAACCGAAGTGCCCGCAATGCGTCATCGAGGATTTATGCGAATATCGGCACAAGACGACCGGGATTTGAAAATCTGAAATAATGACCGTGTCGAAGCAATGGGAAGGCGTTCATGGCCGAGCAGCCGACCGTACAATATTTTCGTACCCAGAACCGGATGTATCCATGGCTGTTTGCTGCTGCCATCCTGTTTGCAGGCGCATACATGCTGGCGATGTTTACCAACGTCCCCGTCTGGGCGGTACTCGCATTCGTCGCCGGCCTGGTGATCGGCGGTCTGGGCGTCAAATACGTCCGGCAGCCGGCGGCGCGCCTTACTGACCGCGCCATCGAGCTGTCCGACCCGCGCGGCCTGTCACTCGGCATGCAGGTCTATTCGCTCAAGCAGATCAAGCGCGTGGCGGTCATTACCGACAGCCAGGGTGCAGCGAACAAGCTGCAGCGCGGCGTCCTGATGGTCAACCTGACCGGCGTCCCACCGGAGCGGATCGAAGACTTCGTGCGCGAAATTCGCGCGCGCGACATCCACATCGGTTGAATGCTTCTCCTGGTCGTTCCGCTGCTCTGGGCGGTGCTTTGGGCGCTGCTGGCCATTGTCATCTGCGCCGCCGCCGGCATTGGCCCGCACGACCCGCGGCTGTGGTGGTGCATGGCCGGCATCTTCGTTGGCGGCGGCTTTGTGCTGCCGGGTTTAGGCATCGGAGTTTGGCTCACGGTTAGGAAGCACAAGGGTAAGGCCCGGTGACACCCGCTACCGACAGCCGCTACACTGGCCGTATGCTGCAAGTTCCCGTGGATAAAGGCGACAGCGCGCGGGCGCTGCTGTCCGAAGGCTACAACTTCATCGCCAACTGCTGCACGCGGTATCAAACCGACGTGTTCCAGACACGGCTCATGCTGCACAAGGTATTGAAGCTGCTGCGGGACAAGGGCAGCATGGAGTTGCTGAGTGGCGAGGCGCCCCGGCGAGCCGCTTCTTAATCAGCCATGTCCGCCACGCATAATCTCTTCGACGCGCTACCGGAAGGGGGTATCGAGCCGCTCGCGGACGGCATCGCACGGCTGCCGGGATTTGCCCGTACCGAAGAATTGGTCGAATCACTCAACCGGATCATGGAAGCCGCCCCGTTGCGTCACATGCGTACGCCGGGCGGACAGGTCATGTCGGTTGCAATGACCAACTGCGGCGCGTTTGGCTGGGTTTCCGATCGCCGCGGCTATCGCTACTCGCCTGTCGATCCGGGCACCGGCAAACCATGGCCGGACATGCCGGCGTTATTTCAACAGCTTGCAACTGCGGCCGCGGACGCGGCCGGGTTCAGCGATTTTGCCCCGGACGTCTGCCTGATCAACCGTTACGAACCCGGCACTCGCCTGAGCCTGCATCAGGATCGCGACGAACGCGATTTCGACCAACCGATCGTCTCGGTGTCACTGGGCCTGCCGGCGACCTTCCTGATCGGCGGCATCGAGCGTCGCGGGCCGACGCAACAACTCCGGCTGTTCGACGGCGACGTAATCGTCTTCGGCGGCCCGGCCCGGCTCATCTACCACGGCATAAAACCGGTTGAAGAAGGCGAAGATCCGCTACTCGGCGCGTGCCGAATCAACCTGACTTTCAGGAAGGCGACTTAACGCTTCTTCGGCACGTACAGATCCGTCAGCGTTCCCTCGTACGCTTCCGCGGCCATGGCAACCGTTTCGGAGGTGGTCGGATGCGGATGGATGGTTAGGGCAACATCGGCCGCGTCGGCGCCCATTTCAATCGCGAGCGCCAGTTCCGAGATCAGGTCGCCCGCACCCGGACCGGCGATGCCGGCGCCGATGATGCGTCCGTCCTTGTTGTCGAAATAGATTCGCGTCACACCGTCGTCGCGACCCATTGCCAGCGAGCGGCCGTTCGCCGCCCACGGAAATTCGCCGACGCCGAAGTCGATGCCCTGCTCCTTCGCCTCTGCTTCCGTCAGGCCCACCCAGGCGATTTCCGGATCAGTGTAGGCCACCGACGGAATCACGCGCGCGTCGAATGCCGACTTTTCGCCCGCTGCGACTTCCGCCGCGACCTTCCCTTCGTGCGTCGCCTTGTGAGCAAGTAACGGCGCCTTTGTGATATCGCCGATTGCGAAGATGTGCTCTACGTTGGTGCGCTGCTGCTTGTCGGTTGGAATAAAGCCGCGCTCGTCAATTTCGATGCCGGCCTTGTCCGCACCGATGCGACCGCCATTGGGGCGCCGCCCGACCGCGATCAGCACGCGGCCATACACTTGCGGCTTCGGCGCATCCTTGCCTTCGAAGCTGACCTTGATGCCCTGCTTCATCGCCTCGACCTTGCTGACCTTCGTATTCAGCAGAATGTTTTCATAGCGCTTGCGGATACGCTTTTCCAGCGGCTTGACGATCGCGCGATCCGCGCCGGGCATCAAATTGCCGGTCATTTCGACGATCGAGACTTCGACACCGAGTGCGTCGTACACCGTCGCCATTTCCAGACCGATGATGCCGCCGCCGATCACCAGCATCCGCTCCGGCAGCTCGTCCAGTTCGAGCGCTCCGGTCGACGTCATGATGCGCTTGTCGTCCGGCAGATTCGGCAGCATTGCCGCTTCCGAACCGGCGGCGATAATGGCCTTGTTAAAGCGGATGACGGACTTGCCGTCCTTACCCTCTACCTTGAGATGGTGCGGCGAGACGAATTGCCCGGCGCCGTGAACAACTGTCACCTTGCGGCGCTTGGCAAGACCGACAAGCCCGCCGGTCAGTTTGCCGACGACGCCGTTTTTCCACTCGCGCAGCGCGCCGGTGTCGATCTTCGGCGCGCTGAACTTCACGCCGTGTTCGGCGAAGAAGTGCGTCTCCTCGATAACCTTGGCGACATGCAGCAGGGCCTTGGACGGGATGCAGCCGACATTGAGACACACGCCACCCAGGCTGTCATAGCGCTCGACCAGCACCACCTTCTGCCCGAGATCGGCAGCGCGAAATGCGGCGGTATAGCCGCCGGGGCCGGACCCGAGTACAACGACGTCGCACTCCTGGTCGACGTCGCCTTCGTACTCATCCGCTTGTGGTTGTGGCTTCGATTCCGTCTTCGGCTCCGGCTCCGGCACCTCGCGCTGCTTCGGTTTCTCTTCCTGCTTCGGTTCTTCCCCGTCGTCGTCGGCGACTTCCAGCGTCGCGATCACGTCGCCCTCGGACACCTTGTCGTCGGTCGACACCTTCATGCTCTTGATGGTGCCGGCCGCGGTCGCCGGCACGTCCATGGCGGCCTTGTCCGTCTCCAGCGTGATCAGCGGGTCGTTTTCGGCGATCGTGTCGCCTTCGCTGACCATCACATCGATGACGTCGACTTTCTCGAAATCGCCGATGTCGGGGACTTTTATTTCAATGGTTTTCGACACGGGTTCTTCTCTCAGCAGTTCGTCGATCTAAAAGATCAGCCCTTTCATGCTTTCCAGCGTCTCTGCCAGGAAGCGCGTGAAACGCGCGGCGCTCGCGCCATCAATCACGCGATGGTCGTACGACAGCGACAACGGCAGGATTGTGCGCGGCACGAACTGGCCATTCTGGAACACCGGCTTCACCGAAGCGCGCGACACACCGAGGATTGCGACTTCCGGCGCGTTGATAATTGGCGTGAAATACGTGCCGCCGATGCTGCCGAGGCTGGAAATGCTGAAGCAACCACCCTGCATATCGCTGGCAGTCAGCTTGCCCTTGCGCGCCTTGTCGCTCAGCTCGCCCAGTTCGGCCGCAATCTCCAGCAGATTCTTCCGGTCGGCGTCGCGTATGACCGGCACCACCAGTCCACCGTCGGTGTCGACCGCGAAACCGACGTGGAAGTACTTCTTGTAAATCAGCGTTTCGCGGTCGGTATCGAGCGAGCTGTTGAAATCCGGATATTCCTTCAGCGCCGCGACGCATGCCTTGATCAGGAATGCCAGCGGCGTGAGCTTCGCACCGTGCGCCTCCGCTTCCGGCTTGAGCGCGTTGCGCACCGACTCCATCGCGGTGATGTCCGCGTCGTCGTGCTGGGTGACATGCGGCAGATTGACCCAGCTCGCATGCACGCGAGGGCCGGAGATTTTCTTGATGCGGCTGAGCGGCTTGCGCTCGATTTCGCCGAACTTCGCGAAGTCGACCGTCGGCACTGCCGGTAGGCCACCGCCCGCGCCACCGCCACCCTGCATGATGCGCTTGACGAAACCTTTCACGTCGTCGTGTGAAATCCGGTTGTTGCGGCCGGAGCCTTCGACGCGGCCGAGATCGACACCCAGTTCACGCGCGAACTTGCGCACCGAGGGACTGGCGTGGGCCTGGCCGAAGCTGGCCTCGTTGATCGGCGGCAACTCGCCCGGCGCCGGGTGCCGGTCCTCGCGCTTTTGTGGCGGTGCGGCAGGTTTCCGGTCTTCCTCTTGCTTTTTCTCTTCCGGCTCTTGCTTCGCCCGATCTTCCTTCGGCTCGGCCTTTTCTTCCTTCTCCGGCGCTGCTCCCGCCTTGGGCTCGGCGCCTTCTTCCTTCGCTTCCGCTGCCTCGACTTCCACTGTCGCGATTACGTCGCCTTCTGAAACCTTGTCGCCGGTCGAGATTTTCAACGACTTGATCTTGCCTGCAAACGGCGACGGTACATCCATCGCGGCCTTGTCCGTTTCCAGCGTTATCAGCGGCGTTTCCTTGTCGACGGAATCGCCTTCGCCGACCATTACGTCGATGACGTCGACTTTCTCGAAATCGCCGATGTCCGGGACTTTTACTTCTTTTGTTTCTGCCATCTCTGTTACACCGTGAGCGGGTTCGGCTTGTCGGGATCGATATCGTATTTCTTGATTGCCTCGGCCACCTTCTTGCGATCGATCTTGCCTTCGTCGGCGAGCGCGGACAGCGCGGTCACCGCAATCCAGTGCCGGCTGACTTCGAAGAATTCGCGCAAGTTTTCACGCGTATCGCTGCGGCCGTAGCCGTCGGTTCCCAACGTGCAATAGCGCTGGGGCACGAACGGCCGAATCTGCTCGGAATAGCTTCGCACGTAGTCGGTCGCAACCACTACGGGACCTTCCCGACCGCCGAGACATTCGGTGACATACGCCTGCTTCGGCTGCTGCTCCGGATGCAGGCGGTTCCAGCGTTCGGTATCGCGCCCGTCCCGCGCCAGTTCGTTGATGCCCGGCGCGCTCCAGATGTCCGCCGCGACGTTCCAGTCCTGCTTAAGCAATTCGGCGGCGGCGATGACCTCGCGCAGAATCGTGCCCGAACCCATCAGTTGTACGCGCGGCTGCTTCTTGCCGCTGTCGTCTTGCCGGAACAGGTACATGCCGCGGATGATGCCGTCTTCGACCCCCTCCGGCATCGGCGGATGAACGTAGTTTTCGTTCATCATCGTGATGTAGTAGTAGCAGTCCTCCTGGTCGACGTACATGCGCCGCAGACCGTCCTGCACGATGACGACGAATTCATAGGCAAACGTCGGGTCGTAGGTCCGGACGTTCGGAATGACCGAGAAGAACAGGTGGCTCTGGCCATCTTCATGCTGCAGCCCTTCACCGTTCATCGTCGTGCGGCCGGATGTGCCGCCGAGCAGGAAGCCGCGCGAGCGCATGTCGCCGGCGGCCCAGCACAAGTCGCCGAAGCGCTGGAACCCGAACATAGAATAGAACGAGAAGAACGGAATCATCGGCGTGTCGTGCGTGCTGTACGCCGTGCCCGCGGCGATGAAGGAGGACATCGAACCGGCCTCCGTAATGCCCTCTTCCAGAATCTGGCCCTTGACATCCTCGCGATAAAACGCGAGTTGACCCGCATCCACCGGGTTATAAAGCTGACCCTCGGGTGCATAGATGCCGATCGACCGAAACAGGCCTTCCATGCCGAACGTGCGCGCTTCGTCGGGCACGATCGGGACGATGTGATCGCGAATATTCTTGTCGCGCGTCAGGATCTGCAGAATGCGCACGTAGACCATCGTGGTCGAAATCTCGCGGTCGCCGCTGCCGTCGAGCAGCTTGCGGAACGCCTCGAGGTCCGGAATCTGGAGCGTGGTCGATTTTTCGCGACGCGCCGGCAGATAACCGCCGAGATCCTTGCGCCGTTCCTTCAGGTAGCGCATCACCTCCGAGCCCTCGTCGGGGCGGATGAACGGCAGCTTCAGCGCTTCCTCATCGGACAGCGGAATCTCGAAGCGATCGCGGAACGCGAGGATTTGCTCGTCGTTCATTTCCTCGCTCTGGTGCGCCGTCATGGCCGCTTCGCCGGCCTCCCCCATGCCATAGCCCTTGATGGTCTTGGCGAGAATGACGGTCGGCTGGCCTTTGTGCTCAACCGCTGCTGCATAAGCGGCGTACACCTTCTGCGGATCATGGCCACCACGATTCAGGTGCCAGATATCTTCGTCGGTGTAGTTGGCGACCATCTCCTTGAGTTCCGGATACTTGCCGAAGAAATGCTCGCGGGTGTACGCCCCGCCGTGCGCCTTGAATGACTGATACTCGCCGTCGACGCACTCTTCCATGCGTTTCAGCAGCAGGCCTTTTTCGTCCTGCGCCAGCAGTTGATCCCAGCGGCCGCCCCACAGCACCTTGATGACATTCCAGCCGGCGCCGTGGAAGCGCCCTTCCAGTTCCTGCACGATTTTGCTGTCACCGCGCACCGGGCCGTCCAGGCGCTGCAGGTTGCAGTTGATCACGAAAATCAGGTTGTCGAGCTTTTCGCGCGCGGCGATATCGATCGCACCCAGCGTCTCCGGCTCGTCCGTCTCGCCGTCGCCAATGAAGCACCACACCTTGCGATTCGAGGTCTTGGCAATGCCGCGGTTTTCGAGGTACTTCATGAACCGCGCCTGGTAAATCGCGGTAATCGGCCCAAGCCCCATGCTGACGGTGGCGAATTGCCAGAAGTCCGGCATCAGCCACGGGTGAGGATACGACGAGATCCCCTTGCCATGCGTTTCCTGGCGGAAGTTCTTCAGATTCTCCTCCGACAGCCGGCCTTCGAGAAACGCGCGCGAATAAATGCCTTCCGACGAGTGCCCCTGGAGGTACAGCAGATCGCCGCCATGACCTTCGGATGGCGCATGGAAGAAATGATTGAAGCCCACCTCGTACAACGTCGCGGCCGACTGGTAGCTCGCGATATGGCCGCCGAGGCCCTTGCCGCTGCGCTTGGCGCGCACCACCATCGCCATCGCATTCCAGCGGATCAGCGAACGCACCTGGCGCTCGAGCCGCTGCTCGCCCGGCATCTTCTTTTCCTGGTGCGGCGGAATCGTGTTGATGTACGGTGTGCTGGGATCGTATGGAATGTAGGCGCCGGTGCGACGCGCATCGAGAATCACATTCTCGAGCAGGAACTTGGCACGCTCCGGTCCCTCGTTCGCCAGCACGGAGCGAATGGACTCCTGCCATTCGCGGGTTTCCTGGATGTCGATATCCGTGGAATCTTTAAGGTTGGAATCAGACATTTATCAGCCCTGAACGTTGAAACTATGCCGCGCTGGACAACCCAGCCGTAGGCGGAAATCGGAATGAAAACTCCGGATATAGCGTGGAGATTGGGCAAGGCGGAGCGCCGAGGCCCCCGCCAGAGTCTGATATGATCGTCGGTTGCTCAATTCAGGTCAAGGATACGCCGCCGGATGAACAAGTTGCCGGAACTCTCAACCGTCAGGCTCAACCAGACCACCGACCCTCTGGATCAGGCGGCGCTCGAACGTCTTGATGCACTTGTCATCGTGGCGCGGAAAGATGTGGCACCGTCAAAACTGCCCGATTTTCCCTACCGCGACGAGATCGGCACGCTGCGCAAGCGGATGAGCGACAGCGATATCGTTGTCGCCGCGGCAGGTGCGCACGCGCTCCCGATCGTCGCCGGCTTCATTGCACCGGGCGCGAGCGCATTCGAGCGCCTGACGCTGGCGCGCAAACTGGCGGCGGAAGTCCTGCGCTTCAATCCGGCGACCGTCGGCGTACACATGGCGCCGGCCGATGATGCAATGGCCGAAGCCGCAATCGCGGCCCTCTGCGCCGCCGCCTTCCGCCTGCCTCAATTCAAGCAGAAGGCGACACCGGCGGGGAAATCCAAGCGCATCAAGTTGTTTCATCCGCATAAGCTCGATCTCGCCCGCACGCAAGCCGCTGCCGCGGGCAACAACCTTGCGCGTTGGCTGACGGGCCTGCCGGCGAATTACCTGACGCCCACTCATTACCGCGATCTGCTCGCGCAGCTTGCCGAGCAGGAAGGCTGGCAGTTCGAATTTCTCGATGAAAAGACACTGAAAAAGCACGGTGCGGGAGCCTTTCTCGCGGTGGCGCAAGGCAGCGCCCGCCGCGATGCCGGCATCGCACACCTGCGCTACCGCCCAACGAGAGCCGGCAAGAACCCCGCACTCGCGCTGGTCGGCAAAGGCATCTGCTTCGATACCGGCGGCACGAACCTCAAAGGCGCCAAGGGCATGTTCGGCATGCACGGCGACATGCAGGGCAGCGCCGTCGCTGCCGGGACGCTGCTGGCGCTCGGCCGCCTGAAGGCCGATTTTCCCGTCGATGCGTGGTTGGCGATTGCGACCAACGACATCGGTCCGGGGGCGTATCGGCAGAACGAGGTGGTGACGGCACTCAATGGCACAACCATCGAGATCGTCCACACCGACGCCGAGGGCCGCATGGCGCTGTCGGATACGCTGGTGCTGGCCAGCCGCGACAAGCCCGCCCTGCTGATGGACTATGCCACACTGACCGGCACCTGCATCGACGCGCTCGGTACCCGCTACACCGGCGCCATCACCAACAGCGACGAATTGAATCAGGCGGTCATCGCCGCCGGCCGCGCGAGCGGTGAACGCGTCTGGCCCTTTCCCGCGGATGCCGATTTCGACAAGATGCTCGAAAGCGACGTGGCGGACATCAAACAATGCACGGTCGGCAGCGAGGCCGATCAGATTCTCGCCGCCCGCTTCCTCAACCGTTTTGTCAAAAAGGATGTGCCCTGGGTGCATCTGGATCTGTCGGCCGGCGAGTCAAAGGGCGGGCTGGCGCACATTCCGACTGAAGTGACCGGCTTCGGCGTGCGCTTTACGCTCGAATTCCTGCACCGACAGGGGACGTTCAGCTGATGGAAATCACGCTCCCCCGCCCCGACGACTTCCACCTGCACCTGCGCGACGGCGCGGCGATGGCCGACGTCGTTGCACATTCGGCGCGCCAGTTTGCTCGCGCCGTGGTGATGCCGAACCTGAAGCCGCCGGTGCGCACTGTTGCGGACGCGCTGACATACCGCGATCGCATTCTCGCGGCGTTGCCGGAAGGCGCCAACTTCACGCCGCTGATGACACTCTACCTGACCGAAACCACGGTGCCCGGCGAGATTGCGCGCGCGGCCGACGAGGCTGCGATGATCGGCGTCAAGCTGTATCCGGCCGGAGCGACCACCAATGCCGATTCCGGCGTGGCCGACCTGCACCGTGTGCGGCCGGTGCTGGAAGCAATGCAGACGCATGATCTGCCGCTACTGATTCACGGCGAGGTAACCGATCCCGACATCGACGTCTTCGATCGCGAGGCGGTATTCGTCGACCGCGTGCTCGATCCACTGCGACGCGACTTCCCGGCGCTCCGCATTGTGCTGGAGCATGTAACAACGCGGCACGCGGTCGAATACGTGCGCGCGAGCGACAGTCATCTGGCGGCGACGATCACGCCGCAGCACCTGCTCTACAACCGCAACGCGCTGTTCGCCGGTGGCCTCCGGCCGCACTATTACTGCCTGCCCGTTCTTAAGCTGGAAAGCGACCGGCAGGCGCTGGTCGCAGCCGCGACCGGCGGGGATGAACGTTTCTTCCTCGGCACCGACAGCGCCCCACACGCCCGCGGCGCCAAGGAAACCGCCTGCGGCTGCGCCGGCATTTTCAGCGCGCATGCTGCGCTGGAGCTGTATGCGGAGGCATTCGAGCGCGCCGGTGCGCTGGACCGGCTGGGTGAATTCGCCGGCCGCCGCGGTGCCGCCTTCTACCGCCTGCCGGAAAACAGCGGCACTGTTCGGCTGGTCAAAACGGACTGGCAGATTCCGGCGTCGTACCCGTTGGGGGACGGGGAGGTGGTGCCGTTGCGCGGCGGGGAAGCCATAGGCTGGAAGCTCGCCGCCGAGTCGCTTTAGCCTCGCCGCTCCGTTATGCTGTCGCCGATGCAGTACAGACCGACCAACAACCGGATGGCGGGGCGCTTTCGGGGTTTTCTCCCCGTCGTGGTGGACGTGGAGACAGGCGGCTTCAACTCGGCCACCGATGCGCTGCTGGAGATTTCGGCCGTGCTTGTTGCAATGGACGAACGGGGCCGGCTGTATCCCACCACCACGCATACGTTCCATGTCGCCCCGTTTCCCGGCGCCAACATCGAACAGGCGTCGCTGGATGTGACCGGCATCGATCCGCACCACCCGCTGCGACCGGCCTTACCCGAGCGCGAGGCGCTGCAGCGGCTGTTTCGGGAAGTGCGGCGGGCGCTGAAGGAACAGGAATGTAACCGAGCCGTACTCGTCGGCCACAATGCATTTTTCGATTTGGGGTTCCTGAATGCAGCAATGGCACGCTGCGGCATCAAGCGCAACCCGTTCCATCAGTTCAGCAGTTTCGATACGGCAACGCTGGCCGGGGTGATGCTCGGGCAGACCGTACTGGCTCGCGCGGTCGATGCGCTGGGATTGCGGTGGGATGCGCGCGATGCGCATTCGGCACAGTACGATGCCGAAAAGACCTGCGAGTTGTTCTGCGAACTTGTCAATCGCTCGCAGCCGATTTATGAAGCGGGCCTGATGGATCAAGCCGATTTTCGGACGGCGAACGAATCGTAAGGCCGGGAGCGGGCAATGCCGCTCCCGGACGGCGAACTCAGGACGCCGCTTTCCGGGCTGCGCCCTGCACCAGCGTTTTTAATTCACCCGACTGATAAAGTTCGGTCACGATGTCGCAGCCGCCGACCAGTTCGCCCTTGACGAACAGCTGCGGGAACGTGGGCCAGTTGGATACTTCCTTCAGCGTCGAACGGATTTCCGGCTCTTCCAGAATATTCACATACGCGAATTCCGCGTCGCACTGCTTGAGTGCCTGCACGGTCTGCGCCGAAAAGCCGCACTGCGGAAAGTCCGGCGTGCCCTTCATGTAAAGCAGCACCGGGTTGCCCGCAATCTGCTGCTTGATCTTTTCATGTATGTCCATCTCTACCTCAAAAAGTTAATCCGACGCGCTTGCCCGTGCGGACAGCGCCCGCACGATGCGCCATTGTTCATCGGCCGTCATAAACGGCCACTGCGATATCTCGTGAACATCGCGATAGCAACCGACGCAACGTTGGTCGTCGTCCAGCGTGCAGACGCCGATGCAGGGCGACGGCGGATGCTTGGCGAGCTCGGCATAGGCGTCCTCGGACATTCCGCTTGCCTGAAAACCTCAGCGGGAGAAATTTCTGGCGACGAAGTTCCAGTTGCAAACGTTCCAGAATGCCTTCAGATAATCGGGACGCGCGTTGCGATAATCAATGTAATACGCGTGTTCCCAGACGTCGCAGGTGAGCAGCGGGACGTCGCGGCCCTCCTGAATCGGCGTCTCGGCATTCGCGGTCTGCACGATGCCCAGCGACCCGTCCGGCTTTTTCACCAGCCAGGCCCAACCGGAGCCGAACAGCCCGCCCGCCTTCTCGTTGAATTCGGACTTGAACGCGTCCAGCGAACCAAACGCCTGGTTGATGGCCTGCTCCAGGTCGCC
Source organism: Gammaproteobacteria bacterium (assembly GCA_035690945.1). Taxonomy (GTDB): domain Bacteria; phylum Pseudomonadota; class Gammaproteobacteria; order Natronospirales; family DASSBR01; genus DASSBR01. Next base: position 25,942 of record DASSJY010000006.1, read on the forward strand.
TTGCGGCTTGTTGCTGTTCGGCGTCAGGCAGTTCCAGTAGAAATTGTGGTTCCAGATCTGGCCGGCCTGGTTGAACATCTTGCCGGAAGCCTTCTTGACCGTCTCTTCCAGCGACATATTCTCGAACTCGGTGCCCGGAATCATCGAGTTGAGCGTGTCGACATATTTTTTATGATGCTTGCCGTGATGATATTCAAGTGTCTCGCGGGAGATATGGGGAGCCAGCGCGTCCATGTCAAACGGAAGCTTGGGCAATTCGTGTGCCATCGGAGTCTCCTTGTTATGGGTTCGGGAACGGGAAATACGCGGAGCGCGTAAATTTGGAATCAGTCTAAACCTGACGCGTCAGGGTCGCAAGGATACCTGACGCGGCGAGAGGAATGCGCTAAAATTCGCGGATTAACATTTTCACGCAACATCCACGCGCCACCCCGGATCGGCGGTTATGAATGCAGTCGACGAAAATTCGCGACGTGCGCCCGTGAGGCACACGAAGTTCAAGGCCCGCGCGGCCGAACTGCTGCAGAGTGCCGGCATCGAGATTGACGGCGGCCGGCCATTCGACATTCGCGTGCACGATCCCCGCCTCTACACGCGCGCCTTCGCCGAAGGTTCGATGGGCGTCGGCGAAGCTTACATGGACGGATGGTGGGACTGCCCGCGGCTGGACGAGTTCTTCGCCCGGCTACTCGGCGCCCACATCGACGACAAGGTGTTGACCTGGAAGGACGCGCTGCACTCACTGCGCGCCCGCCTCATCAACCAGCAAAGCCGCTCGCGGTCGTTCGAGATCGGGCGCCGCCACTACGACAAGGGCAACCGGCTGTACCAGTTCATGCTCGACAAGCACATGATGTACAGCTGCGGCTACTGGAAGGACGCGCAGACGCTGGACGAGGCACAGGAGGCCAAGCTCGACCTGGTCTGCCGCAAACTCGGACTCAAGCCGGGCATGAAGCTGCTCGACATCGGCTGCGGCTGGGGCGGCATGCTGCGCTATGCGGTGGAACGCCACGGCGTCGAAGGCGTGGGCGTGACCGTCTCCAAGGAGCAGGCCGAACTGGCGCGCGAACGCTGCAGCGGCCTGCCGATCGACATCCGACTCGAAGACTACCGCAACGTCGAAGGCCGCTTCGACCGGATCGTCTCGATCGGCATGTTCGAGCACGTGGGCTACAAGAACTACCGCACGTACATGGAAGCCGCGCGCCGGCTGCTGGCCGACGACGGCCTGTTCCTGCTGCACTGCATCGGCACGCCGAAGTCCGTGACGCAAACCGATCCCTGGATCGCGCGCTACATTTTCCCCAACTCGATGCTGCCGTCGGCGCGCCAGATCACGACGGCAATCGAGGGCCTTTTCCTGTTCGAGGACTGGCACAACTTCGGCGCCGACTACGACCCGACGCTGATGCAATGGCTGCACAATTTCCGCGCCCATTGGGACGAATTGAAATCCGACTATGACGACCGTTTCTACCGCATGTGGACTTATTATCTGCAAGCGAGCGCCGGCAACTTTCGAGCCCGGCGCAGCCAGCTCTGGCAACTTCTCCTGTCCCCGAACGGCGTGCCCGGCGGCTGCCGCGTAGCCCGATGATCCGCTAAACCGCCACTTTCACAACCTGACCTGACCCCGGAACCTTGATGTCGCAACCTGCTGTCGATGTGCGCCACGGCGCGCAGAATGCTCCTCTTAACCTGCACGAATTCCGCGTCTTTCTGATCGCGATCCTGAGCGCCCTGATCGGGCTGCTCGCCGGCTTCGTCGCGTTCGGCCTGTACAAGCTCATCGGCCTGGTGACGAACCTCGTGTTCTTCGGGCGGGTGGCGACCAACTTTCCACATGTGTACAACACGCCGGTCGGCTTCTGGGTCATTCTGATCCCGGTGGCCGGTGGCCTGATCGTTGGCCTGATGGCCAAGTTCGGCACCGACAAGATCTGCGGCCATGGCATCCCGGAGGCGATGGAAGCGATTACCATCAACCGCAGCAAGATTGCTCCGAAAGTCGCCTTCTACAAGCCGATTTCCGCTGCCATCGCGATCGGTACCGGCGGCCCGTTCGGTGCCGAGGGGCCGATCATCCAGACCGGTGGCGCACTCGGCTCGATCATCGGCCAGATCATCAATACCACCGCCGCCGAGCGCAAGGTACTGCTTGCCTGTGGCGCGGCAGCCGGCATGGCCGCGACGTTCAATACGCCGATCGCAGGCGTGATTCTCGCCATCGAGCTGCTGCTGTTCGAGTTCAAGTCGCGCTCGTTCATTCCGCTGGTTATCGCCAGCACCATCGCCACCACGGTCCACTTCCAGATGATCGGGCCCGGCCCGCTGTTTACCGTCGGCGAGCAGCATTTCGCCGTGCTGTCGGGACTACCTTTTTACATCGTGCTGGCGGTTATCTGCGGCGTCTGCGCCGTCGGCATCAGCAAACTGCTCTACTGGATCGAGGACCAATTCGAAAAGCTGCCGTTCGACAAGATGTGGTGGCCGGCGGTAGGCGCACTTGCGCTCGGCATCATCGGCTACCTCTTTCCGCGGGTATTGGGTGTCGGCTACGACACCATCGGCGACATCCTGAATGCACGCCTCACGCTCGGCATACTGCTGGCCATCATCGTGTGCAAGGGCCTTGCCCTGCTCATTTCGCTCGGCTCCGGCACCTCCGGCGGTCTGCTCGCGCCGATGTTCATGATCGGCGGCGCGATCGGCGGCTCGTTCGCGATCGTCGTCAACCTGATCGTGCCGGGTATGCATCTCGACCCGGCCGCTTTCGCGCTGGTGGCCATGGCCGCCGTGTTCGCCGCGGCAGCGCGCGCGACCTTCACGCTGATCATTTTCGCGTTCGAAATCACGCGCAACTACAACTCGGTGCTGCCGCTGATGATCGTCTGCGTGATCGCGAACATGGTCGCCTACTACATGATGCGCGACTCGACGATCATGACCGAAAAGCTGCGCCGTCGCGGCGTGCGCATCCAGATGGACTACGAAACGGACGTGCTGCAACAGACAACCGTCGCCGAGGTCATGGACCGGCAACCGCCGACGCTCAAGGCGAGCATGCTGCTGTCGGAGCTGGCCGACAGAATCGGCCGCCACGATCCGGTCGTCACGCGTCACCAGGCGCACGCGATCATTGACGACGACGGTCGGCTGCTCGGCATCATCACCCGCGGCGACGTGTTGCGGAGCATGGAGCGCGAGCAAAGCCCGGATACGACGGTACTGGACGTGGCCGAAGCGGATGTGATCGTCACGACTCCGGACGAACTGTTGAGCACCGCCCTCAACCGGATGCTCGGCAACCAGGTCGGCCGCCTGCTGGTCGTGGACCGCAACGACCGCACCAAGCTCATCGGCTACCTCGGCCGCGCCCCGATCCTGGAAGTCCGCCGTCGCCGGCTCGAAGAAGAGTCAGTCAGGGATTCAGGCTGGATCAGGCGCCCGCGCAAGTCTGTCTGAGCAGTATCCGAGACCGGACAAGGCATGCCGGGTTCCCTCTCCCCCACGGGGGAGAGGGAGTAAGCAAACGGCGTCTCTAATCGCCGCCGGTCTTGAGCGGCTTCAAAATCTCGCTCAGCATGTCGGACTTACCCTTCTCTCGCACCAGGTGCGGGTAGCGCATGCCGCCGTGGTAGTCGACATCGAAGGTCTTCAGATAGCCCTGGTTGTCGATCAGCAGGTGCAACGGCTCCTTGTTCTTTTCACCGCTTTTCAGGGCGCGCTCGAAGGCATCGGGCGAGAACTTCACACCGTTTACTGCCTGGATCGTCATGCCGGGGCCGATGCCTGCCTTGAACGCCGGTCCGTTCCACAGTACGTCGCGGATGTCGCCCTTGTCGTTCAGCATCAGGCCGATGCCGTACATCTGGTTGATGTAATGACGGCGGGACTGGCGCACCTTCTGCATTTCGTTCGGCTGGTCAGTATAGGTGAGCTTCCAGCCGCTGCGCGTGATGCCATCGAGCGGCGCGTGGTACTGGCGGCGGTCCAGCAAGTTGCGCAGGAAAGAGCGCCAGTCGTACGGCTGCACCTTGTTCAGCGCGTTGACGAGGTCGTTGAACGTGTAGGTCTTGGTGACATAGCTGCCGTTGTCGATGCCGTAGAACAACTGGGCGAAGTCGTCGAGCGAGTGCTTGCCGTGGCTCAACGCGCGAATCTTGGTATCGACGTCGAGCCAGATCAGCGTGCCTTCGGGGTAAAAATCCGTGCCGCGGCGCCAGTTGGCCCAGTAGCCCGGCGAGCCGTACAGCAGTTGCGCGGCGATCGTCACGTCGATCAGCGGCCGCCAGGTCCGTCCGGGCCGATGGTCCATGTTGGCGGCGAGCATCGCCAGGTTTTCGCGAAATTCCTTCGGCGACCAAAGCTGGCTGCGTGCTGTCAGCACCGGGCCGAGGTAATCGGTCAGCCCCTCGTAGACCCACAGCATGCGGGTGTGCTCCGGTTTCTCGAAATCCGGCTGCCAAAGCTCCGCCGGCCGACGGAACTTGCCGTTCCACGAGTGTACGTACTCGTGCGGCATCAGGTCCGCTTCCAGCATGAATGCCTTCGGATCGACAAAGAAATCCGCGTCCAGGCGGTCGTCGCTCGATTGGTGATGCTCCAGGCCGAAGTGTGCCGTCTTGTCGCTCAGCGTCAGCAGAAAATGGTAGTTCTTGTAATGATGCGACTGGAACAGTGCCGTCGCCTGCGCGACCAGGTTGCGCATCTCCTCGATCTGCTTGTCGCTGGCATCGAGCGCCTTCGGATAGTCGGCGACGACATCCAGCCAGCGGTGCACGTCGGAATTCGGCGCGAGCTTGAACTGGCGGAAGTACTGGCCCGAAATCACCGGTGAATCGACCAGGTTATTGAACGTCACCTTGTCGAAGTGGATCTCGTTGCCGTCCTTGCTCTTGACGTTGAGCGCCGTGCCGAACTGCCACCCCTTCGGAATCTTGAGACTCGGAACATAGACCAGGTCGCTGGTCGGAAATCCTGCCGGATACAGCGCGACCTGGTTCCAGTTGAGGTCGACCAACTTCGGCGTCGCGGAAACGCCCGCGGTGAACTCGCCGCTACCGACCGGCGACAGGAAGTCGAGCGAAATATCGAGTTCGGTGACGCCCTTCGGAATGTTGAGGTGAAACGTGTACATGTCGTCGGCGTCGCGCTCCCAGTCGAGTTGCCTGCCATTGGCAGTGAAGACCAGGCCCGCCAGGTTGACGATCGGACCGGTCGGCCCGTGCTCACCCGGTATGTATTTCGGGTAATACAAGGTCAAAGGCCCCGGCTGCACCGGCACGACCTCGTGCGCATGAAAGACCTTGCGGGCAGCGTCGGTCACGTCGACGTTCAGCTGAATCGGACCGGGCGGCGCGGCGGTCGCGGTAGCCGCGGTGGTGGTCTGCTGGGCCGCGACGGCAGGCGTCCAACCGAGGTTCAGACCAGCCAGCAACAGCGCCGCCAGCATGTACGTCAACTTGTTCACGTATCGATCCTCCTTGTAAAGATGGCACATCGGGAGCGATTTTCAGTGTACCCGATATGTTCGATTGTGGCAGACAGCGTTTGCGGGCCGCCCCGCTGTCCGGCATTATCGTCCAATTCCTTGAGCGGAGCGGTTCATGCGTGTGTTTCATTCCTTCGGGCCATCCTGCCTGCTGACGGCCGCGCTTTGCGTGGTGCCTTTCGCGGCGCTGTACGCCGGCCAGGCGACCTCCCACGGTGCCCACGCGAACAATGACGGCTTCAACCCTGCCGATCTCGACCGGAGCGTCAAGCCGGGCGAGAATTTTTTTGAATTCGCCGATGGCGGCTGGATCAAGGCGCACCCGATTCCGTCGTCCTACTCGGGCTGGGGCGTTTCCAGGGCGCTGTACCGGGTCAACCAGAAACGCATCCGCCAGATTCTCCAGCAGGCCGCGGCCGACACAAATGCAGCCGATGGCAGCGTTGATCAGAAGATTGGCGACTTCTACGCCAGCGGCATGAACGTCGAAGCCATCAATGCGGCCGGTATCAAACCCTTGGCGCCGGAACTCGCGCGCATTGATGCGATCACCGATCTCAAGGATCTGCAGACGGAAATTGCGCGTTTGCAAGGCATGGGCGTCAACGCGCTGTTCGACTTCGGCGAAATGCAGGACTTCAGGGACAGCACGCAGGTCGTCGGCGTCGCCGACCAGGGCGGTCTCGGGCTGCCCGACCGCAGCTACTATCTCGACAAGGACAAGAAGTCCGCCGCATTGCGTACGGCTTATGTCGATCACGTCGCGAAGATGCTCGAGTTGAGCGGCGTGGACAAAGCTGCCGCATCGGAAGGCGCGAAAAACATCATGCAGCTTGAAACGAGGCTCGCCGAGGCGTCAATGACGCGCGTCGCCCGCCGCGATCCGCACGCTATCTATCATCCGACGTCGCTCAAGCGGCTCCACGAGATGACGCCGGATTTTTCATGGCAACGGTATTTCGCGCTTGTCGGCGTGCCGCAGGTAAAGAGCATCAACGTCACCAATCGGAAGTTCTTTGAAGTGGCCGACAAAGAACTCAAGAAAGTGCCGCTCAACGAATGGAAGATGTACCTGCGCTGGCATCTGCTCAACGCTGAGGCGCCTTATCTGTCCAGGCCATTCGTCGATGAAGACTTCGCCTTCAGTTCAAAGCTGACTGGTGCCAAAGCGCTGCGCCCGCGCTGGCAGCGGGTGGCAAGTGCCGAAGATAATGCAATCGGCTTCACCGTCGGCAAACTGTTTGTCGAGAAATATTTCTCCGCCGAATCGAAGCGGCGGGTGATGGAGATTCTCGACAACATCGAGACCGCGCTGCGCAACGACATCATGAAACTCGACTGGATGACTCCGGCGACCAAGAAGCAGGCGCTGAAGAAGCTGTCGCTGATCACCGAGAAGGTCGGCTACCCCGACAAGTGGCGCGACTACTCGAAGCTCACGATCAACCGCGGCCCGTACGTGCTGAACACACTTCGCGCCGCCGAATTTGAAACGCAGCGGGAGTTGAACAAGATAGGCAAGCCGGTCGATCGCAGCGAGTGGGGGATGACACCGCAGACGGTGAACGCCTATTACAACCCGTCGATGAATGAAATCGTCTTTCCCGCCGGCATTCTGCAGCCGCCGTTTTTCAATCCGAACGCGCCGGCGGCGATCAACTATGGCGAGATCGGCGCCGCCATCGGCCATGAAATCACCCATGGTTTCGATGACCAGGGCAGTCAGTACGACGGTCAGGGCAACCTGCGCAACTGGTGGACCGCCGGCGATTTGACGCGATTCAAGGCGCAGGCCAAATGCATCACCGACCAGTTTTCCACCTACACGGTCGCCGGTGGCGCGCACGTTCAGGGCAACCTGGTCACCGGCGAAGCCATCGCCGATCTTGGCGGCCTGAAGCTGGCCTATCTGGCTTATCACGCGTCCGATGCGGCCAAACACGCGCATTCAATTGGCGGCTTTACACCGGACCAATTGTTCTTTTGGGCCTATGCCAACTCGTGGGCCGCCAGTACCCGGCCAAAAGCTGCGCAACTGAAAGTCAGGGTCGATCCGCATCCGCCGGCCAAGTATCGCGTCAATGGCACGGTCGCCAACATGCCGCAGTTCAAGAAGGCCTGGCACCTGACGGACAGCAGTCCGATGGTGAACAAACGCATCTGCCAGATCTGGTAGGGGCGTTATTCGTTCGCCACCCCGTGGGGTACATGGCCGGTAGCGACGACGCCCGCGGCCGAGTCGCAATGCAGCTGCTGGTCGTCGAAGAAGATGTCCGCGCCGAAGGCTTTCAGGAAGGCCGCTTTCGGGCGCCCACCCAAAAACAGCGCTTCGTCAATGCGCACGCCCCAGCCACGCAGGGTCCGGATCACGCGTTCGTGCGCCGGTGCCGAGCGCGCCGTGACCAACGCGGTGCGAATCGGCGAATTGTCGATCGGGAACTCGTTTTGAATGCGCGACAGCCCGGCGAGGAAATTCTTGAACGGGCCGCCTGACAGCGGCAGGCGCGCGGCGGCGCGCTCACTCGCGGTAAATGCTTCCAGTCCCTGTTCCTTGTATACGCGTTCGGCTTCGTCGGAAAACAGCACCGCATCGCCATCGAAAGCGATGCGCAGCTGGCGGCTGTCGCCGGCGCCACTCCGAGACGGCACGATGGTCGCGGCCGCATGTCCCTGGACGAGCGCCTGGCGCACGTCTTCGGGCTCGGCGGACAGGAACAAATCCGCGCCGAACGGTTCGACGTAGCGATACGGCGACAGGCCATTGGTAAATGCCGCCCGCGTAATGTCGAGCTTGAAGTGCTCGATCGAATTAAAAATGCGCAGGCCGGTATCGGCGCTGTTGTGCGACAGCAGGATGATTTCGACGCGTGGCGTACGCGCGTCGGCGTTCAGTTTCAGCAACTTTTCGACCAGCGGAAACGCAATGCCGGGTTGCAGCAGGTCGTCTTCGTGCTCGATCTGGTATTTCGAATAGGCTTCCAGCCCCTCTTCGACGAAGACGCGGTGACTTTCTTCAAGATCGAACAATGCGCGCGAGGAAATCGCGACGACGAGGCTGTTGTGGATTTCATCTTCAGACATGGTCGCTATTTTAGCTCTCCCACTCGATCCATCCAGCCATTAATGGAAAATAAAGCGCCGTCCGAACCACCCTGTCCTCCATCGCGGCGAAGAGGCGCGCGTAGGTCGCCATCTGGGGCGCGTAACGCTCGCGCTCCCGCGCCAGAAAGGCATGCAGGTCACCACCTTCATGGCTGCCGGTTTTGTAGTCGACGATCCAGCGTACGCCATCCTCCACAAAGGACCTGTCGATCACGCCGCTGATACGGCGACCATCGATCATGCCGGACAAGGCATATTCAGTCCGCGCCTGATCGTGTTTCGCCAACAGCCAGCGGCCCCGCTCGTCGGCGAGCGTCGCTTTCACGGCCGCGATGACTCTGTCCCGAGCAGGTTCCAGTTCGACTGTCGGCACGCCTTCCCACCGCAACCTCGCCTCCAGCGTTGGACCCAGCGCCGCCACCCTTTCCGCCGGCCATTGATCCAGCTGGTCGCGCGCGATCCGGTCGAGTAATGCGTGCACCAAAACACCGACGCGGCGAGCAGTTTCGCCTGCCCAGGAAAATTCGACCGGCGCGTTTGCGGCGACATCCGCCTCGCCCTCTCCACGCCAGCCGATCCGCGGCGGCGGAGGTGTTTGCCACCCCGTCACCAGGCGGCTCAACGCTATCGGAGCCGGCTTCGGCGTCTCGAGCGGTTCGTTCGACTGCGCCGCATCGAATCCCGCTTCGAAGACATGCGCGATTTGCGGCCAGAGCTTGGCCAGCAAGGAATGCTTATTTGGTTTTTGCAGTTCGAAACCGTTCTTGCCCAGGTGACTCTTGACGCCGCCCAACAAATACAACCGCCGGCGCGCGCGCGTTGCGGCCACATAAAGCAGGCGCATTTGCTCCAACTCGTCCTGTTCCTTGCGCAGGGTCTTGAGGCTGTTGTATAGCGCATCCTCCTTCTCCTCCGCCGAGGCGATGGGCGCAAGCAGGAAATCCGGGTCGCTGCCGGCGCGCGGTCGCTCCAGCCAGAGCAGCAATTGCCGCTCTCCCGATTTTGGCACACGCTCCAGTGCCGGCACGATAACGGTATCGAATTCGAGACCCTTGGCCTTGTGTATCGTCATCACCTGCAAGCGCGCATCGGCATCCGGCGCAGGTCGGGCGCACAGATCGGCCAGGCGCTCTTCCAGCACACTGTTATCCGCCAGGTCGCCGCCTTGTTCGACTTCGTCGAGCAAGGCGAAGAACGCGTCAGCATTGTCGAGATCCGCCGGTTCGGCAATGCAGGCGGGACCGCCGAGCGCCAACCACGTCTCTTCAACCAGCTGCCTGAGCGGCTGGCGTCGCCAGTTGTGGAACGCCGGCGCGAGCATCGCGATCACGCGCGCCGCGCGCTCGCGCCCCTCCGCGGAGAGCGCACGCATTCGTTCCGCATTGTTCAACAATGTCCAGATCGAATCGTCGGTGTCTTCCGCCAGCGCAGTCAGATCAGTCAGGCTCAGCCCACACCACGGCGCGCGCAGAATCGCCAGCCAGGCGACCCGGTCGCCAGGATGCGCCAGCGCGCGCGTCAACGCCGTCAGGTCGCGTACGGTCTGGCGTTCGCCCAGCGGCTCCAGATCGACCGCCTGCGCCCTGAACCCCGCTTCGCGCAGCGCCGCGAGCGTGGGCTCTGCGTGCTTCTTGCCGCGAACGAGTATGCCAATGGTCTCGTCCGGCGCGGCGCGCCGCCGCGCTTCGACCAACTCGACGATACGCGCAGCTTCATCCGGGCTGTCGTCAAAGCGCGCGATGATCTCGGCGCCGCCGCCATTGTCGTCATCGCGGCCGATGGCGGCGGCATACGGCACTGCCCCGGCGGCAATGTCGGCCACGGCGGGAAAGAGTGCGGCGAAGGTTGCGTTATTCCAATCGACGATGGCAGCCGTGGAACGGAAGTTGATGCCAAGCTTCAGCTTATCCAGCCGAATGTCGCCGATGCCTTCGTGCCAGGCCCGAAGATAAAGACCGACCTTCGCTTCGCGGAAGCGGTAAATCGATTGCATCGGATCGCCGACCAGAAACAGTGTGCGGCCATCGCCGGGACTCCAGCCGGCCGTCAGACGTTCGAGCAGCGCAAACTGGCTCCACGACGTATCCTGAAATTCGTCGACCAGGATGTGTTGCAACCGGTAGTCGAGCGCCAGACCGAGATCGGTCGGCGCATCCGGTTCCCCCAGCGCGCGCAGCGCACGCAACGCGATTTCGATGAAATCGACGCTGCCCTGTTCTCCGAACACCACCTGCAACTGCGCGGCAGCGAGCTTCAGCAGGTCGATCAGCGCCTGCAGAATAGTCCACTGCTGCTCGCTGTACTCGACCGGCGGAAGTTCGCCAACAGCGCCCAGCAACCTGCAAAATTCCGGATGCTCCGCCAGGCTTGCAAGCAATTCGTTCGCACGCTGCTTGAGTTCCTTTTGGTCCGGCGGAAAGCCGTTCTTCACGTTGGGGCTTTTCCGCCAGGTTTTGTCCTTCGTCTGCCACGTTGCCGCAAGCCCCTGCCACGCGGCCAAATCGGCGGGCCTCGTGCCCGGCATTGCGGTGAGATCGCGGCAGTGCCGCTGATTGCTCTCGGCGGACAGATTGCAAGCCGCGGCGCGTGCCACTTCGATCATCTCCGCGTCCAAATGCGCCGGTGCGGCCGCGCACAGTAGCGCAAGATGCGATGCGACTTCGCGGGCGAGCGCCGCTTCCAGGAACTCCCGCTCACCGCCATGATGGATCAGTCGCAGCCATTGGTCGCGCTTTGCGAGCATTGCAATCAATAACTGTTCGAGCTTTTGCGTGTTGTTATCGAGATGCAGAAGCAGCGCGGCCACGGCGTCGCCGAAGCCGCTGCTTTCGTCGAGCATGGCCACGGTGCGTCGTGCGGCCTCGGCATAGAGTTCGCGCGCCCGCTCGGTGATCCGCGGCGCAGCGCCGAGACCGGAAGTCAGCGGCAGCCGCCGCGTCAGCGAGCCCGCGAACGCATCGAGCGTTTCGATCCTGAGCCGCGATGGGTACGAGACGAGTTGCCACCCCTGCGCGGCGGCGCGGTCGCGCACCGCGCGCGCGAGCTTCCATGTCAGCGCGCGGTGTTTCTCGGGCGGCGGCGTGTCGTCGGCCGCCGCGGCAATTGCCTGCAGCACTCGGTCGCGCATTTCGCCTACGGCCTTGCGGGTGAATGTAATCGCCAGAATCTGCTCGGGCGACCCGACTATCGCCAGCATCCGCAGATACCGCTGCGTCAGCAGCTCGGTTTTTCCGGAACCGGCCGGAGCTTGCACGATGAACGAACGCTCGGGATCAAGCGCATCGCGGCGTGCCATGGCGTCCGTGGCGCTATCCATGAGCCTGCTCCGCGATTCGGCACAGCGCTTGCAGCCCGCAGTATTTGCAAGTGTTACGGATATCTTTCGGATCGACCCGGGCGTCCCCGTCCCGAAACGCTGCCGCCAAATCTTGCAGAACAACGCGCCATTCACGCTGCAGAGTGCGCGGGTCGACGTCATCGGCGCCACGATACAAGGGCTGTATCCCGGTCAAATCGGACGCGATACCGCGCCAGCCGAACTTGTCGTCGCGGTGCAGACTGCCGAACAACACCGCCGTCACGTTCCCGTCACGGCTCAATGCGTAGGCCGGTAATTGGGGCTCGTCGGGTCGCTCGCCTCCCCATACGTCGCCGCCGATCGCGCCGGTCTTGTAGTCGACGACCGCCTCACCGCCGTCATTCAGGCGATCGATGCGGTCGATGCGAAGTTGCAACACCAGACTCGCGAGCGAAAGCGTCGCCTTGAACTCCCGTGCGACAACCTGGAAGGGCGCGCGCAGCAATTCCTTTTCCAACCACTGCGCCAGCAAGGCATTCAGGCGCGCCTTCTCGAGGTCACGCAAGCGCGGCGACAGCGTCACCGAATGCTGCAGACTCGCCCGCTCCAATGCCGCTTCGATCGCACTGTTTATCGCCGTCGCCCGTGCCGCTTCACCCATGCGCGCGAGCGTCGCCTGGTCGCCCACCGACTGCCAGAACGCGTCAAGCATCGAATGAACCAATTGCCCGCGCACCGCGGCATCAAGGCCCGGCGACGGCAGCGCCGGCATCTCGGCGCGCAGCCGGCGGCTGGCGAAAGCTCTGAAGGGACATGCCGCCTGATCCTTGAGCAGCCCCGCGCCGCCACGAATTGATGCTCCCGCAGCCAGTGGCGGCGCCCGATCGTCAACGAACGTTTCAAGCCGCGAAGCGTGATAAATCTGGTCCCGCCAGCTCTCATCTGTCCGCACCTGCGGCGCGGCCTCATGTCCGGCCGCGCCGCCAAGGTGGCCGGGAACCAACGGGCTCGGCCGCAATTCGACGTCGCCATCGCGCGCCGGCCAGCTCACCACCACCTCCGGCGCGGCGCCAAACAACCGCCGCGTAATCGCTTCCGCAAACGCCAGTTCGCGCTCCGCCGATGAATGCGGCAGCCCATACTCACGCTGCACGCCGGCCGGAATGAACGGATTGGGTTCGGCCCGCGCCGGCCAATTGCGATCGTCCAATCCCGTGACCCACAGCCGGTCGAAATCCAGCGCGGCGGCCTCCAACATGCCCAGCACCTGCACCGGCGCTTCGGCGCGCCTCGGCTGAAATTGACGCTGCGCGGCAAGCCGCCGCAGCCGGCTCAACGCTTCGCCACCGCGCATGGAAGCGTCGAGAACAAGTTCCAGCCGGGCAAAGTCCGTCAGCAGTTCGCGAAACGCTTCGAGCGTCTGATATTCGGTGCTGTCGAGCGCGCGCTCTCCCGGCCAGCCGAGCGCCGACAACGCGTAATCGATCGTTTCTGCCCACACACGTGCGCCCGCCGCGCGAGGCGCGTCGGCAAACACCTGATTAAACGCCGCCCAATATCGAACCCACAGGGAACAACCCGTCCGCTCTGCGAAATAGCGCAGCGTCGTGCCGGTGATCCGAGCCTCGCCGTGCCGCCGCAACTGAATATCGAGTTGCGCCCGGTCGAGCCGTTCCGTGCCGGCCCCGCCGATGAAGGGCGAACGCAGCAGGCGGCCGATATCTTCGAGGTCGAAAGCCGAGCCACCGCAACCGAGCGCAAGCAGCGCGTCGCACACGAGTGGCGTATCCGCCAGCGCGGTTCCCACCGACACGTTCACCGGTAGTGCCTGGCCGCCGGCCGCGGGCGCGAGCGAACCTGGATCTATGGCGGCGGTAACGGCGCGAATAGCGGCCTCTCGTCGAGCCCGGAGATCCGGCACGACGATGCCGATGCGGCCGGCTCCGCCCGCCTTCAAATAATCCGCCGCCCAAAGCGCCGCCTCACGTAATTCGGCGTCGGCATCCGCCGCTGCGACGGCCCGCAAGTCGGCGAAAGACGCGGCGGGCAGACCGTCGCGGATAACCACGACTCCTCCCGCCCCGATGGCATCAAGCAGCGCCGTCTGTTGCGGCGTCCACTCGTCGAAGCCGGCGAATATCAGTCGCTGCGGCAAGCTCAAACGCCCAAGCTCGCCGCGCAGCCAATCGGCAAGCATAGCGGCATCGAGCCACCTCTCCCGCTTGCACAAGTCCTCGTATGCGCGCGCCCACTCGACGAAGGCAGTGCTGTCGTCGCTGCCGGCTGCGAGCCGCGCAAGCGGCACGCGCCACGCCTGGCAAAGCCGCCAGGCATCCATCGCCGCCTCGGCGGTGGCTGTCGGTTGCAACAGGTCGCCGCCGTGGCCGTGGCGCGACTGCCGAATCAACTTTGTCCAGACAGCTTCGACCTGCGACGGAGCGAGCAGCATGGCTTCCACGGTGGGCGCGCCGCCCAAGGTCGCGTCCCGCCGGGCGGCGTACAGGCTCATCAGCCAGCCGCCGAACGACATGATGGGCGGTGTTTCCCAGACGTCATAACCGGCACCGCGGCAGCGATGGGCCCATCTGTCCCTCAAACGCCGCGCGAGGCGATCGTTGACGGTGACGACGGTCGCGCCGGCAGCGAGTTCATCAAATAATGTGGCTAGCCCCATCCCCTACTTGAAAACCCATGGTTTTGCCCCGAAATTTGCAACTAATTGAATAAGGTGAGTTCTAAAGCGACAATGCAGCGGTTTTTTTCCGCCGAATGCCGCGATCGAAAGGTAACACAATGGCCAGAGACTTGATGAAATCGAGCAACCCCGCGTTCCGTACCGGGGCCTACCGCGACCTGCCGCGCGTCGGCGCCGGCGAGGCGATGACGCTCAACGGCGCGATCAACAAGACGATCGTGCTGTTCGTGCTCCTCCTGATCACCGCCGGCTGGACCTGGACGCAGTACACGCCGCTCAACCCGGCTGCGATTACGCCGTACCTGTACGGCGGTCTGATCGTCGGCTTGATCATGGCATTTGCGACCATTTTCAAGCCGAACTGGGCGCCGATTTCGGCGCCGCTGTACGCCATCGCCGAAGGCTTTGCCGTCGGCGGCATTTCGGCGTTTTACAACGCGCACGCACACGGCATCGTAATCCAGGCGGTCGCCCTGACGTTCGGCGTGATGGCGGTGATGCTGTTCCTCTATCGCAGCCATATCATCAAGGTCACGCAACGGTTCCGCATGGGCGTCACCGCCGCGATCGGCGGCATCTTCCTGTTCTATATCGTTACCTGGATCGTCGGCATGTTCGGCGTGAACATGGGCCTGTTGTTCGGCAGCGGCAGCCTCAGCATCGGCATCAGCCTGTTCATCATCGGCATTGCCGCCCTCAGTCTGGTGCTCGATTTCGACATGATGAAGCGCACCTCGGAAGTCGGCGCGCCGAAGTTCATGGAGTGGTACAGCGGCTTCGCGCTGATGATCACGCTGGTCTGGCTGTACATGGAAATTCTGCGGCTGCTGGGCAACGCGCGGCAATAAACCAATCAGGCGGTGACGCCTTCCAGAAACGTCGCCACCGCGTTGTCCACATAGGCCTTGATCTT
>DASSJY010000007.1:0-131940 GCA_035690945.1 Gammaproteobacteria bacterium
GTCGAGCTCGCCAAAGATTGGCGCCAGGACCGCGCGCTACGCAAATTGGAAGCGCTGCTCATTGTCGGCAACGCAGATCATCTGCTGGTTCTCAGCGGCAACGGCGACGTCATCGAGCCGGATGAAGGCATGGCGGCCATCGGCAGCGGCGGACCGTACGCACAGGCGGCCGCTGCCGCGCTGCTGCGCAACACGTCGATGACCGCCGAGGAGATCGCGCGCACAGGCCTGGAGATCGCCGCCGAGATCTGCATTTACACCAACGAAAGCATTGTGGTAGAGAGCATATGACCGGCGCGTTGGAACTGACGCCGCGCGCAATCGTCGCGGCATTGGACAAGTACATCGTCGGTCAAGCGAAGGCCAAGCGCGCCGTCGCGATCGCGATGCGCAACCGTTACCGGCGGGAGCGCGTCGGCGACGATCTCCGGCACGAGATCATTCCGAAGAACATCCTGATGATCGGGCCGACCGGCGTCGGCAAGACCGAGATCGCACGCCGGCTCGCGCGGCTCGCGCACGCGCCGTTCATCAAGGTTGAGGCGACCAAATTCACCGAAGTCGGGTATGTCGGTCGGGAAGTGGACTCCATCATCCGCGATCTTGCCGATATTGCAGTCAAGATGACGCGCGAAATCGAGATGAACAAGGTGCGCCACCGCGCCGGCGAAGCCGCCGAGGAGCGGATTCTCGATGCGCTCCTGCCGCGTGCACAGGCGGTCGGCTTTGCCAACGAGCCGCAGCCGCCGGCGACCGAAAACGACACGCGGCGGAAACTGCGCCAGCGCCTGCGCGACGGCGAACTCGACGAGCGCGAGATCGATGTCGAGGTGCGCGCGACGCCGGTCGGGGTCGAAATCATGGCGCCGCCGGGCATGGAGGAGATGACCAGCCAACTGCAAAACATGTTCCAGAACATCGGCGGCAATCGCACCCAGGAACGGCGCCTCAAGATTCGCGATGCCAGGAAGCTGCTGACCGACGACGAAGCGGCCAAGATGGTCAACGAGGAAGACATCAAGCTGAACGCGATCCGCAACGTCGAGCAGAATGGCATCGTGTTTATCGACGAAATCGACAAGGTTGCACGTCGCGGCGAAGTCGGCGGTGGCGCCGATGTGTCGCGCGAAGGCGTGCAGCGGGACCTGCTGCCGCTGGTCGAAGGCACCGCCGTCACCACCAAGTATGGCATCGTCCGTACCGATCACATCCTGTTCATCGCCTCGGGCGCGTTCCACGTCTCGCGCCCGTCGGACCTGATTCCGGAACTGCAGGGGCGCCTGCCGATTCGGGTCGAGCTCGACGCACTCAAAACCGAAGACTTCGTGCGCATTCTCACCGAGCCGGACGCGTCGCTGACGGACCAGTACATCGCGCTGATGGCGACCGAAGGTCTTGAGTTGAGCTTTACCGGCGACGGTGTGCAGCGCATCGCCGAAGTCGCATTTCAGGTCAACGAGCGCACCGAGAATATCGGCGCGCGGCGGCTGCACACGGTGATGGAGCGGCTGCTGGAGACGGTTTCGTTCGAAGCGTCCGAACGCAGCGGCCAGAGCGTTGCCGTCGACAAGTCGTACGTCGACGAGCACATCGGCGAGCTGGTCCAGGACGAGGATCTCAGCCGCTACATTCTTTAATGCACCCGACGGAAATCAAGATTCGCAAGGCCGCGCGCTGCGTCGACATTCGCTTCGATGACGGTGCCGCGTTTTCGCTGCCATTCGAGTATCTGCGGGTGTACTCGCCGTCGGCCGAAGTGCGCGGTCATGGTCCGGGTCAGGAGCTGCTGCCGATCGGCAAGGAGAACGTGCGGATCGTCCGCACCGTGCCGGTGGGGAACTACGCCGTCCAGTTCGTGTTCGACGATGGCCACGACAGCGGCCTGTATTCGTGGCAGACGCTGTACGAACTGGGCCGCGATTACGAGCAGAACTGGCAGCGCTACAGGAAGCGGCTCGAGAACGTCCGGTACAAGCGGGCGGACTAGTTCCTTACGAGCCGGCCTCGCCGTCGCCAAATTCCTCGAACAGCTTCTGCGTGGCGACGCTGTAAGCCTTCGATTTAAGCTGCGAGACCAGACTTTGATCCGTCGATGTGCGCGTAAAGAAATCGCTCTTTTTCGACGCGGTAAATGGCGGCGGTATGAACAGTCTCCAAGTACCGCTGCGGACATCGATCAGCGCCATTTTCAACTGGATCCGCATTAGCTCCGTTTCGTCATTAATGGACCAGCCGACGAGCGGAATCCAGGAGATCGCCTTGTTTTGCGGGTTTTGGATGCCGGACTCGAGCGTGCCCCAGTAGACGACAATGGTGCCATAGCCGCCCTTGGCAGCCGCCAGCCGCAAGGCTCTCGCATAGTTGTCCGCCGGGATGCCGGGTACCGGCGGGATGCCCGAGAAGGCGCCAACTCGAAAATACTGCTTGAGCGCCTTCAGCATTTCCGTATCGGGGATGCGGGCGCCGGATTGAATAACCATGACGGGGCTGCCGCGGTGGAGCCGGATATCGGCGGAGGCAGCCAGCGCCTGACCGATATCCGCTTCAGTAATCGCGTGCTTCGGATTGATACCGACGACGTCGAATTCCGTCAGCTCGCCGCGGTAGGAAGGATTGGCCGAGTGGTTCTGGCCGGGTGGGCCGGCATCGGAAATCGAGCGCGTCGCGCAGCCGGCGAGCAACGCCACGACAGCAACCGAAACCAATGCGTAACAGGATCGCTTGTTCATTTTGCTCCCTCCCCGCGCGAAACGCGTGGCGGTAGCATAGCGCAAATTTGTTGCCTGTTGCGCCTGGCTTCGAGCGGCGCGTCGGCGTATCTATCGTTCAGAATTCCCTTTGCGCAAATCGATGTCCCCGCTTTGTGTCTGGATTTGTACCGGAACGGCAGCGGCGCTACCACTTAGTGTCAGCCGGTCGCGGTCTTTGTTGTAGTTGCCAGGGAAGTCGCTGTCGAGGGAGCCATTTTCGGTCCTGGCTTCGCCGCGCAGTCGCGCGTTACCCGGCAGCGTGAGCGTGACGTCACCGGAATCGGCTTTGACATTGATTTGTGCGTCGCTCGCGAGTTGTCGCCATTCGGCTTCGACGTCTCCGGAATCCGCTTCGGCTCGCAGCGAGCCGCTCAGTCCGTTGACGCGAATGTCGCCCGAATCGGCGTGGAGGTCGGCGTTGCCGGTTGGTCCGATGGCGGTAATGTCGCCGGAATCGGCTTTGATCTTGAGTTCGTTCGCTCCGCCTTCGAAGTGCACGTCACCGGAATCGGCCGCGAGCGTCACGCGCTTTGCCGGCTGGCTCAGCGTGACGCGCACGTCGCCGGAGTCGGCGGTAACGTCGAGCATCGGCGATGCGGCGCGAATACCGATATCGCCGGAGTCCGCGCGTCCGTTGATCACTGCTTGGTCGTGCGGTCCGTCGAAGCTGACATCGCCGGAATCGACCTTGAAGTGAACCGCCATGCCCGGCGGCAGTACCACCTCGATCAAGGCGCTTGTGTCGTCGTTGAATGAAAACCAGCGCCATTCGTGATCCTGGTGCGGAGACCTGATGACAACATCGTTCCCGTCGCGCTTGACAGTTGGCTTGTAGCGCTTGATCAGTTCCTGCTTGTGATCGGCATCGCCGCGAATCGTGACGGTCACGTTGACCTTGTCGCCAGGTACGACGCGCATCCGCACGTCCTGGCTGTCGAGGTCGATTCTGAGGGTGCCGTGGACATCGGCACTGACGGACCAATGATGGCGATAAAGAATCGGCGCGCTGGCATAAGCGCTGTTCGCCGACAGCGCCAGCGCGACAACGACGATCAGAGTATCGAGTGGCTTCATGATAGCTTCTCCTGATTTTTACCAGTGAAAGTCCCAGACCAGCTTGACGATAACTTCGTTGCCGACCGGCGGCGGGATGTTCGCATTGACGTTCGCGATCTGCGGCTCGATGCCGTGGTTGAACACGACGAACAGTTGTTTGCCCGGCTGAATGATCCACTCCAGCCGTGCGTTGATGCCGGTCTTGTGGAAAGCCGTGTTGTATTGCGCGAACGTCGAAATCAGCAGGTTTGGTGTGAACGAGTACGACGCGCCCAACTGGTCGAGCCGCTGTATGAATGTGCCGCCCGGCAGGTCGCCGAAGTCGTTTTCGTTGTAGGCCGTGAGCGTCAGGCGGCCATCAAGCGTTGTCCAGTCCAGCTCGATATTTTCCGAATGCAGCGTACCGCCATAAAAATGGCCGCTTTGCACGCCGGCGAACAACTGCCACGGCCAGGCGTCCGGCGTGTTCCCCTGCAGGTTGTATATCGTGAAACGGTATTCGTCGGCAGGAATGGTTACGCCCGGCACAATCTCGAACGGCTGGTCGAGGCGCTCGTATTCGGTGGCCGTGACGGCGCTGAAATAATAGCCGGAGTCGGCGGTGAACCGCAGCGGGATAATCGCCAACTCCTTGCTTTGCGGGCGGCCTTCCAGATCGTCCACCTGGATGTACTCGCCGCCCAACTGGAACTGGCGCACCCAGCCGAATGCGCCACTCTTGGGGCGCGGTCGGTAAACCGCGAGTGTCAGGTACTGGCGCGTGCCCGGCCGCGGCAAAAAGCCGAGCTTCGGCTGGAACGAGTCGCCATACACATTGACGCGCGCCTCCGCGACCCACAGGTCGTTCGGATACATCACGTCTACGCCGTAGCCCGAATTCTGGCCCGCCGGCAGGTCGCCGTTGGTTTCGGCGTACCAGGCCGACAGGTCAAGATTCTTGTCGCCGCCAAGTCGCGATGTGTGCCAGTAGGTGTCGAAGCCGGCGAACGTGTTGTCGGTCTGCCCGGTGGGGTCGCCGCTGGTCACCAGCGTGCCGACGCGCAACTGGTCGGTCGCGTTGTAGGCGACACGGCCGACGAACAGGTTGTTGGCCGGCGCGAACGCGGTGTTGCGGGTTTCGACGTCGAGCGCGCCGACCGAGAAGCGCCCGGCGTGGCCGACCAGTTTCACGCCTTCGTTGATCGGCACGATGTGGCCGTTGACCAGGCCGATGCGCCGCGAGAAGTACGGAATGAAACCCGTGCTCAGGTTGCCGTCGTCGCCGATGCGCAGGTCATTCGAGAACGTGAACTGGTTCGAGCCTTCGAGGAAGAACGCGCGCTTCTCGGGAAAGAACAATGAAAAGCGGCCGAGATTGATTTGCGCATGTTCGGCCTCGGCTTCGGCGAAATCCGGATTGACCGTCAGCAGGCCCTCGAGCTGCGGCGTGAAGTTGTAGCGGATATCGACGCCTGCCTCGACGTTGCGTCCGGAGCCCGGGTTGCTGTCGTGGCGCACCAGCGCGTACGGCGCGACATCGAGTCCGACGCCCTGCGCGAGCCCGGTTACACCGGCGAGCGCGCCGCTGCGATGCAGGTCGTAGACGCTGGCGTTCAGGTTGATGCCGGTCCAGCGCAGCGTCAACTGCTTGCGCGGGATGTAACGCTCGACGTTGAAGCCCCACTGCGTGAGACTGGACCGGAACTGCAGGCTGCGCGTCGCGATGACGATTTCGGCCGTCCAGCCGTCCGCCGTGCGTTGAACGGCCGCGTCCCAGATGCCGTCCCAGTTGTTGTCGGTGTTGCCGCCGGCCGAGATCAGCCCGTCGGCGCGCGCGCCGCCCGCGTTGACCTGGAACCAGTAGCCGATCCGGCCGCCGCCGAACGTGTCGAATGTCAGCACGACGTTGTCGTCGTTACCCAGGTAAGCGTCGCGCTGCAGCGTGTGAATCGCGATGTCGGCCGGGTGTGGATCGTGACAGACGATGCCGAAGTACAAATGCTGCCCGTTGCGCAGCACGCGCACGGTCGTCGTGAACGGCGTCGGCTGGCCTGGTTTCGGCGCCGCCTGCGTCAGGTGAATCGCATCGGCCTTTTGCCAGGCAGCCTCCGTCAGGCGGCCGTCGAGGTGAATCGCCGTGGGAGCTACCTGTTCGGCGACCAGGTGGTTTTGCGCGGCCGCCGGCAGCGCCGCGGCCAGCGCCAGCAGGAGGGTTGCGATGCGCATACGGGTAAGATGCGTGAAGCGGATTTTTCGTTGCAATGACAGCATTTTTATTCCAAATCGGCTGACGCGGCGCAAAGGGTTCCTGTCCCGGCCCGCGTCGGCAAAAATTTAATGGTTGGAGCAACGCCCCGCGGAAGCGGGGCCTGGCGTTCTATCTAGTCTTCGAGATCACGGAACTTCCGGTCGAGATCGTAACGATGCGACGTCACGTAGCCTTCCATCCGCTGCAGGCGCAAGTCGAGTTCACGGAAGCGCTGGCGCACGTCGCGGAACGTCTCGTTCGCCGAGCGCCGGACGCTGCGCCAGAAGTCGTCGCCGGTCTCCCAGTCGTACGGACGCTCGGGCTTGACCGGCAGCAGGAAACCGAGCGCGAAATAAACGATCACTGTCACGCCGTTGAACCAGAAGAACGCGATGATGGCCAAGATGCGGATGAACGTGACGTTCCAGCCGAAGTAGTCGGCGATCCCGGCGCATACGCCCATCAGCTTGCCGTTCTCGCGGTCGCGGTAGAACTTCTGCGCGTGCCAGTTCTCGTGGTCGTACACCCCGGCGCGGCGTTGGGCGCGCCGCTCGCGTCGCCGTGCCCGCCGCTCGTGATAGTCGTGGCTCATCGCTCAGCTCCGGTGACCGTGGCGCCAGAAGACATGTTCGTCGTCATCGCCGTAATAGCGCAGCGGCCGTTCCGGCATCAGCAGCGCGGCAACGATGTAGGCGAGTACGATCGGCAGGACGAAGAACCAACCCAGCGCGACCGTCACGACGCGTGTCAGCCACAGCGGCCAGTCGAAATGCTCGGCGACACCGGCGCACACGCCCAGGATCACGCCGCGTTCCGTATCGCGATAAATGCTCATACCTTTTTCCTCCAATCCGGTACTTGTGAATCGAGGATGGTCTCCAGCGTATTGACGCGGCTTTCCATCCGTGTCGCGAGTTGCCACAACTCCTGCAGCATCTTCTCGTCTTCGCGCGTCAGGCCCTGCGCCTGCCGGCGCTTCGTCGAGTAGTGCATGATGATCCACAGCGGCGCGACGAAGATGCAGAAGATGACAGCAATGGGCACGATTATGTCTTGCATGTCGTTCTCTTTATTCTTTGCCGGCGCCGGCCGCCTTGCGCTCGGTCGAGCTCATCCGCTCCTTCAAAGCTGCCAGTTCTTCCTCAACGTGATCGTCGGTTTCGAGATCGGAGAACTCACGATCGAGCCCGCGCTTGGCGCCCAGGTCATAGGCTTCGACCTTGCCTTCCATGTGCTCCATCTTGCGTTCGTAATACTCGAAACGTCCCAGCGCATCGTTGATGCGTTCGTCGTGGAGACGGCTGCGAACCTGCAGGCGATGCGCCGCGGTGTTGTGCCGCACTTCCAGCGATTTCTGGCGATTTTTGGCGTCGGCCAGCTTGCCCTGCAGCGCGGCGATGTCGTCACTGAGCTTTTCCAGCCCGATTTCGACTTCCGACTGCTGCTGCTTGAGCACGTCCAGCGCACTGGTGACACGCTTCTTTTCGGCCAGCGCCGCCTTGGCAAGATCGTCGCGGCCCTTGCTGACCGCCAGTTCCGCCTTGCGCTGCCATTCATCGCAGTCGCGCGTCGCGCTGGCGATGCGGCGCTCCAGTTCCTTCTTGTCGGCAATGGCGCGCGCCGCAGCCGAGCGTACCTCGACCAGCGTATCCTCCATTTCCTGAATGATGAGCCGCACCACTTTTTCCGGGTTCTCGGCTTTGTCCAGCATCGCGTTGATGTTGGAATTGACGATGTCGCTCATTCTTGAAAAGACGCCCATGTCTGGCTACCTCATGAAAAGAAAAACAAAACTCACCCGTTTGCTATGCACAAACCGTGCCAGGTTTGATGGCTGCACGTAAGCGGTTGTTTTTGCGGGTTTTATCGCCCACAGGATAGTCTGACAGTTTGATTTTCTATCGGCCATAGTAACCAACTATTAGCTAATTTCGCTATAATTCAGCCTATGCCCAATCCATTGCCATTCGATGCCGAAGCCACAGCCATGCTGGGCGAGTCGCCGGCGTTTCTGAACCTGCTGGATCAGGTGTCGCGGGTCGCGGCGGTGGACAAGCCGGTGCTGGTGATCGGCGAGCGCGGCACCGGCAAGGAGTTGATTGCCTCGCGGCTGCATTTTCTGTCGCCGCGCTGGGACCAGCCGCTGGTCAAACTCAACTGCGCAACCTTGACCGAGTCGTTGCTCGAAACTGAACTATTCGGGCATGAGGCCGGCGCGTTCACTGGCGCGGCCGGCCGCCACATCGGCCGCTTCGAACAGGCCGACGGCGGTACGCTGTTTCTCGACGAATTGGCGAACGTGTCGCTGCGCGTGCAGGAAAAGATTCTGCGCGCGGTCGAGTACGGGCAGTTCGAGCGCGTCGGCGGCAGCGAAACCCTGGCGGTCGATGTCCGTATCGTCGGCGCAACCAATGAGGATCTGCCGGCGGCGGTGCGCGCCGGCCGATTCCGGGCCGACCTGCTCGACCGCCTCGCATTCGACGTGCTGACAGTACCGCCGCTGCGTGTGCGAAGCGACGACATTCTGCGCCTGGCGGAGCATTTCGCGATCAACATCAGCCGTGAGTTGGGCCGCGAACTGTTCGCCGGCTTCACGCCGCGTGCCCGCGACGCGCTGCGCCATTACGACTGGCCCGGCAACGTGCGTGAGCTGAAGAACGTCGTCGAGCGTTCGGTGCATCGGACGGCGGCGGACGAGCCGGTTGACGATATCGTATTCGATCCGTTCGCGTCGGCGTATCGGCCGCCGGCGGAGAACGCGGCCGGACCGCAGCCGGTCGCACCCGCCGCATCGCAACCGGCTGTCGGCTTGCCGTGCGATCTCAAGGCGGAAACCGCGCGGCTCGAAGTCGAATTGGTCGAGCGCGCTTTGTCCGAGGCCCGCTATAATCAGACTGACGCCGCGCCGCTGCTCGGCCTGACGTACCACCAGTTGAGGGCGCTGTTGCGCAAGCACGGCATGGTGCAATCGCGCGGCAAGCGGCAGCAAAAACTGCCCGAGTAAGGTTTTGTCGCAAGACCCCAAAACTCGCCGCGGCTGGATTCTCGCCGCGCTGATGCTGACCGAAATGCTCGCGGCGATGGATACCACCATCGTCTCGACGGCGGTACCCCAGATCGTCGGCGACCTCGGCGGCTTTGCGCTGTTCAGCTGGTTGTTCTCGATTTACCTGCTCGCCCAGACCGTCACCATTCCGGTCTACGGCAAGCTCGCCGACCTGTTCGGCCGCAAGCCGGTGCTGATCGTCGGCACGCTGATTTTCCTGGTCGGCTCGGCCGCCTGCGCGGGCGCGTGGAGCATGGAGTCGCTGATCGGCTTTCGCGCGCTGCAGGGCTTGGGCGCAGGCTCGATCATGGCGACCGTCAATACGCTCGCCGGCGATCTGTTTTCGGTACGCGAGCGCGCGCGGGTGCAGGGCTGGCTGTCGAGTGTCTGGGGGATGGCCGCGATCATCGGGCCGACCCTCGGCGGCGCGTTCGCGGAGTACGCGTCATGGCGCTGGATTTTCCTGATCAACCTGCCGGTCGGGTTGGCCGCGATCGTCCTGATTGTGCGCTTTTTGCACGAGCGCGCGCCGCACGAGCGCCACCGAATCGATTTCGCCGGCGCCGCGCTGATGCTGCTCGCGGGCTCCGCCGTCATCCTCGGCCTGCTGCAGGGCGGGCACGACTGGCCGTGGGTGTCGGCGCCGAGTATCGGCGTTTTCGCGGTTGCGGCGCTGCTGGTCGCGGCGACAATCTGGCGCGAGCGGCACGCGGCCGAGCCGATCATGCCCGGCTGGGTCTGGCGCCGCCGCGTTCTGCTCGGCTCGAATCTGGCCGCGATCGGCATGGGCCTCGTGATGATGGGGCCGAACACCTACCTGCCGACCTTCGCGCAGGCGGTGCTGCATCTCGGCGCGATCGCCGCCGGGCTGGTGCTGGCCAGCATGAGCATCGGCTGGCCGGTCGCCTCGTCGTATTCCGGCCGGCTGTATCTGCGCATCGGCTTTCGCGACTCCGGGCTGCTCGGCGCAGTGCTGATGTTTGCCGCCGCCGTTGGCTTTATGCTCTTGCCTTTTCCGGGGCCGCTGTGGGCTATCGTCGTCGACCAGGTGATGCTGGGAGCAGGCTTCGGATTGTTGTCGACACCGTTACTCGTTGGCATCCAGTCAGCGGTGCCCTGGGGCGAGCGCGGCGTCGTCACCAGCGCCAACATGTGGTCGCGTTACGTTGGCCAGAGCTTGGGCGCGGCGGTCGTCGGCGCAATCTTCAACGGCACAATGCGCCACCAGTTGCAGCACGCCCCCGCCCGGTTGAACGGCCGGCTGCCGTCCGTGAACGATGTAATCGGCGCGCTGCAGTCCGGCCGGCTGGGCGCCGAGGCGCAGCGTTATTTACGCAGCGCCTTCTACACGGCCACGCATAATGTCTACGCGGGGATTGCGGCCGCGGCGCTGCTGACGATTGTCGTGGTGCTGGTGGCGCCGCGGCGATTTCCGGTGGCGGATAAAAGATGATGCGGGCGGGTCTATAGCGGATGTTCCGCCTTGAAGTTCGCGATCGCCTGGCGCCGCTGCGCGCGTAGTGCTTCGCCGAGCGCCGCGCCCGCGTAGCCTGCTTCGGCCAGATCGCCAGCCTCAACCGCCTGCGCAGCCTCGAGCGCGCCGCGCAGGTAATCCGGCTGCGGATAATCGCGATCTTCCAGCGTCGCGCGACCGCGCGCGTCGGCTTCGCACACCAGCAGGAATTGCTCGAAGCGATCCGGACGGCGAAAGGCATCGGCGCCTTCGAACAGTTTCAACACGGTCTCCGGCTTGAGCCGGTCCGCCCGATGACAATGCAGATGCCAGCGGGCGACGATGACGCCCAGGTCGCGCAGCGCCTTCGGCGTGCGCAGCCGCGCACACAGTGCTTCGACATGCTTGACGCCGCGCGCCTCGTGGCCGTGATGCGACGGCAGAATGTCGGCCGGTGTGTCGGCCTTGCCAAGATCGTGCACCAGCGCGGCGAAGCGCACCGCCAGTTCGTCGCTCAACTTCGTCGCCTGCTCGACAACCAGCAGGGTATGTATGCCGCAATCGATTTCCGGGTGATGCTTCGGCGGCTGCGGCACGCCGAACAGCGCATCGATTTCAGGAAATACGACCGCCAGCGCACCGCAGTCACGCAACGTCTGGAAATACACTTGCGGCGCGTCGCCCAGCAGCGCGCGGCCGGTTTCCTTCCAGACCCGCTCGGGCACCAGCGCATCCAGCTCGCCGCTCGCCGCCATGCGGCGCATCAGCGCGAGCGTCTCCGGCGCGATGCGAAAGCCCAGTGGCGCGAAGCGGGCGGCGAAGCGGGCGACACGCAGCACGCGCAGCGGGTCTTCCACGAACGCCGGCGATACATGACGCAGCAGGCGCGCGTCGAGGTCGTCACGGCCGCCGTACGGATCGATCATTTCGCCCGCCGGCGTTTGGGCGATCGCGTTGATCGTCAGGTCGCGGCGCTTCAAGTCGTCTTCGAGCGTCACATCGGGCGCGGCATTGGTTTCAAATCCGTAATAGCCGCGCCCGCTCTTGCGCTCGGTGCGCGCGAGCGCGTATTCCTCGTTGCTGTCGGGGTGCAGAAAGACCGGAAAATCCTTGCCGACCGGTCGAAAGCCGCGCGCGCGCATCTCGTTCGGCGTCGCGCCGGTCACCACCCAGTCGCGCTCGCCGACCGGCAGATTCAACAAGTGATCGCGGACAGCGCCGCCGACAAGGTAGATTTCCATGGCCGACATGGTAGCCCTACAATGGCCGGAGCCCAATGGTAATCATGTTCACGGAAGGAGAACA
Organism: Gammaproteobacteria bacterium; assembly: GCA_035690945.1. Classification (GTDB taxonomy): domain Bacteria; phylum Pseudomonadota; class Gammaproteobacteria; order Natronospirales; family DASSBR01; genus DASSBR01. The sequence continues at coordinate 11,838 of DASSJY010000007.1, forward strand.
CCAATGAAGCTGACTGTTACGGGCATCGAAAACGGCCGCCCCATTCCGGAACGTTACGCGTTCGCCGCCCCCGATCCTGCAAGCCACATCCACTTGAGCGACAACCGCAACCCCGGCATCGAGTGGAGTTCGCTGCCCGAGGGCACGCGCTCGCTGGTGCTGCTGTGTGTCGATCCGGATGCGCCCGGGGATCCCGCCGACGCCAACCGGGAAGGGCGCGAAATCCCAGCCGATCTCGAGCGGACGAAGTTTTATCACTGGGTGATGATTGATATTCCGCCAGGCGCTGGGCGCATCGGCGAGGGTGCGGTCGCTGACGGCATTACGCCGCACGGCAAGCGCAACCCCGGCGGCCCGGACGGCGCACGCCACGGCCTCAATAACTACACACAGTGGTTCGATGGCGACAGCGACATGGAGGGGCGGTATTTCGGCTACGACGGGCCTTGCCCGCCGTGGAACGATTCAATCGTGCACCACTATCATTTTCGGCTGCTGGCGACTGATTTCGCGCGCTGCCCGGTAGACGGCGCGTTCGATGGTGGCAAGGTCGAGGCCGCGCTCAAGGGGCACGTGCTGGGCGAAGCCGCGGTGGTCGGGACCTACACGCTCAATCCGGCGCTGCGCCCGGCCTGATGCCAATTCGGCGCGTTACGGGGTGGTCCCGCCTCCGTGTGAATCGCGGGATTCAAGTGCGAGCGCGGTCGAGTTGACGCAATAGCGCAGACCGTTGGGCTCGGGGCCATCGTTGAACAGGTGGCCGAGGTGCGCATCGCAGCGGGCACAGCGGATTTCGGTGCGGGTCATGCCGTGGCTGTCGTCGGGCTGCGTGACGACGGTGCCGGTCTCGATCGCCCGGGTGAAACTTGGCCAGCCGGAGCCGGAATCGAACTGGCTCGTGGAGTCGAACAACGCCGCATCGCAGCACACGCAGCGATATGTGCCGTCTGCGCCGGGATGCACGTAGCGCCCCGAAAACGGCGGCTCGGTGACACCGTGGCGCGTGACTGCATATTGGTCGGGCGTCAGCGCCGCCCGCCATTCGCTATCCGTCTTGACTATCCGTTTGTCCATTCCGACCGTAACTTTACCACACGACTCGCCGAGTCCCGTGGCGGCCAACGCGCAAATCTGCTAAAGTGCGCGGCTGTCCCACGGCTTCAATCCTTCCGTTAGACGGAGCACGAACGAATGACCATTCGACTGTTCGGCACGGCCGCCCTTTTTGCCGGCGCCGCGCTGTTTGCGAGCGCGGCCTACGCGGCCGGCGATCCCGCCCAGGGCAAGATCAAATCCCAGACTTGCCTGGGTTGCCACGGCATTGAGGGCTATACGACGGTATATCCCGAATACCCGGTGCCGAAGCTGGCCGGTCAGCACGCCGCCTATATCGTCGCGGCACTCAAGGATTACAAGACCGGCAAGCGCCAGTTTGCAACCATGCGGGCCCAGGCGTCGGCGCTGAGCGAACAGGACATGGAAGACATAGCTGCGTACTTCGCCAGCCTCGGTAAGCCGATGCCGAATTCGGGCAAGGGAGGATCGAAATGAAGGCCCTGTTGTCGCTCACCTGCGCCTTGGCGCTCGCGCTGACCACGTCGGCCGCGTTTGCCTCCGGTAATGTCGCCGCCGGCAAGAAGAAATCCACCGCCTGCGCCGCCTGCCATGGCGCCAACGGCATCAGCACTACCGACCAGTTCCCGATTCTCGCCGGCCAGTACTACGAGTACCTGCTGCATGCGCTCAAGGCCTACAAGGCCGGGACGCGCAAGAATGCGATCATGAATGGCATGGTCTCGGCGCTCGACGAGCAGGACATGGAAGATCTGGCGGCGTATTTCTCGTCGCAGCCGACCCCGCTGCACATGCTGCCGCGGCCGGGCGCCGGCGTGAACGGCCGCACCGCGCATCCGCACCAGTAGCAGCCGCGCTTCGCCCCGGGCATGATGGGCGCATGGACTCGCTGAAGAACAAGACCGCCGTCGTCACCGGCGCTTCGCAGGGGCTCGGCGCGTTCATCGCCCGTGCGCTGGCGGTCGAGGGCGCGCGCGTCGTGCTGACGGCGCGCTCCGCCGACAAGCTCGAAAACGTCGCCCGCAGCATTCGCGATCGCGGCGGCGAGGCGATCGCCGTGCAGGCGGATGTCACCGACGACACCGCCCGCGCCAATCTCGTCAAGCGTGCCCGCAACGAATTCGGGCAAATCGACATCCTGGTGAATAATGCCGGTGTCGAGGATCTCGTCTATTACGAATGGCAGAAGCCGGACGATATTCGCCGACTGATCGACGTCAATCTGCTGGCACCGCTGCTGCTGGTGCGCCAGATTCTCCCCGACATGCTGGAACGCGGCGAAGGCCACATCGTCAATATCGCCTCGCTCGCCGGTCGTACCGGCATGCCGTACGGCGCCGTGTACGCGGCGACCAAGGGCGGGCTGGCGCAGTGGAGCCTGTCGCTGCGCGCCGAGATGGCCGATCGCGGCATCGGCGTGTCGATGATCTCGCCCGGCTTTGTCGCCGACGCCGGCATGTTCGCCCGGCGCCGCGTGGCGCCGCCCGCCAGCCTCGGCACGAGCCAGCCGACACGCGTCGCGCAGGCGGTAATCAAGGCGATCCAGACCGGTGCCGCCGAGATCGTCGTCAACCCGCGCCCGGCGCGCATCCTGATGGGTCTCGGCGCGGTCGCCCCGGGCCTCGCCGCAAGCCTCGCGACCCGCCTCGGCCTGATCGCCTTCCTGCGCGGTATCGCGCGCAAGGGCTGACCCCGGTCAGCTGCCTAGCTTCTTAGGCCGACGCCCTTGTTGAGCAGGTACAGGGCGAAGCTGAACAGCACCACCAGGAACACGAGAATAATGCCATAGGCGACGCCGATCGAAATGTCGGAGACGCCCAGGAATCCGAAGCGGAACGCATTCACCATGTAGAGGATCGGGTCGACCTTGCTGGCCGTCTGCCATGTCGGCGACAGGAGCTTGATCGAGTAAAACACGCCCCCAAGGTACGTCAGCGGCGTTAGTACGAAGGTCGGGATGATCGTCACATCGTCGAACTTCCGGGCGAAAATGGCGTTGATGAGTCCGGCGGTTGCAAACACGGTGGAGCACAGCAGCGCTACCGTGGCCATCACGAACGGATGCGCCAGCGGCAGGTCCGTGAAGATCATCGCGATCGCCGCGACCAGGATGCCGACCAGCAGGCCGCGGCAGACGCTGCCGGCGATGTATCCCAGCAGGATCAGCACGTTCGGCAATGGCGAGACCAGCAGTTCCTCGATATGCTTGCCGAACTTGGCGCCGAAAAACGACGATACCGAATTGGTGTAGGAATTCATGACGACGGCGTTCATGATCAGGCCCGGCGCCAGGTACGTCATGTAGTCGAACCCGCCCATCGCACCGATACGCTTTCCGATCAGGCTGCCGAAGATAATGAAGTACAGCGTCATCTGGATCGCCGGCGGCACGATGGTCTGAATCCATATGCGCAGCACCCGATTGACCTCCTTCAGCACCAGCGTCTGAAAGCCGATGTACGCGTCGCGCCACGGCAGGCTAGCCATGATTGTTCTTCTCCACCATGCGGATGAACAGCTCCTCCAGCCGGTTGGCCTTGTTGCGCATGCTGAGCACCTGGATGTGCTGCTGCGAAAGCATCTCGAAGATGCCGTTAATGTCCTGATCCTTGCTGATTTCGATTTCCAGCGTGGTGTCGTCGATCTGGCTCGCCGCGTAGCCATTGAGCCGCAGCGGCGCCGTCAGCGGGTGCCGCAGATTGAATACGAACGTCTCTGTGCTCAGCTTGCCGAGCAGCGTCTTCATGCTTGTGTTCTCGACGATTTCGCCGTGATCGATGATCGCGATACGTCGGCACAGCGTTTCCGCCTCTTCGAGGTAATGCGTCGTCAGAATGATCGTCACGCCTTGCGCGTTGATGTCGCGCAGAAACGTCCACATCGAGCGGCGGATTTCGATGTCGACGCCGGCGGTCGGCTCATCGAGGATCAGCAGGCGCGGCTCGTGCATCAGCGCGCGCGCGATCATCAACCGCCGCTTCATGCCGCCGGACAGATTGCGCGATATCTCGTCGCGCTTGTCCCACAGGTTGATCTGCTTCAGGTATTTCTCCGCGCGCTGCCTCGCGATGCGCCGCGGGATGCCGTAAAAGCCCGCCTGGTTGATGCAGATGTCGTCGACCTTCTCGAATTGGTTGAAGTTGATTTCCTGCGGCACGAGCCCGAGGCACGACTTGGCCAGCGGGAATTCGCGGTCAATGTCGTGACCGAATACCTCCACCTTGCCCGACGTTTTGTTCACCAGCGACGAGATAATGCCGATCGCGGTAGTCTTGCCCGCGCCGTTCGGTCCCAACAGCGCAAAAAAATCGCCTTCCTCGACGTCGAGATCGATGCCCTTCAGGGCGTGAACCGTGCCGTGATAGGTTTTGGTGAGATTGCGGATCGACAGAGCTTTCATCGGAAAATTATTGCGTTAATGGCGCCGTTGCGGCGGCCGACTCGAAGCCGCCAATCATAACATGCAGCCGGCGTTCGACGCGGCATCGGCCAGGGATTGCGATTCATACCGATACTTCTTATTGTGGCCGGCCGCAATAACAGAAGACGAGGCGACAACATGGCAATACTGCTGGCCCTGCTTGCCGCCCTGACCTACGGCGGCTCCGACTTCGCGGCCGGTCTCGCCAGCCGAAGGATCGGTGCCGGCGCGGTGGCGGCCGGCGTCCAGGCGCTCAGCCTCATGACGGTCGCCATCGCTCTCGTCCTGTACCGCGGCGCCGGGCCGACGTGGCATGCCATCGGCTGGGGCGCCGCCAGCGGCATCGGCAACGCCCTCGGCACGCTCGCGCTTTATCGCGGCTTCGCCATCGGCCGCATGAGCGTTGTCGCCACACTGTCCGCCGTGGTGACCGCGGGCGCCCCGGTTCTCGTCGGCGTAGCGCTGGGCGACCACCTGTCGGCCGCCGCCGCGATCGGCATCGTCATCGCCATTCCCGCGATCGCGCTGGTGTCGTGGCAGGGCGGCGCGACGGGAGCACGCGCCGGCGTCATCGCGGGCATCGTCAGCGGTATCGGCTTCGCCCTGCTGTTCATCGCGCTCGATCAGGCAGGCACCCGATCCGGCGCGTGGCCGCTAATCGCAGGCCAGGCGACAGCTTTATTATTGCTGCTGCCATTCGCATTGCTCACCGGCCGGCTCGCCCACGCCTACCGTTCCGCCGCGACGCCGGTAATAATGGGCGGCATCCTGGGCGGCGTCTCGAACCTCCTGTTTCTCGCCGCAACCGGCGAAGGCTCGCTGGCTGTCGTCGCGGTACTGACATCGCTTTACCCGGTAGCGACCATTCTGTTGGCGCGGTTTTTTCTGAACGAGCGGTGGACGCGCCTTCAAGCAGCAGGACTGGTTTGTGCCGGCGTTGCAGTGGCATTGATCAGCTCGGGATAGCGGTCGGAGAAAAAGCCGTGACGAAGCTCATCGCTCACACAGAACGTCTTGTCCTGCGACAGATGGAACCGGCTGACGCCCTTTTTTTGTGCCGGCTTCTGAACGAGCCTTCGTGGTTGCAGAATATCGGCGACAAGGGAGTCAGAACGCCGCAGGATGCGGATGCGTATATTCGGACAAATTTTGTTGGAGTCTACAGAGTTCTTGGCTTCGGAATGTATCTGGTCGAATCCCGGAAACAAGCTCGGCCGATGGGCGTGTGTGGACTGGTTAAGAGAAATGGTCTGCCGCATCCGGATATTGGCTTCGGCTTCATGCCGGAGTTCCGGGGCAGGGGCTACGCCTTCGAGGCTGCTTCGGCTGTCGTGGAACATGCCAGAGCATTGGGATTTGAGAAGCTGCTGGGCATCGCAAAAAGTACAAACTGTCCTTCTATCAAGCTCTTGGAGAAACTGGGTTTTCGATCTGAGGGATTGACGCGATTGGCTACTTCGGCCGAGAGCTTGAGGTTGTACGGTGTCGAGCTTAAATAAAGGTAACGGAAGGCAGCATCTAAGTGAATACAGTCGCTATTCGCAAAGCTACACGTGCCGACGCTGAGGCCGCTTTGCTCATTCGTAATGCCGCAATTCACGCGCAGTGTGCATCGCACTACCCGGCGGATACGCCGAAAGCCTGGACCGACGGCGGTGTGTCGGAGCAGTTCATTGCCGAGGTTGAAGCCAGATGCCACGTCGCAACAGTAAACGGCGTTGTAGCTGGCTTTGGGGTGGTGAATCTTCAGACACGCAAAATAAACGCGCTGTTTGTTCACCCCGAGCACGAGGGCCGGCCGCGGCCGGCGGCCTTTCGTGCCGGCCCCGGACAGGTACTGCGAATCCATCGGAGGGAGACGGCGTGACGGAGCCTGCAATTCCGCCGGTCGTTCTGGAAGGTGACTACGTTCGCCTTGAACCGCTGTCGCTCCATCACCTCGAAGCGCTGTGCGAGGTTGGGCTCGACGATACGCTGTGGCAATGGATACCGAAGCCCATTCTGTCGCAGAGCGACATGCGCGCGTATATCGACGCGGCGCTTGCCGGGCAGCAGGCGGGCCGGATGCTGCCGTTCGCGACGGTAGAGCGCGCGAGCGGCCGCGTCGTCGGCAGCACGCGGTTCGGCGCTATCGACCTCGCGAATCGCCGGCTCGAAATCGGCTGGACGTGGATCGCGCGCCCGTGGCAGCGCACGGCCGTCAACACTGAAGCCAAGCTCCTGATGCTGCGCCATGCATTCAAGATGCTCGGCTGCCATCGCGTCGAGTTCAAGACCGACAGCCTCAATGAGCCCTCGCGTAACGCGATTCTGCGCCTGGGCGCCAAGCAGGAAGGCATCTTCCGAAAGCATATCGTGACGGCCAGCGGTCGGCTGCGCGACTCCGTTTACTTCAGTATCATCGACGACGAATGGCCGGCGGTTGAGGCGGGGTTGCGGAAAAAGCTGGCTTCGTATCCGGGTTGAGACGCTTGAGGTAGAGAATGGACATCAGAATGGTGAGGGCCGGCGGTGGCGATGTTGATCGAGTCGCGTCGCTGTTTGATGGATACCGGCAGTTTTACAAGCAACCACCGGATTTGCCGCTGGCGCGGCGTTTCGTGGCCGAGCGCCTGGAGCGCCAAGACTCGGTGATATTTATTGCCGTTGAACCGATCAACGGCGGCGACAAGCCGCTCGGCTTCGTGCAGCTTTATCCGAGCTTCTCGTCGGTCCACGCCTGCCGTATCTGGATTCTGAACGATCTGTTCGTGACGCCGGAGAGCCGCGGCATTGGCATCGGCCGTGCGTTGCTGGCGCGAGCGCGAGAACACGCGACGGAGACGGGCGCGGGGCAGCTTTTCCTCGAAACCGCGACCGACAATCCGGCGCAAAAACTGTACGAATCGCTTGGTTACGTCTGCCAGAATGGTTCCAGCAAGTACTACGTTTTGAGTCTCGACTGATGTACACGCCCCGATCTTTTTCCGTCAGCGACTCGGGCCGGCTAGCCGCCTTTATCGACGACAACGCCTTCGGCACCCTGGTCACCGTGGTCGACGGCCGGCCGGAAGCGAGCCACATTCCGTTTCTTTTCGATGCCGAGCGCAGTGTGCTGCGTGGGCATGTCGCCGCGGCGAACCCGCAGGCCGAGCAGTTGGCGATTGCTCGCGAGGTACTGGTGATTTTCCAGGGACCGCACGGATACATCTCGCCTTCCTGGTATGAGCAATCGGACGTGCCGACCTGGAACTACACCACCGTGCATGTTTACGGGCGGCCGGAGATCGTCGAGGACGATGCCGAAGTCCGGGACATCGTCGATTCGCTGACACGGAAATACGAGGCGCGCTTTACCGAACCGTGGCAGCCGACATACGACGACCGGCTGCTGAAGGCGATTGTCGGATTTCGCATTCACGTCACCGAGATGCAGGGTAAGTTCAAGCTGAGTCAGAATCGTTCCGCGCGGGATCGCGCCAATGTCATTCGCGAGCTGAAGGCGTCGGGACGCGAATCGGACGCGGTGCTGGCGCAATACATGCAGCAGTCGCTGGATTGACACGGTGGTACTTACACGCACCAGGTGAACCCGTCAATTCATATCGTCGCCATATCCGGCAGTCTCCGGGCGGCCTCTTCGAATACCGCGCTACTACGTGCGGCTTCCTCCCTTGCGCCCGCCGACCTCGAAATTGAACTTTTTGAAGACATCGATGCGCTGCCACCGTTTAATCCGGACCGGGAAGACGAGCTTTACGAGGATGCAGGCGCCGGCCGCTACCACACCGGTCTTGCCCCTGACCTCGCCGTCGTGCGGGAATTGAACGAGCGCGTGAGAGACGCGCACGGCCTTTTGATCGCGTGCCCGGAATATGCGCGGGGCGTTCCCGGCGTGTTTAAAAATGCGCTGGACTGGCTTGTCGGCAGCAATGCGTTCGTCGCAAAGCCGTTCGCGCTGTTCAACGCATCGCCGCGCGCTTCACACGCGCAGGACGCCGTTCGGCTAACGCTGGAAACGATGTCCGGGCAACTTGTCGAAGAGGCTTGCATTGTCGTGCCACTGCTCAACCGAAATCTCGACGCGAGGGCGATCATGGCGGACGACACCTTGGCCGCTCCGGTGCGTAAAGCTCTGGCTGCCTTTACCGCGGCTATCAAGCGGCATCATCAGGATTGCGTTAATGCTGCTTGCTGACCGCCCGCACCAGCAGCGGTTCGGGCGACTCGTTCTGCAAATGCCATAGCCGCGCATAGTGGCCGTCGGCGGCGAGCAGGGTCGTGTGCGTGCCGCGCTCTACAATACGGCCGGCTTCGAGCACCACGATTAAATCCGCATCCACGACCGTCGACAGCCGATGGGCGATGGTGAGCGTCGTGCGGCTGCGAGTCACGTTACGCAGCGCATCGAGGATGATACGTTCGGCGCCGGAATCGAGCGACGATGTCGCTTCGTCGAGAATCAGGATGCGCGGGTCCTTGAGAATCGCGCGCGCGATCGCGACGCGCTGCTTCTCGCCGCCGGAAAGCTTTAGGCCGCGCTCGCCGACTTCGGTCGCGTAGCCGTCCGGCAGCGCGGCGATGAAGTCCTTCAGGTGCGCGAGTTCGGCGGCGCGTTCGACCTTAGCGCGCTCCGCCTCCGGATTGCCGTAGGCAATGTTGTAGTACAGGTCCGCGTTGAACAGCACCGTGTCCTGCGGCACAACGCCGATATGGCGCCTGAGGCTCGCCTGTGTCACGTCGCGAATGTCCTCGCCGTCGATCGTGATGCGCCCGCCGTCGGTGTCGTAAAAGCGGAACAGCAGGCGCGCGAGCGTCGATTTGCCTGCGCCGCTGGGGCCGACGACCGCCACCTTCATGCCCGGCCGGATGTCGAGATCGATGCCGTCCAGAATGCGGCGCTCCGGCTGGTAGCCGAAGCTCACGTTTTCAAACCGGACGTGGCCGCCGTCCAGCGCCAGCTCGCGCTCGTCGGCGGGGTCGGCGAGCGTCACGCCCCGGTCCATCAGCACGAACATCCGCTCCATGTCGGCGAGCGAGCGCTTGACCTCGCGATAGACGTAGCCGAGGAAGTTGAGCGGCAGGAACAGTTGCAACAGATAGGCGTTGATCATCACCAGGTCGCCGACGGTCATTCGCCCGACGGTCACGCGCTCGGCGGCAAAAATCATCAGTACGGTGACGCCGCCGGCAATGATCAAGCCCTGTCCTGAATTCAGTACGGCGAGCGATTGGCGGTTGCGTACGGCCTCGGTTTCCCACGCGGCCAGATCGTCATCGTAGCGCCGCGCTTCGAAATCCTCGTTGCCGAAGTACTTGACCGTCTCGTAATTGAGCAGGCTGTCGATCGCGTGGGCGTTGGCCGCCGAGTCCAGCGTGTTGACCTTGCGCACGAAGCCGGTGCGCCATTCGGTCACGAACACCGAGAAGGTAATGTAAACCACGACCGCCGCGACGATTACCAGCGCGAACACCGCGTCGTAGTGGAACAGCAGGATGCCGATCACCAGTGAAATCTCGAACAGCGTCGGTACGATGTTGAAAATCAGAAAGCTCAGCACGAAGCCGATGCCGCGTGCGCCGCGCTCGATGTCGCGCGACAGGCTGCCGGTCTGGCGCGACAGATGAAACGCGAGGTCGAGATTGTGCAGGTGGCGGAACAGCGCGACGCTGATGCGGCGAATCGCATGGCGCGTGACACGCACGAAGATCACGTCGCGCAGTTCGCCGAAGCCGGTGGTGGCGAGGCGCAATACGCCGTAAGCGATCAGCATCGCCAGCGGCAGCACGAGCGCACCGTGCCCGTTGTCCGATTGCGTCAGGGCATCGACGATCCGCTTCAGCACCAGCGGTACTGTGACCGTCGCCAACTTGGCGAGAATCAGCGCTGCCAGCGCCGCCCCGGCGCGAACACGGTACTCCCACAGAAACGGCGCGAGCCGCCCGAGCGTGCGCCAATGACTCGCGTGCGGATTCATCTATTTACTTTACGCCTTGAGCCGATAGCCCGTCTTGAAGATCCATGCCACGACGCCGAGGCCGATCGCGAGAAACAGCGTCACCGCGCCGAGACTCGCGGCTACGCTCACGTCGGCAATGCCGTAAAAACTCCAGCGAAAACCGCTGATCAGGTAGACGACCGGGTTGGCCAGCGTGACCTTTTGCCAGAACGGCGGCAGCATGTCGAGCGAATAAAAGCTGCCGCCCAGGAATGTCAGCGGCGTGATGATCAACATCGGGACCAGTTGCAGCTTCTCGAAGTTGTCCGCCCAAATGCCGATGATAAAGCCGAGCAGGCTGAACGTCAGCGCGGTGAACACCAGAAACAGCACCATCCACACCGGATGCGCAATTTGCATCGGCACGAACAGTGTGGCTGTTCCAAGAATGATCAGGCCGAGGATGATCGATTTTGTCGCCGCCGCGCCGACGTAACCGAGCACTACCTCTAAATACGAGACCGGTGCGGACAGTACTTCGTATATCGTCCCGGTGAACTTGGGGAAGTAGATGCCGAAAGACGCGTTGGACACACTTTGCGTCAACAGCATCAACATTATCAGTCCCGGCACGATGAACGCGCCGTAGCTGACGCCGCCCACCGACGTGATGCGCGAGCCTATGGCGGAGCCGAATACCACGAAATACAAGGAAGTCGAAATCACGGGCGAGACGATGCTCTGCAACAGCGTGCGCCAGGTGCGGGCCATTTCAAACAGGTATATGGCGCGGACCGCATACACGTTCATGATTTTTCCTTCACCAGGTCGACAAAGATTTCCTCCAGCGAACTCTGCTTCGTCTGCAAATCGTTGAATGGGATGCCGGCTGCATGCAGATCGGCCAGAAGTTGAGTGATGCCGGTGTGTTCGCTACGCGTATCGTAGTTGTAAACGAGTTCAGCCCCGTTGGCGGCAAGCTCCAGTCGGTGCGCCGCGAGCGAGTCGGGTACACGCTCCATGGCATTCTGCAGTTGCAGCCGCAGTTGCTTTCGGCCGAGCTTGCGCATCAACTCCACCTTGTCCTCGACCAGCACGATCTCGCCCTTGTTGATCACGCCGACGCGATCGGCCATGTCCTCGGCTTCCTCGATGTAATGGGTTGTCAGGATAATGGTCACGCCGCTCGATCGCAGCGCACGCACTACCGCCCACGTGTCGCGCCGCAGTTCGACGTCGACGCCGGCGGTCGGTTCGTCGAGAAACAGGATCTCCGGTTCGTGCGCCAGTGCCTTCGCGATCAGCACGCGACGCTTCATGCCTCCCGAGAGCGTAATGATCTTGTTGTCCTTCTTGTCCCACAGCGCGAGATCGCGGAGCACTTTCTCGATATGAGCCGGGTTCGCAGCCTTGCCGAACAGGCCGCGGCTCAGGCTCACGGTCGCCCACACCGTCTCGAACGCGTCGGTGGTCAATTCCTGCGGCACCAGGCCGATCTTCGAGCGCGCCTGGCGGTATTCGGCGACAACGTCATGCCCGTCCGCGAGCACGGTCCCCGTGCTGGCGTTGACAATGCCACAGATGATATTGATCAGCGTCGTTTTGCCGGCCCCGTTGGGACCGAGCAGCGCGAAGATTTCGCCGCGGCGGATGTCGAGGTCGATGGTTCCCAGCGCTGTGAAGCCGGAGGCGTACGTCTTGGAGACATTCGAGATGGCCAGCACTACCGGGCGAGCCCGGGCGTCGCCAACGGCCGCCGGCACGTCCGCGGGCTTGTTTCCGAGTATTCTTGCATTGAACATGAGCGCTTCCTTGAAGCGAGTGTAGAGAGGTGCCGCTACGCTGTCAGCAGTTCCAGCACATGGCCGTCCGGGTCGCAAAAGTACACACCCCGGCCGCCGCGGCGGTGGTTGACCTTGCCGTCGTCCAGGTGCTGCGGACCGCTGCCGTAGGGCAGGCCGTCTTCTCTCATCCGCGCGAAAATGGCATCGAATTCCGCTTCGCTGACTTTGAACGCGTAATGATGGCTTTGGAAGTCCTCGGCGGATGCAAAGTCCAGAGTCAGCGACTCGTTGACCCGCACGGGCGCAAAGTGGCCAACCGCGCTGCGGTCGAACTCGAGCCCGAACATCGTCGCGAAGAATTGTGCGGAGCCGATCTTGTCGCGGGCCGGGACGATCGTGTGATCCAGTAAAATGCTCATGACATGATTCCAATATGATCTACAGCACGGGTTTGAAAACCATCGCCCAGATCACGGACAGCAGCAACAGCAGGTTGACCGTGCTCAACAGCGTCAGCCGTCGCCGCAGGGCGAGCCATCGGGTGCCGCCCTTGCCGTGCAGGGCGGCCAGCGCCTGGCCGGTGCGGCGTAGCGGAATGGCGCCGATCAGGCTGGACGCGATGAGGCCGGCGACGCCCCAGATCACCCATAGCGGCGTGCCCATTCCCGACACGGCGATCATTACGATGCCGGCTGCCAGAGTGGTTACCACCGCTGGGCCGAACACGGTCCGGCCGAAGAACGCCGCCTGTCTGCTCAGCACGGCGGCAGCGGCCGGGTCGGGTTCGTCCGCGATGCGCCCGTTCAGCACGACGAGTGCGAACGCGCCGCCGATCCAGATAATGACGGCGGCAATATGCACAAACAGAAAGAGGTTGTAGACCATGGTGCAGCCTCGGCAGTACACTGAAAACTGAGTGAATACTCATTTTAAGTGAGTGCTCACTCAGTTTCAATATGGAGCCAGTTTTGGATACCCGCGAACGCATTGTTGAAGCTGCCGAACGCGTCATGCGCACGAAGGGGCTCGCGCAAACCACCACAAAGGAGATCGCGCGCGAAGCCGGTTGTTCCGAAGGGACTTTGTACAACCACTTCGAGAGCAAGGAGGCGCTGTTCCTGTCGGTGCTGCGCGAGCGGCTGCCCGACTTTATCCGGCAGGTTGTCGCATTTCCCGAGCGTGCGGGCTCCGGCACCGTGCGCGGCAACCTCGAGGAAATCGGCTGCGCGGCGCTGTCGTTTTATCGTGAGGTCGTTCCGCTGGGCGCCTGCCTGTTGGCGGAGCCGGGCCGCCTCGCTATGCAGCGCGACTACCTGCGCGAGCGCGGTGCAGGCCCGCACAAGGCGCATGAACTGGTGGCGCGGTATCTGCACGCGGAACAGCAGAATGGACGCGTCCGTCGCGATATCGATCCGCTTGCGGCCACGCGGCTGCTGCTCGGCGGCTGCTTCCAGCAGGCCTACATCAGCCCGCTGGCCGGCATGGACATCAGTGGTGCGGCCGGGCAGCGCCTGGTCGAGCAGTTGGTCGACACACTTATGGTCGTGCTCTCTCCCGAGTAGTCCGTCCACGTTGATCCCGATCCGGCACAGGGCCATATCGTCTCCAGTTAACAGGTCTGCTGCCTGTTAGTCGGTCGGGAAGCAGCGAATTCGACAGCGGGATCGATATCCTGATGCCGGAATTTGCGGTATACATTGAACGGCAATAAACCAGACAAGGAACGACTGGGAATGAGCGAGCATCGTTTTGCCGCGTCCGTGGCTAACATCAAGCACTGGTTTCGCGAGGACGTCGAGAAGGCGATCGATCTGGTAGGCGGACCGGCGCGGCTGCAGGTTATCGTGCTGCTGGCCTGTGTGCTGGGACTGGACGCCGGCGACAAGGCGACCGTGGGCGCGATCGCGGTCAAGCTGGAGCAGGCATTCGGGATCGGCAATGTGCAGATCGGGCTGCTGGTGACCGCCTCGACGGCCATCGGGGCGTTTGCAACGCTGCCGCTCGGTATTCTTGCCGACCGCGTGCGGCGCGTGCGGTTGTTGACGATCGCGGTCGTCGTCTGGTCGCTGGCGATGGCGGTCAGCGGGGCTTCCACTTCCTATTTGATGTTGCTGCTCACGCGGCTTGCGCTTGGCGCAATTGTCGCGACGGCGGCGCCGACGGTGGCATCCCTGATCGGCGATTTCTTCCGTCCCACCGAACGCGGGCGCATCTACGGATTTATTCTGACCGGCGAACTCATCGGCGCCGCGTTCGGGTTCGTGATTTCCGGCGACGTCGCCGACGCGCTGTCGTGGCGGGCGTCGTTCTGGGTGCTGACGGTAATCGGCTTTGCAATCGCCGCGGCGCTCTGGCTCTGGCTGCCGGAACCGGCGCGCGGCGGGCAAAGCCGGATGAAGCCCGGCGCGACCGCCATTCCATCGGCGGACGAGTCGACCGACGCCGAGCCCGGCGATCCGGCGCAGACTGCCCAGGATTCCGGCAGGGGCGATGGCCGGGTCGAAGAGGAAATCAAGGCAGCGAAGATCAGTCCGGACAGGCCGCTGGTGCTGCACGAGGACCCGACGCACATGTCGTGGCCGCGCGCGGCGTGGTACATCCTGTCGATCCGCACCAACCTGCTGATTATCCTCGCCTCGGCGCTTGGCTATTTTTACCTCACGGGCCTCAGGACATTCGGCGTCGTTTATATCCGTGCGCGCTACGGCCTCGGCCAGTCGGAAGCGACATCGATCCTGGTGGCGATCGGCATCGGCGCGATCGTCGGCGTGCTGGTGATTGGCCGCGCATCGGACTGGATGATCGATCGCGGCCATTTCAACGCGCGGATCTGGGCGGCCGCGATCTCGTTTCTGATCGCGGCGGGCTTCTTTCTGCCCGGGTTCCTGGTGCCGTCTTTGGGGGCTGCGGCAGTGCTGTTCTTTCTCGGCGCCGTCGGCGTCGGCGGTGTGAATCCTCCCATGGACGCGGCGCGGCTCGATATCATGCACTCGCGCCTGTGGGGCCGCGCCGAAAGCGTGCGCTCGTCGTTGCGATACGCGTTCGAGGCAATTGCGCCGATGGTGTTCGGTTACGTCTCGACGTTGTTCGGCGGCTCCGGCGGCGCATTCAGACATGCTGCGGGGCACGGGCACAGCAACAACGGCGCGGGTCTCGGCCCGACGATGCTGATCATGCTGATCGTGTTGATCGGCGCCGGCGTCTGCCTGTTTTTTGCGCTGCCGACTTATGCTGAAGATGTGGCGACCGCGATGGAGTCGGAAGAGAACACCGATTCCGGGGGCTAACTATCTCCGGCTGCATCCAGCCCGATCGGCGCGCCGGGTTGCACGTCGACGAAGCTCTCCGGCTCCAGCTTCTGCGTGAGTCGGAACGTGCCCGAGCCGACCACGCGCCGGAGGACGATATCCACCACCGTCGTCTGATTGCGTGCGATCAGTCGCTTCATGTTGGCCTGCGTCGCGGGCCACATCGCCGGCAGATAATGGACGAAGCCGTTGAGCGGGTATGGCATGATTGAAATACCCAGCCCCGGCGACGCCTTCAGCGCCTCGCGCAGCATGGTGCCATTCATGTCGAATACCGGCGTCGCGCCCGCCATGCGCGACCAGTTCAGGAAGTACGTAATCGTGTTCGGGCAACGCTTGTTGCGCTGGCGGTCGATGAAGAACCCGGGCGGCAGGTGGTCGGGGCTATGCGTCTTGCCGGCGATCAGCTTGAGGTCGTAGTCCTTGACGGGGTGGCCGTGGTCGTCGCGGACGCGAAATACGATCATCGTGGCGGGATCGCGGATGATCGTGCGCTCAAACGGGTTGCTGCCGTCGATATGCTCGACTTGCTCGGCGGCCTGCACGCGGCGGCTTTCGCTCGCGAAGCGACCCGCCAGCCGGTCATAATCCTGCTGCGTCCGCACCGCCAGGCAGCGCATGATCGCATCGACGGTCGGATCCGGCGCGGCGTCATTTTTGACGCTGCGCATGATGCCGATGCCCTCGCCGGAATGCGCGCGGCCTTTGATAATGCGCATCGCGACACCATCGATCGCGTCCGCGCCGGTCTGCCTGAGCCGCGGTGCGGCAAAGTCCAGCGGCGAGGTCGGCGCACGCGTGATCTCGCCTTGCTCCAGCGTCAGCCAGCGTGTGTTCGGATTTGCCGACGCGACCCGCACCACGCCGTCCGACCCGTTTTCGGCCGTGTACGGCACCAGGTGATCGTACAGCGCCCGGTCGATCGACTCGCCCTGCAGCACGAACGGAAACACGCCGCGCGCGCCGATCAGGCCGCGTCCGGATTCGATCCAGGCGCGGTTGAGCGCGAGGCTTTCCGGGCTGCCGAGTTCCAGCCAGTCGAGTACCCCGGTGCCGGGTTCAACACCTTCGAACCAGGCCTTGAGGCGCGCGAGCTGTGTCTTTCCGAGTTGCGCCAGTGCTGAGCCGTAGCTCGGCGGCGCGAGCATGATCAGGTGGCTGATAGGCAGGGGCCGTTCGGGCCGGCCGACGAAATTGCGCTGCAGCCATTCGCGCAGGATCGGGCCGCCGGTCGAATGCGTGATGCAGACGAAGCGCTGCCGGGTCGTGAGCAGATCGCCGAGGTCGCGCTCGACCGCTGCATCGAACGCGCGCGCCAGATCCGCGACACGCACCTCGTCGTGAAAGCTGACGTACTCGCTCAGCCACACGTGGCGGACGTCGAGATCGAGCACCGCGTTGGCGCGCGCCTCGCGCGCCAGCCGCTCCGGCAACGCGCCGTAGCTTTCCGTATCGCGTACGCTCCAGCCGTGAACAAAAACGACCGGGTGACGTTTGGGCATGGCTCAATCCTTAACAGTAGCCACAATTCCGCTCGTGCCAAGATTGTCGAAGCACTCTTGAGAGCCCTTCGACAGGGCTCCACTGAGCATCGCCGAAGGGCTGAGGACGAACAGCCTAATTAAATGCCGCCGCAGACGGTTGGCGATCAAGACCGCGATAACCGATCGCTTCGGCCAGATGAGCGGTTCCGATCTCCGCCGTGCCGGCCAGATCGGCGATCGTGCGCGCGACTTTCAGTACGCGATGATAGGCACGCGCCGACAGGCTCAGCTTTTCCATCGCCTCGTCAAGCAACTGCTGCGCCTGGTCGCCAAGCCGGCAATGGGCGTTGACCTCGCGGTTGTCGAGCGCCGCGTTGGCCTTGCCCGCGCGGTCCAGTTGCCGCACGCGCGCTTCGGCAACGCGCGCGGCGACACTGGCACTCGACTCGCCATCGGCGGCCGCGCCCGGATGCAGCGCTTCGCGTGGCGGGCGCGGCACGTCGCAATGCAGGTCGATGCGATCCAGCAGCGGCCCGGACACCCGATGCCGGTAACGCTGCACCTGCTCGGCGGTGCAGTTGCAGCGTCCGCCGGGCTCGCCCAGATAGCCGCAGGGGCAGGGATTCATCGCCGCGATGAGCTGAAAGCGTGCCGGAAATTCCGCCTGCCGCGCGGCGCGCGAAATCGTGATACAGCCGGTCTCGAGCGGCTCGCGCAGCACTTCGAGCACGCGCCGATCGAACTCCGGCAGCTCGTCGAGAAACATGACGCCGTGATGGGCGAGCGAAATCTCGCCGGGCCGCGGCTGTGAGCCGCCGCCTACCAGCGCCACGCCCGACGCCGTATGGTGCGGCGTCCGGAACGGCCGCTCGCCCCAGCGTCCGGCGTCAAAGCCCGAGCGGCTGATCGATGCAACAGCTGCAGCTTCCAGTGCTTCGTCTTCCGACATTGGCGGCAGGATTCCCGGCAGCCGGCTCGCGAGCATGCTCTTGCCGGTGCCGGGCGGCCCGACGAACAGCAGGCTGTGCGCGCCGGCGGCGGCGATTTCGAGTGCACGCTTGGCGTGCTGCTGGCCGCGCACGTCGGCGAGGTCCGGATACCGCGGCGGGCGCGGCTCCGCCTGGCTTTGATGACGCGCGAGCGGATCTTCTCCGGCCAAATGGGCGGCGACGGCGAGCAGATGATCGGCCGCGAAGATTTCCGCATCCGACGCCAGTGCCGCCTCGTCGGCGTTCGCCGCCGGTACGATCAGCGCCCGCTCCGTCGCGCGCGCCTGGATCGCCGCCGGCAGCGCGCCACGCACCGGGCGCAGTTCGCCGTTCAGCGACAGTTCCCCGAGAAATTCGTATTGCGACAGGATTTCGGCGGGAAGCTGGCCGGAGGCGGCGAGGATGCCAAGTGCGATGGCGAGATCGAAGCGCCCGCCTTCCTTGGGCAAATCGGCTGGTGCAAGGTTGACGGTGATGCGCCGCGGCGGAAATTCGTAATTGGCGTTCAACAGCGCGCTGCGCACGCGGTCCTTGCTCTCGCGCACCGCCGCTTCCGGCAGTCCGACCATCGTCAGCGCCGGCAGCCCGTTCGAGATATGCACTTCGACGGTGACGGCCGGCGCGTCAACGCCCGCCGGTGCGCGGCTGAAAACCCTCGCGAGTGGCATCTTGCTCCCCCTGTTATTGTGGTTCCATTCTGTCGTACCAGCCTTCGCCGGTATGACTTCAAAGCTGTTACTCGGCTTTCGGCGCCTTCCTGCTCGTCTTCTTTTTGGTTGCGCCCGCAGACTTCGCCGGCGCGGTCGTCTCCGTTTCCATCTCCCGCAGCCGCTCGCTGATCTGCTCCAGCCGTTCGCGCGTGCGTGACAGCACCGCCTGCTGCGCGTCGAATTCCTCGCGCGTCACCAGGTCGAGCCGGCCGAGGGCGCTTTGCAGGACGGCGCGAAAATTACTCTCCAGATCCTTCTGCACGTGCCGCATGCCCTCGGGGACCACGGCCGACAGCCGTTCGGCGACCTGATCGAGTATGTTGGGATCGAATTTCATAATGTTCTTCCTTCGCGATGGCGCCTTTTGTCCAGTATAAACGTCCGCGTGCCCCGGCGGCGAGTGGCGCGGCCGGGCGCAGTGCTAAACTGCTGCGGGACGCAGCAGGAGATGTCGCATGAAAATGGTGGCGGCGATCATCAAGCCGTTCAAGCTCGACGATGTGCGCGAGGCGCTGGCCGACATCGGCGTCCAGGGCATGACCGTGACCGAGATCAAGGGCTTCGGCCGTCAGAAAGGCCACACCGAGCTCTACCGCGGCGCCGAGTACGTCGTCGATTTCCTGCCCAAAATCAAGCTTGAACTGGCAGTGCCGGACGACCTGGTCGATCAGGTTGTTGAGGCGATCATCCAGGCCGCCAAGACCGGCAAGATCGGCGACGGCAAGATTTTCGTGACGGAACTCGCGCAGGCGATCCGCATCCGCACCGGCGAAACCGACGCCGACGCGCTGTGATGAATGCGGTGGCAAAAATTTGCGTGGCGCTCTTGCTGGCGACGGTGGCTGCGACCGCGTGGGCCGGCGTATATCGCTGGGTGGACAAGAACGGCGTCGTCCACTTCAGTGATTCGCCCCCGCCGAGCGGAGCCAAGCTGGTGGCGGTCGATTCCACATCGATCGATCCGGCCGCAGTGGCCGCGCGCAAGCAGGCGTTGCAAAAGCAGGTGACGGCGTATCAAAAGCAGCGGCAGAAAAGCGCCGCGGCCACGGCCAAGGCCGAACAGAAACAACAGCAGCGTGAAGAGGCCTGCAGGCGCGCGCAGAGCCGCATCGCGCGACTCGACGGCATCGATCGGCTGCGCCTGCACGACGCCAAAGGCAAGACGAGGTTTATGAGCGGCGACGATCTGGCAGCGTACAAGCAGCAGCAACGCGAGCGCGCGGCGAAGCTGTGCACGAAAAATTAGGACCAGGTGCTGAGGACTCGGGACTTAGTAAAGAATTCTTCTCTTGACCGTCCCAGGTCCTAAGTCCCAAGCGCTTCTTCAACGAAAGCCGGCATCGCCAGTGCCCCGCGATGCACGCCGGGCGTGTAATACCGGGTCCCAAACTTTCTGCCCGCCGCATCCCGCTCCCGAAACTCGTTCACCGTCGGCCCGGCCAAAGTTGCCGACCACCAGCCGGACGGGTACGTCGGTTGCGGAAAGCTCAAGCAAGCCGTGGCCGGAAAACCCGCCGCGCGCAAATCCGCATGCATCTTTTGCAGAATCCGCGTGTGCAGCAGCGGCGATTCGCTCTGCTGCACCAATACACCGCGCTCGCCGAGCGCGCGCCGGCAGGCGCGGTAAAACGCCGGAGTGAACAGCACTTCCCCCGGCCCGACCGGGTCGGTGCTGTCGACGATAATCACGTCGAGGGTGTCGGGTTCGGCGTCTTCGATCCAGCGGATGCCGTCACGGAACATCAGTTCCGCACGTGGATCGTCGTTCGACTCGCACAGCTCCGGGAAAAACTGCCGTGACAACCGCGTTACCGCCTCGTCGATATCGATCTGCACCACGTGCTCGACGTTCGGGTGTTTGAGCACTTCCCGCAGCGTACCGCAGTCGCCGCCGCCGATGATCGCCACACGCTTCGGGTCGGGGTGCGTGAACAATGCCGCGTGAGCCATCATCTCGTGGTAGACGAAGTTGTCGCGCTCGGTCAGCATTACGCAGCCGTCGATGACCATCAGCCGGCCGAAGCTTTCGGTCTCGTAAATCTCGATGTGCTGGTACGCCGAGTGCTCGTCGGCCAGCTTCTCTCGCACCTTGAGGCCGAGCGCCATGTCCGCTTCGGGTGCTTCTTCGATGAACCAGTCGTCGCCGAGAGCCATCTCGATTCCTTGTCACGCAAAGCAACCAGTATAGCGGCATAGCCTCGAATGCTTTAACCTTCGCGCGGTGAACTCCGACGCGCGCGACATCTTCAACATCGCCCACTGGGGCGCAGGCTACTTCGACGTCAATGACGCCGGCCACGTGGTGGTTGCGCCGCGGCGCGACGCCTCCGCGGGCACGATTGACCTGTTTGAACTGACCACCGCGATCCAGGAGGCCGGCCTCGCCCTGCCGGTACTGGTCCGCTTCGTCGACATTTTGCGCGACCGCGTCGCGCGGCTCGCGACCACGTTTCAAGCCGCCATCGCGAACCACGATTACACCGGCCGTTACACGCCGGTCTTCCCGATCAAGGTCAACCAGCAGGCGAGCGTGGTCGAGGAAATCCTGCGCGACGGCGTCGCCGGGCTCGAATGCGGGAGCAAATCCGAGCTGATGGCCGTGCTCGGCGTAGCGCCGTCCGGCGGTACGGTGATCTGCAACGGTTACAAGGATCGCGAATATCTGCGCCTCGCGCTGATCGGGCAGGCGCTCGGCCTCAAGGTATACGTCGTAATCGAGAAGCTGTCGGAGCTGGTGCTGCTGCTGGCCGAATCGGCGGCAATGGACATCAAGCCGCGCATCGGCCTGCGCGTGCGGCTCGCGACGATCGGCGCCGGCAAGTGGCAGAACACCGGCGGCGAGAAATCGAAGTTCGGCCTGTCGGCGGCGCAGGCGCTCGTCGCGCTCGATAAGCTGCGCGCTGCGGGACGCCTCGACTGCCTGCAACTGCTGCACTGCCACCTGGGTTCGCAGGTGGCCAACATTCGCGATATCCAGCGCGGCATGACCGAAGTCGCGCGCTATTACGCCGAACTGCGCGCGGCCGGGGCGGCGATCGATGTCGTCGATGTCGGCGGCGGCCTGGGCGTCGATTACGAAGGCACGCGCTCGCGCAGCTACTGTTCGGTCAACTACAGCCTGGCGCGCTACGCCGAAGTCATCGTGCGCGCGCTCGCGGAAGTCGCCGCCGAACGCGACCTGCCCCAGCCGAATATCGTCAGCGAATCCGGCCGTGCGCTGACCGCGCATCACGCGGTGCTGATCGCCGACGTCATCGACATCGAGGCGGTGCCGGAGACCGAGCCGCGGCCGCCGGCCGACGACGCGCCGACAATCCTGCACGATTTGTGGGCGAACTACGCCGAAATTGATAAAAGTGGTGCGGAAAGCTACCAGGATGCCCTTTACTGGCTGGGCGAAGTCCACAACCTCTACAGCCACGGCATCGTCAGCCTGGCAGAGCGGGCCGAGGCCGAACAAATCTATCAAGCGCTATGCCGCAAGCTCCGCGGCCGGCTGCGGGAGTCGGCGCGCAATCAGCGCGAGCTGATCGACGAACTCAATGAAAAGCTTGCCGACAAATATTTCTGCAACCTGTCGGTATTCCAGTCGCTGCCCGATGTCTGGGCGATCGACCAGGTGTTCCCAATCCTGCCGATTCACCGCCTCGACGAGCCGCTGACCCGGCGCGGCGTCCTCAAGGATCTGACCTGCGACTCCGACGGCCGCATCGACCGCTACGTCGATCGCGACGGCATCGAGCCGACGCTGCCGCTTCATGCGCCCAACGGCGAGCCGTACCTGCTGGGCTTTTTCCTCGTTGGCGCGTATCAGGAAATCCTCGGCGACATGCACAACCTGTTCGGCGACACCAACTCCGTCAACGTCGAGCTGGCCGGTGACGGCGGCTGGCAACTCACGCGGCCGGAATATGGCGACACCGCCGCTGAACTGCTGCGCTACGTGCATTTCGACACCAGCGAACTGCTGGCCAGCTACCGCCGGCGCATCGAAGCGGCCGAACTGCCGGCGGTGCGGCGGGAAGAATACCTGCAAGCACTTGCGGTGGGTCTCGAAGGCTACACCTACCTTGAGAAGTGATTTCTTCTAATCTTTTGTGCCGCCTGCGGCGGTGGGGCTTATTTGGGGCGAGGACCCGCTACGGCGAGCCACTTTCCTTACGGGAAAGGAGCTCAAAGCAGGCCTCCCTGGCCGGCAGTTTTTATTCTCTCTCCCTTTGGGAGAGGGTCAGGGTGAGCAATTTGTTGCAATTCCCGGATAAGGAGCAAGCATGAAAACTGCTTTCATCGGCCTCGGCGCGATGGGCGCGCCGATGGCGCGTAACCTGCTCGACGCAGGTTTTCTCACCTCCGTTTATAACCGGACTGCGGCGCGTGCCGACGCATTCGCCGCGGAGACCGGTTGCGCGGCCGCACCGACCGTTGCCGACGCCGCACGTGGTTGTGAGGCGATTGTGCTATGCGTCTCTGCCGACGCGGACGTGCTCGCGGTAGTCGAAGCGCTCGCGCCGGCGTGTACGGCAGACGCCACGGTTGTCGACTGCTCCACGGTCAAGGCGGAGACCGCCCGGGAAGCTGCGGAAACGCTGGCAAAATTCGGCGTTCATTTTCTCGACGCACCGGTCTCCGGTGGCACCGAGGGCGCAAAGGCCGGAACGCTGGCGATGATGGTCGGCGGCGAGGCTGAGGCGTTCGAGCGGGCGCAGCCACTGCTGGCCGCAATGGCGAAGCGGATCGTGCATATGGGCCCGGTTGGCGCGGGACAGGCGACCAAGGCCGTGAACCAGATCATGGTTGCCGGGATCAATCAGGCAGTGACCGAGGCGCTGGCTTTTGGCGAGGCGATGGATCTGCCGATGGACAAGGTGATCGACGTGGTCGGCGGCGGCGCGGCCGGCAACTGGTTCCTCGATCATCGCGGCGCGACGATGGTGCGCGGCGAGTTCCCGCTCGGTTTCAAGCTGGCGCTGCACGACAAGGACCTGGAAATCTGTCGCGCGATGGCCGCGCGCCACGACGTCAAGCTGCCGATCGTCGAAATGACGCTGCTGCATTATGCCCGTTTGTTGCGCGAAGGCCACGGCGATGAAGACATATCCACGCTATTTCGGCTGAAAAAGGCCTTATTTACGCAATAACCCTTGCATATTCCCGCGCGGCTGTAGAGACTACCGGGCATGGACAGTCGCGTAGCGGAAGCATCGGTCACAGTCGAAAATCGTTCGGCGGCCGATGGTTTCTTTCTGCCGGACTTCTGTTCGGGCGCGGCAATCCTGCCGGTTATTCTGATCGCCGAACTGCTGGCCTTCATCCTCGCCACCGCCGGCCACGAACTTGACGTCACGTTCTGGTCCGAACTCGGCCTCACCTCGCTGTTCCTGCAATGGGTCGCGCTGACCAGCGCGGCGGTGCTGTGCATGGTGCGCCAGCGCCTGTCCGGCAGCCGGACGCGGCGCGCGGTCATTATCAGCTACCTGCTGCTGCTCGCCACCACCGCGGTACTGAGCGAGTGCGCCTACCAGATCGCCTCGATTACCGGGATCGCGCCGGGCGTGACCGCCGAGGCGCACCTGGTGTTCATCGGCCGCAACCTGATCGTCAGCGCGATTCTCAACACGCTGGTGCTGCGCTACTTCTATATCACGCACCAGTGGAAGCAGAACATCGAGCGCGAGGCGCAGGCGCGTATCGAGGCCTTGCAGGCGCGCATCCGCCCGCATTTCCTGTTCAACAGCCTGAACACGATCGCGGCGCTGATCGGCGCGCAGCCGCATATCGCCGAGCGCGCGATCGAGGATCTCGCCGATCTCTTCCGTGCCAGCCTCGGCGCGACCGGCACCGTCGTGTCGCTGGCCGACGAGGTGGCGCTGACGCGCGAGTACGAGCACATCGAAATGCTGCGCCTGGGGGACCGGCTGCGGGTCGACTGGCGCATCGACGATCTGCCGGGCGAGGCGCGCGTGCCGCAACTCATCCTGCAGCCGGTGCTCGAAAACGCGATCTACCACGGCATTGAGCCGTGCGCCGACGGCGGCGCGGTCGCCGTGATCGGCCGCCGGCTCGGCGACGACATCGTCATCGAGGTCGACAATCCGGTCGGCCCGGTGCCGAGTTCGCGCCGGCGTGGCAACCGCATGGCGCTCGACAACGTGCGCGAACGCCTGCGCCTGTTGTATGGCGCGGCCGCATCGGTCGAAGCGTATCCGTCGAAGGACCGCTTCCGGCTGGTGCTGCGCTTCCCGTGCCGGACCCCGGAACAAATACCGGATCAAATTGCGGAGGTAACATGAGACTGCTGATCGCCGACGATGAAGTGCATGCCCGCGACCGTCTGCGGCGCATGGTTGAGGAGATGCCAGATTGCGAAGTGGTGGGCGAGGCCGCGGACGGTCGCGACGCGCTGCTTGCGTGCAGCAAGCTGTATCCCGACGCCGCGCTGCTCGACATTCGCATGCCGGTCATGGACGGGCTGGAAACCGCGCGCCACTTGCTTGAGCAGGAGGAGACGCCGCCGGCCGTCATTTTCACCACCGCCTACAATGAATTCGCGATCGAGGCGTTCGACGTGCGCGCGGTCGCTTACCTGCTCAAACCGGTGCGCCGGGAACGGCTCATGGAGGCGCTCAGCAACCTGAAGCGCCTCAACCAGGTGCAGATGAATGCGCTGTCGGAGGCGGACGGCAAGCCGGCGCGCCGGCATCTTTGCGCGCGGCTCGGCAACGAGCTCAAGGTCATCCCGCTCGAAGAAGTGCTGTATTTCCACGCCGAGCAGAAGTACGTGACCGTGCGCCACCAGCGTGGCGAAGTGCTGATCGACGACTCGCTACGCCAGCTCGAAGACGAGTTCGGCGACCAGCTCCTGCGCATCCATCGCAACGCGCTGGTGATGGTGACGCAGGTCGCAGGGCTCGAAAAGGACGCCAACGGCCGCATCCGCGTGCGCTTCCGCGATTCCGAGGCCACGCTGGAGGTCAGCCGTCGCCAGGCCGGTGAGGTGCGGCAGAGGTTGAGGAGTTTGTAGGAGAGCGGGATTCGGGGTCGGGTAGAATGGCCCGTCCGTATCGCCGGATTGTGGACGCGAACGCGGCTCGCGGCGATGGCACCGGAATTTCACGATAAGATAACGCGATGTCTTTTTCTTCCCCGAATCCCGTTTTCCTCCGCATCGCCACCCGCAAAAGCGAACTGGCGCTCTGGCAGGCCGGGCATGTGGCCGCGCTGCTGCGCGATCTCGATCCGGATCTTGATGTCGAACTGCTGCCGCTGTCGACGCGCGGTGACGAAATCACCGATCGGCCGCTGGCGATGCTCGGCGGCAAGGGGCTGTTTACCAAGACGCTGGAAGCCGCGTTGTTCGACGGCCGTGCCGACATCGCGGTACATTCGCTCAAGGACGTGCCCGCGGAGCTTCCGGACGGCATGCGGCTCGCCGCCGTCACCGCACGCGGCAATCCGCGCGACGCCTTCATCTCGCCGCGCTACCCGAATCTGGACGATCTGCCGCAAGGCGCGCGCGTCGGCAGCGCGAGCCTCCGGCGTCAGTGCCAGCTCAAGCACCGGCGACCCGACCTGGATGTGCTGTCGGTGCGCGGCAATGTCGGCACCCGGCTCGCCAAGCTCAAGCGTGGCGACTTCGATGCACTGATTCTCGCCGCCGCGGGTCTCGAGCGGCTTGAACTCAGCCGAGAGATTACGGCCTGCCTCGAGCCGGCTGTCTCCCTGCCGGCAATCGGTCAGGGCACGCTTGCGATCGAGTGCCGCGCCGACGACGCGCCAACGCAGGCGATCGTCGCGCGCCTCAACCACGCGCCGACCTGGACGCGCACGCTCGCAGAGCGCGCGCTCAACCGCCGCCTGCAGGGCAGCTGCCAGGTTCCGCTCGCGGGCTACGCCGAGATCGACGGCGATCGGCTGACGCTCGACGGGCTGGTCGGCGCACCGGACGGCAGCCGCGTGCTGCGCGCGCAACGTAAGGGCCGGCTGGAGGACGCCGAGCAGATCGGCATTGATCTTGCCGATGACTTGTTGCGCCAGGGCGCGAGCGAATTCCTGCACGGATGAATGATAAGCCGCTAGTCGGCCTGAACATCGTCATCACGCGGCCCGCCGGCACGGGCCACGCTCTGGCGGCACGGCTGCGCGAACTGGGCGCGGCGGTACTGCATTTCCCCGCCATCGTTATTGAACCGCAGCCGCTGTCGCCCCTGTCGCGCTGCCTTCTCGACGAACTCGCGCGCTTCGATTTCGCGATTTTTATCAGTCCCAGCGCGGTCACGCGGCTGTTTTCCGTGTTCCGGCGCCTCTGGCCGGCGCACACCCGCCCGGCCGCCGTCGGTGCGGCGACCGCGCGGGCGCTGCGTTACGAAGTGCTTGCGGATGTGCTGGAACCGCCGGTCGGTGCCGGCGCGGGTGCCGACGCCCTGCTTGCGCTGCCCGCGTTCGCCGAGCTCACCAGCCGGCGTGTGCTTATCTTCGGCGGCGAGGGCGGCCGTCCGGAACTTGCGGCCGAACTGATCCGGCGCGGCGCGAGCGTGGACAAGATCGCGCTGTATCGGCGCGCCCCGCCCGCCGATCTCGGCTCCCTCAGGTTCTGGCTCGACACGCACGCGCCGGCGGCTTTGATCGCCACCAGCGTCACCGCTCTCGATCACCTGAATGGCATCGGTGCGGACGCGCAACTGGTGGCGCCGTCGCCGCGTGTGGTAAAACATGCCGACTTGTTGGGCTATAAACACATCATTCAGGCCTCCGACGCCGGCGACGCGGCATTGATCGCGGCGCTGATGGACCACTGGAAACGCGCATGAACGAACCGACGCCGGCCGCGAAGCCGACTCCCGCCGATCGCAAGGCCTCCAGGCCGCGTCCGCAGAAGCGCCCGGTACTGCCGACACTGCTCGCGGTCGTGGCGCTGCTTGTCGCACTCGCGGCGCTCGCCGGCAGCGCGTGGACGTGGCGGCAGATGCACGGCTTCGCCGGAACTGCCGACCAGGTGCAGAATATCAGTCACCTGCTCGATCAGCAGCGCCGGGCAGTCGCCGATTTACAGCAGCGGCTGACCGCACTGGCGAACTCGGCGGCCAAAAGCGATCAAGTGACCGGTCAGTTGAACAAGCTCGCGCAGCAGACGCAGAGCACAGCCTCGCAACTCGATTCGCGCATGGCGCAATTGCAGGACAGCACCGGCCGGGCGCTGACCGATCTGCGGCAACAGGTCGGCGGCCGGCGCGACAGCGTGCGCATCGCGGATGCCGCCTACCTGCTGCGCGTTGCGCGGCACCAGGCGGAGATTCGCCACGATCGGGCGGCGATGGCCACCGCGCTGACCGCCGCGCAACAAACGCTGGCCGGCCTGCAGCAACCGGCGGCCGACTCGGTACGCCGCCATATTGCCGCGGCGCTCCAGCAACTCAAAGCCGTGCCGCAGGCATCGCCCGGTGCGCTCGCGCGCCAACTGACGGCGCTGGCGTCGAACGTCGATGATCTCCCGCTCAAGCCGCCGATCGGTGCACCCGAATCCGCGTCCACGCCGCCGCCGGCGCAATCCGTGCAGTGGTGGCAGCGTATCGGCAGCGGCCTTGCCAACGCATTCGGCGAGCTGGTGACCATCCGCCATTCGCAATCGCCGGCGGTTCCGTTGCTCGCGCCCGAGCAGCGCTATTTCCTGTACCGCAACCTGGGCCTGCAGCTCGACGCCGCCGGCGTCGCTGCGCTTGAAGGCGACACGGCCAGCTTCCGCGCGAGCCTCGAACGCGCGCACAACTGGCTGGAGCAGTACTTCGACACGAACAGCCACGCCGTACAGGCGGCGCTCGCCGAACTGGCGCAACTGCACGATGCGAAGTTCGACGCACCGCTGCCGGATCTGTCGGCGGCGTTCGCCGCGCTCGAACGGTTGCGCACGCAATCGGCGGATGCGAGCAAATGAAGCGCGCGATCGGGCTCGTCATCGTGCTGGCGGTCGCGACGCTGATCGGCGTCGCGCTACAGGCCGATAACGGCTATGCGCTGTTCAGCTATCGCGGCACGACCGTCGAGATGTCGCTGGTCGCGCTGGCGCTGTTCTGCATCCTCGCGTTCATCGTCGTTTACATGCTGGTTCGGCTGGGTATCCGCTTCGCGCGTCTGACGCGCGGCGCCGGCGAACGCCGCAAGGACCGCCGCCAGCGTCGCGCCAACCAGACGTTCATCAACGGCATGATCGATGTCTCCGAAGGGCGCTGGGAAAAAGGCGAGCGCGAGGTCATGCGCACCGCCGACGGCAGCGACGCCACGCTGCTGAACTATCTCGTCGCCGCGCGCGCAGCGCAGGAACAAGGTGCCGACGAGCGCCGCGACGAATACCTGCACAAGGCCTACGAACTGAACGACAAGTCGCGCATGGCGGTGCTGCTGACACAGGCCGAATTGCAGATCGCGCACCGGCAGTTCGAACTCGCGCTCGCGACGCTGCGTCGCGTGCAGGAATTGAAGCCGCACCACTCCTACGCGCTGCGCCTGCTCGCGCGGCTCTACCGGGAACTGGGCGACTATGAGCAACTGCACGGCCTGCTGGATTCACTGCGTAATTATCATGCGCTGCCGGCGGTGCGCCTCGACGAGATCGAACTCGACACCCTTGCAATCCTGATGAACGCGGCTGCCGAAGCGCGCGACGCGACGCGGCTGGACAAGCTGTGGCAGGGGATGGCCAAGCACTTGCGCGCGCGGCCGGCGGCGACGCACGCCTACGCGCGCGCGCTCATTCAAGCCGAGGCCGGCGAGGCAGCCGAGTCTTTCATACGGGCGCAATTGAAAGCGAGCTGGGACGATGAACTGGCACGTTGCTACGGTCTGATCCCGAACGGCGACCCCGCGAAGCGGCTCGCACGTGCCGAAGGCTGGCTGAACCAGCACGGCGACAGCCCCGAGTTGCTGCTGAGCCTCGGCCGCCTTGCGATGGCCTGCGAGTTGTGGGGCAAGGCGCGAACGTATCTCGAAAATAGCGTACGCCACGGCAAGCGGGCCGACGCGTGGATCGAACTGGGGCGGTTGCTGGAGTCGCTGGACGAACGGCCGGCGGCCGCCGAAGCCTACAAGGCTGCGCTGGCGTTGACCGCCGACATGCCGGCGACGCCGGCACCCAAGGCGCTGCAACTGGCCGCCTCGGACAAGTAGCGCCTACTTGTTGTCCACCTGAATCAGCAGCGGCTTGAAGTGATGCGCAGCGAGCGTCTTGCGTGCTGAGTTGAGCTTGCCGAGATTGCTGATCGGGCCGATGCGCACGCGGTTCCATGTTTCACCGTCGCCGATCTGCACCTGTTGGATATGCGACACCAAGCCCAGCAGCGCGAGGCGGGCCTTCATCGCATCCGCATCGCGATAATCCTGGAACGACGCCACCTGCAGCACGTAAGCTCCCGGCTGTTCAATCGGCTTCTTGCCGGTATCCGTTTGCACATCCTTGTCCTGCTTCGGGATCACCACCTGGAATTTCGGCAGCAGTTTGTAGAAGTCGAAATGGGGCGTGTCTTGCGCCTGCGACTGTCCCTGTGGCTTGGCTTCCGTCTGCGTATTGCCGGTCAAATCGGTGGAATGGTGAATCGGCGGCGCGACATGTTTCAACTGCTGTGCCAGGCCGAGCAGCCGCGGTGCGTACAGGCCGATGACAATTCCGAGCGCCAGGATGCCACCTATCCAGAACCAGCCGGGCGGGCTCGGCATCGTGCGCGCCGGTTTGTTTCGCTTCGCGCCAGGCTTCGGAGTGTTCTTGTAGTCTTTCGGCATAGGGCCTCTACATTCGGTCCGGCGCACTCACACCCAGCAGATCGAGACCGTTCACGATCACCTGCCGCGCGGCGGAAATCAACGCGAGGCGCGCGTTGCGCAGCGCGCCGTCGTCGGTGAGGAACGTGTGGGCGTTGTAATAGGTGTGAAACGCGTTGGCGACGTCGCGCAGATAGTGCGCGATCTGGTGTGGTGCGCAATCGCGCGCGGCGAGTTCAACCACTTCCGGGAAACGGGCCAGCGCGACCAGCAGCGCATCTTCATGCGCTTCGGCCAGCTTGTCGAGATGCGCGAGCCCCGCCGCCTCGTCGTACGCCCAGTCCTTTTCATCGAGCTGCCGGAACACGCTCGCAATGCGCGCATGCGCATACTGGATGTAATAGACGGGGTTGTCGTTCGACTGCGACTTGGCGAGATCCAGATCGAAATCCAGGTGCTGTTCATTGGCGCGCAGCACGAAGAAAAACCGGGTCGCGTCGCGCCCGACCTCGTCGATCAGGTCGCGTAGCGTGACGTAGCTGCCGGCGCGCTTGGAGATTTTGACTTCAGCGCCGCCGCGCGTCACCGTCACCATCTGGTGCAGCACGTATTCCGGCCAGCCCTTCGGGATGCCGGCGTCGAGCGCCTGTAGGCCGGCGCGCACGCGCGCCAGCGAACCGTGATGATCGGCGCCGAGTTCGGTGATCGCGCGGCGGTAACCGCGCTCCCACTTGGTCAGGTGATAGGCGACGTCCGGCAGAAAGTAGGTATAGCTGCCGTCGGACTTGCGCATCACGCGGTCCTTGTCGTCGCCGAAATCGGTGGTCCTGAGCCACAGCGCGCCGTCTTTTTCGTACGTATGACCGTGCTCGACCAGCCGCGCGACCGTTTCCTCTACCTTGCCGGCCGTGTACAGCGACGACTCGAGATAATAAACATCGAAGCCGATGCCGAACGCATGCAGGTCGTGATCCTGCTCGCGCCGCAGCCACGCGACCGCGAATTCGCGAATCGCCTCGAGATCGTCGGGATCGGCGCCGGCGGTCACCTCGCGATCGTCCGCATGCACGCTTTCGCCGCCAAGATATGCCTGCGCCACGTCCTTGATGTAGTCGCCGCGATAGCCGTCCTCGGGCCACCCGGACTCGCCCGGCTCAATCCCCCGGCAGCGCGCCTGCACCGACAGCGCCAGGTTGGCGATCTGCGCGCCCGCATCGTTGTAGTAAAACTCGCGCGTCACCGCCCAGCCGGTCGCCTCGAGTAGACGGCTGATGCAGTCGCCGAGCGCCGCCGCGCGGCCGTGGCCGACGTGCAGCGGCCCGGTCGGGTTCGCCGAGACGAACTCGACGCCCGCCTTTGTGCCGCCGCCCGATTCGTTGCGGCCATACGCGGCGCCGGCTTTAAGGATATCGACGACCTCGACGTGATACGCCCTGGCCGCCAGAAAGAAATTGATGAAACCCGGACCAGCTATCTCGACGCGCGCGACGTAATGATTGTCCGGCAGCTTCTCGACAATGCGCTCGGCCAGATCGCGCGGCTTCATGCGCGCAAACCGCGCCAGCGCCAACGCCGCGTTGGTCGCGAAGTCGCCGTGCGCGCGGTCGCGGGTCCGTTCAATGACGGGTGTCACCCGCGAAAAGTCAGCGTCCAGATCGCGTGCCAGCGCCGCGATCGCATCAGAGACGAGTTGTTCAATTTGGGCGCGCACAGCAGTAGGGCCGGGTGGTCGTTGAGTAGCCGGCAAGTTTAACGTGCCGCGCGCAGTATCGAAAGCGGCAGCCGCGCGCGAGCGTTCAGTTCACATGATCGAATTCGGGCATCGGCTTGAACAATTGCCCATGGCGCCAGTTGTCGGCGCCGGAATGTTTGTAGACGATCTTGCCGCCGATGATCGTGTACAGCACACGCGTGCGCAGTATGTGGTCGGCCGGCATCGTGAGCAGGTTGCCGGAAAATACGTCGATATCGGCGAGTTTGCCCGGCGTCAATGAGCCGAGTTGGGCCTCCGCGAAAATCGCGTAGGCGTTGTTCCAGGTGTAGGCGCGCAGCTCCTGCAGCCGCGTTTTGGCCTGCGCCGGAAAGAAGGTCTTTTTGCCGTGGTCGTAGCGGCGCGTGACGCCGCAGTAAAAATTCGGAATGGGGTTGGTGTCCTCGACCGGCGTGTCGGTGCCGTCGAGCACGATGGCACCGCTTGCGATCAGCGAATGCCACACGTAGGCGCCCTCGCGGGCGCGTTTTTCGCCCAGGCGCGGCACGACCATCGGCGCGTCGGAGCAGGCGTGAATGGATTGCATCGAGGCGATCACGCCCAGTTGAGCGAAACGCGGGATGTCCGCGGGGTTGAGATGCTGCGCGTGCTCAATGCGCCAGCGCAACTGGTGCGCGGCCGGATCAGCGGCGAATATCTTCTGGAACACGTTGAGTGTTTCGCGGTTGGCGCGATCGCCGATCGCGTGCACCGAGAGCTGGAACCCGTCGCGCGCCGCGATCTTCGCGATCTGCATGATCTCGTGCATCGAGGTGACGTTTTTGCCGGTGATGTCGGGCGCGTCGCTGTACGGCTTGAGGAACCAGGCGCTGCGCGTGCCGAGCGCACCATCGGACAGGATCTCGCCAATCCCTCGCACGGTGAAGTGGTCGTTCGCGTAACCGATGGTCCGGTATGCGGCCAGGTGCTTGTCGAGGGCGGCGACCGGTTCACTGTTGATGTTGATGTACAGGCGCAGTGGCAAGCCTTTTGCAGCCTGCTGTTTCAGCCAGTCGACCGTCTTGAAGTCTTCGCCCATGTCCACGAACGTGGTAATGCCCTTGCTGATTTCATTTTGAACGGCGAGCTTCAGCGCCCGCTCGCGCCGCGCGGCCAGTTCTTCCGGCGGCAGCGTGGCGAGATAACGGTTGTAGGCGCGGTAGACGGGCCCGGCGGCGGTGTCGCGCAGCATGCCGATCGGGTTGCCGTGGGTGTCATGCACGATGCTGCCGCCGGCCGGGTCGGGTGTTGTGGCGGTGATGCCGGCGAGCTTCAGCGCGACGGCGTTTACGTAAATCGCGTGGCCGCTGGCGTGCTCGAGCAGCACCGGGTTGTGCGGCGAAACGGCATCGAGCGCCGCCGGCAGCGGCAGGCCGTTCACGTTGGGCTGCGGCTTGCGGTTCCACTTGGTCTGCTGCCAGCCGGTGCCGAGAATCCATTGCCCCGGCTTGGCCTTGGCCGCCGCCGCCTTGACCATCGCGACGATGTCGCTCCAGTTGGCCGCCTTGCCGACGTTCAACTGCATCAGCGATTGGCCTGTCTGGAGCAGGTGGCCGTGGCCCTCGATGAACCCCGGGGTCACGAACGCGCCGTGCAGATCCAGCACCCGCGTGCGCTTGCCGATGTAGTCCTTGATCGCGACGTTGCTGCCAACCGCCTCGATTTTGCCGTCGCGAATCGCCATCGCCTGCGCCCGCGGCTGTAGCGGGTCAAGGGTGACAATGGTCGCGTCGCGCAGTACGAGATCGGCGGCCGGCGAGGGCGGCGGGAAGCCCGCGATTGTGGCGCTGCCGGCGAAGGCGAGTGCCGGCGGCACCACTAACAAGACGGCAATAAGCAGGCGGAAGTTGCGCATGGAAGTACCTCGGTTCGGCATGGAGCCGCTTGACAATATCAGAACAATTCAATCGGATCGACATCAATCGACCAGCGCACGCGCCGCGCGCCAGACAGCATTTCGATTTGCGGCGTCAGCGCTGCGAGCAGGGCATGCAGCGTATTGCGGCTGTCGGCCTGCAGCAGTAACTGAAATCGGTAGCGTCCCTGGCGCCGCAACATCGGCGCCGGCGCCGGGCCGAGCAACTCGATTCGGTCCGACCGACCGTCGCCCGCGAGCGATGCCACCGCGCCGAGAAATCGCTGCGGCGCCTCAACGGTCGCGGCCTCCGCGCGGATCAGCGCCATGTAGGTAAATGGCGGCAGGCCCGCCGCTTCGCGTTCGGCGAGCGCGGCTTCGGCGAAGCGGCCGTAGTCGGCGCCGGCGATTTGCGCGAGGAGCGGATGGTCGGGATGGTGTGTCTGAATGACGACCTCGCCCGGTTTGTCGGCGCGCCCGGCACGGCCGGCGACCTGCACGATCAGTTGCGCCATGCGTTCGGCGGCGCGGAAATCGATGCCGTAGAGCCCCTGGTCGGCGTCCACGATGCCGACCAGCGTCAGGTTGGGAAAATCGTGGCCTTTGGCGATCATTTGCGTGCCGATCAGGAGGTTGCCGCGGCCGCTTCTGACGTCGTCCAGCAGGCTTTCCATCGCGCCCTTGCGGCGCGTGCTGTCACGGTCGATGCGTACGATGCCCGTGTCCGGGAAATGCTCGCGCAGCGTGTCTTCAAGACGCTCCGTGCCCTGGCCCAGCGGTGCGATCGCGGGGCTGCCGCAGCTTCCGCACTGTGTCGGCGCCGGCCGTTCGGCGCCGCAGTGGTGGCAGACGAGGCGCGCGCGGCGCCGGTGCACCGTCATGCGCGCGTCGCAGCGGCGGCAGGCGGCCACCGCGCCGCAGTCGTGACAACGCAGCACCGGCGCAAAGCCGCGGCGGTTGAGAAACAGCAGGACCTGCCCGCCGGCGTCGAGGTGCGTCGCGGCGGCATCGAGCAGCCGTTTCGAGAGCCCGCCCTGCATCGGCTGCTTGCGCATGTCGACTATCCGAAACGGCGGGTGCGTGGTCGCATTGGTCCGCTCGGGCAGCCGCAACCGCCGGTAACGGCCGCGGCGGACGTTGTTGAGCGTTTCCAGCGACGGTGTCGCCGAACCGAGGATTACCGGGACATTCAGCCGCCGCGCGCGAACGACGGCAAGATCGCGAGCCGAATAGCGGAACCCGTCCTGCTGCTTGTAAGACGCATCGTGTTCCTCGTCGCAGACGATCAGGCCCGGCTGTGCGAGCGGCAGAAATATTGCCGAGCGGGTGCCGATGACGACGCCGGCCACGCCCTCGCGCGCGGCCAGCCAGACGCGCGCGCGTTCGCCGTCGGCAAGGCCTGAGTGATAGGTCGCGACGCCCACGCCGAGGCGCCGTTCGAAGTGCTCGACAAGTTGCGGACTGAGCGCGATTTCGGGCGCCAGTACCAATGCCTGCCGGCCCGCGGCGAGCGTCGCGGCGACGGCGCCGAGGTAGACTTCGGTTTTGCCGCTGCCGGTGACGCCATCGAGCAGGAATGGCTGGAAGCCGTCCAGATCCGCCAGGATCGCGTCAATTGCTTCCTGTTGCGCCGCGTTCAATGCCGGTCCGGCCTTGGCCGGACCCTTCGGCGCCCTTACGCGCGGCGCCAATTCGATTTCTTCGATCCAGCCATGTTCGGCCAGCCGTTTGAGCGGCGCGCGCCAGCCCTCGCCGGTAGCGGCCAGGATGGCGGCTGACGCGCCTTCGGAACCCGCCGCCGCGATCAGACGCAACAACGCCGCCTGGCGCGGCGCGCGCGCGTCGGGCGCCGCATCGCGGCCGGCCGGAGCCAGTCGCCAGCCGCGCTCGCTCCCGGCCGGCCTGCCCTCGCGCAACGGCTTCGGCAACAGGCCGGTCAGCACCTCGCCAGGCGGATGGCGGTAGTATTCAGCGGCCCAGCGGGCGAACGCCAGCAGTTCCGCCGGAATCAGCGGTGCCGCATCGAGTGCCGCGTGTGCATGGCGCAGTTTCGACAGCGGCAGGTCGCTCGAATCGGCCAGTTCGGCGAGCACGCCGACGACGCGGCGGCGGCCGAACGGCACCTGCAGGCGCATGCCCGGCACCAGCGCGTCCGCGGTCGTACCAGCGGGCGCGAGATAATCGAAGTAGCGCAACAGCGGCGATGGCACGCCGACACGCAAAATACGGTTACGCGCCAATCCGGGTCTTCTTGACAAATCGCTTATCCACAGAATCTGTGGATAACTTTGTGGACGAATAGTTGGCTGCGGGGCTCAAAGCCGCTACCTGCGGCATGTCTGTTTGATTGGCCAAAAAATGTTCAAGATAAAAGAACTTAAAAATCAACGGGTTGGAGGCGCTGTCGCTTCGGCCCGACGCCTACGGGTAAGCCCTGATAGGGCAGGCCGCCATCGTGTGTATAACCTCCGGCGACATCATCCCGCCTTAACCCCTTGAATTAATTCGGCAACCGCCGCCTGGGCGTCGCCGTAGAGCATGCGCGTGTTGTCCTTGTAGAACAATGCGTTCTCGACGCCGGAAAAGCCGGCACCGCGGCCGCGCTTGATGACGATCACATTGTGCGCCTTGTCGGCGTTAAGGATCGGCATGCCGTAGATTGGGCTGTCGGTGGCCGTGCGTGCGACCGGATTTACCACGTCGTTGGCGCCGATTACCAGCGCGACGTCCGCGCCCTCGAACTCCCCGTTGATTTCGTCAAGGTCGAAAATCCGGTCGTAGGATACGCCGGCCTCGGCGAGCAGCACGTTCATGTGCCCGGGCATGCGCCCGGCGACAGGGTGAATCGCGAATTTTACCTGCACGCCGCGGCCGGCAAGCAACTGCTCCAGCTCATGGATCTTGTGCTGCGCCTGCGCGACCGCCATGCCGTAGCCGGGCACGATGATGACCTTGTTGGCGTACGCGAGCATGATGGCCGCGTCAGCCGCCTCGATGGGCTTGAGCGCGCCCTCGATGTCTCCGCCGGGCGCGGCGCCGCCGCTTTCGCCGAAACCGCTGAACAGCACGTTGGCAAGCGAGCGGTTCATCGCCTTCGCCATCAACTGTGTCAGGAGCGTACCGGCCGCGCCGACCACGGTGCCGGCGACAATCATCGCGGCATTGTTCATCGCGAAACCTTCGAACGCGACCGCGAGGCCGGTGAAGGCGTTGTAGAGCGAAATCACCACCGGCATGTCGGCACCGCCGATCGGCAGCGTCATCAGCACGCCGAAGACCAGCGCGATGGCGAAGAATACTGCCAGCAGCGCGATGTGGCCGGGCGCGGTCAGCCACAGGCCGACGCCCGCGGCAATTGCCAGCGCGATCGCGAGCAGATTAACGACTTGCTGGCCGCCGAAGCGCAGCGGGCGGCGGATCAACCCCTGCAGCTTTGCGAACGCGATCAGCGAGCCGCTGAACGACACCGCGCCGATCAGGCCACCAAGCACTGCAAGGCCGCCATCGGCGAGATTGCCCGTCACGCCGCCGAGCAGTTCCGTCGCCGCAATCGATGCGGCCGCGCCGCCGCCCATGCCGTTGTAAAGCGCGACCATTTGCGGCATCGCCGTCATCGGCACCCGCTTGCCGCTTACCCAGGCGAGCCCGCCGCCGACGACGATCGCGATCAGGATCAGGATGATGTTGTTGAGGTGCAGCCCCGGCGCGAAGAATGTGACGATCACCGCCAGCGCCATGCCAAGCCCGGCCCAGACGATCCCGCCGCGCGCCTTGGCCGGCGAGCTCATCGCCTTCAGGCCGAGGATGAATGCGAGCGCCGCGACGAAATAGGCGCCCTGGATAGCTGCAGTCATCGTTTTGTTTTCTCGTCGCGCTTGAACATCGCCAGCATGCGTTCGGTCGACACGTAGCCGCCCACCACGTTGGCCGCGGCGAGCGTCGTGCCGATGAAGCCTATCGCCTGCTCCGCCGGCGTGTCGGCAGTGCCGAGCGCCAGCATCGCGCCGACCAGCACAATGCCGTGAATGAAGTTCGAGCCGGACATCAGCGGCGTGTGCAGGATCACCGGCACGCGGGCGATGACCTCGTAGCCGGTGAATGCGGCGAGCATGAAGATGTAAAGGGCGACGATGTCGGTGATCATGGCTTTATCCCGAAGACAACTTTGCCGTCGCGCGCGACGCAACTCTTCGCGTAGATTTCGTCGTTCCAGTCGATCTCGAATCGGCCGTCCTTGACCAGCGGCGTGAGGAAGTTCACCAGGTTGCGCGCGTACATTTCGCTCGCGTGTTCGGCGATTGCGGCGGCAGGGCGGCTGACGCCGATAATGCTGACCGCACCGGCGGACACGATTTCACCCGGCTGCGTGAGTTCGCAGTTGCCGCCGGCATCGGCGGCCAGATCGACGACGACCGCCCCCGGCTTCATCGCGGCGACCATGTCTTTGGTAATGATGAGCGGCGCGGGTCTGCCGGGAATCATCGCGGTGGTGATGACGGCATCGGCCGCGGCGACTTCCGCTGCCAGCGCCGCCTGTTGCGCGTCGCGCTCTGCGACGGTCAGCTCGCGCGCGTAGCCGCCTGTGCCCTCCGCGGCGACACCGACAGCGACAAATTTCGCGCCCAGCGACTCAACCTGCTCGCGCGCCGCTGCGCGCACGTCGTAGGCGGATACGACCGCGCCCAATCTCCGCGCCGTGGCAATCGCCTGCAAACCGGCGACACCGGCGCCGATCACCAGCACCTTCGCCGGCCGGATCGTGCCCGCAGCGGTGGTCAGCATCGGGAAGAAGCGCGGCAGATGCGTCGCGGCTACCAGCGCACCGTAATAGCCCGCGGCGGCCGCCTGCGACGACAGCACATCCATGTTCTGCGCCCGCGAAATGCGCGGCACGAGTTCGAGCGCAAATGCGGTCAGACCGCTATCGGCCAGCGATTGCAGATAATCGGGGTGGCCGTGCGGCGCGAGTTGGCCTACCAATAAGGTTCCGGGACGACAGTGGGCGAGGAGTGTCTCATTTGGCGCGCCAATCGCGGCGATCGCATCGGCTTGCGCACAAGCATCGGCGGCATCGTCGGCCCAGGCGGCGCTCCCGAATGCTGCGTCCGGCATGGTCGCCCCGCCCAGCCCGTGCTCCAGCAGCAGATCGACGCCCAGCGCAGCGAATTTCCCCACCAGCGTCGGCGACATTGCCGCGCGACGCTCACCGGCGGCATGTTCGCGCGGTATGAACAGGGTCAGCCCCATCTTTCCTCCCAAGTACTGCCGCGGTCAGCATAATCAAAACTGCGGCCCGACGCACGGTTTCGTACCGATTGTCAAGGCGAAAACTTGCGTTTTGCCGCGATTTCTGGAATAACTGCATCCGCCGATTGCGTTACGCGCGTCGTGCGCGCGGATTTCGAACATCATGATGCTGAGCCAACAAGTGCTGCGGACCGATGCATCGGGCATGCCGCTCGAGTGGATCGGTTACCAGGAAGCTGTCCGGTTGTACCACCTGGACCAGGTCGCCTATGCCTGCGGCAGCCTGCTTTATCGGCTGCGCGGCGGCATCAATGCAGTCACCGGCACGCGCAGCATCACCGAAGTGAATTCGATTATCGCCACGTACGGCCATACGCACGCGCAGTCGCTGGCGCGTAAGGGTTACGTGCCGCCGGTCAACAACCACGCGCTATTCCGGCGCGACGCGCACCTGTGCCTGTACTGCGGCGAAACCTTCATGGCGCGCGATCTGTCGCGCGATCACGTGACGCCGCTGTCGCAGGGCGGGCGCGACGCGTGGACCAACCTCGTCACCGCCTGCAAGCGCTGCAACAACCACAAG
This sequence comes from Gammaproteobacteria bacterium, assembly GCA_035690945.1. GTDB lineage: Bacteria > Pseudomonadota > Gammaproteobacteria > Natronospirales > DASSBR01 > DASSBR01. Next base: position 51,706 of record DASSJY010000007.1, read on the forward strand.
GCCGGCCGTACGCCGGAACAGGCCGGCATGCAGCTGCTCGCGGTACCTTTTACGCCTACGCACGCCGAATATATCTATTTGAAAGGCAAGCGCGTGCTCGCCGACCAGATGGAATTTCTGCGCGCGCATTTTCCACGCAAAAGTCCACTACACGAACGGCTGAGTCACCTCCAATAGCGAACTATCAGCCGAAGGGGCCTCTCCCACGAGCGACTGGCAACAAGATGTTGCATCCACCATCGCCGCCGCAGCCGGCGATTTCAGGTTAAAACACGCCACGCCGGTCGGTGGCGGCGACATCAATGAAGCTTGGCGCTTCGACGGTGACGACGCGAGTTGGTTCGTGAAGCTGAATGTCGCGGACCGCATCGACATGTTCGAGGCGGAGCGCGATGCACTCAACGAACTGGCGCGCGCGGACGCCGTGCGCGTGCCGCGGCCGCTGTGTCTTGGCCGCACTGCCGGCCATGCATTCCTGGTGCTGGAGCAACTCGATCTGCGATCGCCCAACGGCGCGTCGGATGCGCGCCTGGGCCGGAACCTCGCACGACAACACCGGCAGGGCGCCGACCGATTCGGCTGGCATCGCGACAACACCATCGGCACGACGCCGCAGGCGAATGCCTGGCTGCGCGACTGGCCGACGTTCTGGCGCGAGCGTCGCCTCGTGCCACAGCTCGAGCTTGCGGCACAAAACGGTCACGCGGCTTTGCGCGACAAGGCCGCGCCACTGCTTGAACATCTGGGCGACCTCTTTGCCGGTTACACACCGCAGCCGTCACTGCTGCACGGGGATCTCTGGAGCGGCAACTACGGCCGCGTTGGCGATACCCCGGTAATCTTCGATCCGGCCACCTACTACGGCGATCGCGAAGCCGACATCGCGATGACGGAACTCTTCGGCCGCTTCAACAGCGCCTTTTATGACGCCTACCGCGCCGAATGGCCGCTTGACGAAGGCTATCCGGCAAGACGGGACCTGTACAATCTTTACCACGTTCTGAATCACTTGAACCTGTTCGGCGCCGGTTACCTGCCCAGCGCCACGCGGCTAATCCAAACCCTGTCACAAAAATAATGCTCCGGCGCGTAAACCAGGGGCTATAGTTAGCTATTCGGGCAGTCGGAGGGCGTCGACAGCGGGCGTGGGAGTCGTGAGCGCCATATTCTTCTTTGGCGAGTTGAGGCGCCGCCATGTCTACCGGGTGGCAGTGGTTTACGCGGGCGCGGCGTGGCTGCTTTTGCAGCTTGGCTCGATCCTGGTTCCGGCGTTTGGCGCGCCGGATTGGCTGATCCGCACGTTATTCTGGCTACTGCTGATCGGCTTCCCCGTCGCCCTCGGCCTGTCCTGGGTATTCGAGTTGACGCCCGAGGGTGTGCGCCGCACCGAGCCCTCGCACGCGGACACGGCGTTCGCGCCGGAACATGGCCGCCGCATAGGCCGCTATCTCAACCTTGCCGTTATTGCCGTTCTCGCGCTGGCCGCCGCGCTGCTGGCGGGGCGCCAATTCCTGTTCCAGGTCGCTCCCGGCGCGACAGCGGCTGATACCGTCACCGTGGTGCCCACCGCCATACCGGACAAATCGATCGCGGTGCTGCCGCTGGCCAACGAAAACGGCGACAAGCGAGAGCGCTATTTTTCCGACGGCCTGTCCGAAGACCTGATTACCGCGTTGTCCCAATTCGGAGAGCTGAAAGTCATCAGCCGCAACTCATCGTTTCAGTTCCGTGACAGCCACGAGACCAGCGAGTCGATCGGCCGGAAGCTGGGCGTCGGGCGCCTGCTCGAAGGCAGCGTGCGCCGCGCCGGAGACACGGTGCGCATTACCGTGCAGATGGTCGACGCCGCCGACGGCAGCATCGTCTGGTCACAACATTACGACCGTCCCTACAACGCCCTGTTCGAGCTGCAGGATGACATCACCACGGCCGTGGCCAAGGTTCTCAAGGCCAGGCTGGTCGCCATACCGCGCGCGGCGGTGCAAACCGATCGTCCGCCGAGCGGCGACCTGCAGGCTTACACCGCCTATCTGCGCGGCAATTTCCTGGCGCTCCAGCCGACCGGCGAAGCCGATCTTCGCAAGGCGAACGGCTTCTTCAAGGAAGCCATTCGCATCGATCCGCACTATGCACTGGCTTATGCTGCGCTGGCGGAGAATCTTGCGGCCCTTGCCGCGCGGTATCTCGGCGGCGCGGATGCCGAGGCTGCCAACGTGGAAGCGCGGGTGGCGGTCACGGCGGCGCTGGCCCTGAATCCGGATCTGGCGGCGGCGCATCGCGCGCGCGGCTGGCTGCTGTTCATTTCGGATTTCGATTGGGCCGGCGCGGACGCGGAATACCGGCGCGCCCTGCAACTGGCGCCTCACAATGGCGAGACGCAGCATCTGCTGGGTGCGTTGCGCGCCACGCTGGGTCACCCGGAGCAGGCGGCTGCACTCACCTGGCAGGCGCTGTCGAGCGACCCGCGGCACGCGAGCTGGATAAATTGGTGTTCGATTTACCTTTCGGTAATGGGTCGTCTTGACGAAGCCGAACAGCTGGCCCGCCGGGCGATCGCGCTCGAGCCCGGCTCATTCAGCTATCAACTGCAACTGGAGACCATCCTAATCTTGCGCGGGAACGCCCCGGCCGCAGCGGGCCTGGCGCAAAAGCTGCCGCCCGGCGCCTGGCGCGATGTTGCGCTGGCGCTCGCGTACCAGATCGGAGCCGATCGTGACGCCGCCGATGCGGCATTGAAAATACTGATCGACAACGATGCCGCCACCAATGCTTATCAAATCGCCGAAGTGTACGCTTTGCGCAACGATGCAGTCAGGATGTTCGTATGGCTGAATCACGCCTGGGCCGGCCATGACCCCGGTATCATCAATCTGCGCTACGATGCGTTCCTTCTGCGCTACCGGCACGACCCCCGTTTCGCGGCGTTTTGCCGGAAGGTGGGCCTGCCGGCGCCGAAGCAGGCCTAGCCCGGTCCGCGCGGCCGGCCAGCGGCAGCAGCGCCAGTCCGCCGAGAATCAGGACGATGCCGATGCCTTCGGCGACACCCGGCTGTTCGCCAAGCTGCAGCCAGGCAGCCGCCACGCCGATGATCGGGATAATCAGCGAACTCAGGCCGCTGATCGTCGCCGGCAGCTTTTGCAGGATGTACAGCCACAGCAGCCATGCGATCATCGTGCCGCCGACGGCGTTGTAAATGACCGCGCCGATGAAGTAGCCGCTCCACTCGATCGGCGGCTGCGGCATCCACACTGCCGCGGCGACCAGCGGAATGGCACCGAACAGCATTTGCCAGGTCGTCAGCGACATCAATTCATCGCGGTCGCTGATCGGAATCTTCTTGACGATGACAACGCTGATACCCCACGAGCAGCCGGCGCCGAGCGCGACAAGGCTGTTCGACAGATCGGCGCCGCCGTTCCAGACCTGCAACACCAGGATCAAGCCGACGAACGCGAGACCGACCGCCGGCCATTGCCAGCTGCGCAAGCGCTCGCCGAGAAACGGCCAGCCGAGCAAGATCACCCAGAACGGCATCGTGTAGGCAAGCACGGCGCTTTTGCCGGCGTGGCCGAACGCCACCGACAGGGATACAAGCCCGACGAAGCCGGTGGTCTGGAACAGTCCGAGCAGCATCGTTTTGCCGATGTGGCGCGGTTTGAGGGGCGCGCCGGTCACGAGCAGCAGGCCAAAGAGCAACAGCACGCCGAAGCCGACGCGCAGCACCGCGAAGTCCACTGGGCCGCAAAAGCGCATCGCGATTTTCATCACGACCCAGTTGTAGCCCCAGATCAGGGCGAGTACGGCGAAGGCCGCTGCCGGCTTGGTGGAATCGGACATTTTGTGTGTCATTCCCGCGCAAGCGGGAATCGGTGTTGTGGGTTCTATGGACTCCCGCTTGCGCGGGAATGACGGGACTGTTGCGTGGACGTTAATGGTTTTCCGTCCCGCTCATACCAGTCGCGGATCAACCGATACGCGATTGACAACTCCGACGGCAGCCGGAACTCGCCGCTCGCGACGCCGGCGTCGATGTCGGCGCGCGTGAACCAGCGCGCATCGCGCAGCTCGCCGTCGCGCAGGCGGATGTCGGTGCGGGTGGCGGTCGCGGTGAAGCCCAGCATCAGCGATGCCGGGAACGGCCACGGCTGCGACGAGCGGTAATGCGTCTCGCCGACGACGACGCCGGCTTCTTCAAACACCTCGCGCCGCACCGTATCTTCGAGGCTCTCGCCCGGCTCGACGAAGCCGGCCAGCGTTGAATAACGCCGCCCCGGGTCGACGCTCTGGGTTCCGAGCAGGCAACGGTCGTCGTCCTCGACCAGCACGATGATCGCCGGATCGACGCGCGGAAAATGATGCGCCTCGCAAGCTTCACAGTAGCGCTCGTGGCCGGCGGCGGCCGCGACTGTCGGGCCGCCGCAGCGCGGGCAGAATCGGTGCGTGCGGTGCCAGTGAACGAGGGCGCGAAACCAGGCGAGCAGGTTGGCTTCGCCGGCCTCCAGCAGTGGCCCGGTCTGGCGCAAGTCGACGGGGGTGAACGGCAGGTCCGCGGCGGGCGGCGCGTCGAACATCAGGCCGAACAGCGCATCGCCGTTGGCTTCACCCAGCAGGACGATTTCGCGCGCGGCAGCGCGCCAGTTGGCGACCGCACCGGCATCCAGCCACGCTGCGACCGGCTGATCGTCCTGCCAAATGGTCGGACTCAGGTGATCCCAGGCGACTAGGAAGCGGGCGCGATCGCTGGCCAGCGCGGCTTCGAGCCAGGCGACATCCTTGCGGCGCTCCGCGAGGCGGTCGAAGGCACCGCCGGCGAAGATGTTGGGCGTGTCAATTGCCATGATGATGAGCCGCGGAGAGTTCCGCTCATGCTGAGCCCTTCGTCAAGCTCAGGAGAGCCCTGTCGAAGTACGGGCGGGGGATTCCTTCGACGGGCTCAGGATGAGCGGCGCTCGCTGCTATCCAAGGTCCTTGATCATCAGCGTCACTGTTTTGCTGCCGGCCTCGGTTTCCTGACTGCCGATCTCCTTGAAGCCGCGCGCGAGATGAAACGCACGCGACGCCTCGTTCGGCGGGCGCAGGTTGACCTCGCAGGCGATGCGCGGCGCGCCACGTTCGCGCGCCCAGGCTTCGAAGTCGTCGTACAACGCGGTGCCGAGGCCCTGGCCGCGGTTGGCGGCATCGATCACGACGCGGTCGACGTACGCGAACGAGTCGTAGCGCGCGCTGAAGAACTGATAGTTCACGCTGGCGTAGTCCGCACCGGCTTCGAGGCCCAGCAGGAAGCCCGCGTCCTCGCCGTCCTGCTCGACCACGCGGCAATAGGGCGCCATCGCCACCAGCTTTTCGAGCGCCGGGCCATCGAGACCGTTTACTTCCGGCACCGACGACTCGTTCAGCACCATCAGGTAGTCGAAGTCGTCCGCGTCTGCGTTGCGTATTCGAATGCTCATTTCTGCGGATTCACGTACGTTGAAAACAGGTTCTGGATCTTGCGGTACTCGTGCAGCCATGCGGCTGGCGCGACGAAGCCGTGGTGCTCCATCGGGAAGAACTCGACGTCGAAGTGCTTCTTCTTCAGCTCGATCAGCCGTTGCACCATGTACACCGTGTCCTGGAAGAATACGTTGTCGTCTTCCAGGCCCTGCTCGATCAAGAGCGGGTGCTTGAGGTTTTGCGCGTAGTAGATCGGCGAACTGCGTCGGTAGGCGACCGGATCGACATTGGGCGTGTTCAGAATCGCGGAGGTGTAGCCGCGGTTGTAGTTCGCCCAGTCGGCGACCGGGCGCAGCGCCGCGCCGGCTGCGAACATGTCCGGCCGGCGGAACATCATCATGTAGGTCATGAAGCCGCCGTAGGAACCGCCGTACACGCCAAGCTTGTGCGGGTCGACGTGGTAGTGCTTTTCGATCCAGTGCACGCCGTCGGAAATGTCCTGCACCTCCGGGTGACCCATGTCGCGGTAGATCGCGGTACGCCAGTCGCGCCCATAGCCGGCAGAGCCGCGATAGTCCATGTCGAACACGACGTAGCCTTCACGCGTCAGCAGGTTGTTGAACATCATTTCGTGGAAATAGTACGACCAGCCGCTGTGTGCGTCCTGCAGATAGCCCGCGCCGTGAATGAACACGGCGCCGGCGTAGGTTCTGCGCGGGTCGTAGTTCGCCGGCAGATACAGCCGCGCGTACAGCGGCCGATCGACGTGGCTCGACGGAATCTTGACGATCTTCGGCGTAACCCAGTTAATCGACTTGAACGCGTCGCTGATCGTGTGTGTCAGCCGCAGCGGTTGCGAGCCGGGTTGCGTGGCCGTCACATACAACTCCGGCGGGCGAATCGCGGTCGAGTGATAAAACAGGAGCTTTGAGCCGTCCGGCGATAACACGAAGCGGCTGTCGCTATGCAGCCCCGGCTGCGTGCCGTTCAGGCCGGACAGTTGCGTGACCGGCTGCATCGCACCGCCGCTGCTGGCGACGCGATAGATGTTCCAGGTGCCGGGCTCATCCGGATTCGCCTGGAAATAAATGTAGCGTCCGTCGTGGCTGACCTCCGGCGACTCGACGACGAACCGGCCGTGCGTCAGCGCGTGCGTACGATTGCCATCGGCGTCGGTCGTGTAGAGCTGCGACCAGCCGCTCTTCTCCGACAAAAACCACAGGGTGTGGTTGTCCGGCAGCCAGCCGAACGCGTTGTGCGTCCAATTGATCCAGGCCGGATCGTGCAGGTGATCGGCCGTTACCAGCTTGTGGTCGTTGAAATCGACCGTGGCAATCCAGCGATCCTTGTTGTCGACCGACACGAACTCGATCGCAGCCTGCGTGCCGGTGTCGTTCCACTCGATGCCGTAAATCTGCACCGGCCGCACCTTGGGCGTCTTGACCGACGCCTCGGCGTTGGCGCGCGTCACGCCGTGCTTCATGTCCCACGCGACGGCCTGCTTGCGCAGCTTCGCGAGCGGGTCGTCCTTGATGCCGGGCAGCACGGTCTCGTCGAGCTTGTATTGTTTATGCGCCTTGAGATCGAGCAGCAGCACATGATTCGGCGCGGGCGGATTGAGGCCGACGCGGTAATGCACGTCGTGCATCGTGATGCGGCCGTTGTCGTTGATGTAGTCCGGCATGTTGCCGGGCTTGCCTTCGTTGTAGCTCTTCGGCTCGGTCACCAGCAGCAGCCAGCGGCCGTTCGGCGACAGGGAGCGGCCGGCGATCTTGATGTCGCTACCGAGATACCAGGGCGTGTCGGCGCGCGTGGGGTCGGATTCGGCCAGCGTCTGCGCCTGCTCGCGCTCGGCCTCCGCGTCGGCTTTTTTCTTTTGCAGCGACTTGAAAATGCGCAGCGGATCGGCGTTGGCGTAGTCGTAGTGGCTCGGCGGCGCGTCGGGCGCGTCGGACGTTTCAAGGTCGGCGACCGCTACCGTCAGTCCGGTCGCGGGATCGATCACGAACCAGCGCTGATCCTGCTGGTAGGCGATATGCTCGCCGTCGGCCATGAACATCGGATTGTCGACCGACGCGCCGCGCGTCAGCTGCGTCATCTGCCCATTCTTGAGATTGCGGACGAACAGGTCGCCATGCACAATCCAGACTTCCCGGTTCAGGCCCCGGTTGTAAACGATCTGCGTCGAGCCGGTCGCGCTCCAGTCCGCGGGCGCGACCTTGTGGACGTGGCCGCCGCTCGCGCTTACCGAGTACAGCGTCTCGATCGGCGAGGCGTGCTTCTGCTTGTCGAAGAAGACGGTCCGGCCGTCTGCGCTCCAGTACGGCGATTCCGCCGGCACCGAAATCCAGTCCGGGTTGGACATGATCTGTTCGAGGGTCAGCGAGGCGCCGGATGGCGTCCGCGCGACCGCGACGAACGGCAGCAGGAGGGCGGCGATCAGAAGTGAACGGGAAGGCATGACATCTCCTTACTTATCAGCTAAAGCTTCATCCAGATCGGCAATCAGATCGTCGACATGCTCGACGCCAACCGACAGCCGAAGCAGGTTGCGCGGCGTCTGTGTTTCCGGCCCCTCTATCGACGCACGATGTTCGATCAGGCTTTCGACGCCGCCGAGGCTGGTCGCGCGCTTGATCAGCCGCACGCGCGCGGCGGTGTCGATCGCGGCGCCTTCGCCGCCTTTCACAGTAAACGACAGGACGCCGCCGAAACCGTTCATCTGCCGCGCGGCGAGCACGTGGCCGGGGTGCGTCGACAGACCCGGGTAATAAACCCGCTCGACCCGCGCATGATCGGCCAGATATTCGGCCAGCCGGCCGGCGTTCTCGGTCGCCGCGCGCACCCTGAGTGACAGCGTCGCCGCACCGCGCAGCACCAGCCAGCAATCGAACGGGCTCGGCACCGCGCCGCCTGCGCCTTGCAGAAAACGGAGGCGTCCCCAGAACGAATCTGCTGTACGCGTGACCAGTGCACCGCCGAGCACGTCGCTGTGGCCGCCGAGATACTTGGTCGTGCTCAGCATCGACACGTCGAAGCCATGGTCGAGCGGGCGCTGCAGAATCGGCGTCGCGAACGTGTTGTCGCAAACGCTGATCGCGTTGGCGTCATGCGCGATTGCCGCGAGCGCATCGAGATCGCTGATCTTGAGTAACGGATTCGACGGCGTTTCCGCCCACAGCAGCCGCGTCTCGGGTCGGATTGCGGCCCGCACCGCATCGAGATCGCTGGTATCGACCAAAGTGACCGCGAGTCCCCACGGCGCCATGATCTCGCGCAGCAGCCGGAGGATGCCGTGATAAGCATCGGCCGAGGCGACGGCGTGGGCGCCCGGCCCGAGCGCCTGGAACACCGTCATCGCGGCTGCGGTGCCGGACGCAAACGCTGCCGCTTCCGCGCCGCCTTCGAGCGCGGCGAGGCAGGTTTCGAGATGCGTGCGCGTCGGATTCGCGTAGCGTGTATAAATGTGGCCATGCGGAAAGCCGCCGTCGGCGGCGCGCTCGAATGTCGTGCTGGGATGAATCGGCAGCGCGACCGCGCCGGTCTCGGTATCGACTTCGCGGCCGGCGTGGACCGCGAGGGTTTCGGGATGAAGGGCGGCGTCGGACATGGTGGGTTATTGTCGCACAGCCGCCGCAGGCGGCATAAGCGCAACCGACAATTGATAGACTGTTCGTAGTGTTAACTCAAAAGGTCAACAGATGGATCTCGCCAACTTCAGTTATACCGGAGCGCTGATCGCCGGCGTCTGCGGCTTCGTGCTCGGCGCAGTCTGGTACGCACCGTTCACGTTCGGGCCGCTGTGGCTGCGCTACAACCCGTCGGCGATGGACGATCTGACGACGGGGGGGCGGCTGCAACGCTACGTGATTGCGCTGATCAGCTCGCTGGTGCAGGCGTTCGTGCTTGCGATTATATTGGCCGCGTCGGCGCCCGAGCCGGAACTCGGGATTGCGCTGGTGCTGGGATTCCTGATGTGGCTGGGCTTTACCGCCGCGCCGTCGCTGGCGGATTCGCTGTTATCGCGCCGGCCGATGGGCGGGTGGGCTGTCGATATCGGTCACCGCCTGCTGGTGACGCTCGGCATCGCCTTCGTGCTCGGCGTCTGGTGACCGTCCGCGCGCGCTAATCGCCTGCTGCGCGGCGGCGAGCAATTCGCCGAAGTCGGCGCTTCGCTCGCGCGACAACGATCCGGCACCGACGCGGACATTCAGCGTCAACCCTTCCGGCTTGAGCCCCGCGACTTGGCGGCGCAGCTGTTCCGCACGCACCGGCGCGTGATCGGCGCCACAGTGCGGCAACAGCAGCGCGAAACGGTTGTCGCCGTAGCGCGTAACAAGATCTTCGCCGCGACATGCTTCGCGGAGCCGGCGGCCGACCGCGGCGATTGCCGCATCGGCCATGGCGCCCCCATCGCGCGCGATGATCGCGTTGAAACTGTCGATGTCGATCAACAGCAGGCTTAACGGCTGGTTGTGGCGCGCTGCCTCGCTGACATACTTCGGCCCGAGTTCATGGAGCGACGCCGCGTTCAGCAGGCCCGTCAGCGGGTCGATCAGCGCCGACTCGCGCAGCCGCGCCTGCTGCGCGTGCACCTGGTCGCGCAACAGTTTTGTGCGCACCAGGTTGCCGATCCGCGCAACCGCCTCTTCTTCCAGCGCCGGCTTGGGCAGGAAGTCGTCGATACCGAGCCGGAACAGTTCGCTCTTGCGCGCGCGGCCGGCATCGGCCGAGGTGGCGAGAATCGGAATGCGGCCGCGCTGTCCCGCGTGGCCGCGGATGTGAGCGACCAGCTCAGTGCCGCCGAAGTCGTCGCTGGTCTGGATGTCGGTAATCACCAGGTCGTAGTCCCGCTCGGCAAATGCCGCACGGGCCGCATCGGCGCGGTTGAAATGTTCCACCTCGAGGTTCAGCTTGCGGAGGATGCCGGTCATGACGTGGGTGGCGATATCGCTGTCTTCGACGTACAGCACGCGGCCGCGCACGCTCACGTCGGCCTGGTCGGCATAGCTGCGCAGCCGCCGCAGCAGCCTTTCCACGTCGCTCTTCGGCTGCAGGTCGGTCACGCCGGCCTCCCGGCAACGGGCGCGCGTCGCGGCGTCGTCGCGCGACGTCAGCACGATGACCGGCAGTGCGGCGCTGTCCTGGCGGGCGCGCAGCCGCCGGGTCAACTCGATGCCGTCCATGCCCGGCAGCGACAGCGCGGTGCAGACGACATCGACCGCGTGATTATCCACGCATTCGAGCGCGGCTTCCGCCGAGGCGGCGACGACGGCGCGATGGCCCAGGCGCAGCAGTACGCGGTTCCAGACGGCCTGCGAGACGCGCGAGTGGTCGACGAACAGCACGGTCAGCGCCGGCACGCCGCGCCGTTGCGGCGCGCGCATGATGTCATTCGGCATTCTCATTTCGAGTCACCTTGTCTCTGGCCGCGGGTTTGGTCCCGCAGCGCTTTGAATTGATTGCCGGTATACCAGTCGGGCCAGGCATCGCTGTTCGCCAGCCGTTCGCCGACCGTAAACAGCAGCTTGAGATCGGCGGCCTCGCCGCTGAGATTCCATTTAGGGTTATATTCGTCCGACGGCTTGTGATAGTGCTCGCGGGTGTATTCGTGCTCTTTCTTGAGCCCCCAGCCCTTCGGGTGGTGGAGGTAGTCCACGCCCGCCTCGGTAAACAGCGCCGGCACGCCCTTTTTCGCAAACGCGAAGTGATCGGCGCGGAAGTAAAAGCCTTTTTCCGGTTCGGGATCGGGCCGAAGCGCCCGCCCGCGCCGCTTCGCCGCCCGCCGCAGCCAGTCTTCAAGCTGCGAACTGCCGTAGCCGATCACGGTGATGTCATGCGTCTTGCCCCAGACATTCATGATGTCCATGTTGATGTCGGCGACCGTCGTCGCAAGCGGCGCGACCGGATGCTGCGTGTACCACTTCGCGCCCAGCAGGCCCTGCTCTTCCGATGTGGTGGCAAGAAACAGCACCGAGCGCGCCGGCGGCTGTTTCAGCTTGCTGTAGGCCTGCGCCAGTTCAAGCAGCCCCGCCACCCCGGAAGCGTCGTCACGCGCGCCGTTATAGATGTTGTCGCCGGGCATGTTCGGGTGTGTGCCGAGATGATCCCAGTGCGCCGAATAAATCACCGCATCGTCGGGATGCTCGCGGCCCGGAATCATGCCGATGACGTTATGCGAGTGGACGTGGGCGATCCGGTTGTCGAATGCGACTGACGCGGTTAGGTGCAAAGGCCGCGCCTTGAAGTCGCGTCGGGCGGCGGCCGCCTGCAGCTTGTCGAGATCGAGGCCGGCCGCGGCAAAGACTTGCTCCGCCGACTGGTGTGTCAGCCAGCCTTCGACCGCCGGCCGATAGCTGTTTTTCGGCGGCGGCAGCATAAACTGCGGCCCCGACCAGCTGCCGCTGACGACCTTCCACGGATAGCCTGCCGGGCCGGTTTCATGAATGATCAGCGCGCCCGCGGCGCCCTGGCGGGCGGCCTCCTCGTATTTATAGGTCCAGCGCCCGTAGTACGTCATCGCGCGGCCGGTGAACAGCTTCGGGTTGTGTGTCGCGTAGCCCGGGTCGTTGACCAGGATCACAACGGTCTTGCCTTTCACGTCGACGCCGGCGTAATCGTTCCAGTGGTATTCCGGCGCGACGATGCCGTAGCCGACGAACACCAGCGGGCTGTTTTTGAGGTCGATGTGTTTTGCCTCGCGCGTCGTCCAGACGATCATGTCGTTGGCGTAGTCGAAGTGCAGCGGTTTGTTGCCCCCAGCAACCGTGAGCGTCGTATGGGGATCGGTGGTGACCTTGACCAGCGGCACCGTCTGAAAATAACCGTCGTTGACCGGAGGCTTGAGGCCGTATTGCTTAAAGTGGGCGCGAATGTAATCGATCGTCAGCTTTTCGCCCGGCGAGGCGGGTGCGCGGCCACCGAATTTATCCGAAGCGAGCACCTGGATGTGATGCGCAATGTCGGCCGCGCTGATCGACGCGGCGGCGGTGGACTGACCGGCGGCGGCCGTGCCGGCAACCGCCAGCCCGAGCACCATCCCGGCGGCGGCGCAGCAGCGGATCGCGTTGTTTTGCGGCGTATTCACTCGCGATTTGCCCCAATTTGCCCTTGATTGGACGGGCGGCCGGATCGCGGCGATAGGCGGCGACCGGCAAAACCACCCGGTTCGGCCTTTTATTTAGCACGAAAATCGCTTTATTTACAATAGGCTATCAGAATAAGATAACAGAACGCATTAAAAAACGGGCCTAGCTTGCAGTTTGGCCAGAATATGCTAAAACAACGCCATCAAAGAATGACCGCGAAAACGGCGGATGGTAAAAGCAAATGAACAGGGGATATCGGCTCGTACTCGGATCGGCGTTTGTGGCGCTCGGCGCCCTTGCGGGCGTCAGCACGCCGGCGTTCGCCGCGGATGGCCCGCCCACCGTTGGCGTGATGCAGGTTACGCCTGACGAGAAGCCGGCAAAAAAGAAGCCTATCCACATCAAGATTGACGCGCCCAAGCTCGATCTGGGCATGCAGGACACGCACGTCGGCGGGCTGCAAAGCTTTTCCGTCAATAACCACTTCAGCGGAACTACCGACGCAAGTACGCCGCCGGCGTCGTCCGGTGCCGGTCGCGGACCGCAGGTTTCTCCGGTTCGGCCGCTGCACACGCCGCCGCCGGAATATCCGCGCGCTGAATACCAGGATGCAGTGAGCGCTCGCATAGAGGTTATGTACACCGTGCGCCCCGACGGCACGACCGCCGACCTGCACATCATCACGCCGAACGCGCCGGAGCCTTTCAAAGAGGCCACGCGCGACGCGGTGGCGCGCTGGACGTTTCACCCAGCGACCGTCGATGGTCAGCCGCAGGCGCGGCGCGTGAAACAGACGATTTCTTTTCATCCGCCGCAAGCGGCGCTGGACGCGCATCGTCGCGCCGTGGCGCAAGCGGCGCAGCAGCACCACGCAGCGTCACCGTCGGGCAGCGGCCACGGGCCTTCGATTCACGGCTCTGCGCCCGTGCCGGTGCATATCGTGGCACCGGAATATCCCGCGGTAGCGGCGCGGCGCAGCACCGATGGCTATGTGGTTGTGGCGTTCACGGTCACCGCCGACGGCAGCACCAGCGATATCCAGGTGGTGTCGTCGTCGCCGCGGGATGTCTTCGATGCCGCCGCGCGCGCGGCCGTAGCGCACTGGCGCTTCAAGCCCTACCGGATTGACGGCAAGCCGGCCAGCGTCCGGGTCCAGCAGCGGATCGAATTTAAGCGATAGCCGGCTCGGCGGCGCGTTTCGCCTTCGGCGCGAAGCTGTCCGCCTGTGCCATGTTCCAGAAACGCCGGTACTCGGCGTGTGCGCTGCCGTCCAGCAGCTCGCCCGGCTCAAGGAATGTGTAGAACTCCGCGGCGGTGCGAACCTCGTCCGACGAAATCCTCAGATATATGTGATCCGGCTTGAGCTGCGACGGGTGGTCGAGTCCGGCCGCCGCCGCAACCATGCCCACCGCTTGCACCGTATGGCGATGATAACGGTGAACGTGGTTCGCCTTGTCGTCGACGATCAGGGCGCGCTGGCGGCGCGGGTCCATTGTCGTGATGCCGGTGGGGCAGCGGCCGGTATGGCAGCGTTGAGCCTGGATGCAGCCGAGCGAGAACATAAAGCCGCGCGCCGAGTTGCACCAGTCGGCCCCCAGCGCCAGGTTCATTGCGATCTTGAAGCCCGTCACGGCCTTGCCGCTGGCGCCGATGCGGACCTTGTCGCGCAGCCCCGCGCCGACCAGCGCGTTGTGCGCGAACAGCAGCCCTTCGCGCAGCGGCGTGCCCAGCCCGTCGGACAATTCCAGCGGCGCCGCGCCGGTGCCGCCTTCCTTGCCGTCGATGACGATGAAGTCCGGCAGGATGCCGGTCTCGAGCATCGCCTTGCAGATGGCGAGGAACTCCCAGCGATGGCCGATGCAGAGCTTGAAGCCGGCCGGCTTGCCACCGGACAGCTCGCGCATTTTGGCGACGAACTCGAGCAGGCCGACCGGCGTCGAAAAGGCCGAATGCGATGACGGCGACAGGCAGTCCTGGTGCACCGGCACCTTGCGCGTCGCGGCAATTTCGGGAATGACTTTCGCCGCCGGCAGCAGGCCACCGTGGCCGGGTTTTGCGCCCTGCGACAGCTTCAGTTCGACCATCTTCACCTGGTCGCTTTGCGCCTGGTCGCGGAACATGTCGGCGTTGAACGTGCCATCGTCGTTGCGGCAGCCGAAGTAGCCGCTGCCGATCTCCCAGATGATGTCGCCGCCGTATTTCTGATGGTACGGGCTCAGGCCGCCCTCACCGGTATCGTGGGCGAAGTTGCCGAGCTTCGCGCCCTTGTTGAGCGCCATGATTGCGTGCGAGCCGAGCGCGCCGAAGCTCATCGCCGAGATGTTGAACACGGACGCGGAATATGGCCGGTCGCACTGCGGTCCGCCGATGTCGATGCGCGGCATGCGATCGGCGTCCGGATCGGTCTTGGCCGCGATTGAATGGTTGATCCACTCGAACTCATCGCCGTATACGTCGAGTTCGGTGCCGAACGGCTTGGCATCGGTGATGCCGCGCGCGCGCTGGTAAATGATCTTGCGCTCGTTATGATCAAACGGCTTGCCGTCGGTGTCGCTCTCGACGAAGTACTGGCGAATCTGGGGGCGCACGGATTCCGCCATGAAGCGGATATGCGCGAGAATCGGGTAATTGCGAACGACGTTGTGCTCGCGCTGGGCGAGGTCGTAGAGACCGATTAGTGTCAGCGGTAGCGGCAGAATCAGCCCGTATAGCCACGGCAAGCCGAGGAAGTAGCCGAGCGCCCCGAACGTGATGGTGAGAAAGACCGTGAGGCCGAAGGCGAAATAGCGCATAGAAAGCTCCCGCTTTATCTTGTCATTCCAGCGAAGGCTGGCCCGAAGGGCGAAGTCCATGGATGGAGTTCGTAATCCAGATCCTGCGCGCTTTCGCTGGTATGACGGGAAATGTGCACCGGCCAGTATAATGCACTGCCCGACTCGCTACATTCGGAGCCAAAGTGCGCGTCCCCGAAATCCTGCTGATACAATCCGAACACAAGCCCGGCAGCCTCGCCAAAATCCTGCAGGCGATCGGCGAAACCGGCCTCGTCGTCGAGCACCTGAACGCGGTGCGTCGCGACCAGGACCAGACGGTTTGGGAAGTCACGCTGGAGATGGACGAAAACGTCGACTACGGTGTGTATGAGCGCATCGAGGCGCTGCCCAACGCCAGGCTGCTCGGCAAATCCGACCGCGTGTTCGACCGTCACCGCGGCGGCAAGATCATGATGGTCACCCGCACGCGGATCGAAACGCCGCAACAGCTTCGCGATATTTACACCCCCGGCGTCGCGCGCGTCTGCCTCGCGATTCAAAAGGACCCGGAAGAGGTCTGGGAGTATACCAACCTCCGACGCACCGTCGGCATCATCACCAACGGCACCGCGATCCTCGGCCTGGGCGACATCGGCCCGCGCGCCGGCCTGCCGGTGATGGAGGGCAAGGCGGCGCTGATGGCGAAATTCGTCGGGCTGTCGGGCATTCCGGTGCTGCTCGACGCGAAGGAGCCGGCGCAGATCATCGAGACGGTCAAGCGGATTGCACCGTCGTTCGGCGCAATTCAGCTTGAGGATATCGCCGCGCCCGTATGCTTCGAAGTTGAAGATGCATTGCGCGACGCACTCGACATGCCGCTGATGCACGACGACCAGCACGGCACCGCCGTCGTCACGCTCGCCGCGCTGTTAAGCGCCACGCAGCGCACCGGCCACGAGATCGAACGCAGCGTGATCGGGCAGGTGGGTCTGGGAGCAGCCGGCATCGGCATTGCGCGGCTGCTGATGGCGTACGGCGTCAAAAATGTTGTCGGCGCCGATCTGAACGAACATGCTGTCGAACGCCTGGAACGTATGGGCGGCAAGGGCGGCTCGCTCGAAGACGTGATGCGCCAGGCCGACATCGTCATCGCGACGACCGGCAAGCGCGGCCTGATCAAGCCGGACATGGTGCAAAAGGACCAGCTGATCCTCGCGCTGTCGAACCCCGAGCCGGAAATCGAAGCCGGCGACGCGCTCGCCCATGGCGCCGCGTTCGCCGCCGACGGTCGCAGCATCAACAACTTTCTGGGTTTCCCCGGCCTGTTTCGAGGCGCGCTCGACGCCGAGGCCAAACGCTTCACCGACGCCATGTTTTTCGCCGCCGCCAACAAGCTGGCCGAACTGGCAGTAGGCCACGACCTCGTCCCCGATTCGCTCGACATCAAGGTACACGAACAGGTGGCGCAGGCAGTCTGCGAAGCGGCGAAAAACAGCGGCGCCTGCGACTGAGTGCTTACTCCGGTTTTTCGAACTGCGCCTGCCGCACCAGATCGTAATTCAACCCCGACCGAATCGGCTTCCCGTCCGCGTCCAACAACCGCAACCGCCGCCCGCCATCCAGGATTGCCCACTGCCGCAGCGAACCGATCGCATTTTTTTCATGCAGCAACAGCCGGCTCCCGTTATCCGCAAGTTCCCAGCGCCCGCCGGCCCCAAACATCGCATCACGATCCTGATAATCCAGCCGCAGCCGATACCGATGATCGGCCAGCAGATTCAGCCGATACTCAATCCCCGGGCAATCGGCACAAGGCAACAAGCCCTTATAAGTCACAGGCGGCGCAATCGCCACAGCCGCATCAATGAACTCGACATGCATCACCACCGGCACCAGCGTCTCGAATACCGCATCCTTGCTGAACGGCGGCGTCGCTGGCGGCGAATACACCATCGGATTCGTCCCGAACACCAGCACGTCAAACGCATAACAAGTGCGACGATGCACGCCGCGAAAACTCTGGACTATAAGGTAATGACTCATCGCCGCATCGGCGGCCTTGAAGGTCGTAAACGGCACGCCATCGATCGTCACCGACCTCTGCGTATCCGGTCGCGCCGCCCCCGGCAGCTTCATACACGTCTTAATCGCCGCCGGGTCCCGGCTGACCCCGATTCGCAATTCACCATCGGTGATGTTGTTTGAATCCTGCATCACCAGCGCCACAAGCGGCCGCCCCGGCGGCCCGTCCGGCCCGAGGTAAGTCTTCCACCCATCGGTCGCGAGATAGCTCTTGTGAAATGAATGATGCAGCTCGAGACCGGCGGGATAGGTAAGCCGAAAGTTGTAGCGCGTGCTGGTGAAGGTTTTATGCGGAGGCGCCGCAACGTAGGCCGGCGCCGGTTTCGTTCCGCTGCAAGCGGCTAGCGCAAACAGGGAAACGGGCAGAAGAAGAAGGCGACCGCGACCGCAGTTCATTCAACTACTTCTTTGCCACTTGACCAGATGGCTTGGCTTGAAGGTGCGGTTTCAGGCTGAACCTGTACGTGAACGTGGCGTCGTACGGAACGGCTTTTCCGTCCTTTTGTTCTATCTTGAATCGAGAATGCATCAGGGCTCTGGCAGCCGCCTTGTCAAATACCCCTGCCGGTTCCGACTTAAGAACGACGGGATTTTCAGGATGCCCATCGAATTCCACGGTAAAACGAAACTTGACGAAGCCCTCCACGCGATCAAGCCACGCTGCCATTGGATAGGATGGCTGGTTTGGTGAGAAACTAACCTCTTTGGGCTCATGCCCGCTGCCTCCGAGATTCGGCGGCAGCCGGAATGTGTAGGTAAATGTCGCGCGTGACAAAACCGGCTTCCCATCGACAGTCTTCGGCTGGAATTCCGATTTGACCAGTGCCTCAACCGCTACCGGCACAAATAATCCGTCAGGTGCGGAATAAATCAGCGCCACATCGCAGGGTTTGCCGTGCTGGTCGATCGTGAATCCCAGCGCGACAACGCCATTGACATGATGATTGAGCGCCACGGCAGGATACTGAGGCTGCATGGCTACTACCGGTACGGCCTCAATCGCGTCGCCAACGCTCGCCACTGCAAGGCGTTCCGTTGCTTTGCAGACCGGCAGCATTTTGCTGGTCAGCGGATAATGATGAGTCTGGCGCCGTACAACAGTGGAAGCGCACCCGCCGAGCAAGCCGGGAAGTCCCACAACCGCTACTGCGAGAAGAAGTGTCCGCTGAAGCTCGTTCATCATTTTGATACCTCAACCAAGACTGACAGAAGCGCCTTCGGATAGCGCCGCCAAGTGGGCGGATAGGGTTCGGGGGTGGCAGTTCGCACGTTTGGCGACACCGGAAGGCGATCAGCGTTCGATAAAGACCTCCGTGCGCTCGTTTTCGGCTTGCGCGTCGACTGAATCCAGCATGCGTTATATTGGTGCCCCTTACCCTTCAACATCCAATGATACACGCATGAACCTGTTGCGAACGCTCGCGGGGATCGAGTGGCTGTCCGAGAAGCGGCGAATGGAGTTATATCCGCCGTATTTTCTGATGCGCGCGAAGATTGTCGAAGTGCGCGACGGCTGGCGCGTGATCCGCATCCGGCTGCCGCTGACATTTTTCTCGCGCAACCTCGGCGGCGCGATGTTCGGCGGCTGGCAGGCCGCGCTCGCTGATCCGGTCGCGGCGCTGTCGTGCGCGCGCGTGTTTCCGGCCTATTCCGTGTGGACGCGTGGGATGAGTATCGATTTCGACTCGCCGGGCGATACCGATCTAGAATTGCGGTTCGAAATGACGCCGGACAAGGAGACCGCGATTCGCGCGCAACTTGATGAAAGAGGTCGTGCGACGCCGCATTTCGACTATTGCTATTACCGTACCGACGGCACTTGCTGCACGACCATCCACAATACCGTCGCATTGCGGCCGAAAGGCTACGTCAAGCCCGGCCGGCAGGGCCGGATTTCGGGCGAAATCAGCTGACGCGACAACCCCCCCCCGGAAACACCAGCATAGGCATCCGCCGGCGGCCGTCGTACGCTAGGGTCATAACAACGGCACGACAAAACGGGAACAACGGAATGACTTGAGCGGGAACGGCAATGGACGTAGCGACGGTGGTGATGATATTGGCTGCAACGGCTTTTGCGGCGTTGTTTTTAATTATGGTGCTCACGATAATACTGGCCCGAATCCGCACAGCCCGAACGATCGAGACAATGGCGCCCGCGATCGACGTCATTCGCTGGCAGGCTGATGGATTCGATAACGCGCCCGACCGGCGTGATTTCGTGATTCGCGCGAGGGACGCGGGCTCGGCGCAGCCGCCGGCCGATACGCGCCGCCACTACGGTATCGCTTCCGGCACCCGCAGCGCGCAACGCTAGCAGGGTCTGCTTCCGCCGGCGAGACGATCATCTGTCTGCACGGAGACCGGCTGCGAACGGGAAGCGGGTTGATTCGCCTACCGGTGCCGCCGGCCGCTTTGTCGTCTTCGGCCGCTCAAATTGCATTGTTGTCACTGACGCCGCATCGGATGTGAGCGGATCGCCGAGCATCACATCGAGCTGCCCGTCCTGGAGCGACATAAGGTCCGCTACACCGTCGGCATTAATATCCACCACTCGTATTGCACCCGATTTCATCGGACTCACGCCGGGATAGAAAAAAGCGCCCGAAAATCCGCCGCCGCGCTGCTGCGGGTAGATCGCGATGCTTTGCGGATCAATCGACGTGCTGCCATTCCAGTGGTTGCCGTTGCGCAAGACCAGGTCGGTGCGACCATCGTTGTTGGTATCAGCCACGGTCATATCGGTGGCGGGAATCGCCAGAGTGAGCGTTTGGCGCGCGCTGAGCGTGCCATCGGCCTGCTGATCGAACAAATCGATCGCGCCATACCTGAACATGGCGACATCGCGCTTTCCGTCCTGATTGAAATCCGCTGTTGCAACGGGGCCGGGGCTGGAGTCGAGGAGTGTGTACGTGGCCGGTGTGGCGGCGAAAGTGCCATCTGCATTACCGGCAACGACGACCAAATCATTGCCGGTATATATTGCCGCGGGGTACCCCCCCACGAGGTCGGCGATGCCATCGCTGGTGACATCGGCCACGGCCAGCCCGCTGTAACCCAGCAAGCGGGGCGCGCCAAACGATTGGAACCATGGTTTGCCGAGCGCACCGCCGCTTGTCCGCCCATACACCAGCACCCCGTAACGGCACTGCACGAGCAGGGAGGGCAGCGACTGGCCGAACAGGCGGGCGATGATCAGCCCAGTGCTCTCCATACAATCTGCACCGGGATCCGCTTCAATATCGGTAGCCGGACCCATTGACCCGTCGCTTTGCTGCAGGCGATAAGCGATGCTGTTATCCGCAGCAGTAATCAGATCGGCGCGGCCGTCACCGTCAACATCGGCGATGGCAACCGCCACGCCTGCATCACCGTCAATCTCCACGGGCGCGGCAAAACGCCCGGCGGCAGTAGCATAAAGCAGTTCCAGGGAGTTGCTGTAGGGCGCGCCGTCGAGAACGATGTCTGGCAGTCCGTCGCCATTGAGATCACCGACCGCCATTCGCGTATTATTGACATTCTTGATCAACGCAACAGGCCGGTCGAAATGCGGTGCATCACCCACACTGACAATGACGTCTGATGTAGCTGTGTCCGTTGGGTCAGTTGTGCTCAGTGTCGCGTAATAATTGCCGGGAATATCGGGTGTGAATTCCGGCCGCGCTGTCTGCGCATTATTGAAAACCGCATGACTGCCGGGCGGCGCGTGCAAGGTCCACTGATAATTGGCCGGATCATAAGCGTCATCGTCGACAATGACACTGGTTCGGGCGTCCAGCGTCACCGGCTTTCCGAGTGTTGCGGTACGGTCGGGTCCGGCGTCCAAAACCGAACGCGGCATAAAGGTGCTGTCGGCTGGAGGCGCCGTCGCCGCTGCCGTTACAACCAGCGTATCCGTGCTGGAACCGCTCGCATCGGAAACATCCAGTCGCACCAGGTAATCGCCGGGGACGTCGGGGGTGAGCGTCGGGGTGGCGGACAGGGGCGCGGTGATTTGTGCCTGACTGCCCACAGGCGCGAGTTCGAGTTGCCAATGGTAATGAAGGAAAGAACCATTGGGGGCGTGGCTGAAGCGGCCTTCGAGAGCGACGGGCTGATCGATAACAGCGTTCGTCGCCGCGGCCAAGTTTGCTTCCGGACGGCCTGCCGGCGTGGGTGTGGTGTCGGGTAACCCCGTCTGCCAATCCATTCGCAAACTTTCGTCGGCCATCCGGTCACCATCCAGATCAAGGCCGACGGCGGCGAACGCCTTGTTCAGCGGTGCCAGCCGCGCGCTACGCCCGTTGCTGGAGGCAACCAGCGGCCCGCCGGCGAACGGTGGCGTCGAACCGTCTTCCGCCTTGTATTGCAATGGCTCGAACGTGGCTACGTCCACGTAACCGAAACGGCTGTCGTACAGGCGGCCCATCACGGTCTGCGTCTTTCCGCCATCGACAACGAAATCAGCCGCCTTGATGGAAGCCTGCACCAGGTTGTCCGTCAGCACGAGGTTAGCAACGTAATGTGGCTGCTCAACGCCTTGTGCGTCCTCCGATTGGCTAAACACGATCGCGCCCGAGATTGTCTGGTCGACCTCGTCGCCGCTCAGTCGCAGCGATGACAATACCAGCGTGACTTGGTCCGGCGCGGTGTATTGTGATTGAATCGTGCCGTTGTACGTGTAGGTGTTTCCGGTCGAAGGGTCAGTGTACTTGTAGTTGACGTAGTTGATTGACAGCCAGCCGGTATGGTCCGCCCGCACCCGGCCTTTCGTAAACGCCCAGCCGCCGCCGGAACCACGTTTGTGCTGTTCGATGATGCGCGGGTCACCGCCCAGAAAGGTAGGCGTGCCGAAAGCAAGCGACACGACGGTGTTCGCCACGACGTAGCCTTCGACGGATATTGCTTCGGCGTCGCGCTCGTTGATCGTTGCGGCGCCCATATTGCCACTGTAGCTCGGGCGCGGTAGCACGGGTGGATTTTGCGGTATGTTCGACTCCGAGTACTCACCACCCGGATTCGCCGCGGACGCGCCATCGGTGCCTCCACCTCCGCCGCACCCGGCTAGCAAGCAGACCGTCAACAGCAGGCTGCCCGCTAAGCGACCCCAATTCGCTGCGTGTTGCATCGTCGTCCCCTCCCACGTCTGCCGACCGCATCCCGCGCGGCCGCTTTTATCCACGGCGCCGTCAGACTTCGATCAGGCGATTCGGCAGTTCGTTGGTGTCATCCGTCTCGCGCGGATAATGCGTCGCCATCGCCCCGCCGATTGCCCCAACGGCCTCGACAAAACCGTCGGCGATGCGGCCGGCTTTCACTTCAGCGACGAACCGATCGATAATCTGTTGCCAGTGTGCTTCGCCGACGTTCTGATGAATGCCTTCGTCCGCGACGATTTGCACGTAGCGCTCGGCAATCGACACGAACAGCAGCACGCCCGAGTGCTCACGGGTGCGGTAAACGCCCTGAAAGAAGAATTGCTCGTGCGCGAAGCGGTGGCCGTATTCGTGGCGGAAGCCGGCAGGCGCCAACCGCGGCCGAATCGACGGCTGGAAGAACACCGCCGCCGCGACGATGAAACCGGCGAGCTGGATCGCGTAAATGACCAGCAGGCTCAAGTCCGCCCCGGCGAGCAGCATTGCGCCCGGTACGACCAGGCTTGCGATCGCTGTCCACAACATCGGAAAGAACAGGTAATGATCGCTGCGCTCGGCGAGCACGGCGACAAATTCGCCGCTGGTCCTGCGCTCAGCCGCCGCGATCGCGTCGCGTACACGCGCTTTATCGGCGTCGTTCATGAAAGCCATCTACCAGCCTCCCGAGGCGCCGCCGCCACCGAACGAGCCGCCGCCGCCGGAAAATCCGCCACCGCCGAACCCACCGCCCCCGAAGCCACCGCCGAAGCCGCGACCGCCCATCATGCCGCCCATGAGGCCGCCGAGCAGCAATCCCGTGCCGAGGCCCGGCCCGCGGCGGTAATAACGTCCGCCGGGCCCGCGCCGCCCGCCGCCGAACAGCATCGGCAGGAAGCCAAAACCGAGCATCAGCAGCAGCATCAGCCCGCCCCACGAATGATGGCGTCGATGTTGCCCGGCCTGGCGCGGTTCATACTTGCCTCCCAGCGCCTGCAGAATCGCACTCGTGCCGGCGACGATGCCCTGGGCGAAATGGCCCTGCCTGAATTGCGGCAGAATGATCTGGTCGATGATGTTGAAGGTCAGCGCGTCGGTCAGCCGGCCTTCCAGACCGTAGCCGACTTCAATGCGCACCTTCTTCTGCGACGGCACGACGATCAGCAGCGCGCCGTTGTCCTTCCCTTTCTGGCCGATGCCCCAGTGGCGGCCGAGTTGGTAGCCGTACATGTCGATCGGCAGCCCGCCAGTGTCCTTGAGCGTCACAACGACGACTTGCGTGCCGTTGGCGCGCTCGTAGGCGGCCAGCTTTTCGCTCAACTGCTGCTGAACCGATGCCGGCAGCATATTGGCGCTATCGACGACGCGGCCGGTAAGCGGCGGAAACGTGGGTTGTGCACCGAAAGCGACGGCGCTCGCGGCGACCAGGCAGAGCAAGAGGGTCAGGCGAAAAGGGCGCATCAAAATTTACTCCCGGTGGATCAGAACGACACTTTGGGCGCTTTGAAATTTTCCTTCGCCGTCGTGAAGTTCTGTTTTACCTTGGCGTCCGGATAAAACATGGATGCGTACCAGCGCCCCGGAATCGTCCGCAGTTCGGTGTTGTATTTCTGCACGGCGAGAATGTAGTCGCGCCGCGCGACCGAGATACGGTTCTCGGTGCCTTCGAGCTGCGCCTGCAGCGTCAGGAAGTTCTGGTCGGCCTTGAGTTGCGGGTAGTTTTCGGAGACCACCAGCAACCGCGACAACGCACCGGTCAGGTTCTTTTGCGCCGACTCGAACTTCTTGAACGCCTGCGGGTTTTCGGTAATGTTGGCCGGCAGTTGCAGCGAGCCGACGCGGGCGCGGGCCTGCGTAACGGAAATCAACACGTCGCTTTCATGTTTCGCGTAGCCCTTCACTGTGGCGACCAGGTTCGGTACGAGGTCGGCGCGCCGCTGGTACTGGTTCTGCACCTGTGACCAGGCTGCCTTCACCTGTTCGTCGAGCCGCGGAATATCATTGATGCCGCAGCCGGCGAGGTTCACCGTCAGTGCGATCAGAACCAGGCCGCCGAGCCAATAACGAATCGAACGCATAAGATAAATCTCTGTTCCTGATAGTTACCCTATAGCATAGCATTCACCCAAGCCACCATCCCCGCCGCTGTTGTAATTTTCTGACGCCCGTCCTAGTATCAGGAACAACCGCTACCTGACGTAGCGGTCCCCGCTAACCGTCGTCCCTATAGCCAGGAAGGCCGCAAAGACAGAAGGAACTGTCCCGGAATGCCGCAAGTTTTTCGTCCCCGTGCCAATGCGATCGCCCGCGTGCTGATCATCTTCGCGGTGCTGTTCGTGGCGATATGGGGGGCAGTGCTGTGGGGCTATTACCAGACGCCCTACGTCGGATTTACCGGCAAAGCGCCGTACCAGCCGGTGCCGTTCAGTCACAAGCATCACGTCGGCGCACTCGGCATCGGTTGCCGTTACTGCCACAACGGCGTAACGAAATCCGAGTTCGCCGGCATTCCCCCGACCCACACCTGCATGACGTGTCATTCGCAGTTGTGGACCAATGCGCCGATGCTCCAGCCGGTGCGGCAAAGTCTCGAAACCGACACGCCGATCCGCTGGGTGCGCGTCACCAAGCTTCCCGATTACGTCTATTTCAACCATAGCGTGCATGTCAAAAACGGCGTGCCGTGCCAGGCGTGTCATGGCCGCGTCGACAAGATGCCGCTCGTGTGGAAGGTGCATGGCTTCCGCATGCGCTTTTGCATCGCGTGTCATTTGAATCCGGGGCCGCATTTGCGCCCTGAAAATGCGGTGTATGCGATGGGCTGGAAGCCGAAGATAGACCCCAAGCTGCTTGCCGCCAAGCTAATGAAGCATTACCACATCAAAACCGCCCATCTCACCGATTGCTATGTCTGTCACAGATAAATCCTCCGGGAATATTCCCGGGTCAATTAATCTCGCGACGATTCGCAAGAAGCTCGCCGGTACGCGCGGGCGCGAATACTGGAAGGGGCTCGAACAAGTCGCCGAGACGCCTGAGTTCGACGAGTTTCTGCACGCGGAATTCCCGCGCCTGGCGGCAATGTGGGATCGCAAGATCGACCGTCGCACGCTGCTTAAACTAATGGGCGGCTCGGTAGCGTTTGCCGCCGCGGGGCTTGCCGGCTGCAGCCGGCCGATCGGCGTGATCGTGCCGTACGTCAACATGCCGGAAGGCGAAATTCCCGGCAAGCCGATGTATTTCGCGACCAGCCTGACGCTCGGTGGCCACGCACGCGGCGTGATCGCGGAAAGCTATACCGGCCGGCCGACGTTCGTCGAAGGTAACCAGGAGCATCCGGCGAGCCTGGGTGCGATCGACAGCTATGCACAGGCGTCCGTCGAGCAACTTTACGACCCGGACCGCGCGCAGGTCGCGACGTATCGCACGATTCCCGGCACCTGGAGCGCGTTCATCGAGCAAATGGGATTCCAGGCCGCGAAGATGAAGGCCAGCGGTGGCGACGGTTTTGCGATTCTTACACAGTCGATCACTTCGCCCAGCCTGCTCGCGGAGATTCGCCAGGTGCAGAAGCGCTTTCCGAAGGCGCGCTGGTATCGCTATCAGCCGGTCGGGCGCGAAGGCGTCGACGCGGGCGCGAAGCTGGCCTTCGGCGAGCGCGTGAACACCGTGTACCACTTCGACAAGGCCGACGTGATCGTCTCGCTCGATGCGGATTTCCTCGGCCTGATGCCCGGGCATCTCGCATACGCGCGCCAGTTCGCCGACGGGCGCCGGCAAAAGCCCGGCAAGCCGATAAAGATGAATCGGCTATACGTGATCGCCGGTACGCCGACGATCACTGGCGCGTCGGCGGATCACGTGCTGCCGGTGCCGTCGGCCAAGATCGACGCGGTCGCGCGGTCGCTGGCGGCGCGGCTCGGAATCGGCGCGGCGGGCGGCACGACGGAGGCGCAGGCGCACTGGCTCGACGCAGTGGTCGAGGATCTCAAAAAACATTATGGCCGGGCGGTAGTCGTACCCGGCGACGTTCAGCCGCCGGCGGTACACGCTCTGGCGCATGCAATCAATGCGCGCCTGGGTGCCGTCGGTGGCACCGTTACCTATACCGAACCGCTGGAGCCTGACGGTGCTGGTTCCTTGAAGGATCTGACCGACGCGATTGACCACAACGAGATCAACCGCCTGCTGGTGCTGGGCGGCAACCCGGTCTACGACGCGCCGGCGGACCTCGATTTCGCCGGCCACTACGCCCGCGTCGAAGAGCGCATCTACTGGAGTCATTACCCCAACGAAACCGCCTACATGAGCTACTGGCATGTGCCCGCCGCGCACGAACTTGAAAGCTGGGGCGATGCGCTCGCCTACGATGGCACAGTGAGCCTCACGCAGCCGCTGATCGCGCCGCTGTATCACGGCCATTCGGCCTATGAAGTGCTAAGGGTCGTCAGCGGTGCAAACGCGGATACCGATTACGACGTGGTGCGCGGTTACTGGCGTCAGCATTACCGGCGCTACGCAAGCAACGGCGAGGCATTCGATGCTTTCTGGAAGCGTTCGGTGCAGCGGGGGCTGATCGACAACAGCGCACTGCCGGCGAAAACGCCGCACCTGCGAGACGACCTCGCATCGCGATTGCCGCAGCCGCTCTTCCGTCAGCGGCGCGGACTGTATCTGCAATTCCGGCCCGACGATTCGATCTTCGATGGCCGCTTCGCCAACAGCGCCTGGCTGCAGGAGCTGCCGCGGCGCCTGACCAAGATCACCTGGGACAACGTCGTGATGCTGAGTCCGCGCACCGCCGAGCGCCTGGGCATCGATAACAAGGAACTGGTGGTGCTCGGCTACCACGGCCGGGAAGTTACCGGACCGGCGTGGATCATGCCCGGCCAGCCCGACAACGCGGTGACGGTGCAACTCGGCTACGGGCGCAAGCGTGCCGGGCGCCTCGGCACCGGCGTCGGCTTCGATGTGTATCCATTGCGCCGCGCCGACGCGATGTGGTTTGACGACGGCCTGACGCTGATGAAGACCGGCAAGCGCGTGTTCCTGGCGACGACCCAATATCACCAGACGATGGAAGGGCGCGGGCTCCTGCGCACTGCGACGCTCGACCACTTTCGCGACCACCCGCACTGGGTCGATGAAGGCTATCCGGGCAAGCCGCCCAAGCTGCACGAATCGCTGTACCCGGAGCCGGCCGAGAAGCCGCCGCTCGAATACCGTTGGGCGATGAACATTGACCTGTCGACCTGCATCGGCTGCGAGGCGTGCGTGATCGCCTGCCAGGCGGAGAACAACATCCAGTCGGTCGGCAAGGAGGAGGTGCTTGCAGGCCACGAGATGCACTGGCTGCGTATCGACCGCTATTACAGCGGCAACATGGAAGATCCGGAGACGTATTTCCAGCCGGTGCCATGCATGCAATGCGAGAATGCGCCGTGCGAATACGTCTGCCCGGTCGAGGCGAGTGTGCATGCCGAAGGCCTGAACGCGCAGGTCTACAACCGCTGCATCGGCACCCGCGACTGCTCGCAGAACTGCCCATACAAGGTACGCCGCTTCAACTGGTTCCGTTATCAGACGGGGCGGCCGACCTCGACGCCGGTCGCGGCCGAGAACCCGGATGTCAGCGTGCGCCAGCGGGGCATCATGGAAAAGTGCACCTACTGCATACAGCGGATCAACGAGGCGAAGATCGCCGCCGACAAGACCGATCGGCGGATTCCCGACGGCATGGTCGAAACCGCGTGCCAGCGGGCGTGCCCGACGCAGGCGATTTCGTTCGGCGACCTCAACACATCGCACAGCAAGATCAATCAGGTGAAAGACAGCCCGCTCGACTACGAGATGCTGGCCGAAATCAACACACGCCCGCGCACGTCGTATCTCGGCGGCCTGACCAATCCGAACCCGGCGCTCGCAAAGAAGGACAAGAACGCGTGAACCCCGCCGCCGATAAGAAGTCGCCGTTGATGCCGCCGGACCTCGACCTGACGGCGTTGTCCGACCGGCTGGTCGGCATCGTGACGACAAACAAGACACCGCGCTCGTGGATGTACGCGATGGCGTTCTTCATCTTTCTGACGATGGTGTACCTGTTCAGTATCTCCTGGGTGTTCAAGACCGGCGTCGGGCTGTTCGGCCTGAACATTCCGGTCGCGTGGGAGTTCCCGATCGCGAGCTGCATCTGGTGGATCGGCATCGCCCATGCCGGCACGCTGATTTCCGGTGTGCTCTTGCTGACGCGGCAAAACTGGCGCCCGGCGATCGCGCGCTTCGCCGAGGCGATGGCGATGTTCGCAATCATCTTTGCCGGCGCCTATCCGCTGATCCACCTTGGGCGGCCCTGGTTTTTCTATTGGCTGATGCCGTACCCGAACACGCAGGGGCTGTGGCCGAACTGGAAGAGCCCGTTGATCTGGGACTTTTTTGCGATCACGTCGTATCTGCTGTACACGACGTGCTTTCTGTATCTCGACCTGCTGCCGGATTTCGGGACAATGCGCGACCGCGCGAAGCACCGCATCAGCCGCATTTTTTACGGCATCATGGCGCTCGGCTGGCGCAATTCGGCGAAGCACTGGGCGCGTTTCGACCGCGCCAACATGATCCTGGCGGCGATCTCGGCGCCGATCGTGGTTTCGGTCACCGGCACCATCTCGCTTGATCTGGCGGTAACGATCGTGCCTGGCTATCACTTTACGATCTTTCCGGCGTACTTCGTCGCCGGCGCGCTGTATTCCGGATTCGCGACCGTTATCGTCATCGCCGTGCCGTTCCGGAAGATGTTCGGCCTAGAGGACCTCATCACGCCGCGCCACATCGACTACATCGCCAAGGTCATGCTCGGCTTCGTGCTGGTGGTCGACTACTCGTACATGTGCGAAATCTGGACCGCGTTCTACAGCGGCGCGCCGTACTACTACGGCGTCTATCACAATCGCTGGTTCGAGTATTACGCGCCGGTCTACTGGACCACATATTTTCTCAACATCGTCGTGCCACAGGCGATGTGGTTCAAGGGGGTGCGCCGCTCGGTTGCCGCGATGTTCGTCATCGCCCTGATCGCCGATCTCGGTATGTGGATGGAGCGCTATTTCATCGTCGTTACCAGCACCAACCGCGACTACATGCCGTCGGCGTGGCTCGCGAAGTTGCCGACGGGATGGGACTTCGCCGTGCTGCTCGGGTCGATCGGTGGCTTCTGCATGCTGATGCTCCTGTTCATTCGGGTTCTGCCGCTGATTTCGCTGCACGACATGCGCAAGCTGATCATCCGCAAAAAAGGCAACGTGGAGACAACCGAGTGAGCGAGCGTGGACGCTATGGCCTGATGGCCGCCTTCGCGGATGCCGACACGCTGGTCGAGGCAAGTCGCGCCGCGCATAAGAAAGGCTATCGGAAAATGGACGCGTACACGCCGATGCCGATCGAGGGACTGGGCGAGCTGCTCGGCTGCGGCGAACGCGAAAAGGCGAAAGTGTCGTGGCTCGCCCTCGCCGGCGGCGTGTTCGGCGGTTGCTGCGCCTACGCGCTGCAATACACCTCGACCACTCTCGGCTGGTACTTTCTGTCCGGCGGCAAGCCGGCCAACAGCTGGCCGGATTTCATCATTATCACTTTCGAGATGACCGTACTGTTCGCGACCTTCGGCGCCGTATTCGGCATGTTCTGGCTGAACGGGTTTCCGAAGCTCTACCACCCGGTATTCAATGTTGAACGCTTTTCCCGCGCATCGAGCGACGAGTTTTTCCTTTGCATCGAGGATCGCGACGAGCGCTTCGATATCGAGAAGACGCGGGAGTTCCTGGAGCAGTTCAAGCCGATCGAGATCGTTGAGGTGCCGAAATGAAACTGCTTGCTGTCCTGGCGGCGCTGTCGGTTCCGCTGGTGCTCGCAGCTTGCGGTCAGGCCATGGATAACCAGCCCAAGTACGAAACCTTCGAACCGGCGAATCCGGATTTGTTTCCCGATGGTCAGTCGGCGCGGCCGCGCGTGCCGGGCACCATCGCGCGCGGCCAGGATCTCAAGCCGCGCCCGGATCACATTCCGTACAAGGTCACGATGCAACTGCTGAAACGCGGCCGCGACCAGTTCAACGTGTTCTGCGCGCCGTGCCACAGCCGCTTCGGCGACGGCAACGGGATCGTCGTCAAGCGCGGCTTTCCGCATCCGCCGTCGTATCATAGCCAGCGCCTGCGCGCCGCGCCGCTGACGCATTTCTACGACGTGATTACCGACGGCTACGGGATCATGTATTCGTATGCCGATCGGGTGACGCCGCACGATCGGTGGGCGATCGCCGCGTACATTCGCGCGCTGCAACTGAGCCAGCATGCACCGAAGAAGGACGTGCCGCCGGGCGTCACATTGGCATCGGGGGGCGGCCACCATGGCTAGGCGCAAACGCCAGGGCAACGCGCTGATTACCGGGGCGCTGTCGGTGCTCGTCTGGGCGATGGGCGGCGGCGACCTCAAGCAGCGCCGCACGCCGATGGAGCCGCGAGACTGGCGCAGGGTCGGCTGGATCGCGTTGATCATCGGCGCACTCGGCATCATCGCCTGCGCCATCGGCGCGGCACTCGACCTGCGCCTCGCGCTGCAGGCCTGGCTGTTCGGGCTGATCGTCTGGATCGCGCTGCCGCTTGGCGCGATGGCAATGCTGATGTGCCACAACATGACCGGCGGCGGCTGGGGCGAGCCGTGCCGGCCGGCCCTCAAGGCGATGATCGCGACGCTGCCGCTGATCATGCTCGGCTTCGTGCCGCTGCTGGTCGTGCCGAACTCAGTATTTTCGTGGGCCGCGCCGGCGGCGGCTTTGCCCGCCGTCGTGCAGCGCAAGGCGTACTGGCTCAACGTGCCGTTCCTGTGGGCGCGCACCGCGGTGTTTTTCGTCGCCTGGCTCGCGCTCGCCTGGAGGCTCAACGTCTGGCGCCGCGAGCCGCCCGACGCGCGCCCGTTTGGCGCCAGCGGCGGCGGTATGGTCGCCTGGTGCGTGACGCTGACGTTCTTTGCCTTCGACTGGCTGCTGTCGTTGCAGCCGCGCTTCTACTCCGACATTTTCGGCATGGTCTATTTCAGCGACGTGATCGTGGTCGGCCCGGCGGCCGCGCTGGTCGTGCTCGCGCTTGCGAACCCCGTGCGCGACGAGCAGTTGCGAAGCCGTATGCACGACATCGGCAACCTGCTGCTGGCGGCGCTGTGCGGCTGGATTTTTGTCAACTTTGTGCAGTACCTGATCATCTGGAACGGCAACATCCCCGACGAGATCACCTGGTACATCCCGCGCAGCCGCCACGGCTGGCAGTGGTTCACGCGCACGCTGTTCATTTTCTATTTTGCGCTGCCGTTCGCGGTGCTGCTGTCGAAGCGTCTCAAGGACAGCCGCACGGCGCTGCTGCTGGTGTCGGCGTTCGTATTGTTCTCGCACGCGCTGTTCGCCTATTGGCTGGTGATGCCGTCCCTGCACCAGCACGCGTTCTTCATCGGGTGGCGGGTGTTTGCGGCACTGTTCGGCATCGGTGGCCTGATGGCCGGCCTGTTCGCGCTCGGCCTCGCCGGGCGGGCCGTCGAGGTCGAAGCGGCAGCCGAAGGAGCGGTCGCCAATGGTTGACGAGCGGGCGCTGCGCGAGAAGGAAGAAGGCCCCGGCTACGAGACCTCGCGCGTCGACCTGCGTATTCCGCTCGGCACCGGCGCCATGGCGATCATTCTGCTGTCATGCGGAATCGCGATCGTTTTCCTGTTCTACCATTTCGTCTGGAAAAGCCCGGCCGGGACGCCCGCCTACCCCTACACCCGCGCGCCGCAGACGACGCCCGCGCCCCGCCTGCTGGCGCATCCGAAAGCGGAATTGCGTGCGCTGCGTACGCTGAATCACGAGCGGCTCAACAGTTACGGCTGGATCAACAAAAAGAAGGGCATCGTTCATATTCCGATCCAGCGAGCGATGCAGATCATCGCGAAGCACGGCTTCCCGCCGCGCCCGCCGGTGCCGATCAACAAGATCAACAAGGAGGCGGTGCCGCTGGCGCCGACCGGCGAAAAGTCGAAGCCCTATAAAAGCGGCACTGCCAATGCCGCGCAGAGCCCGCCGCCATGATGTTCGCCGCTCTAACTTCGAACGCCGGCAACGCCCCCGGGTATCTCGGTTCCGACGTTGGTCATACGATCGTCAAGTTCCTGCCGTCGGCGGCGACACCGATGGCACATTCGTGGGATACGCTGTTTTTCTGGCTGATCGGCATCAGCGGGGTGGTGGCGATGACACTGACGGCCGTGATCGCGATCCTGATGATCCGATATCGGCGCGGCAGGAAGGTGAACCGTGACTTTCACATCACCCGGAAACGCGAACTTTGGATCGAGTTCAGCTGGTCGCTACCGGTATTTCTGGCGTTTCTTGCGTTCTTCTATGCCGGCGCAAATATTTACGTCAAGGCCTTTACGAAACCGAACGATCCAATCCATATCGACGTGACCGGCAAGCAGTGGATGTGGAAATTCGAGCATCCGAACGGCGCGCGCGAGATCGACACCTTGCATGTTCCGATCGATCGCCTTGTCGAACTCGACATGACTTCCACCGATGTCATCCATGACGTCGACATTCCGGCGTTTCGGATCAAGCACGACGTCTTGCCCGGCACGCACATGTTTCTGTGGTTCAAGGCCACCCGGCTCGGCACCTATGACTTGTTCTGTAACCAGTTCTGCGGGCTTGGCCATTCGAAAATGCGCGGCGAGGTGATCGTGATGAAAGACGCCGACTACGCGCAGTGGCTGGATGATCAGCAGGTCCCGAATTCACCGGCTGAAAGAGGCGCGGCGCTGTTTCGCGCCCATGGCTGCAGCGGCTGCCACATGGGCAATGCGGCGATTCACGCGCCCGATCTCGCGGGCATATACGGCAAACCGGTGCCGCTGTCGAACGGCAAGATGGTCATTGCCAACGAGGCCTACATCCGCGACTCGATCCTGTTTCCGAGCAAGGAAATCGTGGCCGGCTTCAACAATGACATGCCCAGCTTCCGCGGCAAGCTGAGCGAAGGCGAGATTCAGGAAATCATCAGCTACATCAAGAAATTGCACCGCGACTACAGGAATCAGCCATGAGCACGAGGAACCGGCCATGAGCGCAGCAGTCACCCTTCCCGACGAACCGCCGAGCTATCCCGAAGAGCATTATCTGAATAACGGCTACAGCTTGAAGTCGTGGCTGACGACGACCGACCACAAGCGGATCGCGTGGCTGTTCTTTTTCGCGCTGACATTCATGTTCCTGATCGGTGGCACGGCCGCCGCGCTCATACGCATCGAGCTGATTACGCCCGCCGGTGACTTGGTCAGCGATGGCACCTACTCGCGGCTATTCTCGGTTCACGGCATCGTCATGGTCTGGTTCTTCCTGATCCCGTCGATTCCCAATACCTTCGGCAATTTCCTGTTGCCGATGATGATCGGCGCGCGCGACATGGCATTCCCGCGCATCAATCTGTTGAGCTGGTATGTCTACATGATCGGCGCGCTGGCGATCATCGCCAGCTTGTTTGCCGGCGCGCCCGATGCGGGCTGGACGTTTTACACGCCGCTCAGCACGCAGTATGCCAACGATGCCACCATCATTGCCGCGGTCGGTGTGTTCATCGTCGGCTTCTCGACCATCATGACCGCGCTCAATTTCGTCGTCACGATCCACCGGTTGCGCGCGCCCGGCATGACGTGGTTTCGGCTGCCGCTGTTTGTCTGGTCGATGTACGCGGTCGCGGTGCTGATGCTGCTGGCCACGCCGGTGCTCGCGATTACGCTGCTGATGGTGACCGTATCGAGCTGGCTGCATATCGCAATCTTCAATCCGGCGATCGGCGGCGATCCGCTGCTGTTCCAGCACATGTTCTGGTTCTACTCGCATCCGGCGGTGTACATCATGCTGATTCCGTCGATGGGCGTGGTCAGCGAGCTGATCACGACATTCGCGCGCAAGCAGGTGTTCGGCTATGAAGTCATGGTTTTTTCGATGCTGATGATTTCTATCGCGAGCTTTTTCGTCTGGGGTCACCACATGTTCGTCGCCGGCGAGTCGACGTTTTCGGCGCTGGTGTTTTCGCTGATGACGTTTGTCGTCTCGGTGCCGTCCGCAATCAAGATATTCAACTGGACCACGACCTTGTACAAGGGCACGATCAGTTTCGACACGCCAATGCTCTACGGCGTGAGTTTCATCGGCCTGTTTTTGGTCGGCGGCCTGACCGGTGTCATGCTCGCCTCAACCGGGCTCGATATGGATCTGCACGGGACGTATTTTGTCATCGCGCATTTTCACTACATCATGGTCGGCGCCGCCGTCACCGCCTACATGGGTGCGATTCATTATTGGTGGCCGAAGATCACCGGGCGCATGTATCCGGAGATGTGGGGGCGCTTCGCGGCGATCACGATGTTCATCGGCTTCAACGCAACATTCGGCCCGCAGTTCCTGCTCGGCGTCGCCGGCATGCCGCGCCGTTATCACACCTATCCGCCGCAGTTCCAGGTTCTGAATGAGGCCTCGTCCGCTGGGGCGGTTGTGCTCGCGATCGGCTACATCATGCCGTTCTGCTATCTCATCTGGTCGCTGCGCTACGGCAAGATCGCGCCGCCGAATCCTTGGGGCGCGACCGGGCTTGAATGGCAGACCGCGTCGCCGCCGCCGGAACACAACTTCGGCGGCGAGATTCCGGTGGTGTCCCGCAAGCCGTACGACTACAAGCATTACGACGCCGAGCACGGCGAGTGGCAGGGTCGCCCGTAACGCTATGAGCACCAAGCCCGAACAAGTCAAAGTTCAGTTCGAGACGCTTGATCAGCAGCAGAGCGCCGACCGGCTCGGCATGTGGATATTTCTGGCCACCGAGACAATGCTGTTCGGCGGCCTGTTCTTCGGCTACACGGCGATGCACACGCTCCACCCGCAGATATTCGACAAGGCCTCGCATGAACTGGAATGGCAACTGGAGTTCATCAATACGGCCATCCTTTTGACCAGCGGCCTGACGATGGCGCTGGCAGAATTCGCCGTCGCCGCCAAGCGCCGCTGGCTGACGTTGTTCCTGCTGATCCTGACACTGTTCTTCGGCGCCTGGTTCCTGACTGCAAAGGGGATTGAGTACCTGGACGATTTCTCCAACGGCATCGTCCCGTTCGTCGCCGGCGGCTACCACTACTCCGGTTTGCAGCCGCAAATCGCCAAACTGTTTTTCAACTTCTATTTCGCGCTGACAGGCTTGCACGCGTTTCACATGAGCATCGGGATGCTGCTGCTGATGCTGATGGCGTGGCTGACGTTCCGCTGGCGCGACCCGGACAAGATGATCCGGCGCCTGCGTATTGTCGGCTTTTACTGGGCCTTCATCGATGTTGCATGGATCACCATCTACACGACGATCTACCTGGTGCCGCGATGAGAGTCTTACCGAAAACGGCCTGGATCCGCATGTTCGTTGCCTGGGGCATGATGCTGGTGCTGGTCGGCATTACCGTCGGCATCGCTGTCGTCTTTCCGGGCATCGGCGTCTGGCATTCCGCCCTTAACCTGCTGATCGCGGGCATGCTGGTCTTCCTGGTGATGTTTTTCTACATGCACCTCGAAAGCAGTCCAGGTTTGTTGCGCATGATGGCCGGCGTCGGCTTCTTCTGGATGATCTTCATGTTCACGCTGGGTCTCGCCGATTATTTCAGCCGGATCTATCACGGATGAGCATCACGCAAGCGCAGTCTGAATCTTTCGGCCGTACGCCGGACGGCCGTCCGGCTGCGCTGTATACGCTCGTGAACGATCGATTGCGTGCCCGCATCACTGATTTCGGGGGGCGTCTGACTTCACTTGAAGTGGCGCAGGATGACGGTAACCGGCGGCAGACGGTGCTGGGCTTTGACGACGTTGCCGATTACGTGAAGGCCGGAAAGCCGTTCGGCGCGCTGCTCGGGCGCACTTCGAACCGCATCGCCAGCGGTTGCTTCCTGCTCGACGGCAAACGCTACGAACTGACCCGTAACGAAGGCGCGAACACGCTGCACGGCGGCGGCACGTTCGGCAACGTGTTTTGGGAAGTCGAAAATGCCGATGGAACCCGCCTGGTGCTGAAACATATCAGCGCCGACGGTGACCAGGGCTTTCCGGGCGAACTCGAGGTCCGCGCAACATGGCGGCTGGAGGGTGCCACGTTGTGGCTGGAATTCGAGGCGCGCACCGATGCGCCGGGCCCGCTCAGCCTGAGTGCCCATCCCTATTTCAATCTGGGCGAGGCGGTCGATGTACTCGACCATGAGTTCACCATTGCCGCCGACACGTTTTTGCCGACGGACGGCGAGCAGATTCCCACCGGCGAACGCCGTTCCGTCGCCGGCACACCGTTCGACTTTCGTGACCCCACAACCGCCGCCGCCCGCATTCGCACGCCGGATTCGCAGTTAATCCACGGCAAGGGCTACGACCACTATTACATTCTCGGCGCAGGCGATCCGGAGGCGCCGCAATTTGCCGCTCAAGCCCGCGATGCGGCAACGGGCTGCACGCTGGAAATCCACACCACCCAACCGGGCCTGCAGTTCTATACCGGCAACAACCTTAATGGCACCATCGCCGGACGTAGCGGTCTTTATCGCCAGTCCGCCGCATTCGCATTCGAACCGCAGGGTTTCCCCAACGCGCCGAACCAGCGCGATTTTCCTAGCGCGGTGCTGCGTCCGGGCGAGGTGTACCGGCACGCCATCGGCTATCGCCTGTCATTCAGCTAAGCGAGGTGGTGTCAAGACTGGTACGCTGCGCCCGCCCCGGTACAATGGCGCTCCATGCCCTCGTCCATTCTCTCCGGCCTCAATGCCGAGCAGCGCGCCGCCGTTGTCACCATCGATGCGCCGCTACTGGTGCTGGCGGGGGCGGGCAGCGGCAAGACGCGCGTTATCACGCGCAAGATTGCCTATCTGATCGGCGAATGCGGCATCCCGCCGCACGCGATCGCCGCGCTGACATTCACCAACAAGGCCGCGCGCGAAATGAAGACCCGCGCGGGCCAGTTACTGCGCGGGGGCAAGGCGAAGGGCCTCAACGTCTCGACGTTCCACACTCTGGGCCTGCGCATCCTGCGCGAGGAGCACGCGCGGCTTGGCCTGCGGCGTGGCTTTTCGCTGTTCGACGCCGACGACAGCCGCCAGCTCGTGCGCGACATTCTCAAGGACGAGCGCAACGACCGGGTCGAGGCAGTCGATGCGGCGCAGGCGCAAATATCCAACTGGAAAAGCGCGCTGGTCGAGCCGGTGCAGGCGGCGGTGGCGGCCGAGGATGAACTGGCCGCGCACGCGGCACGCGCCTACGCCGCTTATCAGCGCGCGCTGCAGGCCTACAACGCGGTCGATTTCGACGACCTGATCGTCCAGCCGGTACGGTTGTTTCGCAACGAGTCGGATCTGCTCGACAAGTGGCAAAACCGTCTGCGTTACCTGCTGGTGGACGAATATCAGGATACCAACGGCGCGCAATACGGCCTGTTGAAGTTACTCGCCCGTCCGCGCGCCGCGCTCACGGCTGTCGGCGACGACGACCAGTCGGTCTATTCGTGGCGCGGCGCGCGCCCCGACAACCTCGCGCACCTGCAAAAGGATTTTCCGCACCTCAAGGTCGTCAAGCTCGAGCAGAATTACCGCTCCGCGCCACGCATCCTGCGCGCGGCCAATGCACTGATCGCAAACAACCCGCATCTGTTTGAAAAGCGCCTGTGGAGCGAGCTGAAGGACGGCGCGCCGATCACGGTGCTGGCCTGCGTGGACGACCGCGACGAGGCGACGCAGGTCGCCGCGCAAATCGCCGACCAGCGGCTGATGCACCGGCGTGCATACCGCGATTTCGCCGTGCTGTATCGGGGCAATTTTCAGTCGCGCGCGATCGAGCGCGCGCTGCGCGAACAACAGATCCCATACGCGATCAGCGGCGGCACGTCATTCTTCGATCGCAGCGAAGTGCGCGACCTGATCGCCTACCTGCGGTTGATCGTCAACCCGGAAGATGACGCCGCGTTTTTGCGCATCGTCAACGTGCCGCGCCGCGAAATCGGCGCGGCGACGCTGGAGCGGCTCGGTCGTTACGCCGGCGAGCGCGGCGCGAGCCTGTTTTCCGCCTGCTTCGAAATGGGTCTGGCGGCGGCGGTGGGCGAACGCCCGCGCATCCGCCTGCAGCAGTTCGCGGAGTTCATCGGCCGCTTGGGCGAAAGCGACGAATCGGCGGGCGCACTGGCGCGCAACCTGATCGCCGGCATCGGCTACGGGGACTGGCTGCACGAGAGTTGCCGCGACGACAAGGCAGCTCAGCGGCGGCTGGAAAACGTGGAGGAACTGCTGGGCTGGCTCGACCGGCTCGTCATGCAGGACCCGGAGCGGGATCTGGCCGCGATTCTCAATCATATGAGCCTGATGGACCGGCTCGACAAGACCGAATCGGCCGAGCCCGCCGACGAAGTGCAGCTGATGACGCTGCATGCGGCCAAGGGGCTCGAATTCCCGTGCGTGTTCCTGATCGGCTTCGAGGAAGGCCTGTTGCCGCACCGCGAAAACCTGGAGGGGCCGGGTGCCGAGGAAGAGCGCCGGCTGGCTTACGTCGGCATCACCCGTGCACAACGCAGTCTCTATCTAAGCTACGCAGAGCACCGCCGGCGTTATGGCGAAAACATGGTCTGCGAGCCGAGCCGATTCCTGGCGGAACTGCCGGTCGCCGAGTTGCAGTGGAGCGGAAAAGAGAATGCGCCCGCCGATCCCGAAGCGCGCCAGGAAAGCCGCCGGACGCATCTGGCCGCGCTGCGCGGCCTGCTGGCTGAAGGGTGACTTTGCCCCTCTCCCGCCGGGAGAGGGGCGCAGAAATTACTTGGCCGGCGGCATGATTTTCTGGCCTTCCTTCTTGACCAGCGCCGCGCCGCCGCTCTGGCCGACCATGTATTCCATCGCCTTGACGACCTGCCGATCGGTCAGGCTGGGATTGCCGCCTTTCGCCGGCATGAAGCCGAGGGGACCGTGGAAGCCGTGCAGCGCGTGATCCTTGAGCGTCGGGAGCCCTTTGGCGATATGCTTCGCCCATTCCTGCTTGTCGCCGATTTTCGGCGCGCCGGCAACGCCGGTCTTGTGGCAGGCCGAGCAGGTGCCTTCCCAGATTTCCTTGCCTGACATAGGCTTGGCGCTTGCGGTTTTACCGGCGGCCGATGTCTGCGCCGACGGGGGCACCTTGCCGATATACACTTGTCCGACCGGCGCCAGCCGTTCGGACAGCAGCTTCGCCTTGAGCGGATCGTTGCTGGTGGTCGAATAATGGCCGGCGGCAACGATGTGCGCGACGACGTAGAAGACGATACCCGCCGCAGCCAGAAAGCCGATTACAATGGAAAAGTTGAAAAGAAAGCTTTTATCTTGAATGTCCACGCAATGCCCCGTCCGCAAGGAACCGCTTGTCGCGGCTCGTGGGATCATGAGCCCCGGCGACAACGGCCCGGAATCTGGAAAGCGGCGATTATAAACGTAAAGGCGGTGTCGCGGAAACCGTGGCGTGGATCAAAAGCAGCGGAGAATGGCGCGCCCGACAGGATTCGAACCTGTGACCCCTGCCTTCGGAGGGCAGTACTCTATCCAGCTGAGCTACGGGCGCATCAGGGTGGCCTAGAATACCGTCAGAGGGCCGCGGAGTCGAGCAGCACGTTGCCGAAGCGAGGACTAACCCGCATTCCGGTACGTGATCGTCCCTATTGTTGCGCAACGTCGGCCGAGGCCAGAATGGACCCACTGCCAAATGGACTTGAGCGAGCAAACCGGGTCGATACAGGACGTATCTACAGGATGTTCGGAGTGCTCCAGGACGAGCAGGCCTACAAGGATGTGGACGGGAATGGACTCCCGGATAGCAAAGGCGGTCGGTATGGATACCGGCCGCCTTTTTTTTATGCCACGGAGGGTATATGACGCAGTCGAATCCCGAGGAACGCCAGCAGAATCGGCCGGCGCAGTCGCAGCCGGGCCAGCCCGGCCGCGAGGGCGAGATGGCACCCAGGCCGATCGTGATACGCGACGGCTATCGCGGTAGCGGCAAGCTCGCCGGCAAGGCCGCCTTGATCACCGGCGGCGACAGCGGCATCGGCCGGGCTGTGGCGGTGCATTTCGCCCGCGAAGGCGCGGACGTGGCAATCGTTTATCTCGATGAGCACGACGATGCGCGTGAAACGCAGCAACTCGTCGAAGCCGAAGGCCGCACGTGTCTGCTGATCGCCGGCGACCTGGCCGACCGGGCGTTTTGCGAGGAGGCGGTGGGCAACACGCTGAAGGCGTTCGGGCGCCTGAATATCGTTGTCAACAACGCCGCGCAACAGTTTGCCGAGCAGGATTTCGAGGACGTGACGCCGGAGCAGGTCGAACATACCTTCCGCACCAACATCTTTCCGTACTTTTACCTGCTCAAGCCCGCGCTGCCGCACCTGGAAAACGGCGGCACGATCGTCAACACGACGTCGGTGACCGCGTATCGCGGCAGCGGCCACCTGTTCGATTATTCCGCTACCAAGGGCGCGGTTCTCGCGTTGACGCGGTCGATGGCGCGGGCCTTCGCGGAGCGCGGCATCCGCGTCAACGGCGTGGCACCCGGGCCGATCTGGACGCCGCTGATTCCTGCGACCTTTTCAGCCGAACACGTGAAGCAATTCGGCTCGAACACGCTGATGAAGCGGGCGGGGCAGCCGTCCGAAGTCGCGCCGGCCTATGTGTTTCTCGCCAGCGACGACGCCTCGTACTTCACCGGCCAAGTGCTGCACCCGAACGGCGGCGACGTGATGATGTAGGCGGCGAGGCCCTAATGGTTGCGCAGCGCGTCGATCAGGTCGTCCTTGTCCATCTTGGAGCGGCCGTCGATGCCGACCTGCTTCGCCTTTTCGTACAGATCGTGCTTGTTCCAGCTCTCGTACTTGCCGCTGTGACCGCCGCGCTCGGCGGCGGCGTGGCGATCGGTGTTGGCGATGCGCGCCGCCTTTTCCTTGCTTGCACCCTCCCGGCGCAGCGCTTCGTATCGCTCGTCGTCCTTGATTTGCGAGCCGTGATTCTTCCCTGGCATGATTCACCTCCTGCTATCCGGATACCGCTAACGATATTCCAAGGCCCATTGTTGCAACAGTAGCGTTTACCCTTTTGTATATGAGGCGGCGTGGGTAAGGGGTGCGCGAACCGCGTTATGATGCGGTACCTTACGCTTTTGACAAATTTGTTCGATATGGCTGAACAACAGACGGGGGTCACTGAGACGCAATCCCTGGAAGTTTTGGGGGTCGGCGAATCCGAGGAGCGCGCTTATCGGTGGCTTCTGACTCATGCGGGTGCCACTGCAGATGATCTCGCTCGCGCTTTATCAATTACATCGCGCAAGTCTCGGCAGTTGCTCGATGTAATTGAAGCCAAGGGTTTGGCTACACATTCGCCGGAGAGGCCACGGCGGTACCTGCCTTCCGCGCCCGATATCGCTTTGGGTGCGCTTTTTCATCAGCAGCAAAAAGCGTTGTTGGGAACGCAACACACCATTCAGCAGTTGCAGGAGCAGGCGAATTCCGCGCAGCGCGGCGATGAGCAGGAGCAAATGGTGGAGTTGATTACCAGCAGCGACGCCGAGCGCCAGATAATCGAGCAAATGGAACGTACTGTCGAGCATGAATTTATAACGTTGATGCGAACGCCGATGCGTATTACTCAATATGATGTGTCTGCTGAGGAGTACAACAAGCGCACTCAGAGGGACGCCCAGGCGCGCGGCGTGCGTTACCGAAGCGTCGTTGATTCGGAGCTTTTGGGGTTGTCCGGCTATCTTGGAGGTGTCCGTTCCGACATGGAAGCGGGGGAAGAAGTAAGAGTCATCGCGAATCTGCCGCTTAAATTGATTCTGGCCGACCGTCGTCTTGCACTCATTCCCTTGAATCTGCGAAGGTTGGACAGCCCGGCTTTACTGGTTCGTTCTTCGACTTTGCTGGATGCGCTCTACGAGCTATTCGAAATGTTTTGGGAACGGGCTGCCCCCATCTCCTTCGCTCGCGCAGGCGAGCTACAAATTGATAGACCGGAATCGGAGCTAAGCGAAGAAATCAGGGGATTGATCTCTTTGTTGGCAGCCGGATTGAATGACAAAACTATCGCGTACGACCTGGATATATCCAAGCGTACCTTTGAGCGGCGGATTGCCGAATTAATGGGGATATTGAACGCCCGCACGCGCTTTCAGACGGGCTGGCTTGCCGCACTGCGTTTGGCTGGCGCCGAACCTGAACTCGCGCCCGGAAGGGACCGGAAATCCATCAAGGCGACTTGACTGTATGGCGGTCTTCCGCCATGGCACAAGACCGCCCAAAATCGGGTAGATAACACAAGATCAAGCTGAAATACTGACGACCGGTTTGCAATTCGCATTCGGGGAGATTACAGATGAGCCGCAAATTGCTCACGGTCGCGCTTAGCTTGCTCGTATTGGTGACTGTCGCAGGAGCCATTTTTTTACCCACATCGTCGGCCTTGCCCCGCCTTGCGTCACGGGCGATGGATCATAAAGATCTCACCGCGCAGGCGGTCGCCAACGCTCACAAGAGTGGGCTACCGCCCACCTTGGCGACGATGGCACCGCAAAGCAACCTGAAATTGCTCTCCCGGGCGACCAGAGTCGGCCCCCATGCGACCCAATCGCCAGTCAGCCTTACGGTGGGCCTCAAGTTACGCAACGAGGCGAAGCTCAAGAGCTTTCTGCAACAGGTCCAGAATCCCGTAAG
Source organism: Gammaproteobacteria bacterium (assembly GCA_035690945.1). GTDB lineage: Bacteria > Pseudomonadota > Gammaproteobacteria > Natronospirales > DASSBR01 > DASSBR01. The sequence continues at coordinate 94,975 of DASSJY010000007.1, forward strand.
CCCTGTGTATCACCAGTGGTTGACGCCACAGGAATTCACCGCTCGATTTGGGCCGAGCAAAGACCAGGTGGCACAGGTGGTCAGTTATCTAGAAGCGCGCGGCATCAAGGTGAAGGCCGTTTCGGCGAACCGGATGCTGATTCACACCGAGGCAACCACACAAGTTTACAACCACGCTTTCGGCATCGAGATCAACGACTACAAGCTGAATGGTCGCAGCTTCTACAGCACCATGGACCGACCGAAATTGCCGCAGACCATTGCTCCCTTCGTGACCAATATTCTGGGGCTGAACCACGCCGTTCAGATGCACCCGCATCACTTCATGGCGCCGCTGCAAGAAGCCGCAGCACGAGGCCTGTCGTCAAACGAGGTAGCACCACCCGCTTCCCTCACGAATCTCAACCCGCTGCAGATCGCCCACGCCTATGATTGGCCGGACATCACCGATGCGGCGAACGGAACGGGCGTGTCGGTCGCGATCCTGACGGCAGTGAGTTCGGGACTGGCCTCGAATAGTTCGCCCCACGTCTTCTGGGGTGCCTTCGGGCTTCCGGATCACACCATCAATGTGATTCCGGTTGACGGTAACTATGGCAATACCAGCGGCATGGGCGAGACGCTCCTCGACGTCGAGATGGGCGGTGCGATGGGGCCGGGCGCCGCACTGAACGTGTACGTGGCTGCCGACACGTACCTCGCGACTTTCACCGACATGTATAACCAGTTCGTGAACGACAACATCTCCGATGTGATGACCACGAGTTGGGGCGCGCCCGAGACTCTTGCTCCCGAGCTGGATGCGACAGATAACCAGATTTTCATGCAGGCTGCCGCCGAGGGAATATCCATGTTCGCCGCAGCCGGCGATAATGGCTCTGGAGATGGCACCGGTCAAAGTGCTGTCGCGGACTTCCCTTCTTCGTCGCCCTACATCACGGCCGCCAATGGCACGCAACTCACGATCGCCGACCTGAATGGCACTTACGGCAGCGAGATCGTATGGAACGACGCACTCTGCTTTAATAAGGCCCCGGCCTCGACCGGCGGTGCGATCAGTCAACAGTTCGCCAAGCCCGGCTGGCAAAGAGGGCCGGGCGTGCCGGCTGACGTGGACATGCGCATGAATTCGGGTATTGCGCTCACCGCCAGTTGTAGCCACCCGATGATGATTTATCAGGCTGGAGGGTGGTACCTGACCGCCGGTACCAGTGGAGTGGCCCCACAGCTTGCAGGCTTGTTCGCCATTGCGGTGAGCAAAAACGGTGGACGGCTGGGTCAGTCCAACTCGCTGATCTACGACCACGCGAACGTGAACTACGCGGGCGACTTTCACGATATAACCAACGGCAATAATGGCGCGTTCGAGGCCGGCCCCGGCTGGGATCATCCCACCGGCTGGGGAAGCGTGGATGCGGCGAAGCTGATTTCGCACATTGCGCTTACGAGTCCCAAGGGCACGCTGGAAGGCAAGGTGACCGATGCCGGGAACGGCGAGCCGGTGGTAGGAGCCATGATAAAAGTCGGCGACCAGAAAATTGTGAGCGCCGACGATGGCAGCTATTCGGCGGTATTGCCGGCTGGTGACGTCACCGTTACGGTCAGCGCCTTCGGCTACGAAGGAACTTCCGCTACGGTACATGTCGCCGACGGCGGGACCATCACTCAGGACTTCGCGCTGGCTACGGCACCGAAGGTCATACTATCCGGCACGGTCACGGACGGCTCGGGCCACGGCTACGGGCTATATGCGGACATTAAGGTGACTACCGGTGACTATCGGCAGGTCGCCGACGTCTGGACCGACCCGCAGACCGGCAAGTATCGCGTCGAACTCGCGGACGGCAACGACTATTCAATTCATGTAGCCGCTGCACTCGACGGCTACAATCCCGTATCAACTTCGGTGACGCTGTCCGGTAACAAGACGCAGAATTTTACCTTGACGGCCGCCAGCACCTGCCAGGCGCCCGGCTACACCTTCAGCGGAGCCGGCGGTTTCAGCGAGGACTTCAACGGCGGCGCGGTGCCACCCGCCGGCTGGACAGAGACCAATCCGGTGAGTGGTTCGGTCGTATGGTTGCTCAGCAGCCAACAGGCTTCCGATAATGGGAACTACACCGGGGGGACGGGAGACGCGGCGTCCGCCTCCAGCAATTCCAACGATCAGGATGGCTCGCCCTATGACACGTCTCTGGTGACGCCGCCGATTCCAGTGGCTAGCCTTCCAGCCGGTCCCGTCTTGAGGTACAAGGCCAACTACCAGACGAATCCATGGACGGTTGGAGACAATTTCGAGGTCGACATCTCCACGGACGGCGGCGTCCACTGGACCAGCATTCTCCACTGGAACACCGCGCACGGCGCGTTCTGGGGTACGCCGGGAGAGAACGTGCAGGTGGGGTTGGCGCAGTACCTTCCCGCGACGGGAGATTTTCAGCTTCGCTGGCGCTATTACGGCGGCGGCTGGAACCAATACGCGCAATTGGATGACGTCGTCATCGGTTCCTGCGCCCCGTTGCCCGGCAGCCTGATCGTGGGCCGGATTACGGACGCCAATAACGATGCCGGGGCTGTCGGCGCCCACGTCGAGGATGACCAGGGGGCGGGTGCCAACGTGGTTGCCAATCCAGCGGACGACGATGCCGATCATCCGAATCCCTTGTACATGTTCTTCGCTTCCCAGGGGACGCGCACGCTGACGGTCACCTCCAGCAATTACTCGACGGCGACAGCCGATTTGCAGGTGCCCAACAACCAGGTGGTGCGCCAGGATTTCACACTCAAGGCGGCGCAGCTCGAGGCTGCTCCGAATGCACTCACTGTGCATGTCCCGGTGGGCGGCTCGACGACAGCCTCCTTCGTGCTCAAGAACATGGGCGGGGGCGCCGGTACCTTCCGGATTTTCCCGATCGATGCGCCGCCGCCGGCTTCGGGCGAAGCGCGCGCAGTGGTTCACGTTCCGGTCAAGCATCCGGCCTGGATGATGGCGGGTCCGCTAGCGTATGAGGCCCATTTCAAAACCCGCGGACAGACTGCCAGTGCGGTCATGCCGAAGGCCGAGGACGTGACTCCCCATGCCGACCAGGCTGGCCAGGCCTGGCGGGGAATCGCCTCCTACCCCCCGATATTTGCAGGACAGTGCGCCAGCTCCGGACCTTGTGTGGGTATCGCAGAAAACACCGCCGCGCGCGATCCCGCCACTGGCAAGATCTACAGCATGGGTGGATTCAGCCAGGTTAACGGTGGCTTCGTCAACGTGCTTGGTGTGAAGTTGGCCTATGTTTTTGACATCGGGAGTCCGAACCCGGTCTGGACGCCTATCGCCGATGCGCCGGTCGCCCGCATGTCGCCGGTCTCGGCATTCGTCAACGGCAAGTTCTACGTGTTCGACGGCTGGGACGGGGCCGTTGGTGGCAATCCGACGGCGGAGGTGGATATTTACGATCCCGCGACCGACACCTGGAGTCAGGGGACGCCGAATCCCGTTCCCGCTGCAAGCAGTAGCGCCGCCGCGGTGCTGAATGGTCTGGTGTACATTGTCGGAGGCTGTAACGACGGCTCCTGCAGCAAAATACTGAGCGCAGTACAGGTATATAACCCCGTCGCGAACAGCTGGAGTTCGGCGGCCAATTATCCTGTGCCGGTGGACGATGAGGCCTGTGGCGGCATCGACGGCAAGCTCTATTGTGCAGGCGGTGTGGACGGTACCACTGTGCTCACGTCCGGTTACGTGTACGATCCCGTATCGAACACTTGGTCGCCGATCGCCAGCATGCCCGTCGCAGGGCTCGGAGGATCGGCCTATACCGCAGCCAATGGAATGTTGTTGATGGCAGGCGGAATTATGACCGGGGGAGCGGGTATAAGTCTCACCAACCGCGCCGTGGCCTACGATCCCGGCACGGATTCGTGGATGGCGTTGCCGCCGCTTAATGAGCCGGTGTGGGAAGCCGCCGGCGCCTGCGGATTCTACGCGATCGGCGGCGTCGTCGGCGTCTCCGACTTCTTTGGTGACATACTGACGCCGGACGCCGAAATGCTGCCGGGTTACGACCAGCTGTGCGGTGAGCCGTCGCCCATTCAATGGCTGACCGTGGCGTCGACGCAAAGCACCTTGGAGGCGGGCGCTTCCGCTACCGTTACACTCACCTTCGACGGTACCGGCCAAACGGCGTTCACTACTTCCAACACCTATCTTTCGATCATCAACAATACCCCGTACGGACCACTGACCGTACCGGTGACAGTGCAATGGGATCCGCAGCCGGTCGACCTGGTCCTTAGCGCGGATCAGAGTCCGACCCGCGTACTCAAAGGCGGCAACCTTACCTATAATTTGACGGTGGCAAACCGGCAGGGCGATAGCTATGGTGCCGCGACTCAGACCACGGTCACCTATCAGCTGCCGGATGGGACGACCTACGTCGCTGCTAGTGGCGATGGGACTTGCAAGGTTTTATCGGCGGGCCTGGTATCGTGCGATTTCGGCACGGTGGGTCCGGGGGCATCGAAGACTGCGGCGATTGTCGTGAAGGTCGCCACGGCGGGCACGCTCAAAAGCACCTTCAGCGTTAATGCGCGCGAACCCGACAGCGACGTCTCGAACGACGCCGTCAGCCTTGACACGACCGTGATCGGGCAAGCCGATGTCAGCGTGAACACCTCCACCGAGAAACCCACGCGCGGTAAAAGCACGATGCAATTTGAGGTATCCAATACGGGACCGGACCCGGCGACCGATGTTCAACTCGACCTGAAGGCCGAGGGCAGCGCAAAGCTCGTCGGCGCAACCAGCGGCAAGGGTAGCTGCACCGCCTCAAACGGCAACTTCAGCTGCAATATCGGCGAGATCGCGGCCGGGGGCAAGGTAGCGGTCATGATCACCGCTTCCCTGGCCCATACGGGGACGGCGACCGTGCAAGGACAGGCGATTACCAGCTCGGAAGATCCGGATTCGACCAACAATATAGCGACGGCGACGGTCGAAGGAGCACCGACAACCGCCAACGATACCGCCGATGACGGCAACAGTGACGGGGGCGGTGGCGCCTTCGGCTGGCTGGCGCTGATCATGCTGCTGGGCGTTACCTGCGCAACCCGTTATGCCAGGAACCATCGGTAATGGCGGTAGGGTAAGGATAACCCCTAGGTAATCGTCCTGATTGCAACATAAAAATGAAACGCTACACTCATATCCACTGCCAAATGGAATTGTGCCAGCAGCTAGAAGACCGGCACAGGGATGTGCCGGCGACCCTGATCCTCAAAAGAACGGAAACCGGGTTGTGCTGATGCCCCCAACGCACAATACCAGACGAAAAGCGGCTTAAAAGAATAACGAACAGCCGACAATAACAAGAAAGCCCCACGGCCGGTGCCCCAAGCCCGGCCGTTTTTTATGGGCGGGTCAGTCCAGGTCCCCCCATCGATACTGAACCACGGCGAGCGCCGCAACCGCGGCGGTTTCCGTGCGCAGCACGCGCGGGCCGAAGCGCATCGACCGAAAGCCCGCTGCGAGCGCCGCGGCGCGCTCAGCCTCCGTCAATCCACCCTCCGCGCCGACCAGCAGGCGGATCCGCGTCGGCGAAGATTCCGCCGGCAGGCCGGCGTCCGCCTCCGGATCGAGCAGCAATTGGAGCGCCGTATTACCCGTTGCCAACGCGTCGGCCAGCGCGACAGGCGCATGAATCGTCGGCAACCGGTTGCGACCGCACTGCTCGCAGGCGCCGATCGCCACGCTTTCCCAGTGCGCGCGCTTTTTTTCGCCGCCGGCGGCATCGAGACGCATCACGCTGCGCTCGGTGACGACCGGCGTGATCGAATCGACCCCCAGCTCGACCGATTTCTGCACCACCAAGTCCATCTTCGCGCCCCGCGACAGGGCCTGCAGCAGTTCGATCCGGAGCGGCGGTTCGCCATCCGATTCAAGCGCCTCGTCCAGCCGCACCAGCGTGGGCTTGCAGCTCTTGAGATGCGCGGAGAAGGCGTGGCCACGGCCGTCGAACAGGATCAGCGACGCGCTCGGCGCAAGCCGGAGCACCTTGACGATGTGACGCGCGGCGGCAGGGTTCAGTTCGACCGCCTCGCCCGGCGTTGTGGCGGCGGGTTCGTAGATGCGTGGAACGCGCATCAGTCCTGCGTCGCCACGTCGAGCGCCTCGGCGGCAACCCGCCCCAGCAGCGCGATCTCCTCGTCGTTGATCACGTACGGCGGCATGAAGTACATCACGTTGCCGAGCGGACGCAGCAGTACGCCTTGGGTCAGCGCATGCTGGTAGGCCTTGAGCCCGCGCCGCTCCTGCCACGGGTACGGCTCGCGCGCCGCCTTGTCCTTGACCATCTCGATCGCGACGATCATGCCATGCTGGCGCACTTCGCCGACATGTGGATGATCGACCAGCGGCGCGGCCACTTCCCCCAGCTTCCGCGCCGTGTTGCGATTGACTTCGATCACGTTGTCTTCTGCAAAAATATCCAGCGTCGCCAGCGCCGCGCTGCAGCCGAGCGGGTTGCCGGTGTAGCTGTGCGAGTGCAGAAATGCCCGCAGCGTCGCGTAATCGTCATAGAACGCGGCGTAAATCTCATCGGTCGTCAGCGTCACCGACAGCGGCAGATAGCCGCCGGTCAGCCCCTTCGACAGGCACATGAAATCGGGCGCGATGCCGGCCTGCTCGCAGGCGAACAGCGTCCCGGTGCGGCCGAAGCCGACGGCGATTTCGTCGGCGATCAGGTGCACTCCATAGCGGTCGCAGACTTCACGCGCGAGCGTCAGATATACTGGGTGATACATGCGCATGTTGCCGGCGCACTGCACCAGCGGCTCAAGAATCAGCGCCGCGATTTCCTCGTGGCGCTCCGCGAGCAGTGCCTCAAGCGCCTCGAACTGCCGGCGCGAATGCGTTTCCCAATCCTCGCCCCGCTCACGCTCGAAGCAGTCCGGGCTGGGCACGCTGAGCGTTTCCATCAGCAGCGGCTTGTAGGTTTCCTTGTACAGCGGCACATTGCCGACCGCGAGCGCGCCGAGCGTTTCGCCGTGGTAGCCATTCTCCAGCGTGACGAACTTCGTCTTCTTCGACTTGCCGCGGTTCAGCCAGTAGTGAAAGCTCATCTTGAGCGCGATTTCGATCGCCGACGAGCCGTTGTCGGCGTAAAAGCAGTGGCCGAGTTTACCGGGAGTGATTTTCGCGAGGCGCTCGGACAGCTCGATCACCGGCTCGTGCGAAAAGCCCGCGAGCATCACATGCTCGATCTGCTCGGCCTGTCGGGCGATCGCGCCGCCGATGCGCGGATTGGCGTGGCCGAACAGGTTCACCCACCAGGAACTGACGACATCGAGGTAGCGGTTGCCGTCGAAATCTTCCAGCCACACGCCCTTGCCGCGCCGCATCGGAATAACCGGCAGCCATTCGTGATCCTTCATCTGCGTGCAGGGGTGCCACAGAGCGCTCAGATCGCGCTTCATCAGCGCTGCGTTACTACTCATTTCAAACAGAATTCTTCGATCAGTCGTTTAAAGGTATCGCGCGCCGCGGCGATCATGTCCAATCCGAGATATTCGTCGGGCTGGTGCGCCTGGGCGATGTCGCCGGGGCCAAGGATAATCGTGTCGAGCCCGAGTTCGCGAAAGAAGGGCGCCTCCGTGCCGAATGAGACAGCCTCGGAGGGCGCTCCGGTCAACCTCTCGGCCGCCGCGACCAGCGCCGACTCCGCCGGCGTTTCCATGGCGTCGATGCCTTCGAACAGGCGCCGGAATTCGAGCCGGAACGGCGTGCCGTCGAGCGCATCGCGGCAGCGCCTATGCAGCGCATCACGTACCGCGTTCCCTTTCATGCCCGGCAGCGTGCGCAGATCGATGTGCAACTCGCACTCGCCGCAAATGCGGTTCGGGTTGTCGCCGCCGCGGATGGCGCCGAAGTTCAACGTCGGCAGCGGCACCGCGAAATGCTCATCGCGGTGCGCGCGTTGCATCTCGTCGCGGTAATCGAGCAGCGCCGCGACAATTGCGTGCATCCCTTCCACCGCGTTGGCGCCGAGCGCCGGGTCGCTGGAATGTCCACTTTGACCGAGTACCCGAATGCTTTCCATCAGGATACCCTTGTGCATCCGGACCGGCCGCATGCGCGTCGGCTCGCCGATCACCACGCGGCTGACGCCGGGCAATCCGGAACCGGCCAGCGTGCGTCCGCCGAACATGTCGCTTTCTTCGTCTGCGGTCGCGACGAGGACCAGTGGCCGCCGGAAAGCGGTGGGCGCAAATTGCGTTGCCGCTTCCAGCGCAAACGCAAAAAAAGATTTCATGTCGGCGCTGCCGAGGCCATACAGGCGATCGTCGGCCGCGCGCAGCTTGAACGGGTCGCTGCTCCACCGCGCTTCGTCGAATGGTACGGTGTCGGTATGGCCGGAAAGCGCCAGGCCATCGTCGCCACGGCCGAGCGAGGCGATCAGGTTAACCTTGCCGGGAGCCGCATCGAGTTTCTGCAACTCCACGCGAAAACCGGCGCCCTCGCACCAGTTCGCCAGCAGGTCGACCACCGGTCGGTTGCTCATGTCGAATTCAGGCGTCACGCTGCTGACCGACGGCGTCGCGATCAGCGAACGGATCATCTCGAGTAGCGGGGGGATCGGCCGGTTTGACATGGCGCTGCATTATACTCGGCGGGGGCCGCACCCCGTCTCGATGCGTTGTCGTGTGTTCTTTCTTCGGAAGAAGTTACCCCACCGCCCCCACAACAGGCTGGATCAAATGAAAATCGAAAATGGTATCGTGACAGACGCGCGGCAGGTTCCCTCGCCGAATTGCGATGCGCGACCGGCAGACGGACAAATCGACCTGCTCGTGATTCATGGTATTTCGCTGCCGCCGGGCGAATTCGGCGGTCCGCACATCGACGAACTCTTTACGAACGAGCTTGATCCCGCCGCGCATCCGTACTTTGCGGAAATCGAGGGCCTGCACGTGTCGTCGCACCTGTTCATCCGGCGCGACGGGGAGCTGGTGCAATTCGTCAACTTGCTCGATCGAGCCTGGCACGCCGGCGTGTCCAGCTTCGACGGCCGCAGCGCTTGCAACGACTTCTCGATCGGCATCGAACTTGAAGGGACTGACGATCTGGCTTACCCCGATGCGCAATACGACCGACTGGCAGAAGCCACATGCGCCATCATGCGCACCTGGCCGGCGATCAAGCCGGACCGCATCTGCGGGCACTGCGATATTGCGCCCGGCCGCAAAACCGACCCGGGGCCGGCGTTCGACTGGCCGCGGTTCCGGGCGATGATCGAGGAACGCAATGCAGAAATGGATTAAGGTTGTCGCCGCCGTCGCTCTGGCGGCACTTGCCGGCGCGGCTGCCGCCGCGCCGGCGCACCGCATCGTCAGCCTGTCGCCCGGCCTGACAGAACTCGCCTATGCTGCCGGCGCCGGCCGCTATCTCGTTGGCACCACCGCCTACACCGATTATCCGGCCGCGGCGACGAAGTTGCCCCGGGTCGGCGACGCGTTTCACATTGATGTCGAGCGGCTGGTCGCGCTCAAGCCGGATCTGGTGCTTGCGTGGGCGAGTGCCGATCCGCCGGCTCTGCTGGCGCGGCTGAAGGGCCTTGGCTATAAGGTGGCCGTGTTCAAGCCGCGCACGCTGGACGATGTTGCGGCGAACCTGCGCCGCGTCGGCGCGCTCGCCGGCACCGGTGCGCAAGCCGATAAGGCAGCGGCCGAGTTTGAGCAGGGCCTGAAGCAATTGCGTCGACGCTATTCGAATCGCGAGCCTGTCAAAGTGTTCTACGAGATTTCCGCGCACCCGCTCTACACGGTAGGCGGCCGGCAGATCATCAGCCAGGGCATCAAGTTGTGTGGGGGCCGGAACATTTTCAAGGCTCTGCCGACGCTGGCTGCGCCGGTCGCCGTCGCCGCCGTCATCGCGCGCAATCCGCAGGCCATCATCACCGGCGGCAGCGACGCGGACGCGCGCCATCGGTTGCAGGCGTGGCGGCAGTGGCCGCACCTCGCGGCCGTCCGGAGCGATGCGCTGTTCAGCGTCCCCGCCGATCTGGTTGCTCGCGCTACGCCGCGCATGCTGCAGGGCCTCACGAAAATCTGCCGCGACCTTGATTCGCTGCGTCGATGAATAATTATCCCCAGCGCATCGTCTGCCTGACCGAAGAGCCGACGGAAATCCTCTACCTGCTGGGCGAGGACTGGCGCATCGCCGGCATCTCCGGGTTCACCGTCCGCCCGCCCGAGGCACGCAGGCAGAAGCCGAAGGTCTCCGCGTTCACCAGTGCGAAGATCGACAAGATTCTGGCGCTCGAGCCCGACCTCGCCGTCGGTTTTTCCGATATGCAGGCGGATATTGCAGCGGAACTGATTCGTCATGGCGTGGAGGTGCACATCTTCAATCAGCGCACGATCGCGGAAATCCTGCGCATGATCTGCACCCTCGGCGGCATGATCGGCTGCCAGGAAAAGGCGGCGACGCTGCGTGCGCGGCTGGAGGAGAGTGTCGAAGCGGCTCGGGCCGTAGCCACGCAACTGCCGCTCCGCCCGAAAGTGTATTTCGAGGAATGGGACGAGCCGCAAATCAGCTGTATCAAGTGGGTGTCCGAACTGATCGACATTGCCGGCGGCGAGGAGATTTTCCCCGAACTCGCGCGCGAGCCATTGGGCAAAGCCCGCATCGTCGCCGATCCCGGCGAAGTCGTTGCCCGTGCGCCGGATATCATCATCGGTTCCTGGTGCGGGAAGAAATTCCGCCCGGAAAAGGTCTCGGCGCGGCCGGGCTGGGACGCGATACCGGCCGTCCGCACCGGTGCACTGCATGAAATCAAGTCGTCAATCATTCTGCAGCCGGGCCCGGCGGCACTGACGGACGGGCTCAACGCGCTGACAACGATTATCGGCGGGTGGGCGAACGCCCGAACCTCAAGCTGATATTTCCGCTCGCGGCCCGGCGATCGGCGAGAGATAAATATCGCTGTCGAGGCCGGTGCCCGCCAATGCTGCTTGCATCAACGGAGCGGCGCGGTGGCTGCTGGCGCTGTCGGCAAACCATGCGAACAGGCTCGGTCCCGCGCCGGAGATGCCGGCACCCAGCGCGTCCGCGCTCAATGCTGCTTCGCGAACCGCATCAAAGCCGGGCATCAGTGCCGCGCGTCGCGGTTCCACCAGCACATCCTTCAGGCCGGCGCGCACCAGTTCCGGATCGCCGCGCGCGCAGCCGGTCAGAAACAGTGCAAGATGTGCGCTCTGGCGCGTGATGTCTTCCAGTGGCCACGGTTCGCGAAGCACTTCGCGGGCGGCGCGTGTTTCGATTCTGCAATGCGGATGAATCAGCACGCAATGCCATTCTGCCGGCACGGCCAGCGGCACCAGCCGCTCGGCGGTCGTCAGCACCAAACCACCCAGCAGCATTGGGCCGACGTTGTCGCCGTTGCGCGCGCCGGTGACGACGCCCTCGCCGTCGAGCGCGAACGGGTAAAGTTGTTCCCTCGACAGCGGCGCATCCAGCAGTGCGTTGGCCGCGACCAGCGCGGCGACGCAGGATGCCGCCGAGCCGCCCATGCCGGAGCCAAGCGGGATGCCCTTGTGCAGTTTGATCGCGAAGCCGTACGGCAGCTTGAGCGCGTCGCGCAGCGCGATCAGTGCCCGGCCGGCCGTGTTGCGCAGCGGGTCGCGCGGCAGGTCGGTGACGATGCCGTCGATCGCGTCTATGTGAACTTCCGGCGCATCGATGCGACGCACGGTCGCACGATCGCCCGCACCGGCAATGCTGTGACCGAGAATATCGAAGCCGACGCTGACGTTGCCGACGCCGGCCGGCGCAAACGCTTCAGCTTCCACGCACGCGCGGGCTCTGCCACAACACTTCGCTGCCGCCTTCGTGACGCGCGAGCACGCGCCCGATCACGAACAGCAGATCGGACAGGCGGTTAAGGTAATGCAGCGCGTCCGGGTTCACCTGCTCCTCGCGCGCGAGCGTCCAGCAGCGCCTCTCTGCACGACGGGCGACGGTGCGGGCGAGGTGGCAGGCGGCCGCGGCCGGGCCGCCACCCGGCAGGATGAATTCCTTGAGCCGCGGCAGGTCGGCATTGAAACCGTCAAGCGCCTCCTCGAGCGCGGTGACATCGTCGGCCGTGATCGCCCGATGACCCGGAATGCACAGCTCGCCGCCGAGGTCGAACAGTTTGTGCTGTACCCGCGTGAGGCAGGCCGCGATCGGCTCCGGAATATCCGCTGCGAGCACCATGCCGATTACGCTGTTCAACTCGTCGGTGGTGCCATAGGCCTCGACGCGCGCGCTGTCCTTTGCGACGCGGGTGCCGTCGCCGAGGCCGGTGGTGCCGTCGTCGCCGGTGCGGGTATAGATTTTGCTCAGCCTGTTGCCCATCGCGCTCTAGTCCCTGTTCCACTCGTATTCTAACGTCAAATAAAAACCGCGGCCGGGCGAGCGAAAGCCGGCGACCGTTTGATAGCTGACGTTGAACAGGTTTTCGATCTTCGCAAGCAGCGCCCAGTGCGACGCGAGTTGGAAGCGGCTGTCGAGGTTGACGAGCACGTAGCCGGCGTCGGTGACGTTCGTGTAGGGCGAATCTTTCCGCGGGCCCACCGCCGCCACGTCGAGCCCGAGGGTGTGCGGCCCAAGTGCATAGGCGAGGCGGGTGGTGAAGCTCTCGCGCGCGCGGCGGGCGAGGTAGTCGCCGCTACGCCGGTCGCGCGGATCGCTGAACTGCGCCGCGGCGTGCCAGCGCCATGAGCCGTCGATCAGGTCGTAGCCGATGTCGAGGCCGCGAATCCGCGAGCGCGCGAGGTTGACGTTGCGCCCCGGCTCGGACCCCAGAAAGCCGTCAGGATCGACGAACACGATCAGGTTATCGATATCGTTGCGGTACACATCGAGCGTCAGGCGCTGGTTCACGCCGAATCGATGGCGCAGGCCGATCTCGATGTTGTGCGCCGTTTCCGCGTCGAGGTTCGGATTGCCGCCGTAACCGAACCGCTCGACGCTGGTCGGCGCGTGAAAGGCAGTGCCGAGCCCGGCGGTCAGACGCGTCGCATCGGTGAGCTGATAGCCATAATCGACGTTGCCGGTCAGATGATTGCCGAAGCGCTCGTCGCTCGTATCGCGTGCGGCAATTACGAAGCGGTGCGGGCCGAGCAGCGTGTCATCCTGGAAATAGCCGGCGCGTGTATCGTGGCTTTCGTCGAAGCCCTGGCCGAAGCTGACCGCCGCAGTGTGCTCACGCTCGAAATGCGCGCCGGCAATCAGCCGGTTCCAGTCGCTGAGCGCGAAGTTATTCTGCCAGTCGGCCGCGTTGCGCCGCGTGCGCTGGAAATCCGTCGAATCGCTTTGCTCTATTTCGCCGTTGAAATGACTCAGCACCAGTTTCGAGTGCCAGCTCTGGTTTGGCGTCGCGGCCAGTGTTGCGGCACTGAGCGCATCGTCGTAGCGTTCCGCGAGCGGCGACAGGTCGAAGTCAAGATACTCGGTGTGGCCGCGCGACTGCCAGTGACGCGCGCCGACACTGACGTTATTGCCGCGCCACTTGCCGTACAGATTCAGCGTCGTGTTGTCGTGGCCGCGATCGAGGTTGCTGTCGATGCGCGGCGGGAAGCCGTCGGTCGTACCGCGGCTGACGCTGACCGCCCCCTCGAACTCCTCGCCCGCGCCGCTGACAGCCGCGGACGCCTTGCGGGTGCCGTAATGTCCGGCCTCGACACGCGCATCGACGTGCAGCGCATGGTCCGGTCGCCGCGTCACAATATTGATGACGCCGCCGATCGCCCCCGAGCCGTACAGGCTGGAGCGCGGCCCCTTGATGATCTCGATGCGCTCTACGTCGCTGATCGCGATGTTCTGCAGCGTGGCGCCGCCGAGTGTGCCGGGGTTGATCGGCACGCCGTCCAGCAGCACCAGTGTCTGATCGCTGTTCGCGCCGCGAATGAACACCGATGTCGGTTGGCCGGGGCCGCCGTTGCGCGCGACATCGACACCGGCGACGAAGCGCAGCAGCGACGCCACATCCTGCGCCTGGCTGCGCGCGATCGCGTCGCGATCGATGACGATCACCGGCGCGACTGCCTGCTCGGCGCTCAACTGGATACGGTTGGCGACAATGACCATCGGCGGCGCGATTTGAGGGGCAGGTTCGTTACCGGCGTAAGCCGCGGCACAAAAGATGAGCGCGGCCGCGCCGCAGCCCAAAGAAAAGCTTTTCATTGATTCTTCTCCCGACGCCAGCGCTCCCGCAGGCGTATCGACGGTGACATTCACCGGCATCGAGAGAATGGGAAAAGGGTAATCACCCCTCGCATCGCCCTCCGCGACACCGGCGCCAATGCCTAGGTCGGTCTCCGGGCTCGCGAGCGATTTTGCTGCAAGAGCAGCTATCTGACCTGTCGTCTTCCCGCGAATTCGCAGTGACGTGGTGACAGGTTTTGACTCGCCTACCGTTGCGGGGGCAGCGCCGGAATTGCATCGAAATGCGCACCGGCTTCCCAGGCGCCACATGTCAATGGCGCCACCTTCGGCGCGACAATAATCGGGCAACCATGCGATCCCGTCAAGCATTGCGACGCACGTTTGAGTATGCTTTGACGACGAGCCAACAGGAACAACGACAATGGCAAGGACGCCCGACAAAGAACCGACGCCCGAGCAAGAAGAAGCCGCCCTCGAACAGCACGAACACGAGGATGCGGAACGGCGAACGCCGCCGCGTGCCGCCGTGGTGTACGAGACGGTGCGCCGCGAAGGCGAGCACGAGTTGGCGCGGCCGGCCGATTCGCTGGCCTGGTCGGGGCTCGCCGCCGGCCTGTCGATGGGCTTTTCATTCCTGACCGAAGCGCTGCTGACAAGTTACTTGCCGCCCGGCCACTGGAACGCGATCATCGGCGACCTGGGGTACAGCGTCGGTTTCATGATCGTCATCCTGGGCCGTCAGCAGCTATTTACCGAGAACACGCTGACGCCGGTGCTGGAGCTGCTGCGCAACCGCAACCTGCACACCTTCGGACTGGTCATGCGGCTGTGGGCGATCGTGCTGATCACCAACACGCTCGGCGCGCTGTTTTTTGCGCTGCTGGTCGGCAAGACGTCGCTGCTGACGCCAGACATGCAACTGGCGCTGGTGCACATCAGCCACGGCGTGTTCAGGACGGATTTTCCGACGACGCTGTTGCGCGCCGTGTTCGCCGGCTGGCTGATCGCGACGCTGATCTGGCTGATGCCGTTTGCCGAGTCCGGCCGCGTACTCGTCATCATCATCATTACCTACGTCATCGCGCTGGGGCAGTTTTCGCACATCATCGCCGGGTCGGTGGATGCCTTTTATGCGGTCGTGACCGGCCACGCGTCGTGGCAGGCATTTTTTACGCGTTTCTACGTGCCGACAGTCATCGGCAATATCGCCGGCGGTGTCGCGCTGGTGGCGGCGGTGAATTACGCTCAGGTGGAATTCATACGCAAGGAAACGCAGGAGAAATGAGTTCGGCTCAGAGCTGAAAGTCGTAGCTCAGTTTGACGAAATAAGTGCGCTGCTGCTGCAGCAAGCCCGCCTCGCCGGTGCCGAGATAACCGTTCGCGAAGCCGACGAACAGCTTGGTCCAGGGCGTGAGCACGTAGCCGAACAGCCACTGCGTCGCCAGTGTGCGGGTGTGACCGTCGATGCTCTGCGCGTAAAGCGTCGGGTTGTGGCGGATGTTCTGCTCCTGGCCGATCGCGCGCACGAACACGCGCGAGTTGAAATACCAGGCGATGCGCAGGTCGTACAGATCGGCCGTGTACAGCCGCCCGGCGGGCACGTTCAGCCGCTCGAAATTGCCGACGAACTCGATCTTGAGGTGCCGGCCGGGCGCGAGCGTAAACGAAGGCTCGACCGACAGCAGCGCGCCCTTGCGCGCACCGATGTAGTCGACGCCGTCGCCCGCTGTCGTGTCTACTTCGAATGCAAGCCACGAGACGGGCTGCGCGCTCGCGTCCAGCTCGTATTGGTCGAGCGCGAAAATGTGCCGGTCGAAATACTGGTCGTCGTGGCGCGCGTAAAAGATGACGTGGCTCTGGCCCACCGCGTGGACGAACGTATATATCTGCGCCTGGCGATCGAGCACCGGTCCGTCGTCGGCCGCATGCACCCAATCCCACGAGCCGCCGAAGCCGCCGTTGTTCCACCACGCGGTGTTGGAATACCAGTCGTATTCGAAATAGGGGCGAAACTCGCTGTAGCCGACCTGCGGCTGATAGCCGAGATCAGCGCGAAAACCGGGGTCGACACGCCCCAGCGCCAGGCTGGCGACATAGTTGGTGCGCGTGCGGTGCAACGTGACCGTCCAGCCGTTGCCGGTGACATCGCCGGGCGTAATGTCGAACGCCGACGCGACCTGGCCCGGGTAGGTGGTGGTCGAGTGCGCGGTCTGAATTGTCACCGAATCGCTGGGGTCGAGCTGGATGTTACCGTCGAGCGCGAGCACCTGATTGCCGTAGCCGCCGCCCCGGCGACCGGTCGCGAGTACGCCGAGTGCCGAGTGACCGGGAAAATCGTAGCGATAGCGCAGCAGCGCATCGCGCGTGCTGAAGTTGAACGATTTGAGCGATGAAGTTTGCTCGCCCGGCAGCAGGATGTTGGTAATCGAGTCGTCGGCAATGAGCGCGCCGAGCGCGTGGTTGCCGACCTGGCCGACGACTTTCGACGCCCAGTGCGGGTCGGCGATCTGGCGCGTGTCGACGAAGCGATTGTCGCCGCCGCCGAACTCGCCGAAGTTGAAGCCGGGCGTATTGAACACCCAGGTGCCTTCCTCGAAGAACGGTCGGTTCTCCGGGTAATAGATCGCGAAGCGCTGGTTCACCGTTGATTGCAGCACGTCGGGCGCGACCTGCGAAAAATTCGGGTTCAGCGTCGCCGACCATTCAAGATCCGGACGGATCGCCCAGCGCGCATCGAGTCCGCCGGACACCTGCGGGCTGCCGGCTTCAAGGCCGGAGCGCGGCCCCGCGCGCGTGTCGGTGCGTGAGATCGTCGCTGCCGGAATGATCTGGAAGTTCGCGCCGTGCGACTGGATCGGCGTCGCCGTGCGAACGAGTTCCGCTTGGCAAAGCGTGCAGTTGTTGTTGAAATCGAACCGCACCTGGGTGATCTGGTGGCGCACGCTGCGCGCCCAGTTGCGGAAGAACAGCATGCGCCAGGTTTGCGGCTTGGCCGTGTGCGGGAACTTGAGCGAGCTGAACGGAATTTCCATCGTCACGGTGTAACCGTCGGGCGTCAGCTGCGCGTCGCAATACCAGATTGCGTCGAACGACGAGTATTCGTTGCCCTGCTGACGGAATGAATCCAGTTCGATGCCGGCGGCGCTGCAGAAGAATTCGTAACCCCACTGGGTGTCGTTGAACGGACTGAAGATGAAGCCGACGTAATCGTCGTTGTTGCTGAACTGGTCGTGGCGGCGGTACTTGGCGCGAATCTCGGCGGGACGCGGATCGCGCGCCACGAAATGCAGCCACAGCGCCTTTGTCGTGTAGCCGACGGCGACGGTCGTGGGTACCGGTGCAGGCTGATTGCGGCCGGGGTCGATTTCGTTGTCGATGGAAAAATGCGCCGCGTGCTGCCACGCGGCGGCGCCGGGCTCGCTGCTCCCACCGATCCAGGCGCCGATCGCGGGAATGGCGGGTTCGATCGCAGGCTTCGCCAGGGCGGGCGCGGCGCACGCAAAAATCAGCACAAATATCAGGGACGGGCGCAGCAACGGCAAAGACATCCGGATTACTTTTATTCGCGTAGGAGGCTGATGGTTGTCACTGTGACAAACAAGGCGGTCATTGGTTCGCATGCTCCGGCCGGGTCTGTTAGGGTTTCCCCTGTTTTGGCGCAGATGCCGGTCGGCGAAGCGAGTGGAGCATAAATGTTTATGACAGCCGAGAACAGTTCCGAGTCATATAGTGCGGGCGTGGCGGTTCCCAAAGCCGTGCTGCGTCGCGCGATCGCTGCGTCGGCCATGGGTAATGCTGTCGAATGGTTTGACTATGGCGCTTACGCCTATCTCACGACCCACATTGCCCGCGCGCTGTTTCCGGCGGGTACCAACGGCGTGTTATGGACGCTGGCCGGCTTCGCGATTTCGTTTTTGATCCGCCCGCTCGGTGGGCTGTTCTGGGGGCCGCTGGGCGACCGGATCGGTCGCAAACGCGTGCTGGCCATGACGATCATCATGATGGCCGCGTCCACGGCGCTCATTGCTTTTATTCCCAGTTATGACGCCATCGGCATCTGGGCGCCGGTCATTCTTTACACATTGCGTATTTTACAAGGCTTCTCGGCGGGCGGTGAATACGGCGGGGCCGCCACTTTTATGGCCGAATACGCTCCCAAGGACCGGCGCGGTATGTACGGCAGTTTTCTCGAAGTCGGGACTCTCAGCGGGTTCACCGCGGCGGCCGCGATCGCGCTGATTCTGGTGACGGTGCTCGGCGACGGCGCCATGGCGGCCTGGGGCTGGCGCATTCCATTCCTCGTGGCGATTCCGCTCGGCTACATTGGCATGTATCTGCGCAGCAGGATGGAAGAGACACCGATCTTCCAGGAAATCGAAAACGAATCGGAGGAGCGCGCGGACACGGCAGTCGGCATATGCAAGCAGCTGGTCACCACCTATGCCGGCGCGACGCTGACTCTGTTTGGTCTCGTCATCGCACTGAACGTCGTCGACTACACTTTTCTCGCCTTTACGCCGACCTACCTGCAGGACGCGCTGGGCATGAGCGAAAGCCACGCGCTGATGGTGCCCCTGGTGGGTCAGGTCGTGATGGCCATCCTGCTGCCGTTTTTCGGCCGGATTTCGGACACGGTCGGGCGCAAGCCGATGTGGCTGTTTTCGTGCATCGCATTAATGCTTTTCGTAGTGCCGCTGTACGAACTGATGGGCACGGGGTTGGTCGGCGCCATCATCGGCTTCACGATTATCGGCGTTCTGTTTGCGCCTCAGCTGTCCACCATTTCGGCGACGTTTCCGGCGATGTTTCCGACCATCGCGCGCTACGCCGGTGTCGCCATCGGCTACAACGTATCCACATCGCTGTTCGGCGGCACTGCCCCGGCCGTCACCCAGGCGCTCACCGAGAGTACCGGCAACAACCTGATGCCCGCGTATTACATGGCAGGCGCGTGCCTGATTGGCGCGGTTGCAGCGTTCTTCCTGATCGAGACGAAGGGCATTTCGTTGCGCGGGACCGAAATTCCGGGGACCGAGGCCGCCTTCGAGCAACAACGTGAACTGGCGGAAGATTAGCTTTTACACGTTCACCGACTTCATCATCGTTTCCGGATAACGCAGTCCGGCAGCCGCACCCTGCGGTGCGATCTCGTCAATTGCGGCGAGATCGTCGTCGCTCAGCTTCACGTCGATCGCAGCACAATTCTCTTCCAGGTGCGCGCGCCGCGTCGTGCCCGGAATCGGCACGATATCGTCGCCCTGCGCCAGCACCCACGCGAGCGCAAGCTGGCCGGGCGTGACGCCCTTGTCATTCGCCAACGCCTCGATGCGCTCGACCAGTTCGATGTTGCGGGCAAAGTTCTCGCCCTGAAAGCGCGGCGAATTGCGGCGGTAATCGTCGGGCTCGAGATCGTCGAAGCGCTTGATGCGCCCCGACAGGAAACCGCGGCCGAGCGGGCTGTAGGCGACGAAGCCGACGCCGAGTTCGCGGCAGGTCGGCAGAATCTCGTCTTCCGGATCACGGCTCCAGAGCGAATATTCGGTCTGCAGCGCGGTAATCGGGTGCACCGCATGGGCGCGGCGCAACGTCTCCGGCGCAGCTTCCGACATCCCCAGGAACCGCACCTTGCCTTCCTCGACCAGCCGGCTCATCGCGCCGACGGTGTCCTCGATCGGCGTATTCGGATCGACGCGGTGCTGGTAATAAAGATCGATCGTCTCGACGCCGAGCCGCTTCAGGCTCGCTTCGCACGCCTCGCGTACGTACTCCGGCCGACCGTTGATGCCGCGCTTCGACGGATCGTTCGGATCGCGCACGTTGCCGAACTTCGTGGCGATAATGACGCCGTCACGATAGTCCTTCAGCGCGCGGCCGACGAGCATCTCGTTGGTGTGCGGGCCGTACATGTCGGCGGTGTCGAAAAAGTTGACGCCGAGGTCGATCGCCCGATGAATCGTCGCGATCGATTCGGCGTCGTTGCGCGAGCCGGGCGCGTAAAACTCCGACATACCCATACAGCCGAGGCCGAGGGTGGAAACGTCGAGTTCGCCGCCGAGTTGTCGTGTGTCCATATTGACCTCCTGGTCAGGTGATTCCTTAAGCCGGTCCATGCTCCAGCTGCGAGCGTACGCGATCTTCCAAGCCGGTCAGGCCGGCCTGGCGGCCGATTTCCAGTGCCCGCTCCGTATCTTCGCCATCGACCCAGGCGGCCTTGAGCGCGAACAGCGCGCCGACGCGGTTGCCGCTGCCGCAGTGAACGATCATCGGGCGCGCCTCCGGGTTGTCGACGACTTCGGCGAGTGCTCGCGCGTTGTCTTCGGTAAGCCCGGCGGCGCCGGCGACGGGAATGCTGACGTAGTTCAGGCCCAGCGCCCGCGCGCGGTCGGCTTCATCCCAGTCGGTCATTTCAGTGTCCGGGCGCAGGTTGACGATGGTTTTGAAGCCGGCGCCCTGCGCCGCGCCCAGTTGCGCCGGCGTCGGCTGGCCGCCGGTCACTATGCCTTCAAACGGCTGCCGGGCGTTGGGGATTTCAATTCTGGCCGCGTCCATGGGCATTCTCCTTGATCAGTCCGTTGTGCCGCGGGCGCCGGCAAATTGCAGCGTCGCGGCCTCAATATCATTGTGCAGGTTTTGCGCGACCTGTTCCATCAGGCGTTGTTGGGCGAGTCCGGGATCGGTCGCGGACACCTTGAGCGGCCAGCGCTTGATGCCGCGCGCCTGGTTTGACCCGTTGAGTGCGACTGACAGCGTGCCGGCGATCCAATACCAGCCGTTGCGCGGCGGCAGGTTCTTGTAGTCGAGCGTCGCCGTCATTGTGTACGGGGCGCCCGATTGCACGGTGAAGCCGGCATCGGCGAGCGCGCCGGCCAGGAGTTTTTGCACCGCGGCGGCGTTTTGACCGTCGGCCGCAGCGTTGATCGTCAGGCGTTTGAGCAACGCGGCGCGGTTCGCCTGCAGTTGGCCGAGATTCCACGGCGGCGTGCTGCCGTGGCCGGTGATGTCGACCACGCGCAGTTCGCTTTGCAGTCCGGCGCGCGTGGTTTGCGCCGTCACGGCGCGATCCGCGGCGGCAATCTTGGTTAGCAAATCGTTGCTGTCGCGCGCCTGCAAAAGCCGAGCGCGCGTGTTGGCGTCGAGGTCGGCGATCTGCTCGCGCAACGCTGCAGCCGTTTGTGGCCGCGACAATACCGCGAGCGCGTAGTACGTGTGCGTGGCCGGATCCTGCCAGGTGTCGGCGATGCGCACGCCCTTGAGCAGCGCGTTGGTTTGCGTAGTGATCCGGCGGCTCACGTCGAGTGCGTTGGCCGCGGGCTGTTGGCCGTCCTGCGAATACGACGATACGTCCTCACCATGTTCGCTCACCTTGACCGAAAAGGTCTTGGCGAGATCGGCTCGCGCGCGGTCGCGCGCGACGGCGGTCTGGGCCGCTTCGCCGCGACCAATTAGAAAGCGGCTGGCGGGATATTGCGTAGCCGGACCATCAACCCAGGCGGGTTTGGCGTCCGGTCGTGGCGCATGGCTGCAGGCCACCAGCAGCAGGATGGGCACTGCTAAGGGAATAAGTTTGGTTGGAGCCATGACGTCATACCCCTTGTAACGGTCCTAATAGCTTATCGCATGCCAGGTGGCGAACGTGATTCGCCCCGGTTTGATCAGCACATTGTCGAAAGTCTTCGTACCCACGACCGCGCCGCCGTCGGTCAGCGCCACGGTCACGTGGTAAGTGCCCGGCGCCAGCGCCACGCGCGCCATCTGGATGTTATCCGGCAGCGTATTCCAGATGCGGGTATCGGCACGATCGACGACGGTGCCGATCAGGCTTACCAGCGCGCCGAGGCCCTGGCGCTTGTCGTCGGCCTTGTTGGCGACCACGGCGCGGGTGACGTTGCGCGCAATTTCATCC
Organism: Gammaproteobacteria bacterium; assembly: GCA_035690945.1. Classification (GTDB taxonomy): domain Bacteria; phylum Pseudomonadota; class Gammaproteobacteria; order Natronospirales; family DASSBR01; genus DASSBR01. The sequence goes on from DASSJY010000007.1 coordinate 117,075, forward strand.
GCCGTGAGCTGCGGCAATTGCGTGGCCAGCGCCTTGTCGGCGTTTTGTGCCACGCTTTCGACGCGCGCGGTGGTTGCGGTCTCGCCGCCGACGCTGATCGTGGCGCCGCTGATGCGCGGCGGGTCCGCCCTGAGCGCCGGCAGCGAAATGCTGAACAAGTGGCCGCTCTTCGGACTTTGTACCCATTGCGTCACCGCAACCTTGCGCGGCGCGAGGCCGTCGCCGAGAATGAAAACCAGTTGTCCATCGGCGGCCTGCCCGTGCGGCGCGACCGGAAGCCAATGATCGACGTCGAACTGCTGCTTGTAGGCCTTCAGCTCCTTGTCGAGGCCGAGATAGTCGGCGAAGCGGCACAGGCTCGCCTGCAGCCCCGGCGGAACCGGCAGGCCCGCCGCGCGATAGGCTTGGTAGGCTTTGCGATAGGCAATCATCGCATCGCTCCAGTCGCCGGCGTCTTCATACACCAACCCGGCGAAATAGCGTGCGAATGCATCGCCGCCGTGCGGAGCGGCATCGGTGCCCGGATAAAGCCGCTTGAGCAGTACGTCGATCTGCTCGACCTCGACGCGCGCCGCCTCGGCGTCGCCGCTTTGCAAATAATTGAGGCCCTGGTAGACGTGCAACAGCAGTCGCTCGTACAGCGGCGGCGTATAGCTGCGCAGGTTTTCGCTCAGCATGAGCGCGGCGGCGGTCTCGCTGACGCTGGTCGCCTCGAGGTAGCGCAGCAGCGGCTTGGCGCCCTCGAATGCCTTGATGCTGCCGGCATAGTCGCCCTGCATGCGCAGCAGCATTGCCTTGTCGAGCAGATACAACGCTTCGCTGTGACCGCCCTTGAGCGGCGCCAGCGCGGCGAGCGCCGCATCCGGGTCGTGCGCGGCGAGCGCCCTGTCCATCTGGCGCAGGTTGGCGACGTAGCTTGCGCAGCCGCTGAGCGCCATCGCCAGGCACAGCGCCAGTGCGGCGCGAACGGCCCCGCGAGAAGGGCGGTCCATCGTCACCGATTAGAGGTCAGGGCCGGATGCCGTGGTATTCGACGTGCTTCTTGATCTTCTTCTGGCCGATCCAGGCGATCACGTTGGTGCGCATGTTGATGAGCTGCAGGTTCACCTGGTAGTACTTCACGGAGGTATTGCCGGCCGCGTCGATGATCGTGTTGATCGTGCCCTCCATCATGAAGTCGGCGCCGGTTTCCTGTCCCATCGGGTTGCGCGTGTCGGCGCTCGCGTTCAGGTCCTGGTCCTTGCGCTCGTTGCGCACGCCGCCGCGCTGTCCCGACGAGGCAACGAAGCGGACATCGCCGGAATTGATCAGCGCGCGCTGCATGTCGTTGATAAACGTGCCGACGGCGATATGCTCGGAACTCAGGTTGTTGACGTCGCCGACAATGACTACCGGCTTGGTGCCGGAGTGCGCATTTTCGTAATTATCGAGCCACGGCTCGTTGAGCATCTGGCCAATCATCTGCTCCGCGGTAAGGCGCGAGTCGGTGTCGTTCCAGTAGCCGGACACGTCGGTCACCTGGTTCGGCGAGATGCGATGAATCTCCGGCATGCTCGAACAGCCGGCGAGGGCGCCGATCGCGGCGGCAAGGCAGGCGTAACGAAGGCGGCGGCGCATCACTTGGCACCTCCGGTCATGTTGTCGAACAGATTGTCCGCGTGGGACAGGAAGTATTGCTTGAAGCCGGAGTTCATCTCCTGCGAACTCGCGACCATCGCCTTGATGCGCGTCATATCCAGTTCCGCGAGGCTCCACAGCGCGCCGTTGTCCGGATTGCGCCAGTGGGCGATGATGCGCGCGCCAGCCACGTTCTGGCGCGTCACGTTCTCGATCTCCCGCGACACTGAGGCTTCGTTCTGCTGCTGCTCGGCGTTCGTGCCGGCTGCCGCCGCGTAATCCTGCGACACGGCGTCAATGAACGATGACAGCACCCGCGCAACTTCGGTGCGGGCGCGTTCGTCGGCGGCGGAAGTCTGCAGCGACAAGTCGTGCATCGCCGGCGCCGAGCCGATGCCATGAATCAGTCGGCCGCCCTGGTTATCGAGTGCCTGGCTGCCCTGGTTGACCCAGCCGGGCGCGTCGTTGATGCCGAGATTGCTGGGTACGGTAGTGCGAGTGGAACAGGCGGCGAATAAAAACGTTGCCGCGGCGAGCGCCGCGACCGGGAGAATGTGGATCATGCGCGTCATGGGCTGCCTCCTCTATAGTCGGGTAAACCCGGGGGCCGATTATGGCACGCACGCAAGCGGTTGGCACAGTGCACCCGAGGGATCGGCATACCGGAGCCATGCCTACGGGGTTACAAGCTACCCCGCAAGCCGCGCCGAATCTGTGTGACGCCCCTCGCGAATACGCCCGCAAGCCTTTGACGCCCTGAATTGCGCTCCGATAATGGGACCCATCTCAAGCGCAAATCCGCGCTCAATTTTCTTCCGACCTACAAGGAGGTTCGCGATGAAAATCACGACGACGTTGCTATGTGGATCGGTTCTGGCCGCGGTGCCTTTGGCAGCGATGGCGCAGAACGACAGCTACAATCCAAACAACGACACCGGCTCATATCTAGAGGTGCAGATCGGCCGTTCGCATTTGTACGACCACAGCTTCGGTGTGATCGGCGGCCAGATCACGACGCATTCCAACGACGGTGACGTGGTGCTGCTGAACTCGGGGTACGCGTTCAGTGAATGGGGGGCGGGCATGCTGCGCGTCGAGGGGGAACTCGGCTACCGGAACAACGGTGTCGACAGCTTTGCCTACACCGCCGCGTCCGGCAACAGCATGCAGCTGGCCGATCCCGGCGGTCACACGCAGGCGTGGTCGCTGATGTTCAACGTTATCAACGACTTTGCTCCCCACGCGGCGTTCGATCCGTACATCGGGCTCGGCATCGGCTATGCCCGCATCGATTTTCACCACTACAACGCCGCACCGCTGGGGCCCGACACACCGGCCGTGACGTTCATGGATGATGTCGACAGCGGCCTTGCGTATCAAGGCGTGGTCGGTTTTCGTTCCTGGCTGACGCAGACGCTGGCGCTGGACGTCAACTGGCGCTACTTCAAGGCCGATTCGCCGACGTTCAACAACGCGGCCGGGGATGTGAGCAGCGGCTACCGGATGCAGTCGATCCAGGTGGGACTGGCATGGCAGTTCTAGAACGGAGGAGACGTTAGAATGCGGGGCGCCGGCGGTCAGGCAAACACCGCCGGCGCCGTTCGCGCCAGGATGTACGCGCCCATCACGATCAGGAAAACGCCGAACGCGCGCCTGAGCTTTGCCTGCGGTACGCGCGTGCCGACAACGTTGCCGATCAGGCTGCCGACAATGCCGATCGCGATGATGCCGCCGAGGATGCTCCAGTCGAGGTGCAAGTGTTGTTGCTCGAGCACGCCGAGGTACTTGTGAAAACCGGAAAAGGCATTGAGAACAACGATGCACAGGCTGGTGCCGACAGCGCGGTGCATCGGGATACCGATCAGCAGCACCATCGCGGGTACCATCATGAAACCGCCGCCGACGCCGATCAACCCGGTGACGAAACCGATCGCGATGCCGTCCAGCGGCACGCTCCACCATGGCTGGCGTGCGCGCGCCTCCTGGCGTTTGCGGGGCCGCACCATCAGTATTGCCGCAGCCAGCACAACAAACGCGAATAGCAAAAGCTGAACCGCGCCGGGAACGAAGCGGCCGACCCATGCGCCGCCGTAAGCGGCGATCATGCCGGGCACGCCAAGCAGCCCGACGATCCGCCACTCGACCAGACCGCGCCACGCGTACGACAGCGCACCGATAAAGCTGATGCTGCCGACCACAGCGAGCGAGCCCGCGATCGCGACCTTTTCCGGCTGGCCGAACAGATACACCAGCACCGGCACGGTCAGGATCGAGCCGCCCGAACCCAGAATCCCGAGCACAAGCCCGATCGCGAGCGCGCCCAGCCAGCCCCAGATCATTCTAAAGAACCTCTTGTATCCGTCATACCAGCCGGAACGACAGAAAGAATCGCCATGGCTCCGCCAAACGCTCCACTGCTTCGTCGGCGGCCATCATGCGTTATGCTTACGGCATGAGCAAATGGACTGCGATGCTGATCGCTCCGGTTGGCATAGTCGGGATGGTCGCCGGCACACCGGCATGTGCCGCGCCGCCGCCCGGTGTGGCGACCTGCGCCGCCTGTCACGGCCAAAGCGGTGCCGGCGGCGGTCGCGGAACTTATCCGCGCCTTGCCGGCCAGCCCGCGGCGTATCTCGCCCGGCAATTGCATGACTTCAAATCCGGCCTGCGCGCCAACCGCATCATGCAGCCGCTCGCGGCCGGATTGTCGGATCAGCAGATTACGGCGCTGGCGCAGTATTACAGCCATATCGACGCGCCCTATCCGCCCCGCAACAGCGTTGCCCCGAGTGCGCTCGCGCAGGGCGAATCGCTGGTGCGTCACGGCAAGTGGTCGGCCGGGGTGCCGGCCTGCGCAACCTGTCACGGGCCGAAGCTCGCCGGCCTGGCACCCGATTTCCCGGAACTCGCCGGCCAGTACGCCAATTACATCGCCGCCCAGCTAAATGCCTTTCGGCACGGCGCGCGGCGCAACGATCCGCTTGACCTGATGCAGCACGTCGCGCACGGCCTGAACCAGGCTGATATCGAGGCAGTTGCCGCCTATCTCGCCTGGCTGCGGCCGGGCGGCGCTAACAAGGTGCCGAACGCGAAGGCGGCATCACCCGCCGCCCGGCCGGTGGCGGCTAAAGGTTTTCAGCCGCCGCCGGAATCGGCTATTCCCGGCGGCCCTGACGGCAAAATGATCCGCTTTGGCGAGCAGGTTTTCACCGCCACCGGCCGGTACGCCAGACCCTACGTCGGCAATATTCTGACCTGCAGCAACTGCCATCTCGACCGCGGCCGGCTGGCGAATTCGGCGCCGATGTGGGCCGCGTTCGGGCGCTACCCGCGTTACCGCAAAAAAAACGACAAGGTCAACACGCTTGCCGACCGTATCCAGGGTTGCTTTACGTACAGCATGAACGGCAAGGCGCCGCCGGCGGACAGCAAGGTCATGGTCGCGCTGGAAAGCTACTTTCACTGGCTGGCCACGGGCGTGCCGGTCAACACCGACCTGCCGGGTACCGGGTATCCGGATGTGCCCAGGCCCGCCAGGGCGCCTGACCCCGTCCACGGCGCCAAAGTCTTCAAGACGCATTGCGCGCTATGCCATGGTGCTGACGGCCAGGGGCGCATGAGCGCGGGCGCAGTCGTGTTCCCGCCGCTATGGGGCGCCCAATCGTTCAACTGGGGTGCGGGCATGCATCGCATTCCGACTGCCGCCGCGTTCATCAAGGCGAACATGCCTTACGGCGTCGGCGGCACGCTGACTGATCAGCAGGCCTGGGATGTAGCGGCGTTCGTCGACCATCATCCGCGGCCGCAGGATCCCCGTTTCACCGGCAGCGTCAAAGAGACGAAACAGAAGTACCATCGGCACATGGGCTATTACGGCCAGGTGCCTTCAACCTCAACTCAAAAAAAGGAGACTCCCCCATGAAAGGCATGATCAAAGGATTGATGACGTTGGCACTCGCGTTCGCCGCGCTGCCGCTGTTGGCTGCGCCAGGCTCGCACGAGCAGGAGCAGGTTTGGCAGTACCCGGTGATTCAGCATGCCGGCGGCGTGATACCACTGCCCAAAGCGGCGCTGCAGCCGCATTCGGGCGCCACCTACAAGGTGGTGTTCAACCTGACGAAGACCGGCAAGGCCGACGAGGTCAACAGCGGCCTTGAGCACATCGCGCGCGCGGTGAACGTGTTCGGGCTTTCAGGCGTGCGCGCCAAACATCGCCGGTTCGATGTCGTGATCCACGGCGCGGCGACCGACATCGTGATGGACAACGCTGAATACAAGAAGCGCACCGGCCACGATAATCCGAACATCAAGCTGATTCACGCGCTTCGGCAGGCGGGCGTGAAGCTGTACGTCTGCGGCCAGGCGCTCGCCGAACACCACATCGAGCACCGGTCGGTCAACCCCGACATCACGCTGTCGCTGTCGGCGCTGTCGGACCTGATTATCCTGCAGCACCAGGGCTACGTGCTGTACCCGCTTTAGCGGCCAGGGTCAGCTGGCCCAGCCAATCCCGGACTTCGGTTGCAAATGCCTGACTCGCCTCGCCGAGCGCCTTGACGCCGCCCGCGGCGTCGGCGCTCGGCGCCGGCTTTTCGATATGAAAATGCCGCTGCGCGGCGATCTTGCCGGCGCGGTTGTCGACCACGGTCACTGTCGCGTCGAGCACACCGGCGCTCTGATTTTGGCTCGTAAATACCTGTTCGAAGTCGCCGAGTTCGATACGCAGCGTCACATCGGCGTTCGAGATGTCGCTTGGCCCGAGAACCGCTTTATAGTTGCCGGATGCGGCGAGCACGTCTTCGAGCAGACTCAGGATCTGCACTGGCGGCGGCGACACCCAATCCGAGCGGCTGTAGGCGGCGACTTTGGCGCTGTTCTGGTACGCGAGCCGATAGTACATGCTGGCGCTATCCAGCCAATGCGGGGCTTCGATGCCGGCGATGCGCAGCACCGGCTTATGGGCTGCCGTCTGCGAGGTCGCCGGAGCCGTTTGCGCGGACGCCTGCGCCGCCGTGATCGTATAGTGCTCGATCTGCACCGGCTTGCTGGTGCTGATGCAGCCGCCGAGCAGGAGTGCGGCCGGCAGTGCCAATAGCGCGAGTTTCTTATTCATGTCCGTCTCCGTTATCGTTTCCATTGCTGCCAAAGCCCGGTTCGCCGGGGCCGGGCCGCGGCTTGGGCGGTCCGAAAATCAGGCTTTGCGGCTTGGCCTGCAGTTCCTGGCTCAGGTCGATCAGCGATTTCGAGGCGCGTATCAGGCTGTCGCTTAATTGATCGATATCCGGCAGCGTCTGGCGATCCAGGCGCCGCGCCACGTCTTTGCCGCTTGCCGTCAGCTCGGCCAGCGAATCGGCGGCCTCACCGACCTTTTTAACCGGCTTTTTCGCCGCCTCGGCGAGTTGCGTCGCCTGCGTCAGCAGCGCGTGGCTCTGGTCGAGCGTCTGCCGGGCGCTGGCAGTCAGCGCGGGCAACTGCTTCACCACCGGTATCAACTGCTTCTCGATCGCGACGATATTGCGCGACGCCTGGTCGATCTGACGGATCGTATCGGCGAGATGCTCGCGGTTCTTGTCGCTGAGCACCTTTTGCGCATTACTGATGATGTCGTTGATCTTCTTGAGATCCTGCGTGCCGGTGGTTTCGAGCTCCGCCAGCAGGCCCTTGTGCATCGGAATGCGCGCCGGGTTTTTCTCATTGGTCTTGAGCGGCTTGCGGCTGCCCTTGCCCAGATGCAACACCACTAACTTGCCGCCGGACATCAGCCCCTGCATTTGCAGCGTTGCGTAGGTCGATTGCGTGACCAGCGCATCGGGCCGCACGCTGATCAGGATATCGACTTTGGTCGGGTCTTGCTTGTCGAACGATACTTTCTGCACGTGGCCGACGAGGAGACCCTTGAAGCGCACCTCCGACTTGGCCTGCAGGCTACCGACCGATTGGCGGGTGACGATCCGGTAGTATCGCGGCTCCGGCTGCGTATTGGACAGCCAGTAGTACACCAGGATCGCGGCGATCGAAAAGACAATCAGGAAGGTGACGGCGACGATCGCGTGGGCTCGGTTTTCCATTACACGTTTCTTCTAATATGCCGGCAGGGCGCGCAGTTCGTCATCGCCGCGCCGTCGCCGGAAAAATTCCTTGATGAAAGGATGATCGAATTCGGCCACCTCGACAAGGGTGCCCGTGGTCAGCAGCTTGCCCTCGTCTAGCACCGCAACACGGTCGCTGAGCGCGGCCAGGCTGTGTAGATCGTGCGTGATCATCAGCGCGGTCAGGTTCAGCTCGTGGTGGAGCTGGTCGAGCAGCGTATCGAATTCCGATGCCGCAATGGGGTCGAGCCCGGTAGTCGGCTCGTCGAGGAACAGCAACTCGGCTTCGAGCGCCAGTGCGCGCGCCAGTGCGGCACGCTTGAGCATGCCGCCGGACAACTCCGCCGGGTATTTCCACGCGTCGTCGGGCGCGAGGCCCACCATGTGCAGCTTGACCGCGACCAGATCGCGAATTGCATCCTCATCGAATTCCTCGCCCTCCTTGCGCAGCTCGCGCATCGGGAAGGCGATGTTGTCGAACACGGTGAACGCGCTGAACAGCGCGCCCTGCTGGAACAGCACGCCCCAGCGGCGCCGGAGCAATCGCACTGCCTCGCCTTCGAGACTGTGAATGCGCTGGCCAAGCACGTCGACGGTGCCGGAGGTCGGTGAGATCAGCCCGATGATCTGGCGCAGCAGCGTGGTCTTGCCGCTGCCGGTCGTGCCGATTACGCCCAGTACTTCGCCGCGGTATACCTTCAGGCTCAGGCCGCGGTGAACCTCCTGCTTGCCGATGCGCGTATGCAGGTCGTCGACGTCGATGACCACTTCGCGATCATTTCGGTCTTCCTGCGGCGGTTGTATCTCGGCGGCCATCACAACCCCACGTTGGTTAATGCCGCGCCGGAGACCACGTCGAACAGCAAAATCAGCGACAGGCTGGTCACGACCGACAGCGTTGTGTTGCGGCTCAGGCTTTCGGTGTTGGGCTTCGCGCTGATGCCGAAATAAGACGAGATCAGCGCGATCATGATGCCAAACACGACGCCCTTGCCGAGACCGATCCAGAAGTTGACGATCGGCACCACGTTTGGCAGCCGCGCGAGAAACAGTTGCCAATCGACGTTGAGCATCAGATCGCCGGTGATCGCCGCGCCGATCAGGCCGGTGAAGTCGGTCCAGACGACCAGCAGCGGCATGCTGATCGCCATGCCGATCACGCGCGGCAGCACCAGGCGCATCGTCGGCGACGCCCCGAAGGCGCGCAGCGCGTTGAATTCCTCGGTGATGTGCATCGCGCCAATGCCGGCGGTCATCGCTGAGCCCGAGCGGCCGGCGAGGATAATCGCGGCGATCACCGAGCCCAGTTCGCGCAGCACCGCGAGACCCATCAGCGACACGATCATCTCGCCGGCGCCGAACTTCTGCAGCGTGATACCGATCTGGATTGCCATCACCACGCCGATCATGAAGCCGATCAGTCCGAGCAGCAGCATTGACGAGGCGCCGCTGCGGTAGATGGTCGCGGAAATTTCCTTCCACGGCATCAGCCGGGGATGGCGGATGCACCAGGCCAGATCGACCATCAACTGGCCGATCAGGAGCAGCAGTCCACCGACGGTGTGCAGGATCGCCATCGTGCGCGCGGCCAGGTGATCGACTGCGCTGACCAGGCGCGACGGCTTCGGCGCCTTGGGCGTTTCGCTTTCCTTCAGGCGTTCGAACCAGTGGCGCTGGCTGTCCCGGCAATCGAGCTTGTCGGGCAGCGAGCCACCCCATAACCGCCACAACAGCAATGCGCCGCCGCTGTCGAAGGCGCTGATGTCGCACAGGTTCCAGGCATAGCGACGCGGTGAATCGAGTTCGTGCAGTTCGCGTTTCAGGCGTCGGCGGCGCGCGCCGCTGACCAGCAGGGTCCAGTCACCGGACAGCCGGACGCAACTGTCATCTTCGAGCGTCCATTGCGCTTCTGGGCGGGTGTCGGCCATAAATCCTTTTATATGTCGCTTTGCGCGTTAGCCGAGGCCAGTATATATGAAGCAGCTTTTGCGACAACCGATATGGGGCCGCAGTTGCTATTTTTGTCAAATCGTTTACGATTGCGATAGCTGGTGGGGAAGCGGCACGCGCCGCTGACATGTTGTCATTCAGGGGAAGCCGTCTGTGCTTGCGCCAACTGCGGCAGATGACTTGAGCAAGACTCGTTCATGAAATTGAGCGAGCCGATTCCATCACTCTCGGCGCCAGACGAGGCTGCCAACCTTCTACTTCCGGGCAAACCCGTCGATCCGGCCAGGATCGGGCGCCGACTCGCGCGCCAGGTTGCCTGCTTCCGCGCGTTATTCGAGAACCTGACGGATGGTGTGGCCGTGCTTGATCTCGACGGCTGCATCGTCGACGTCAACCGCAGCTTCGAGCGGCTGTTCGGCTATTCGGCGCACGAATTGCGCCGCGCGCGTATTGACGCCTGCATCGTCCCGGAAGATTTGCGCGACGAAGCGGAAACGCTCTCCGAGCGCCTCGCGTCGGCGTGCATTGTGGAACTCGATACCGAGCGGCGCCGCAAGGACGGTGCGCGGTTGCCGGTGCGTATTCGCGCCTTCCCGATTCTGCTTGATGGTCGCCAGGCCGCAAGCTACGCCGTTTACGCCGATCTGACCGAAGCGCAGCGCGCGACGCTGCAAATGAGCTGGCAGGCGACGCACGACGGCCTGACCGCCGCCTTCAACCGGGTCGAATTCGAACGCCGCCTCGAAGCGCTGTTGAACCTGGGCGGCGCCGCGCACGCGATGCTGTACCTCGATCTTGACCAGTTCCGCGTCGTCAATGACATCGGCGGGCATCGCGCCGGCGACGAACTGCTGCGCCGGCTCGCGGCGCTGATCGACGCCGAACTCGGTGAAGACGACCTGCTGGCCCGCCTAGGCGGCGACCAGTTCGGCATCCTGCTGCGCAATTGCGACCGCAGCGCCGCACAGCGCGTCGCCGGTCGGCTGATCCAGGTGATTTCCTCGTTCCGGTTCATCTGGGAGCGGCGCACCTACGGCGTCGGCGCGAGCATCGGCGTCGTCGGGCTCGACCGCGATTGCGCAACACTGCCCGACGTATTCGCCGCCGCCGGTGCGGCCTGCTGGTCGGCCAAGCAGGAGGGTGGCAATCGCGTGCGCCTCTATCGGCGTGACGACCGCGAAATCTCCCGCCACCGCGACGAAATGAACTGGGTATCGCGCCTCGGCACCGCGCTCGAAGAAAACCGTTTCGTGCTGTATCACCAGACGATTTCGCCGCTCAAGGGCGTCGGCGACGTGCGCTGGTACGAAATTCTGCTGCGCCTGCGCGGCGAAAGCGGCACGATCATAACGCCCGGCAATTTCATCCCCGCCGCCGAGCGTTATCACCTGATGCCGGCGCTCGATCGCTGGGTGGTACGCGAAGTGCTGACCGGCCTGCGTCGCCAGCTCGAACTGCGCCAGACTCACGGCCGCAGCGAGATTGTCGCGATCAACATTTCCGGCGAAAGCGTTAGCGAAGCGCCGTTCGCCACATTCGTGCGCGAACAGTTCGAGCGCTTCAAGGTGCCGCCGTCGATGATCTGCTTCGAGATCACCGAAACCGCCGCGATCGCCAACTTGAACCAGGCGATCGCATTCATCACCGAGATGCGCAAGCTCGGCTGTGCGATTTCGCTCGACGACTTCGGCAGCGGACTGTCGTCATTCACCTGGCTGAAGACGCTGCACGTCGATTACCTCAAGATCGACGGCGCGTTCGTGCGCAACATGGCAGACGACGCGGTCGACTGCGCAATGGTCGAGACTATCGACCGCGTCGGCAAGATCATGGGCATCAAGACCGTGGCCGAATACGTCGAGGCGCGCGGCGTGCTCGACAAGCTTCGCGAACTGGGGGTCGATTTCGCCCAGGGCTACGACATTCACGTGCCCGAGCCGTGGCAGTGGAGCGCGGTGCACGCCTGACGTGGCATCCGTCGGCCGGACTGTGTTACAAACAGCCGATGCGCAGGTTATGGACAATCGGTTGTTTTTTCGCGGTGGCCCTGTCGGCCGGCTGCGTCGCCAATTCCAGTTCGTCCGGCTCCAGTTCCAATCCACCCCCCACTAATGGCATCGCCGTTACGCCAACCGACGCCAGGATCGCCGCGGGGCAGACGCAGCAGTTCAAGGTAACCGTCAGCGGCAACCCGAACGCCGACGTCATTTGGCAAGTCAACGGCGTCACCGGCGGCAAGGCGGGCATCGGCACGATCAGCACCGACGGCGTTTATACGGCGCCGACGCTGCCGCCAACCGGTGGCAACGTCACGATTACCGCGGTCGCCACCTCCAGTTCGTCCCTCAAAGGCACCGCCAGCGCGACGATCCAGTATTCGAACGCGTCGCTCAAGGGCACGTGGGTGTTCACCTATCGCGCGGCGAATCTCGGCGTCATCGGGCGCTTCGAGGCCGACGGCGCCGGCAACATCAATGCCGGTAACGAAGACGTCAACGCGTCGGATGGCGTCTTTCTAAACTTGCCCTTCAACGGCAGTTACACCGTCGCGGCGGACGGCACCGGCGAGGCGGTGTTCGTAAGCACGCGCGGCCAGGCCGATTTTCAATTCGTGATCGGCGCGCGCGGCCGGGTGCGGTTCATTCGCGCCGACAGCGGTATCGCCGGGGCAGGCGACATGCTTGCGCAGAGCGCCGACGTCGGCGGCGACGCAAGCCTCAGCGGCGACTACATTTTCAAGCTCACCGACACGCGCACCGCGATTGTCGGCCGATTTAGCGCCGACGGTACCGGCGGCGTCGCGAACGCCGTCGAAGACCGCAATACGGCCGGCGCAGTGACCACCGATGTCCCATTCGATGCGGCCTACGCCGTTGATGACAACGGCCGCGGCACGATGACGCTGACCAACGTCTTCGGCACGATGCATTACGTGTTCTACGTGGTTGCGCCGGATACGATCCGGCTGCTGTCGGTCGACCCGGCGCAGATTCGAACCGGCCGCGCGCTGGCGCAGACTGCCACCACGTTCGACGACAGCGACCTTTCGGGCAATTACGCCTTTTATCTCACTGGCGGGACCGATGCGCCGACGACCGCCGGACTGCTGCACGCCGACGGCGCCGGCAACATCGACAGCGGCGAATTCGACAGCAGCGGTACCGGCACGGTGCAGCAGCGCGCGCTGTCCGGCGGTTATGCGATAGACGATACCGGCCGCGGCACCGCCCGACTCTTCACGCCAGCCGGACAGACCGATCTGATTTTCTATCTGCAATCCGCAGGTCACGCGCTGGCGATTGAGGCGGATTCCACCGCGATGCGCGACGGCCAGTTCCTCGTGCAAAGCGACGACAAGTTCGCCGAAAGCAGTCTCGACGGCTCCTTCGCGTTATCAACCGGCGCGAACGCGTCGGCGCAGCAAACGGCGGTCGGCCGGATCAGCCTGGACGGTAACGGCAACATCGACGGCGTTGAAACTACGGCAGCCGGTGGCAGCGGCTCCGCCACCGCGCTCGGCGGCAGCTACACGCTCGACCAGGACGGCCGCGGTACGCTTACGCTGCTCACTGAAGGTGGCGGCCAGCAAGACTTCGTGTTTTATGCGATCAGTCCGCAAAACCTGCTGCTCGTCGGGTTCAACCCGGTGGCTGCCGCGTTTACGCGCCTGCGGCAGCGCTGGTAGGGGGAGGAGATGGGTAAAAAAAGCCGAATCGGAATCAAGGTCGGGTGGTGGGTGGCGGTCGTGCTTATCTTCGCCGGCGCGCTGTGGGTGCCGTTTTACAATCGCATCGACCCGCGCCTGGCCGGCATCCCGTTTTTTTACTGGTTTCAGTTCGTGTGGATTATCGTCACGGCAGTCGTCACGGCGGCGGCCTATAAGGCAAGGTTATAAGAACGGCCGAGATTCGGATGGCAACTCCGGTTCCGTCATTCCAGCGAGTATGACATGAGGCGGCGTGGGGAGAACGATCGATGAACTGGCAGGCTCTAAGCGTCTTCATCATCCTGTTCGCGTTCGTCACCGTGCTCGGCTTTTACGCCGCGCGCTGGCGGCGCGGCGACCTCAACTCGCTTGACGAATGGGGCCTCGGCGGGCGCCGCTTCGGCACCGTCGTCACCTGGTTCCTGCTCGGCGGCGACCTGTATACCGCCTACACCTTCATCGCGGTACCGGCGCTGGTGTTCGGCCGCGGCGCTATCGGCTTTTTTGCGCTGCCGTACACGCTCATGGTGTTCCCGTTCGTGTTCATCGTGTTTCCGCGGCTCTGGTCGGTCGCGCATCGCCATGGCTACGTGACCGCCGCGGATTTTGTGCGCGGCCGCTTCGACAGCCGGCTGCTCGGCCTCATCGTTGCGGTGACCGGTATTCTCGCGACGATGCCGTACATCGCGCTGCAGCTCGTCGGTATCGAGGTCGTGCTGGCGGCGATGGGTTTTACCGGCACCGGCCTGGCCGGCGACCTGCCGCTGATCATCGCGTTCCTGATTCTCGCCGCGTTCACCTACACCAGCGGGCTGCGCGCGCCGGCGATGATTGCGATCGTCAAGGACACGCTGATTTACCTCACGATCATCGTGGCCGTCATCGTCATTCCGATGCATCTCGGCGGCTACGGCGGCATTTTCAACGCAATTCCGAAAGACAAGCTGCTCCTCGCGGGTCCGACGGCGCACAGCTTCGGCGCCTACACCGCATACGCGACGCTTGCACTCGGTTCGGCGCTGGCATTGTTTCTCTATCCGCACTCGGTCACCGGCTTGTTGAGCGCGAGCAGCCGCCAGGTGATCAAGCGCAACATGGCGCTGTTGCCGGCGTACTCGCTGGTGCTCGCGCTGATCGCGGCGCTCGGTTACATGGCCTACGCCGCGCATGTGCAAGACCTGCCGCAATACGCCGAGTATTTCAAGCGCTACGGGCCGAACTTCGCGGTGCCTGCACTGTTCCTGCACGAGTTCCCGGCATGGTTTGCCGGCGTCGGCTTCGCGGCGATCGCAATCGGCGCGCTGGTGCCGGCGGCAATCATGTCGATCGCCGCGGCCAACCTGTTCACGCGCAACATTTACCGCGAGTTCCTGCGGCCCGATTGCAGCGCCACGCACGAAGCCGGGACCGCGAAGTTCGTCTCGCTGCTGGTCAAGATCGGCGCGCTCGCGTTCATCATCTTCCTCCCCAACAAATACGCGATCCAGTTGCAGTTGCTGGGCGG
>DASSJY010000008.1:0-44965 GCA_035690945.1 Gammaproteobacteria bacterium
CAGGCCGGCCTGCGGGCTCAGGGTTGCCTGTCGATCGTCGACTACCCGGGCTTCGAGAAACTCGATGCGCCTGACATGGAGACTTATTCCAAGGCGATCAATGCCGGCCAGTACCCGCTGTCGGTGCTGGCGATGAACGAGCGCGCCGCGAGTCTTTATCGCAAGGGCATCTACGGCAACACGATGACGGCGAATCCGCGCGCGATGGATGTCGGCGCAACCGTGCTCGAAGCGGTGACGACCAAGATGCGCGAAAACATTGTCGCGCGAGGCAGGGAGTTCATCGAGAAGCTGCAAAAGCTCGCCGACGAGATGGATGGCGCGATTGTGCGCGTGCAGGGCACGGGCCTGCTGTTCAGCTGCGAGCTGGACCCGCGTTACAAGTGCTTCGGGCGTGACAGCACCGAGGAATACCTGCGTATGCACGGCATCGGCGTGATTCACGGTGGAGCAAACTCGCTGCGCTACACGCCGCACTTCAACATCACGTCGCCGGAAGTCGACCTGATCGTGGAGGCGACGCGCGACGCGCTCGTCAACGGGCCGCAGCAGGCGGTGTCACCGGCGGCAATGCAAGCTTAAGGGTTGAGCAGATCTGCCTTGTCCGGCCGTTCGTCCTGAGCCGGTCGAAGAGCTCTGCGAGTCCTTCGACAAGCTCAGCACGAACGGAATTTTTCAGAGCGTCCCCGAACGATCCGGAAGACAATCCAATGACCGTGTACTCCAACGTCCTGGAGATGATCGGCAACACGCCGCTGATCGAGTTGAAGCACCTCGATACCGGGCCGTGCCGGCTGTTTTTGAAGCTCGAATGTCTGAACCCGGGCGGTTCGATCAAGGACCGTATCGGCCTGTCGATGATCGAGGAAGCCGAGCGGCGCGGCGAGTTGAATCCCGGCGACACCATCATCGAGGCGACCGCCGGCAACACCGGCCTGGGTCTCGCGCTGGTCGCCGCGCAAAAAGGCTACAAGCTGAAGCTCTTTATTCCCGACAAAATGAGCCAGGAAAAGATCTTCAACGTGCGTGCGATGGGCGCCGAAGTGGTGCTGACGCGCTCGGATGTCGGCAAGGGTCACCCGGAGTACTACCAGGACATGGCCGCGCGGGTTGCGAAGGAAACCGGCGCGTACTTCATCAACCAGTTCGCCAACCCCGATAACGTCAAGGCGCACGAACAGCATACCGGCCCCGAGCTCTGGGAACAGATGGAACACGACCTCGACGCAGTCGTCGTCGGTGTCGGCAGCAGCGGCACGATCACCGGCATCGGCAAGTACATGCAGCGCACCGCACCGAACGTGGAAATCGTGCTCGCCGACCCGGAAGGCTCGGTGCTCGCCGACTACATTGCGACCGGCGAGTTGGGCGAGAAGGGAACCTGGCTGGTCGAAGGCATCGGCGAGGATTTCATTCCGAGCATTTGCGACATTGATCTCGCCAGGCGCGCCTACAGTATTCCCGACCAGGAATCCTTCGATACCGCGCGCATGGTGCTGCGCAAGGAAGGGCTGCTGCTGGGTTCGTCATCCGGCACGTTGATCGCGGCCGCGCTGCGCTATTGCCGTGAGCAGACCGAGCCCAAGCGCGTCGTCACTCTCGGCGCCGACACCGGCAACAAGTATCTGTCGAAGATGTACAACGACTTCTGGATGCTTGAGCACGGCTTCATGAAGCGAGAGCCGCGCGGCGACCTGAGCGACATTATCGGCCGCCCGCACGCCGAGCGTGCCGCCGTGTACGTCAGCCCCGACGATACGCTGCTGACCGCGCACAACCGGCTGCGCAATAACGGCTTCTCGCAATTGCCGGTGATTGACGATGGCCATTTCGTCGGCGCGGTGGCCGAGACCGACATTCTCGTGCGCGTGGCCGACGAGCCACATGCATTTCACGCAGCGGTGAAGACGGCGATGAATCCCGGATTCCCGCGGCTCAATGTCGCGACACCGATCAATGCGCTGCTGTCGCTGCTGGAGACCGAAGGGGCAGTCGCGGTGCTCGACGAGCAGGAAGAATTCATAGGATTGATCACGCGCACCGATGCATTGAACTTTCTTCGCAAACAAATTCAGTAGTACTCCTCCTCATGAGCGACAAAAATACCCACCGCTTCGCCACCCGTACTATCCACGCCGGGCAGACGCCCGATCCGACGACAGGCGCGGTGATGCCACCGATTTACGCGACGTCGACTTACGCGCAGGAAAGCCCGGGCGTTCACAAGGGCTTTGAATACTCGCGCACGAAGAACCCGACGCGCCTCGCGTACGAGCGCTGCGTCGCCGGCCTCGAAGGCGGTATCGCCGGATTCGCATTCGCTTCCGGTATGGCGACGACCGCGACGATTCTCGAACTGATCGACTCCGGTAGCCACGTCATCGCGATGGACGACATGTACGGCGGCACCTACCGGCTGTTCGACGGGGTGCGTAAACGCTCCGCCGGGCTCGAGTTCAGCTTTGTCGATCTGCGCGACACGCAAGCACTGGAAGCCGCCATCCGGCCGAACACGAAGCTGATCTGGGCGGAAACGCCAACCAACCCGCTGCTCAAACTGGTCGATCTCAAGGCCGTTGCGGCGATCGCGCGCAAGCACCACATTCTGTCGGTCGCCGACAACACATTCGCGACGCCGTGGACCCAGCGTCCCTTAAGCTGCGGCTTCGACATCGTTATGCATTCCGCCACCAAGTACCTGAACGGCCACTCCGACATGGTCGGCGGCATTGCGGTGGTCGGCGAGCGCGAGGACTTGGCCGGGCAGATGGCGTATTTGCAGAATTCGATCGGCTCGATCGCCGGTCCCTTCGACAGCTATCTCGCGCTGCGCGGTCTGAAGACGCTCGCGGTGCGGATGGAGCGGCATTGTGCGAACGCACTGGAACTGGCCGGCTGGCTCGAAGCGCATCCGAAGGTTGAGCGCGTCGTCTATCCCGGACTTGAAAGCCATCCGCAACACGAACTTGCGCAGCGGCAGATGAGCGCGTTCGGCGGCATGGTCACGATCTTCGTCAAAGGCGGCCTGGAAGCTGCGCGGCGCTTCCTCGAGCGTTGCGAAATCTTCGCGCTGGCGGAAAGCCTCGGCGGCGTCGAAAGCCTGATCGAGCACCCGGCGATCATGACGCACGCCTCGGTGCCCGCCCAAATCCGCGCGGAACTCGGCATCGACGACACGCTCGTGCGCCTGTCGGTCGGCATTGAGGACGTCGAAGACCTCAAGGCCGACCTGGATCAGGCATTCAAGGGCTAGATAGCCTCGGGCGGCGCGCCGAGAGTGCTCGGCTGCGGGGGCTGCGTGGTCTTCGGCTGATTCCTCGTGGCCGCGTTTGGCGGCGTCGCCATTTCGTTGGCGGGCGGTACGCGAATCGCGTGCGGATTTCCCTGCGTATTCCCGAAGGTCTGCGGCTGCTGCATCGTGGCTGGCTGGTTCGCGTTCGTACCGCCGTTGGCGTTATTGTTGTTGCTATTATTGGCGTTGTTGCCGTTGCCGCAGGCGGCGAGCGACAGCGCCGCCAGAATGGCGGCCAGGCCGAGCAAGGTCTTCATGACGATCCTCCATGGGGGGTGTCCAATGACAAACGACTGTTATCGTAGCCCTCTGACGGAGTGATGCCAACTTTTTCCCGAGCCGAGGTGGACACCGGCGCGACCGGCGGCTGGGCGTCGTGGCAACGCGGCGCGCGCCTCTGCGTGCACGCGCCGCTGGTGCTGTTCGTACTGGCGACGCTGGCGCAATATGCCGCACTGGCGCCGGATATCGTCACCGCGCTTGCACCGCGGGCGACGAGTACGGTGTCAGGTCTGCTGGTGGTGCAACTGGCCGCCATTCTGCTGGAAGCCGGATTTTACGCTGGTTTGATCGCCTGCATCGACCGGCTGGCGACCGGAGAACGGCGCCCCGTGTTGGCCCGCGTCCTGGAGCCACGCCGCGTTATCGCGCTGGCGGTGGCCGGCATTATCTACAACATCCTGGTCGATATAGGCCTGGTATTGTTCATCCTGCCCGGCGTCTTTTTCAGTATCGCCATGTTGTTCTTCGCGTTTCCGATCGTGGTAGGCGACGCCGGCCCTCTCGCGGCCCTCGGCGCTAGCTCCGACTGCGTATCGAAACGATTCTGGCAGACGTCGGCCGCGCTGTCCGTCGCGTTGCTGGTTTACAGCGTGTACGTGGTGGTGACGTGGGTCCCCGGCTTTATCGGCATCGACTGGCGCTCGCTGGTGATGCTGAGTGCGGATGCGCAGCGCAACTCGATGTCGCTGGCCGAGTTGTCCGCGCGGGCGAATCGCCTGGTGACACCGGCCCCGGTCGCGGCGCCGCTGTGGTTTTTCGTGCTGAACCCGTTGCTGGGCGGCGTGGTGATGCCGCCGGTGCTCGCCGCCTTGTACGGCGTCTGGCGCCGGTTTCAGTCGGCCAGCGCCGCCAGCTGATCCGCCTGATACTCGTTGATCAGCGGGTCGATCACCTCGTCCAGCGCGCCGGCGAGAATGTTGTCCAGCTTGTACAGGCTCAGGTTGATGCGGTGGTCGGTCACGCGGCCTTGCGGGAAGTTGTAGGTACGGATGCGCTCGGAGCGGTCGCCGCTGCCGACCAGCAGCCGCCGGTTCTCGCTGCGCTCGCTGGTCTGCTTTTCCTGTTCCGCGGCGAGTAATCGCGCCTGTAGCAGCGACATCGCGCGAGCACGGTTCTTGTGCTGCGAGCGCTCGTCCTGGCACTCGACCACGACGCCGGTCGGCAGATGCGTGATACGCACGGCCGAGTCGGTCTTGTTGACGTGCTGACCGCCGGCGCCGGAGGCGCGGTACGTATCGACGCGCAAATCGGCGGGATTGATTTCGACCGCCTCGACTTCGGCGGCTTCCGGCAGCACGGCGACCGTGCAGGCCGACGTGTGGATGCGGCCCTGCGACTCGGTTTGCGGTACGCGTTGCACGCGGTGTGCGCCGGACTCGAACTTGAGCCGGCCGTACACGTTCGCGCCGGTTACGTGGCTGATGATTTCCTTGTAGCCGCCGTGCTCGCCCTCGCTTTCGCTCATGATTTCGACGCGCCAGCCCTTGAGTTCGGCGTAGCGCGTGTACATGCGAAACAGGTCGCCGGCGAACAGCGCGGCCTCGTCGCCGCCGGTGCCGGCGCGGATTTCCAAATACGCATTATTGGCGTCGGCGTCGTCCTTCGGCAGCAGCAGCTTCAGCAGTTCCGGTTCGAGCGTGTCGAGGCGCGCCGCAGCCGCGGCTTGTTCCTCGTCACCCAGCCGGCGCATCTCGGGATCGGTATCGGCCGCCATGGTTTCGGCGGCGGCCATATCCTCTTCGACGCGGCGCCAGTCGGCAAACGACTTCGCGACCGGCTCCAGCTGTGCGTATTCTTGCGACAGCGTGCGGAACCGACCCTGGTCGGCAATGACGCCCGGATCGGACATCAGCGCGCCGACTTCCTCGAACCGCTCGGCAAGCGATTCCAGCTTGGTGCGGATGGAGGGCTTCAAGCGGAAGATCGGGGTTTGGTATTCGGGGTTCGGGGCTCGGGGGAAGAGCCGAAGCACGCCGGCATCACGACTCTTTATCCTCTATGTCGAACAAGTCCTGGGCGGCCTTGATGATTTCGGCGCGGCCTTCCTGGCCCGCCCTGCGCAGCCGCGCGGTGGGCGTGTGCAACAGGCGGTTGGTCAGCGTGTTGGCGAGATAGTCGAGCGCGTCCTCGGGCGAGTGACCGAGGTCGATCATTTGCCGCGCACGCTCGAGCGTGCGGTCGCGGGCGTCGTTCATGCGCGTGCGCATGCCACGGATCGTCGGCACCGCGTCGAGTGTGCGCAGCAGGTGGCCGAAGCGTCCCACCTGCGCCTCGACGATGTCCTCGGCCTCGGCCGCCGCAGCCTGCCGCAACTTGAGGCCGGCATCGACCACTTTCCCGAGGTCGTCGACGGTGTAGAGATAGACGTCGCGCAGCTCGCCGACGGCGGGGTCGATATCGCGCGGCACAGCCAGGTCGACCATGAAGATCGGCCGATGCTTGCGCTGACTCAGCGCCTTCTCCACCAGTGCGCGGTCGAGTAGCGGCAACGGGCTGGACGTTGCCGTCAGCACGATGTCGGCTTCATTAAGATGCGCCGGCAGGTCGGCAAGGTCGATCGCGTACGCCTGGAATTCGTCCGCCAGCATGCGGGCACGCTCGACGTGGCGATTGGCGATGACCATGCGACCGACGCCCTGCGCCTTGAGGTGCCGCGCGGTCAGTTCGATGGTTTCGCCCGCGCCGACCAAAAGCGCCGTCAGCGAGCCGAAGTCGGCGAAAATCTGCCGGGCGAGGCCGATCGCCGCGAACGCGACCGATACCGGGTTCTCGCCGATCGCCGTGTCGGAGCGGATTTCCTTGGCAACCTGGAAGGCATGCTGGAACAGCCGGTGCAACAGCGGCCCGACGGCGCCTGCGCCGCCGGCTATGTCGTAGGCCTGCTTGATCTGGCCGAGAATCTGCGGCTCGCCCAGTAGCATCGAGTCGAGTCCGCCCGCGACACGCAGCAGGTGGCGTACGACTTCGTCGCCGCGGTAGCGGTACAGCCGCTCGCGCAGATCGGCAGCCGCCGCGCCGCGCGTTTCGATCAGCCAATCCTCGACCTCAGTCGCGGTATCGGCGACCAGTTCGCAGTAGATTTCGGTACGATTGCAGGTGGAGACAATCACCGCCTCGTCGACGCCCGGCAGCGCCAGCAACTCGGCCAGCGCCGGCGGAATCGCATCGGCGGCGAAGTTGACGCGCTCGCGCACCGCGACTGGTGCGGTCTTGTGGCTGATTCCGAAAGCGAATAGCGGCATCGAACGGTTGAGGTTACGGTTGAAGCTAGGGCAGGCAGCAGTTAATTATCCGGGAAAACGCCTGCATAGACAAATTTTTTACCTGTATGATAAGGCTCACCATGATAAAGATACACCTCAAGCCGCTGCTGTCGGTCGCGCTGGCGGTCGCCATGGCGGGCTGCGCCGGGCACGCCGCCAAACCGGCGCCCGCCCCTGCGGAGACGAATACCGGCGCCGAACACGCCGCCGAGAGCCTTGTCATCAAAGCGCAGCAGGCGCTGCTTGCCGGCCGCGACGACGAGGCGGCGCAGGATTATGTCGACGCCGCGAGCAAGTCGACACAGCCGGAGGTGGCCGCGCAGGCGGCCGCGCTGGCGTGGCATGCGGGCGATGCCGCGCTGGCGAAGCAGGCGGCCGACCGCTGGCTGACGCTGGCGCCCCAGGCTGCCGGACCTCACCACTTCCTCGCCCTTCTGGCGCTGCACCAGCACGATCTCAACACCGCCGCAGCGCAGTTCGAAGCGCTGCTGAAAACCGGCAAGGTGAAGCACGGCTTCGAGGCGGTAGCCGGCGTGCTCGCGGCGGATGGCAGCCCGTATGAAGGCCTGATGGTCATGCGCAAGCTTGAAGCCGCGCACACCGATAATCCCGCGGCCGAGTATGCGCTCGCACAGCTTGCGGCACGGGCCGATCACACGCGTCTTGCGCGCGAGAAGATCGAGCATTCGCTGGAACTGAAGCCGAACTGGCTTAAAGCGCTGATGCTGCGCGGCCAGTTGCTGATCGATGGCGGCCAGCCCGATCAGGCGGTCGCGCCGGTGGCGACGCTGGTCAAGCAGTCGCCGCATGATGTCGACCTTAAAATCCGCTACTCCGAATTGCTGTTCGACGCCGGCCGTGGTGAGCAGGCACGTCAATTGCTGCAAGGGGTACTGAAGAAAGACATCGAGCAGCCGGAGGCGCTGTTGCTGCTGGCGATGGACAGGCTCGACCATGGCAAGGAGAAGCGGGCGAGTCGCTACCTGACGCGCCTGCTCGAAACCGGCAAGCGGAATCCGCAGGCATACTTCTATTTGGGCGAACTCGCGGCGCGCGACAAGGATTACCGCATGGCGCTGGACTGGTTTCAGCGCATCGAGCAACAGCACCGCACCGCCGCGAACGAACTGGCGATCGCCGCGACGCTGGTTCACATGGACAAGCTCGACGCCGCCCGCAAGTATCTGGACGAGGCGCGCCAGCATTACCCCGAATATACCGACGCGCTGACCATCGGCGAGGCGCAGTTGTTGTCGTCGCATGAAAAGCCGAATGCGGCCCTGGACGTGCTGAATGCAGCGATCAAGGCGCGGCCGGACGACACCGGGCTGCTCTATGCGCGCAGCATGCTTGCTGAGCAGACCGGACATCATCAGCAGGCGCTCGGCGACGTCAAGCGCGTCGTGCAACTCGAGCCGGAAAATACCGCCGCGCTCAATGCGCTCGGCTACATGCTGACCGAGCATTCGCAGCACTACCAGCGCGCGCGCCAGTACATCAAGCAGGCGCTCTCGTATTCGCCGCACAACGCCGCGATCATCGACAGCCTGGGCTGGGTCGAATATCGCCTGGGCGACACACAGGCTGCGCTCGACGCGCTCAAACGCGCGCATCGACTCGATGATGACCCGGAAATCAGCGCGCACCTGGTCGCTGTGCTGCGCGCAACCGGTGCCCGCAGTGAGGCGCAACGGGTGCTCAAGCAGGCCCTGAAGCAGCATCCCGACGCGCAAGCCCTGAAGCGCCTTGAATCGAAATCGTGATTCCAGCCGAAAACGCCGCCCGCCGTTATGTCCTGACGCTCGCGGCGGCGATGCTGGCGATAACCCTCGCCGCCTGTACCGGCGTCCCGCCGAAGCCGTTGGGTCCGCCCAATCAGGCGGCGTGGCAACAACACCTGACGCATCTCGCGACTCTTGGCGACTGGCAGCTAAGCGGCCGGATAGCGGTCGACAACGGTAGCCGTGGCGGCAGCGGCTCGATCAACTGGGTCGAGCATGCGCCGCGCTTCGAAATGCGCTTCGCCGGCCCGTTCGGCCTGGGCGGCTTCCGCCTCTACGGCACGGCGACCGCAATATTCATCGACACCGGCGACAAAACCTATTACGCCTCGGACCCCGAGCACGCGCTGGCCCGGCGCCTGGGCGGCCCGCTGCCGGTCGCCAGCCTGCGCTACTGGGCGCTGGGCATTCCGGACCCGGAAGGCCAGGCGCAAACCCGCGTCGACCAGGACGGCTTGCTGCGCCACCTGCAACAGCATGGTTGGACGGTCGAGTATCGGAACTATGGCACGTTCGACGGCTGGCGCCTGCCGACGCGCCTGGAGGCCCGCCGCGGCCAAACGAAGATCAAGCTGGCCGTAGAAGGCTGGAAAGTCCCCGCGGGAGTTCAAAATTGACCCGAATTCAGGCAAAATAGACGGCTTTTCCGCATCAGGCGACGAACGTAGCCGAGCGGTAAGGTATGGGGCCGTGATCCCCGCATGCGCAGGTTCGACAAAATCGCCGGGAGCAATGTTGAACAGCGCCGCTTCGGCGCTGGCCCCGAAGGGGCGGAGGGCAGGATGCCCGGAATAATCCTGTCGCCCCCTCTTGTGGAAGTGCGGCGGTAACGGTTTTAACGGGCATAGGCGGAGCCGGTTATCGGCTCGGCGGGCGCGTCACGGATGGCGCGGCTGAGTGCGTCACGGATGAAGATACTGAGAGAGTTTATCGAAGCTTAATCACTGGGGCGTAGCCAAGCGGTAAGGCACGGGGTTTTGATCCCCGCATGCGCAGGTTCGAATCCTGCCGCCCCAGCCAAACAGTTGAATCTGAGCAAGCGGTGGCTTTAGTAAGCCCACTTGCTCGACGGCGGCTGCGCGGCAGGATGAGAACCAGCAGGTTCGACAAATTTGTCTGGAACAAATTTGAACCGCCGGAGGCGGGCCCCGAAGGGGTGGAGGGCAGGATGCCCGGATAATCCTGCGCCCCAGCCAACAGACGCAGCGACAACCGGGAGCGCGCATGTCACTCGGCAGCATGATGGTTTTTGCGGGCAACGCCACCCCGCAACTGGGTCACGACATCGCGTCCCACCTGCAATTGCAGCTCGGCAAGGCGCAGGTCGGCCGGTTCAGCGACGGCGAGATCATGGTCGAGCTGGAGGACAACGTTCGCGGCCGCGATGTATTCATCGTGCAATCGACCTGTCCGCCGGCGAATGACAACCTGATGGAGCTGCTGGTGATGGCCGATGCGCTGCACCGCTCCTCCGCAGCGCGCGTCACCGCGGTGGTGCCGTATTTCGGCTACGCGCGTCAGGATCGCCGCGCCCGCGCCGCGCGGGTACCGATCACGGCCAAGCTGGTCGCGGACATGATTGCGACGGCGCACATCGACCGCCTGCTGACGGTCGATCTGCATGCCGAGCAGATTCAGGGATTTTTCAACATCCCGGTGGACAACGTGTACGCGTCGCCGATATTGCTCGGCGACGTCTGGAAGCAGAAGTACGACGACGTGGTCGTCGTGTCGCCGGATGTCGGCGGCGTGGTGCGCGCACGCGCGCTGGCGAAGCGTCTCGACGACGCGGAGCTGGCGATCATCGACAAGCGCCGCCCGCGGCCCAACGAAGCCAAGGTGATGAATATCATCGGCGAGGTGAAGGACCGCACCTGCATCATCGTCGATGACCTCGTCGATACCGCCGGCACGCTGTGCATGGCGGCGAAGGCGCTCAAGCAGCAGGGCGCGCGCAAGGTGGTCGCCTATATTACGCACCCGGTGCTGTCGGGGCCGGCGATCGACAACCTGAACGCGTCGCAGCTCGACGAACTGGTGGTGACGGACACGGTGCCGCTGCAGCCGAAGGCCAAGGCGTGTCCGCGGATTCGGCAGCTCGGCACGGCCGAAATGCTGGCAGAGACGATGCGGCGGATCAGCGACGAAGAGTCGGTGAGTTCGCTGTATATAGATTAGCCTTCGGGCTAAGGAGCCGAACCTGGTCGCGGGGAGGCATTTTTGAACCGGCCCCACGGGGCTATTTGGAGTTAGGAAGACATGGCTATCAATTTTCAACTGGGCGGAGAAATCCGCGACGACAATGGGAAAGGTGCGAGCCGCCGCCTGCGTCGTCACGGCAAGGTTCCCGCGATTTTGTACGGCGGCGGCGAAGCGCCGCTTGCGCTGACGCTGGATCATAACGAGTTGCTGCGCAACCTCGAACACGAGGCGTTTTATTCGCACATTCTCAACATCAACGTCGGCAAGAACACGCACCAGGCGATTCTGAAGGACATTCAGCGCCACCCGGCCAAAAACGAAGTGCTGCATCTCGACCTGCAGCGTGTCATGGCCGACGCGGAAATCCGCGTCCACGTGCCGCTGCACTTCGCCAACGGCGACACGGCGCCGGGCATCAAGCAGGGCGGTGTGCTGTCGCATCACATGATCGATCTCGAGATCGACTGCCTGCCGAAGCACCTGCCCGAGTTTATCGAAGTCGATGTCGGCGCGCTTGAATTGGGCCAATCGATTCACCTCTCCGAGATTAAGTTGCCGGAAGGCGTCAAGGTCGTCGCACTGGCTCACGGTGAACAGGACCAGCAGGTGGTGTCGATTCACCACGCCCGTGTCAGCGAGGAGCCGGAAGAAACGGCGCCTGAAGAAGCGGCCGCGCCCGAAGTCGAAGCCAAGGGCAAGGCTGAGGAAGGCGAGGGCGAAAAGTAGGCGTGATGCCTGGCGATTCAGTACCTTTGCAACTCGTGGTCGGCCTCGGCAATCCCGGGGCCGAACACGTTTTGACGCGCCACAACGCCGGCTTCTGGTTTGTCGACGCGCTGGCCGAGCGCACTGGCGCGCGGTTCAGCCCCGAACGCAAGTTTCACGGTGACGTGTGTCGCGCAAACGTTGCCGGTCGTGATTTGCGGCTGCTCAAGCCGACCACGTTCATGAACCGTAGCGGTCAGTCGGTGCAAAGCCTGGCGTCATACCTGAAGCTGCCGCCCGAGGCGATCCTGGTGGTGCATGACGACCTCGATCTGCCGGTGGGCGCGCTGCGCCTCAAATGGTCCGGCGGCCATGGCGGCCACAACGGCTTGCGCGACATCATCAGCCACATCGGTCAGAACTTTCGTCGCCTGCGGATCGGCATCGGCCATCCCGGCAACAGCCGCGACGTGATCGACTATGTGCTGCAGCGGGCGCGGCCGGACGAAGAGCAGCAGATCATCGAGGCGGTCGGGCGCGGTCTGAACCTCCTGCCGGAACTGCTGGATCGCGGCTTTGAGCACGCGATGCATCGCCTGCATACCGCGGAGAGCGAATAGTCATGGGTATCCGCTGCGGCATCGTGGGGCTGCCCAATGTCGGCAAATCGACGCTGTTCAACGCGTTGACCAAGGCCGCTATTGCGGCCGAAAACTACCCGTTCTGCACCATCGATCCGAATGTCGGCGTGGTCCAGGTGCCCGACCGGCGGATCGACAAGCTCGCCGAGATCGTGCACCCGGAAAAGCGCCTGCCGACGACGGTCGAGTTCGTCGACATCGCCGGCCTGGTTGCCGGCGCCTCCAAGGGCGAAGGGCTGGGCAACCAGTTTCTCGCGCACATCCGCGAGACCGACGCGATTGCGCACGTCGTGCGCTGTTTTATCGATGATGACGTCATCCACGTCGCTGGCAAGATCGACCCGCTGAGCGACATCGAAATCATCAACACGGAACTCGTCCTGGCCGACATGGAAACCGCCGGCCGCGCGCTCGATCGCCTGTCGAGGGTGGTCAAATCCGGCGACAAGGAAGCCCTGGCAAAGCATGCCGTGCTGACGAAGCTGCGCGATCATCTGAATGCCGGAGAACCCGCACGTAGCGCCGGTCTGGATCACGAACAAAAGCTGCTCCTGCGCGACCTCAACCTGCTCACCCTGAAGCCGGTGCTGTACATCGCCAACGTCGCCGATAATGGCCTGAGCGGCAATCCGCTGCTGGAGCGCGTGAAAGAGCACGCGGCGAAAGAGGGTGCGGAAGTAGTTGCCGTCTGCGCCGCCATCGAGGCCGAGATTGCGCAACTGGAAGACGCCGACAAGGCCGAATTCCTGGCCGACATGGGCCTCGACGAGCCGGGTCTCGACCGCGTCATCCGCGTCGCCTACAACCTGCTGGGCTTGACAACCTTCTTCACCGCCGGCCCCAAGGAAGTCCGCGCCTGGACGGTCAAGAAGGGCGCCAGTGCTCCGCAGGCCGCAGGTGTCATCCACACCGACTTCGAAAAAGGCTTCATCCGAGCCGAAGTCGTGGCCTACGAAGACTTCGTCCG
This sequence comes from Gammaproteobacteria bacterium, assembly GCA_035690945.1. Lineage (GTDB taxonomy): Bacteria > Pseudomonadota > Gammaproteobacteria > Natronospirales > DASSBR01 > DASSBR01. The sequence goes on from DASSJY010000008.1 coordinate 13,134, forward strand.
CCACGGCGGCGAAGCCGGCGCCCGCGACGCAGGCAAATGGCGGCTGGAAGGCAAGGATTACAGGGTGGTCGAAGGGGACGTAATGCACTTCCGCTTCAACGTCTAAATTTACTCCGTCTTCCCGCAAGACACCCATCTCGCGCCTTGACTTGGCTGCTGGGACACCCGACAATTTCGCCTCTCCGTGGTGATGTAGCTCAGATGGTTAGAGCGGCGGACTCATAACCCGCAGGTCGGTGGTTCAATTCCACCCATCACCACCATTTTCCCGCCCAAGCACATCCAGTAGCTCCCGGCTTTACCAGCAAACGTGGGGGTTACCGTTCTGTTTACGCCATAGCTGTCCGAGGTCTTTGCAGGCGACCGCTGCCGTTTATCGGCCAAAAGCTGCCGCTGATTCCTCGAGGGTGTACTTTTTGGATGGCGCTGAGTCTGCTTTAACCCGTTGGTAAATCAACACGTTAAGCTCTTCACCTCACATAACAGGTTGCAATATCGTTAAGCGAGAGGATCTGGCAAAGGTCAAAAACGCTGCTATAGTCAAATCGCACAGGGAACAAAGGGAGTTGTGCAAATGACTAATAAGTTCACTTCAATCCAATCCTCCGCGCATCTTCAGTCTCGCCCGTACTTCGGGCGGGTCAAGATGTCCAATCGATATTTGCAACTAAAGAAGGCGGCTAAAGGCAGGCCGTGGCTGCGCGGCTTCTTGCGCGTTGCCATCGTCTCGACCATTTTTGGGCTTGTTGCAGGCCCGGCCCTGGCGGCGGCAAGCAGCAGTGGAGCCTACGCGGTTGTGAAGCATGCAACGCACCTGCGCGCGAATGATGTCGCGCTAGGTCCAGTGGCGGCTTCGCAGCCAGTTCACGTCGTGATCTCGCTCAAGTTGCGCCACCAGGCGCGCCTGAAGGCGGTGATTCGGTCACACCAGACGTTGACGTCGGCGAAGTTCATTTCGCAATTCTCGCCGACGCTCGGGCAGGCCCAGGCCGCGGCGGAATTTTTGAAGCATTCAGGTTTCACCCATATCACGATTTCGCCGAATCGCCTGCTCATTTCCGGAGATGGCACCGCCAAGCTCGCCGAGACGGCATTCCAGACTTCGCTCGTTCGCGTGCGCACTCACACCGGACGCCACGCCTTCGCGAATAGCCGGCCAATCAAGATTCCGGGCTTTCTGAGGGATTCGGTCGTTGCGGTGCTGGGCCTGCAGAATGTCCATACGTTCCACATCGTTCGGAGCGTCACGCATACCAATGGCGCCGGGACGAATGCGATTATCGGCCATAATCCCACTGACTTCGACGATATCTATGGCGGCAGTGGGTTGCCGACTGCGGCCGGTGTGCCGGTGGGTATTGTCACCGAAGGTGATTTGTCCAATGTGCTCAACGATCTGCAGCAGTTCACCTCGAACAATGGGCTGCCGTCGGTCGCGACGCAAATTGTCACTACTGACGGCACCAGCAGTGACACCAGCGGCGACGGCGAATGGGATCTGGACAGCCAGGACATCATCGGGATGGCCGGCGGCGAAGTCGGCAAGCTCATTTTCTACAACATTCCGAACCTGACCAACAGCGCGCTGACCGACGACTTCAATAGAATCGTCAACGACAATGCGGTAAAGGTCGTGAACGTGTCGCTGGGCGAGTGTGAACTCAGTGCCCAGTCCGACGGCACCGCCGCGGCGCAGGACCAGATCTTTGAGCAGGCTGTCGCGCAGGGGCAAACAATCTCCGTCTCGTCTGGCGACTCCGGCGCCGACGAGTGCAACGACGGCGGCACCAAGCCCAGTTGGCCGGCCAGTTCGCAGTACGTGGTGGCCGTGGGTGGCACCACGCTGGATGCCTCATCCACTAGTTGGAACGGCGAAACCGCCTGGAGTGGTACCGGTGGCAGTCCGAGCACGTTTGAGCCGATGCCGAGCTGGCAGCAAGGTGTCGGGCAAAACACCGGCCACGATACCCGCGGCGTCCCCGACATCGCCTTCGACGCCAATCCGAATTCCGGCGCGATTGTGATCGTCGATGGCCGTCAGCAGCAAATCGGCGGCACCAGCCTGGCGTCGCCATTGTTTGTCGGCGCTTGGGCGCGGATGCTGGCCGCCAAGGGCAGCGGCCTCGGCTTCGCCGCGCCGCTGCTGTATCAGTTGCCCGGCTCGGACTTCCACGACGTAACATCCGGCGATAATGGGGGCGAGACGGCGGCGGCCGGTTGGGATTACACCACCGGCTTCGGCAGTCTCATCCTGAGCCGCGTAGCCAATGATCTCGGGAGTGGCGGCGGTGGCGGTGGAGGCGGCAACGCGCTGCAGGATGGTGTGCCGATATCCGGCCTGTCCGGCGCCAGCGGCTCGGATACGTACTTCACAATGGACGTGCCAGCCGGCGCAACTAACCTGACGTTCACCACCAGTGGTGGTTCCGGCGACGTCGATCTGTACGTGAAGTTCGGTTCCCAACCCACTCTGTCCAGCTACGATTGCCGGCCGTATCTGAACGGTAATAGTGAAAGCTGTACCTTCGCGAGTCCGCAGGCCGGCACGTGGTACGTGATGCTGCACGGCTACCAGAGCTATTCCAACGTCACGCTGGAAGGCAGCTATGAGACCGGCGGTGGCGGCAGCGCCTGCCCGTCCGGCTATACGCAATACACCGGTAGCCTCAGTGCCGGCCAGGACGCGTATGAGCCGGATGGCAATTACAACTACAGCGGCGTAAGCGGCACCCATAGCGGCATCCTGACCGGGCCGGCCGGGACAGACTTCGATCTGTACCTCGAGAAGTGGAACGGCAGCCAGTGGGTGTATGTCGCGAGTTCGACCTCCAGCACGCCCAACGAGAGGATCGACTATAACGGCACCAGCGGTTACTACCTCTGGGACATCTACGCTTATGCCGGCCGCGGCAATTTCAGCTTTTGCCTTAGCCATCCCTGAGGCATCTGCCCGCCCGCGGCGCATGCGCCGCGGGCGCTACCGCCGGTAAATCCGGTCAAGCGTCCGATTGAGTGGTAGAGAGAGGGCCGGCAGAATGTGCCGGCCCTCTCACATCCGGCTGGTCAGTAGATAGAAATCGGGAAAACAGGATTCTCCACGTGTTGGAATTCGGAGTGTTTGCAAAGACGCCGGGACAGAAAGTCTCGAAGACGTTATTTGCAGCCCCGCAAGCTCCCGTAATTAAAGTGGTGGCGGCTAATCCTTCTGAATTCTTACTCGTCGAAAGAAACTTCCAAAGCCCAGGGCAAACAACGCCATAAAGCCCAAGGCGCCGCCGCCACCGGTTTTGTCCCGCTTCGACACCACGTCCTCATCAGGCACCGATTGCACGGTGATCGTTTCCGTGGCGACGTTCGAGTCGCTGCCGTTGCTGCTGGCTTTGAAGGTGAAGGTGTCCTTGCCGGCGAAGGCGCTATCCGGCACATAGACGAATGCGCCGGTGTTGCGGTCGGTCAGGGTGACCGTGCCGTGTTCCGGCGAATCGACGACACTGTAGATAACGGCGCGGTCGTTGCTGGTCGCCCCTAACACGCCTTTGATTGTTTGACCGACCATCGTGGTGATGCTGCCGTTGTATGCGCGGAGGGGCGTGAATCCATGGGTGTAGCGGATGACTGTTTGGACGCTGTTTTGCGCTGACAGCCCGGCGCCATTGGAATCCGACAGTTGCAACGTAAACGTGTAATCGCCGCTGTCGATGGGTGAGAGGAGGATCGGTACCGAGATGGCGCGGTCGGTCTGGCCATCTGCAAATAATAGGGTTCCTGCGGTTTCGAGATATTCCTGATTCGCATTTGCGGTGCCTGCTACGGCGGCGAATTTTACTGTCGCTTTGCCGTCGCTGCCGCCGGTGCGTTTAACGTGATATGTCGCCGTGCCTTCCGTGGCGTCTATTGTGGTATCGCCTTCGATTGAAAACGCGCCATGTTCGCAGGCTGCAGTGGTGAATGTTCCCGTTGCGCTGCGCGTGTCGCCGGTGGCGCTGTAGGCGATTGCGCGATAGTGGTACGGGGTGCCGCAGTTCAGGTTGTCGAGGGTGAACGACAAGGCGCCGGTGTTGATCAGCGTTTGATAGCTCGTTTGCAACCCATCGAACCAGGCGGCGGCGCCGTATGCGATCGCGACACTGGCCTGCGCGCCATTGGGCGTTCCATTCAATACCACTGTTTCGGATTCAGCGTCGCCGCCGGTCGTGGCGATGCTTGAAATCGTCGGACTCGATCCGCTACAGGGCAGCGTGGTGAGTTGCGTACTGTTGCTCGTTGTGCCGGTCGCATTGTCCGCATTCAAAGTGACCGCGTAGCTTGTGCCGCAACTCAGGCCGATGAGGGTGAGCTTGACGGAGCGCGGCTGCAGCGCTTCGGCTTGCGCGGCGATCGTGACCGGGCCGAGGCTGGCTGCGCCATCGGCGGTATTCAATCGCAGTGTCGTGTCGAGGCCGTGCGGGTCGATTTCGACGCTGAAGCTTGCCTGTGTCTGTCCGATGTGCGTGGCGGTGAAGTCGCTCAGCACAGGCGCCTGGTATGCAACATCAAGCGGCAATGTGAACGTGATACCGGCGCGGTAGGTCGGAACGAATTGGAGCGAATATTGGGCCGAGGGCACAAGGTTTGCCGGCAATGTCAGCGTAATGTCGTCGCTGTCGTGCAGTGCGGTGTCGTAGGCGAGCACTTGTACGGGCGTCCCGTTCTTCAGCAATCGAATTGTCGCCGAGGGGCCGATCACACCCTGGTCGCTGCCGCCGTACAGGCTGATCGAGACGGCCTGGCCGGGTGCCGCGCGGCCGAGTTGTGTCGGCGTCGGCGTGCGGTTGCTGTAGGCGGCGACGACGCCCTCGGTCTGGCGCAGCGTTTCGGCGTTGTCTTCGGTTTGCTTGTTGCCGCACGGGGCGCTGCCGCAGGTGTAGTCGGGGCTCGAAAAGATCAGGTTCTGGTGGTCGGCATAAGCCATCACGGTGCCGTCGTCGGTGCCGAAGAGGTGGCCGTGCGAATAGCTGAAGGCGCCGCCGTTGTCAGGAGCGTTCATGTCGTGGCCGGCGCCGAGGTTGTGGCCGATTTCATGGGTGAAGGTGGAGGGGTCGCGAAAGCCCGTGAGCATCGCGGCGTAGCCGTAGTCGGCGGAAAAGCAGTATGGGGCGGCGCCGCAGCCGCCCGAGCCGCCTTCGTAGGCGATGCCGGCGGTGTCGTTGACCGCGCCGCCGCTGGTGTCGGCGATCATCATGACGAGGTCGGCGGCATGGACGGCGCGCAAAGCATGAACGACCCGCACCGTGTCGCTGTCGCAGCCGGCCGGTGACTGGCCCTGGCCGCTGATGCAGCCGAGCAGGTCTGCGGCGCTCATGCCGTCGCCGAAATCGACTTCGACCGAACCGACCAGGCGCAGCGCCAGGTCAATGTTGCTGTTCGCATAGGCGGTATTGGCGGCGTCGACAAGGCTGTGCAGGTAGGCGGCCAGCGCGGCGCCGGGATGCGTGCGGACGACGCCGCGGCTGTAGGCGATCAACACGTCGATGGTGGCTGGCCCGGTGGCGCTCTCGCCGACTGATTCGATCGTGCGCCGCGCCGTATCGAGAATGCTTTGATGCGGTTTGGCCGGCGGCTCGATCCAGTCGTGCCGGAGTTTGTTGGGCCGCCAGCCGTAGCTGACGATCAGCGTGACTGCCGCATCGCCCGGCAGCACCTGATAGGTCTTGCCGGGCAGGTAAATCTCGCCAACGACCGTGCCGTCCGCGGCGCGTGTAAGCGTGAGGTTGTAGGGGAGGCGCTGGTTGACTAGCGCCCCGATCCAGGTGGTAATGCCCCCTGCGTGCGTGATGATTTTGCGCGTGACGACGTGGAAGCCGGCGCCGAGTGCGAGCGTGAACGTGTCGCCCGGATGCGCGGTAAAAAGCGCGGAATTGACGTGCACGGTTTCGATCGCCGCGTCGCGCGTTTCCGGTGCACTGACGATTTTTTGAATGGCGGCGAGCGCTTGCGACGTGGTCGCGGGGGCGTCCTTGAATACGGACTGCGCGGCCAGCGCGTTGAACGATGCCAGCATGCAGACGAGGCCAAAGAGGCAAATCCTCATCGCCAACTTCCCTGTTAGCAGTTTTCACGCAATATAACTTAAATTGAGGTCCGGTGATAGCATTGGCGGCCCGGTGGTCTTGCAAGGTGATATTGCCCTGTTCATCGCTGCTCTGTTGATCTTCTTTGCCACGCTCGCGCTGGTCGTCTGGCGGCCGCGCGGGCTGAACGTCGGCTGGAGCGCGGCGTTGGGTGCGGCGGTCGCATTGCTGACGGGCGTCGTGGGCTGGCAGGACGTGGCGGCGGTCTGGCGGATCGTCTGGGATGCAACCTTCACGTTCGTCGCGCTGATCGTGATCTCGCTGGTGCTCGACGAAGCAGGCTTTTTCGACTGGGCAGCGTTGCATGTCGCTCGCTGGGGGCGCGGCGGCGGGGCACGGCTGTTCGTGCTGGTGATGCTGCTCGACGCGCTGGTCGCGGCGCTGTTCGCGAACGATGGTGCTGCGCTGATTCTGACCCCGGTGATCGTCGCGACGCTGCGTGCGCTGGGCGTGCGTTCGGCGGCGGTGTTCGCGCTGGTATTCGCCGCCGGCTTCGTCGCGGATACCACCAGTCTGCCGCTGGTTACGTCCAATTTGACCAACATCATCATTGCCAACTATTTCGGCATTACTTACGACCGCTACGCAGCGGTCATGGTGCCGGTCGACGTCGCCGCGCTCGGGATCAGCATGCTGGTGTTATGGCTGTGGTTTCGCCGCGACCTGCGCGGCCGTGAGGCCGTGGGCGAATTGGCGGTGCCTGCGAGCGCGATCATCGATCCGGTCGTCTTTCGTTGGAGCTTTCCGGTGCTCGCGGTGCTCCTGGCTGCGTATTTCGTGACGGCGCGTTACGCCGTGCCGATCGCCGCGCTGACCGGCGCGGCTGCCTTGATTTTGCTGGCAATCGCGGCGCGCGGATGGCGCGGCGGACCGATTCGTGTTGGTCGCGTACTGCGCGATGCACCGTGGCATATCGTCATCTTCAGCCTCGGCATGTACATTGTCGTGTACGGCCTCAAGAACGCCGGGCTGATCGACTACCTGGAGTTGGCGTATAGATGGCTGGCGGGGCAGGGGGCGGTACTGGCCAGCGTCGGCACCGGCTTTATTTCAGGCGTATTGTCGGCGCTCGCCAATAATCTGCCGGCGGTGCTGATCGGGGCGCTGGCGTTGACGCCGGTACATCCCGCGAACCCGATGGTGCACGAGACGATGGTGTACGCGCACCTGATCGGCTGCAACCTGGGGCCGAAGCTGACGCCGTTCGGCAGCCTCGCGACGCTCTTGTGGCTGCACGTACTTGCCCGCAAAGGCGTCGTGATCGGCTGGGGGCGCTATATCAGGATCGGCCTGGTTCTAACGCCGGTGGTGCTGGCGGTGACGCTGGTGATATTGGCGCTTTGGATGCAGGCGATCGGTTAATTTTCCGGAGAAGAGGGCGCGGAGCTATTCCTGTTTCTTCGCCTTGACCTCGATCACGCCGGTGGTCGTGCCGCGGTGGAAGTCGTCGAAGAACTTGTAGGTGCCGGGGTCGAGCGGGCCGAGATAGACCGTCGCGGTTGAATTGCCGACAATCACCTTTTCGCGGTCGAGCTTGTAGCTTTCGAACTCCATCGGCGTCGCGTCCTCATTCTTGACGACCAGTTTGATGCGCTGATTGGCCGGCAGTTCAAGCTTCTGCGGCTGGAACTTGTGGTTTTTGACCGTCAGTTGATAGCCGTTGTTATCGGCCGCGACGGCCGCGGGTGCGGCGATCAGCAGACTGAGCGCGAGAGCCGGGATGAGGCGGGGCGACATGTGAATCTCCAAGTGTTTTTGTCATTCGTTAATAATAATCATTCTTATTTAGATATGCAATGGAAAAGGGGCAAGTGATGAGAGGTGAGAGGCGCAGATATATAGGCGCCGAGGCGCTTCTTCCTATACCCTATAGCGCAAACTCCGGCCCGCTACCCGCGGACTACTAACCACTGATCCCATTTACCATGTCGGAAGCCACCGCACGCAACTCGGAAGATCGGCTGCAGCAACTGCGCGAGGCGCTGGAATCCGGCGAATTTCAGCACCTGCGGCGGATGCTGCACTCCCTGCACCCGGCTGAAATCGCGTTGCTGCTGGAGTCGCTGCCGCAGGCTGAGCGCGAGATCGTCTGGGGTATCGTCGACCCCGACGATCACGGCGAGATTCTGCTGCACCTGAACGACCAGGCGCGCGCGCAGTTGATCGAGGGCATGGATGCGGCGGCGCTGCTGGCGGCGGCCGAAGGCCTGGAAATGGACGACCTGGCCGACCTGATCGCCGATCTCCCCGAGGCGGTGACGCAGCGGCTGCTGTACTCGATGGACGCGGACAACCGCGAGCGCCTGCAGACGGTGCTGAGCTATCCCGCGGATACGGCCGGCGGCCTGATGAACACCGACCCGGTGACGGTGCGTGCGGATGTGTCGGTGGATGTCGTATTGCGCTACCTGCGTCTGCGCGGCGAGTTGCCGGAGCAGACCGATGCGCTGTTCGTCGTCGATCGCTACCAGAAATACCTGGGGGCGCTGCCGGTCGCGATGCTGGTGACGTATGACCCCAACCGCGTGGTCGGCGAGATCATGGACACCGAAATTCGGCCGTTCGACGTCGGCTTGTCCGAGCGCGAGGTCACACAGCGGTTCGAAAACCTCGACCTGATGTCGGCACCGGTCGTCGACGCCAATGGCGTGCTGGTAGGGCGTATCACGATCGACGACGTGGTCGACGTGATCCGCGACGAGGCCGAACGCAACCTGATGACGCTCGCCGGCCTCGACGAGGAGGAAGACATTTTCGCGCCGGTGCTCGCCAGCGCGCGGCGGCGTGCATTGTGGCTGGGCGTTCAGCTCCTCACGGCGTTCATTGCCGCGCGCGTGATCGGCCTGTTCGAGGCGCCGCTCGAAAAGATTGTCGCGCTCGCGGTGTTGATGCCGATCGTGCCGAGTATGGGTGGCGTCGCCGGCACGCAGACGCTGACGGTGATGATCCGGGCAATGGCGCTCGGCCAGATCGACATTACCAATGCGTATTACATGCTGCGCAAGGAGATCGGCGTCGCAATGCTCAATGGTCTGCTGTGGTCCGTGATCGTGGCCGCTATCGCGATCGTCTGGTTCCACAGCGTCGACATCGGCATCGCGATCGCAGTGGCGATGGCGGTGAATCTGCTGGTTGCAGCCGCTGCCGGCGTCGGGCTGCCGCTGGTGCTGAGGCGCTTCGGCATCGACCCGGCGCTCGCCGGCAGCGTCATTCTGACGACGGTGACGGACGTGGTGGGCTTTGCGGTGTTCCTGGGGCTGGGCGGCCTGATTCTGCTGGGTCGGATATAGCGGCTATACCGCATAAATTGCGATAAACGTCAAAAAGCCTGCGTAGCCGACCGCGTTCACGAACAGGTGCACCGGCGTCAACCGCCCGGTACGAATCCGCAACCAGACCCAACTGCTGCAAACGAGCGTGGCCGCAAAGGCAGCAAGCACATCCGCGCGCGGCGCCCACGACGTCAGAAACACGCCGAATGCCGGCAGCAATGTGCCCTGGAAGACCATCGCGCCGGTGATGTTGCCGAACGCCAGCGTGTCGCGGCCACGGCGAATCCACAGAATGCTGTTGACCTTCTCCGGCATCTCGGTCGCGATCGGCACCAGGATCAGCGACATCACCAGCACCGGGAACTGCGTGGCGTCCGCCATGCGCTCGATGCCCCAGACAAAGCCTTTGGCGCCGACAATGATGAAGATCAGCGCCACCAGCGCCTGCAGGCCCGTTATCGCGAGATTCTGGTTCAGGCCGATGCGGCTCAGCCACAGCGGGTTGTCGGCGCTGGTGCCGTGGCCGGCTTCGACCAGTGCGCTCGAGCGGCGCACCGTCTGCACAACGTAGCCGATATAGATCGAAATCAGAATGGCGCACACCAGCACGCGCAGCCAGAAATTAGCTGGCGGAATGAACAGACTGCCGCCGGCGATCAGGAACGCGCAGAGAAAGTAGCTGAAGTCGCGGCGCAGGCCGGTCGGCTCCGCCTCGAACGGCTGGGTCAGGCCGCGCTTTGGCAGCGAAAACAGCATCACGAGCGTGAGCGCGAGCGTCGAGAGCATGAACGACGAGCCGATAATCGCCCCGACGCCGACGCTCTGGCCGGCATGGCCGCTCGCGCCGCCGCCACCCCCGAACACCGCGACAATCGGCACGACAGTCTCCGGCAGCGCCGTTGCGACTGCTGCGAAAACGGAGCCGACCAGCCCCTCGGAGAGGCCGAACGACTCGCCGAAGTGCTCGACAGCATTGGTGAAGAGTTCGGAACCGGCGACCACGATCAGCAGCGCGACCAGCATCGCGCCGCCATCGAGAATTAATGACTGCATTGAAATTTGGACTGGCGTCGTGAGGCGCAATGGTTGCACATCGACCGCCCGGCGGCAATGATCGCCAAAAAAGTGGTATAAAGCGCCTGCAGCCGTTGGGGCCGCTGACCAGGCGAGGGGATATGAACTACAAGCATCTGTTTCGGAGTGCGATCGCGGGAGTCGCGCTGTTGTCATTTGCGGCGGGTGCCGCGGGCGCGAATAAAGTACCGCTGGATCATTTCTTCACGCACAACATTTACCTGCAGCCGACGCTGTCGCCAAGTGGGCGCTACCTCTCCGTTATCACTTGGGATCCGAAGGTGCCCGACCGCAACATATTGGCGATCTACGACCTGCAGAAAAAGGCGATTTATCGCGAGTTTTCGATGTTCCACACGGACACGTTCACTCAAGAGCTGTTTTGGCATGTTCGGTGGGTTACCGACAATCGGATCGTTTTCGGCAGCGCCGAACACTATGGAGCGCTCGATAGCAGGCCTTACTACACCGGCAAGGTTTATTCCGTGGACGTAAAAGGCCAGCAGATACGTCTGTTGCAAGGGCCATGGATCGGCAACCCACACGGATTCGAGGTATTGCGCACGCTGCCGAATGATACCGACCACTTCCTCACTGAAAGCTACTTCATACCATGGGGCGGCTGGAACGCGAGCAGGAATTCGGACGCATCGCCGAGTGTATTTCTGATCAATACCGTCGGTAATGCAAGCCACGATGCTGCGATAAAGTGGGGGAAAGGTACAACGGCGAACGGCCACCGGATCATGACAAGCCCGCTGGGCAACGGGAGATTGATAGCCGACCGCGATGGACATGTGCGTGTTGCGATAGGCGAGGATTCCTCCACCGGTGACATGAAATGGAGCTATCGCCCTGATATCGACTCGAAGTGGAAGCCGATGCCGGGGGACCTGATTCAAAGAATGGACACGTGGCTCGTCGGCTTCACTCCGAACAATAAAAGCCTCTACCTGGTGGACTACACCCCAAAGGGCGGTACGCTGGGGCTCTATAAGTTCGATCCCGCCACGGACAAAAAAGATCTGTTGTTTGCCAATCCGAAGGTAGATGTCGACAACTCGGTTTTTTACGGCGACGGCCTGATTTTCGGCCCGAAGGATGAGAAGGTCGAGGCGGTGGAAACGATGTACGGCCGGCCGAAAATCTCGCTGCTGGACGGGAAAGGGGTGGTGGCCAAAGTACTCTCCGCCTTTTCCGCCGCATTCCCCGGCCAGTATCCCGAGATATTGAGCTGGTCGCGGGATGGTTCGGAGGCCGTGGTATTGGTGTCAAGCGACCGGAATCCCGGCGAGTATTATCTTGTCGATACCAGGACGATGCACGCCGCGCCGCTACCGTTCAAATATCGCCCGGACATCAACCCGGCGAAGATGGCCCCGATGCAGCCGATCGAGTTCAAGGCGCGGGATGGCATGACCATCCATGGATACCTGACGCTGCCGGCCGGAGAGCCTGACAAGAACTTGCCGATGATCGTTTTTGTGCACGGCGGCCCCTTTGGTATTCGTGACCGCTGGGGCTACCACACGTGGGTACAGTTACTGGCCAACCGCGGCTACGCGGTGCTGCAGGTGAACTACCGTGGGTCGGCGGGCTATGGCGTGAAGTATCTGCATGCCGGGTTCAGCCACTGGGGAACGACGATGCAGTACGACGTCATCGACGGCACGAAATGGGTGGTGAAGCAGGGCTACGTCAATCCGAAGCGGATTTGTATTTTCGGCATCAGCTATGGTGGATATGCGGCGATCAGGAGTGCGGAAATCGCGCCCGACCTTTACCAGTGCACGGTCGGCGACGCAGGCGTTTACGACCTGCCCATGATGGTCGACAATTCGGGCGATGCGCGATCCTATTTCGACAAGGTGTTTGATGGCCTGAGCCGCGCGGATCTCGCTGAGCAATCGCCAGTGAACCACGTCAAACGCCTCACCGGCGGCATTTACCTGGTGCAGGGTGGGGCCGATTACACCGTTTCGCCGAAGCAATTCCGCGAGCTAAAGGCAAGACTCGGTGCGGCGGGCAAACATTATCTTTCCCTGTACAAGCCGTACGAAGGTCACGGCTTCGGCAAGGTCTCGAACCGGCGCGAACTGGCGAAGAAACTGCTGGCGTTTTTCGACCACTGGATCGGGCCGCAAAGCAGTCAGCAGGTCGCGGCCGCCGCCCCCTAATTGTTCGTCTGGCAGGGGCGGTGAAAGCCGCTCCTGTCTTCGTTTTCCCTCGATTGTATTCTCCGCACCAGCCTGTATAATACGCTGACCGAACGGTCGGTTCAGCGCATTTCTGCAGGAATTTCAATGTCTCAAGCGGCTTCACCAGGCGAGTGCGGCATCCTGTCTGCGGCCTGCGCACTGTTTGCCCGCCACGGCTATGATGCCGTGTCGATGAGCATGATTGCGGCGCAGGCCGGCGTCAGCAAGGCGAACGTTTATCACCACTTCAACTCTAAGGAAGACTTGTACTTCGCGGTGCTGCGCAACGCCTGCAGCGAAAACGGTGCTTCATGGAGCCGAATCCTTACTGAACCCGGCTCCGTGATCGAGCGGTTGAGGCGCTTCGCGCGCCAGCATCTGCAGGATATCTGCGCAAATCCGGTTCAGGTGCGCCTGATCATGCGCGAGGTCGCCGAGCACAGCGAGCATCGCGGCCGCAAGCTTGCCGAAGAAGTTTTCGGTGCGGATTTCAGCGACATCGTGGCCTTGTTCGAGGAAGGCCGGGCGCGCGGCGAGTTGCGCGACGACATCGACCCGGCGTTCGCGGCCGGCTTGCTGCTATCCGCGAACCTGGCGTTTTTCCAGTGGCGCGAAGTAACGCGGCACATGCCGAATCACGCTTACGTCGACGATCCGGATGCCTACGCCGACGGCGTCGTGCAGATATTGTTGGAGGGTATCGGGCAGCGATACACATCTACATCGCCATAACAGCTCAAGGATAAGCGGATATGCAGCTTGAGACAACAATAACGGTGCCGCCCCGGCCACGAAAATGGCTGCGCGCGGCATTAGCCTTCGGCGTCGCCGGCGCGCTCGCCGGCTGCGCGGTCGGCCCGGATTTTCAGCGCCCGGCACCGCCGAAGGTCAACAGTTTTACCAGCCAGCCGGTAGGCGAGACCGCGAGCACTAGCGGCCACGGCGGCAAAGCGCAGCATTTCGTCCAGGTCCAACAGATCCAGGCGGACTGGTGGCGGTTGTTTCACTCGAAACAGCTTGATGCCCTGATTCAGCAGGCCTTCAACCGGAATCCGAGTTTGCAGGCGGCGCAAGCGACGCTCAAGGAAGCGCAGGCCAACCTCGCCGTCGTCAAGGGCGGCCTGTACCCGCAGGTGAACGCGAACCTCAGCGCCACGCGGGAAAAGATCTCCGGCGCCCAGTTCGGCGGGGCCGTCGGCGGCAGCCACATTTTCGACATCTATGGCGCCTCGGTCGGCGTCAGCTACAACGCAGATGTGTTCGGCGGCGTGCGGCGCACTATAGAAGCGCAACAGGCGCAGGTCGATTACCAGCGCTACCAGTTGCACGCCGCCTACCTGACGCTGATCGGTAACCTGACCGGTTACGCGATCAATGCGGCCTCGTACCGCGCGCAGATCAAGGCGACCGAAAACATCATTCAGGCCGAGGAAAACCAGCTCAATCTGGTCGACGCGCAGGAAAAGGCCGGCGCCGTGCCGTATTCGGACGTGCTGCAGGCGCGCGCGCAACTGGCCGCGACCCGGACCAGGGTTGCGCCGCTACGGCAAAGCCTGTCCGTGGCCGAGCACCAATTGGCGACGCTGTCGGGCAAATTGCCCGGCAACTGGCAGGGCACGAATTTCACTTTGCAGGATCTGACGCTGCCGGCGGAGTTGCCGCTCACGGTGCCGTCGCAACTGGTACATCAGCGGCCGGACATTCTCGCCGCGGAAAGTGCGCTGCATGCCGCGAGCGCGCAAATCGGCGTGGCGGTCGCGGACGAGTATCCGCAAATCAGCCTGAGCGGGTCCTACGGCAGTCAGGCCACCGATATCGGCGACCTCTTCAACGCGCCGTCGATGATCTGGAACCTGGGCGCGTCGCTGCTGGCGCCGATCTTTCATGGCGGAGCATTGCGCGCGAAAACCGAGGCCGCGCGGGCGGCATTCGAGGCGGCTGCGGCGCAGTATCGCCAGACGGTACTGGCGGCCTTTGCCCAGGTGGCCGACGTGCTGCGGGCGCTGGAAAACGATGCTGCGAGCCTGAAGGCGCAGCAGGTCTCGCGCTCTGCCGCGGAGAAGAGCCTTCAGTTGGCGCGCACGCAGTACAAGGCGGGCGCCGTCAGCTTTGTGACAGTGCTGACGGCCGAGCAGCAGTATGCAAACGCACAGCTCGGTTACGTGCAGGCGCTGGCGCAGCGCTATCTGGACACCACCAGTCTGTTCAGTGCGCTCGGCGGCGGGTGGTGGAGCAGCGCCCACAGTCAGACTTCTGATAACGGAGATAAAAAATGATCAGGCGCATGATAATTGTCATCGCTGCGCTCGTTGTCGTCTTTGGCGGCGTCATCGGCCTTAATTTTTACGGGCACTATAAATACGCCCAGGCAATGGCGGCTTATGCGAACCCGCCGCAAACCGTGTCGGCAATGAAGGCGCCGGTGCTGGAGTGGCAGCCGACATTGCAGGCAGTCGGCAGCCTGCGCGCGGTGCAGGGTGTCGACGTCACGACGGAACTCGGCGGGCTGGTCGCAAAGATCGATTTCAATTCCGGCGATCACGTCAAGGCGGGAGAACTGCTGGTACAGCTCGACGTCTCGGCCGACAAGGCACAGTTGCAGGGGCTCGAGGCGGCGGCCAAGCTCGCCGAAATCAATTACAAGCGCGACAAGGGCCTGATCAAGAAGCGGGCAATTTCCCAGTCGCAACTCGACCAGGATTTGAGCAAATTGGAAAGCGCGCGCGCCGGCGTGTTGCAGCAGAAAGCGACGATTGCGAAGAAGACCATACGTGCGCCGTTCGACGGCGAGTTGGGCGTGCGCCAGGTCGATCTCGGTCAGTACGTCGCGCCGGGGACGAAGATTGTCACGCTGCAGAACCTGCAGCCGATCTACATCGAATTTTCGCTGCCGCAGCAGGACGTTAATGACGTACACAGCGGGCAACCGGTGACGGTCATGGTCAACGCCTATCCGAATGCGACGTTCGAAGGCAAGGTCAACGCGATCGATCCGAAAGTCGATCCGCAGACACGGAACTTCAAGCTGCAGGCGACGATCCCGAACAAGGACGAGCGCCTGCGCCCCGGCATGTTCGCGGACGTGCAGGTGAGCCTGCCGAGCCATCCGAAGTACGTGACGCTGCCGCAGATGGCGATTTCGTACAACCCGTACGGCGATTTCGTCTGGATCGTCACCTCGACAAAGGGCAAGGACGGCAAGGAGGCGCTCACGGTGCAGCAGCAATTCGTGCAAACCGGACCCACGCGCGGCGACCAGGTGGCGATTCTGAAGGGCGTGAAACCCGGCGAAATGGTCGTGACGGCGGGGCAGCTCAAGCTGAAGAAGGGTACGCCGGTGATTATCAACAATTCGGTGCCGGTACCGTTCAGTCCAAACCCGAAGGTTGAAGAAGAATAGGTCGAACTGAATGAAATTCACCGATATTTTCATCAAGCGGCCCGTGCTGGCCGTGGTCATCAGCCTGCTGATCCTGATCATCGGCTTGCGTTCGGCGGGGCTGCTGAATGTGCGTCAGTATCCGAAGACGGAAAGCGCGCAGGTGACGGTCAACACCTCTTACTTCGGCGCCGACGCTCAGCTTGTGGAGGGCTTTATCACGACGCCGCTGGAGCAGTCGATTGCGCAGGCCGATGGCATCGATTACATCGAGTCCACCAGCAGCGAGGGCGTGAGCAGCATTACGGCGCACCTGCGGCTCAACTACGATCCGAACGCCGCTCTGACGCAGATCACGTCGAAGGTCAACGCGGTGGTCAACCAGTTGCCACCGGACGCGCAGCAGCCGCAAATCCAGGTGTCGGAAGAGCGCGGCCAGGACTACATGTACATCGCGTTCTACAGTGACGAGCTGAGCAACAACCAGGTGACGGATTACCTGACGCGCGTGGTGCAGCCGAAGCTGTCGGCGGTCGAGGGCGTGCAGTTGGCCGAAATTCTCGGGGCGCGCACGTTCGCAATGCGTATCTGGCTGGATCCACAAAAGATGGCGGCCTTCGGCATTACTGGCACTGAAGTGCGGCAGGTCCTCGCGGCAAACAATTACCTTTCCGCCGTAGGCCAGACGAAAGGCCAGATGATCCAGGTCGAGCTCAAGGCGTCGACCGATATTCATACTGCCGACGAATTCCGCAACCTGATTATCAAGCACGAAGGCGACACACTGGTTCGCCTGAAAGACATCGCCCAGGTAAAACTCGGCGCGGAAAGCTACGACTCCGCCGTCGTATTCGACGGCCATCCGGCAACGTTCATCGGCATCAAGGTTGTGCCGACGGCGAATCCATTAACCGTGATCGCGGACGTGCGCGACCAGTTGCCCAATCTCAAGGCGCAGCTGCCACCGGGTTTGCACATGGAAATGGTGCACGACTCGACGAAATACATCGGCGAGTCGATTCAGGAGGTGATCTGGACCATCGTCGAGGCCTTGGCCATCGTGATCATGGTCATCTACCTGTTCCTGGGCTCGTTCCGTTCGGTGGTCATCCCGGTCATCGCGATGCCGCTATCGCTGATCGGCGCCTGCTTCGTCATGTACGCGCTGGGCTTTTCGCTCAACCTGCTGACACTGCTGGCCATGGTGCTGGCAATCGGGCTGGTGGTGGACGATGCCATTATCGTCGTCGAGAACATCCATCGACATATTGAGGATGGCCTGGCGCCGTTCAAGGCGGCGATACTTGGCGCCCGCGAACTGGGTACCTCGGTTATCGCGATGTCGATTACACTGATTGCGGTGTATGCGCCGATCGGCTTTCTAGGCGGACTGACCGGCACCCTGTTTACCGAGTTTGCCTTTACGGTGGCGGGGTCCGTGCTGATTTCCGGCATCGTCGCGCTGACGCTTTCGCCGATGATGTGTGCGAAGTTTCTCAAGGCGGAAGGCGAAGGCGGCAAGCAACGGCTTGCACATTTCCTCGACGAACGATTTGAGTGGTTACGGCAGCGCTACCAGCACTCGCTGCACGGCGTATTGAATTATCTGCCGGTCATGGTGGTCTTCGCCATCGGCATTTTGATCAGTATTTTCCTGCTGTTCGAAATCACGCCGCAGGAGCTGGCGCCAACCGAGGACCAAGGCTTCGTGCTGGTCTCGACCCAGGCCTCGCCGCAAGCGACGCTCGACCAGTTGACGTTGTACGCCGATCAATTGAACAAGTATTTCAAGCAGATTCCGGCGGTCGACCACTTCTTCGAGATCAATGGCACCGGTAGCACCAGCAGCGGGTTCGCCGGACTGTCGCTCGTGCCGTGGAGCGAGCGGGACGTCTCGCAGGAGGACGTCAAGAACAAGGTGCAAAGCGAAGTGCCGCGCGTTGCCGGGCTCAAGGCTGTCACCTTTACTCCGCCGACGCTTCCCGGTGCCGGCGGCAACTTCGGCGTGCAGGTCGTGGTCAGTTCGACGCAGCCGCCGGAACAGATGTTGCCGGTCGTCAATCGGTTCCTCGGCGCGCTGCGCTCGAGCGGCAAGTTCATTTACACCGACACCAATCTCAAGTTCGACAAGCCGCAGGTGACGGTGCAGCTCGACCGCAACAAGGTCGCCGATCTCGGCCTCAACATGAGCGATGTCGGCGCCGATCTTGCGTCGATGCTCGGCGGCGGCTACATCAACTACTTCAGTCTCGGCGGCCGCAGCTATCGCGTCATCGCGCAGGTCAAACGCGGCGCGCGGCTGAATCCCGAGCAGCTGGAACATTACTACATCAATACCGGCACGGGTCAGACGGTGCCGCTATCGACCGTCGCGCATCTGTCGCGGACGGTCATACCGGAATCGCTGTATCGCTTCCAGCAGCTCAATTCCGCCCAGATCACAGCGGTGCAGACGCCTGGCACAACGATCGGCGAAGCGCTCAACTTCGTTCAGCAGACGGCGGCGAAAATTCTGCCCACCGGCTACACGCTGGGCTACTCCGGTCAGTCGCGACAGTACATGCAGGAGAGCGGGGCGCTGATCACGACCTTCTTCTTTGCGATCATCATTATTTACCTGGTGCTGGCAGCGCTGTTCGAAAGCTTCCGCGATCCGTTCATCGTGCTGATCAGCGTACCGATGTCGATTTCCGGAGCGTTGATATTTCTCGCGCTCGGCTTTGCGACCATCAACATCTACACCGAGGTGGGCCTGATTACGCTCATCGGCCTCATCAGCAAGCACGGCATCCTGATCGTGCGCTTTGCCAACGACCTGCAGGTTGCGGGCCGAAGCAAGCGTGAAGCGGTCGAGGAGGCTGCCGGTATCCGGCTGCGGCCGATTCTGATGACGACCGCGGCGATGGTCCTGGGTGTGGTGCCGCTGCTGATTTCAAGCGGCCCGGGCGCCGTCAGCCGCTTCGATATCGGGTTGGTGATTGCGGCCGGCATGTCGATCGGCACGCTGTTCACGCTGTTCGTCGTGCCGAGCATGTACCTGCTGCTCGCAAAAACTATCGAGATGGGTCCCGACAGCGAGCTTCAGCCGGAACCGGAAGCCTTGGAATAGGGCTTCCGGTACCTTCTATTCCGTCTCGATCTTTTCCGGTATCACGCTGGGAATATCGCCGCGCCGCGAGTAGAGATGCTCGCGGCGTATTTGCTGGAACATCTCGTCGCGCTGTTTTTCGCTGTCGAACCATTTGAACGACTCCCAGTCCGGGCCCAGCAGGTGCGGGGCACGCATCGGATCGTCCTCGGGCATCGTCAGGCGAATACCGTATTTCTTCATCGTCTGTCTTCTTCCACTATTCAGGATTGCGCAAAATACTGCCGCAAGAACTCATCGAACGGCAGCGTATCCGAAGCCTCGATTTTAGCTTGTTCCGCCAACGACTGTTCGGCTGCTTGCCTGAAATGGGCCAGCAACTCGGGCGAAATATCGCGATCGAGGAAAAATTGGCGGTGCTGCTTCGACATACGCAGTGCGAAAGCGAAAAACGGCTCCTCTTGTGCCCGCATTTCCGCCAGGATCCGTGCAGAGGGCGTGCGCTCCGGGTCATCCACCGCGGCGCGCTGCTCGGCGAGTATGCGCGTGTAGTTATCGTTGCCGGATTGACCATCCAACATTTCCGCGATCGGCGCCATTTGCCCCAGTAGCTCGTGGGCGAGGTCGCGCAGCGGCCGGAAGCTGCCATCGCTTTCGAGTTGCAGCTTCGGATCGCGGCCGCGCCGCGTGACCCGCGCCTGATTGCGATTGATGGCTTCGCGCTCGTTCTGGGCGGTGAACGGGCTCTCTGCCAGTAGGCAGAAAATCAGAAACGTTTCCAGAAAATGCAGTTGTGCCGTGCTAACGCCGAGCGGCTCGAATGCGTTCACGTCCAGCGCCCGAACTTCGATGTAGCGGACGCCGCGGCGCTTCAATGCCATCGTCGGCTTCTCACCCGATCGCGCAATGTTCTTTGGCCGGATGAAGCTGTAATACTCATTTTCGATCTGCAGCACATTTGTGTTGAGTTGCCGGTGGCCGTCGCTGCCAGTCAGCCCGATCAACTCGTATTCCGGCTCCGGAGTCGAGATCGCCTCCGTCAGTCCGGCGACATAGTCTTGCAGGCTGTTGTAGCAAATGTTGAGGTGCGCCTGGTTCTTGTTTTTGTAGCCGATGTCGCTCATGCGTAGCGATGTGGCGTACGGCGCGTACCAGGTGTAATCGTCGAATTCCTCGAAGTCATGGCGACCGCCGGTCAGGAACGATTTGCAGATTGCCGGTGATGCCCCGAACAGGTACGGAATGAGCCAGCCGTAGCGCTGGAAATTGCGGATCACGCCGAAATAGGCGTCGGCCACGAAGGCCTGCGGCGTATCGGTCCGTTGCTCATGCTCCTGGAACGCCGGCCAGAAATCGATCGGCAGCGAATAATTGAAATGCACGCCCGAGATGGTCTGCATGACGCGCCCGTAGCGGTAGCCGAGCCCCCGCCGATAAACATGCTTCATCATGCCGACATTCGATGTACCGTATTTCGCGATCGGGATCCCGGCGTCACCCTCAACGGCGCAGGGCATGCTGGTCGCCCACAGCATTTCGTCACCGAGCTCGCGATAGACAGCCGTATGGATATCGCAGAGCGTCGCCAATGTCGCCGCTGCGCCGGCCTGCGGAGGCGTAATGAATTCGAGTAGCGCTTCGGAATAGTCGGTGGTGATCGCCGGATGGGTCAGCGCCGAGCCGAGCGCACGGGGATGTGGCGTCTTCGCGATCCGCCCGTCGGCCGTAACGCGCAGGCTTTCCTTTTCGATGCCCTGAAGCCCGGGCGTGAGCACAGGCGCACCGGTGCTGCCAAGCCACCGCAGGCGGCGTTCGAGAATATTGTGATCCACAGCGACTCCTTAGGCGGAGCCGGAATGATACGGGATGGCGGATTCGCCGTACAGTCAATTACCAGCAATCTGTCGTCGTGGCGTTACTTGCGTTCTTCGACGTTTGCAGACCGGTATTGTCAAGAAAGAATTTCGCGCATTCGTCGTCATCCTGCTGCGGACTATCGGCAGTGGGTACTGCTTCTATCGTGTAGGTGGTCGTCGTAACGGTGGGCAGCGAGATCGTGTAGTACTGGTTGGGCGACGCCTGTGGGAATGCGGGGCAAGTACCGGATGGCGTGGCCGTCGGCGTCGACTTGTAGTTATGGCCCTCCGCGTAGCAACGCTCCAGCGCCTGCGCCGCTCTCTGCAGTGCAACTTTGGCGTCCGAACGGTCGCTCTTGATGACCGACTTGCGATAGGACGGATAGGCGATAGCCGCAATGATCGCGATGATCGCCACAACGATCATCAATTCGACCAGGGTGAAGCCTTTTTCGTACAATTTTCTCATTCGCAGACATCCATCTGGTTATCTGGTTTTTCCCGCCGGAGCGACGTCAATCTCGACGGCGACGCCGGAGCTTTTTGTACCGGGCTGATTGTAGTACTTGATCGTGACCGTCATGCCCTGGCTGATTTCATAAAGGCCGGCAATTCCGCGAAATCCGGTTTGCGAAGACGTGCGGATAGTCAGGCCGTTTACCGTCAGGGTGGAAGCGCTTGTGTCCACCGTTTGGACGGCACCTGTGACCGTGTGCATTTCTACGGCGTAGGTGGCAGATGCCGGCGTTATGGCCATTGAAGATACGCCGGCAAGCATTGCCGCAATCAAAATAGCCCGTGTCGTACGTTTCATGGCGGCGTCCTAATGAATCTGCTTCCAGGAGGAGCGTTGATGATCGGAACCTCGCTCCTTGACCGAAGCGATATGCCCGTTCGACTTGGTGATCAATTTGATGTCGCCGATATTACCCTGAGAGGTCCGCAGAATAGTTGGTGACGTGGCGTAACCTTTCCCTAAACCAACGCCAACCGGGTTTTGCTTGTTCGGATCGGCATCGGTACCGGTATTGACCTGATCGTCACCATCGAGCTGTCCGTCGCCGTTTAAATCGATCTCGGGCATGGTGAAGCTGCCGCCACTCGCGTAATTCAGCACCATCAGGAAGCTCTGACCACCTGCTTCGCACAGACTCGTACTTTGCGTCGCTGACGGAACATAGGTCGTAAATATGAGACGGCCTTTATCGAGGCGCGGATCGGTAATGACCCGCTCGCCGCTCTCCGGCAGGTCCATGTACCACCCGGCCTTCTCATCCCAGTTGATTGTGTTGTTCGTCACTACGCGGGCCTCAACCGTGGTGCCATCGGGCGGGGTGACGGTGACGGACGTAAGCACCTGTTGCACAAGCTGAGTGCGAGTCACTGTGTTGCTGGTCGTGGTCTTGTCCCAGACGCCATAGAAACTCTGTACCGTGGCATCGGTGAGATCGCCCGTGCCGAGGAATTTGCCGGTGCCGAAATAAACCATCAGGCCGGCACGCGCCGGGTGGGCTGGATGGAAGCTCACCAGTGGCTGCGTGGTAATGGGCTGGTTCTGGCCACTGCCGTTTTGCGCCTTGAACAACAGTATGTCCGAAGGGCTACAGCTCACGCTGCTGCTGCTTCCGGTGCAGTTCAGCTTGATGCGCCAGAGGTTGCCCTGCAGATCTCCTATATACGCCATATCGTCGAACGGGCTGCCGCTGGACGAAACCAGTGCAGGCGTCGAGGCGCCATTTGCGACCGTAGTGTCGCAAGCGCTGGAATCGCCACTGCATAACGCGAGCGTGCCCAGCAGCGCACCCGTTTCGGCATTGACGATGTACAGGTAAGGCTGACCGTCCGAGTTGTTATAGCCTGAGCCGAAGATCATGATCCATTTGTTCGCAGTGCATTCGCCTGTCGTATCGTCAAATGCCAGACATACGTCCCCGATCTGCGGCTGGCTGTACGTGTAGCCCAACGTACCGAAGCCGCTCGTGGTGCTGTCGTCTTCCCACAGTACCTTGGAGGCGACCGTGGTTTCGGATGTCATGGCATCCGGATCGGTCACATCCATCGCGTAGATGCCCTGACCGCCGTGATCCAGTCCGCCGGCGAGCACCGTGTGCCACGTGCCATCGGCAAACTGAACATCGCTGGCGGTGGGTGAGCCATCTACATAGAACCGGTGTCCGGTGTTGTAGTCCGGCTTTGTCAGGTCATAAAGCGTATCCAATACAGCATACGGCGCAAATGCAAAAACCTCTTGTCCGGTAGCTGCCTTGAATGCATGCAGATAGCCGTCATTGGCGCCCACGTAAATCATCGGCGTCCGGCTCTTGTTCGTACTCTGGAACGTCAGATAGGACGAATTGCTGATGTACATTCTGGGCGCGCCGATAAACAGCGGGTTACTGTCGACGATATCGCCCAGAATATGAGCCCGGCTTCGATAGCCACCGCTGTTCCGTTGTTCTTCCAGCGGATCACCGCGCAGGTATTGCACCACGTCCTGCAGTTGCGCCGCGTCCAATGTAGTACCGGAACCCAGCATTAATGCCTGGCCGGTCTTGCTCGTGGTGGTGATGTAGGTGCCGGCACGGAATGGTTCGCCCTGACCCGTGGCCGGGTTCCAGGTTACGATCCGGCGCCCGGTATCCCAGTTGGCGGCATCGAGCTGAGTTTGCGCCGACCAGTTGGCGCTGCCGGTGCTGGTATCCACCGAGCCATCGGAGGCGACGGGGTAGGCGTAAAGGTTGCCGGTCCAGTCGCCGTACTGATCTTGCGATTCGAACTGACCCTGATAAACGACCGTGTCGCTGCGCAGACCAGTCGAGTTGACGGCCGCAGCCGTCGTGGTGAGATTTGCCGCCTCCACGTGCGACATGATGACTTGCATCTTGCTGGCGACATCTTGAGGCGTTGTGGCCGGAAAGTAATCAATCGTTCCGCCGGCTACGGCCATCGCCTTCAAGGCTGCGGCCGCGTCCGGGTTGGATGCGGTGTTGACGCCGGCACCTAATCCGATCACGTAGGTTTTGATCCCCGCCCCCTTGAGGTTCGTAATCTCGTCAATGGTGTCCTGCAACGCTTGATCATTGGTGCTCGCGAGCGAGCCATCGTCGTTGAACGTGGCCGTGACGCTGTATCCGACCGCGGCAGCACTGCCGAGCGGCGGCCAATACTTGCCGGCTGTGTCCATGGTCGGCAATCCATCGGTAACCAGCACCACGTAGCGCTGACCTGCGCAACCATTACCGCTAACCGGCGCGCTTTGATCGGGATACGTGCCGTTGTAGTAGTTGTACGCACCTGTCAACAACCCGGCGAGCGCAGATTGGGTGGCCACTGCCTTGATTTCGTTCGTATTAACGTCGTTGGTTTCGGGCTTCAGAAATCCGGCAAATTTGCTGACATAGGTGTTGATGTCGCTCTGGGTGGGGTGACCACAAGCAGTTCCGGTAGCGGCGCAAGTTGCCGGTACAATGGGTACCAACAAGTTCCCTTTTGTTCCATCGACAGTCGCGTCGTAGCCAAAGCCCCGTGGGGCATACATCACTTCAGTAGAATACGGGACGTAGCCGGCGTTCGTTGGGCCCGTTGCAAATGCCAGAGCGCCCGGCGCCGTCTCTTTATAACAAACCAAAATGTTTCCCGCCTCGTAATCGGACAGTGAAAAGTCCGAATATGGACTCGTGATAGCGGTTGTGCAGTCAGATTTGTAAATGCCGTCATAGGTGAGAAAAGTGTCGGCCGATCCGGTAGCATAAAGAACGTCATTAACGGATGGATCGTCGCTGCTCTTCGCAATTTGCAGATATTTATTGGTGATCTTGCTCATGCCGGCATAGTATTTGCTGATGGCGGAACAGCCGGTGCCGGTCTGCAGGTAGCAGGGGTTATAGACCCAGTTGACGCCTTCGGTGCCGGTGGGGCTGTCACTAAAAGTGAACCCACCGGGCGCACTCATGTAATAAACCCACGTCGTATCGAGCACGGGGGTGCCGGTGGAAAAATCCATCAAACCGAAATCGGTATTGCCGGAATACTGCTGCAGGATATCCGCAATGGCCGCTTTCGCCAGGTTCAGGCGGCTGGCGGAGTTATCACATAGCGTGCCGCCGGACTGCGTAATTGTGTAAGGGGTCGATCCATCGGTGACAGTAGCATCGCACGGCGGCGTAAAGCCCGTCGGAACAGTGTAGTTTGTCGGCGAACTGGTATCCGTGGCTACCGATGTCATGGTGCCGGAGCCCGTCATGATGGCACCACCCAGATCGCCATCCATCGATTGCGAATTGCCCAGCAGTATCAACACTTCCGGATGTGTGGGCTGAACAAGCGTCAGCGGAACATCTGAAATCTGGGTGTTCGGCGTCTCGGCGAATGCGCTGTTGGAGCCGAGTACAAGCACTGCTGACAGAACAACTTTCGCAGTGTTCCCGAGAAACCCAAGGCTATGTCGAATGTTCATGGTGTTTTGACCTGTGAAGTCTCGCTGGGAGCTTTTACGGGCGGTAAGCCCCTTGCAGAATGACTTCGCCCGGATTATCGCCACTTGTCGCTTCTGCAGTTACTTGCAGGAATTGCAGTGGCGGTACGTTGCCATACTCTGCTTGCCCCAGGTTTTGGCCGGGCGCCGGCTCGGGCGGCAACTGCTGCACAAAATAGCGCGGCTTTAGCGAGAGACCCCCGAGGGTGCCGGAAAAGGCGAAGGTTGTGGAAGTGTCCGTCCAGTCGATCGATTCCCAAAGCGAACTTTCACCGATATCCGCGGGGTCGGGCGGCGGGTAGCACCCTTGGGTGCCGTCGAACGCGGTGCAGATGCTACCGATCGCCAGTTGGTGCTCGGCATCGATCATCGAAGCTTCCGCTGCCTGAAAGGCAACGTTATGCCCCTGACGGTTGCCGGCCATTTTCTCCTCCAGCGTCGTCCCTTGCGTCGCTGCGAGCCCGATTAGCGTGAGCACCAGGAGTATCAGCAGCGCGACGACGAGTACGACCCCGCTTTGTCTGGCCGTTGAAGTTCGACATTTGAAGTTCATATGCATGATGTTTACAGCACGCGGTTGCGGATCGCGATGGTGTCGGAAAACACCTTTCTCATGTGCATGTCGTTGGGCGGCGTCACCGACGTGTCCAGCAAGGCGTAGGTCGGCTTGGTGGCAGGCTTGCTGGTGGCGGCATCGTCGCTTTCCACCAGGACGGCGATTTTTACGCTGACAACGCTGTTCCAGTCGTTAACCTTATCCGCGGTGACGTACTGATTCGGGGTCAAGTCGCCGTCGGTGTCTACGCCGTATAAAGCCTGCAGATCGGTGACACCGCTGACCAGTTCTTCCGGATCGCCATCTCCTACTTTTTTATAAAGGCCGCAGGTGCCGGAGGCGCAAGTGTCGGACAAGTCGCGGGCGCCGATGAAATACGTGACCGTCGCGATTTTTTGCACCTCCGAACCAATCCGGAAGGCCTGGCCGAGATCCTTGGTCGAGTTGCCGGGATCCGAGTCTCCAGTGTTGTGCTGAATATGATCGGCGGAAGTCTGCACCGCAGTGACCTGGAAGACGGCCGCCGCGCTGCAGTCGGTCAACATGACGATATCTCCGGGCTGTAGATCGGACGACTCGACATTGTTGACTTTCAGCTCGGCCGACGACTTCGGCATTGCTTCCGAGATATGCACCCCCATCCCTTGTACCGTACGTACGGCCACGACATCAGTGCCCTGAATAGCGTGTACTTTGGTCGAATCCGTCAAAGCGGTTGGGATCGTCGGCGTCCACGTGGTGCTGCCGTCGTAGGAATCGAAACCCTGCAATCCGTGGCTGAAGTTGTACAGGAATTGATCGCTGGCGGTCTGCAGGTCCAATGTGCTGACGACGCTCGCAGGGCTGCCGCCGCTGCAACCGGTGTACCCGGCCATGCGTATATCGTGAACCAGGAAGGCGGTGGCGAAGCGGCCCTTTTCCTGCACTTGTGCAAGCCCCCGGTTTAATCTGTAACTCGCGCGGCTGGACAGATAGACTTCAACGACGCCTGCTATAAGTATCAGACCCAACAGCATCGCGATCATGAGTTCCACAAGCGACAGGCCGCGTTGTTGACGCTTCATCTTCATGCTCGGCTCATTAGAAGGCGGTTGTGACGACCAGCTTGGTCTCGGCGTCGTCATCGTTATGCTCCAGGCCGCGTTGCAGCCATTTGAGCGTCACCGTCACCAGCGTATTGGTCCCGGACGTATCCGTGCTGACGCTCGCCTTGCCATCGGGCAGCTTGGCTACCTGCTTCATCCATTGCGACATGTCCCATTGCACCAGTTCGGCCGGGGTGCAATCCGGTGTCGGCACATCAGCCGTAGGGATACAGACGGGCGGATTCGTCGGCGCCGGGTCGGAAATCGCCCTGTTATACGCGCCACCCTTCGCTTCGCTGATGTTGGCGCGCATGCGATCCAACAAGTTATAGGCGAGAACGTTGGCCTGGGTTCTGAGATAGGCGCCGTCGTTCGCGTGCAGCGACGAGGTCTGCAAACCGGCCAATCCCAGCAGACCGACGCTGAGTATGACCAGCGCGATCAGCACTTCGATGAGCGAAAAGCCCGCGTTTTTTTGATGATTATTCACGGTTCTGTCAGCTACAAGTTCCGGCGGCCGTTCGGATCGCCCCGGCCGGACTGACAATGACAGCTCGAGCGGCAACGTCGCCGCCGCCGTCGCACAGGGTGAAGGTGCCACTCGTGGTGCTGAGGCCCGAGGGCTCATAACCAATACTGGTGGCCACCGTGGTGGTGAGTGTATTGCCCCCATCAATCGCCGGAAAGACATGAAGCAACTCTCCCGATTCGACCTTGCCGTCGCCGTCCTTGTCGGCAAACACAATCCAGCCCTTGTTCCAGTCGGTGGTGCAATTCACCTGGTCACTGCTGGCGCAGACGACCGTCGTGGTGTTCTCGCTCACGGCTTCGCTGCGCGCGATGTTCAACGCGTGCACGAGCGAATTGACCTGGGCGGCCATGCGATTTTCCTGCACGAACTGGTTGAAAGCGGGAACCCCGGCGGTGACGAGGATCGCAGCGATGGCGATCGTCACCATCAATTCAATTAACGTGAATCCCTTATTACGGCCGGTCATAGTCTTGGTCTCCGTCACGGCCTTTTTGTCATGCGGTGTAGTATAGGTTTCGTGGTAGCCCGGACCAGCGGCAACGGGACGGGCGGGAAGAATGCGCGGACGGACGGCGAGGGCCAGTTTGGGCAGAAAAATCGTATGGATGAATTTTTTCAGACAGCGCCGGAACTTGGCAACCAATATGAAAGTGACATGTTATTGCGTCACTGGCTGGCGCGGACGTTGCCGGCCGACGTGCTGGGGAAGATTGAGCCGGGTCTGAGGGCGTTGGGCGCGCGCGCGACGGGCGACATGCTTGCCATGGCGGCCGATGCCGAAGCCAATCCGCCGCAGCATGTTCCTTACGATCCCTGGGGCCGGCGCATCGATACGATCGAGACCGCGCAGGGGTGGCGCGAGTTGATCGACGTTGCAGCCGAAGAGGGTGTTGTCGCCACCGCATATGAGCGTGAGCACGGTGCGCATTCGCGCGTACATCAGTTCGTGCGGCTGTATCTCTACAACCCGTCATCCGCAATCGCGTCATGTCCGCTGTCGATGACCGATGGCGCGGCGCGCGTGATTGAATTGTTCGGCGATGAAGCTCTGAAGCGCAATGTATTGCCGCATCTGGTCAACCGCGATCCCACCGATTTCTGGACCGGCGGGCAGTGGATGACCGAGCGCACCGGCGGCTCCGATGTGCGCAGCTCGCGCACCGTCGCCCGGGATGGCGGCGACGGCTGGCGGCTCTTCGGCACCAAGTGGTTCACATCGGCCACCACCGGCGAAATCGCGATGACCCTGGCGCGCATTGAAGAAAATGGTCGAGCCGACGATGACTTGAGCCTGTTCTATCTCAAGCTGCGCGACGAGGCCGGCCGGCTGAACGATATCTTCGTGCACCGCCTGAAGGACAAGCTTGGCACCCGCGCGCTGCCAACCGCCGAATTGACCTTGCAGGGCACGCCCGCGGCGCTGGTCGGCAAGCGCGGCCGCGGTATCGCGCAGATCAGCACGATCCTGACCATTACGCGGTTATACAACGCCGTGGCGGCCGTCAGCTACATGCGCCGCGGCGTTGCGCTCGCGCGCGACTATGCCGGCAAGCGGCGCGCATTCGGCAAGCTGCTTGCGGAGCAGCCGCTGCATGCCGAGACACTGGCCGATCTCGAAGCCGAACACGCCGGCGCGTTTTATCTCGCCTTCGAGATGGCGCGGCTGCTGGGCCTCGATGAGTGCAATCTCGCAAGCGATGCGGACCAGGGCTTGCTGCGGCTGATGACGCCGGTCGTCAAGCTCTACACGGCCAAACAGGCGATCGCGGTTGCCAGCGAAGTGCTGGAATGCTTCGGCGGCCAGGGCTACATCGAAGACACCGGCTTGCCGGCGCTGCTGCGCAACTGCCAGGTGCTGTCGATCTGGGAGGGGACGACGAACGTGCTGGCACTGGACGTGCTGCGGGCGTTGAAGCGGCCCGAACTGCTCACAGTGTTGATTGAGGACAGCCGGCGGCGGGTGCAGGATGCAGTTGTCGTACCCGGAGATTTGCGCGAGCGTATAGAGTCGGCTATTCGGGCGATCGCGGTTTACGGCGCACGTATGCCGAACATCGATGCCGCCGCACGCGAGGCGGATGCGCGGCGCTTCGCTTACGCGTTGGCGCGAACCTATGGGGCGGCACTGCTGGCGGACGGTGCAGCGCACGCCGAGGACGAGCACGCGGCATGGCTCGTGGAAATGTTGCGGCGGTGGCTGCGGAACGATTGCAAAATCCCGCCCATCCGCTAAAATAGACTCGTTAGTCCATTTTAGCTTTCATAGGCGACCTTCATGCTGAATCCAATTTCTGCCGGCGCACGGCGCGCCGGCGCGATTCCCTTGTTTCTGCTGTTGGCGGCGACGTCGGCCGGGCTGGTGCTGCCGGCCGCATCGGCGGATGCCATCACCGTCCACGAGGCGCTCGCGAAGGCATACCGTAACAATGCGCAACTCAAGGCGCAGCGGGCGGTGCTGAACGCCGCCGAGGATCAGGTCGACAGCGCCAAAAGCGGCTGGAAGCCGCACGTTGACGTTTCCGCCAGCGCTGGCCGAACGCGCCTCGATGGTTCGTTTTCGCCCTTGTTCGGCGGCTTTTCCAACCCTGCCAATCCGATTCTGCCGCTGACACTGCATGGCAGCGCCGTCGGCGTGTCGGTGAGGCAGCCGATCTACGAGGGCGGACGCACAAGCGCTGCGATCAACCAGGCGCAGAGCATAGTTTCGGCGCAGGACGCAATGCTGCAGCAGACCGAGCAGCAGGTGTTTCTGAAGGCCGCGCAGGCTTACATCGGCGTGCTCACGGACCAGGCGGTGCTCAGGCTGGAGCAGAACAACGTCAACGTGCTCAAGCAGCAACTCGACTCGGCCCAGGCAAACCTTAACGCCGGCGAGGCGACGCGCACTGATGTGGCTCAGTCGCAGGCGCGCCTTGCGGGCGCACGGGCGCAGGTGATCCAGGCGCGCGGCAACCTGCGAGAGGACCGGGCCAGTTTTCGCCGCATCATCGGCATTCCGGCCAAAAACCTGACACCGCCGCCGCCGGTGAGCGGCCTGCCGTCATCGCTCGCGCAGGCCCGCCAACTTGCGTCGCAGAACTACCCGGTGGTCGCCGCGCGCTACGCGGTGCGGGCGGCGCAGTACAACGTTGACACGGTCAAAAGCCAGTTCTCGCCGTCGCTCGGGTTGAGTGCGTCGTATTTCCATGCGAATGACCCGCAGTTCGCGTTTTCGCAACTCAACACGGCCGAGATCATGCTGAGCCTGAGCATTCCGATCTACCAGGGCGGCGCCCTGCACGCACAGAAGAGCCACGCCCGCCACCTGGCCGAGCAGCGCCGCGACCAGCTTCTCGATGCTCGGCGCATGGCGGTCGAGCAGGTGACGCGCGCCTGGCAGGCGTACAAGACGGCGCACGCGGCCTTGAAGTCGATCAAGGTGCAGATTCAGGCGGCGCAGATCGCGTTCAAGGGCGTGAAAAGCGAGCATCGCGTTGGCGAGCGTACGCAGCTCGACGTGCTCGACGCGCAGCAGGATTTGCTGAGCGCGCGCGTCAGTCTGGTGCGCGCCGAGGCGACCATACAAATTGCCGCGTACGCGCTCAAGGCGAATACGGGCACGTTGACGGCCGATGCCGTCCTGGGTCGGGTATCGCAACAGCCGGCCACAACTGCGGCGCAATGACGGCTCGCGCTCGCCCGGAAAAACGCGCGGCCATCGTCGCCGCGGCGCAGGAGGTTTTCCTGGATGCCGGTTATCCGGCAGCCAGCATGGACGCGATTGCTGCGCGCGCCGGCGTGTCCAAGCAAACCGTTTACAACCACTTCGGCAGCAAGGACCAGTTGTTCGGCGCGGTCATTCGCGGCCGCTGCCAGCAATTGCTGGAGGCGCTCAAGCCGGAACAGGCGGCGTCCGGGCGACCGGAAACGGTCCTCTACAGTCTGGCGCAGGCGTTCGTCGACAAGATGCTGGCACCGGACACGCTGGCGCTGTATCGAACACTGGTCGTGGAATCGCAGCGCTCACCCGAGCTGCGGGAGATTTATTACCGCTCAGGGCCGGATCTGGCCGTCGAGACACTATCGAGCTACCTGCGCCAGCAGACCCGGCGCGGCGTTCTGCACGTCGCGCAGCCGCGCATTGCCGCCGAGCAGTTCTTCGCGATGCTCGGCGGCCATCTGCAGATTCGGGCTCTACTCGGCCTCGATCCGAAGCCGTCGGCGCGCAA
>DASSJY010000009.1:0-161506 GCA_035690945.1 Gammaproteobacteria bacterium
GATCTGGTCGAACGCGCTCGCTTCACCGCCGTATTTCTCCGACAGCACCTTCGTCATCGCCGCCGTCAGGGTCGTCTTGCCGTGGTCCACATGACCAATCGTCCCAACGTTCACGTGCGGCTTCGTGCGCTCGTATTTTGCCTTGGACACTGTCTTCTCCTCGATTCAGTGTTGCTGCTTGCCGAATAACAATTAACTGGAGCCCATAACCGGATTTGAACCGGTGACCTCTTCCTTACCAAGGAAGTGCTCTACCGACTGAGCTATATGGGCGAACGCTTCCTCATTTAAATCCGTGCTGGAGCGGGTGATGGGGATCGAACCCACATCATCAGCTTGGAAGGCTGAGGTTCTACCATTGAACTACACCCGCGTTCTCTCAGCCTGTTCGCCCGAGCTGCCATATATATAGGCGCTCTAAAGCTGGTGGAGGGGGGAGGATTCGAACCTCCGAAGGCGTAAGCCAGCAGATTTACAGTCTGCCCCCGTTGGCCGCTTGGGTACCCCTCCACGCTGCAAAAACCGTAAAACCCACTACCGAGGACAAGCCTCCGGGCCACAAAAAAGCGTAAGCTGCGAATTGTGGAACATTTCGAAGCGGGGGTCAACAGATTTCAGAGCAAAAGAAGACTTTCCCGAAGCACAATCTCTTCAGGAAAATCTGGATGATCGTCAGGCCAAACCCGTCAACGGCGGCATTTTAACATGACCGCCGCAGTGGTCTTCCATTAGTGCCCGTAACGGCGCTCCCTGCCCTGGTAACTACGGATTGCTCGCAAAAAATCGATTCGGCGGAATTCCGGCCACAGCGCATCGCAGAAATAGTATTCGCTATAGGCCGCCTGCCACAGGAAGAAGCCGGACAGCCGCACCTCGCCGCTGGTGCGGATAATGAAGTCCGGATCCGGGATACCTGCGGTGTAGAGACAGTCGCTGATCTGGGCCGCGTCGAGTTTTTCGGCAATGTCGGCCGGGGAACGGTGCTCCGCCTCCGCCTGCTGCAGCAGCTTCTTGATACCGTCGACGATTTCCTCGCGGCCGCCGTAGGCGAGCGCGATATTGAGCAGCATTCCGTCGTGCTCGGCGGTAGAGTTCTCCAGCGCCTCGGAAGCCACAACGACCGCTTCCGGCAGCTTGTCGCGCTGGCCGATTACCTTAACCCGCACCTTGTTCGCCTTGATCCGCGGATGCGTGATCAGCCGGCGGCTTTCGCGCACGAACAGGTCGAGCAGGTATTCGACCTCCGCGGTCGGCCGGTCGAAATTCTCGGCGCTGAACACGAACACGGTCACATGGGCGATGCCGAGCTCCAGGCACCATTCCAGCAGTTCATGCACCTTTTCGACGCCGAACTCGTGGCCCTGGCGCACATCGAGACCGATGCCGCGCGCGAACCGGCGGTTGCCGTCGAGAATCAGGCCGATATGCGCCGGGACGGTGTGTTCGCTGACCTGCGTAACCAGCTTCTTCTCGTACCACCAGTACAGCGGGTGGCTGCAGGTGCGGATGACGGTGCGCAACGCGCGAAGCACGCGCGCACGAAACGGAAGGCGGCGGCGCTCGTCCGCCGGGATCGTGGTCAGGTCCGAAGTGATCAATACAATTTCCTGTCGGCCGGGCCGACGCGACTGGAGCTGGCGACAGGAGTCGAACCTGCGACCTACTGATTACAAATCAGTTGCTCTACCTACTGAGCTACGCCAGCGTTACGTTACACCACATCCATGGTGCGCTCGATTAACCTTTAAATTCTATGGGTTTGCACCAGAGGCTGCAACGCGGATACAGCTATCGACCTGCCGCCCGGCGGTCGCATCGGCCGCGGCAAATTTGCGCAGCAGCTCGATGCCCGCTGCCGCCGTCGTCTTGATCCAGTAGCTGCTTGCCTGATGCTGGTCGCGCACCTCGACCTGCGCCTTGAAGCCCAGACCATTGAGCCGCCGGCGGCGCTGCTCGGCGCCTTTCTGGTCCTTGAAGACACCGACGGACACGGCATTGCGCTCATCGCCATCGCGGATGATGTAGATATCGTTCACTCCGGCGCGGCGCAGCCGGTTCGCCATGTCATGTGCGGCGGCAAACGTCTGGAACGGCGGGAAATAGACGCGGTAACTGTCGGCGACGGCGGCGGTCTGCGGCACGATCGTAAACGCCAGACCCTGCTGCCGCAAGGGAGCCGCAGCGGCTGTGGCGCCGGCCGGGGCGGTGAAGGGTCCGTATTCAACGCACACCTGCTCGTCCGTCGCCGACGCTGATGTCGCCTGCGCGACAACAGGCGCTGTCGCCGGCAATGCAGGTGCGTCGCTCGGCTGCCAGAGCTTCAACGTCGGCGCTTTCGGCAGATCAAACGGCGCGGGCTGCGCGATCCGTGTCCGCGTTGGCACGACCCAGACTTGCCAGGCCAGCAGACCGAGGTTCGCCAGCAGCAATGCCAGAAAGACGATTTTCATGCTGCAATCACCGCCAATCCCTCCAGAACCAGGTCGGGCGCCATCTCATAGCGCCCACTCAGCAACGGTGCGACGACCGTCGCGTCGCCGCCAGTCAGCAGGCACGGCAGGTCGCGCGCACGCATTGCTTCGATTTCGGTGCGGGCGCGATCGATAAATGCCGCCGCCATATAAAGAGTGCCTGCAGTCACGGCCGAACGTGTATCCGCGGCGAGCGGCGCCATGACCCCCTCGCCTTCGTCGGCGATGCCGGCCGTGGTGCCGTACAACGCCCGCCGCATCGTCGCCACACCCGGCCCGATGAGCCCGCCGCGGTGGTGGCCGTCGTCGTCCAGCAGATCGACTGTAATCGCCGTGCCACAGTCGATGACGCAGACGGCCTGGTTGCTGCGCCAGCGCGCCCCGATCAGCGCCGCCCACCGATCCGCGCCCAGTCGCTCCGGCCGGCCGTAGGCATTGCGGACGCCGAATGCCTGCTCTTCCGCCTGCAGCAGGACCGGCGTGAGGCTGTAACGTTCATTGGCCCAGGCAGTGACCGCTTCGGCGGCCTCGGCACCGGCGACATTCGCGCAGACGATTCGCGCCGGCATATCCGGCATAGCACCGATCGCGGCAAACCCAACCGGAAAAGGCCGGGTGGGCGCGACATGCGTTTCGCCCAGTTTCGTCCCGTTAGCGACCGCCCACTTGATCCGGCTGTTGCCGATGTCGATCAACAGGTTCATCTGGCCCGCAGGCTCACTTCGCCGCTGAAATAGCGCTCGATGCCTGCTTCGGTTTGCAGCCGCAGCGCGCCCTGAGCATCGACGCCGAGTGCTGTCCCGGCAACCCGGCGATCCGCCAGCAGCACATCGACGACGCGCCCGGCCACGGCATCGCGGCGGCGCCATTCGTCGGCAAAGGGCATAAAACCTTGTTCGGTATAGTGCGCCACTGCATCCAGCAGTCGCGCGATCAGCCGGCCGGCGAGGCGGTTGCGCAAGCCCGCGGCCACAGGGCCGATCGTCTTCAGATCGACCCAGGACTGATCGATCGCCATGCCCGCCGCGGCCGGCATCGCGACGTTAATGCCGACGCCGATCACCAGCCGGCAGGCGCCGCCGGGCTGCCCTTGCAGATCGACCAGGATACCGCCCAGCTTGCGCCCGTCATGGACCAGGTCGTTGGGCCACTTGATGCCGATACCGTCGAATCCACACTGCTCCAGCGCATCGGCCGCGGCCAGTCCGGCAGCCAGGCTGAGCGCGCCGACATCCGGCGGCAAATCTTGCAAATGCCAGCCCAGTGACAAATACAGATTGGCGCCGAATGGCGATACCCAGGCGCGCCCGCGTCGGCCGCGGCCCGCCGTCTGGCACTCCGCCAGACATGCGCCAGCTTCGCCCTGCCGAAATCCTGCCACCCGCTCGGCCATCCAGCGACTGGTCGAATCAACGACCGGCAGCACCGCGAGGCAAGCCAGCCGTGCGGCAGCGGTCGTCCCCATCGCCTTGCGCAGCCGATCGGCGTCCAGCAAATCAAGCGGCGCCGAGAGCCGGTAGCCGCGTCCGCGCACCCGCTCGATGTCGATGCCGTAGCCAGTCAATTTGGCGATGCGTTTCCACACCGCACCGCGGCCGAGGCCGAGCACGGCGCCCAGCGAGGGGCCGGAGTGAAACCGGCCATCGGCGAGCACGCGAAGCAGCGCCTGCTGCGCGTCGTCCTGCACCGTCGTCAAGTGCCGTTCCCGCGACGGCGCAGCAGCATCGCCCTGGAAGCCTGGTGTTCGGTGCCTTCCCTCAGCCGGCGAAGGTTACTGCGATGGGTGTAGATCACGAACAGCGCCATGACCACGGCGAACCATTCAAGCGGTGTCGGCAGCGGCACGAGAAACGCGTAGGCGATGAACGCCAGCGCGCCGAAGATGGTAGCGAGGCCGACATAGCCGGTCGTCGTCAGCACTGCGATCCAGACGCCCAGTACCGGCACGAGACCCAGCGGCGCGAGCACCAGCAACACGCCCACGAGTGTTGCCGCGCCCTTGCCGCCGCGAAATCCGAACCAGATCGGCCACACATGCCCGGCGACCGCGGCGACCGCGCAGCCGACTCCGAGCCACGGCGCAAATGCAGGCGATATCGGCAGGCCGAGCGGCAGCAGCGGAATGCCGCCGGCGGCTATCACGCCCTTGAGCATGTCGATCAGCAGAACGCCAACGCCGAAGGCTTTGCCCTGCGTCCGCAGCGCATTGGTACCGCCCGCGTTGCCGCTGCCGAGCGTGCGGATATCGACGCCGCGCAGGCGCCCCAGCAGCAGGCTTCCCGATAGGGATCCGATTAAATAAGCCAATACAAATTTAATAGCGAAAGCGATCACTTGCAGCTCTATCCCCCGGTACGGCGCGCTATGGTAGCAGGCAAGTGCTTGATTTTACAGATAGTGCCGAGCGTGTTAGAGTAATTACCCTAACGAATACACGTAACGCTTCGTAGCGAGGCGTTGCGAAAGATTAATGTTTCCCATTCGTTTTGCTGTAACCGATTCTCTTCTTCCCTCCTCCTTCGCAGCTTCCCGCCGACTTGCACAACAGGCCGGATTCGGGCGCTTGCAACTCATTCACAGCCAACAGGGAGTAACACAGGCATGTCCATTATCGTTCAGAAATATGGGGGTTCCTCGGTCGCAACCGGCGACAAGCTGCGCCACGTGGCCGGCAAGATCGTCGGAACCCGACGCCAGGGCCACGACGTCGTCGCGGTCGTCTCGGCGATGGGCAACACGACCAGCGAACTGCTCGATCTCGCAAGCCAGCTTTCCAACGAGCCCGGCCCACGCGAACTCGACATGTTGCTGTCGTCCGGCGAGCGCATCTCGATGTCGCTGCTCAGCATGGCGATCGAGAACCTCGGCGAGCCCGCGATCTCGCTGACCGGCCCGCAAAGTGGCATCAAGACCACGGCCGATCACTACGACGCGCGCATCGAAGCCGTGCAGCCGGACCGGATCAACGCCGAATTCGGCCAGGGTCGCGTGGTGGTCGTCGCTGGCTTCCAGGGCGAAACGCCCGACGGCGAGATCGCCACGCTGGGCCGCGGCGGCTCGGATACGACCGCAGTCGCACTTGCGGCCGCGCTCGATGCCGAACGCTGCGAAATTTATTCCGATGTGGACGGCATCTACAGCGCCGATCCGCGCATCGTCGACGGCGCCACGCGCCTGCAGACGATCGGCTACGAGGAAATGCAGGAACTGGCCCGCCACGGCGCGAAGGTACTCAACCCGCGCGCGGTGACCTATGCCGCCAAACGCGGCGTGACGATTCATGCCCGCTCGACGTTCTCCGACGCCGGCGGCACCATCATTCACGGCGAACGCGACACCGACAGCGACCCGGAAGTGGTGGGCGTCGCCTGTCATCGCGAGTTGCTGCGTATTCGCCTCAATGGCGACGTCATTGACAGCAATCTCGGCGACGAACTGATCGATTCGATCGGCCGCGCGAGTCTGTTCCGCGACAACGTCATCGGCAACGGGAGAGCGTCCGGCGCCCGAGAACTACTGATTTCGAGCGCGGCGCTGGCGGATCCCAGCGCGTTCGTGCAACGACTGAAGGACGAGTTCGACCGTCACGTCGATGTCCATGACGACCTCGGCTCCGTGTCGGCGGTCGGCTACGGCGTCGGCGAGGCACACGCCGGCCGGCACGTGCGCCGCGCAATCGCCGACGGCGTGAACGTGCACGACAGCTTCGAGTCGCCGCACGCGGTGACCTGCTTGATCGAGACGCCGCACGTGCAGCGTGCGCTGTGCGGAATGCACCGCTATTTCGTCGAAAACGATCTCGATCTCGCCGCAGCGTGAGCGATACTCTCGTCACAATCAGGCGCGCGACGGCCGCCGACGGCGGGCGGATGTGCACACTTGTGCGCGCGAGCGATGCGCTCGAAATGAATACCGAGTATTGCTATCTGCTGATGGCGCGCCATTTCGGCGACACCTGCCTCGTCGCCGAGCGTGGCGACGAGTTGCTCGGTTTCGTGATGGGCTACCGCCCGCCGAAGCAGCCGGATACTGCTTTCGTCTGGCAGATCGGCGTCGCCGCCGCGGCGCGCGGCCAGGGCATCGCCGGCCGACTGCTGGAGGCGCTGGTCGAAACCAGCGGCGCGCGCTTCCTCGAAGCCAGCGTCGGCGAGAGCAATGCGCCGTCGCGCGCGCTATTTACCGGCTTCGCGCGTCGCCATGACGCGGCGATGGAATCCGATACCGATTTCATCAATGCCACCGAATTTCCCGGCGAGCATGAGACCGAAAAGCTGTTTCGCATCGGTCCGCTTGCTTGAACCGAACACGAGAATGGAGCACCCAATGAACACTATCGAACGCCACGAATCGCAAGTCCGCGGCTATTGCCGCGCCTTCCCGGTCATGTTCGACACCGCCGAAGGCGTCCACCTGACCACCGAAGACGGCAAACGCTACCTCGACTTCTTCGCCGGCGCCGGCGTCCTGAACTACGGCCATAACCATCCGCAGCTCAAGATCGCGCTGCTCGACTACATCGAACGCAACGGCGTCACCCACAGCCTGGACATGTTCACGACCGCCAAGCGCACCTTCCTGGAACGCTTCAACGAAGTGATCCTCAAACCGCGCGGGCTGGATTACAAGGTCCAGTTCCCCGGCCCGACCGGCACCAACGCGGTCGAGGCCGCACTCAAGCTGGCGCGCAAGGTGACCGGCCGCGAGCGCATCATCGCGTTCACCAACGGCTTTCACGGCATGACGCTGGGCTCGCTGTCCGTCACCGGCAACTCGTTCAAACGCGCCGGCGCAGGCGTACCGCTCGGCAACGTCACGGCCGTGCCGTTCGACGGCTATCTCGGCGACAGCACCGACACGCTCGCATATCTCGAGGCGATGCTCGACGACGCCGGCAGCGGCATCGACAAGCCGGCCGCGGTGATTCTGGAAACCGTGCAGGCCGAAGGCGGCGTCAACGTCGCCAGCTTCGACTGGCTGACGCGCCTCGCCAAGCTCCTGAAGCGCCACGAAATCCTGCTGATCGTCGACGACGTGCAGGTCGGCTGCGGCCGCACCGGCCCGTTCTTCAGCTTTGAGCCGGCCGGCATCAAGCCCGATATCGTCTGCCTGTCGAAGTCGCTGTCCGGCTACGGACTGCCGTTCGCGGTGGTGCTGATGAAGCCGGAGCACGACGTCTGGGAGCCGGGTGAGCATAACGGCACGTTCCGCGGTCACAATCCCGCGTTCGTCACCGCCGCCGCGGCACTCGATTTCTGGGCCGATGACAGGCTCACCAAGGGCGTCGAAGCGAAAGCGGCGCACATTACCGAGCGTCTGCAGGCAATCGCCAAACGCGTGTCCTCGCTGGGCGCCAGCGCGCGCGGCCGCGGCCTGATCCAGGGCCTCGCCTTCGAGGACAAGTCCACCGCCAACGCGGTGTCGGGGGAAGCCTTCAAGCGCGGCCTGATCATCGAGACCGCCGGCATCGACGACGAAGTGCTGAAGCTGCTGCCGCCGCTGACCATCAGCGAGGAGGAGCTGGACACGGGTCTCGACATCATCGAAGCCAGCGTGATGGCCGTGGCTGAAGCTGCCTCGCAGGAACGCAGCGTCGCCTAAGCCTTACGAAGCCTCTCCCCCGTCGGGAGAGGGGACAAGATTTTCACCCTCAAAACGGAGACCTGAGACATGATCGTCAAGCAAGTCGAAGACCTGACCAACACCGAAGACCACATCGATACCGACACCTGGGAATCGCGCCGTTTCATCCTCAAGAAGGACAACATGGGGTTCTCGATGCACGAGACCATTATCAAGGAAGGAACTGAGACCCACATGTGGTATCAGAACCACTTCGAGGCGGTATACTGCATCGAAGGCGAAGGTGAAATTGAAACCGTCGCCAATGGCAAGGTGTATCCAATCAAGGTCGGCACGCTCTATGCCCTCAATGAGCACGACGAGCACTACCTGCGCGCCAACAAGGGCACGCACATGCGCATGGTCTGCGTGTTCAACCCGCCGTGTACCGGTCGGGAGGTCCACGACGAACGGGGCGTTTATCCGCTGCTGGACAGCGACGCGGCCTGATCCCCGGTCCAAAACGCACGATTTCGCCATTTCGAGAACATCGACATGATCAATCGATTCCATCATGGGTACTACAGCACATCAGGTACGACAGCACGATAATGATCGCTACCCCTCGCGGGTAGCGCCCCAACCCAGTCTGAACGACCGGATGGACCCGGTCGTTTACGGTTCAACCAAGGATGGTCCGCTCGACGACGCAGCCCTCACCCGATATCGCGACAACGGCTTTCTCGCCTTCAACGGATTTTTTTCCGAAGACGAGTTGGCGCCGTGGCGCGCCGAACTCGACCGCATGCGCTCGGATCCCGCAGTCCGGACGATGCCATCGACGATCACCGAGCCAGGCAGTGACGACGTCCGCTCGATTTTCGCGATTCACGAACACAACGGACTGCTCGGCCGCTTGTGCCGCGACCCGCGGCTGGTTTCGATCGCGCGCCAACTGCTCGGCGGCGACGTGTACTTCACGCAGAGCCGCATCAACTACAAGCCCGGCTTCAAGGGCAAGCCGTTCTACTGGCACTCCGACTTCGAAACCTGGCACGTCGAGGACGGCATGCCGAACATGCGCGCGATCAGCTGCTCGATCAGCCTAACCCCCAACACCCCGGAAAACGGCCCACTGATGCTGATACCAGGGTCGCACAAGCAGTTTCTTGCCTGCGTCGGCGAAACGCCGGAAGAACATTACAAAAAATCGCTGAAGATCCAGGAACTTGGCGTGCCGGACGACCGCAATCTCGCGCGAATGGTGGCCGAAGGCGGTATCGAAGCGCCGGTCGGGCCGGCCGGCTCGGTGACGTTCTTCGAGTGCAACCTGATGCACGGCTCGAATTCAAACATCACGCCGTTCGCGCGCAGTAACGTCTTCATCGTCTTCAATCACTGCGGGAATGCGCTGGTCGAGCCGTTTTGCGGCCTGCCGCCGCGGCCGCAATTTATTGCAAACCGGACGGACTTGACGCCGATCGGGACGGAAGGAAGGCTGGGGCGGGGGTATAATGTGCGGCGATGAACGCGGCCTTCCTCCTGCCCTACGAATTTTCGCCCACCGTATTACTGTTGTGCCTTGTCGCAGTGGTGCTGTACGTGCGCGGCGCGATCGCACTTGCGCGCACAGGCGAAGCGCCTGCGTGGCCGCGGTCGCTCGCTTTTCTGCTCGGCGTCGCGCTGATGTACGGCGTGCTGCAAACGCACTACGACTACATGGCGCAGCACATGTTCTTCCTGCACCGGCTGCAGCACCTCGTCCTGCACCACCTGGCGCCGTTCCTGATCATCATCGCCGCGCCCGGCGCGGTAATGGCGGCTGGTCTGCCGGCGCCGTTGCGCGCACCGTTGCGGGCAATGGGTCGGTTTCCACCGCTGCGCCTGGGGTATCGCAGCATTCAGCAGCCGGCGGTCGCGGCCGTGCTGTTCGTCGGCCTGATTTACCTGTGGCTGATGCCGTCGATCCACTTCTACGCAATGCTCAACGTGCCGCTCTACAATGTCATGAACTGGAGTATGGCGGTTGACGGCCTGCTGTTCTGGTACGTGATGCTCGACCCGCGCACGCCCGCCGAAGGCGGCCTGCGCTACGGCTGGCGGCTGGTGATTCTCGGCCTCGTTATCCTGCCGCAGAACGCGATCGGCGGCTACATCGCGATGAGCGACCACGAGATTTACCACGTCTACGCGATCTGCGGCCGGCTGTGGCCGATCAGCGCCTTGACCGATCAGCGCATCGGCGGCCTGATTACCTGGATTCCGGCGGCAATGATGAGCGTCGTCGGCGGGATCGTCGTGTTGCGCCGCTGGATGCACGAGGAAAACGCGACCAATCGACAAGCCGAGACGCGCAAGCCGGAGCACCGGAATGTCTACGCCTGAGCGCCGTGATGCGCGGTGGCTGCTGGTCGCGGCCTGTGCGCTATTTGCCGCAAGCGCGCTGGCGGCACCACCGAAAGCGACCGTCTCCGGCGCCTGGATCCGGCTGCTGCCGGGCGACCTGCCGCTCGCCGGCTATTTCACGCTGCACAACAACGGCACCCGGCCGCTCAAGCTCACCGGCGCGACCAGCCCGGCGTTCAAGCGCGTCCAATTGCACCGCAGCATGACGATGCACGGCATGGACGAAATGAAGCCGATCAAGGCCG
The DNA here is from genome assembly GCA_035690945.1 of Gammaproteobacteria bacterium. Taxonomy (GTDB): domain Bacteria; phylum Pseudomonadota; class Gammaproteobacteria; order Natronospirales; family DASSBR01; genus DASSBR01. The sequence goes on from DASSJY010000009.1 coordinate 10,682, forward strand.
CCGACGCGCCTGCTGAAAGTACCCTCACCTTCGCGCCCGGCGGCTATCACCTGATGATGTGGCGCAGCCGTCGGCTTAAACCCGGGATGCGCATACCCGTCACGCTGAAATTCGCCGACGGCCAACATCTCAAAGTCGAATTCACCGTAAAAAGGCCCGGCCAATGACCCGCTCGCTTAGACTCATCGCCGTGTGCAGCCTCGCCGCGCTGGCCCTCGCCGCATGCGGCAGCGGCAAGCAGCACTGGAACACCAACAACATCACCGGCGTAATGCCCAATCTCCGGTTCACGCTGACCGATGAGAACGGCAACACCGTCCACGCCAGCGATTACCGCGGCAAAATCAAGCTGATGTACTTCGGCTACACGCACTGCCCGGATATCTGTCCGCTCACGCTTGCGACGGTCGGCCGGACGCTGAAACAGTTGGGTCACAAGGCGGATAAAGTACGGGTCTTGTTCGTCAGCGTCGATCCCAAGCGCGATACGCCGGATGTATTGAAGACCTATACGCAGGCATTCGGGCCGCGATTCCTCGGCCTGACCGGCACGCAAGCGCAGCTCAAGGCGCTGACCAAGCGCTACCGCGTGTCATACAGTTATCAGAAGCCGGACAAGAACGGCGCCTACGCCGTCAATCACAGCGCGGCGATCTTTGTGTTCGGCCCCAAGGGCAAGGTGCGGCTGCTGATGAACCGCACTGATGGCGCGGCGGCCATGGCGCAGGATCTCGCGCAACTGGAATCGGATACCATCCAGTCATAACACGCACACTGAACAAGGTCGCGGCGCTGGAGAACTGCCAGCGCCGCGAGTTGGTTCACCGCCAGTCTTTGGGCGGGTGCATCCTGTATTCGTGCGGCGGCGTGTTGCCCGCCAGGTAACGCACGAAGTAATCCCAGCGGCGCCGGGTGATGTACGGCGTATATTTGCCGTAGCCGTGATGCGCGTTGGGGATCAGCAGCAGGCTGAAGTCCTTGTTGGCCTTCATCAGCGCCTGCACCATCAGCATCGTGTTGCTCATCGGCACGTTGTCGTCCATCGTGCCATGCACCAGCATCAGGCGACCCTTGAGGTTCGCCGCGTAGGTTTCGTTGGCGGCCTTGTCGTAGTTGGTGCTGCCGTCCTTGTGCTTGACCAGCAAACCCTGGTACTTCTCGCCCCAGTCGTTTTCGTAGTTGCGGTTGTCGTGGTTGCCGCTCTCCGACCACGCGACCTTGAAGAAGTTCGGGTAGCTCAACATCGCGTCGGTGCTCGCGAACCCGCCGCCGGAATGGCCCCAGATGCCGACGCGGCTCAAGTCGATCCACGGATAGCGCTTAGCCAATTGCTTGATGCCCGCCACCTGGTCGGGCAGCGTGTTGTCGTGCATATCGCCGTACCAGGTATCGTGGAACGACTTCGACCGCCACGGCGTGCCCATGCCGTCGATCGTGACGACGATAAAGCCGAGTTCCGCCATCGCCTGGTGGCCGCGGGAGGCCAGGAAGCTGAAGCCGCGCACGGAGCCGGTCTGCGGGCCCGGATAGATGTAATCGATGATCGGGTACTTCTTGTGCGGGTCGAAATTCGTTGGCTTGAAGAGCATGCCGTAAAGCGGCGTCTTGCCATCGCGCGCCGTCACCACGAACGGCATCGGCGGCACCCAGCCGGCGGCCTTGAGCCGCGAAATATCGGCCTTCGCGACCGGTGCGATGACATGGCCGTCGGATGAGGCGCGCAATACCGTCACCGGCGGCTTCGTCGGCGTCGACCAGCTGTCGACAAAGTACTTGCCGTCGGGCGACATCGTGATCGTGTGATCGGCGTGCTCCGGCGTCAGCAGCGTCACGTTGCCGGTGTCGATATTGACCTTGAAGAACTGCCGATAATAAGGATTGACGCCCGGCTCGCGCCCCACGCCGACAAACCACAGCGTGCGCGACTGGCGATCAAGATGGCGCACCTGCGTCACGTTGCCGTAGCCGGTGGTAATCGGGTGCTCGATTTTGCCCGTCTGGAGGTTGCGCAGGTACAGGTTGCCCCAGTTGGTGCGTTCGGAATACCAGATCGCCTCGTGCGTCTTCGGCAGGTACTGCCAGTTGACCTTGCCGTGACCGCTTTCGTAATAGGTTTTGACGCTATCCTCAAACGCGGTGCGCACGGCGCCGGTTTTTGCATCAACGATGCGGAACCACTCGTGCTGACGATTGCGCGACGTCGATACCAGCGCCAGGCTCCGGCTGTCGGGCGCCCACTTCACGTCGCTCCAGGCGTGGCGGTCACGGCTGCAAGCGAGCGTATCGCACAAGCTGGAGAGGCGCTGCTCCGGCGGCATTTTCACCCGCACGAGCTTGTCCGTCTTCACGTCAATGATCACCGGCTGGATCATGAAGACGTGCTTGTCGCCCGGCAGCGGGTACTTCCACTGTTCGAGCTTCGGGTGGCCGACCTTCGTCTCGAGCGTGTACATGTTGCCGACCTTGCGCTGGTCCTGCCGGTACGTCGCGACGCGGGTCGAATCCGGCGACCATTTCACAATCGCGCCGACGTCATGCACCCAGCCGGCGTTGCCGGTCGCGTAGCCGTAGTTCTTGACGCCGTTGGTGGTGAGCTTCGTCTCCTTGCCCGTCGCCAGATCGCGCAGCCACAGGTTCCAGTCGCGCACGAATACCGCGTACTTGCCATTGGGCGAAACGACGCCCGGTTCATCGCCCGGCTTGTGCTTGAGCTTCGAGCCCTTGACGATGCAGTGGCCCGCGCCGGACAAGTCGCACCTATAGTGCTTGCCCTTGATGTCGATGTCGTAGCGGCCATCGACGATCTTGTAGTCGCGAATATCGAGTTTCGAGGCCTTGACCGGGTTTTTCAGCACCTTGTTCAGCGCCTTCGCCAGCTTCTGCTGATCGAACGCGGGCGACACTTTGCCGGTCGCCGCGTCCATCACCCGGTAATGATCGCCCGACGCATCATGATCGACGTACCAGAAATGCGTGTCGTCCAGCCACTTGACGCGCTGCACGTCGTGATCGACCAACGGGTCGGTGTTGTAGCGGAGGAATTGCTCGGCGCGCGCGTAGTCCTTGTCGGTCAACTGGCGCGCGTTCGCCGTCACCACCGCGGCACAGGCCGTAGCCATCAGGACCAGCAACACGCGCCGGCCGTTTGTCGTTAATGTCATGAGATGCTCCTCAGGCGCCGTTCAGAAGCGCCATCGCTTTGTCGACCTGATCACTGAAATTGTTCAGCGAGCCCGCGACGATACCGATGTATTTCTGCGCCGTATCCCACTGGCGCGTATCCACCGCTTCGCGAATGCCCGGCAGCGTACTGACGCTGTAACCGAGGTAATAGTTGGGCGCATAAATCATTTGCCGGAACCATTTCTGGTGGGGCAGTCCGCCCGAATACAGCAACTGGCGCGAGACCTTCACCAGGGTTTGATTCAATCGCCGCGCCTGCTCACTCGACAGGCTGCCGATGTGCTGGCGCAACGCCTGATCGTAAGCACTCGACACCGACTTCAGCCGCGCCACTGCCTTATCGAGCTGCTTGAAGTCGAGCGGCGGCACTTTCGCTTCCGGCTGCGGCGGCACATACTCTTTGGTCGGATCAGACGCAAGCTTGAACGCGCCGGCATGGATCAGCGCATTCTTCTGCCGCGTCTGCTTGACCATCTGCCGGTGCTCGTGCTCGATCTGCTGAGCATAATCGGCAACCTTGTCCGCGAAGCTGGTGAACGCGTACGGCAGCACATCGGCATTGGCGAAACGCAGCATGGCGTGACCGCCGACCCTGGCCAGCGCCACTCCATACTTGAAGGTCGGATCGGCAAAATGGCTGTACCAGTAGAAGTCGTCATAGCGCGAATGGTACTGCGTGCCGCCACCCTCCCCGCCGAAGCGGATGTCCAGCGCCATGATGCCCAGGTGGTCGAGAAAGCCCGTGTAGTCGGACCCGGAACCGAGGGCGACGAGAGGGTATGGCGCATTCGGATCGGCGGAGACGCGCTCGGTCGGATCCTGCGGCGGATGTTTCAATTGCCGGACAAGCCGGTGGGCGCGTGCGCGCTTGAGCACGTTGACGCCGGTTTCCGGGTCGGGCACGCTGCGGGCGACCTGGTTCATGAAAGTTTGCAGCGAGCCGGAACCGCCGGCGCGCAGGAAGCCGCGTTCGCTATTGTCGGAATTGATATAGACGACGCCGTTTTGCGCAAGCTCTTGGGCATGCTGCTCCTGCCACTCGACCGAGCCGATCAGCCCCGGCTCTTCCGCATCCCAGCTCATGTAGATAATGGTGCGCTTGGGTCGCCAGCCGGTTTTCAGCAATTGACCGATGGCCTTGGCGCCCTCGAGCATATCCACGTTCGAACTTAACGGATCGCTGGCGCCGAACACCCAGGCGTCGTGGTGATTGCCGCGCATCACCCACTGGTCCGGATAGACGCTGCCGGGAATTTTCGCGATAACGTCGTAGATCGGCTTCTCGTCCCAGTTGGAAACGACCTTCAGGTGAACCTTGGCCGGCCCCGGGCCAATGTGATAGGTGATCGGCAGCGCGCCCTGCCAGTGATCCGGCGCGACTCGACCGCCGAGCGCCTTGAGCAGTGGCAGCGCGTCAGCGTAGGAGATCGGCAGCACCGGAATTTTCTTGATGCCGTCGGCATCCTGGCGCGGAATGCGCTTCGCGCCCGGTACCGACGCGTATCCCGGCGTCAGCGGATCGCCGTCGGTGCGCATGACCGAGCCGCGCTGCAGGCTCCAGCGGTCGCGCCAGCCGCCCTTGGGAAACACGTCGCCCCGGCGATAGCCGTCGTCGCGGGGGTCGGAGTAGATGATGCAGCCGATCGCGCCGTGCTGCTGGGCATAGCGCACTTTGTTGCCGCGCCACGAATGGCCATAGCGCGCGATCACGATCTTGCCCTTGACACTGATGCCGCGCCGCGCAAGCGCCTTGTAGTCGTCTTTCAAGCCGTAGTTGACGTAGACGAGCTGCGCGGTGACATCGCCGTCGCCGGAATAAGCGTTGTAGGGCGGCAACGCGTTCTTATAGATGTAGGAAGTCGGGTCGCCCTTGACCGGTGGCTCACGCAGCGTCGCCTTGTAATGACTCGGAGCAACCAGTTCCAGCTCACGTACCTTCGGCGTCGGGAACAGCACCTTGTAAGTCGAGATATGCGCGTCGTAGCCCCACGACTTGAACATCTTGAGCATGCGCTCGGCGTTCGCCTTGTCGTGCGGCGAACCGACGTTGTTCGGCTCGGACGACATGGACTTGAGCCAATCGCGAATCTCATGCCGGTCGAGCGCGGTATCGAACTTCGCTTCCAGCGCCTGCTCGCGCGCGGCGCCCGCGGCGGTAAAGCCGAGCATCGGCGAATTGGTGGCCGCAAAGGCAGTGGCGGAAGCAGCCAGCGCCGCCACAGCGACGGCGACAACAGGGCAAATCAGGCGGTGCATGGACATCTCCCCTATTTGTTTATATGCATTGTAGAGGTAAGACGCCTGAAGCGGAAAAGGGTTCCGCAGGCTGCTGGATAGCAAACGCAGGTGAAATGGTGGCCGGGGACAGAATCGAACTGCCGACACGGGGATTTTCAGTCCCCTGCTCTACCAACTGAGCTACCCGGCCCTACTTAACAAAAATGCTAAGGTGACAGCCGTTTGGACCGGCCATCGACAGGGGCGGCTATTACACCTGTCAGCGGCTTTGGAGTCAAGGGTATAGTGGCCTTCCAAGGTGATATTGCCCTGTTCAGCGAGAACTGTCCGCGTTCGTGGCAAGACGCGGTGCGCAGGCAATGGTCGTTCCATTGTCAGAGCTACGGCTATGCCGCGGTCGCGCGCCTTGTGCTTGAAGCGCACAGACGTTCTGAACAGGGCAATATCACCTTGCAAGGCCACTGCTTTGACATGCCGAATTCATGCGGCTAACCTGATTTCAAGCCCAATCCGCAGTGCCTTGCGATTTTCATGTCCAGCCCCCTCCATGCCCGTGCCGATTCGGGGTCGTCTACCGTGGACGACTACCTGCGGGTGCGCGCCGCAACGGTAGCGCTGTGCCGGAGCCTTGAGCCCGAAGATTACGTGGTGCAGAGCATGCCGGACGTGAGCCCGGCGAAGTGGCACCTGGCGCATACGACCTGGTTTTTCGAGCACTTCATCCTGGGGCCGAACCTGTCGGGCTACGCCGTCTTCGATTCGGCGTTCAATTATCTGTTCAATTCCTATTACTACACCGTCGGCACGATGCATCCGCGCCCGCGGCGCGGCTTGCTGTCGCGGCCGACGGTGGCGACGATCGCCGATTGGCGCGAGCACGTCGATGCGCACATCGTGCGGCTGCTGGAACGGGGCGACACGGAAGTCGAGGCGCTGACGGTGCTCGGCATCAATCATGAGCAGCAGCACCAGGAATTGCTGCTGACCGACATCAAGCACGTCTTTTCCATCAACCCGCTAAAGCCCGCCTGGCGGGATCTGAAGGCACCGCCGTCGGCGCCACCATCGGCACTCGAATTTATCCCGCGGCAGGCCGCGACCGCGGCGATCGGCCACGTCGGCGAAGATTTCTGCTTTGATAATGAAACGCCGCGTCACGACGAACTGGTGCGCGCGCACGGCTTCGGGAACCGCCCGATCACCAACGGCGAGTTTGTCGACTTTATTCGCGGCGGCGGCTACCTGACGCCGGAATTGTGGCTGTCGGATGGCTGGGCGACAGCCGAGGCGCAGCAGTGGCGCCATCCGCTCTATTGGACCGATGACCTCGATGGTGAATTCACGCTTGGCGGGCTGCGCGATCTTGATCACAACGCGCCGGTCTCGCACGTCAGCTACTACGAGGCCGATGCGTTCGCCCGCTGGGCCGGCGCGCGGCTGCCGACCGAGGCGGAATGGGAGTCGCTTGCGGAAGATCAGTCGATTGAAGGCAACTTTGTCGAGTCGCGCTGCTTTCATCCTGCTGCCGCCCAGCCCGCTAATGGGGTGCGGCAACTGTTCGGCGACGTCTGGGAATGGACGGCGAGTCCCTACGTCAGCTACCCCGGCTTCAAACCACTGGCGGGCTCGCTGGGCGAATACAACGGCAAGTTCATGTGCAACCAACTTGTCCTGCGCGGCGGCTCCTGTGCCACGCCGCGCGAGCATATTCGCGCGAGCTACCGCAATTTCTTTCCGCCGGCCGCACGCTGGCAGTTCTCCGGCATTCGATTGGCGAAAGACGCATGACCCACCGGCGCCACAACCTGGACCTGGTCGATCTGCATCCGACGCGGGCGGATTTGAAGACCGACGTGCTGCACGGCCTGCGCCAGCCGCAGAAATGGATTTCGTCGATGTACTTTTACGACGAGCGCGGTTCGCACCTGTTCGACCAGATTTGCGCGCTTCCGGAATACTATCCGACGCGCATCGAGCTCGGCATCATGGAACGCGACGCCGAGGAAATCTCCGATCTGCTCGGCCCCGACGTGCTGCTGGTCGAATTCGGCAGCGGCAGCAGCCTCAAAATCCGCTTGCTGCTGGAACATCTCGACCGGCCGGTCGGGTATGTGCCGGTGGAAATCTCGCGCGAGCATCTGCTCAATAGTGCCGGCGAGTTGCAGCAGGCTTATCCCCATATCGCGATTCTGCCGGTATGTGCCGATTTCACCGCCCCTTTCGACCTGCCGGAACCGCCGCGTCCGGCAGCCCGCAATGTCGTCTATTTCCCCGGCTCGACGATCGGCAATTTCGAGCCCGACGACGCACTTGATCTGCTGCGCCAGATGCGCCGCGTGGCCAGCCATGAAGGCGCGCTGCTGATCGGCGTCGATCTGAAGAAGGATGCGTCGATTCTGGAGCGCGCCTATGACGATTCCGCCGGTGTCACCGCCGAATTCAACAAGAACGTGCTGGAGCGGTTGAACCGGGAACTGGGTGCCGATTTCGATCTGGGCCATTTTCGGCACCGGGCGGTCTGGAATCCCGACCACAGTCGCGTCGAGATGCACTTGGTGAGCGACCGCGCGCAAATTGTGCGCATCGGCGGCGAAACGATTTCCTTCGCCGAGGGCGAATACATTCACACCGAGTCGAGTTACAAATATCTGCCGGATGAGTTCGCCGCGATCGCGGCGCAAGCCGGCTTCTCGCTCGAGCATATCTGGACGGACCCGGCGGGTCTGTTCAGCGTTCAGTACCTGGAAAGCTGCTGAATGTCATACCAGCGAAGGCTGGCATGACAAGAATTGGTTATTCTGGCGGGACGTATTCTTCCGGCTTATCGGAACCTTCGCCGAACAGGAACTTTTCCATTTCCGCTTCGAGAAATTTGCGCGCATTGGGGTCGATCGGCGACAGGCGGTATTCGTTCAGCAGCATCGTTTGATGCCTCACCCAGCGCTGCCAGCCTTCCTTCGAAACATGCTCATAGATGCGGCGGCCGAGTTCGCCCGGGTATGGCGGACGATCCAGCCCTTCCGCCTCGCGCTTGAGTACCACACACTGAACCTGATGACTCACTTGAAATACCTTTTTAGCAATTTGTCGATCGGCGCCGGCAGGCCGATGCCGGGGTCGCCTTTGTACCAGAGGTAGCGGTTGGCGTCCATGACGCCGGCGATCTTCGCCGTGACGTGTAATGGCTCTATCCACGCCCGAAAATGGGTGAAGTCGTGCTTGAACCGTGGTGCCGATTCAGGTGCGCCGATCTGCAAGCCAAGACTGTCGCACCAGTCCAATGGCTGAGCGTCGTCGTGCAGCTCAGGCAGGCTCCACAAACCGCCCCAGATGCCGGTCGGCGGCCGCTTTTCCAGCAGCACTGCGCCCCCCGCTTCGACTACGAGCACGCGCACGTTGCGCTCGGGATAATTGCGTCGCACGCGCGGCGCCGGAAAATCATGCTGCCGGCCGGCTCGATATGCCTCGCAATCCGCGTTCATAGGACAGACGTCGCAGGCGGGATCGCGGCGCGTACAGACGGTAGCACCGAGATCCATGATTGCCTGCGTGTACGCGGCGCAATCTGTGGCGGGCGTGTGCGATGCCGCGAACTTCCACAGCCGATCGGCGACAGACTTGTCGCCAGGCCAGCCGGCGATGGCGTAGAAACGCGCCAGCACGCGCTTGACGTTGCCGTCGAGAATCGCGTGCCGCTGCCCGCGACTGAGCGCCAGTATTGCGCCCGCGGTCGAGCGGCCGATACCCGGCAGCGCCATCATTTCATCCAGCGCTGCCGGCAAGTCGCCGCCGTATTCCTCCGCGGCCGTTTGCGCAGCGCGATGCAGGTTGCGCGCCCGCGCGTAATAGCCGAGACCGGACCACAGCGCCAGCACGTCGTCGAGCGGCGCCGCTGCCAGCGCCGCGAGGTCCGGGAAGCGCGCCAGGAAGCGCTCGAAATACGGAATGACCGTCGCCACCTGCGTCTGCTGCAGCATGATCTCGGACACCCATACGCGGTAGGGCGTCGGCTCGTGCTGCCACGGCAGATCGTGGCGGCCGTTACGCGCGAACCAGGCGAGCAGGCGTGGCGCGAAGTCGTCTTTGACGGCTGTCGGCATCTGCCGCGCGTCAGCCGCCATTGTCGCCATCGTCGCCGGAATTCAGCAGATTCTTCAGTTTGTTCTTGAGCTTGTCTTCGAGCGCGTGCTTTTTGTCGTCAGTCTTGCTCTTGAGGTTCTGTTTCTTCTTGTCGAGGCGGCTCTTGACCTCGTTTTTGAGACGATTCTTGATCTTGTCCGGCAGTTCCGGAAACGCCGTCAGCGACGTGAAGTCGCCTTCTACGTGAATCGGGATCGTATAGCCTTTGAGCTTGGCCAGGTCGGTGCGGCCCTCGATCTTCGGGATGCCGATGACCTTCGCATCGAGATCGTAATCGACGTCGCGCTGAACAAGGTTGACGCTGCCGTGGCCGGTCAAATGCATGAACGGCAAGTCGGCCTTGAAGTCCTTGTTCTTGAGCACGCCATTGTCGATCACGCCGCTGCCGCTCATCGCGACAAACTCGGTCTTGCCGCCGCTCGTCTTCGGCGGCACTTTGTGCTCCTTGACGATCGTATAAGCTCGGCGGATCGCGCTCCACAGGTCTATACCTTCCAGCGCGCCGTGCTGCACCTTGAAGCCGACCTTGCCGTCGAGCGTCTGCTTGAGCGCCCCGACAGTGTCACCCTTGCCGCTGAAGGCAATGTTGAGGCTGGCGGTGCCGCTCATCAGCTTCTTGCCCAGCAAATCCTGCAACAGCTGGCCGAAATGGATCGCCGACAGCGTCTGGTCGGTCGTGAGCTTCAAGCCCTTGCCGGCCGCGGCTGCCTGGACAGTGCCGCTGTAAGTGCCGCCATACAGCTTCGCGGTCAGCGGCTTGAGCGTCATCGCGCCGTTGGCCGCATTGATGCCGAAAGCGAGATTGCTGGCCGTCATGTTCAGCAATTTGAATGTGCCGATGGCCAGGTGGCCGTGCAGATTCAAACCTTGCAGCCGGCTGCCCGGCAGGTGAATCGCGTCGATTGCGCCAAGCGGCACTTCTTTGGCTTGCTTCTCCCGGCCCGCCGGCAGGTAGCGATCGGCATCGAACTTGTCGGCAGTCAGCGCAAACGACAGTGCGTGCGTCTTGAAATTGGTGATATCGAATTCGCCGGTGAAGTGGGTGTCGTCGAGCGTCGCCTGCACGTTCTTGAACGCGAGCGAATCTTTGGTCGCCGCGATATCTGCGAGCAGCGAGGCGTGTTGCAGCACGGTTTTGTCCTCCGGCTGCACCTTCCGCCCCATCTTCGCGAGCACTTCGCGCGGCGCGAAATCGGGAACCGTCAGCACGCCAGTGATTTTCGGCTGGCTGTTGAGGTCCGTGCCCTGCAGCACGGCGTCGGCTTCGATACCGAGCGTGTGCACCTTGAGCGCCTGCAGGTTGAACGTACCTGCCGGCCGGTCGAGTTGCAGGTTCTGCCAGTTCGCCTTGACGTGCGTCGGCTCCGCCGGCAGGCCGGCGCCGCGCGCTTCGACTTCGACCATGCCGTCGGCCAGCTTGTACTGCTTGGTGTCGGGATAGATCGTCGCGGTTGCGCGCAGGCCGATCTCTGCGTGCATCACCGGGCGCATGCTGTCGAGGCCGAAGTTCATCTTCACCGGAAACGGCTGGTTCGGCTGCACCTTGCCCACCGTCACGTTGACGCTGCGCAGGTGGTAGTGCGAGTCGGTTTTGGCGTCCGCCCAGTCGATGGTCGCGTCTCGCATCACGACCGAGTCGATGGTGATGTTGCCGAGGGTGTTGTTGGACTTGCCGCCCGCGCCGTTCGTCTTGTTGTGGCCGCCGATCAGGTCCTGCCAGTTGGTTTTGCCGCTCGCGTTGCGCTCGAGGTTGAGCTTCAGACCCTTCAGTTCGAGCGTGCCGACCTCCGGGTGATCGCCGATCAGAGACAGCAGGCGCACGCGAACCTGCATGTTGTCGATGGTCGCGAACGGCTCGGGGCCGAAGCCGGGTGCGTTGCTGAGCGTCGCCTGGCCGACGGTGACGCCGAGCCACGGGAACAGCGACAGGCTGATGTCGCCCTTGATCGTCAGCGTTCGGTCGGTATTGCGGGCGACTGCGGCTTCAATATTGTCGCGATAATCGTTCGGATTAATGATCAGCCAGAGGATCACCGCCGCGACAATAATCACGGCGATGATCGCGCCGATCACGATGCCAAGTATTTTTAGTGCTTTTAACATTTCGGTGACCTTCCGCTGGAAGTGCTTCAACAGCACGTGCCGATACAGCTACATTACGGGGATTTGAGCAAAAGGACAAAATGGAGCGGGTGATGGGAATCGAACCCACGTTAGAAGCTTGGGAAGCTCCTGTTCTACCATTGAACTACACCCGCCCGGGCCGGGTCATTGTAGCCGGGCGCGGCGACGGCGGGAAGGCCCGGCTATAGGACCCGGGTGTTAAAATGGCACCATGGAGATATTTCTGAATGGCGACAGCACCGAGCTTCCCGACGATTTAACGGCGACGCAACTGATCGAGCGGCTGGAACTGGCTGGCCGGCGGATTGCGATGGAAGTGAACGGCGGGATCCTGCCACGCAGCAGTTATGCGCAGCACAAGTTTCAGGCTGGCGATCGCGTCGAGATCGTTCACGCGATCGGAGGCGGATGAACGGACAAGTAGCACTATGGATCGAATCATGAATACCCAGCCCGCAATGCAGACGGATTCCACCGACGACAGCTTCGAGCTTGCCGGGAAGCGCTATCAGTCCCGGCTGCTGGTCGGGACCGGCAAGTACAAGGACCTCAACGAAACCGGCCAGGCAATTGAAGCCAGCGGTGCCGAAATCGTGACGGTCGCGATTCGCCGCAGCAACATCGGCCAGAACGCGGACGAGCCGAACCTGCTCGAGGTGCTGCCACCGGAGCGCTACACGATCCTGCCGAACACGGCCGGCTGCTACACCGCCGACGATGCACTGCGCACTTGCCGGATGGCGCGCGAGCTGCTCGACGGTCACACGCTGGTCAAGCTCGAGGTGCTGGGCGACCCCAAGACGCTGTTTCCGGACATGATGCAGACGCTGGCCGCGGCTGAGGCGCTGGTGAAGGACGGATTCGATGTGATGGTTTATACCACCGACGATCCGATTTTCGCCAAGCGGCTCGAGGAGCTGGGCTGCGTCGCGGTGATGCCGCTCGCGGCACCGATCGGCTCGGGCCTGGGCATCCGCAACCCTTACAACATCATGACGATTATCGAGAATGCGGCCGTGCCGGTGCTGGTCGATGCCGGCGTCGGCACCGCGTCGGATGCGGCGATCGCGATGGAGATGGGCTGCGACGGCGTGCTGATGAATACGGCAATCGCCAAGGCCCGCAATCCAGTGCTGATGGCCTCGGCGATGCAAAAGGCCATCGCCGCGGGCCGCGAGGCGTTCCTCGCCGGACGCATGCCGCGGCGACGCTACGCCAGTGCGTCATCGCCGCTCGAAGGGTCGTTCCTGTAAGGAAGCTCCTACGGCGCGATCTGCCTCATATCCTTCGGTATCGCGGCTTTCGGGTGGGCGACGTGATACATCGCCCACGCGACGCGCTTCATCAGGCCGTTCGGATCGCCGTCGATCTTGAACACGCTGGAGTGGGTCTTGCCGGGCAGGAATACAATCTGCGCCTTGGCGTGCAGACCGTCGAGCAGCGCGTCGAGCTTATGCGCCGCGCCATCGAGATAGAACGTGTCGGCGGTGCCCACCACCAGGTGGATCTTGCCATTCAGGTCCGGCTTGAGCTGCTGCCAGTGCGTTTTCAGCCGGTATGCGATGTCGTAGTGCTTGCGCCAGTAGTCCGCGACTTTCGGGTTCACGGCACCGGTATCGCGATTGAACATCTGCTCCGGCCGCCCGTCCGGGCCGCGCGGCGAAAACACCCAGTCGAATGACGCCATCTGGCCGCCATAGGGCCCCAGTACGCGCTCGAGTTGCGCGAACTGCTTGAACGTCGCGAGCACTTTGCCATGGGCGCGCACCAGCGGCCACGGCTTGCCGTTCGGCTTGTAGTAGACGTTGGCGTTCGCCGCGTAGATGTTCGGACCGGTGAAGTCGTGGAAGTCGCTTGGATCGGGCGAGATCGACCAGGTGCCGCCGAAGATTTTCGGGTACCGCACCTGCAGCCACAGCGTCGCCCAGCCGCCGGAGGAGTGGCCGGTCAGAAAGCGACCGCTGGGCTTGGCGTCCATGCGGTAGTGCGCTTCGAGGTTCGGAATCAGCTCGGTAGTCAGCGCGGTGCCCCACGGGCCGTTGTTCACCGAATCGGCAAACTCATGCGTGCCGGTGGGGCTCGATTCGTCGAGGAACACCCAGATCATCGGCGGGATCACGCCGCTCGCGGTGAGCTGCCAGATGTCGGTCGCCCAGAACGTGAGGAATGTCAGGTTGCCGCCGAAGCCATGGGTGAAATAGACGGTCGGATAGTGACTGTCGGAATGCTTGGCGTAATCCGGCGGCAACATCACCCAGCCGCGCATGTGAATGGGGCGGCCCCAGAATTTCGACAGCGCCGGGCTGACGAAATCGATCTCATTACTGTGCGCGTGCGCCGCTTTTGCCGCCTTGACCATCGCCTCGCGCCGGGCCTTCGGCTTGACGCGCGGCGACACCGTCCACGGCTTGGGTCCGCCGGTCAGCTTGCGCGTCAGTTCGAGCGTCGGGATCGCAGTGCCGGTGCCGAAGTCGACTTCGCGCACGGCGCTCACGAGGTCGCCGGCGCCGCGGCCACTGTAGTTATAGTTGTGATTGACGTCGAGCAGCGCCTGCACATCGTAGTGGCCCGGCTTGAGCTTGGAAAAACCCGTCGGGAATGCCAGCGCATCGGCGTCGAGGTAAACCGACTCGCCGGGCGAAAGGCTCGCGATGGGCATCGCCGCCACCGCCACTTCGGTCGGCCGGAACGGGCTGATATCGATGCTCGTGACCTTGCCGTTTCTCGCGTACTTTTTGGCGACCGCAACCGGCGTCGCGAACAGCAGCAGGCGCCCGGAGACATTCTTGCCGGACGCGCCGTTCAGCGTGATGCGGAACAGTCGGTGTGGCAGCGGATTCTTTTGCGCAGCGAAAGCCGCCGGCATCGCCAGCACGGCAATCAGAAGGGTGGCAACAAGTGCTTTGGTTTTATGCGGCATGGTCGAGACTCCGGTTTTGCCGCCGCCATCATACAGGAACGTCGCCGATCAATCGTGGTATAAAGCCGCCCATGCCTTCCACCACCTCCCACATTCGCAGCTTCGTCCGCCGCGAAGGGCGCCTTACGCCCGCGCAGGCACGCGCACTCGACCGGCTGTGGCCGCGCTTCGGACTTGATTTCGCGCCACAGCCCATTGATCTCGAGCAGATTTTCGGCCGCCGTGCGCCACTGACGCTGGAAATCGGCTTCGGCAACGGCGAAGCCCTCGCGGCACTCGCCGCCCGACAGCGGGAACGCAACTTCATCGGCATCGAGGTTCACCGCCCCGGCGTCGGCCGGCTGCTGAACGCACTCGAGTCCGACGACCTCGACAACGTGCGCGTCATCAGTCACGACGCCGTCGAGGTCATCGATGCGATGCTGCCTGTGGCCGCCGTCGATCAGTTGCTGATCTATTTTCCCGACCCGTGGCCGAAAAAGCGCCACCACAAACGTCGCCTGATCCAGCCTGCGTTCGTCGCCAAGCTCGCGCGCATTGTGAAACCCGGTGGCCGTTTGGAGCTGGCGACCGACTGGGAGGACTACGCCGTCGGGATGCTGGAAACGCTGAATGCCGCGGAGGATTTCGTCAATCTCGCCGCAGGCGCAACGTACGCGCCGCGGGCGGCCTACCGCCCTGAAACCCGCTTCGAAAGACGCGGCACGAACCTCGGCCACCGGGTCCGCGATCTCGTCTTTCAGCGCCGCTGAATCGCGGTTGCGCAACGCCGCCAAGAGGCCTATAACTGGCCTCAACAGCAATCAAAAAGGATGGGATCGGCAATCGAGGCGCGGGAGGCCGAATGGACGAATTGGAATTTCCGCCCGTCGCAGTCGGCGACTGGTATCAGACGATGACCGGTGAACTGCTGGAAGTGGTCGCCGCCGACGAGAGCGAAGACACTATTGAGGTGCAGTACTTCGACGGCACGGTGGCCGAACTGGATACCGAATCGTGGTACGAAAACATTCGCGGTCCGGCGTCGCCGCCGGAGGACTGGTCAGGCTCGCTCGACATCAGCCGCGAGGACTATGGCATTGACGCGGGTGATGCGGCGAGCGATTTTCGCGACCCGCGACAATACCTCGACGGCGCCTGACCCACCTACTTGCTGACGCTCACGCCCGGGCGCGCGGGCGGCGGCAATGCAGCGGCTTCGGGCGCGGTCGACATGCCCCGCTCCGCATCGTCGACCCGCCGACGCAGCAGACACAGCAACACCAGCCCCGGCACCGCCACCAGCACGGACACCGCAAAGTATCCGGCCCAGCCGACATTCACCTCGACGTAACCGGCAGCCGGCCCGGCATACGTCCGGCCTACCGCATCGAGTGCAGTCAGCAGCGCGAATTGCGTCGCCGCGTAACGGTGGTCGCACAGTGCCATGATGAACGCGAGGAAGGCAGCGGTGCCCATGCCCCAGGCGGTATTTTCGATCGCGATCGCCGCGATCATGATGGCATAGTTCTTGCCGACCAGCGCCAGGACCATGAAGGCGAGCATCGAAACCGCCTGCAAAATCCCGAAGATGAGCAACGAGCGAAACAGTCCGAGCTTCGCCAGCAGCGCGCCGCCGAAGAAGATGCCCGCGATCGTGCCGATGGTGCCGACGATCTTGTAAATGCCGCCGACGTCGGTCAGCGAGAAGCCGACGCCGCGCAGCAGAAAGGTGTAATTGAGACTGCCGCCGAACGCGTCGCCCATTTTGTAAAGCACGACAAGCGCCAGCAGCGCGATCGCCCCTCGCCGCGATATGAATTCGGCGAACGGTTTGACCACCGCATCGCGCAGTTTGGCCGGCGCGCGCTCGATTTTCGGCTGCGGGCTGAGGAGCGTCGTGCAAATGCCGACGCCCATCAGCGCGGCCATGACCAGGAAGCTCGCGCGCCAGCCGTAGTAGTCGGCGATGATCAGCGCACCGCCACCGGAAACCAGCATCGCCGCGCGATAGCCCCACACCTGCAGCGCCGCGCCCATGCCGCGTTCGGCCGGCTCGAGCGTATCGACCATGTAGGCGTTGAACGAAATATCCTGCGACGCGGATAAGAATGCGACGCCGAAGGCCAGACCGGCGATGGCGACCGGCGTCGTGGCCGGATTCAAAAACGCCATTGCCCCGATGGCGATCAGCAGGCTCACCTGCGTCAGCAGCATCCAGCCGCGGCGCCGGCCGAGCAGCGGCGGCACGTAGCAGTCCATCAGCGGCGCCCACAGGAACTTCCACGCGTACGGCATCGACACCAGCGTCAGAAAGCCGATGGTCTCGACGCTGATGCCGGCCTGGGTGAACCATGCCTGCAGCGTTTTGTTCGTCAGTGCGAGAGGCAGGCCCGACGCGAAGCCGAGAAACAGCATCGCGCTGGTGCGCCGATTGGCGAACAGCCTGAGATAGTTCGAAAAATCAGACCACATCGTCAGTAATTCAGGAAACCTCTGATATTTTCAAACCGTTCGCCCTGAGCTCGTCGAAGGGCGTCTTCAGCGTTCCATGTTCGTTGAGGCAATTCCGTCTGCACTTCGACGGGGCTCAATACGAACGGAATCTCTCATCGCCTCCTCAGGCAAACTCGTAGTCGTAATCGAACGTCAGCGGCGCGTGGTCGGAAAACTTCTCGTCGCTGTAAATCGAACAGTCGCTCAGGTACGGCCGCAGGCCCGGCGTGACGATCTGGTAGTCGATGCGCCAGCCGACGTTGTTCTCGCGCGCACGGCCGCGATTCGACCACCAGGTGTATTCGACCGCGTCGGGCTTGATCGCGCGAAAGCCGTCCACCCAGCCGCGCGCGTCGATCAGATCGTTGAGCCAGGCACGCTCCTCGGGCAGGCAGCCGGAGTTCTTCTGGTTGGACTTCCAGTTTTTGATGTCCATTTCGCTGCGCACGATGTTCCAGTCGCCGCAGAGAATATATTCGCGCCCGCTCGCCAGCCACTCGTCCATGATCGGCGCGAACCAGTCCATGATGCGGAACTTGTACTGCTGGCGGATATCGCCCGACGAGCCCGACGGCATATACAGCGACACGACGCTCAGGTTGCCGAAGCGCGCTTCGACATAGCGGCCCTCGCAGTCGAAATCCTCGCGACCGAGCGTGTTGCGTACCGAATCCGGCTCGCGCCGCGCGTACAGCGCGACGCCACTGTAGCCTTTCTTGCAACGCGCGTCGTGATAAAAACAGTGGTGGCCGTCCGGCCGGAACATCGGATCGACGAGTTGATCTTCCTGCGCCTTGGTTTCCTGCAGGCAGACGATGTCGGCGTTCTGCGCGGCCAGCCAGTCGAAGAAGCCCTTGCGGGCGGCAGAGCGGATGCCGTTGGCATTGAGCGTGATGATGCGCAAGGAAACCTCGTCGTCGCGGAAACGAGGGGATTCTACCAAGTCTTGTGTATCATATCGGGCATGAAAGATTACCAACAGCAATTCATCGAATTTGCGCTCGCGAGCGAAGTGCTGCGCTTCGGGGAATTCCGGCTGAAATCGGGCCGCGTGAGCCCGTATTTCTTCAACGCGGGCCTGTTCAACCACGGCGCGGCGCTGGCGCGCCTGGGCCAGTTCTACGCGCAGGCGATTCTCGACGCCGGCCTCGAAATCGACATGATCTTCGGACCCGCCTACAAGGGCATCCCGCTCGCCGCGGTCACTGCCGCCGCGCTTGCCGAGTATCACGGCATCGACCTGCCCTACGCGTTCAACCGCAAGGAAGCCAAGGACCATGGCGAAGGCGGCAACATTGTCGGCGCGCCGCTCGCCGGCCGCGTGCTGATCGTCGACGACGTAATCACCGCCGGCACCGCGGTGGGCGAATCGGCCACCATCATTCGCGGCGCGGGCGCAATGCCCGCCGCGGTGGCGATCGCGCTGGACCGCGAGGAGCGCGGCGCAGGCGAACTGTCGGCGACCGCCGAAGTCTCGCGCGATCACGACCTGCAGGTCGTCAGCATCGTGACACTGACGCAACTGCTCGAATATCTCGACGCCGCGGGCGAGCACGGCCCGGAACTAGCGGCTTTGGAAGAATATCGCGACCGTTATGGAGCGCGGCCTGTCGCCTGAGCGCAACCGCTGATACCAAAATCCGGGCGTGCCGCGGCATGCAACCGGTCAGAAAAGCTACAATCTGGAAATCATGCGACTAAGTGTCTGCATAATCTGCGTTTCGATGCTGGCGACCCTGCCGGCCGCCGCCGCGACCCCGCCGCCTTCGCACAGCGTCTACAAGTGGGTCGACAAGAACGGCGTCGTGCATTACGGCGACCAGGTGCCGCCTCAATACGCGCAGCAGCGCCGCGAAGTGATCAATCAGCAGGGTATGGTGATCGATGTTCTGCCGGCGCAGAAGACCCAGAAAGAACTGACCGCCGCACAGGCGAAACAGCAGGCGGCGGTCGCGCAGCAGCAACGCGCGCGGCGCGACCGCATGCTGCTCAATTCGTATCGCTCGGTCGACGACATTAAAAACGCGCGCGCGAGCCAGGTTGATGCGATCACGGCGCGCATCGCCATCACCCAAAGCGCGCTCGACTCGCTCAAGGAACAGCTTCAGACGCTGCAGAAGCGGGCAAAACAGCAGGCGAAGAAGGACGCACCGAAGCTGGACAAAGAAATTGCTTCAATCAAGGCGCAGATCACCGCAAATCAGCAGTCGCTGGTGGCCCAGAAGGCGAAAAAGACGGAGACCGAGCAGCAGTTCGATGGCGATATCGACCGCTTCAAGGCACTGACGTCGGACTCGAAGAAAAACGGCTAGTGCCGCCCCGAATGGCCGAAGCCGCCTGCGCCGCGCACGCTCGCGGTAAAGTCGTCGACGATCTCGAACGCCGCCTGTATTACCGGTACGAATACCATTTGCGCGATGCGCTCGCCGGGCTCGATCCTGTAGGCCGAACTGCCGCGATTCCACGTCGAGACAAATACTTCGCCCTGGTAATCCGAATCGATCAGCCCGGTCAGGTTGCCGAGCACGATGCCGTGTTTGTGACCGAGTCCGGAACGCGGCAGCAGGACTGCGGCGAGCCCCGGATCGCCGATGTGAATGGCGATGCCGGTCGGAATCAGATGCGTCGCGCCCGGCGCCAGCTCAAGCGGCACGTCGAGGCAGGCGCGCAGATCGACGCCGGCCGCGCCTTCGCTGGCGTAATCCGGCAGCGGGAACTCGCGGCCCAGGCGCTCGTCGATGATTTTCAGCTTGATCTTTTTCATTGGGTCCCTAATTGTCATTCCCGCGAAAGCGGAATCTCGTAGAGATGGCAAAGACGGGTTCCCGCTTTCGCGGGAATGACGGGAACGTAATTAAAGGTCGCGTCCGCGATAGCGCTGTGCAACCAGTCCCACCAGCCTCGCCGCCAATGCCGGCTTCGGAGCCTGCGCCAATTCTTCGCGCCCGCCGGACCACAGCACCGTGAGCGCGTTAGCGTCGGTCTCGAAGCCCTGCCCGGCGCCGACGCGGTTGGCGGCGATCATGTCGAGGCCCTTTTTCTCCAGTTTGGTTCGCGCATTGGCTTCGACATCGTCGGTCTCGGCGGCGAAGCCGACCGTGAACGGGCCATCCGCCAGCGCCGCGACCGCTGCCAGGATGTCCACCGTCGGCTCGAGCTTGATATCGAGCACGGCGTCGCTTTTCTTGATCTTGGATGCCGCCGGGTCCGCCGGCGCGTAATCGGCGACCGCCGCGGTGGCGATGAAAATATCGGCATCGGCAGCCTTCGCCATGGTCGCAGCATGCATTTCGGCGGCGGTTTCGACATCGATGCGTTCGACCCCGGCCGGCGCGGCGAGCGCCACCGGACCGCTGATCAGCGTTACCACGGCACCCGCGCGTGCAGCGGCGGCCGCGACCGCGTAGCCCATTCGGCCGGAACTGCGATTGCTGACGTAACGCACCGCATCTACGGGCTCGCGCGTCGGGCCGGCCGTCACCAGCATCCTCACGCCCGCCAGCGGAGCGGGTTCGGCCAGCGCAGCGACGATTTCCAGCGGCTCCAGCATGCGCCCCGGCCCGCTTTCGGCCTCCGCGAGCGCGCCGACGCCGGGGCCTACGAACCGGACACCCCGGCTTTCGAGCGTCGTGCGGTTGGCCTGCGTCGCGGGATGCACCCACATGATCCGGTTCATTGCCGGCGCGAGCGCCAGCGGCGCTTCGCTGGCGAGACACAGCGTGCTCAACAGGTCGTCGGCGTGGCCGTGTGCGAGCTTCGCCATCGCTTCGGCGGTCGCGGGCGCAATCAAGATCAGGTCCGCCCAGCGCGCCAGTTCGATGTGCGCCATGCCGGTTTCGGCGGCCGGATCCCACAGCCCGGTCGGCACCGGATGGGCGGACACCGTCTGGAACGTCAGCGCTGTCACGAAACGCTCTGCCGACGCCGTCAGCACGACGCGCACGTCGGCGCCGGCGTCGCGCAACCGGCGCACCAGGTCGGGGCTCTTGTAGGCCGCAATGCCGCCCGCCACCCCGAGCAGGATGTGTTTGCCGTCAAGACTCATGAATGCAAATTTCTCCGCTTGCGTAGCAGCAGGGCCGGCAATGCCAGCAGGGCGGCGGCGAGCCCGAACGCACCGCCGCCGCTGTTGTTCAGCGCCGGCACAGTCGCCGCCTTTTCCGGCGTGTAAAGAATATAGGCGACGCCCGCAGCGTCGTATCCCTTCGCCTCTGCCTGTGCGTCGGCAGTCAGCACCACGCCGTCGTCCAACGCCACCACGGTGCCGAGATTCTGGCTTTCCTCAAAGGGACCTGCCGTCGCGGTTTCGGACCAGTCGCCGCTGGCGTTGCGAGTATAGAGCAAGACGCTGCCGGGATTGGGCGGGGCTACGCTACTACCGTCGAACGTTTCGAACGTCGCCTGGGGCGGCGGAAAGCCGATCAACGCCTGGTTGCCGTTCACCGCGACGGCGTAACCGAATTCGCCGGACGCCCCCTGCGGCGGAGTGAGCGTCGCCTGCCGCTTCCACGCATCGGTGTTGCCGCGTACATAAACGTAAACCGGCCCACCACCGTCCGTGCCGATCAAGGCCGTATCGCCGTCCAGCGCCACCGACCACCCTGTCCCGCCGGCTCCGGAGACTGTCCGCTGCAGCGTCCAGCCGGCGACACCGTCGAAGAAAATATAGGCTGCCGCCGCGGCGTCAGCCTCCGCGATCGGCGCGCCGATCACGAGCGTGTTTCCGTCGCCCGCCAATGCCATGCCGAAGTTCTCGGCCGTCGCCGACGGCGGCGCGCTCAGCTTTGCAGTCTGCGTCCAGCGGCCGTCGCTGCCGCGGTCGAAAATATAAACCGCGCCGGCGAACTGCCGGCCGGCCACGGTCGCAAACGGCGCGGCCACGGCGGCGCGCTTGCCGTTCCCGAACAAGGCGACCGTTTCGCCGAAGCTGTCGCCGCCGCCATCCGCCGGCCGCAACCGCGCCTGCTCTACGAAGTCGCCGGCATTGTTGCGAACGAAAACCGTATCGCCGATCAGCAGGACATCGTTTTGCAGACTGAACGCGCCGCCCTTCGGCAACTCCTGGTGCTGCATCCAGGCGCCCATCGAATCGCGATAGAACACGTAAGTCGCCGGCTCGCGCGCGCCGCTCGCGAGCGAGCCGGCCGCGCCGATGACGGCGATATGGTCGTCGAGTGCCACGCGCGATCCGAACAACAGCGATTCGACCGCGTCGTTCGCCGTCAGCCGCGCCCCCACCTCAAGCGAGGCGTTATCCGCCAGCGCCGAAGAAGCGAGCGTAGTCAGCAGCAACAAAATTGGAACGCGCAGCAGCATAGGCAATCGCCTTGATTTACGAAGCGAAGTATAACAAGCCCTTGTCCCACCCCGCCCCCCGCATGTAACAATAGACGTCTATAACAAAGGGGGATTCAATGACCATTCGCGACTGGCCGGCAGAAGAGCGGCCGCGGGAAAAACTGCTTGCGCGCGGCGCAGGTGCGCTCTCCGACGCCGAACTGATGGCGATTTTCCTGCGCACTGGTGTATCGGGGCGCAGCGCTGTCGATCTGGCACGCGAACTGCTGAGCGACTTCGGCGGTCTGCGGCCGCTGCTCAATGCGGGTCGCCGCGACTTCTGCGCCCGGCTCGGTCTGGGTGACGCGAAGTACGCGCAACTTCAGGCGGTGCTCGAAATGGGGCGCCGCCACCTGCAGGAGACCCTCCAGCGCGGCGACGCACTGACCAGCCCGGCCGCCACCCGCCAATTCCTGGCCGCCCGGCTGCGCGACCTCGACCACGAGGTTTTCGCGTGCCTGTTCCTGGACACCCGCAACCGCGTCCTGACCTATGAAGAGCTCTTCCGCGGCACGCTGGACGGCGCCAGCGTCCACCCGCGCGAAGTCGTCAAGCAGGCCCTCGGCCATAACGCCGCTGCGGTCATTTTCGCCCACAACCACCCCTCCGGCGTCGCCGAACCGAGCGGCGCAGACGAGCGCATCACCCGCCGCCTGCGCGACGCGCTCGCGCTGGTGGAAATCCGCGTACTGGATCATATTGTGATTGGCGACGGAGAGGCGGTTTCGTTTGCCGAACGAGGGTTGTTGTAGAGTGGTTCCACTTGCTATTTACCCGTCTGATTGGTATAAATACCGGCTTTTCTTTGTCCGAGGACACGACCATGTCGAGAGTCTGCCAGGTTACCGGCAAACGCCCGATGAGCGGCAACAACGTCTCGCACGCGAATAACAAGACGCGGCGCCGTTTTCTGCCTAATCTGCATGCCCATCGTTTCTGGCTGGAGAGCGAAAAGCGCTTCGTCCGGCTGCGGGTGTCGCGCAAGGGCCTGCGCACCATCGACAAGCTCGGCATCGAACAGGTCGTCGCCGACCTGCGCGCCCGCGGCGAAAAAGTTTAACGCATTTAATTCAGGAGTCAGGCCATGCGAGACAAGATCAAGCTCGTTTCCAGCGCCGGCACCGGGCACTACTACACCACCACCAAGAACAAGCGCCTGCACCCGGACAAGATGGAAGTCA
Source organism: Gammaproteobacteria bacterium (assembly GCA_035690945.1). Lineage (GTDB taxonomy): Bacteria > Pseudomonadota > Gammaproteobacteria > Natronospirales > DASSBR01 > DASSBR01. The sequence continues at coordinate 34,280 of DASSJY010000009.1, forward strand.
AGAAATTCGACCCGGTCGTGCGCAAGCACGTGTCGTACAAGGAAGCCAAGATCAAGTAACGGTTTCTTCAGCTTCATGCCAATAAAAAACCCGCTGATCGGCGGGTTTTTTATTGGCAGCGTCGGCGCGGACTCAGACGGGCTGCATCCGATACGCCTCAAGCTGACGCGCAAACTCCTGCAGCGCCTGAATGCCGCTGGCTTCGGCGCGAGCGCACCAGTCGCGGAACTGCTGCAGGAGCCGCTCGTTATTGTGCGCGCGGCCTTCCCACAGTTCCTGCAACTGCTGACGGTACTCGTACACTGTACGCAGCGACCGGCTGTAGTCGAGCGTCGTGCTGAGGCGCTTTTTGCCTTGCTCATCGAGCAGGCTCGCATCGCGCACCAGCACTTTGCGTGCCTTGGCCAGCATCGGCTCGCGGCGGCTCTCCGCCTCCAGCACCGGCTGGATCACCTGGTGGCTGTAGTGGCGCAGTACGTGCAGCCGATTGAGCAGCACCGCCCGCACCGTCTCCAGATCGGCGCGCCGGTCACGTTCGGCAATCACCGGCCGCGGCGCCACGCGCCGCACCTTGGCCAGCCCGAATGTGCGCAGTACGCAAATGTACATCCAGCCGATGTCGAACTCCCACGGCCGGATCGAGAACCGGGCGGAACTCGGGAAGGCGTGGTGATTGTTGTGCAGCTCCTCGCCACCCATGATCACGCCGAGCGGCGTCACATTGGTGGCCGCATCCTTGCATTCGAAATTGCGATAGCCCCAGTAATGGCCAACGCCGTTGACGACACCCGCTGCGAGCAGTGGAATCGTCATCATCTGCGCGCCCCAAATGCTCAGGCCGGGTGCGCCCATCAATACGACGTCGATGACGACCAGCGCGGCAACGCCGAGCAGCGGGTAACGGCTGTACAGGTGCCGCTCGATCCAGTCGTCAGGCGCGCCGCGGCCGTACTTTTCGACGGTTTCCGGCTTGCGCGCCTCGGCACGATACAGTTCCGCGCCCTCGAACAGGACCTTGCGCAGTCCCAGAATCTGCGGGCTGTGAGGATCTTCCTCAGTCTCGCAGCGGGCGTGATGCTTGCGATGCACGGCGACCCATTGGCGCGTCACCATGGCGGTTGTAAACCACAACCAGAAGCGGAACACATGCTGCACCGCCGGATGCAGATCGAGGCCGCGGTGGGTCTGGTCGCGGTGCAGATACAGCGTGACGCCCATGACGGTGAAGTGCATCATCGCGACGGCGACGACGATATAGGCCCAGATGGGTAGGTCCAGGAGGCCGAAGATGAAATGCAAAGGGTGAACCTCGGTTGGTCGACGACTAAAACATGAGGGCGCTTGCGCGACATTTCAAGTCGCCAAGTGCCTGAAATTCAAAGCAAACGCCAAAAATTACGGCTCCGGCCGGGTCCATCAGCCGTCGCGGCAGGGCATACCGGCCCATTCAACAGTCCGACTGTAAAAGACCGCGCGTCCCGCGTCAATCTTTACGTTTACGGCTCACGAGCGCGACGGCGCGCGTGCACCGCGCAGACCGGCGGCCGCCCCGCCCTTGCGCTGGCGGGCGGATAGCGCACTCGTCAGGCTCGCTGCCACGTCGGCGAGGCCGTCCACCGCCTGCACGCGCGGCTCCCAGCCGAGCAGTTCGATCGCCCTGCTGATGTCAGGCCGGCGGCGGGTCGGATCGTCGGTCGGCAGCGGCTCGAACATGATCGGCGAGTCGCTATGGAACTGCTTGAGAACCATGCGCGCGATTTCAAGCACGCTGTATTCCTTCGGATTGCCGATATTGAGCGGGCGCGGATAATCGACCTGCATCAGCCGCACGACCGCCTCGACCAGGTCGGAGACGTGCTGCAGGCTGCGTGTCTGGCTGCCGTCGCCATACACGGTCAGCGGCTCATTGGTCAGCGCCTGGCGCACGAAATTGGTCACTACCCGACCGTCGTACGGATCCATTCGTGCACCGTACGTGTTGAAGATGCGCACGACGCGTACCGGCAGGTGGTGCTCGCGGTTGTAGCTCATTGTCATCGCCTCGGCGTAGCGCTTGCCCTCATCGTAGACGCTGCGCGGCCCGATCGGGTTGACGTTACCCCAGTACAGCTCGGTCTGCGGATGCTCGAGCGCGTCGCCGTACACCTCGCTGGTGCTGGCAAGCAGGAACTGCGCGCCGTTGCGGCGCGCAAGTTCCAGCAGGTGATGGGTTCCGACACTGTTGGCGAGCAGGGTTTCGAGCGGCCAGCGCAGGTACTTGGGCGGCGATGCGGGCGAGGCGAAGTGCATCACCCAGTCGAGCTTCGTCTTGATCCTGAGCGGTTTGGTGATGTCCTGCTCGACGAACCGGAAGCGGGGCTCGTCGCTCAGGTGGCTGAGATTGGCAGGCCGGCCGGTGATGAAATTGTCGATGCCGATGACGCGGTGGCCGTCGTCCAGCAGACGATCGACCAGATGGCTGCCGATAAATCCGGCAGCGCCGGCAACCAGGATGGTAAGCGGACGCGCATCGGCTGAAGGGCCATCCTTGGCCTTCGATGATACGACTCTCATCGGCATCTTCCTTGAGCTGTGCGTGGCGCCGCGGAAATTCTTCGTAGTCGCGGCTGGGTCAAATATAGCATCTACCGGGCCCTTAACCTGCTGGGGCGGCTCCCATCAGGGTATCTCCGAGCCGGTGGCCACTTGCATCATGAACGCATTTAATTGACACTGAAGCTGCGGAATCAGGGATCGGTTCCGGAACAAATGCGACAGGGAACGTCCAAATGAAAAATATCCTGATTACGGGCGGCGCGGGCTTTATCGGTTCGCACCTTGCCGCCGAATTGCTCCGTCACGGCTATCGCGTTCGCGTTCTCGACAACCTGGATCCGCAGGTTCATGGCGAATCGCGGCGCCGACCCAGCTACCTGGACGACAACGTCGAGCTGCAGATCGGCGACGTGCGCGATGCCGCCGCCGTCGAAACGGCGCTCGCCGGCATCGACGGCGTGTTCCACTTCGCTGCCGCGGTCGGCGTTGGCCAGAGCATGTACGAGTTGGCGCACTACACGTCGATCAACAACGTCGGCACGGCGGTGCTGCTCGAAGCACTGGCGCGGCAGCCGGTCGAAAAGCTGGTCGTCGCCTCCAGCATGAGCCTGTACGGCGAAGGCCTGTACCACGACGTTCATGGCAGTCCCGCCGCCGCGCGCCGCAGCCGCGAACAGCTTGCGCGGCGCGAGTGGGAGCCGTACGGGCCGAACGGGCAGACGCTCGAACCGGCGCCGACGCCGGAAACCAAGCCGGCCGACCTGAGTTCGGTATACGCGTTGTCGAAGTTCGACCAGGAACGGCTATGCCTGATGGTCGGCGAAGCCTACGACATTCCGGCCACCGCGCTGCGCTTCTTCAACGTTTACGGCCCGCACCAGGCGCTGTCCAACCCTTACACCGGCGTGCTCGCGATCTTCGCGTCGCGCTGCCTCAACGACCGGCCGCCGCTGATCTTCGAGGACGGCGAGCAGCGCCGCGACTTCGTCAGCGTGCACGACGTCGCCCGCGCCGCAAGGCTCGCCTACGAAAGCGGCGCCGCCGCCGGGCGCGTTTTCAACATCGGCAGCGGCCAGGCATTCACGATTCGCGAGATCGCGCAGAAAATCGCCGCGGCGGCCGGCAAGCCCGAACTCGAGCCGGAAATCACCGGTCGCTACCGCGTCGGCGACATTCGCCACTGCTTCGCCGACATCGGCCGCGCCCGCAGCATTTTGCGCTACGCGCCGGAGATTTCGCTCGACCAGGGCCTGGCGGAAATCGCCGCGTGGCTCGCGACCACACAAGCGGTCGACCGGGCCGCGGAAGCCAGCGCCGAACTGGATGCGCGGGGGCTGACGCTATGAATGCATTTGCAGACGCTGGCGGCCCCGAAATCGGCGTGCTGGAGTGGTTCTGGCTCAACGACCGCGACCGTGTCGATGCGGCGATCGCGGAGATCCGCCGGCTCGGCATCCGCCACCTGCGCACCGGCCTGTCGTGGGCCGACTACCTGACCGACGACGGCCCGGCCTGGTTTGACTGGCTGCTGCCGAAGCTCGCCAAGGAAGCCGAACTGCTGCCCTGCTTCGTCTACACGCCACCGTCGCTCGGCGAGGCGCCGACCACGCGCTCGCCGCCGCGCAACCCGAAGGATTATGCCGACTTCATCGACCTGTGCATCGACCGCTACGGCCGCTATTTCGACACCGTCGAGCTGTGGAACGAGCCCAACAACCTGCGCGAATGGGACTATGAGCTTGACCCGCGCTGGGGCAAGTTCGCGGCGACGGTCGGCGGCGCCGCCTACTGGGCAAAGCAACGCGGCAAGCGCACCGTGCTCGGCGGCATGTCGCCGATCGACCCCAACTGGCTCAACACGATGTACGAGCGCGGTGTGCTGGAACACATCGACGTGGTCGGCCTGCACGGTTTTCCGGACAGCTACGATATCGTCCACCGGCCGTGGACCAGCCATCTGCGCCGCGTCCGCGAGCAGCTCTCGCATTACGCGCTCGCCTCGCGCGTGTGGGTCACCGAAACCGGCTATCCGACGTGGCGCCACGACGAGTTCTGCCAACTGGAAGCTTTCGCCGACGTGCTCGCGCTGCCGGTCGAACGGGTCTACTGGTACGGGCTCACTGATCTGCCGCCGGAACGCTCCTCCGACGCCGGCTTTCACACCGACGAGCGCGATTACCACTTCGGCATTCGGACCGCGAAGGGGCAGGACAAGCTGCTCGCGCGCTGCTGGGCCGAGCGCGGCCTCGACGGTGTCCGGGCGATGGCGAAGTGGCCGGCCGTCGCGGCAAAGACCGGTGTTCCTGCGTCAGCGCGTCCGCCGGTGCTCGTGACCGGCGGCGCCGGCTTCATCGGTACCAACCTGACCGCGCGGCTTGCGGCGGAAGGCCGGACGGTGCGCGTGCTCGACAATCTGTCGCGGCCGGGTGTCGAAAAGAACCTCGAATGGCTGCGCGAGCGCTGCGGCTCGGCCATTGAATTCATCCCCGGCGACGTGCGCAACGAGCGCGTCGTTGACGACGCCGTCAGCGGTTGCGAACAGATATTTCACCTCGCCGCCCAGGTCGCCGTCACCACCAGCCTCGACGACCCGCGCGCCGACTTCGACGCCAACCTTCGCGGCACGCTCAACGTCGTCGAAGCCGCGCGCCGCCAGCCGACCCCGCCCGGCCTGGTGTTTACCTCCACCAACAAGGTCTACGGCGACCTCGCCGACATCAGCCTCAACGAAGGCGCGACACGCTATGCGCCGCGCGGCGCCCACATTCGCAAGGCCGGCGTCGACGAAACCCGCCCGCTCGACTTCCACAGCCCCTACGGCTGCTCGAAAGGCGGCGCCGACCAATACGTGCTCGACTATGCCCGCTGCTATGACCTGCCGGCAGTGGTGTTCCGGATGAGCTGCATCTACGGTCCGCACCAGTTCGGCACCGAGGACCAGGGCTGGGTCGCGCATTTCCTGATCCGGGCGCGCGACGGGCAGCCGATCACGATTTACGGCGACGGCAAACAGGTGCGCGACGTGCTGTTCGTGGACGATCTCGTCGCCGCGTTCCTGTTCGCCGAGGCCGGCATTCGCGACCTCGCCGGCAGCGCGTTCAACATCGGCGGCGGCGTGCGCAACGCGATCAGCCTGCTGGAACTGCTCGACCTGATCGGAGAGCTGGACGGCGCCAAGCCGAAACTCAACTTCGCCGGCTGGCGCACCGGCGACCAGCCTTATTACGTGTCCGATACCGCGCGTTTCGGCGCCGCGACCGGTTGGCGGCCGCGCGTCGGCTACCGCGACGGTATCGCCCGCCTGCACGCCTGGCTGCATGGCAGACAGGCCGACGTCCGGTCGCGGCGGCCGGCACGGCAGGCCGTCACATGAAGATACTGATGACGACAGACACGGTCGGCGGCATCTGGCATTACGCGCTGGAACTGGCGCATGGGTTGACAGAGCACGGCGCCGAAGTGGCGCTCGCGACGCTCGGCGACATGCCCAACGACGAGCAACAACAGGCCGCCGCGGCAATCCCCAATCTGACATTGCACCCGAGCCATTATCCGCTTGAATGGATGCCCGACCCATGGGCTGAACTCGAGCGCGCAGGCGAGTGGCTGCTGGATCTGGCAGCGGAATTCAAGCCGGACGTGGTGCATCTCAACCACTATTATCACGGCGCGCTGACCTGGCCCGTGCCGGTGCTGATGGTGGCGCACTCCTGCGTGTACTCCTGGTTCGAGGCAGTGCACGGCACGCTGCCCGACCGCGGCTGGCAGCGCTATCGGCAGGCGGTGGACGCCGGTCTCAAGGGCGCGGACATGGTGGTCGCGCCGAGCGCCGCGATGCTTGCCGCCGTCGACAAGTTCTACGGCGCGGGACGCAACACCCGCGTCATCGCCAACGGCCGCCGCAGCGCCGAATTCCGGCCACGCAACAAGCGCGCGCGCATTCTGGCGGCCGGCCGGCTCTGGGACGAAGGCAAGAACGTACTGGCGCTCGCGCGGGTCGCGCCGCAACTGAGCTGGCCGGTACGGCTGATCGGCGACGCACACCACCCGGACGGACGCGAAATCCGGTTCGACAATGTCGAATGGCTCGGACCGACCGGCAGCCATCGCGTCGCGCGCGAGTATGCGTCGGCTTCCATTTACGCGCTGCCGGCGCGCTACGAGCCGTTCGGCTTGAGCATCCTCGAAGCCGCCCTCGCCGGCTGCACGCTGGTGCTCGGCGACATCCCCAGCCTGCGCGAAATCTGGGGCAAGGCGGCGCTGTACGTGCGGCCGGACGACGACCAGCAGCTGGCGAAGACACTGAACAGCCTGATCGAGAACGGCATCGAGCGCCAGTCGTGGGGCGTTCGCGCGCGGCACCGGGCGCGCCGCTACAGCGCCGCGCGCATGACCAAGGCGTATCTGCAGGCGTATGGCGAGCTGATCGACGCGCGCCGTTCGGCGCCGCGAATGGGGACGCACGGCTGATGAAAATCGTCTTCTTCTATCATTCGCTGGTCTCCGACTGGAACCACGGCAACGCGCACTTCCTGCGCGGTATCACGACCGAGTTGCTCGCCCGCGGTCATGACGTCCGCGTTTACGAACCGGCCGACGGCTGGAGTCTTGCCAACCTGCAGCACGAGCAGGGCGAACAGGCAATCGCCGCCTTCGCCGCGCGCTACCCGCGGCTCAGGAGCCGCTTCTACGACCCGCGCCGGCTGGATCTCGACCGCGCTCTCGATCGCGCCGACCTCGTGCTGGTGCACGAGTGGAACGACCCGGAGTTGATCGCACACATCGGCAAGCACCGCATGCGGCACCGCTACCGGCTGCTGTTCCACGACACCCATCACCGTTCGGTGTCGGATGCCGACGGGATCGCCCGGTGCAAACTCGACGACTACGACGGCGTGCTTGCATTCGGCGAGGCGATCCGCGAGCGTTACCTCGACGCCGGCTGGTCGCGACACGTCTGGACCTGGCACGAAGCCGCCGATACGCGCGTGTTCCGGCCGCTGCCGGAAGAACCGCGTGAAGGCGATCTCGTCTGGATCGGCAACTGGGGCGACGGCGAGCGCGATCGCGAACTGAACGAGTTCCTGCTTGAGCCGGTCGCCGCGCTCAAGCTCCGCGCGACGATCTACGGCGTGCGCTACCCGCGCGCGGTACTGCGCAAGCTCGATCACGCAGGCTTCGACTACCGCGGCTGGCTCGCGAACTTCGAAGCGCCGGTCGCCTATGCGCGCCACCGCGTGACGGTACACGTGCCGCGCCGACCGTACGCGTCCGCCCTGCCCGGGATTCCGACCATCCGCATCTTCGAGGCGCTTGCCTGCGGCATCCCGCTGGTCTCGGCACCGTGGCGCGACTGCGAACACTTGTTCGAACCCGGCGACGACTACCTGGTGGCGAAAGATGGCGACGCTATGCGCGCCCATTTGCGCGCGTTGTTGAACGATCCCGATCGCGCGGCGGCGATCGCCGAACACGGGCGCCGCACGATACTCGCCCGCCACACCTGCGCACACCGCGTCGACGAGTTGCTGTCGCTCGCCGCCTCGCTCCAGTCACGCCCAAGGGCTGAGGTCCGGATTTCCCGCCAGCCTTCTACTGCGCCGGCCCAAAACCCCGGCCCGAGCGACTTTCGCTCGGTCGGATCGCTCAACGTAGAGCCAGCTACGCCTGCGCGCTCCTCGGTCGCGAAATTCGCTCATACCACGCCCTTGAACCGGCTCGCGACGAAGGCCGACGGAAACCCCGGGCCAAACCGATGAAGATCGCGTTTTTCGGCTCGAGCGTCGTGTCCGCCTGGTGGAATGGCGCGGCGACCTACTACCGCGGCCTGCTGCGCGAACTGGCGGCGCTTGGCCACGACATTACTTTTTACGAACCGGAAATCTACGAGCGCCACCAGCACCGCGATATCGATGATCCGGAGTGGGCGCGCATCGTCATGTATCGGGCGGACGACGCGCGGGCGATGCTGCGCGATGCCGCCGATGCGGACGTGATCGTCAAAGCGAGCGGCGTCGGTGCCAACGACGCGCTGCTGGAGCGGGAGGTGCTCGATCTGAAACAGCCCGGCAAACACATCATCTTCTGGGACGTCGATGCGCCCGCGACGCTGGAGCGCCTGGCGAACGAGCCGGACGATCCGTTTCGCGCACTGGTGCCGGAGTACGACCTGGTGCTGACCTACGGCGGCGGGCCGCCGGTTATCGCGGCGTACGAAGGCTTCGGCGCCAAGCACTGCGTGCCGATCTACAACGCGCTCGACCGGACGACGCACTTTCCGGTCGAGCCGGACGACCGCTTTGCCGCCGATCTCGCGTTTGTCGGCAACCGCTTGCCGGATCGCGAGGCGCGCGTCGATGAGTTTTTCTTCGCCGCGGCCGAGCGTTGTCCGCAGAAGCAATTCCTGCTCGGCGGCAACGGCTGGGCGGATCGCGCAGTGCCCGCCAACGTCCGCCTGCTCGGCCACGTTTACACGCGCGACCACAACGCAATCAATGCCAGCGCGCGCGCCGTGCTCAACATCAGTCGCGCAAGCATGGCGCGCTTCGGCTACTCGCCGGCCACGCGCGTATTCGAGGCCGCCGGCGCGGGAGCGTGTTTGATTACCGACTCGTGGCAGGGCATTGAAGAATTCTTCGCACCCGGCGAAGAAATACTGGTGGCGGAAAGCGGCGCCGAGGTCGCTTCAATTGTTCAGGATCTGAGTGGGGACGAAGCGCGTCGGATCGGTCAGGCAGCGCTCGCGCGCGTGCGCGCCGACCACACCTACGCCAGCCGCGCGGCTGAAGTTGACGCGCTGCTTCAATCGACTCCCCTTCATCCCAGTCTTCTCCCTGAAGAAGAAGGAGCAACAAACACAGAACAACCGGACAACTCCAACTCCAATTCCCTCCCCCTCAGGGAAAGGGCCAGGGCAAGGGGATAAAAAAATGAACATAGTCATTCTCGGACTCTCGATCACTTCTTCCTGGGGCAACGGCCACGCCACGACCTACCGCGGCCTCGTCCGCGAGCTGACGCGCCAGGGCCACGAGGTATTGTTCCTCGAACGCGATACGCCGTGGTACGCGGCGCAGCGCGACCTGCCCGAGCCGCCGTTCGGCGAAACGCGGTTGTACGATTCCGTCGACATTCTCAAGCGGGACTTCGCCGATGTCATTCATGCCGCCGACGCCGTTATCGTCGGCTCGTACGTCCCTGAAGGCATCGCCGTAGCTGACTGGGTGCTGGACGAAGCGAACGGCAGCGTCGCGTTTTACGACATCGATACGCCGGTCACGCTCGCCAAGCTCGCCGCCGGCGACTACGAATATCTCGAGCCCGACCTGATCCCGCGCTTCAACCTGTACCTGTCGTTCACCGGCGGGCCGCTGCTCACGCGGCTGGAAGAGCAGTACGGTGCACGCCGGGCGCGCCCGCTGTATTGCTCGGTCGACCCCGAAATCCATTACCCGAAGCCGCAGGTCGCGCACTGGGATCTGGGCTACCTCGGCACCTACAGCCCCGACCGGCAGCCACGGCTGGAACGGCTGCTGTTGCAGCCGGCGCGGCGGGCGCCCGCGCGGCGCTTTGTCGTGGCCGGTGCGAAATTCCCGTCTGCCGTCGCTTGGCCGCCGAATGTCGAGTACGTGGAACATGTGGCTCCCGCCGGCCACTGTGCCTTTTACAACGCACAGCGCTTCACGCTGAACGTTACCCGCGACGCGATGATCGCGACCGGTTATGCGCCGAGCGTGCGGCTGTTCGAAGCCGCCGCCTGCGGTGTGCCGGTAATTTCCGATCGCTGGGACGGACTCGAAACGTTGTTCGAGCCGGAACGGGAAATCCTGATTGCGGACGATGCCGACACGGTACTCGGCTACCTCGACGGCCTGTCCGAAGCCGCCCGCGCCGCAATCGGCCAGCGCGCCCGCCGGCGCGTGATGGCCGCGCACACTGCCTCGCACCGCGCGCGCGAACTGGTGGAGCATCTGCATGCGAGCCTGCCGCGCCGCCGGCTCGTCAGGGCGAGTATGCAATGAGCAACCGACTGGCGACGTTGCAATCGCCGGGATCGGCCGCCGGACCGCTGGCGGACCAGGTACAGCGGCTGGGACCGTGGTTTCACAACCTGCACCTGCCGGACGGCACGCAGACGGCGCCCGATCATCCGCTGGGCGACTTCCCTTCGTTCAAGTGGCAGCAACTTGCACCGCACCTGCCGGCCGACATGACCGGCTGGCGCGTCCTCGACATCGGCTGCAATGCCGGTTTCTACAGCTTCGAGTTGGCGCGGCGCGGCGCCGACGTATTGGGGATCGACGAGGATCCGCATTACCTGAAGCAGGCGCGCTGGGCACGGCGACGTTTCGATCTCGACGGTCGCGTCCAGTTCAAGCGAATGGGTGTCTATAAACTGGCGAAGATGCAGGAGACGTTCGACCTGGTGCTGTTTCTAGGCGTGTTTTATCACTTGCGCTATCCGCTGCTGGCGCTTGATCGTATTGCGAACAAGACTCGCCGTCGGCTGCTGTTTCAGAGCCTCACGTTGCCGGGCGATGCGGTGGCAACGGATGTGCGCGGGAAAGCTTACCTTGAGATCGACGATCTCACCGTGCCGGAATGGCCACGCATGGCGTTCGTAGAGCATGATTTTGCCGGCGATACGAGTAATTGGTGGATACCGAACAAGGCGGCAATTGAAGCATTGCTGCGGACGGCCGGTTTCAAAATCCTGGCTCGCCCCGCCGAAGGCACGTACGTTTGTGAGCCGGCCGAGCAGGACCCTCCTCCCTCAGGGAAAAGATCGGGATGAGGGGACGAGAAGATTGTCCTGCCGCACGTTCAGTTGTTTCAGTCGTTGCGTTAGCAGATCCGGGAACTGCTTGTACCAGGTTGCGTTGAGTGGGGATGGGTGTGGTAACGGGTAAAGTCTGAAAGCCCTGGACAAGCCGTGCGACGATAACTCCACTGGCATCATCGCCGAATACCGATCGTCGCGCTGCCAGAATTCTTCCAGCGCTGCGCGCTCCTTTCGGCTTTTGCCGATCCCGAACCAGAAAAACGCTTCGCGACCCAGCACAATAATGTCGGACCCGCGCCAGTTCTTCAGCAGCACGTCGACCATCAGGGGGTGGCAGCTCCGCTTGACCTTCATCGACCACGCCTTGTTGCCGATTGGCTTGTACGGCACCGTGTTGGCCCAGAAGAACAGGTTGCCAACGTTTACCGACGCGTCGAAGCCCGGCATCGCCCTGCCGTACAAATAGCGGTACAACGTGCCGCGGACTTTTTGTCCGCCCGCGCCGATGAATGGCATCGCATGACGCACCTCGTCGGCCCCGGGGTCGCGGCCGAAGAAACAGATGCGCGCATCCGGGTCGCCGAGGCCGATCACCGGCTCCAGCGGATCGCGCTCGCACTTTAAATACGCGGGTTCATCGATTCCCGTAAAAGCACGGGCACACGCGCGGAAGGCGGCGCGCTGGTCATCGGCGAAGTGGGTCATTCGACTATCTTTTCCGGTATTGCATCTGGCCGAACATGACTTCCCTGGCGCGTTCGCTCATGCCGCTGTCGCGTTTGTATTCCTGCAGGACTTCGAGGCCACGCTTCACCGCCGGTCGCTCGCCGATTTTTTGGAACCACGCCTTGACGTGCGGGTACTCGTCCATCCGGATGCCTTCCTTTTCGTAGTTGCGCAGCCACGGCCAGATGGCGATGTCGGCGATCGAGTATTCGTCCCCGGCGAAGTACGGCACCTGCGACAGCCGCTTGTTCATCACGCCGTACAGCCGGTTGGCCTCATTGGTGTACCGCTCGATCGCAGACGGAATTTTTTCCGCGGCATAGTCGCGGAAATGATGCAGTTGGCCGATCATCGGCCCGACATGGCCGACCTGGAAGCAGAGCCACGACAACATTTCGATGCGCGCTCGCGGATCGGCCGGCATGAAGCGGCCGGTTTTTTCGGCCAAGTACATCAGAATTGCGCCGGACTCGAAGATCGCGATCGGCTGCTTGCCGGGGCCGTCCTGGTCCACAATCGCCGGAATCTTGTTGTTCGGGCTGATCTTCAGAAATTCCGGTTTGAACTGGTCGCCCTCGCCGATATCGACCGGGTGCGCCTCGTACGCCAGCGCAGTCTCCTCGAGCATGATGTGGACCTTGTAGCCGTTGGGCGTCGTCCATGAATAAAGATCAATCATATTGTGCTCCTGCAGTAATCATTGCGCGTTGGTCTTCAGATGTTGCTCCCAGAATTGCTTCATAGCTGTGAACAAATGCGTGCGCGCGTCCGCGCCTGAAATGCCGTGGGTCTTGTTGGGATAAATCAGCAACTGGTACGGGCGGCGATGCTCGATCAGTGCCTGGATGAACTGAATCGTGTTTTGCCAGTGGACGTTGTCGTCGCCGGTGCCGGCTACCAATAACAGCGGATCGCTCAGGTTGCCGGCGGCCGCGACCGACGAACTCGCCTTGTAGCCGTCCTTGTTCTTCTGCGGCATACCCATGTAGCGCTCGGTGTAGATCGAGTCGTAATCCTGCCAGCGCGTGACCGGCGCGACGGCGATGCCGGCGGCCCAGATGCCGGGCGCGTGCGTCAGTTCATACGTCGTCATGTAACCGCCATAGCTCCAGCCCCAAATACCGATGTGGTTGTCGTCGACGTACGGCTGCGACTGGAGCCAGTTGACCGCCGCGCGCTGGTCGGCCAGTTCGAGCGGGCCGAGCTTGTACTGGACCTGCGCCTGCAAGGTGTGGCTGAAGTAGCCGGCAGCGCGATTGTCGACCGCGAACAGGATGAAGCCGTCGCGGGCGAGAATCTGGTCGTAGAGGAAGTCGGCGCCGCCCCACGCGTCACGCACGACCGAGAATGCGTGCGGGCCACCGTACTGGTACATGATCACCGGGTACTTGCGGTGCGGATCGAAGTCCGGCGGCACGATCATGCTCGCATACAAGTCGGTCTTGCCGTCAGCCGCCTTGATCGTGAACAGCCGCGGCCGCTGGAAGTGGTACGGCAGCTTGGCGGCCGGCTGTACCAGCGCGATCGGCCCCGCCGTCACCGAGCGCAACGCGATCGCCGTCGGGGTCGTCACATCTGAATAGTAGTCGAGATAGACCTGCGCCTTCGGTCCCATGTCGATGTAATGCGTGCCATGGCCGTTGGTCAACTGCGTGGGCGTGCCGCCGCTGAACGGCGCGCGGAACAGGTCGGTGTCGAGCGGGCCGGTCAGCGCGGCGGTGTAGTAGATGTAGCCGTTTTTCTCGTCCACGCCGTCGAGCGACAGTACGTTGAAGTCGCCGGGCGTCAGGTTGCGCACCGCCTTTCCCTGCGCGTCGAACAGCCAGACATGCTGCCAGCCGTCCTGGCAGGTGTCGAAAATGAAGCCGCCATGCTTGAGAAAGTGCAGGCTGTCCGTCACATCGATCCAGTACGGGTCGGTCTCGCTGAACAACGTGTGCGTCGCGCCGCTCCGCGGGTTGACTGTAATGATATCGAGCTTGGTCTGCGGCCGGTTGAGCACCTGCGCGTACGCAGTGTCGCTGCCCTTCGGCAGCCAGCCGATGCGGGCAAGATACGTGTTGTCGGTGCCGGCAACGCCGTCGATCCACCGGGTTTGGTGGCTCGCGATGGATTGAATCCCGAGCCCCACGATCGGATTGGGCGCGCCGGCGAGCGGATACTTCTCGTTGTAGACGGTCGGATTCTGCTGCACATAGTTGACCAGCGGAAAACCTTCCACCGGCCGCTCGTCGAACTGCATGAACGCGATGTACCGGCTGTTCGGCGACCATTCGTAGCCGCTGCGCAGCGCCAGCTCTTCCGGGTACACCCAGTCCATGCCACCGTTGAGAATCCCGTTCTGATGGCGCGCGACGCTGTACACCTTGCCGCCGTTGACCGACGTGTAATACAGGTCGCCGTTGGTGACGTAGCTCACCCACTGCTCGTCCGGCGACAGCTTGGGGTCGCGCTTGTCGCCCGGTTCGTGCGTGATCTGGCGGGTTTTGCCGCTGGCCGGATCGTACAGGTACACTTGGTCGTTGCTGAGGAAAAAGATCGCGTCGCCCTTCGGCGACCAGTGATAGCTGTTCACCCCGTAGCGGGTAACGCGTTCCTTCTTGCGTTCGTTCTTGATGCTGTTCGGCGAGGCCGCCGCACCGGCGAGCGTCTTGCCGGAAATCAGCACCGAGCGCTTGCCGGTAGCGGTGTCGATGACGTACAGGTCGGCGAGGCCGCCCACCTTTTGCTGCAGCAGGAACGTGAGCTTTTTGCCGTCCGGGCTCCACTCGACGTCGCGCGGCGCGAAACCGGTCATGCCGGGTTCCGCGAAGATGTCGGCGATGGTGTAGAAGTTGTTGTCGGCGTGGGCGGCAAAACCGCATGCAGTCAGCGCGACGGTCGCGAACGCGACAAGCTTCCAACTGCAGGGGGACGTTCTCATTAGGCTTCTCCTGCTGGGTCATTCTCCGGACCTAGCGCCAGACTAACCGACTGCGCGAGTGCGCGCAAAGCCCGCAGCCTGCTGGAAACCTAACGGCGTTTGTCTTCGACGATATCCGCTTCGATCGCGACCTGCTGCTCGATCGCCGCGTTCAGTTCGGCCCCGAGGAGTACGATCAACGCCGAGATGAACAGCCACAACAGCAACACAACAATCGTGCCCACCGAGCCGTAAGTCTGGTTGTAGTTGGCGAAGTGGCCGACATAGAGCGAAAACAGCGCCGAGCCGATCAGCCACAGCACGGTCGCGGTCGCCGCGCCGACGCCCACCCAGCGCCAGGCCGGCTTGCGGCGGTTGGGCGCGTAGCGGTAGAGCGCCGCCAGGCCGCCGCCGATCAGGATGGCGAGAATCGGCCAGCGGATCGCCGAAATGCCCATCTGCCACATCGGGCCGAGTTTGAGTCCGCTGAGCGCAGACGGCACGATGACCACCGCGATCAGTGCGAGTACGGCAAGCACGATCGATGCGACGGTGAACACAAGGCTCAGCCCGATCCGGCGGAACAGGCTGCGCGTCTCGCGCTCGCCGTACACGACGTTGAGCGCGCGGATGATCGCGTTCGCACCCTGGCGCGAACTCCACAGCGTCAGCAGAAAGCCGATAATCACGCTGATGCTGAGTGCACCGTTGGCAGAGCCGGCGAGCCCTTGCGCATGTCCCCGCAGCAAATCGGCCACCCCGGACGGCAGCATGCCGGTGCTCAACAGTTGCTGCACGTCGGCGGGATTCGCGATGAGGCCGTAGACGGAAATCAGTGCGGTCAGTGCGGGGAAAATCGCCAGCATGCCATAGAACGCCACCCCCGCCGCGATCAACGGCAGGTTGTGTTCGCCGACATCGGCCATAGTCCGCTTGCCCGCCGCCCGCCAGCCCGCGCCGGAAATGTCGCGGGGGTGAGCGCCGGGAACTTCGCTTCCCGTCTTTTTACGCAACATGGATGGATGCATTCCCTTGCCGAAACCGCGCGCGGGCCATTGCTCGACGCGCACTCGTGAATGAGTAATAGTCAAACTAGCGCGTCGCCGACCTTATATCTGTGGAGTACGTCACGCTGTCGCGGCGCCGGCTCGCCGCGGAGGGTTCGCCCGATAAGGCGGAATGTCTGCCGGCGCGCTGCGCCGGCACAAGCGAAACCACCGCCGAAACGATCCGCTCCGGCGTGGCAATTTGGGAAAGACCGCTGTCAGCTGCGGAACTGCTGGCCGACCTGCGCCAGGAAGCGGCGCAAGTCCTTGCTCGCGCCGGCGGCAACGCCCACTGCGAGACCCAGCACTACGGCACCCTTCGGATTAGCGAATATCGCCCGGCTGACGTCGGAGTCCAGCCGCGTGTCGATCTCGGTTTCGATTTGATCGGCGTAGGTTCGCGGATCCGTGAAGTGCCGCGCCTTGTGGCGCAGGCCGTGCTTCCAGCGCGTGTACACGCCGGCAATCATTACGAACAGGCCGGCCGCGATGAACGCGCCGCCGCCCGTGGCAAGACCCGACGCCCACGGCGCAAGGCCGAACGCGGCAATCAGGCCGCGATAGAGACCGTACGTCAAAAACGCGACGCCGGCCATGGCGATCAATATCGACGTCCCGCTGATCGCAGCTCCGACGAGCAGCGGCAGAGGCTTCTTCTTATTAGCCACGACCGCGGCGGCTTATTTTCGGTCGAGGAGTTTGCCGATCACGAAACCGACGCCGAAGGCCGTCAGCACGCTGATCAGCGGGCGCTCCTCGATCTGGTCCTCGACCATCGCCGCGCCCTGCTTCGCCTGGTGACGTGCCTTCTCGCCGTATTCACGAACTTTCTCGTAGCCGGCGCGAGCCTGATGCTCGGCCTCGCGTTTGATGGTATCGGTAAGGGATTTGAGCTCGGACCGGAGCGATTCGACATCGCCTTTGATTGCGTTGATATCCTTGTCGTGGTCAGCCATTGGCTACCTCCATGTTCGTTGATTCTGCTTCCTTGAATAACGCTTCCTGCGCAGAAACGCGCTTACACTTTAGCATAGCGCCGTTGCGTGGACTATGGGAAGAAGTATAAAGTCGGGCCGGATTCGATTATGGAGATTACCCTCATGCGGTATGCCGCGTTCCTCGTAACGGTGCTCGTCGCAGCCTCCCTCGCCGGCTGCGGCAACTGGGTTGAAGTAAAGCCACAGGCACGCGATGTCGCCGTGCTCGATCCGGCGCAGGCGGCGAATTGCCAGTATGTCGGCAAGACCAGCACGTCGGTGCTCAACCACGCCGGCTTCTTCCCGCGCAACCCCCAAGCCATCAACGCGGATCTCGTCAACCTCGCGCGCAACAACGCCATCAAGCTTAACGGCAACGCGGTCGCGCCGCTCGGACCGCGTGATCACGGTCACCAGGTTTTCGGCATCTACCGCTGCGGTGAAGTGGCCGCAAATGGGTCGTCCACGCAAAACGACGCGGCGAAGCAACAAACCGGTTTCAAGACGATCCCCTACCAGCCGCCCGGACTGTGAAATAGCCCGTTGCAAATTTCTGCAGCCGTGACATAGTTAGAATTGATGTTTTTCCAAATCGAACAAGGAGGTTCGCCATGCGAATACGAACATCGTGCGCGCTTTTTTCGGCGCTCGCCCTCGCGGGTGCGCTGGGCGTCGCAAACGCGCAGCAGAACAATGCCAAACCGTCGAATAACGCCAGCGCCAACGGCAACAGCAGTTACAGCATCACGCCTGCCCAACTGACCGAGACGGCCTACAGCGCCGCCGGCATTCTGCACGGCCAGATGCAGCGCTCGCCGGACAAGCGCATTCCCCAGGGTTACGTGAATCACGCTCGCTGCATCGCGGTGTTTCCCGCGGTCTTCAAGGAAGGATTGATCGTCGCCGGCTCGCACGGCGACGGCATCGTGAGCTGCCGCAATGTGGCCGGTCAATGGCAGGCGCCCGCGTTCTTCGATCTCTCGGGCGGCAGTGTCGGCCTGCAAGCCGGCGCCAAGGTGAGCGACCTGATCGTGCTGTTCATGAACAAGAAGGCCGCCAAGCAGTTGATGGACGGCAATGTCGACTTCGGCGCCAAGGCGGCCGTTGCGGCGGGTCCTATCGGCCTGCATGCGCGTGCGCATACCGCACCTGCGCCGATGGTCGCCTACGAAATCGACTCGTCCGGCGGCTTCGCGGGTGCCGAGGTCAAGGGCACGCGCATCAGCATGGACAAGCCGGCGAATACCAAGCTCTACGGCAAGAACGCGGAACCGAAGGAAATCCTGTTTCACCGCACGCAGATTCCGTCGGAAGTGAACGTGTACACGAAGGCGTTGCAGGCTTTTGCGCCGACCGCCCAGTTCGTCAAGACCGAGATAAAGGTCGAGTCGCAGACGGCCAAGTGACGCCTAAAGTCTGACCTGCAGGCCGATCTCGACCACGCTGCCGGCCGGGATGTGGTAGAAGACGGATGCGTCCACGGCATTGCGCTTCATAAACGCAAACAAGCGGTCGCGCCAGCGTAGCAGCCTGCGCCAGTTGAAGCCGCCGCCGGGTGGCGGCGGCAGCAGGTTCTGGCGGCCGATGTAGTAGGTCGTGTCGTCGAGATCGATCTCGAGACCCGGCACCTCAAGCGTTTTGAGTTCGGACGGCACGTTGGCGTGCTGCATGAAGCCGTAATGCAGGATCAGCCGCCAGATGCCCGCGTCGGGGTGTGCCTTCACCTCGACGCGGCTGTCTATCTTCACCTTCGGCACGCTCTCCACCAGCACCGTCAGCAGAATCACCTGCCGATGCAGCGTCTTCGTGCACAACAGATGATGGCGCAGCACCGGCGGGCATTCCTCGATATGACCGGTCACGAATACGGCCGTACCCGACACGCGCGCTGGCTGTTCCTCATCGATCTTGTGCAGCAGTTCGTCCATCGGCATCGTGTCGTCTTCCAGCTCCGCGCGCAATTGCAGGCTGCCGCGACGCCACGTCAGCATGACGATGAAAAACAGCCCGCCGATGCCGAGTGAAAACCATCCGCCCGTCGGTACCTTGGTGAGGTTCGCGCCCCAGAACGCGAGTTCGATCGTCAGGAAGCCGATCAACCCGAACAGCGCGCCGATCCTGCCCCAGCCGCCACGCTCGAGCGCGATGTTGAAAGCCAGCACCGTCGTAACCACCATTGTCGCGTTGACCGCCACGCCGTACACATTGGACAGCCGGCTCGACGAGCGAAACACCAGCACCAGGAATATCGCCGCCGCCAGCAATATCCAGTTGACGATCGGCACGTAAATCTGGCCGCGCGTTTCCGCCGACGTCTGCTCCACCCGCACGCGCGGCATCTGGCCGAGTTGCACCGCCTGGCGCGTGAGCGAGAACGCACCGGTGATGGCAGCTTGGGATGCGATGATCGTCGCCGCCGCTGCGATCGCTGTCAGCGGATACAGGAACCAGTCCGGCGCCAGCTTGAAGAACGGCTGCGCCGCCGGCTCACCCGACAGCAGCAGCGCGCCTTGACCGAAATAATTGAGCACCAGCGCCGGCAGAATAAAGCCGAACCACGCGCGCCGGATCGGCGGCCGACCGAAATGGCCGAGGTCGGCGTAGAGCGCTTCGGAGCCGGTGACTGCGAGAAAGGCTGCCGCCAGCACAAGGTAACCGGCGACGCGGTTGCGGATGAAAAAATCGACCGCCCACGCCGGGTTGATCGCGGCGAAGATGCGCGGCTCGCCGATAATGTTGACCAGGCCCAGCGCCGCAATCAGCAGAAACCACACCAGCATCACCGGTCCGAAAATCGCGCCGATGCGCGCGGTGCCGCGCTTTTGCAACGCAAACAGCAGCACCAGGATGATGATCGTGAGCGGCACGACGTAGCGCTCGAAATGCGGGTCGGCAACGGTCACGCCCTCGATCGCGCTCAAAATCGAGATCGCCGGCGTGATCATGATGTCGCCGTACAACACTGCCGCGCCCGCCAGCCCCAGCAGAATCAGCGCGCGCCGGCGCGGCCGGTTGAGGTCGTGCCAGGGTTTCAGCAGAGCGAACAGCGCGAAGATGCCGCCCTCGCCGTGGTTATCGGCGCGCAGCACGAAGATGACGTACTTCAGGGACGCAATCAGGATCAACGCCCAGAATATGATCGAGACGACGCCGTAGATGTTCGCCTGGCTCACCGCGATGCCGCGGCTGGGGTCGAAGCACGCACGCAGCGCATAAATCGGGCTGGTGCCGATGTCGCCGTAGACGACACCGAGCACCGCCAGCAGCACCGCGGAGCGAATCCTGGTTTTGCCGCTATCGGGCTTCCCCGTCGGTGCTTCGCTCTCGCGCTTTTCGGCGTCGGTGCGCGGGTCGGTTTCTTCGTTATTCGAGGCAGGGCTGGCGTCGTCCATGACTGATGTCGGCTACGGTTTCAGCAGAAACGTCGCCTGCAGGCTCGCCTCGACATCGATCGTCCCCGGCTCGGTCGGGCTCGGGCTCTTCGCCGCAAAGCTCACGGCGCGCATCTGCAACGGCCGCGGCGACGGCGCCGACTGCTCCGTCACCGCATATACCTTGCCCAGTTCCGCACCGAATGCCTGCGCGAGTTTGCCGGCCTTGGCCTTGGCATCCGCCACCGCGCGCGTGAATGCCTCATCTCGCAGCGCCGCCGGCTTGCTGTAACGTGCCGACACGCCGCTGATGCGATTGACGCCGGCCTTGACAAGCGCACTCAGCAGTTGGTCGTACTTGCCGATGTCGCGCAAGGTCAGCGAGACTTCGCGGCGCACGTCATAGCCGAGCAACCGCGGCGGCTTCGACTGGTAATCGTATTGGGGCGAGATCGAAACGCGAGTCGAGATGATGTCGGCCTTGGCGATCCCGAAGCGCTTCGCGACCTCGACCGCCTGGGCCGTGTGCCGACCGACATCGCGCTGGGCCGCTTCGATGCTCTGGTCGCGCTTCTCGACCGACAGATGAATATCGAGCACGTCCGGCACGACCTGCACGCGCCCCTGCCCCGACACGGTAATGTGCGGCTTGGCCGGCATCCCCTGCGCGAACACCGGCACCGATAGCAGCGCCAGGCAACATGTTAAGATAATTTTCATTCCAGACCCTCTTTTTCGATCACCGTCTCAAAGGTATCCCATGACCGCCGACTTCGCCACCACCTACCCCGCGCATATCGACACGATCCGCCGGCGCTTCGACGCCGCGCTCGCCGAGACCGGCTACGACCGCGTCATCATTTATTCCGGCGGCCTGCGCGAACACTTCCTCGACGACAGCGAGGCGCGCTTCACGGTCAACCCGCACTTCAACGCGTGGCTGCCGGTCACCGACAACCCGTACTGCTTCATAATTTACGAAGCCGGCGAGACGCCAATTCTGCTGTTCTACCAGCCCGAGGACTTCTGGCACAAGGCGCCGGAAGCGCCAAACACCTACTGGACGCAGCACTTCGACATCCGCTTTATTACGCAGCCCGAAGATATCCGGCAACACCTGTCCGCGACGCCGCAGCGCTCCGCGTTCATCGGCGAAAGGGAAGCGCGCTTCGCCGACTGGAAGCTGGGGGAGCCGAACCCGGAAGACCTGCTCCACTACCTGCATTACGACCGCGCGTACAAGACCGATTACGAGCTCGCCTGCCAGCGCGCCGCCAACCGCCGTGGCGTACGCGGCCACCTCGCCGCCGCCGATGCGTTCCACGGCGGCGCGAGCGAATTCGAGATTCTGCTGACATTCCTGAAGGCGACCGACCACACCCAGGAAGAACTGCCGTACGGCGCGATCATCGCGCTCAACGACCACGGCGCGGCGCTGCACTACCAGCTTTTCGAGCATCAGCGCCCCGAACCGCGCCACTCGTTCCTGATCGACTCCGGCGCGAGCGTCAACGGCTACGCCTCCGACATCACCCGCACCTACTCGGCGGCCGACGACGAATTCGCCGAACTGATCGCCGCGCTGGATGAAGACCAGCAGGCGCTCGGCCGCGAAGTGCGCGCCGGTGTCGACTACCGCGAACTGCACCAGCAAGCGCACCAGCGCATCGCCCGGCTGCTCAAGCAATTCGACTTCGTCAGTATGGAACCCGACGCCATCGTCGAGACCGGCATCTCCAGCACCTTCCTGCCGCACGGCCTTGGCCACTTCCTCGGCCTCCAGGTCCACGACGTCGGCGGCTTCCAGAAAGACCGCCGCGGCAACACGATTCCGAAGCCGGAAGGCCACCCGTTCCTGCGCCTCACCCGCACGCTTGAACCGCGCGAAGTGCTGACCATCGAACCCGGCCTGTACTTCATCACGCCGCTGCTCGACAAACTCAAGCGCGGCAATCACAGCCGCGATATTAATTGGGAGAAAGTCGATGCGTTCCGCCGCTACGGCGGCATTCGCATTGAAGACAATGTTGTCGTCACCGAAGGTGAGCCGGAGAACCTGACGCGGGATGCCTTTGCCGCAGCAGCCGCAACATCTTAAGGGCTACGAATCCAACGGACTGATTACGCCACGACCACCGCGATTCAGCACGTGCGTGTAAATCATCGTGGTCGAAACATCCTTGTGTCCCAGCAGCTCTTGCACCGTCCGAATATCGTGCCCTGCCTGGAGCAAATGCGTTGCGAACGAATGGCGCAGCGTGTGCGGCGTCGCGGGCTTGACGATGCCGCTTGCACGAACCGCCTGCTTGAAAGCGCGCTGCAAGCCTTTCGCATTCATGTGATGGCGGCGGACGGCGCCGCTACGCGGGTCGGTCGAATAGCCGCGTGCCGGGAAGACATACTTCCAGCCTAGTTCGCGACCCGCATTCGGATACTTGCGCGCCAGCGCGTAGGGCAGATAAACGTCGCCAAAGCCCGCATCCAAATCCTGCTCGTGAAGCTCGCGGACCGCGCTCAATTGCGCTTCCAGTGCCGGCACCACCTTGTCCGGCAGCATTGTGACGCGATCCTTTCCGCCCTTGCCATCACGAACCAGGATTTCGTGTCGTGCAAAATCGATATCCTTGACGCGCAGGCGGATACACTCCATCAACCGCAAACCTGAACCGTACAGCAGCCGTGCCATCAACTGGGGGCGCCCCCGCATCTGGTCCAATACATCCTGAACTTCGTTTGCTGTCAGCACGACCGGCAACCGTACCGGCCGCTTCGCCCGCTGCAAATCCTTCAGCCACGGCAGCTTCACGTCCAATACCTCACGGTACAAAAAAAGCAGTGCTGCAAGCGCCTGATTTTGTGTACTCGCCGCCACCTGGCCTTCGACGGCCAAGTGCGACAGAAAACCCTCCACCTCGGCCGCGCCCATCTCGCGGGGGTGGCGCTTATTGTGAAAAAAGATGTATCGTTTGATCCACCCGATATAGGACTCTTCGGTTCGCAAGCTGTAATGCTTGAGCCGCAGCCGATGACGAACCTGATCGAGCAGTCGCGGCGGACGCCGCCGCATAGGGGCATTTTGCTGGTTATTAGGGGGCATAATCAGGACAACTCCCATTAAGTTATTGATTTTTATGGTCTCTAATTTGATTATGCCCCATACGGTAACAGATTACGCCCCTCGTTAGGGGGTCGAATTGGCGTTGGACCGATATATGAAGTACCTTTGGGCTCTCTTTTTCGTGCTCCTCTTCGGAACCGCGTTAGCTCAAGGGGGTGAAGATTGGCTTGCACCTGTCCCAGAGGTTGCTCGTTCTGCTAGCCCTCGCTATACGCTTCCTCAGGATAGCTTTAGAGAAGTTTTTGCTTCAAAGGCTGGTGTCGCGGAGAGCGACTTAGTCGACCGTACCTTTCGACATCTGGATCGAAGCGGAGTAACGTCGTACGTAGGTAACAATTTCCACTGTAAAGGGAAAAGATTGCCGTATCTGGTTAGAGCAATATATGGCTTCGGCGGAACCGGCGGCTATTCAGTACGCCGTATGGGCTCCGCGTTATTGGTCTCTCACATATCGCTCGGACACAGAAAACCTGCTCCGACAAAATCGGCTCTTGTAGTTTGCCTACGATTCCAACCAACCATGGTCTACGTTAGCTACGGTGTCGCCCGATAACCTGTCCAACAAGGCGCTCAACCTGACCGCCTTAACCGCTGGCGCGGTTAAGGTCCCCTCCGCAGCCGACGGCTGCTCCGGCGGCAGGTTAGCTTAGGCGTTGGGCAATTTAGCTGAGAGGACGAAATGGCTTTAACTGTTGCTGATGTACAGACGCTTCGTGAATACATTATCGGAGTAATGGAGCGCGCGGACCACCACGGTCAAGGTGTGAATGAAATTGCGCTGGCCTTGGTTGGCGCAATACTGTGGCGCAAAGATGAAAACGAACCTATTCAGGTTAGGACCCACGGTGGCGAAACAAAGAATGTTCTTTGGGTTCATATGGGCGGCCAGCGGTACGCCTTTCGCTACGAGCACAACTCCGGCGAGATCGAAATGCGTCAAGAGAACATACGCGGCCCGCTTGTCCATGCATTCTCAAATCAAACCTCGCTTTCTGATTTGAAGCAGGCATTCGAGGCATTGTAGCCGTATTGCCCAACATGGCGCTCAACCTGACCGCCTTAACCGCTGGCGCGGTTAAGGTTCCCTCCGCAGCCTCCGGCTGCTCCGGCGGCAGGTTAGCTTAGGCGTTAGATGACAAAAGGAGGAGATGTGGCCAGCAAGATACGAATCAAGGTGGGGACCACGGAAATCGAGTTTGAGGGATCCGAGGAGTACATGCGGGAAGAACTCCCGGGACTCGTCGAACTGCTCAACGATATTGCACCCACGGAAGCGCCTGAGTCCGAGGACGTGTCGGAAATTCTTCCAGAGGGGGATCCATCTAAGCAAACTCTGAAGATGACCACCAACACGATTGCAACAAAGTTAGGTGCAAAAACTGGCTCCGAACTTGCGCTGGCAGCATGCACGCATCTTTGCCTTGTGAAAGGCAATGACACCTATAAGCGTGCGAATATTCTAGCTGAAATGAAGCTCGCAACGAATTTTTACAAGAAGACGTATAGTGGAAATCTTAGCAAGTCGTTAAAGAAACTTGTGGCAGACGGCAAGCTCTTGGAAACCGCCCAAGACACATACGCGCTCGACGCCAAGGAAAAAGCAAACCTGCAGGCGAAGTTGAGTGGATCTTGATCTGAAGAACCTGCTTGGGAAGAAGGACCTCTCCCGCAAGGAGAAGGTTCTTATTTTATTGGCTGCCGGGGATGATTCGGAGAAATCGGTTTCTGCCCTTCGAGAATTGGCGGTCGTAAACGGATTTCGCGAAGTCAGGAAGTGGAACCTTTCTCAGATCCTGAAGGACCTTGGAAGCAACGTTGCGCGGCTCCCGGAAGGATGGATATTGACTACCGATGGAAAATCCATCCTAGACAACCTAGGTGTGGGTGTCGCAACGCCTACAAAGGCTCTTCAGCCGACACTACGCAAATATGCGAGCAGTATTTCAGACTTAAAGATTAGAGCATTCGTTGAAGAAGCTATCTCTGCCATTGAATACAAGTTGTTTCGCTCAGCAGTTGTCTTGTCATGGGTAGGGGCCGTTAGTGTGCTTTATCAAACGGTTGTCTCCTCTCACCTGGCCGCCTTTAATCAGGAAGCTACCAAGCGCTTTCCAAAATGGAAGCCCGCAAAAAACGAAGATGATCTTACGCGAATGAAAGAATATGACTTTCTTCAGGTTCTACACGGGATTTCCTTGATTGGAAAGAACACAAAAGATGAGTTGGAGGGCTGCTTGAAGCTCCGAAACACGTGCGGCCATCCCAACAGCCACAAACTCGGCGAACACCGTGTCACGGCCCACGTCGAAACTCTGATACTCAACGTGTTTTCCAAGCATGTCATCTAACAATCCCATCAAGCCGACGCTCTCTACGCTGCGCTTCGTTCGCGCGGCTTATGGGCGGCGTTGGGGCTTATGAAAAGAACGATCATCCTTTTAGCACTCCTTCTGTCGTTGACGGCTTGTGGATCAAAGCCGCAGTTCAATAACGCACAGGAGTTTCGCGCCTATATCGCGAGCCTTGATCTCTCAGCATTACCTCTCGCGACAGCTACAGCGCATCTCGCAGCGGAAGGCTTTTCGTGCGAGCCAGCTCCGGCTGCGAATTCACCATTTGTCGTAGGATGCGAACGCCGTGTGTCCGGCCTTGTATGCCTAGAGCGCCAGTTTGTCGGATTAAATGCTCTGCCGGGTGGGAAGACCGGTACAGTCATTTCCCCACGCTTTGACTTCGTATGTTCATAATCCCCAACATTGCGCTCCACCTGACCGCTTTACCCGCTGGCGCGGGTAAAGTTCCCTCCGCGGGCTTCGCCCGCTCCGGCGGCAGGTGAGCTAGGGCGTTAGGTACCCGTGGACACCACGTCGCTCACCAACAAGACGATAAATGCAATCCTGACTCCCTCGTGCGAGCCGGTGCATGCCGCGTGGGTTGATGAGAACACGACGCCCTTTGCAACGTCCATGGCAGTGTTTCATCTAGCCAATGGAGAACTGATCATGATGGCCCCTTGCGAGGTGGAGCTTGATCCTGACAAGTACCCTTCACTTGGCCTATCCATACAGAAATGTGATTCAAGCGCTCTGCAATGGACGCGAGATGGCAAAACTTACTCAATGCACCCGCTCCTCGACGCCTCCCAGCTATTGCCGTTCTTCGTGTCTCGCTCGGAGGAGTCGGATCCGCTCGGCGAAGGGACGGTCAGTGAAATCGTGCTAATTAGTGCGAATCATTCACGCATGCTGTTCCGTCACATTATGCCGCCAATGACGCTTGGCATTGAGCTGTCAAGGGTTGGCCAAGCACCTAACAGCTTGTTCAAGCCGACGCCTAACGGCGCGGCTTAACCCAAGCGTTAGGGAGAATTTCCGTGGAACTAGCCGAATGGGAAAAGCTATCATCCGCTGAAAGGCTTTCCGTTTCTCACGAAGATGAGATGGCAATGGCACGTCTTGCGGCACAAGAACTTATTCGTAAAAGACATTGGAACGCAGAATCAGTTTATATAGGCGATAGATTTGGCGAAACGTTCTTTTACGTCTACCTAAAGGACGAAGAGTACGCGGACCCCTACCCGAACAGCGAATACCGTTTCTACGGCTTTCGGATACTTTTTCAACCGCTAAGACATAAGTTTCCAGGTCTAGAGGTCAATGAAGGCGATTTGTATTTTCCAAATATCACAGCCGGCTAACTAATACATCATGCAAAGAAACCGCCGTGCCACTCCCTAACATGGCGCTCAACCTGACCGCCCCTACGCTTCTCTCCGGGGTTTCCTCCGCAGCCTCCGGCTGCTCCGGCGGCAGGTTAGCTTAGGCGTTAGCGCACAATGACAGAACCCAACAACTGCTACGCCTATTTTTCCGTCTATGGAGACGATTTAGATCCGACTGCTTTGACAAAAGAACTCGGCGTCGCTCCGACACAGGCTTGGAGGAAGGGCGATTTGGACCCGAGGCAACGCGAGCGCTCTACCGGGCATTGGGCGCTCTATTCGCGGCTCGACCGCTCGGCCGAGCTTGAAGAACACTTGCATGACGTATTGATACAAATGGACGCTAACGAAGCAGCATTCGCCTCAGTATCCGGCCAGTTCGGGGGTATCATGCAGTTGGTTGGCTACTTCCACGATATCGGAGCCGGCCTCAATCTCACTAAGCGCGTCGTGGACCGCCTGGCATTTTATGGCTTGCAGCTCGATCTTGACTCTTACTATCTGTACTCGGATAAGCGTGAGTGCACGGAATGAGCGCTAACATGTCGCTGCAGCCGACCGCCTTAACCCCTGACGGGGTTAAGGTTCCCTCCGCGGGCCTTGCCCGCTCCGGCGGCGGCTGAGCTCGGGCGTTGGGCGTCAAAAGGCTTTGCCAAACAGGAGGCGACATTGAGTAAGTTAAGGGTTGAGAGCTTTTCTATTTCCTTGGATGGGTTTGGAGCCGGTCCAGAGCAAAGCCTGGATAATCCGCTGGGCAGAGGCGGCGAAGGGTTGCATGAGTGGTTCATTCCTACCGCAACATTTCAGCGGATGTCCGGAAACGAAGCTGGAACGACCGGTATAGACAACGACTTTGCAACTAGGGGATTCGAGAACATCGGCGCTTGGATAATGGGGCGCAACATGTTCGGTCCTATTCGCGGTCCGTGGCCGGATGACAATTGGAAAGGTTGGTGGGGCGATAATCCGCCGTACCACAACTCCGTATTTGTGCTGTCGCACCATGAACGCAAGCCCGTTGAAATGGAAGGCGGGACGGTATTCCACTTTGTGACTGATGGGGTAAATTCTGCTCTAGCTCGTGCACGTGAAGCTGCAAATGGCAAGGATGTTCGCCTTGGAGGAGGGGTCGCAACCATTCGGCAATTCCTGCAGGCGGCGTTGATAGACGAGTTGCACATTGCAATTGCCCCGCTTCTTCTCGGGTCCGGAGAGCATCTATTTCATGGACTTGATTTGCCAGCGCTCGGTTACCGGTGCAAAGAGCACAAGGCATCGGCAAATGCTACACACATCATATTGGGCAAATCATAGCTGTGCGGCTGATGACGCCCAACATTGCGCTCAACCTGACCGCCCTTACCGCTCGCGCGGTAAGGGTTCCCTCCGCGCTGCGCGCTCCGGCGGCAGGTTAGCTAGGGCGTTAGGGCGCACATGCAGCTTCCAAGCATTGATGAGCTCGTTGCAATTTATAGCCAAAGTCGCGCAAGCGATATCGGGCAGTCCGAGAACCGCTTGTTCCAAAGCTACGGACTCGAGCCGCTGATTCCCCTGCTCGTTGAAGCCTACCCTCACATACGCCGCAGCGCCGGCCGCGCTTCCATTCTGTTTTGGCTGGTTCGCTTCGCGCGGACACATCCAGCGGTTGTTTCGCTTGCCACATCGGCGCTCTCTGATCGCGCGTACTTGGTGCGGGAGTACGCCTGCTCAATCTTGGCTTACTCGCTGCGCCGCGAGGTCCTCCCTCAGCTAACATCCTTGCAAGCCCACCCCGATCAAAGAACCCGGGCGGCGGCTGCAGCTGCAGTAGACGCAATCTCTCACAATAATCATCATTACTTCGTTGACCGCGAGCACACGGGTAACACTTTCTGGGGCGTCAATTCTGGGGACATGCCGGATGCGCCCTAACTATTCAATCCAGCGGACGCGCTACGCACGCCGCTAATTTCGGGCGTTATGCGAGGGGGAATAAGAGTGGACCTTCAAAAACTTGGACCAACAATAGGCATCATCTTATTTTGCTTTGTGGTTGCGTGGTTTGTAGTTCTTCGGCGGCTTTTCACACGTCTCGAGACATCACATCCTGAGAAATATCAAGAAATGGGGCGTCCATCATTGTTCCTACGCAATAGCGTGGAAACAGGCTGGACAACCGCGAAGTTTCTTTTCCTCCGGGAACACCGCCATATGAATGACAGGTACCTATCCAAGCTGTCGGACTCTATGCTTGTCTTCTTCGTCGTCTATAGCTGCATATTTCTCGCTATCGTAGGCTTGGCTTGGTGGCAATCAACCCATGGCGCATAACATGGCGCTCAACCTGACCGCCCTTACCGCTGGCGCGGCAAGGGTTCCCTCCGCGCTGCGCGCTCCGGCGGCAGGTTAGCTTAGGCGTTAGGCGAAAGGTCAAATGGCAATCGACGTATCATCCGACAGCTATAAATACGTTTCGGAATTCGTTTGGCTTCCCACATATATTTCCGTAGCAGTTATTGCTTTGGGAGGCTTTGGAGGCGGGCCTGGTGGCTTATACGTACTCTTGTCTCTCATCGGGTGTCGCGTCATTTTGGAGTTCGTTTACCGTTGCGCGTTTGGACCCGCCCGTCTTACGCGCGCCGTCGGCGTCACGGCGTTCGCTTCGCAGCTGGTTGCGTGGTCAATCGTGTGGGGCACAATGTACTTGATTTCAGCGTCTTCATAACGTATGCCTAACATTGCGCTCAACCTGACCGTTTTACCCGCTGGCGCGGGTAAAATCCCCTCCGCGCTGCGCGCTCCGGCGGCAGGTTAGCTCGGGCGTTAGCCATTTAAGGGAGCATCGTATGGAATTTCGCCCTATTCAAGCAGCGTGTATATTTGGAGCCGCGATGCTCCTTCCAGCGATTCCATTCTGGCTTATAAAAGGCACTCAGGAACCATTTATGTCTTCTGTGTTGCTCGCATCTGGTGTAGTGTCAGCCGTGCTTTTTGGTACCGGAGCAAAACTTGCCGCTACACCGCACAGGATTAAGTCGCTCATCATATCTGTCCTGGCCACGTGGCTGCTCACTCATTCGCTCAATGCCTTGGTCGAGTACGTCCCATTGGCGAGCGAGATGCACAAAGCCATTCTAGCGGCGGTCCTGAGCTTCGCCTTCATATTTCTGGCGGGGTGGCGTTTTGCTCCACGTGCACCGACACCGGTTCATGGCTAACATTGCGCTCAACCTGACCGCCCTTACCGCTTGCGCGGCAACGGTTCCCTCCGCAGCCTGCGGCTGCTCCGGCGGCAGGTTAGCTTAGGCGTTAGACAAATGGTACGAGCTTCACAAATACCAAGAGAAATTTCTGCGGGGGAACTCGCCGTTCTTGAACGCGCACTCACCGTCGCGGCGGTAGATTCTCGGGCCGCCGAGTTGACGGCATCCGCCCGTTTTCTTGAAGTCGTAGGGCGCTGTGAGTGTGGCTGCGCGTCTGTCGATTTTCGTCATCGCAATACGAATGCCGTTCCGTATATCGTGGCAGATGCCATTGGCCTGTCACCCGAGGGCGAGGACTTAGGTCTCATCGTTTGGTGCGTGGATGGCGCCGTTAGCGGCCTAGAGGTCTATAGTTACTCGGATCGCCCTGCGCCTTTGCCTGTGCTTTCGTCGATTCAACCGTCTGATGGGGACGTAGTTCTCATGCCAACTGATGCCTAACATTGCGCTCAACCTGACCGCCTTAACCGCTGACGCGGCTAAGGTCCCCTCCGCAGCCTTCGGCTGCTCCGGCGGCGGCTGAGCTAGGGCGTTAGGTACGAAGAAATGCTCTTGGCTCAGCTTTAGGCCGAATAAAAGGAAGATTGATATGGGAAGCGAAGACGCTAGCGAGAAAAACGAATGTGTATCAACCGTTGCTGAGCTGGAGGAACGGAGCCGCACGGCATTCCTTGCGCGCGACCTCAAAACTCTAAACTCGCTTTGGTCCGATGAATTCATTGTCAATTCACCGATTAATCGTATCCATAGCAAAGAACAAGTCCTCGCTCTTCTTAAAGCAGGCACAATCAGCCATATTTCATACGAAATTCAAATTGAGCGGATTGAAAAACGGGAGAATGTCGTAATCGTCATGGGAAGCGACAAGGTGATTAATTCACCCGGCTCATCTCCTGTGAGCCGGAGATTCACCAATGTATGGCGCATGGAGAATGGCGCTTTGCGCATGTTTATCCGTCATGCGAACATAGCTCCAGAACTGCCACATTCAATACATAGGATGCGCGATTAAGATTCCGTCCGCAGCCTCGGCTGTTGGAGCCTACTTGTTCCGATAGTCGGTCGGCAGCACTACTTTGAACGTGGTCCCGCGGTCCGGTTCCGACTCGACCTGAAGAACCGCGTCGAGCAGCTCGCAGAGCCGGTGGACGATGGCGAGGCCGATGCCTTCGCCATGCGCGGCGATGTCGGTATCGGCGTTCGGCGGCTGCGACCGCGTGGCACCGGGCTGCTCCTGAGTATCGTCGGCTTGATCGTTAGCGGCTTCGAGATTGGCGGCGTATTCTCCGCTGCTCGATGTGGCCATGCCCGGTCCGGTGTCGCGGACCTGGAATTGCCAGCGACGCGATGAGTTTTGGCGCCACTCAACCTCAACGCCGCCATTTGAAGTATATTTCAACGCGTTGAGGATCAGGTTCTGCGCGATCCGCTGCACTTTCATTGGATCACCGCGCACTCGCAGCGTGTTCGGCCCGTGCGCCTGCAGCGTCAAGCCCTTGCTTTCGGCCGCACTTTGCATGCCGTCGCACAGTTCCTGCAACAGCACCGCCGCATTGAAGCCGCTGACGGTGCGCGTTTCACGTCCGGCTTCCAGGCGCGCGAGGTCGAGCAGATCGTTCAACATTCGCGACAGGCTGTCGCCCGCATCGCGGATACGCCCGACGAGCGCGCGGACCTTGTCGTCGAGCGGCTGGTGATCGAGAATGTGGGACGCCAGCCGGATGGATTGCAGGCTGCCGCGTAAATCGTGCGACGCCTCGTGCAGATTCTCGCTGCGAAGCTGGTCCCGCTCGTCGCGCCTTTCAAGTACCGCTTCGAGGTCGCGTGCCCTGGCCTCGGCCTGCACCTGCAGCAACGTGTTATATTCGCCGAGACTGTCCGCGATAGCGTTGTGTATGGCCTCCGACATCAGCTGATACGCTTGTTGAAACGCCTGCGGATCCAGGTTCGCCTGGCCCCACAGTGCGCCGATACGGCGCCCAAGTACACGGTGCAACAGCGTCCACTCCTGAATGAC
Source organism: Gammaproteobacteria bacterium (assembly GCA_035690945.1). GTDB lineage: Bacteria > Pseudomonadota > Gammaproteobacteria > Natronospirales > DASSBR01 > DASSBR01. The sequence continues at coordinate 66,717 of DASSJY010000009.1, forward strand.
CTCATCGATGCGGCGCCCCTGCTGCCACCGGTGCGCCCCATGCTGCTTCGCCGTTTCGCTGGTCTCCTTGACGTCTCCGCCGCGCAACGTCGTGTTCAGGCGGTCGAGGAACTCCGGCATGTGGTCGTAGAAATCCGAACGCGACATCTCCGCCAGCGCAGAGTTGCCACCGGTTTGTTCCGCTTCGTCTTTCCATTCATTAAGCACCGCATCGCGTTGCTGCACGAGGTGGTCGGCAAGCATGGCAAGATGAGTGGAGTGATCGTCGGACATATCAGGCCATATCCGGCGTTTGTTCGGCACGATGCTGCGCCGGCCCCGCCTTGTTACGCATGAGGTTGTGCGCGGTGTTGATCAGGCCGACGTGCGAAAACGCCTGCGGGAAGTTGCCCAACTGGCGGTGCGTGCGCGGATCGTATTCTTCGGACAACAGGCCGACATCGTTGCGGATCGACAGCAGCTTCTCGAACAGCTCGCGTGCCTCGTCCTCGCGACCCATCATCGCGAGGTTGTCGGCCAGCCAGAACGAGCAGACGATAAACGCACTCTCGGTACCCGACACGCCGTCGCTGCCCTCTTCCTGCGAATAGCGCATCACGAAGCCGTCCTGCATCAGGTCCTGCTGAATTGCCTCGACGGTGCCCTTGATGCGTGGGTCCTCCGGCGGCAGGAAGCCGACGAGCGGCATCATCAATAATGCCGCGTCGAGCCCTTCGCCCCCGTAGTACTGCACGAACGTGTTGCGCTTTTTGTTAAAGCCCTTGTCGCAAATCTCCTCGTGAATCGTATCGCGCAGCAGGCGCCAGTGATCGGCATCGCCGTCCAGCCCCTCGCGGTCAATCGTTTTAACGGCGCGATCCACCGCCACCCATGCCATCACCTTCGAGAACGTAAAGTCGCGCGGCGGCCCGCGCATTTCCCAGATGCCGGAATCCGCATCGCGCCAGTGATTCTCAAGATACCTGAGCAGTTCCAGTTGCACGTTCCAGGTGTCGTCATCCGGCTGCAGGCCGTGACGCCGCGCGGTGTACAGGCCGTCCATGACTTCGCCATACACGTCGATCTGCGTCTGCGTGTAGGCGCCGTTGCCAACGCGAACCGGCTTGCTGCTTTCATAACCGGCCAGCCATTCCAGCTCCTGCTCCGGCAGACGGCGATTACCGGCGATGCCGTACATGATCTGCAGCTTTTCGGCGTCGCCGGCGGCCGCCCGCAGCAACCATTCGCGCCAACGGCGCGCCTCGTCCTTGTAGCCGGACAGCAGCATTGCGTACAGTGTAAAGGTCGCGTCGCGCAGCCAGGTGTAACGGTAGTCCCAGTTGCGCTCACCGCCGATCTGCTCGGGCAGCGACGTCGTCGCCGCCGCGACCATGCCGCCGGTTTCGGTGTCGGTCAGCGCCTTGAGCGTGATCAGCGAGCGCATCACCGGATCGCGCCATTCGCCTTCGACCGAGCAATTGCTGCACCAGTCGCGCCACCAACGCTCGGTCTCGTGAAGCGTGTCCGCCGCGTCGTGCTCCTCCGGTCCTTCCCGGTAGGACAGATGCCAGGTCAGCACGCACGGTACACGCTCGCCTGCCTTGATGGTGAATTCGGCAATGGTGGTTTTGTCGCGACCGTGCAGATCGAGCGGCGTACGCAGTTGCAGCGCGTCCGGCCCGACCACCGCCTGCATGCCGTAGTCCTTGCGCCGCACCCACGGCGCGACCTTGCCGTAGCCGAAGCGGATGATAGCTTCCATCTGCATCGGCACGCTGCCTTCGCGACCTTCGACGATGCGCACAACGTCCACGACATTCGCGTCCTCGCGCGGCAGCGGCATGAAGTCGATCAAGTTGACAGTGCCTGATTCAGTTTCGAATGTCGTTTCCAGAACCAGTGTCTCGTCGCGGTAACAGCGCGTAGTTTTCTTTACCTCGTTCTGTGGCGCGATCAACCAGCGGCCGTTGTTGCGGTCGCCGAGCAATGCTGCAAAGCAGGCGTCGGAATCGAAGCGCGGCAGGCACAGCCAGTCGATCGAGCCGTCGCGGCCGACGAGCGCTGCGCTGCGCATGTTGCCGATCAAGGCGTAGTCTTCGATACGTTGCGCCATATCAATTCCCTTTGTTGCTTTGTTCCAGCGTCAGGTTGTGTGCCGTGTTGATCAGGCCCACGTGTGAAAACGCCTGCGGCATGTTGCCGAGCAGTCGCTGGCTGGTCGGGTCGTATTGTTCCGACAGCAGCCCGACGTCGCTGCGCACCGACAGCAGGCGCTCGAAGATGTCCCGGGCCTCATCCCGGCGACCGAGCAGAATCAGGTCGTCTGCCAGCCAGAACGAGCAGATCAGGAACGCACCTTCACTGGTGCGCCGGCCGAGCCAGTCGGAATAGCGCCAGACGAAGCCGTCCTGTGTCAGCTCCTTGCGGATGGCGTCGATGGTGCCAACGATGCGCGGGTCGTCGGCAGGCAGGAAGCCGACGATCGGCAGCCGCAGCAGCGCCGCATCCAGCGCCTGCGAATCGTAACGCTGCAGAAACGTATTGCGGGTGGCATCATAGCCACGTTCGCAGACTTCCTGGTGGATGGTGTCCGCCAGCGCACGCCAGCGCGCCGCATCGCCTTTAAAGCCGAAGCGCTCGATGGTTTTGGCGGCGCGATCTGCAGCGACCCAAGCCATCACTTTCGAATGCGTGTAATCGGATTGCTTGCTGCCCAACTCCCAGATGCCGGCGCCGGCTTCGCGCCAGTGCCCTTCGAGAAATTCCATCAGCCGCAATTGCGCGGTCCAGTCCTCCTCGTTCATGTCGAGATCGTGTTCGTGCGCTGAATATACTGCGTTGACGATCTCGCCGTAAGCATCGATCTGCCGCTGCTGGTACGCCTGATTGCCGATGTGAACCGGCCGGCTGTTGTCGTAACCGCGCAGCCAGTCGAGACGTTGCTGCGGAAACCGCCATTCGCCGTCGATGCCGTACATCGGCTGCAGCTTCTCCGGGTGCCCGGCCGACACCCTGAGCAGCCATTCGCGCCACAGGCGGGCCTCCTCGTCGTAGCCCGAGCGGATCAGCGCGTGCAGTGTAAAGGTTGCATCGCGCAGCCAGGTGAAGCGATAGTCGTAATTCTTTTTGCCGCCGGGGTGCTCGGGCAGCGAGGTCGTCGGCGCGCCGACCATACCACCGGTTTCGCTGTCGGTCAGCGCCTTGAGCGTAATCAGCGAGCGAATTACCGGCTCGCGATACTCATGCGTTTGCGCATACCGGCTGCTCCAGTCGCGCCACCAGCGATCCGTTTCGTCCAGCGCCTGCTCGGGATCGCGCCCGTCGGGTTCCTGGCGATAGGCGTTGTGCCAGGTCAGCGTGAACGGGATGCGTTCGCCTTTCGCGACGGTGAACCCGGCGGTACAGGCATCGCCGCCGATATCAAGGCCGACCGGCGTGCGCAACTGCAACGCGTGCGGGCCGGCAAGCACGTGCAGGCCGTAGTTGCGGCGCCGCGACCACGGCGGTACGCGGCCGTAATCGAACCGGAACAGCGCTTCCATCCGCATCGGCACCTGGCCCGCGCGCCCCTCGACGATGCGGACAAGATCGATCGCCTGGCCTTCCGAGCGCGGCAGTGCCAGGCAGTCGATCAGCGCGACCTCGCCTGCCGGGGTTTTGAAGATGGTTTCAAGAACGATCGTATCGCCGCGATAATGGCGTTCGACCGATTCGACCCCGTCGCGCGGCGCAATCGACCAGTGGCCGTTGTCGGGCGTGCCGACGAGCGCGGCGCAGCAGGCGGACGAATTGAAGCGTGGCAGGCACAGCCAGTCGATGGAGCCGTCACGGCCGACCAGTGCGGCCGTGCGCATGTTTCCGATCAGCGCATAGTCGTCGATTTTTTGTGGCACACGAATCCTTTCGGTTCTTTCATTCCTGCTTGATCGATCAGCCGTCCCCGGTACTGAAGGATGGGTATAGCGTCATTCCGCCATCCACCACCAACGTCGTGCCGGTAACGTAGTCGGCGGCGTCGGAGCACAGCCAGACCACCGCGTTGCCGACGTCTTCGGCGTCGCCGATGCGGCCGTACGGAATCATTTCGAGCAACTTGTCGAGCGCGTCCTCGGTCGCCCACGCGGCATGGTTGATCGCCGTCTTGATGGCACCCGGCGCGACCGAATTGACGCGAATCTTTCGCGACGCGAATTCCTGTGCCAGCGTCTGCACCAGCAGCATTACGCCACCCTTCGACGCAGCGTAGTTCGCGTGCTTGGCCCACGGAATGCGCTGGTGCACCGAACTGATGCAGACGATCTTGCCGGTGGCTTTCGAGATGTCCGGCTGCGGGCCGCGGCGCAGGTATTCGCGAATCGCGGCGCGCGAACACAGGAACTGGCCGGTGAGATTGACGTCGATGACCTTCTGCCAGTCGGCGAGCGTCATCTCCGTAAACGCGCCGTCTTTCTCGATACCGGCGTTGTTGACAAGGATATGGACAGTGCCGAATCGGTCGATCGCCTGCTTGAACATGGCTTCAACCTGATCTTCACGGCTGATGTCAGCTTCAATCGCAAGAGCCCGGCCGCCGTCGGCACTGATTTTCCCGACGACCTCGTCCGCCGGCTCACGGGCGCCGATGTAGTTGACGACCACCGTCGCCCCGGCCTCGGCCAGCGCAAATGCGGTTTGTCGACCGATGCCGGTGCTGGCGCCGGTTACCAGCGCAACCTGCTGTTGAAGGGAATGGGTATGATCAGCCATGGCAGTCCCTCGCCTTGTTGACTTCTTGTCACAAGGCTACCACGAACGACCATTCGCCGGTAGGAGCGGCCTGCGCCGCTCCTACCGGCGGTTGAGGCTAGTCTTCGGCTTCGTCCTTCGCTTTCCCGTACTCCTTTTCGACCTTGCCGGCGTTTTTTTCCACCTTGCCCTTGAACTCGGTCGATTTATCGTCAGTTACCTTGCCGGCGGCTTCCTTGACCGAGCCCTTGACTTCCTTTGCTGCGCCCTTGGCGCGATGTTCGTCCACCATCGTTATCTCCTTAATACTGATTACGCCGCCTTGAGATGCTCTTCGCGGTCGTGCATTTCGTGCTGGAACTCGTCGGCGATCTTCTCCGCCTGCTCGTCCGTCAGCAGCTTTTGCGCTTGCGGGAACAACACGTTTTCCTCGTCCTCGATGTGGTGTACCAGTTCCTGCTTCAGCTTCTTCAACGTCCGCATCCACTGCGAGTCGGTCGGATCCATCTTCATCCAGCGACGCAGACCTTCGTTGGCCTGTTCGTGCTCCTGCTGATGCTCGCGAATCTTGTCGCGAACCTCGTCGTACTTTTCCAGCCGCTTGTAGAAGCATTTCGACTCGGCCTCGTGGTGCGCGATCACCTCGACCGCAACCATGTGGCCCTTTTCGCGGCGCATCTTCTCGTCGCTTTCATCCGAGGATTCCAGCTTGTCGAGAATCTTGCGCGCGTCGCTGTGAACCTTTTTCAAAACTGCATAAATATCCTTTGCCATGGGTCACCTCGTTCCAATGGGAGGAGCGCATCGCTCCCGCACACCAAGACTCGCAAGCGGTCATCGGACGGTCAATCAGCAACATTACCGACCCGACCTCGGGTTTGTGCCCCCTCGGCACAGCGGATCGCTATGCTATAGTGATTTCGCAGTAATTCTCGGCACGGAGGCCACATCATGAGCAGCGAAACAGTCGGCGATTTTCTTCTCAAACGCCTCTCCGCCTGGGGCGTCAAGCGCATCTTCGGTTTTCCCGGCGACGGCATCAACGGCATCCTCGGCGCACTCAACCGCGCTGGCGACCAGTTTGATTTCGTGCAGGTGCGCCACGAGGAAATGGCCGCGTTCATGGCCTGCGCGCATGCCAAATTCACCGGCGAAATCGGCGTCTGCCTCGCCACCTCCGGCCCCGGCGCGATCCACCTGCTGAACGGCCTGTACGATGCCAAGAAGGATCATCAACCGGTACTCGCGATTGTCGGACAGCAGGCGCGCACGTCGCTCGGCGGCGACTATCAGCAGGAAGTCGATCTGACGTCGTTGTTCAAGGACGTTGCCAACCAGTATGTACACATGGCGACTGCGCCGGCGCAGGTGCGCCACCTGGTCGACCGCGCCATTCGCATCGCCAGGTCCGAACAATCGGTCACCTGCCTGGTGATTCCGAACGATCTTGCGGAAATGAAGGCGGTTGAAACGCCGCCGCGCGCCCACGGTACCGTACATTCGGGTGTCGGCTACACGTCGCCGCGCATCGTGCCGGCCGAAGACGATCTGAAGCGCGCGGCGATGGTGCTGAACGAAGGCAAGAAGGTTGCGATGCTGGTCGGCCAGGGCGCGCTCCATGCAGCCGACGAAGTCGTCGAAGTCGCCGAAACGCTGGGCGCCGGCGTCGCCAAGGCACTACTGGGCCGCGCCGCGCCGCCGGACGACCTGCCGTTCGTCACCGGCTCAATCGGCTTGCTCGGCACCAACCCGAGCTGGACGCTGATGAGCGAGTGCGACACGTTCTTCATGATCGGCTCCGCGTTTCCGTATTCCGAATTCCTGCCCGAAGAAGGCCAGGCGCGCGGTGTGCAGATCGACATTGACGGACGCATGGTCAGCATGCGCTACCCGATGGAGGTCAACCTGATCGGCGACAGCAAGGAAACGCTGAAGGCGTTGCTGCCGCACCTGAAGCGCAAGGAAGATCGCTCGTGGCAGGACCACATCAAGAACGAGGTGGCCGAATGGTGGAACGTGGTCGAGGCGCGCGCCAAGGTGACCGCGAACCCGATCAACCCGCAACTCGTGTTCCACGAACTGTCGCCGCGGCTTCCCGACAATTGCATCCTGACCTCCGATTCCGGCTCCGCCGCCAACTGGTATGCGCGCGACCTCAAGTTCCGCAAGGGCATGATGGGTTCGCTGTCCGGCGGCCTCGCGACTATGGGCCCCGGCGTGCCGTATGCGATTGCGGCCAAGTTCGCGCATCCCGACCGCGTCGTGATCGCGCTGGTCGGCGACGGTGCGATGCAGATGAACGGCATGAACGAGATGATCACGATTTCCAAGTACTGGAAAAAGTGGAGCGACCCGCGACTCATCGTGCTGGTTCTCAACAACCGCGATCTCAACCAAGTCACCTGGGAACAGCGCGTGCAGTCGGGCGACCCGAAATACGAGGCATCGCAGAACATTCCGGATTTCCCATACGCCGAGTATGCCAAGCTGATCGGCCTGACCGGCATCAAGGTCAGCGAGCCCGACCAGATCGGCGGCGCATGGGATCGGGCGCTGGCCGCCGACCGCCCGGTCATTCTGGAAGCGATGACCGATCCCGACATCCCGCCGCTGCCACCGCGCATCAAGGCGAAACAGGCCAAGGCATATATGTCGGCGCTGTATCACGGCGACCCGGACGCCGCGGGCATTGTCAAAACTTCGGCGAAGGAATTGCTCAGGAGCCTGGGCGCCGAAATCGTCAGTTAAGTGGACCACATCGCGAACCCGCAGCAAGAACGCCTTGTGGCCGGCGTGCCGACGGTCGAGTCTGTCAAAGTCTCGGCGTTCAAGATTCCGACCGACGCGCCCGAATCCGACGGCACGCTGGAATGGGACTCGACGACGCTGGTGCTGGTCGAAATCAGCGCCGGCGGCAAAACCGGCCTCGGCTACACCTACGGCCATCACGCGATCGGCATGCTGATCGCAGACAAGCTCGCATCGCTTGTTGAAGGCCGCGATGTGATGGACATCAGCGCGTGCTGGCTCGCAATGCTCAAAGCGATGCGCAACCTCGGCCGCCCCGGGATGACGTCGATGGCCGTCGCCGCAGTGGATATCGCCTTGTGGGATCTGAAGGCGCGCCTGCTCGACCTGCCGCTGGTCACGTTGCTGGGCGCGTTTCATTCGGGCGTGCCGGTCTACGGCAGTGGCGGCTTCACGTCGTACAGCGACGACCAGCTCCGCGACCAGCTTCGCGACTGGGTCGATGCCGGCATTCCACGCGTCAAAATGAAAATCGGCCGTGAGCCGGACCGCGATTCGGCGCGCATGAAAGTCGCACGCAAGGCGATCGGCGATGACGTGGAACTGTTTGTCGACGCCAACGGCGCGTATGACCGCAAGCAGGCGCTCGCCATCGCCGGCTGTTTCGTCGAATATGGCGTCAACTGGTATGAAGAACCGGTTACATCGGATGACCTCGAAGGGCTGCGCCTGGTCCGCGACCGCGCCCCGGCAATTACCGAAGTCGCCGCCGGTGAGTACGGCTTCACACCGATTTACTTCCGCCGGATGCTGAAAGCCGGCGCCGTCGACGTACTACAGGCGGACATTACCCGCTGCGCCGGCGTGACCGGGTTTCTCGCCGCCGCTGCGCTGGCCCAGGCGCATCAGGTACCGCTGTCCGGCCATTGTGCACCGGCGCTGCACCTGCATCCCTGCTGCGCGATCAAGCCGCTCAGGCACCTGGAATATTTTCACGATCACGTGCGAATTGAACGGATGTTGTTCGACGGAACGCAGGCGCCTGCGGGTGGCGTTATGAAGCCCGATTTGTCGCGGCCCGGGCTGGGTTTGGAATTGAAACGAAGCGATGCCGAGAGATACAGGATATAAGGCCTTTGCTGGCATGACGAAATGACGCAAGGAAGCAGGAATGCGCGACGCAGATAATTTTAACGAACAGGACCGCAACGATCTGGCACGGGATCTCGAAGCCGCGCTGGAAGGCGAAGTCCGCTTCAGCACCGGCGACATCGCGCTCTACGCCAACGACGCGTCCAACTACCGCCAACCGCCGATCGGCGTGGTCATCCCCAAAACCATCGACGACATTATCGCGACCCACCGCATCTGCCGCGCCTATGGCGCGCCGGTCCTGTCACGCGGCGGCGGCACCAGCCTGTCCGGCGAAACCGTCAACCACGCCGTCGTCATGGATCACTCCAAGTACCTTGACCACATCGTCAACATCGACCAGATTCAACGCCACGTGACCGTCGAAACCGGCGTTATCAACGACAAGCTCAACGAAACCCTCGGTCCGTTCGGGCTTGTGTTCCCGCCCGATCCTTCCACCCACAAGTGGTGCACGATCGGCGGCAACATCGGCAACAACTCCTGCGGCATCCACTCGGTGCAGGCGCAGTTTTACGGCCATGGTCCGCGCACTGCCGATAACGTCCACGCGCTCGACGTGCTCACCTACGACGGCACGCGCATGACACTCAAGGATCATTATGAAGAAAGCGAGATCGACGAAATTATCGCCGCCGGGGGCCGCCAAGGCGATATCTTCGCCGCCCTGAAGGCGTTGCGCGACCGCTACGCCGACGAGATCCGCGCGCGCTTCCCGCGGATCGAAAGGCTGCCGCGGCGCGTGTCCGGTTACAACCTCGACGACCTGCTACCCGAAAACGGCTTCAACCTCGCTAGCGCCGTGTGCGGCACCGAGGGCACCTGTGTGACCGTGCTGCACGTCACCTTCAAGCTCACCGAACAGGTCAAGCACCGCACGCTGATGGTGATCGGCTTCGAGAATATTGCGACCGCCGCCGACCATGTGCCGACCATCATGAAGCACAAGCCGATTGCACTCGAAGGCATCGACGAACAACTTTTCGAGGACGAGCAGCAGGAGCACATGCACCCGAAAGAGCTGTCGCAGCTTCCGAAAGGCCATGGCTGGCTGCTGGTCGAATTCGGCGGCGACAACCGCGCCGAATCGGACGCCAAGGCCAATGACCTGATCGCCGAACTGAAGCGAACCAAGAGCGCGCCGACCGGCTACAGCATCATCGACGACAAGGAACAGGAAGGCAAACTGTGGGCGGTGCGCGAGGCCGGTCTCGGCGCCACCGCGTATCCGCCCGACGGCCATGACCACTGGCCCGGCTGGGAAGACTCGGCCGTGCCGCCGGAGCGTGTCGGCGATTACTTGCGCGACCTGCAGGCCCTGTACGACAAGTACGACTATCGCGGCGCGCTGTACGGCCACCTCGGCCAGGGCTGCGTGCATTCGCGCATCAGTTTTCAGTTGCACACCGGCGACGGCGTCAAAAAATTTCGTGCCTTCATGGAAGAAGCCGGCGACCTCGTCGTCTCCTACGGCGGCTCGCTGTCCGGCGAGCACGGCGACGGCCAGGCGCGCGCCGAATTGCTGGTCAAGATGTTCGGCGAAGAAATAATGCAGGCGTTCCGCGAGTTCAAGCGCATCTGGGATCCGGAATGGAAAATGAACCCCGGCAAGGTCATCGACCCGTACAAGCTCGACGAAAACCTCCGCCTGGTCAACTATCACCCATGGCAGACGCCGACCGAGTTCCGATTCCCGCACGACAAGCGCAACTTCGGCCGCGTCGCAATGCGCTGCGTCGGCGTCGGCAAATGCCGTGCGACCGAAGGCGGGACGATGTGCCCGAGCTACATGGTCACGCGCGAGGAAAAGCACGCGACCCGCGGCCGTGCCCGGCTGCTGTTCGAAATGATGGACGGCGGCGTGCTGAAAGACGGCTGGCGTTCGGAAGCCGTGAAGGAATCGCTCGACTTGTGCTTGTCGTGCAAGGGCTGCAAGAACGACTGCCCGGTGCATGTCGACATGGCGAGCTACAAGGCCGAATTCCTGTCGCACTATTTCGAAGGCCGCGCCAAACCGATTCAGGCCTATGCATTCGGCCTGATCGATCGCTGGTCGCGGCTCGCGTCGCGGGTGCCGGCGCTGGTCAACTTCCTCACCAACACGCCGGGGCTCTCGGCCATCGCCAAGGAACTGACCAAGATGCCCCAGCAGCGCACGATTCCGAAGTATGCGCCGCAAACCTTCAAAGCATGGTTCCAGCGGCGTGAAGTGCACAACGCCGACGGGCCGCCGGTGGTGCTGTGGGCCGATACGTTCAATAACCATTTCTTTCCCGACATCGCCGAGGCCGGTGTCGAAGTGCTCGAGTCGCTTGGCTACCGGGTACTTGTTCCGCAAGACCCGGTGTGCTGTGGCCGGCCGCTGTACGAATTCGGCATGCTGGATCTCGCCAAACAGTACCTGCGCAACATCATGAACGTGCTCGAGAACGAAATCGCCGCCGAAGTCCCGATTGTCGGCCTGGAACCGTCGTGCATTTCCGTGTTTCGCGACGAACTGACGAACATGTTCCCGGACGACGAGTGGGCGCAGCGGCTGTCGAAGCAAAGCCTTACGTTGAGCGAATTCCTTGAGCAGAAAGTCGAAAACTATACCCCCCCGCAACTCAAACGAAAGGCACTGGTCCACATCCACTGCCACCACAAATCCGTACTCGACCACACCAGCGAAAAGCGCCTGCTCGACAAAATGGGCCTCGACGTCGACCTGCTCAGCGATGGTTGCTGCGGCATGGCCGGCTCGTTCGGATTCGAAAAGGAAAAGTATGATGTCTCGATCGGTGCCGGCGAGCGTGTGCTGCTGCCGAAGGTGCGCAATGCCAGCGACGACACCCTGATCATCGCCAACGGCTTCAGTTGTCGTGAGCAAATCGCCCAGACGACCGACCGGCGCGCGTTGCACGTCGCGCAGGTGATCCAGATGGCGATGCATGATGAAGCGCAGCAGCATCGGCCGGAAGCGCCGGTTGAACGGCGGCGCGCTGCGGCGCAACGCAAGGCGAATCGGAAAGCCGCGACGATTGCCGGCGCAGTAATCGCCGGCGGATTACTTGCCTACGGCGTGGGCCGGCGCCGGCGCTGACACTTAACAAGAAAAGAAGGAGGCCCGATATGGACCCACACGAACAACGCGAAGTCGTCGTGATCACCGGCGCGACCGCCGGCGTCGGCCGCGCCACCGCCCGCGCATTCGCGAAACGCGGCGCCTGCGTCGGCCTGCTGGCACGCGACGCCGAAAGGCTGGAAGCGACCCGCAGTGAAGTCGATGCACTGGGCGGCAAGGCCTTCCCCATCAGCATCGACGTCGCCGACGCGGCGGCCGTCGAGCGAGCAGCCGATCAAATCGAAGCCCAGCTCGGCGAAATCGATATCTGGATCAACGCCGCGATGGTCACCATCGTCGCGCCGCTCGACGAAATCACGCCCGACGAATTCAAGCGCGTCACCGACGTTACCTATCTTGGCAACGTCAACGGCACGATGGCCGCGCTTAAACACATGCTGCCGCGTGATCGCGGCACAATCGTCCAGGTCAGCTCGGCGTTGGCGTACCATTCCGTGCCGCTGCAGTCGCCCTACTGCGGCGCCAAGCACGCCATCAACGGCTACACCGAATCGCTGCGCTCGGAATTGATGCACCGCAACAGCGGCGTGCGCGTGTCGACCGTCGACATGCCCGGCCTCAACACGCCGCAATTCGACTGGGCGCTCAATCGAATGCCCAAGCGGCCGCGACCGGTTGCACCCGTGTACCAGCCCGAAGTTGCCGCGCGCGCAATCGTCTGGGCGGCGCACCACCATCGCGAGCGGCTCTACGTCGGCCTGTCGTCGCTGCTGATGATCTGGGCCGACAAATTCGCGCCTGGCCTGCTCGACCGCTACATGGCGAAAAGCGCCATCAGCGGCCAGATGACCGGCGAACCGGCCGACCCCGAGCACCCGGACAACCTGTGGCAACCAGTTTCGGGCGACCACGGCGCGCGCGGTCGCTTCAGCGGCGAAGCGCACGAACACAGCATCCAGTTCTGGGCGACAACGCATCGAAGCTGGCTGATGATGGTCGGCACCGCAGTCGCGGCCGGCGCGGTATACGCGGGCATCCACCGCAAGCGGCGCAGGTTTCGGTTATTGAAGTAAAAAAAGGCCCGGCACGTCCCTGTGCCGGTGGGGGTCAATCAAAACTTGAAGTGCAACGCCAGGTAGTACTGGCGGCCATTGAAGTAATTGGAGAACGGAACCTCCATGGAAGAATTGGGCAGCTTGGCGAAGTACGTCAACTGCGGATTGTTGAGATTCAGCATGGTCAGATCGACCGACATCCACTCGTTGATGTTGTAAGTCACCTGGGCCGAGAGATAGCCGGCGTTGTCCATGTAGTACGGCGTCGCGTGACTTACGCCGGCGTACCACGCGGAGCGGTAGGTGTACGTCAAGCGGGCGCTGAATGCACTGTTCTCGAAGTATACCTGCGCGTTGTAGGTATTCTCCGAAGCGCCGAATAGCGGCCCCTGCTCACCGGACGGTTCGGTAGTGTGCCCATCCGCGTACGTATAGTTCGCGTTGAACCCGAAGTACCGGCCGATCGGCTGCTGATAGCTGAACTCGAAACCCTTCACATTGCCTTTGCCGTTGACCGGCGAAGTAATCGCATAAGTCGCGAAGACGTCGTGGCCCGCGGCCGTGCTCGCCTGCATATCCTTCAACTGGACCGGATGCGTCGCGAACGTCGGGTAGCCATCCAGGTCCATGTTGAACAAGTCGAAGGATACCAATCCGCGCGGCATAAAATACCAGCCCAAGGACATGTCGGTGTTGGTCGATACCAGCGGATTCAACTGCGGGTTGCCGCCACTGCCGGTGTGGGATGTGTCGCTCGCGCTGATGTAGCCCGCAAGCGCCGAATAGTTCGGCCGCGTCAGCGTCTGCGAAGCAGCGACACGGAACACCAGGTCACGAGACAGGTCCACCTTCAGGTTGCCGCTCGGCAACAGGTTCGTGTAGGTGTTCTGGTACTGGTTGCCGTAGAAACCGCTCGGATAGAAAGCCGATCCCAAAATCGGACCGCGATTGGTGAACTCGGTGGGCGTGGACGTGTAGTAGTCGACGTTCTCGTCGGTGCGTACCAGCCGCACGCCGAGGTTGCCGCTCCAGCTCTCGCCTGCGAAATTCGCCTGCAAGTACGCCGCAGAATCGTGTTCGCCCACCGAATACATCTGGTTCGGATACAGGCGCTCCGGCAATTGCCGGTTCGCGTACTTCGAGTTGATCTCCGCCAGTTGGGCGGGCGTGAACCGCCAGATGTCGCGCGGGAAATCCGCCGAAAAATCATTGGCGTAATCACCCGGGTAACTGCCGGCCGGCGTCAGCGCGCTGATGCCCATCTGCCAGTCCCCCATCGGACCCGCGGCGACGGCGATCGGGCTCTGGCGCGCATGCGAAGCGTAGCGTACGCCCAGGTCGATTGACGAGAAGTCGCCGTTATTGACGAAGACGGTGCCATCGACCTTGCCCCAGCTGCCCTTGTCCTCAATCTTGAGGTGGCTGCTGCCGAAAATCCAGCCCGGCACGGCGCCATCTCCCGCGGGGCTGTTGTAAGTGGCGCCATTGTTAAAGCCCCAGCCTATCGCGTTCAATCCATTCATGTTCCAGTGCGCGCCATAGCCCTGGGCCATGTTCATTTCAACCACGTCCTGCGCCGGGCTCTTGCCGATACCTTCGGTGGTGCCGAGCTGCGCCTTCAGGTTCAGGCGTGAATTCACGTCCCAGTCGCCGTCGACGGTAATGTAGCTGGTTTGCGACGACGCTTCCGGACGCGAAATCATGTCATACACGCCGTAGATAAGGTTGGGTTCGCCGGCGAAGTTCGCGGCCGTTACAACATTGTTCTGCACCGTGTAGCCTGTCAGGGCAGTGGCCTGGTTCGCGAACTGGCTTGTCCACAGCATGAAGTTGGTGTTGAAGTTCGCCGCTTCGAGCTTGCTGTAGAAGCCGTTGAAATTCAGCGTAAAGTTATCGGCCGGCTGGAATTCCACGTCCACCATTCCGCCCTTGCGCACGCGCGTCTGCGTGAACTCGGTGGCGCCGAGCAGGTTCGGGACCCATGCGTTGGCGAGATCGGGATGAGCCGTAGCGATCGGGGAACTCGGATCGATCTGAAACCATCCGCCCGCTACTTCCTGGCCATCGCGCCGCAGGTGGCGCTTTTCATAGAATGCCTGCGCCATCACGCCGAACGTATTCCGGTCATTTTTGAAGTTGACCAGCACCGACGCCTGCGGTGACGTATCGCCGGGCAGGTCTGCGTAAACTGCGCCGACCTTCGCCGCACCGGTAAACGACTTGGAGAATTCCAACGGCTTGCGGGTGATGACGTCCACGGTGCCGGCCGCGCCCCCCGCGAGGAATCTCGCCTCGGACGTTTTGTGCACCACAACTTCCTTGACGATCTCGGCCGGAAGAAGCCCATAGCTGACAGCGCGGCCCACGGTCTGAACCTGGCTCAATACGAACCAGTCAGCGGTACCGATCAAGTGGCCGTTGACGGTGGTCAGCGTCAGATTGGGATTGGTGCCGCGGAGGCTGACCCGGTCGTTTTCGTCGAAACCGCCTTCGGTGGCGCTCGACGTGCCCACGTTGACGCCCGGAAGCCGCTGCAGCGCATCCGCCACATTTTCGGCCGGCAGCTTGCCGATGTCCTCAGCAGTGACGACATCGATATTCGAAACGGCATCCTTTTTCTGCTGCAGCGACAGCGTAAGGCTGCCACGAATGCCGTTGACGTTGATCGTGCCGAGATTCCGGGCCTTGTCTTTCGACTCGTCCTGATCGTTCTTTTGATTTGCGTCCTGCTGCGGCTTCGCGTCGTTGAACGCGATCGCGTTTTTGAGCGACAGAATCTTGTCGGCCTTGGTTTTGGTTTTGTCCGGTTTTTGTTTATGCGGACTCTTGTCGGCGGTTTGAGCCATTGCGGCGCCGCTTAAACACAGCGCGGCAATAATGCTCGCCGAAAGCACAGTCTTTCGATAGTTCATGATGCCTCTCCTCCATCTTGGGTCGAAAGCCTGCGGACGAAGAGCCCGTGTGGCTTCCGGTTTACAAGGCAGCCACGTCCAGGCCGTGGCCGCCAATACTGTCAATGTTGTCGAGAGTCCAGCCCGCCGCGCCGATGACGCCGAGCTGACCATGTTCCATCAGTCTGACGGGGACGCGTTCGAGAAATGTCCGCATCCCCCCCTTGTCCAGGAAACGCGGCATAAAGTCGCTACGTTTCAGAAAGCCGCAAATATGCGGCAGAATGCCGCCGGTCAAATACACGCCGCCGCCGGCGCCGTACAGCATCACGAGGTTGCCGACGAAGCTACCGAGCAGCGCGCAGAACATTTCCAGCGTGACGACGGCAGTGGCATCGCTGCCCGCGAGCGCCGCGGCAGTCACCGCCTCGGGCGCATCCAGTGCCGGCGTCAAGCCGGCCATCCGGCTAAGCACGCCGTACAACGTGCACAGGCCCGGGCCCGACAGGATCTGTTCGTAAGGCACGTAGGCCGAATCGCCCGCCAGCGCCGCCAGCACGTCGCGCTCGCGCGCGGTGACCGGCGCCAGGTTGATCTGGCCCGCTTCCGTGGCCAGCACCGTCGGGCGGGGCTGGCCGGGGATGCACACTGCCGAGCCCAGCCCGGTGCCGGGGCCGACGACGAGGACGGGGCCGTCCCCGTGTTCCGGCCCGGCGAGCAGCAGCGTGGCAGTGGAATCGACAAAACGCGTCGCGTGGGCGACGGCTTCGAAATCGTTAATCAGCAGCAGGTCGCGGATGCCGAGATTTTTGCGCAGGTCCTCGATCGACACCGGCCACGACAGGTTCGCATTGACGACCACGCCGTCGACCGGACAGCCGGCGCAGGCGAGCGCGACGCAATCCACCGGCGCATCGGTTTCGCGCTCGATGAAGGCTTGGAGGATAGCGGCGAGATCGGGGTAGTCGGAGCAGGCGTAGGTGCGGTAGCGCAGGACAGCGACATGGCCGTGCCCGTCTGAGCGAACCAGTCCGACCCGGGCGTGCGTGCCGCCCACATCAGCGGCAATAAAGGGCGCGTCGGCCGCGCTCAAGGTCTGAATTTCCCGTCGGCTCGCAGGCTCACCCACACTCACAACTCCCGGTTTTTGCTGCCCAATGGTTCCGCGGCCAAGCCGCGTGTTCCGGAGTGTGATACATAGATGACAACGTTGTCAACAGCGGTCAAAACATTTTTTTGCGTTGCCGCGCGGTGCTGCGTACACTGACCGCGGCCGCCAGAGGGAACGCAATTGCGCATTGCCACAATCAAAGACGTCGCGCGCCGCGCGCAGGTCTCGCTGAAAACCGTGTCTCGCGTTGTCAACGACGAGCCGTCGGTGCGCCAGGAAACCCGCGCGCGCGTCCTCAAGGCGATCGAGGAACTGCGGTATCGACCCAACGCGTCCGCGCGCAGCCTGCGCGGCGCCACGGCGCACACGATCGCCCTGGTCTACGACAACCCCAACCCGCACTACATCATCAGCGTGCAGCACGGCGTGCTGGCAATCTGTGGCGAGGCCGGCTTCGGCCTGCAGATTCACCCCTGTAACTCGAAATCGTCGGCGCTGGCCGACGACCTTACGGCGCTCGCGCAGCGCTGGCGTCTCGCCGGCCTTGTGCTTGCGCCGCCGATGTCCGAGAACACCGAGCTGCTGCGCGCGCTGACGGATAACGCGATCCCGCTGGTGCGCATCATCTCCGCCGCCAGCGACCCCGGCGACGGCTATCCGTGCGTCTACGTTGACGACCGCGACGCCGCCTACGCGATCACCGAGCACCTGGTTCAACTCGGCCACACGCGCATCGGTTTCCTGTGGGGCGGCAAGCAGCACCGGTCGAGCCCGGAGCGGTTCAAGGGTTACGAAGATGCACTGCGCGACTACGGCATCGCGATCAACAAGAAGCTCATCGTCGCCGGCGACTACTCGTTCGACGACGGCTTTCGCGGCGCGCGCCGGCTGTTCCGGCTGAAGGACCGACCGAGCGCGATCTTCGGCTCCAACGACGAAATCGCCGCCGGCGTGCTCGCGGCGGCGCGCGCAGCCGGCATGAACGTGCCGTACGATTTATCCATCGCCGGCTTCGAGGACAGCCCGATTTCGCGCCAGTCGTGGCCGGCGCTGACTACAGCGCGGCAGGACACCGAGGCCATCGCCAATCACGCCGCGCGGCTGCTGATCGCGCGAATTCGCGGCAATGCCGATGCGGTGGGTAATGAAGGTTTTCGGCCTGATTTGGTCGTGCGTGGGTCGACGGCGCCGCCACGGCCGAGATGATTTCCGATCTAAACGGATAGCTATGCCAACGCCCAACGACACATTAATGTTTACCGAGGCGGCCGAGGCCGCGGCGACGGTCGAGCGCCAACTCGCCGACAATGCATCTCACATCGACGCGCTCGCCCGGCGCCTGCGCGCCCACCCGCCGGCCTTCGCCGTCACCTGCGCGCGCGGCAGTTCCGACCACGCCGCGACTTTCGCCAAGTACGCGATCGAAACTCAGCTTGGCTGTGTCACGGCGTCGGCGTCGCCCTCCGTCAGCTCCGTCTATGGCGCGGCGCAGCGCATGGACGGCGCCCTGTACCTCGCGATTTCGCAGTCCGGCCGCAGCCCCGACCTGGTTCAGAACGCGCAAGCGGCGCATGCCGCCGGCGCGCATGTGGTGGCGATGGTCAATGTCGAGGATTCGCCGCTCGCCGCCGCGGCCGATACCGTCATTCCGTTGCGGGCGGGGCCGGAACGCAGCGTCGCCGCGACCAAAAGCTATCTCGGCGCACTGGCCGCCATCCTGCACCTGGTCGGGCGCTGGGCGGACGACGTCCGCCTGATGCAGGCGCTCCAAGCGCTGCCGGATGCCCTGCGCACGGCGTTTGAACAGGACTGGACCGCACTGAGCGACGGGCTGGTTGCGGCCGATCACCTGTTCGTGCTGGGGCGCGGCATCGGCCTCGGCGCAGCGCAGGAAGCCGCGCTCAAGTGCAAGGAAACCTGCGGGCTGCACGCCGAGGCCTACAGCACCGCCGAGGTCAAGCACGGCCCGATGGCGCTTGTCGGCCCGCACTTTCCGGTGCTGCTGCTGACGCAGGACGATTCGACCCTCCCCGGCTCGCTCGAAACGGTACGCGAATTCCGCGAACGCGGTGCGCAGGTGTGGATCGCGGCCCCGGGCGACACGGATCGCGATGCGTTGCCCGTCGCCAAGGCGCCGCATCCGCTGTGCGCGCCGCTGCTGGCGATTCAGAGTTTTTACCGGGCGGTCAACGCGCTGGCGCTCGCGCGCGGGCGCAATCCCGATCTGCCGCCACATCTCAACAAGGTCACGGAGACGCTGTGAAACTGGTTAATGGACGCGTGCTGACGCCGACGGGCTGGCGCGACGACTGCGCGGTGACGGTGAAAAACGACCGCATTGCGAACCTCGACGACGATGCGCGCGGCGGCGAGTGCCACGATCTCAACGGCCGCTACCTGCTGCCCGGCTTCATCGACTGCCAGGTCAATGGCGGCGGCGGCGTCCTGCTCAACGACACGCCCAGCGTCGACGGCGTTCGCGCGATTGCCGAAGCGCATCGCCGCTTCGGCACCACCGGCCTGATGCCGACGTTGATCAGCGACACCGACGAGGTGATGCGCGAGGCGATCGCAGCAGTCGATGCGGCCATCGCCGAAGGTGTGCCGGGCGTGCTCGGCATTCACCTCGAAGGCCCGTTTCTCGCGCCGGCGCGCAAGGGCGTGCATGACCAGGTCCGCTTCCGCGTGCCGGTCGACGCGGACGTCGAACGGGTCGCCTCGCTCCAGCGCGGTCGCACCCTGCTGACGCTCGCGCCGGAACGCGTCCCGGCAGAGATATTGCGCGCGTTCGTAAATGCCGGCGTCATCGTCTCGGCCGGCCATACCGCCGGCGACTACGCCGCCATTCGCGCAGGCCTCGACAACGGAATCCGCGGTTTCACGCACTTGTATAACGCAATGTCACCGCTGCAAAGCCGCGCGCCCGGCGCGGTCGGCGCCGCGCTGGAAGACCGCGAAAGCTGGTGCGGCGTGATCGTCGACGGCCACCACGTCTATCCGCCGAGCCTGCGCGTCGCGCTGGCCGCGAAGCCTGTCGGCAAGGTATTCCTGGTCACCGATGCGATGGCGCCGGTGGGTGCCGCCGACCCGTCATTCGTGCTCAACGGCGAAACCATCACCATCCGCGACGGCATCTGCCAGACGGCCGACGGCGTGCTCGCGGGCTCCGCACTGACGATGATCGACGCGGTGCGCAACTGCGTCGAACTGCTCGGCCTGCCGCTCGACGAAGCCGCGCGCATGGCCTCGACCTACCCGGCCGATTTTCTCGGTCTCGCCGACAGCCGTGGCCGCATCGCGCCCGGCTGCCGCGCCGACTTCACCGTCATCGACGACGATTTCACCGTGCATGAAACCTGGATTGGTGGCCAATCCATATAAAGCAAAAGGGGAGTTCAACGATGCGCGCATTTCGACCGCTATTCGCAACACTGCTGCTCCTGTTACCGCTCGCGAGCGCGTTCGCCGCGCCGCCGATCGCCGCCTACTACGACGGCCGCATGCCGATCGCGCAGATTCCTGCCGCGCGCCTGAGCTACGTCATCTACGCCTTCGCGGAACCCGGTGACGACAACCTGTGCCTCAAGCCCACCGCCGTGCAGCGCCAGCAGTTCGCCGAGCTGCGCCAACTCCGCACCGCGCACCCGGGCCTGCAACTGCTGGTGTCGATCGGCGGCTGGGACGCCGCACCGCAATTCTCCGATCTCGCGCTGACCAACGCCTCGCGTACCGCGTTCGCCCGAAGCTGCATCGAGCGCTACATCGTACGGCAGGGCTTTGACGGCATCGACCTCGACTGGGAGTTCCCGGTGCATGGCGGCACCAACGAGTCGCGCCCGGCCGATCGCACGCACTTTACCGCGCTGGTGCGCGCGTTTCGCCAACAGCTCGACAAGCTTGGCCGCCAGCGGCATTACCTGCTGACGGCCGCCACGCCCGCCGGCCGCTGGCAGCAGGGCGGCGCCTATGCCGTCACGGACAGCTACGACCTGGCCGCAATCGCGCCGATGCTCGACTGGCTGAACGTCATGACCTACGACATGAACAACATCTTCAGCCCGGTCAGCGCGTTCAACACACCGCTTGACGCGGACCCGGCCGACCCGACGCCGGAACCCCAGCGCCAATGGGACAACCTTACCGCGGCGGTGAAGTTCTACGAAGCCCACGGCGTGCCGGCTGACAAAATCATGCTCGGCATGGCCTTTTACGGCCGCGGCTTCGTCGGCGTGTCCGACACCCACGCCGGCCTCTACTCGAAATACACGGGCGGTTATCCGCAGGTACCGTGGAAAGACATTCGCGCCAAATTCCTGACCGACCCGGGCTGGGTGCGCCATTGGAGCGAAACCGCGCAGGCGCCGTGGCTCTACAATGCCGCCAAGCACATTTTCCTCACCTACGACGACCCGATGTCGATGGCCATCAAGGCTGATTTCGTGCGCCGCCAGCATCTGAAGGGTGCGATGTTCTGGGTGCTTGGGGAGGACGACGCACAGCATTCGCTGCTGAATGCACTGATTTCGGGCCTGCAAGGCCGCTAAAGCCGCCGTTTCGGCCGACAAGTGGGAGTCTGCTGCGCCCGGAATGCTGCTATTCTTGCTATCCTTAGGGAAAACCCTTAATGGCGCGAAATGAACCTATCTGTCCTGCCTGACCTGCTCGCGATCGGCGGCCTCGTGGCCGTCTTCGTGCTGCTGTTGCGGCGGACGCACCAGACCAGGCTGCGCTTCTGGGCTTTCGGCTGGATTTTCGTGCTGATTCACTTCATCGCCGAACTGCGCCCGGCAGGCGCCGGCGCGATTACCGAAGCCGGCGATGCCATCGCCATTGCCGCACTCCTTTCCAGCAGCGTCGCATTCCTGTGGGCCGGCGGCTCGATGCCGACAAGCCGCGCGCGCGAAACGCTCGCCGGCATCCTGGGTGCCGTGCCGGACATCATTTTTTGCGTCGTCATCGCCTACAGCGTGACATGGGTACCCCTGTACGCCGCGCTGACCGTCATCGGCGGCGGCGCCGCGCTGCCGCTGTACTGCCGCCGGCGGCGGGAGTACGAATCCCGGCGCTACGCGCGCGCCGGCTTCATCGTCGTCGCCTACGGCCTGCAGCTTGCCCTCGTTCTGACCGACCAGCTCGA
Organism: Gammaproteobacteria bacterium; assembly: GCA_035690945.1. Classification (GTDB taxonomy): domain Bacteria; phylum Pseudomonadota; class Gammaproteobacteria; order Natronospirales; family DASSBR01; genus DASSBR01. The sequence continues at coordinate 88,579 of DASSJY010000009.1, forward strand.
CGCCGCACTCATCTGGCTTCTGTGCTGGCACTTCCTCGCGGCGGCGGTCGCATTTCGCGCCGGCGCCGCCAAGCGCAGCATCGGCGTCGTCTTTACGACGCTGAGCTTCGTCGCCTGGGCGCTGGTGTTCCCGGTCGCGATGATGCTGAGCATCTGGCTGCCGGATGTCCACGTCGCGCCGGGCGTCTGGAACCTGCCGAAATACCTCGTCGCCACCGGGCTGCTCGTGACGCTGCTCGAGGAGCAGATGTTCAAGTTCGAGCACGCGGCGCTGCACGATGCGCTGACCAACATCCCCAACCGCCGCATGCTGCTCGACGGGCTGGACAAGGCCGCCGGGAAAGCCGCCCGGGGCCACCCGTTCGCGCTGATGATTCTTGACCTCGACCTGTTCAAGGAAATCAACGACCGGCTCGGCCACATGCTTGGCGACCGGCTACTGCAAATGGTCGCGAGCCGACTGCGCGGCATCGTCAGGCAAAATGACACCCTGGCGCGCATCGGCGGGGACGAGTTCGCCATCCTGCTGCCGGACATCGACGAGCATCCGGCGGCAAGAGTCGTCGTCGACAAACTCGAAGAAGCGCTGCGCCAACCGTTCGTGATCGAGAACACCGAATACCGCATTGGTGCGAGCATCGGCTATGCGCTCTCCCCCGCCGACGGCATCGACACCGCCGGTCTCTATGCGCTCGCCGACCAGCGTATGTACGACGCCAAACAGGCCGGCCGGAAGATCCCCAAGGCGATTTAGCAACGATTCGCGTTCGGCTGAACCAGCGCGTGATCCACTCCTCGATGCGCCTTCGCCATGTCGGTCAGTATGCCGGATTGCTATTCGCCTAAAGTCGCGTTTGTCCGGGCAATCAAACAGAAGCTCGCCGCTTGCGCTTCACGGCGTACATGCTGGTATCCGCATGGCGAAAGAGTTGTTCTCTGTCTCCACCGTTTTCCGGATAGACTGCGAAACCGATGCTGGCAGAGATCGTCAGCGTTTGCTCGCCCAACTCGAAAGGCGCCGCGATTGCCGCGTGAATCTTCTCCATGACAATTTCGGCACAGGCCGGCTCGCGGATATCGATCAGCAGCACCGTGAACTCATCGCCACCCATACGTCCGACCGTATCCGACGCGCGTACGCACTGCACCAGGCGCCGCGCTACCTCACGCAGCAAAAGATCACCGGTTTCATGGCCGAAGTTATCATTGACGTGCTTGAACTTGTCGACGTCAAGATACAGCAGGGCCAGAAGTTCGCGATCGCGGTGAGCCCGCTTGACCGCCGTGTCGAGCCGGTCATGGAAAAGCGTGCGATTGGGAAGGTCGGTAAGCGCATCGTAACGGGCCATGCGACGCAACCGGGTTTCAGCCTGCTTGCGCTCAATAGCGGCGGCAATTTGCGTGGAAACGAACTGCAACAGGTTCTTGTCTTCGTCCGTGTAACCCGTGCTGTCGAAATAGACCTGCACAACCAGCGCGCCCATAACGCCATTCTGCGAGATCAGAGGTACGCCGAGCCATGTCGCCGGCGCCGTGCCGGTGCCGGTCAGCAACGCCTCGCCTGATTGAATCACCGTGGTGATGGGCGTACCGGAACCCGGCGGATGCGGTTCGGGTTCCGGTTCGCGCTCATCGACAAAGTACGGAAATGACAGCATGTCGTCCGTCTCGTCGTATTGCGCAACGAAGAAGTTATCCGCCGGCAACAGCTCGCCGATGATTCGATGGATATGCTGGTATAGCGCGAACAGTCCATCCGCCGAGTGCGCCGCTTCGGAAATCCGGTAAAGCGCACTTTGCACGCGTGCAGCATGTCTGAGGACCGTAACATCGCGCGCCACCGCCAGTCGAAGGCGCTCGGATTCTAACCAGCGGGCCGACCACATGATGTCGATAATGCATCCGTCCTTGCGCACATAGCGGTTCTCAAAATGGATATGAGACTGGCCGCGCATCACGTTTGCGGCGGCCTGAAGCGTACGTTCCCGATCATCCGGATGGACCAACTCGATCATGTTCCGGCCGATCAACTCTTCCGGCATATATCCAAGCAAATCTGAACAGGCAGCACTGATAAAAACATAACGACCCTCCTCATCGACCACGCAAATTGTATCGACCAGCAGGTCCATCAGGTTGGTGAGCAGTGGGTGATCCGTAATCATTACGGGACAATGCCAATGGCGGAATCAGGTATGCGTTTTAGCACAATTTGACTTTGATTTCTCTACCGCCGAGTGTCGCGCCGCCGCTGCTCGATTACGCCGCGGCCGTCAGCGTCAGCAGCGTGATTTCGCTGGGTTCGAAAATGCGCAGCGGCGGTCCCCAGAAGCCGGTGCCGCGGCTGGTATAAAGCCAGGTGCGCTCGCCGTGACGAGTGAGGCCGGCAATCGACGGCTGAGCCAGTCGCACGATCAATCCGAACGGCCAGATCTGGCCGCCATGCGTGTGGCCGGAAAGCTGCAAATCAATGCCGCGTGCCGCGGCCGCATCGACCTGTTTCGGTTGGTGGGCGAGCAGCAACACCGGCAGAGCTTCATCAACGCCCGCAAGCGCCGCGGCAAGATCGCCGTCGCAGGATCGCGAAACACTCGCGTCATCCACACCGGCGACGACCAGAGCCGCGCCTTCGCGGCAAACGGTGATATGCCGGTTGCACAACGGCTCCCAGCCCATTCCGCGCAGGTAATCAAGCCACTCCCGCGCCTGCCCGAAATGCTCATGATTTCCCAGCACATAAACCTTCGCCAGGCGGGCGCGTATATCCTTCAACGACGCCGCCTGCCTGCGCCGCTGCGCGACCGTTCCGTCCGCGATATCGCCGGTGATGCAAACGACATCGGCATCCAGTGAATTGACGGCAGCGACGACGCGCTGCGCCCACCGCGTCCGGTCGATCGGGCCGTAATGAATGTCGCTCAACTGCACAACCCGGAGACCATCCAGGCCCGGATCGAGACCATCAATGGGAACGCGGACACGCTTGACCCGCGGTACCCGCGTCGCCTCGAACCAGCCCCACAGCATCAAGGCCACCGACACCACCACGACCACGGCGGTGACAATACGCGACCGCAGCAGAGCGCCGACACCATCGAGCGCCAACCCGAGCCGCAAAACATTGCCGAGCACCGACCATGCGAACAGCACCCAGATGACGCCCAGGATCATATCCCCGATCCGCGCGGCCCAATCCTGATGTTTGCGGTGCCCGAGGTACATCAAGGGGAAGAAGCCGAGCAAGGCGGCAACGGCTGCGGCCGTAGCGCCAATAAAGGCACCGGAAGGCCAACGCGCACCGGCCGCAACCAGCGTCCACCACGGCACGCCAAACAGCACCAGAAGGATTGCGATGAGTATGATTGTGATCCGCGCTCGCCGCAGCGACCGCCGCGACGAGGGATTTTTGCCGCCTTGGACAGTTGCCATCGGGGCCTTTGCTATTTCTTCCGCTTGTCGCGGACTACGTATGTCGAAGCGGCCAACAGACTCACGAACAGGACAGCACGACCCGCCGCGCCCATGGCCTTGCTACCCGCCACGCGATTGAAATTCTCGCGTCGTATTTGCGTGCGGAAACGGCATATCGGGAACCGGTACCCCGAGCGCACGGCATAGCGGCTCCCACCCATTGCCCGGCTGCCACTCCAACAACCGATCTTCGGGTACGTTTTCACGCACTTCGGCGACATGGCGCTCGAAAGCCTCTATGCAGCCTTTCTTTTCAGTGACTGAACGCGTGAAGCGGCTTGCGAACAGATCGCCTACCATGAGGCGCCAGGCGTCGTTTGTCGAATTTTCGAGGACCTCGAATATCGTCTCGTTCGCACTGTGCCACCACGCCTCAGGGTCGCGAACGGATAGTACTATCAGGGCGTCCGGGTAAGCCTCGCCAAGTTCCTGCCAGAAAGAGGCTACGGGCCAATCGGCCGCTGCAGCATACCCATCGAACAGCCTCTGCCATTGCGGCATCCGGCCGCGCACCGCCTCGTGCCAAAGAGCGGTATGCTCGGGGTTCCGGTATACGTCGCCCATGTGGTAGCAAGGCGCTTCAAGCAACTGCTCCAATGCGCGTTTGAGCGACGTAGTGCCCGTGCGTCCCAAGCCTGCTCCTATAACACGAAGTGTCATGTCGCCTCCTTCATCGGCGGTCTTGGCTCCAGGCTAGGCTGCCGCAAGCGCCAGCGCGGCTTGCGATGGTTTGAAAAACAGGCCCCTGGATTCACTGCCGCCGGAACAGCCGCCGACTACGAAAGCGGCCTTGCTGAACGTATCTTTATCCATCTCCAGCTCGCGGTGGCGACTGCGAAAAATGCGGCAATTCTTCGTTCAAGCAGACCCATGATGGTGCGCTTGAAGTCCAGATGTCCAGTGCCGGCTGAAAATCGCCCGGCTCGTCGAAGGTTGTGAAGCGTATCGACAGAAACTCCGGCATCGCTTCGCCCGTCGTGAACAAGGGGCTGCCGCAGTCTGAACAGAAGCTTCGTGTTGTCGACGCACCGCTGGAGCCACGGACGGAATAGGTTTTCGGAGTGCCGGTAACTGCCACGGAGTTCTTCGGAACAACTACGCCGGAGGCAAACGGCGCACCGCTCGATCGCTGACAATCGGAACAGTGACAGTTCAGCATTGCCAGCGGTTCGCTGGAGCATTCGTAACGGACGGAGCCACATGCGCAGCCACCTGAAAAAGGAAATTGCATAAGGATCCTGTTTGCTTTATCTCTCGATTATTGAAGGCACCGCTACGGCCTCAGTCGCCCGAACTCGACGGCATGCAATGCCGGAATCGCGTGCTGACCCGCTTGGCGAACCAGGCCGTCGTGAGGTCGCGCGTAATCTTCGGGCTTTCGAGCTTGATGCCCGGCAGCACCGCACGCGGCAGGCGTTTATCGGCGATCCGATCCGCCAGCGCAAAGATGCGTTCGTACAAGTGACTCGCCTGGAACTTGTAGGTTTCTCCCTGTTCGAGCGTGTCGTGAATCTCCTCGTTGGTCATGTCCAGCTTGTCACGCAACGATCGCACCGCCCGTTCCGTCGCGCCCGGCTGGTCTGAACCGTAGCGGACCAGATCCCCGTCGAGCGCCAGTGGAATGCCGGAGGCAACGCTGATCGCATGCTGTAGCGCGGCGTTGCGGCTGGCGTACCAGCCCGCGTTGTAATCGGCGAAGCGGTAGATGATACGGTGATAGTGCGTGGGGTAGCCCAACAGGTGCGCGATGCCGAAATACATGCCGCCGCGCCGGCTGAAGACTTCGTTGCGGATCGAGCCATCCACCGGATACGGGTAGTCCTGATCGTGCGCTTCGGCAAAGGCAATGCTCACCTGCATCGGCCCGCCCGTGTGGATGGGGTTGAATGAACTGAACAGCCGCTTGCCGAGAGGAACCCGGCCGATAAAGTCTTCGAACAGCGCGCTCAACTCTTTCTCGGTATGCACGCTTTTCAGCCGTTCGCCGTAGCTCCGGCCATCCGGCGACTTCAAGGCCAATGCTGCATCGACCACGAATCCCGGTATATGGTGGGCTGCGGCCCGGCTCTCCAGGGTACGGCGTGCAATCTCCGGCAGATCCGGTACGACGGGGTTCACCTTGAATCCCGATTCCTGCTCCGTTACCGCCAATATCGCACAAATGTTTTGCGTCGTTGCCGGAATGTCCTGGACCGCGAGTGCCGTATCGATGTCGGCTGCCCATCCGCTTGCGTCGCTGACGCCGGACGGCATCAGCCGGACGATCTTTGCCTGCACCGCCGCCGACGGCGAACGCTGCTGCCTGGCGGATTGGGTCGCGCAACCGGCGAACATGATCGGCAGAAGCAATATCGCGACGACGTGGCGCGGACGTCCGTGAAATTCCATAGGCGCTGACGGCGGTGCAAAGGCTGGAGTTGCCATTATAGCGTTCGGTCGAGAGGCAAATTGCGCCCTGGAAGCAAAAGCACTCATAATTTTGCAACATGTCAAACCACCAAATCGATTTCATTCTCGCCATCGACCAGGGCACGACCGGCACGACGGTGCTGGTCATCGAGCGCGACGGCGGCATACGCGCGCGAACGTGCCTCGAATTCAGGCAGCATTACCCGCGGCCCGGCTGGGTTGAGCACGATGCCGATGAAATCATCGATGTGACCGTGCGCGCCGTCGGCGACGCGCTGGCCGCGGCCGTTGTCTCCGCCAGCGACATTCATGCGATCGGCATCAGCAATCAGCGTGAGACCGTAGTGCTGTGGGATCGGGCGACGGGCGCGCCGGTGGCACCCGCGATTGTCTGGCAGGATAGACGCACGGCCGATGTTTGCGAAGCACTCAAGCGCGATGGGCGAGAAGGTCTCGTTCGTGAGAAAACCGGGCTGGTGCTCGATCCCTACTTCTCGGCGACGAAGCTGGCCTGGCTGCTGGATCATAACGACGGGCTGCGGGCGCGGGCGGCGCGCGGCGAACTGGCATTCGGCACTGTCGATGCCTGGCTGCTGCATCGGTTGACCGGTGGCGCGACGCACACAACCGACGAAACCAATGCATCACGCACGCTGCTTTACGACATCCACAAGCGGCGCTGGGACGAAGAGTTGCTGGCGCTGTTCGACATTCCTGCCGCCCTGTTACCGGCGGTTGCACCGTCGGCGCATGTCTTCGGCGAAACCGATCCGGCTGCACTGTGCGGCATTCGCGCGCCGATTGCCGGCATCGCCGGCGACCAGCAGGCGGCGCTGTTCGGCCACGGCTGCCATCGCGCCGGGCTCGCCAAGAATACCTATGGCACCGGCTCGTTTCTGCTGCTGAATACCGGCGACGAGGCGATCGTCAGCCAGGAGCGGCTGCTCACGACCAGCGCTTGCGGCTTCGAGAACGAGTCGCCGCAGTACGCACTCGAAGGTGCGATTTTTACCACCGGCGCGGCGGTGCAATGGTTGCGCGACGGGCTCGGCATCATTAACGATGCGACCGAAACCGAGGCGCTTGCAGCGTCGGCGCCGAACAACGGCAACGTGTATTTTGTACCGGCGCTCGCGGGCCTGGGGGCGCCGCACTGGGATCCGCACGCGCGCGGTCTGCTGATCGGCCTCACCCGCGGCACCGGCCGCGCCGAAATCGCGCGCGCGGTGCTCGAAAGCATTGCCTATCGCACCCGCGACTTGACGCTGGCGATGGAGCGTGAATCGGGCGTCGCGCTGGCGACGCTGCGCTGCGATGGCGGCGGCTCGAACAACGGCTTTTTGATGCAGTTTCAGGCGAACATGCTGGGCGTGCCGGTCGAGACACCGGAGTTGACCGACGTGACGGCGCTCGGCGCGGCGTGCCTGGCCGGCATCGCGAGCGGCTTCTGGTCGACTGACGATGCGCCATTCGCGGATCGGTTGCCGATGCGCCGCTACGAGCCACAGATGCCGGACACCGCGCGCGATGTGCTCTATGAACGCTGGCTGGATGCGCTCGCGCGGTCGCGCGATTGGGCGCCGTAGGGAGAAACCGGAAATGCTACTGGCGTATTGGCGCGAGTTGCCGTAGACTGCGCGCCTTTGTTGCGGCGCCTCCGGTCTGTTGCCGCGAATATTCCACCTCACCAACTGCCTGGACCGGCTCGGCATCATTGCCGCGTAGGCGGATTCAGGAATTCCCATATGTCATTTTCTTCGCTCGGCCTGTCGGCCGAACTATTGCGTGCCGTGTCCGAACAGGGCTACGACGAACCGACTCCCGTGCAGGCGCAGGCCATACCGATTGTGCTGGAGGGCCATGATCTGCTGGCCGCCGCACAAACCGGCACCGGCAAGACCGCCGGCTTTACGCTGCCGCTGCTGCAGCGCCTGATGGCGACGCCTTTCAGCGGGCCGCGCCGCGGCAAGCCGGTGCGCGCGCTCATTCTGACGCCGACGCGTGAGCTGGCTGCGCAGGTCGGCGAGAGTGTGCAGACGTACGGAAAGCACCTGCCGCTGACGGCAGCAATCATCTTCGGCGGCGTGAACATCAATCCGCAGATCGCGACTCTGCGCCGCGGCGTCGACATCGTCGTCGCGACGCCGGGCCGGCTGCTCGACCATGTTCAGCAGGGGACGGTTGATCTCGGCCACGTCGAAATCCTGGTGCTCGACGAGGCGGATCGGATGCTCGACATGGGTTTTATCCGCGACATCCGCCGCATCCTCGCGCTGCTGCCGAAAGACCGTCAGAACCTGCTGTTCTCGGCGACATTTTCGGCGGACATCCGCCGGCTGGCGGGCGATCTGCTGAAGCAGCCGAAGATGGTCGACGTATCGCCGCGCACACTGACGGCCGATGGCGTCAATCAGCGTGTACACCTGGTTGACAAGGCACGCAAGCGCGACCTGCTGGCGCACCTGATCCGCGACGGTGAATGGGGGCAAGTGCTGGTATTTACACGTACCAAACACGGCGCCAACCGCCTCAGTCGTCAGCTGGAAAGCGATGGCATTCAGGCGGCCGCGATTCACGGCAACAAGAGCCAGGGCGCGCGCACGCGGGCGCTGGCGGACTTCAAGCAAAACCGGATTCAGGCGTTGGTGGCGACTGACATCGCCGCGCGCGGGCTCGACATCGATCAACTGCCGCACGTGGTGAATTTCGAGCTGCCCAACGTCCCCGAAGATTATGTGCATCGCATCGGCCGCACTGGCCGCGCCGGCAGCGCCGGCGAGGCGGTGTCGCTGGTGTGTGTGGACGAAAACAAGCTGCTCGCGGATATCGAACGGTTGCTCAAGCGCAAGCTGCCGAAACAGGCCATTGCCGGTTTCGAGCCCGATCCGTCGATTCGGCCCGAACCGGTTCAAAAGCCGGCGCGCGGGCGGCGACGCCGTTAACGCAAGCCCGGCGCCACCTGCGTTACACTAACTGGGGGCTAAGAAGGATATTCCCGAGGAACATCAAAAGGATTTCACGTGGCACAGGACAATGGATCGTCCAACCGAAGACGGCCGGACCCGCAAAATTTTCAGCCCTCATGGACCCACTGGGTACTGTGGCTGCTGATCTCCGCCGTCGTCATCGGCGCCTGGTTCTACATCGGCCAGGGGCAGCGGACCAATCGGCCGCAGACGCTTTCCTATACGGCCTTCAAGCAGCAGGTCGCGGCGAATAACGTCGCGGCCATCACCATCGAAGGCCAGCAGATTCGCGGCCAGATCAAGTCGTCCAGAACCAAGCAGCCGGTGGTGTTCACCACGACGCTGCCGCCGATCAGCGATCCCGGCCTGATGAAGCTGCTCGAAGCCCACCACGTCACGATTCGCGCCCAATCGCAGAAGACATCGATCTGGACGCAACTCGCGATCGGCATCATCCCGTGGGTATTGCTGATCGCGCTGTTCTGGTGGGGCTCGAAGAAGATGCGGGAGCGCATGGGCAACGGCGCCGGTGGCAGCGGCCTGTTCGGCATGGGCAAGTCGCGCGCCAAGCGGGTGCAGAAGATCAACACCAACGTGACGCTGGGCGACGTCGCCGGCTGCGAGAACGCGAAGCGCGACGTCAAGGAGATCATCGACTTCCTCAAGGAGCCGGCACGGTTCCACAAGCTGGGCGCGAAGCTGCCCAAGGGCATCCTGCTGATGGGGCCGCCGGGTACCGGCAAAACGCTGTTATCGAAAGCGGTGGCCGGCGAAGCGGACGTGCCGTTCTTCAGCATCAGCGGCTCCGAGTTCGTCGAGATGTTCGTCGGCGTCGGCGCCTCCCGCGTGCGCGACATGTTCAAGCAGGCCAAAAATGAATCGCCGTCGATCATCTTCATCGACGAAATCGACTCGATCGGCCGCGCGCGTGGCGCGGGCCTCGGCGGCGGTCACGACGAACGCGAGCAGACGCTGAACCAGATTCTGTCGGAGATGGATGGCTTCTCGCCGCGCGAGGCGGTGATCGTCATGGCCGCAACCAATCGGCCGGACGTGCTCGACCCGGCGCTGATGCGCCCGGGCCGCTTCGACCGCAAAATCACGTTCGAACTGCCGGCGCGTGCCGCACGTCTCGCCATCCTGAAAACCCACGGCCGCAAGCTGCCGCTGGCGGACGACGTCGATTTCGATGGCCTCGCCGGCCGCACCGTCGGCATGTCCGGCGCCGATCTCGCCAACCTCGTCAACGAGGGGGCGATGCTGGCCGGGCGCGAACGCCACGATGTGGTGCACATGTCGGATTTCGACAACGCCTACAATCGCATCGTGCTAGGCGCGCAGCGCGAGGAACTGGTCAACGAGGACGAAAAGCGGGTGATCGCATTTCACGAGTCCGGTCATACGCTGATCGCGATGCTGCTCAAGCACACCGACCCGGTTAACCGCGTGACGATCATCCCGCGCGGGCGCGCGCTCGGCGCGACGCAGCAGACGCCGGAGCGCGACCGCTACAACCTCAACGAAAGCTATCTTAAGGACCGCATGTGCGTGATGCTCGGCGGGCGCGGCGCGGAAAAACTGATACTCGGCGAAGTCAGTACCGGCGCCGCGCAGGATTTGAAGCAGGCGACGCAAATGGCGCGGCGGATGATTTCGAACTGGGGCATGAGCGAGCGCATCGGCCCGTCGGCGTTTATCGACGAGGAAGATCACGTGTTCCTCGGCCGGTCGATGGGGCAACCGCGTCACTTCAGCGAAGATACAGCGCGGGTGATCGACGAAGAAACGCGCAAGTTGATGAACAACGCCGAACGGATCGTCGACCAGCTGCTGGAGCAGCACCGCGGTACGCTGGAGCGGCTCGCGGCTGCACTGCTGGAGAAGGAAACCCTCGAGGGCGCCGAGATCAAGGCGATAGTGGATGCGCCGGCACCGGACGTGCCGCGGCAGCAGCAGGCGGGGCAGGCTTAAAAAGCGGCTAGTGCTCAGCAGCCGGGTCCAAGTCAAGAGTTGCGCTTTTAAACTCAGCCCAGGTACCAGGCACTCGGCACTTATTCCGCCGTCGGCGGCCTTTTGCGCAGGCTTTTCTTTTTGCCGCGTGTCCGCTTTTGCTCGACACGCTTTTTCTTCGCCGCCCTGCTCACCTTCGTCTTCTTGCGCGGCTTGCGCACAACCGTTGCCCGTTGCAGCAGCCGCACCAACCGCTCGATCGCATCGTCGCGATTGCGCTCCTGCGTGCGATAGCGTCTCGCTTCGATCACGATCTCGCCGTCCTTGGTCGCGCGCCGGCCGGCGAAGCGGATTGCGCGAACGCGCACGTCCTCCGGCAGCGAACCGGCATGGCGCACGTCAAAACGCAGTTGCACCGCCGTCGCCACCTTGTTGACGTTCTGGCCACCCGGCCCGGACGCGCGAATGAAATCGAATTCGAGCGCGTCGTCGGGGATCGACAGGTTGTGGGTGATTCGAATCATGTCATGTCGTGGCTGAAGACTTCTTCCAGCCCCTGGCTGTCCGGCGTTTCACCGGCTATGGTTTTTTCGATTTTCAGACGCACGTTGTCGCCCTGCAATTCCAGCACCGCAATCTGATTGTTGAACCACGGCTCCGGGTGCATCAATCGCCACTCCATCTCCGGCTTCCGAACCCCTGCCGCGCGCGCAAGTCCTCTTAATATAGCCGGCACAAAACGGTGCCAGCCGGCGCGCATGATAACCCTTTCTTTCTTGCCCAGCGCATTCCGGAATGGTGAGCAGACGAGTTGATAGATCGTGCTGGCGGGCTGCGATGCCCGCCGGAATTCGGCGCGGCTGACGTAGGCGTGATGTACGTCGCCGGATAACAGCACGATCGACACCGGCGCCCGGCCTCGCTCGCCGGCGGCGATGGCACGCAGCAAGTCCGCCAGCGCATGGTACGAATGCTGGAATGCCGGCCAGTGTTCAAGGTCGAGCCAGCGGCGCAGTCCTTCGCCCCAGCGCGCGAATCGTTGGCCCCAGACGCCGCGGCACAAGGCTTCGTCGAACGCTTCCAGGTAATGAATCCCGGGGGAGGTAATGAACGGCAGCGACGTGCCGATCAGCAAGTGGTCGAAGCCGCCAGTCGCGTAGCGTTCGACCCAGTGCCATTCCTGATCGTCAATCATCGCCCGCGCGTCGTTTTCGAGCACCCGGCTGGCACGCGAGTCGAGCATCACCAGCCGGGTGTTGCCGAAGTCGCGGTGATAACTCCAGCGGCAGGTGTGCGACTCGCGGTCGGCCCTGTAGGCGACGTCGCGCAGCAAATTGCCGGCGTCTTCCGCCTCGCTGACCCGGCAGAACAATTCGTCGTTGTAGAGTTCATCGGGCGACAGGTTGCCGAGGTGCTGGTAGAGCCAATAGCTCATGAACGCGCCGCTGATGCGCGCGTCCCACCACGGCTTGTCGCGCATTTCGTGGACCCACGCTTCCGAGATGTTCCAGTCGTCGCTGACATCGTGGTCGTCAAAAATCATCACGCTGGAGACGGTGGACAGCAGCCAGCGCACCGCGGGGTCGCGCCACGACTCGCGGTACAGGTGCGTGTATTCCTCGAAATCGGCGATTTCGTAGCCGGGCGGATCCTCGGGGTCGCGGCGCCGGCGGATGAACTCCTGTGTCCCCGGCGATACATCGTCGCCGTAGATCTGGTCGCCGACCAGCAACAGCAGATCGGGCCAAAGCGCCGCGTCCTGATCGCGCATGCGCAGCGCGAACGCGTTGAGCGCGTCGATGCCGCGGCCGCGTGGGTCGTCGTCATTGGGGTTGGTATACGGCGGCTCGTGCGGTACATAGACGCGGCACGAGCCGAACGCAATGCGCAGCGCGGCGGGCACGATCGTGCGAATCACGCTGCCGGGGAACGGGCTGTCGGGCTCCGGCCAGACCGGCTCGTCATCGAGCCGTACGGTATAGGGATACTCGCGAGCGGGCTCGAGATCGGTCAGCCGCACGATGGCGTAATGATGATCCAATACGCGGAACGTGCGCGCCGTTTGGCCGTTGATGTCCACCTCGCACGGCGCGTCCGTTTCGACCCACACCGTCGCTTCGTGCGCGCCGACGTAGCGCAGCATCGGGCCCAGAACCAGTTCAGCCGCCACTCTGACTCTCTTCCTCTTCGACGCGCGGCGACGCTGCGAGCCCGAACGCGCTGAAGGCGATCGCGGCGGCGCTGATCATCGCGAGCAGTATGTACAGGCCGCCACGCATGCGCTCGTCGAATACCAGCGCGCCCCAGACGATCGACACTGCCGGATCGAGCAGCGTGATGCCCGGTTGCGCGGCGACCAACTTGCCGGCATGCACGGCATTTTGCAGCAGCCACATGCCGGCGACGGCGGCAATAATCGCGAGGTAAATCTGCCACGATGTAATGACGGGGATGAAGCCTTGGTGAAACTGCAGCGTGACGCCCTTCATCAGCGCCGCGAACAGCGCGAAGCAGACACCCGTTGCCGCGCCGAGCAGCGCCGCATCGCGCGCGCTCTCGCCGCGCCGCGTGAAGTAGTACAGCACAATAATCGGCAACGTCGTCGCACCGACCGCCACGCCCCACGTCAGCGGGTTGATGTTCGCCGCGTGGCCGCCGCGCGGGTTCAGGAATGCGACCACGCCAGCCGTGCCCGCCGTCATCACGGCAATGTAGAGCCAGTCGCGCCAGCGCAGCTTGCTGTCGAGGAACCAGGATGCGCCGATGAGCGTGAATGGCAACTCCAGGATCACCAGCGTCTGCACCGTCGCCAGTGCCCCGAAGTTGAGCGCGCCGATCTGGAATACCGAACCGAGCACGACAAAGGCGATGCCGGCCAGCCACAGCGGCTTCCTGGCCAGATCGAGAAACAGTCGCGCGCTTTCCTGCGCCTCCTCCGGCTCCTCGCGGCTCGGCTTGCGCTGCAGAATCTGGCCGGCCGCATTCGCGAGCGCCGCGAGCAGCGCCAGGCCGTAGGCCGTGTACTCGCCGAATCCGCCACTCAGGATGTGCATCGATTCTCCTTGTCGTTAATCAGCACGGCTGCCGGCAGCGTGTCGAACAACTCCGCGAGTTCAATCGTCGCCGCCGACACCAGTGGCTGATCGCGAACCACCTCGCGCCATTCCCCCGGCTCGCTTTGCAGCACCGCTTCAGCCCAGCCGCCCGCTTCCGCCCGCGGCCGCGCGACGATGACCATGATCCGGCAGCTTTCGTGCGTGCGCACGAAAGCGCAGATGCGCCCGGCTCGCGGCCCGTCCGCTTCCAGCGCAGTGTACGCGCCACCCGAAAAAACTTGCGGGTAGTGGCGTCGCAGTTGCAGCAGTTTGTGGAGCACAAACAGCTTTATGCGGCCATCGCGCCAGTGTGCGCGCATGTCGCGCAACGCTGCGACACGTTCGGCACCTTGCAGTTCATCCGTTCGCTTCACCTCCGCGAGCAGGCGCCGGCGCACCTCAAAATCAACCGGCCGCCGATTGTCCGGATCGACCAGGTTGAGGTCCCATAATTCGCCGCCCTGATACACGTCCGGGATGCCCGGGCAGGTGAGCTTGAGCGTCAACTGGACCAGGCTTGCGTCCACGGCGGCCTCAGCGGTCCGATGCGCGAACGGCACGAAGTCGTCGAGGAACAGGCGGCTGCCTGCGGGGTCGAGAATGCGTGCAACGAAATCGGCGATAGCCTGTTCGTAAGCCTCATTCGGATTGGTCCATGACGAGTTCCGCTTGGCTTCGCGAATCGCCTTATGCATGTAGCCCTGCACGCGGCCGATGAAATTGTCGGCCGCGTCGGTGCTCCAATCGGCATCCAGCATTTCGACCGGCCAGGCGCCGACCAGGGTCTGGTACAGCAGGTATTCATCCTCACGATCCGGCGCCGCCCGCTCATCGATCGGCTGCTTCTTGTGCCGGTTGTAGCGCGCCCAAAGGCGCACGTGCTGCTCCCAGGCTTCAGGCGCGGCGGCCACAATTGCCAGGCGCGCGCGCACGTCTTCGCCGCGCTTGGTGTCGTGCGTCGCGGTGGTCAACTGCGCGTGCGGCCAATGTTCGGCGCGCTCGGTATTGGCATGATGAAACGCGGCGACTGAAATGCCGAACTGCGCCGGATCGCCGCCGACTTCATTCAGACCGATCAGCCGGTTATACCGGTACAGTGCCGTGTCCTCGAATCCCTTCGCCATGACCGGACTGGTGTACTGCTGAAACTTCATCGCGAAGCGCAGCACTTGGCGGCGGTTGTAGCCGCTGCCAGGTTCGCGCACCAGATCGGTCGTGAGTGCCGCTTCGATGAAGGCGAAAATGTCGTCGTCCGCGGCTTCCCAGCGATGCCGCGCCTGCGCCACGGCCCAGCCGATGTCGCGGCGGTCATCGGCGCTTGCGCCGCGCGTATCGACGTAGGTGCGGTACACCGGGAAGCAGGCGACTACTTCGCGCAGCGCCGCGGTGAGGCTTTCGAGCGTGTAATCGCGCGTGTTCCAATGCCGCTCGGCGATGCGGTTGAGGTCGCGCGCCAGCACGTGCAGTTCGCTGGAAAGCTTGGTATCGATGACTTGTTTTTTGCCGCGGTACGCCAGTTCGCCCAAGTCGATCTCGCGGCCGATGAAGTGGCGATACGTGCGAGTCATTGCCGCCTCGCCGTGCGGATCGACCAGAAACGCGTTCACCTGGTTCATGAAGTCGTAGCCGGTTGTGCCGGCGACCGGCCAGTCGCGCAGGTGCTCGTGATGGGCGAGAATTTTCTCGACCGAAATATAGAACGGGTTGTCGACCAGCCCGGCAAGGCGCCGGCAATATTCGCCGGGATCGAACAGGCCGTCGATGTGGTCGAGGCGCAGCCCGTCGAGTTGACCCGCATTCAGCAAGCGGCCGACGAGGCGGTGCGCCGCATCGAACAGAGTTGGGTTTTCAATGCGAATGCCCGCCAGGTCGTTGATGTCGAAAAACCGGCGGTAGTTGATCTCGTCGGCCGCGACCCGCCAATAAGCCAGCCGGTAGGCCTGGCGCTCCAGTAGTCGGTGCAGCGCCCGGAAGCTTTCCGGTTCGCCGATGTGCCCGGCGAGGCCCGCGAGGCCTGCCTCGATCGATGCGCGGGCGGCCGATTCGCCCGCCGCCAGCGTTGCGAGACGTGCCTTTAGCTCCTCCGCCCGGCGACGCACGTCATTGACGCGCCGCGCGGAAGCCGTCGGGCTCACCCTCAGGCCGGCGAATTGCTCGGCGAGCGTGGCCAGTTCGACGGGTGCATCGCCGCCATCGGTGCCGGCGCGAATCAGCAGCGCGTAGTCGCGCGGTGCAACCGGAAAACGGTGCTCGAAATACCAGACGCTGAAAGCGCCGTTATCGGCGTCGAAGCGCGGTTGCAAGTCGCCGGCTTCCAGCACCTGACCATAGTGATTGCCAAGAAACGGCAGCAGTACCTTGTTGCGCAGGTGCGGGTCGGTCGGGTTCCAGTCGATATCGAAATAGTCGGCGTACGGTGACGCACGCCCCCATTCGAGCACGTCCAGCCACCATTCGTTGTCGGCTTCCGCGATTCCCATATGGTTGGGCACGAAATCGAGAATATGGCCGAGGCCGTGTTGGTCGAGCGCCCGGCTCAGCCGCTCGAAATCCCTGGCGCTGCCGACTTCGGGATTGAATTCGTTGTGGTCGATAATGTCGTAACCGTGCAAACTGCCGGCGCGCGCCTTGAGCCACGGCGACGCGTAGACGTGGCTGATGCCCAGTTCGGCCAGGTACGGGACAAGGCGTTCGGCGTCGGCGAAGGTGAAGTCGTGGTTGAACTGCAAGCGATAGGTCGCCAACGGCGTTGTCGTTCGTTCTGTCAATTTGTTCTTCCTGAACTCTAAGTCGCTGGGACTGACTACCTTGAACTAAGTATTGGAATCGCTATCTCATCTTTTCACTCAGTCCTGGCCACTCAGCACCAGGTACTTCTCACTTCATTGAGTGCCTTCGCCAATTCCCGCACCCGCGGATCCGCCAGCGCAGAATTAATCGTAGTATTCATCCGTTGCCGCCAGTTTGGATATTCGTCGGTCGTGCCCGGCACGTTTAGCTGCTCGCGCTGATCCAGCACATCTTCAAGTTGCACCATCAGGAGCCGGCTCGGCGCATCGGCGACGTAGCGGTAGATCGCAATGATCGGTGGCTCGTCCGGCACGCCAGCCTCATCCACCAATTGCGCGTTGCGCAGTGCATCCATCAGCGCTCGACGATCCCGTTCCCGCTCGGCGCCGGCTTCCTTGCGCTTTTCGCTGCTCGGCCATAAATCCAGCTGGTCGCGCAGCGCAATGTCGTCGCTGTGCCACCAGCCGGGCAGCGTCGGCAGGTCATGCGTTCCGACGGCGGCGAGTGCTTCGGCCGGATAATCGCGCGGCGGGCGGAAGCTGTCGCCGTCGCGTTCGAAGTACAGCAGGCGGTATGACAGGATGCCGTTTTCCATCATCGCCTCGCGCAAGCCCTCCGGCACGGTACCAAGATCCTCGCCGATGACAAGGCAGCGGTTCTGCCGGCTTTGTGCGGCAAGCACGGCCAGCAGATCGCGCCACGGGTAGCGCACGTAGGCGCCTTCCTTCGCCGACATGCCTGCGGGTATCCAGTAGAGCCGCACGAGGCCGAGGATGTGGTCGATACGAATAGCGCCGGCGTGGCGCATATTGGCTTCGAGCAGTTCGATGAAGGGCGCATAAGCCTGCGCCTGCCACGCCAGCGGGTCGGGCGGCGGCAGGCCCCAATTCTGGCCCTGCAGGTTGAGTTGGTCCGGCGGCGCGCCGACGCTCGCACCCTGCACTGTCGCCTGTTGATGGCCCCATGCTTCGGCGCCGGTTGGATCGGCGCCGACGGCCAGGTCGGTGTACAGGCCGACGCTCATGCCGCTTTCGCGGGCGAGTTCGGCGGCGGCGTGAAGTTGCCAATCGGCCTGCCATTGCAGGTATTCGTGTAACTCGACGCGCTCGATGTGGCACTCGACGAACGTGGCAACCGCATCGCTCGCCGGGTCGCGCCATTCGTGTGGCCAGTCGCGCCACGCTACCGTTTCGGTTTGTTCGGCCAGTGCATGAAACGTGGCGAAGCGACGCAGGGCGTCACCGCGCCGAGTCTGAAACTCGCGGAATGCGCGATGGCGCGGATGCGCTGTGTCGGCGCAGGCTTTGCGGAAGTAATCGTAGAGTTGTTCGAGGATCGCGAACTTCAATTCGGCGACGCCGCGATAATCGACCAGCGGCGCCTCGCGCAGCTCGCGCAAGCGCGCCTGGAAGGTCGTCGAGTTCACCTTGCGGTGCGCTGCCGCGCAGTCAGTGAATTCGGGCACTGCCTCCACGTCCACGTATAGCGGGTTCAGAAACAGCCGGCTGCTTGGCGAATATGGGCTGATGTGACCGGGCCGGGTCGGGAATAACGCGTGCAGCGGGTTGAGGCCCACGGTGGCGGCGCCCAGTTCGGCGGCACCTTCGACCAGCTCGGCGAGATCGGTGAAGTCGCCGATGCCCCAGTTGCGCGGTGAACGCAGCCCGTAAAGCTGTACCTGGATGCCCCAGCGTCGGCCATCGCCCTGTAAAGCATCGGGGCGCCAAGCCGGCGCGGACGGTACGTCGAGCGGCGACATCTGCTGTTCTCGCACCTGCAGCTTGTCGAGCGACGCGCGTATCTGTGCCTCGTCGTCGGCCGGCAGCCCGAGGATTTTGAGCACCGCACGCTGCGTCTCCGGACTTGTCTCGTGCCGGTTGCCCCATGTGTCGGTGTAGCCGGGTTCGATACCGGCGGCGTCTGCGAGTTGCTTTAGTAGTGATTCGCTCATATAAGGACTGGATTCTTGCTCTCCCCTTTGCCACCGCAGGCCGGCAGGGAGAGTTGGAGGGGATTTCTTCTGCTCATGGCGAACACGTCCAGATCACTGACCACGACGGCAACGCCGTGGAGGTGGCCTTCCCCGGATGCACGAACAACGTGTTGCCGGGCAATGGCCAGTCGAGCCCGTCGATCGGCTTTGGACCCAGGTTGGCCGCGAGAAATAAATGCGCGCCGTCAGCCAGCGTCCATTCGACCCGCAACGCACGTCGCTGGACTTCGTAATGGCCGCCGGTTGCGTCGAGGCGCGGCATGATTTCGCGCCGGCGCATGTCGAGCAGCTTGCTGACGAATTCGAGCCGCCGCTGGCCAGCGAGTCGTTCGGCGGCGAGCCAGTCGATGCGCGACGCCGCGAACGTCTCCTCGGCATTCGGGTCGGGAATACGCTCGCGCGCTTCCGGATCGACAAACTCGGCGAAGCCGGAAAATTCCTGGCGGCGGCCTTCACGTACGGCGTCGGCAAGTTCGCCATCGTAATCGCAAAAATAATAGAACGGCTGCGGTGCGCCCCACTCTTCTCCCATGAACATAAGCGGCACCTGCGGTGCAAGCAGCAGGATCGCAGTCAGTGCTTCGACCGCCTCGGCGTCGACCAGCGCGTTCAGCCGCTCACCGAATGCGCGGTTGCCGATCTGGTCGTGGTTCTGGATGAAATCGACGAACGCGCTGCCCGGCAGTTGCGCGCTGGGCTCGCCGCGGTTGCGGTCGCGGTATTGCGAACGTTCGCCTTGATAAACGAAACCTTCGGCAAGCGCGCGGCCAAAAGCTTCGAGCGGCCTGTCCGCATAATCGATGTAATAGCCGCTGCCTTCGGCGGAGGCGATCACGTGGGCGGCATGATGAAAGTCGTCGTTCCACTGGGCACTGAAAAGCACGGGCTGCGCCGTGGCGTTCCGCTCGAGGTACTGCGCCGCATTGTCATCATTCTCCAGCACCAGGTGAACGTGCCGGTCGGTAATTTTCGCCCGGACCGTTCGCGCAAGCTCAGTCAGAAAGTGCGTCTCGCTCGGATCGTGAATCTGGTCCACTGCATCGAAACGCAATCCATCGAATCGGTACTCTTCGAGCCAGTACAAAGCGTTGTGGGCAAAAAACTGCCGCACCTCGGGGCGCGTGAAATCGACTGCGTCGCCCCAAGGCGTATGAACGCGATCGGTAAAGAAGTCCGGCGCGTACTGCGCCAGATAATTGCCGCTCGGGCCGAAGTGGTTGTACACCACGTCGAGGAACATCATCAGTCCGCGCTCGTGCGCAGTGTCGATCAGTTGCTTGAGCGCGTCGGGCGTGCCATAGCTCGAGTCCGGCGCGAACGGCAACACGCCGTCGTAACCCCAGTTGCGGCGGCCTTCGAAATCCGACAGCGGCATGAGTTCGAGCGCCGTAATTCCGACATCGGCGAGATAATCGAGCTTGTGGCGCAGGGCGTCGTAATCACCTGAAGCAGTGAACGCACCGACGTGGGTTTCATAAAGGACCGCTTCGCGCCATGGCCGGCCGCGCCAGTCGGTTTGCCGCCATTCATAGGTGCGCGGGTCGATGGCCTGGCTTGAACCATGTACGTCGTCCGGCTGGAAACGCGACGCCGGGTCGGGAACCCGCATTCCGTTCTCGAGCTGATAGCGGTAGCGGCAGCCAACCGCGGCTGCATCGGTGGTCAATTCAAACCAGCGGTCGCCGACCGGGTTCATCGGCAAGAGGCTCTCTCCGTCAGCCGATTCGATGACCAGCGTGAGCGCGTCCTGCGCCGGCGCCCAAATCCGGAAACGGATACCGCCGTCTTCGATCCGGGCGCCATAGGGCATATTGTGAAAGTGGCGAATGGTCATTCCCTGACTCCGTCATACCAGCGAAGGCTGGTATCCAAATCCGGATCACTCCTCGACCGCCAGGTGATACAGCACCACCGCGCGACCCTCCAGTTGAATCTCTTCGTTGAATTCGTGCAACGTCGCCTGCGGCCGCCGATCCGCCGCGAGCAGTTCCACCCAACCCGAACCGAACGGCAGTGCCGGCAGTTTGAACGGCAGGCTGTCGGCGTGCGCGTTAAGCAACAGCAGCAGAATTTCATCCGGCGGCGGCGCGGTGGCGGCCGGCGATTGCCCGGCCCGCCCGTTCAGCAGCAGACCGATAGTGCGTGCGCCTGGATCGCGCCAGCGTTCTTCGCGCACTTCGCCGCCGTCCGGCGCGATCCAGGTGATGTCCTTGACGCCCTGCTCGCACTGCGCATGGCCATGCAGAAAGCGCGGCCAGCGCAGCGCCGGATGACGCAGGCGGAGTTGCAGCAAGCGACGTACAAAGCCGATGTCGCCGCGGGCGCGCTCGTCGATCGCGTCCCAGTTCACCCAGCCGATGTCGTTGTCCTGACAATAGGCGTTGTTGTTGCCGCCCTGCGTGCGGCCGAACTCGTCGCCGGCGAGCAGCATCGGCGTACCCTGCGAGAACAGCAGAGTGGCGAGAAAATTGCGCCGCTGGCGGCGGCGCAGCAGATTGATGCCGTCGTCGTCGGTAGACCCCTCAACGCCGTAGTTGGCGCTCAACGCGTCGTCGCGGCCGTCGCGATTGTCCTCGCCGTTCGCCTCGTTATGTTTGTGCGAATACGACACAAGATCGGTCAACGTGAAGCCGTCGTGCGCGGTGATGAAATTGACACTCGCGCGCGGCCGACGGCCATCGTGGTCGAACAGGTCGGCCGAGCCGGTAATGCGCGTGGCAAGTTCCGGCAGCATGCCTTCATCGCCGCGCCAGAAGCGGCGTACCGTATCGCGATAGCGATCGTTCCACTCCGACCAGCCGGGGCCGTAGTGGCCGAGCTGATAGCCGCCCGGACCCAGGTCCCACGGCTCCGCAATCAGTTTGACGTTCGCGAGCAGCGGATCCTGACCCAGCGCGTCGAGGAAACTGCAATGCGGATTGAAGCCCTGCGGCCCGCGCGCGAGCGCCGAAGCCAGATCGAAACGGAAGCCGTCGACGTGCATTTCGCCGGCCCAGTAGCGCAGGCTGTCCATCACCATTTGCAGCACGCGCGGATGGCCCAGATTAAAAGTGTTTCCGGTGCCGGTGTCGTCGGTGTAGTAGCGCGGCGCGTCGGGCTGCAGGCGGTAATAGCTGGCGTTATCGATACCGCGAAAGCACAGCGTCGGGCCGAGGTGGTTGCCCTCGCCGGTGTGGTTGTACACCACATCGAGAATTACCTCGAGCCCCGCATCGTGCAGACGCGCGACCATCGTTTTGAATTCGTATAACTGGCCGCTGGCGAGGTAGCCCGGCTCCGGCGCAAAGAAGCCGATGCTGTTGTAGCCCCAGTAGTTGCTGAGGCCCTTGTCCACCAGGTGGCGGCCGTTGACGTACGCGTGCACCGGCAGCAGTTCGACGCTGGTAATGCCGATGCTTTTCAGGTAATCGATAACGGACCGCGAAGCAAAACCCGCCGCGGTGCCGCGAATGCTCTTCGGCACTTCGGGGTGGCGCATCGTGAAACCGCGCAGATGCGTTTCGTAAATGACCGTCTCGCTCCACGGCCGCGCCGGACGCGGGTCGAATCCCCAGCTGAATGCAGGATCCACGACCTGGCACTTGGGCATGTCGCGCGCGTTGTCGCGGCGGTCAAATGACAGGTCTTCGCGCGGCGAGCCGATGCGGTAGCCGAAGTGCGCATCACGCCATTTGAGCCGGCCGCGCAGCAGGCGTGCGTACGGGTCCAGCAGCAGTTTGTTCGGGTTGAAGCGGTGGCCATGCTCGGGATCGTAAGGCCCATAGACGCGGTAGCCGTACAACGTGCCCGGCCGCGCGTCCGGCAGGTAGCCATGCCATATCTGGTCGGTGCATTCCGGCAGGACGACACGTTCCCGCTCACGCGAACGTGTGTTGTCGAACAGGCACAGCTCGACCTTTTCGGCGTGCGCTGAAAACAGCGCAAAGTTGACCCCGCGTCCGTCCCAGGTGGCGCCGAGCGGGTTAGGCTCGCCGGGAAGGATGCGGAGATGGTTTTTGGTTGGCATTGATTCGCTTAATCCGGTTCGTGTTCGAAAATGACCGTTGCCAGCGGCGGCAAGGTCAGCACGAGCGAATGCGGCCGCCCCTGCGCGCCGATCGCTTCGCTGCGCATGCCGCCTTCGTTGCCGACGTCGCTGCCGCCGTAAAGACTTGAGTCCGTGTTCAGCCGCTCGCGCCACAACCCCGGCAGCGGCACGCCGACGCGATAGCCGCGGCGTGGCACAGGGGTAAAGCTGCACACCGCGAGCACCGGCCGATCGCGTTCGCGGCCAAACCGCAGGAATGCGATGACGCTGTTCTGCTCGTCGCCAGCCTCGACCCATTCGAATCCCGCGGCCTCGCAATCGCGCTCGTGCAGCGCGGGCAACTGGCGGTACAAACAGTTCAGGTCGCGCACCAGGTTATGCATGCCGTGGTGCATCGGATCGTTGAGCAGGTGCCAGTCGAGGCTCGCATCGTGATTCCATTCGCGCTCCTGCGCAAATTCGCCCCCCATGAACAGCAGCTTCTTGCCGGGGTGCGCCCACATGAAGCCGAAATACGCACGCAGGTTCGCGAAGCGCTGCCACCGGTCGCCGGGCATCTTGCCGATCAGCGAGCCCTTGCCGTGCACGACCTCGTCGTGCGACAGCGGCAGGATGAAGTTTTCGCTGAACGCGTACAAGAGCCCGAACGTCAGGCCGTGGTGATGCCAGCGGCGGTGAATCGGGTCCTCCTGCATGTAGGCGAGCGTGTCGTGCATCCAACCCATGTTCCACTTGTAGCCGAACCCGAGGCCGCCGAGATACGTCGGCCGCGATACGCCGGGCCATGCCGTCGACTCCTCGGCCACGGTGGTCGCGCCCGGGTGCTGCCCGAACACCTGCTCGTTCATCTGCTTGAGGAAATCGATCGCCTCGAGGTTCTCGCGCCCGCCGAAACGGTTCGGCAACCACTCGCCCGCCTTGCGGCTGTAGTCCAGATATAGCATCGACGCAACCGCGTCCACGCGCAAGCCGTCAACGTGGAATCTTTCCAGCCAGAAAAGTGCGTTGCCGAGCAAATAGTTCAACACCTCGCGGCGGCCGTAATTGAAGATCAGCGTGTTCCAGTCCTGGTGGAAGCCCTGGCGCGGATCGGCGTGCTCGTAGAGGTGTGTGCCGTCGAACAACCCCAGCCCGTGCGGGTCGGTCGGGAAGTGACCCGGCACCCAGTCGAGCAGCAGGCCGATGCCCTCGCGATGGCAGCGGTCGACGAAGTGGACGAAATCCTGAGGCGTGCCGAAGCGGCTGGTGGGGGCGTAGAGGCCGATCGGCTGATAGCCCCACGAGCCGTCGAACGGGTATTCGCTGATCGGCATCAGTTCGATGTGCGTAAAGCCCATTTCCTTGACGTAGGGCACCAGCGTGTCCGCCAGTTCCCGATAGGTCAGGTAGCGGTTGCCGTCGGCGCGCCGCCACGAACCCAGGTGCACCTCGTAAATCGACACCGGCGCAGATAGCGCGTGCACTGCAGGACGCGCCGCCATCCATGCATCGTCCTGCCATGGCGGTTCGTCCAGCGGCTCGACAATGGACGCGGTGCGCGGCGGGTGCTCGGCGTAAAAGCCGTACGGGTCCGCCTTGAGCGGCAGCAGCGCGCCGTCGCGGCTCTTGATCTCGTATTTGTATATCGCGCCCGGCCGGACGTGCGGCACGAACAGTTCCCAGACGCCGCACTCGTGGCGGCGGCGCATCGGCAGGCGGCGCCCGTCCCAGTTGCAGAAGTCGCCGACCACGCTCACGCGGCGCGCATTGGGTGCCCAGACGGCGAACGCGGTGCCGGCCACGCCATCCATTTCGGTCGGGTGCGCGCCCAGGCGCTCGAAGTTGCGCAGGTGGCGGCCTTCGGCGAGCAGATGCACGTCAAGTTCGCCCAGCACCTCGCCGAAGCGATAGACGTCCTCGCAGTCGAACTCGCCGCCGGGCGCTTCGGCGTGCAGACCATAACGTGTCGGCTTCGCGAGCATGGCCTCCCACAGGCCGGCCGGATGGATGCGCTTGCAGTCGGTCAGCTTGCCGCCGCGCGGGCCGATCAGGCTGAGTTGCGTCGCGTCGGGAAGAAAAACGCGCACGGCGATTCGGCCGTCGGCACTCTCGTGCGGTCCGAGCAACGCGAACGGATCGCCGTGATCGCCGGTAACAATGGCTTCAATTGCCGAATCGGTGCCACCGGATTGTTGTAACAATGATGTCATTGGTCCGCCTCGGCCCGGGGTTCTTGCAGAGACGCAGTTGCTCCAAAGGCATCCGCTTCATAGAGCCACTGACTGAATAGCCGGCGCCGGCCGAATGACAGCATTTCGCTCCCGAATCCCGATCTACTCATTTCCATGCGCATCCAGTATCGCCATCACCCCACGCACTGGAATCGGCAACCAGTCCGGGCGGTTGTTGGCCTCGTAAACAATCTCGTAACACGCCTTTTCAAGCATGAACAAGTCCAGCCAGCGGCGCGCCGCGACCGCGTCGCCGGGCCAGCTGGGCGCCCCCAGAATGGCTTCGTGGTAGGCGTTCAAAAAAGCTTGCGCAGCGGCATCACGCCATTCGCGGGCGAAACCGACCACCGCTTCACCCGGCGGCGTCGTATCGCGATCCAGCCGCCCGATGGCGCTCCAGGCAGCGTAGTCGAATGAACGCAGCATGCCGGCGACATCGCGCAGCGGCGAGTATTTGCCGCGCCGTTCGGCGAGGGTCCTGGCCGGCTCGCCTTCGAAGTCGAGAATCACCCAGTCGTTTTGCGCAATGAGCACCTGGCCCAGGTGATAGTCGCCGTGGATGCGCGTTTTGGCGGCGCCGTAGCTGCCCTCGCTGAGCGCATCGATCGTCTCCATGCATTCCGCCTTGCGCGCCGTCAGCGCATCAATCGTCGCACGTCCTGCTTCGGGCAGACTGGCCCGGACGCGCCGCAGCGTCGAGAACGCCTGCCGCGCCTGCTTGCGCGCCGCCGCCCGCCAGGCACGCGTATCGGCGGCCCGTGCCGGTTCCGGATCGAAGGCCGGATCACCGGTTTCGGTTGCCAGCGCATGATGCAGTTCGGCGGTACGGCGGCCGAGTGTGGCAATCAGGTTGATGAAAAAGTCGTGCAGCGACGGCGCCTCGGCGTCGTCGCCGGGCGTCATCAGCGCACGTTCTTCCAGCCGCCGTTCCAGGTGCTCGACGGCTTCGCGGAATCCGTCGCCCTGGTTTTCGACGAGTCCCTGCAATATCGCGAGCGCGGTCGGCGTGCCGTCGGTATCGACGTGCTCGATCGCGCCGAGCAGCGGCGGCGTGTTGTCGAAGCCGACCCGCGTCAGGAAGCGGCCGACCTCAATTTCCGGATGCGTACCCGGCGTCAGCTTGCGGTACAGCTTGAGGATCATCGCGCCGCCGACCATGATCGACGAGTTACTTTGATCGACACCCAGCCGCCGGACCTCGACATCCGGCGCAAGCTCTATCGCCGCCAGCCGCTCTGTTGCTTCGCATATCAGCCGACCCGGCTCCATCGCCATTTCCCGCTGCTCGCGAATCGCCGCGACGAGCGCACGCACAAAACCATCCGCCGCCGCGGCGTCCAGCAGCGCCCACAGCCGCTGGCCGCGGCGCAGGCGCGCGAGCGTGTACGGCAGCAGCACGTGCGTTGCACTGTCGGATTCCTCGCTGGCCAGCGCGAGCGGCAGAAAGTAGCGCTGTTTGCCGCCGCCGGTCAGGCTGACGACCACCTCGAACAAGAGCGCGTTGTCGCTCAGTCCCGTACATGCGGCAATGGTCGTGCTGTCGATGCGCTCTCCTTTGGCCGCAAACCAGCGCTGGCGGGCGAGAAACTCCGGCAGGATGTCGTTTTCTAGCTGGCGCCGCGCCGGCTGGCGCCCGATGTCGCGAATACCGCTGCGTGCGACCAGCGTGACGAACTCGGGCACGATCGGCGGCAACTGCTGATGCCACTCTGGTACCGCATCTTCTTTCTCGAGCAGGAACCAGTGGAAGCCGTACGCCGGCAGCGTCAGCAGGTAATACAGTTCGCCGATCGGCGGGAAGACACTGCGCCCGAACAACTCGATCGGCACGCGACCCTTAAACTGCGCGAGGTCGAGTTCGACCGCCTGTGCCGCGCGCGACAGGTTGAACACGCACAGGATGGCTTCATCGTCGTGCTCGCGCAGGTAGGCGAGAATCTTGCGGTTGCCGGGGAACAGGAAGCGGATCGTGCCGCGGCCGAAGGAGCGCCGGCGCTGGCGCACCGCGATCATGCGCTTGGTCCAGTTCAAGAGGCTCGCCGGCGAGCGTGCCTGTGCTTCAACGTTGAGCGCTTCGTAGCCGTAGATCGGGTCCATGATCGGCGGCAGGTAGAGGCGCGGCGGGTCGGCCTTGGAGAATCCGCCGTTGCGGTCCGGCGACCATTGCATTGGCGTGCGCACGCCGTCGCGATCGCCGAGGAAGACGTTGTCCCCCATGCCGATTTCGTCGCCGTAGTAGACGATCGGCGTGCCCGGCAGCGAAAACAGGAGCCCGCTCATTAACTCGATCTTGCGGCGGTCATTGTCCATCAGCGGTGCAAGGCGGCGGCGGATGCCGAGGTTGATGCGCATGCGCCGGTCGTGGGCGTAGACCTGCCATAGATAATCGCGCTCGCGCTCCGTGACCATTTCGAGCGTCAGTTCGTCGTGGTTGCGCAGGAAGATCGCCCACTGGCAATTGTCGGGGATGTCCGGCGTCTGGCGCATGATGTCGGTGACCGGGTGGCGGTCTTCCTGGGCGATGGCCATGTAGATGCGCGGCATCAGCGGGAAGTGGAACGCCATGTGGCACTCGTCGCCTTCGCCGAAATACGGCAGCACGTCTTCGGGCCATTGGTTGGCTTCGGCGAGCAACATGCGATCGGGGAAATGTGCGTCGACTTCCGCACGGATTTTTTTCAGGACGGCGTGCGTTTCCGGCAGGTTTTCGTTGTTGGTGCCTTCGCGTTCGACGAGGTACGGCACGGCGTCGAGGCGCAGCCCGTCGACACCCATCTCGAGCCAGTAGCGCAGCACACGGGTAATTTCCTTGAGGACACGCGGGTTGT
This sequence comes from Gammaproteobacteria bacterium, assembly GCA_035690945.1. GTDB lineage: Bacteria > Pseudomonadota > Gammaproteobacteria > Natronospirales > DASSBR01 > DASSBR01. The sequence goes on from DASSJY010000009.1 coordinate 116,318, forward strand.
CGTAGTTGAGGTCCGGTTGGTGCGAGTAGAACCGGTGCCAATAATAGGCCTGTGCTTCCGTGTCCCACGACCAATTGGAGCGTTCGGTGTCGAGGAAGATGATGCGGGTGCCTTCGTAGCGCTGTTCGGTGTCGCTCCAGACGTAGAAGTTGCGGTACGCCGAACCGGGTTTGGCTTTGCGCGCGCGCTGAAACCAGGGGTGCTGGTCGGAAGTGTGATTGACGACGAGTTCGGTGATGACGCGTAATCCGCGGCGATGGCATTCGCGCACAAGCTGGCGGAAGTCGTGCAGGTGGCCGTAGCTCGGGTTGACCTGGCGGTAGTCGGCGATGTCGTAGCCGTCATCTCTTAGCGGCGATGGATAAAACGGCAGCAGCCAGATGGCGGTGACGCCCAGATCCTGCAGATAATCGAGCTTCGCGGCGAGGCCGGCGAAGTCGCCTACCCCGTCGTTGTTCGAATCGAAAAACGCCTTGACGTGCAGTTGGTAGATGACGGCGTCCTTGTACCACTGCGGGTCGTCACGCGTGATTTCCTGTTGTTCGATTTGTTGCGTCCTTGCGTCCATACTTTTTCAGGCAGTTAAGAAAGGCGTTGGCGGTATCTTTGGCTCGTTGGGCCAGGAAGGCCCCGGCCGTCTCGATGCGCTGTTGCTGCTGTTCGCATTAGAGTGGCTTTGTTATGCGCCATATTGCGCATGGCCTGAACTGTGGATTTAAGCGAATACGTTGCCATTTGCCTTGCCATGAAAACTTGTCGTTTTCGAGCAGGCTTTCAACTTCGACTGTGGCGTGATCACCCAGACCCAGCATGTATAACGGTAATTCAATACTCGCCTCGTGCGTGTGGTGTGGGTCGACGTTTACGGCAATCCAGATGACATTGTCGCCGTTTGCGGTCTGTTTGCCGTAGAACAGAATGTTGTCGTCGCTGGCGGGGTGGAATTTCAGGTTTGTCAGTTCCTGCAGCGCCGGGTTGTCGCGGCGGATCCGGTTCAGCTTTGCGACCTCTTTGCGAATGTTTCCCGGCTGGTCGTAGTTGCGTGCCTTGATTTCGTATTTTTCCGAATCCAGATATTCCTCGCGGCCGGCAATCGGCGTGGCTTCGCATAACTCGAAGCCGCTATAGACGCCCCAGAGGCTCGAGAGTGTTGCGGCGAGCGTGGCGCGGATAATGAACGCAGGCCGGTCGCCGGTTTGCAGGATCGGTGGATTGATGTCGGGCGTATTAACGAAGAAATGCGGGCGCATATATTCCTTCGGGATGTCCTGCGTCAACTCCGTCAGGTATTCGATCAGTTCGTATTTGGTATTGCGCCAGGTAAAGTAGGTGTAGGACTGGGTGAAGCCGACCTTGGCAAGTTTCTTCATCATCTTGGGGCGCGTGAACGCTTCGGCCAGGAAGATGACGTCGGGGTGGCGCGCCTGCACGTCGCCGATCAGCCATTCCCAGAATGGCACCGGCTTGGTGTGCGGGTTGTCGACGCGGAAAATACCCACACCGGCGTCGACCCAGAACAGCACGACGTCGCGCAGCGTGGTCCAGAGCGACGGCAGCGACTCGCCGTAGAAATGCACGTTGACGATGTCCTGGTATTTTTTGGGCGGGTTTTCGGCGTATTTAACCGTGCCGTCGGGACGCCAATCGAACCACTCCGGGTGTTCCTTGATCCACGGGTGGTCGCGCGAGCACTGGATGGCGAAGTCGAGCGCGATTTCGAGGCCGTGGTCGCGCGCCGCGGCAATCAGGCGTTTAAAGTCGTCCAGCGTGCCGAGTCGGGGGTGAATCGCGGTGTGCCCGCCTGCGGGCGCGCCGATGGCCCACGGGCTGCCGGGGTCGTTGGGGCCGGCTTCCAATGCATTGTTTTTACCCTTGCGGTGGCTCCTGCCGATCGGGTGGATCGGTGGCAGGTAGAGTACGTCGAAACCCATGTCGCGGATGTACGGCAGGTGGGCGATGACGCCATCGAATGTGCCGTGGCGTTTCGCATTGCCGCCGGTCGAGCGCGGGAACAGTTCGTACCAGGCGCCGAAACGTGCGGCAGTACGGTCGACCACCACTTCGAGATCGTGCCGGTAGCGGGAGAGGTTCGTGCGCGGTGCGGTGCGGTGCATCAGGTTGGCGAGACGCTCGGACATCAGGATCGCTTCAGCGCGCGGCGCATCGTCGACAGCGTCGTCGATTTCCGTGAGCAGCGCGCTCAGGTCAATCTGATCGCGCCCCCGGGCGTGCTCAACCGCTTCGGCCACCAGTTCGCGACCTTCGATTCGTTCCAGCTCCACCTTTTGGCCGGCATCGCGCTTCTTGATGAAGTCGTCGTGCCAAGTGGCAAAGCGGTCGCGCCAGGCTTCGATCGTGTAACGGTAGCGGCTGTTATGGGTCAGCGGCACAACGCCCTGCCAGCGGTCGTTATCGACGTGGACCATCGGTGCCTCCTGCCAGATACCACCGCAGGTGTCGCGCCAGCGTACGCAGGCGGCGAGCTTATCGTGGCCGTCGGAGAAGATGTCCGCCCAGACTTCGAGCACGTCGCCAGCGATGCGCTTGACCGGGTGACGTCCGCCGTCGATTTCCGGCCAGACGTCCTCGATCGCGACACGCTCGTCCGCCAGCCGCTTGAGCCGCGCTGCGCTGTTGCGCTGGTTGACGGCCCGCCCGCGCGTCGTGCGCTCGCCGCGAAATACCCGCGCCTCCAGCGGGTCGAGCCGGAACGGCCGGCCCGGGATCAGCCCGGCCGGGCTGGTTTCGGGGGTGACGTCGGTAAAGCGCGCACAGACGCCGCCCGCCGCCGCGAGCAGCGTGCCGCCGTCAATCGCATGACTGCGGTGCGCATCGGGATTCATCAGCAGCAGCGCGCATTCGGTTCCGTCGCGGCTGTCACGCAGCAAGCCGACCAGCGACGACGACGGCGACGTAAATTGCCGCTGCGGCCCCTCCTCGTTCAGCGCCGGGACTGCCGCCTTCATGACGTTGACGGCGGCGATCCAAGCGGACAGGTCGAGGCCGGTTTCTTCCCAATCCTCCGGCCGGGTCTGGACGACGTCGAGCGACTTGCGGAACGCATATTCGTAGCCCACCGGCATCATGACGCCGGTCGAGAAGCAGGCGGCGAAAAGGTAGTGCAGGCGGTAGTGGCGCGCAAGCGTTTCGGCATCGGCGGCCTCGACCTCGGCCGCGAGGCGTGGTGTGTCGTGGCTTTCCGGAAAGGCGACGGACGGACCTATATTGCGGAAGTCGTTGTACTGCTCCAGCAGCCAGCCGCTGCGAAAATCCCACCATTTGCTGCTGTTGAACAGGTAGTCGAAGCCGGCGGCTTCGAGCGCCTGGACTTCGTCCATCGTGCAGCCGAGCGTTTCGGCGAAGAAGGTGACGGCCGGATCGACGGTGCGCGCGGCGGCAATCAGTGGTTCCCAGACGGCGGCCGGCACTTTGTAGGCGGCGTCGCAGCGGAAGCCGCTGACGCCGAGGCCGATGACGTGGCTGAGATAACGCGACCAGTAGTCGATCAGGTGGCCGCGCGATTGCGGTTTTTCGTAGTCGAGTTCCGCGAGGTCGCCCCAGATGGTCACCTTTTCCGGATCGTCCGGGTCGACGGCGCGAGGGCTGTACAGGCCTCCGTCCAAATCGCGCCGGTACCAGTCGGGATGTTCGTCGGCGAGCAGTGCGTCGCGGGCGGTGTGGTTGACGACGAGGTCGGTCATCACGCGCAGGCCGGCGTCTTCGGCCCTGGCGGTGAATTCGCGCAGCAAATCGTCGGCGTCACCGCCGTCGGCGAACAGGTCGTGGAGGCGGTACGGATCTTTGATGGCGTAGAGGCTGCCGGAGAAACCCGTGTAGTGAAACGGGTTGACGTAGATCCAGTCGAAGTTGAGCGCGGCGATGCGCGGCAGTTGCGCGCACCATTCGCGCACCGGGCCGATGAGCAGCGGAAACAGGTTATAGATGCGCGGACCCGTGCTATCCATGTAAGGGCATTCCGTCGTCGTTTGAGGCTGTCGCGCGATCCTGCGCGGCTTGTCGATACTATAACATCGGGACTAAGTCGCTAGTGCTGTCGCCAGGACTGAGTGAAGACGAGCTTCGTCCGGGCTTAGTCCTGCCGACTCAGCACTAGGCACCATGCAAGTTGTCGCGCGCGAGTTGATCTAGGCGATCGATCGTGCCGACGATGTCATCTCTCGTCGTGCGCGGGTTGATTGTGCATAGCCGTAGCGCGGTGCGGCCATTCAGGCGCGTCGAGCTGAGCATCGCATAGCCGTCGGCGCTCAGGCGGCGGACGATTTCGGCATTGAGCGCGTCGGCCTCGTCCGGGCCGGCGTCCGGCGGCGCGTAGCGGAACGCGATCATCGCCATTTGCGCCGGACTGACGATTTCCCAGTAGTTTCTGACCTTCAGTTGCTGCTCTGCTTGCTCGGCAAGCTCGAAGCCATGCTCGACGGCGGCGGCCAGCGCCTCCCGGCCGAAGATGCGCAGCGTCATCCATAGCTTGAGCGCGCGAAATGACCGTGTCAGTTGCGGGCCGTACTCGCCGAGGTTGATCGTCTCTTCTTCCGCGCGGGTGTCCTGCATGTAGTCCGGCAGCACGTGGAAGGCGTCGCGCAGCCAGTTCCGGTCGCGCACGAGAACGCAGCCGATTTCGAACGGCTGGAACAGCCATTTGTGCGGGTCGATTGACAGGGAGTCGACCTGGTCGAGGCCCGCCAGCGCCCGCCGCCCGCGGTCGCTGACGGCGGCTGCGGCGCCGAACGCACCGTCGGCGTGCAGCCACAGATCTTCCTTGCGACACAGCCTGGCGAGTTCGGGCAGCGGGTCGATGGCGCCGGTGTTGGTGGTGCCGGCGTTGGCGACGACGCAAAAAGGTTCAAGGCCCGCCGCCCGGTCGGCATGGATGCGTTCGGCCAGCGCTTCGACGTCGAGTCGGAATCGGTCGTCGACCGGCAGGCGCACCGATTGCGCGTCGGCGAAGCCGAGCAGCCGCAAGCCGCGCTCAATCGAGGAATGGGTCTGGGCGGAAAAGTAGACGCGAGCCTTCCGGTTGGGCCCGTCGAGCCGACGGTGGCGCGCGACAGCCAGCGCGACGATGTTGGCCATCGAGCCGCCGCTGACGAAAAGGCCGCCCGCGCCTTCCGGGAAGCCGCAGACGCGGCGCAGCCAGTCAACGACCGTCAGCTCGATTTGCGCGGCGCCGGAGGCGGCGAGCCAGGTGCCGTTGAAGACGTTGTAGCCGGCGGCGAGCGCATCGCCCATTACGCCGACAAAGTTTGCGGGGCTGGGCACAAAGGCGAAAAAGCGCGGGTGGTTGACGTGCGCGATGTGGCTGAAGACCTCCCGCTGCAATTCTTCGAGCACGCTGTCGAGAGAGGCCGGCCCGTCAGGCGGCGGCGCGGAGAGCACCTGCGAGACCCCGCGCGCGGCGGGCGTCTGCGCGGCAGGTTTGTCTGCGAGATCCGCCCAGTGGTCGGCGATCATGTCGACGACGCGGTAGCCGAGCGCGCGCATTTCTTCGCGGTCCAGCGCGAGGCGGGTAAAATCGGGCATGGGCGGTTCCTTACAGGAATCGGGTAAAATATCGAGGATACCCCATATGCGAACCGGTAGCTTGACACGGCACAGCCCGTAGTCGAAAGTTCGCGTTGCTCCGAAACCCGGGTTTTCCCTAGATTAAGTCAAACTTCCATGAATGCCATTCTCGATAGCAACTCGTTGGTGCAACGCACTCTGCAGGAAGTCGGCATCGGGGTCTGGCGATTCGATTTTGCCGCGCGCACGTTGCAATGGTCGAGTGTCCGCGCTCCGCATTTCGGGCTGGAAGCCGAAGCACCTTCGACCTACGAAGAGTTTATCGAGTTGGTTCACCCGCAAGATCAGGCGGCCGTCCGCGCGTCGCTCGAGAAGGCGGTAGAACTGCACCAACCGTATCGGACCGAGTACCGCGTCACGTGGCGGGACGGCAGCCTGCACTGGATCGAGGCGCGTGGCGAGACCCGTTATGACGCCGCCGGCATGCCGGTCGAAATGGCCGGCGTCACTATCGATGTGACCGGGCGCAAGCGGGTCGAGGAATCGCTCAGCGACGCCCGCGACCGACTGATGCGCGCGATGAACTACGGCCACGTCGGTACCTGGACGATCGACTGGCCCAGCGAAAAAGTCTATACGGACGCCTTGATCGCCAAACTGTTCCAGGTGCCGCCGGAAGACGAGCAAGGCGGTCCGCTGGAGCACTACCTGGCAGCGATTCATCCGGATGATCGCGACCGCGTGGCGGCGGAGATCGCCGAAGCGTTCGCGCAGGGCGGTGGCTATCATCAGAGCCAATACCGCATTCCGCAGCCCGATGGTACGGACTGCTGGGTGGACGCCCGTTACCAGGTCGACTGCACTCCCGGGGGCGAGCCACTGCGCATGGCCGGCGTGTTGCTCGATGTGACCGATCGCTTGCGCGCCGAGGAGGCCCTGCGCGCGAGCGAGGAACACCTGAACCTGGCGATGCACGCTGCCGATCTCGGCAGTTGGGACGACAAAATCGTGAACGGCGACATCGGCGTCGGCTGGTCACCGCGCTGCAAGACGATGTTCGGTCTGCCGCCGGACGCGGAAGTCGATGCGGCGATGCGCGAATCGCTGATTCATCCGCGTGATCGCGAGCAGTTCAAGGCGGCGATGCGCAAGGCAATCGATCCGGCCGGCGACGGCGAATACGACACTGACTACCGCGTCATCTGGCCCGACGGTACAACCCATTGGCTGATCTCGCGCGGGCGCTGCGTCTTCGAAAATGCGCGCGGAGAACGCCGGCCGACGCGCTTTGTGGGCGTCGTGCTGGACGTCACCGAACGCCGACGCGCGGCAGCGGAGCGGCGCCGCCGCCAGGACAACGAGCGTTTCCTGAACCGCACGGGCGCGATTCTTGCCGCGTCGCTCGATTACGACGAGACCATGCGGCAGATCGCGCGCCTGTGCGTACCTTACCTCGCCGACTGGGCGTTTATCGATTTGCTGGAGGACGACAAGACGGTGCGCCGCATCGAAGTGGCGCACGCGAATCCGGCGCACGCGGAGCTGGCCGCGATGTTCCGCGCCGATCCGCCGCCACCCGAGCGACTCGAAACGCCGCAGGCGAAAGCACTGCTGGAAGGTCGTCCCCTCCTCGTTCCGGACGTAACCGGCATGGTGCGCGAGGCGATCGCGAGTCAGCCGGTCCAACCGCGCGTCGAGCGGATGGCCCGGCTCATCGGCGACAAGCCGGCATCGCTGATTTGCGTGCCGCTGGTCGCACGCGGCAAGACTCTCGGCCTGCTGTCGCTGCTGGCGATTGAATCCGGCCGGCGCTACGGCGACAGCGATCTCGCCTTCGCCCAGGATCTGGCGCGGCGCGCGGCGCTGGCGATGGATAATGCGCGCCTGTACCGCGAGGCGGAGGACGCTGCCGCGGCACTGCGCGAACAGGCCGACGAACTGCTGCAAGCCGATCGCCGCAAGGATGAATTCCTGGCGACGCTGGCGCACGAACTGCGCAATCCCCTGGCGCCGCTCAGCACGAACCTGCAATTGCTGCGCCTCACCGGTGCCGACAGCCAGGCGGCCCGCAAGGCGCAGGCCGTCATGGAGCGCCAGGTCAATCACCTGGTGCGGCTGCTGGACGATCTGCTCGACGTCTCACGCGTCAGCCGTGGGCGCATCGAGCTGCGCAAGTCGCGCGTCGACCTGTCGACGATCCTCACCGATGCTGTCGAAATCAGCCGGCCGGCGATCGACGCGTCCGAGCACCGGCTGGATGTGGACAACCCGCCGGAACCGGTGTTTGTCGAGGCCGATCCGGCACGGCTCAAGCAGGTGTTCGTCAACCTGCTCAACAACGCCGCGAAGTTCACGCCGCGGGGCGGCCACTTGTCTCTCGGCGTTGCCGTCGCCAACGGCAGCGTGCGCGTCCGCGTGTGCGACACCGGCGTCGGCATTGCGCCCGAAGATCTGATGCACATCTTCGAAATGTTCAGCCAAAGCGAAAACGAACTGCAAAGCGGCACCGGCGGCCTGGGGATCGGCTTGACGCTGACGAAGCAACTGGTGGAGATGCACGGCGGCAGCATTGAGGCAACCAGCGAGGGCCGCGACTGCGGCAGCGAATTCATCGTACGGCTACCGCTCGCTTCGGCGCCGGAGACCACCCGTCAGGCAGCTGATCCCGCCGGCGAAGCGGCAGCGACGCCGCGCCGCCGCGTACTGGTAATCGACGATAACGAGGATATTGCCGACAGCCTGGCAATGCTGCTCGAAATGATGAACCACGACGTCCGCGCCGTTTACAGCGGCGCTGCCGGCCTCGAAGCCGGCGCAGACTTCGAGCCGCATATCGTGTTCATGGATATCGGTATGCCGGAGATGAACGGCCACGAGGCTGCGCGGGAAATCCGCCAGCAGCCATGGGGCGAGAATGTCAGCCTGATCGCGCTCACCGGCTGGGGCCAGAAAGAAGACCGCCGCCGCTCCCGCGAAGCCGGTTTCGACCGACACCTGGTCAAGCCGATCGACCCGGCGATGCTGGAACAGGTCATTCGCGAGGCCGACGACGCCAAATAAACACTAAAAGGGCTTGACAAGCCACGCCGATGCGGGGATTCTGGTGCAACTTCGCAGGGTTACCCCTTGATAGAGCGGGAAAAACCCCATGTTGCATGGATGGTTCACAACGTGATGGAAACACCCCCGCCGGAATCTGCCGCCGACCGCCGCAACCGGCGTGACCGCATTCGCGCCGCGCTCGACGCCGCAGCAGTCGGCACCTGGGTCTGGAATCTCAGAACCCAACGTATCTTCATCGACAGCGGCATGGCGCGACTGCTGCACATCTCTCCCCAGGATGCCGAACAGGGCGAACTCGACATCGCGCAGGTGCAGGCCGCGATTCATCGCGACGATCGCCGACGGGCGCAAGTCGATCTCGACCGCGCCCTCAACGGCGCCGCCTACGTCTCCGAATTCCGCCTCGAACGCGGTGACGGCTCGACCTGCTGGCTGATTGCCCGCGGCCAGCTCGAATACGACGCGGCCGGCCGGCCCGCGCGGCTGTCAGGTGCGCTGGTCGATATCAGCGAGCGCAAGCGCAGTGAAGACGCACTGCGTTTTCTCGCCCGCGCCGGCAAACTGCTTGGCAGTTCGCTGGATGTGGACGTGACGCTCAAAAGTGTGTCCCGGCTGGCGATCGAAAGTATTGCCGATGTCTGCCTGTTCGACCTGATCGACGTCAACGGCGACAGCCGCCGCGTTGCCTGCGCCCACCGAGACCCGGCGCAACAACGCCAATTGGAAACCAATCCGCGATTCCTGTCGTCGCCCGCCCACCTGCAACAGCCGCTGGTGCGGCGCATGCTTGCCGGTGAGAGCATCCACGTGCCGAGAGTCGAGGATGCCTGGCTGCACGCGATGACTTCCGGCGACACGCAGCACGCGGCGCGCGAGCATCAAGTCAAATCGCTGCTGGTCGTGCCGGTGGCCGCGGAAAGAGAAGTGCTGGGCGGCCTGGTGCTTTGTCGGCTGCATGGCAACCCGCGCCTGTTCACCGAAACCGACCGGCATCTCGCTGAGGAACTCGGCCGCCGCGCCGGCTTCGCGCTACGGCGCGCGCTGCTGCATCGCGAAGTCCAGACCGCCAATCGCCACAAAGACGAATTTCTCGCGACGCTTGCCCACGAGTTGCGCAATCCGCTGGCGCCGCTGATGACGGCGCTCGAAGTGCTGCAGCGCGCGGACGACCCGGCCGTGCTGGAACACACCCGCGGCCTGATGGAGCGGCAGGTGCGGCAGATGAGCCGGCTGATTGAGGATCTGCTGGACCTGTCGCGAGCAGGCCAGGGCAAAATCAGCCTGCGCAAGGAACGCATCAACCTGGTCGCGGTGGTGAGCCAGGCGGTCGAGACTACGGAGCCCGTCATCGCCGCGAACAATCAGAACCTCAGCGTGACGCTGCCGACTGCACCGATTCTGCTCGACGCGGACCCGGCGCGGCTGACGCAGGTATTCGTCAACCTGCTTACCAATGCCGCCAAGTTTACGGCGGGCCGCGGCCACATCTGGCTGACGGTCCAGGACGCGCGACCCGAAGCCGTGGTGTCGGTGCGCGATGATGGCATCGGCATTCCGGCAAACCGGATGACGGGCATTTTCGAGATGTTTGCGCAGGTCGAAAACGCTGCCGAACGCACCGGCGGCCTCGGTATCGGTCTGGCGCTGGTCCGCCGGCTGATCGACATGCATGGTGGGATGATCGAAGCGCGCAGCAAGGGCACCGGGTATGGCAGCGAATTTATCGTACGCCTGCCGCGGGTTATCGAGAAAGCAGCACCGCTCGATCCTCCCGCACGCGAACCGTTGCATTGGCCGCAACACGCCACGCCGCTGCCGATGCATACGTCGCCGCCACGACACCACCACCGCGGCGCCAGTCACCTGATTTACGGGCACGACAAGTAGGCGGCACGCCGCATTGCAGGGCCGTGCGAACGGCTCTACGATACGGCGATGCCTCGCTCTGCCCGCAATCCCTCCGGCCGCGGCTCAAGTCGTAATCATATCGGGCGCGGCGCCGTGGGCAATCCCCCCGGTCGCTTCGAAAGCCAGAGCGCCGAGCGCGTCGACGACGGCTGGGGCGGCCTCGAAGAAGAGCTGCCGCCGCTCGCCACGACTGTCATGCCCGAGCAGGCGCGCTCGATCATCAGCCGCAACCATTCGCCCGATATCCCGTTCGAGCAGTCGATCAACCCGTATCGGGGCTGCGAGCATGGCTGCATTTATTGTTACGCCCGCCCCAGCCACGCCTACCTGAACCTGTCGCCGGGGCTCGATTTCGAGACGCGGCTGTTTTTTAAGGCAAACGCCGCCGAACGGCTGGAAAAGGAATTGAGCCGGCCGGGTTACCGCTGCCGGGCGATCACGCTGGGCGCGAATACCGACCCGTACCAGCCGATCGAAAAGCGCCTGCACGTCACGCGCGACATTCTCGACGTGCTGCGACGATTCCATCATCCGGTCACGATCATCACCAAGAGCGCGCTGGTCGAGCGCGACATCGACCTGCTCGCCGAGATGGCACGCGAGCGGCTGGCGAAAGTAATGTTCAGCATCACGACGCTCGACAACGACCTCAAGCGCACGCTCGAGCCACGCACAGCCTCGCCGGCGGCGCGGCTGCGCGCACTCGCGGCGGTGAGTGCGGCCGGCGTGCCGACCGGTGTGATAGTCGCGCCGATCATTCCAGCGGTGAACGACGGCGAGATCGAGGCGATACTCGAACGCGCGGCCGAAGCCGGTGCGCAAAGCGCGGGCTACACGCTGTTGCGTCTACCCTACGCGCTCAAGGACCTGTTCGAGGAATGGCTGCGTACGCACCTGCCGCTGCGTGCCGAGCACGTTCTCAACCTGATTCGCGACAGCCGCGGCGGCAAACTCTACGACGCCGACTTCGGCACCCGCCTGCACGGTAGCGGCCGCTATGCCGAGTTGATCGCGCAGCGCTTCCAGCTGGCCAAGCGCCGCTATGGCCTTGCCCAGCGCGGCCCAGGGCCGCTCGACACGACGCGATTCAACATCCCGAGCGCGCAGATCGGGCTGTGGGACTAGCGCAAAAACTTGACATAGCTCTCAGTATTAACAATTTCCCAGCTTCATCTCCCCAAAGCGTGATCCGCGCGACGGCCGGCACCTGTCGTAGTGCCGAAAATGAATCATCGATGTAACGGGAGAAATCATAATGTCCGGCGAATACAACATGGCGCCGTTGACAACCAGAGGCGCCCCCGTACGCGGGAAAGGCGCCGCGCCGCGAAACCCTGTCCCAGACTTAAGCGACAAGTGGATGGATACGACAACCGCCAGACCGCCACGCAATCAACACGAGCAGCGGCAGTTTCTGCGCACGATGCTGAACTTCATGCCAATCCCGGCGCTACTGGTCGAGCCGGAAAGCGGCGAAGTCCGGTTTGCCAACGCCGCCGCCGACGAAGCCGCGGGCGGGGCCATTCCACGCACCGCGCCCTGCAAACACGATCCGGCCTGGGGAACCATTGCCACCGCTACCGGTGCGCCGTTGGCGGACGAAGACTTTCCGCGTGCACGGCTCGCTCGCGGCGAGCGGCTGCGCCAGTTCGAATTGCAATGGCAGCTGCCCTCCGGCACGCATCATTTGCTGCTGTCGGGCGGCAAGCTGCCGCCGATCGGCGACGAGCCCAGCTTGATCGTGCTGATGTTCGAGGACATCAGTTATCTGAAGCAGATCGAATCGGAACTTCGCGCTGCCAATCGCCGCAAGGACGAATTCTTGGCGACGCTCGCGCACGAGCTGCGCAACCCGCTGATGCCGATTCGCAACGCGCTCGCAGTGCTGGCGCGGGCCGACAGCCGGGAAGTCGCCGAACACGCGCGCGGGATGATGGAACGGCAGGTCAGCCGGATGACGCGTCTGATCGACGACCTGCTCGACCTGTCGCGCATCACCCGCGGCAAGATCAGCCTGCAGCGCGAGCCGGTCGAACTGCAACGCGCGGTCGAAAACGCGATCGAAACGACGCAACCACTGTTCAGTGCATCGAAGCAGCGGATCAAGCTGACGCTGCCGCCCCAACCGATCCGGCTGGACGCTGACCTGACGCGACTGGAACAGGTCTTGACCAACCTGCTGACGAACGCCAACCGCTACACGCAGGCGGGCGGCGAAATTCGTCTCACGGTGGCGGCCGAAGACGGCGAAGCCGTGGTCCGCATTCGCGACAATGGCATCGGCATCCCGCGCAACAAGTTGCTGCGCATTTTCGACATGTTTTCGCAGGTCGAGGACAAGCACGGCCGCACGCGCAGCGGACTCGGCATCGGATTGACACTGGTGCGGCAGTTGGTCGAACTGCACGGCGGCAGTGTGAAAGCGGCGAGCGAGGGCCCGGGCAAGGGCAGCGAATTCGAGGTGCGCCTGCCGCGGCTGGCAGACGACGATACCGCGAACCCGCCGCCACCGGACGCACCGCCGAGCCGCCCGACATCGCGCCACCGCGCACTGGTCGTCGACGACAATCATGACGTCGCCGACAGCCTCGGCATGATGCTCGAGCTCATGGAATGCGACGTCCGCATTGCCTACGACGGCTTCAGTGCGCTCGACATGGTCGCGGATTTCCAACCGCACGTCGTTTTCCTCGACGTCGGCCTGCCTGAACTGGACGGCTACGAGATCGCCCGCCGGCTGCGGGCGCAGCCCGGCAACGACGGCATAATGCTGGTGGCGCTGACCGGCTGGGGCCAGGAGCACCACAAGGAGCGTGCCCGACAAGCCGGCTTCGACCGCCATTTCGTCAAACCCGCCGATCCTGCGGACATCGAAAAGTTGCTCGCGGAGATTCGGCCGGCATAGTCAATCAGGAGTGATTAAAATGATGCGCTTCATCAACGATTTGCAATGGGCCATACATGACCGGATTCAAGGATCATTTCTCCGGGCACGCGAGTTCCTACGCCCATTACCGCCCTACGTACCCGCCCGCGCTGTACGAGTTTCTCGCCGGCAAGACGCCCGATACGATCCGCGCCTGGGACTGCGCGACCGGCAACGGCCAGGTTGCGGTGGGGCTTTCGGCGTGGTTCAACCAGGTTGTCGCGACCGACGCCAGTAAACAACAAATCGGCGCCGCGGAGCCGCGCGACAACATTGAATACCGCGTCGCGCCGGCGGGCGCGAGCGGCCTCGCAGCGCATTCGGTGGCGCTGGTGACGGTCGGCCAGGCGCTGCACTGGTTCGATCTTGGTGCCTTCTACGCGGAGGTGCGCCGCGTCCTCAAGCCCCACGGGCTGCTGGCGGTCTGGTCGTACGCGCTGGTGTACGTCGACCCGGCGGTCGACCGCGTCGTCAAATATCTGATTGACGACCTGACCGGCCCCTGGTGGCCGCCCGAGCGCAGCCACGTCGATAATGGCTACGTGAATCTGCCCTTCCCATTCGCGCCGATCGAGGCGCCTACCTTCCACATGCGTCTCGACTGGAACTTCGCCCAGTTCGCCAATTACCTGCGCACCTGGTCGGGCGTGCAACGCTACCTGAAGGACACCGGCCGCGATCCGGTCGGCGAAGTCGAGGCCGATTTGCGTGCGGCTTGGGGTGATCCGAATGCGGTGCGTGCGGTAAGCTGGCCCCTCACGGTCAAGATCGGCACAACGTGAACACCAACTTCCTGATCGACTTCGACAGCACACTGGTCAAGCTTGAAACACTCGAGGTTCTGGCGGAGGTGGCGCTGGCTGATGCGCCGGACAAGGCGGGCCGGGTCGAAGCGGTCGCCATGCTGACGAAGCAGGCGATGAACGGCGAGCTGCCGTTTCGTGCTGCGCTGGAACAACGCCTCGGCATCATCAACGCGCGCCGCGATCAGCTGCCGGCAGTCATCGAGCGGCTGAAGAACAATATTTCGGGCTCGTTCCTGCGCAATCGCTCCTTCCTCAAAAAACACGCGGAGCGTGTCTTCATCATTTCCAGCGGCTTTCGCGAAATTGTCGAGCCGGTAGTCGCGACGCTGGGCATCCGCGCCGACCACGTGTACGCCAATACCTTCGCGTTCGACGCTGCCGGCAACGTCACCGGCTTCGACAAAGCCAATCCGCTGACGGCGGATGACGGCAAGGCGACGGTTGCGGGATCGCTCGATATTGATGGCGAGCTGATCGCCGTCGGGGACGGCTGGGGCGATTTTCAGATGGCGGGCGCAGCGGCGCGCTTCTATGCATTCACGGAAAACGTATCGCATCCGCGCGTCGTCGAGGCCGCTGAAAGAGTCGCCCCGAATTTTGACGAAGTATTGTTTGACTGCGGCCTGAAGCCGTCCGTGTCGTACCCCAAAAACCGCATCGACGTACTGCTGCTGGAAAACATCCACCGCGATGCCGCCGCGATTTTCAGCCGCGAAGGCTACCGCGTGCGCATGCTGCCCGGCAGCATCGACGCCGATACCCTCAAGCAGGAAATAGAAAGCGTCTCCATTCTCGGCATACGCTCAAAGACGCACCTGACGGACGACGTGCTCGCGCACGCCAAGCGGCTGCTCGCAGTCGGCGCGTTCTGCATCGGCACCAACCAGATCGACCTCGCCGCCTGCGCGCGCCAGGGCGTCGCCGCCTTCAACGCGCCCTTCAGCAACACGCGCTCGGTCGTCGAACTCGCGATCGCCGAAATCATCCTGCTGATGCGCAACCTGCCGGACAAAATGCGTGCGATGCACGCGGGCGCCTGGCAAAAGTCGGCCGCGGCCAGCCACGAAGTGCGCGGCAAGACGCTCGGCATCGTCGGCTACGGCAACATCGGCATGCAGTTGTCGGTGGTCGCCGAAGCGCTCGGCATGCACGTCTGTTTCTTCGACGTGGTTGAGAAGCTGGCACTGGGTACCGCGCGCAAATGCGAATCGCTGGACGAGTTGCTGGCCGCAGCCGATGTCGTCACGGTACACGTTGACGGCCGCCCCGAGAACGCGCAGTTGTTTGGTCGCGACGAATTCGCGGCAATGCGCCCCGGCGCGATTTTCCTCAATTTGTCCCGTGGCTACGTCGTCGACGTCGACGCCCTGCGCGATGCATTGCAAAGCGGTCATCTGCACGGCGCGAGCGTCGATGTCTTTCCCGAAGAGCCGTACAGCAACGAGGAGAAATTTCAGTCCGTACTACGCGATCTGCCCAACGTCATACTGACCCCCCATATCGGTGGCAGCACACTGGAAGCACAAGTCGACATCGGCCATTTCGTCGCCGCCAAACTGATCGACTACATCAATACCGGCAGCACGATGACGAGCGTCAACTTCCCCAACATCCAGCTGCCGGCACTCGCTGACGCCCATCGCCTGATTCACGTGCACCACAACGTGCCGGGAATTCTCGCCAAAATCAACCACGCGCTCGCCGACAACCAGATCAACGTCGTCGGCCAGTACCTCAAAACCAACGAACAGATCGGCTACGTCATCACCGACATCGACAAGCATTATTCGGAGCCGGTGCTGGAAAGCCTGAAGGCAATCGAACAGACCATCCGCGCGCGCATTCTTTACTGAAGTGGCTGAGCTTTGATCCGGCAATAGCGACGGAACAGCGACTCTTGGTCACCCCTCTCGGGTCACGCCGTGCTACGACTACTCGTAGCGCGGCGCGTACATTTAATCGGCGGCTGGCCGTACTTCACGTACCCTCTGAAAACAGGTCACTGGTGCGGTTCGGAGCCGGATATCGGATACGGTCGCCTTCGAACACGGCAAAATCCGTTAACGCGTGCAGCATCGTTCGCTCGCCGCTCAAGATGTGTTCGACGCTGAAACCGCGCACTACCAATGCGTCGGCGATCATCGAGCGATGGCAGCGCCAAGGGACGGCTTCCGCGCACATGATTGCGGTTCGCTCGCGCTCCGCCAGTGCGACCAGTTCGTCCATGGCCGCCGCAAATTCATCCGTCTGCATGTAGTCGGCGTAACCGCGAAAGCTGGCGTTGCGCCAGCCCATGTTCGGCGAATCGCGCCGGGTGTTGCGCAGGCCGCCCAGCGATTCCTGGTGTGTGTAGGCGATGTCTTCGCCTTTGAGAGAATCGCCCAGTGTCTCGCGATTGAACTGCGGATTGCGGCGCGAACGCGGCACAGTCCGCACGTCGACTAGATGCGCGACCTTGTGTGCCTTCAGCAGTGCGACCAGTTCGTCGAAACTTCGGGTCGAGTGGCCGATGGTTAATACAAATTTTTCCGGCATCGTTACGTCATCCTTGACTACTCAGGGGTGCGGCGATCGCTTCCAGCGATCTTCGTTCGGCCGGTACGCCCAACCGCAGCTCGAAGCCGGCCGCGATCAACATCAGCACTGCGGCGAAAACGTAACCGCCGAAGACGGCGGCGCGCGATCCGGTACCGATCAGCACGCCGAACAGCCACGGCGCGAGCAAGCCGCCCGCGGCTGTGCCCAAAGCATAGAACATCGCGATCGCAAGCGCCCGGATTTCGAGCGGGAAGACTTCGCTCACTGTCAGGTAGGCGGCGCTCGCCGCGGCCGACGCGAAAAAGAAAATCACGCTCCAGGCGGCAGTTTGTGCGACCGCGGACAGCAGGCCGCTCGCGAACAATGCGCCCGTGGCGGCAAGCAGCAGCGCAGAAACGATGTAGGTCGCCGCAATCATCGGCTTGCGGCCTAGCGTATCGAAAAATGGGCCGAGGACCAACGGGCCGAGGAAATTGCCGACCGCGAACGGCAGCAGGTAAAGACCGGTCGCGGTCGGCGCGACATCGTAAAAGTGCGTCAGCACCAATGCATCGGTAAAGAAGATTGCGTTGTAGAGAAACGCCTGCGCGATCATCAGCGCGAGACCCAGAATCGTGCGGCGGCGGTACGGGCCGAACAGCGTTTTGAAGACGATGCGCAGGCTGAAATGCCGGCGTGGGTGAATGGTGAGCGTATCGGTCGGCGGTTCCCTATTCGGCGCGCCGCAGCGACGCTCTATCTCGTTGACGACCGTTTCGGCCCGTTCGGGATAGCCATGCGTCAGCAACCAGCGCGGACTTTCCGGCAACAGCCGGCGCAGCAGCAGGATAATCAGCCCGATTGCCGCGCCAAAGCCGAAGCCGATCCGCCAGCCGATATCGACCGGCAGCCAGGCCGGATTCAACAGTACGACCGATGCGCCGGCCCCAAGTGCGGCGCCGAGCCAATAGCTGCCGTTAATCGTCAGATCGACGCGCCCACGCACGCGTGCCGGTATCAACTCGTCGATGGCCGAATTGATGGCACCGTATTCGCCACCGATCCCGGCGCCGGTCAGGAAACGAAACGTGGCAAAGCTCCACAGGTTCCACGAAAATGCGCTCAGCAACACTCCGAGCAGATACACGCCGAGCGTAATCGTGAACAGCCGTTTGCGGCCGAACCGATCGGTGAGATAGCCGAAAAACAACGCGCCGGCAATGGCGCCGGCGAGGTAGAACGAAGCCAGTAATCCGATCGCACTGCTGCTTAGACCCAGCGTTCCCGGCTCCTGCAGCACACCGCTGACCGCGCCGATGAACGTAACTTCGAGGCCGTCGAGAATCCAGGTGATGCCGAGCGCGGTGATGACCAGCCAATGAAAGCGCCGCCACGGCAAGCGGTCCAGTCGCGCGGGGATGGCAGTGGTGATCGGTAACGGCAATTACAGGCAGGCCACCAGCGCAGTCAGCGTGGTACCGCAACGGTCGGCAATTCGCAACGTGATCTTGTCGTCGGCGCGGGTGCGGCCCAGATTGATCGCCGCAATAGGGATACCGCGTTCTGCGGCGCGGCGGGCGAAGCGGTAGCCCGACCAGACCATCAGCGATGAGCCGACGACCAGCAGCGCATCAGCTTCTTCCAGCCAGCCGAGTGCGTTGGCGGCGCGTTCCCGCGGAATGGCTTCGCCGAAGAAGACGACGCCGGGCTTCAGGATGCCGCCGCACTCGCGGCAGACCGGCACTTCGAACGCGTCGAAATCCACGTTTTCGAGCAGTGCGTCGCCGTCCGGCGCGATTTCCGCACCCAGCGCGTCCCAGCCCGGGTTGAGCCGGTCCAGTTCGGCCTGAAAGTCAGCGCGCGGGATCGCGGCGCGGCAGTCGAGGCATTCGACGCAATCCAGCCGGCCGTGCAGGTCGATGACGTTGCGGCTGCCGGCCTTGTGATGCAGGCCGTCGACGTTCTGGGTGATGAGGCCGTGGATGTGGCCCGCGGCCTCGAGCGCGGCGAGCGCCTGGTGTGCGGGATTCGGCTGCGCCCCCGCGATGCATTCCCAGCCGACCAGGCTCCTCGCCCAGTAACGCCGCCGCATCGCGTCGCTCGCAACGAAATCCTGGAACTGCACCGGGCGCTTGTGCTTCCAGGCGCCGTTCTCATCGCGGTAGTCCGGAATGCCGGATTCGGTGCTGCAGCCGGCGCCGGTCAGGACGACGAGGCTGCGGCTACGGCGAACCAGATCGGCCAGTTCCGCGATCGGATCGGCGGGCGTCGCGTTGAGTGCCGGTTGAGCCATGAAGGTTCTATTTTAATCAGGTTCGCGGCGGATGCGTACCGGCGGCAGGCCGACGATGTCGTAGGTGGCCGACGCGATACCGATACCGGCGGCGTCGAAGGCAGCCAGAATTTCGCGGCTCATGGCGTCCTTGACCTCGCGTACGCCGCGGTCGAACACGACGAATCGCACTGCGAGCTCGAGCCAGTTGTCCGTCAGCCGATAAAAGACCCGCGGCTCGAAATCCGCCATCCGAACAAAATAGGTGTCCTGCATTTTGCGCAGTGCATCGGCGCTCATCTGGCTCGTCAGGGTGCTGTGGCGCCGCGCCGCTTCGAGAATGATCGCTTCGGCCTTCGCCCGGTCCGCATTGTAGGTCACCGGAATCATCATCTCTCCCCACAGGTAGGGGAAATCGCGGGTGTAGTTGAACACCGGCTCGTCGAAGACCTGGCTGTTGCTGACGGTGACAATGCGGCCACTGAACTGACGCGCCTTGACCCACATCGACGGGTCGTCGCCCTGCTCGCCGGGTGGCTGGCCCATCTCCATGATCGTCGTCTGGATGAAGCCAACCCGGATGACGTCGCCGCGCACGCCGCCCATGCGGATGCGATCGCCGACGTGGAAGGTGCGGCCGCGCAGGATCACGAGGTAGCCCGCAAGCGCGGAAATCGGTTTTTGCAGCGCGACGGCAATGCCGGCGCTGACCAGCCCCATTGCCATCGTGAGATGTGTCGTACTGTTCAGCCAGATGGACGCGACGCCAAAAACCAGCACCACCACCAGGACGATATTGACGACCTGGCGCACCCAGAACGTAGCGCGTGCATCCGGGTACTTTTTCATTAAATAGCGCGTGAGCGCCGCCAGCAGCCATCGCAAAATCAGCAGCGCCACGATGAGCATGATGCTCATCAGCAGCTTTCGGCCGCTGTCCGTGTTGACGCCGACCAGTCTGATCCCGAATACGTCCATGTTCGTTCAGCATAATGCAAGCCGGTGGTTCTGTCGCCTCCGGCGCCGCTTTGGCATACTGGCGCGAACTTTCGCAGAACCAGTGGTGGCCCCGCTAATGAATCAATCAATGCGCGCGCAGAACGCCGCGGGTGAAGTCTCGACGCCCGCCAGGGCACTGCCCCGCCGTCTGGGCGCCTTTACCGGCATGGCGGTGGTTGTCGGCATCATTATCGGCAGCGGCATTTTTCGCGTGCCCCCGTCGATCGCGCAAAGCAGCGGCAACGTCGCCGGCATGGCGCTGGTGTGGATTTTTGGCGGCGTCATCACGCTGTTCGGCGCGCTATCTACGGCCGAGCTTGCCGCGATGTTTCCACATTCCGGCGGCCCGTACGTGTATCTGCGTGAAGCTTACGGTCGCCCGCTGGCGTTTCTGTTCGGCTGGATCTGGCTGATCACGACCGCGCTTGCCTGGGCGGCGCAAAGCCTGGTGTTCGTCGAATACCTCGGGACGTTCGTACCCATCACCCCGGCGGCGACACACTGGATCGCGGCCGGGCTGATCGTGCTGTTTTCGGCTGCGCATTACCGCTCGGTGCGGCTGGGGGCCGTGTTCCAGAATATTTCGACGGCCGCCAAGATCATCGCGATCATTGGTCTTGCGGTTGCGATCTTTGCCCTCGCCCCGCAGACCGCCGGCTCGACCACCGTGGCTGCCGGCAGCGGTTCGCTGCAATGGGCCGGCATCGGCGTCGGCCTCGTGACAGTGCTGTGGGCCTACGACGGCTGGGAAAACCTGACGACGCTCGCCGGCGAGATGCGCCGCCCGCAGCGGACCCTGCCGCTGGCGCTGGTCGGCGGTACACTGGTCGTGATCGCGATCTACCTGATCATTAACGCGGCTTACTTACGGGCGTTGCCCTTTAATGTACTGGCCGACTCCAAGGCGGTCGCAGTCGATGCGGCGGTGACAGTGCTGGGCAGCGCCGGCGCAGCGGCGGCCGGCGCGCTGGTGATGGTGTCGGTTTTGGGTTCGCTCAATGGCAGCATCATGTCCGACCCACGCGTGTTCTACGCAATGTCCGAGGACAGGTTGTTCTTTCAGGCGGTCGGCAAGGTACATCCGCGTTTCGAGACTCCGTATGTCGCCATCATTTTTACCTGCGCCATCGCCATCGTCTACGTGCTGTTCCGAGACTTCATCCAACTGGCGCGGGCCTACGTGCTCGGCATCTGGCCGTTCCTCGCGCTATCGGTCATCGGGCTGTTCATTCTGCGCCGCAAGCGACCGAATGCGGAACGGCCCTATCGCGTGATCGGTTACCCGATCGTGCCGGCGTTGTTCGTGCTCGGCACGTTCGCGGTGATTGGCTATTCGCTCTACCAGAAGCCGGCGGAAACAGGCATCAGTCTGGCGCTTACGCTGTTCGGCGTGCCGCTGTATTTCGCGTGGCTTGCGTGGCAGAAGTTCGCAGAAAATCGGACCCTTAGATGAATGCCCGGATAGGCATCATGAGGCCTCGCGTGCTTTTATAAACAGCATCGGTTCACGTCAAGGAGGACGCCATGCCTATCGCCAAAACAATCGAAATCTCCGCCGATTCGACTACTAGTTTTGAGGAAGCCGTCAAGGAAGGCGCGAAGTCCGCGTGCCAGAAGCTGGACCAGGTGCAGAGCATCTGGGTCAAGGATCAGGAAGTGAAGGTATCCGGCGACGGCAAGATCACACTGTATCGCGTCTGGATGAAAGTCACCTTCCAGTTGAAGTAAGACCACACGGCCCGGAGGCGCCATGAAAGCTGTCGTATTCCACGGCGTCGGCGATATTCGCCTTGACGACATCGCCGAGCCCACAATCCTGGATCCCACCGATGCCATCGTCAAGATTACGGCAAGCGCGATTTGCGGCACCGACCTGCACATGATCCGCGGCACGCTGCCAGGCATGAAGGATGGCCGGGTGCTGGGTCACGAGGCGGTAGGCGTTATCGAGGCAATCGGCAACAACGTCCGCAACCTGCAGAAAGGTGACCGTGTAGTCGTGCCGTCGACCATTGCCTGCGGTTATTGTTCGTATTGCCGCGCCGGCTATTACGCGCAGTGCGACAATGCAAATCCCAACGGCCGGCTGGCCGGCACCGCGTTTTATGGCGGACCGGAATCGACCGGTGGCTTCGATGGGATGCAGGCCGAATACGTCCGCGTACCATTCGCGCACGTCAACCTGGTACGGCTGCCGGAGGCGGTGACCGACGAGCAGGCCATCCTCATTTCAGATATTTTTCCGACCGGCTATTTCGGCGCCGATCTCGCCGAGATCAAGTACGGCGACACAGTGGCGATTTTCGGCTGCGGCCCGGTCGGTTTGTTCACGATCGCCAGTGCCGGGCTGATGGGCGCCGGCCGCATTCTCGCGGTCGACTGCATTCCGAGTCGGCTGGACATGGCGCGCGCGCAGGGCGCGGAAGTGATCGACTTCAGCCGCGAAGATCCGGTCGAGACCATTCGCGAGCTGACCGGCGGCATCGGCGCGGACCGTGTCATCGATGCCGTCGGCATTGACGCGGTACATCCGCATGGCGGCCCGGGCGACGGCGCGGATACGGAGCAGTTTCGACACGAGGTCGAGCAGGTTGCACCCGATGCGAATCCGCACGATGGCAACTGGGAACCGGGCGATGCGCCGTCACAGGCGCTGCGCTGGTGCGTGGAGTCGGTCGCCAAAGCCGGCACTGTCGCGATCATCGGCGTCTATTCGCCAAAGATGGAGACGTTCCCGATCGGCGAGGCGATGATGAAAAACCTCACGCTCAGGATGGGCAACTGCAATCACCGGCGCTACATTCCCGACCTCGTCAACAAGGTCAAGAGCAACGTCATCAATCCATTGAATGTGCTGACCCAGCAAAAACCCCTGGTTTCCGCGATTGAAGCCTACAAAGCCTTCGACAAGCACGAAGCCGGCTGGACGAAAGTGGAACTGGTGCCACCCGCTGCGGCATGAGTGCTTGTTGGCCGGCCGTAGGTTATACTGAACCGTAACAAGAACTGAGTAACAAGGAGGTTCTCATGAAAATCGTTGTAATGATTGCGGCTGCCGCGTTGGCGGTCGGCCTGGCCGGTTGTGCGTCCACGATTCGGACGGTCCGCAACCTTAATCCCTTCACGCCTTCAACCAGCTTTCAGCACTGGGACATCAATGGTGACGGCGTCATCAGCCAGAGCGAAGCCGCCAAGTACGCACCGTTGAAGAAAAACTTCAACGCGATCGACAGCAACGGTAACGGCGTTATCGATCAAAGCGAATACAAGGCTGCAACCACCAACCTCAGCCCGACCCCGGGCTTCAGCACGTACGATCTGAACGGCGATGGTTTCATCACTGAGCAGGAAGCTGACTCGGCGCCGCGCGGTGGTCTCGATAGCGTATTCGACGATGTCGATGCCGACGGCGACGGTAACATCAGTCCGGCCGAATTCAAGGCCGCGACGCTCAATCTGCTCGGTGGCGTAAGCTTCAGCAGCATCGACACCGACGGCGACGGCGCGATCAGCAGCGACGAAGCGAAGGCCAACGCGCCGCTGTTGTGGCAGGAGTTCGACCGGGTCGACCTGAACGGCGACGGCCAGATCAGCAAGCAGGAGTACGAGGCATTCCAGCGGAACCGGCGTAACGGCAACAACCAGAACAACCGAAACGGCAATAACAACAATAACGGCCAAGGCCGCTAAGTACGCGTAACAGAAGACGCCGGTACGATTATTGAATCGTACCGGCGCTCTTTCTTCCGAGCAGTTTTTTTCAGATCCCTTTCGTCTAGAAGACCAGGCCGCGCAGGCCCAGTTGAACGTAGTGATCGGCCAGCAGCAGCGCGAACAGCACCATCAGGTACGTGATCGAGAAGCGGAATGCCTTCATCGAGAGGCGCACGTTGTTTGGCGAGATCAGCTGCGCAATGGCGTAGTAGAGGAAGATGCCGCCGAGCACCATTGCGCCGGCCAAATACAGCAGGCCGCTCATGCCCGTCAATACCGGCAGCAGGCTCACGACCACCAGCAATACCGTGTACAACAACGATTGCAGACAGGTGAACCGGTTGCCGTGCGTGACTGGCAGCATCGGCATGTTGACGCGCGCGTAGTCCTCGCGGCGGGCGACCGCAAGCGACCAGAAGTGCGGCGGTGTCCAGGTGAAGATGATCAGGAACAGGATCAGCGCGTCAGCGGTGATGTGACCGGTCATGGCAGTCCAGCCCAGTATCGGCGGCGCGGCACCGGCGGCCCCGCCGATGACGATGTTCTGCGGCGTGCGGCGCTTCAGGAACATGGTGTAGATGCCGGCGTAACCGATTAGCGAGGCCAGCGTCAGAACCGCAGTCAGCGGATTGACGAGATACACCAGGATCAGCATCGAGGACACGCCGAGCAGCGTGGCGAACATGATTGCCTGGCGTTCGTTGAGGTGACCCGTGGGCAGCGGCCGGCGCCGGGTGCGCTTCATGTTCGCGTCGATGCGCCGGTCGATCAGGTGATTGATCGCGGCTGCCGACGATGCGCCGAGCGCGATTCCCAACGTCCCGAAAACGAACTGGCGCCACGGCACCATGCCCGGCACTGCGAGGAACATCCCGACCATCGCGGTGAACACGATGAGAGATACGACTCGCGGCTTGCAGAGTTCGTAGTAATCCCGCCAACTGGCGGATTGGGCGACAACGTTCATGTTGAAGTTAGTCCTTGTGCGCGCGCCGGGGCGGCCGCTTCCACCGTCCGGCCGCGCCAGACGGCAGCATTCAGGGTGACGACCGACAGCAGCAGCAGAGCGGCATTGCCGTTATGTGCGACTGCGATCGACACCGGGAAGCCGAACTCGACCAGGCTGATGCCCAGGCCGATCTGCGCCAGCAGCAGCAGCGCAACGACCGCACCCAGCGCCTTGAGACGCTTGAGCGGCGCGGCGATCATGAAAGCCAGACTCGCGCCGCCGACCACGATGAAGGTCGTGAGCGCGCCGAGCCGATGGGTCACGTGGATTGCCGCGCGCGCGCTGTTAGGCAGAATGCCGCCCTGAAAGTCGATACCTGCATGATGCCATAAAACGAAAGCATCGCGGAAATCCATGTTCGGCCACCACTGGCCCTGGCAGGTCGGAAAGTCCGGGCACGCGTAGGCGGCGTAGTTGCTGCTGGTCCAGCCGCCGAGTGCGATCTGGCAGGCGAGCACGACGAGACCGGCGAGCGCGAGCCAGCGCGGCCAGTTGGCCTCCCAGGCGTCACCCAGTTTCAGGAACCCGCCGCTGCGAACGGCAAGCAGCCATAACAGCGACAGGATCGCGAAGCCGCCGAGAAGATGCCCCATCACGATCGTAGGTCGGAGCAGCAGCGTGACGGTCCACATGCCGAGCGCGGCCTGAAAAATCACCAGCGCGAGGAGCAGGACCGGCAGGGCGGTCGGCTGATCCGCATCGCTGCGACCGCGGAGCCGTTTCACGACGGCCCAGATCGCCAACGCCAGAATCAGCATGCCGAGGGTGCCGGCGAAGTAGCGGTGAATCATCTCCTTCCACGCTTTCGACGGTTGCACCGGGCGGTTCGGATACTCCTGGTCGAGCCGGCTGATGACAGCGTGCGATTCGGGCACCGTGATGTGGCCGTAGCAGGCGGGCCAGTCGGGGCAGCCCAGGCCGGCATCGGAGATGCGGGTGTAGGCGCCCAGCAGGACGACGACGAACGCCAGTGCAAAGGCGATAAAGGCGATGCGGCAATACCAGCTATTAGTCATTTGTGGTCCTGCAAGGTGCAATTATCGAGTTTCAGCACTTCGGAGAGCCGTCCGAACAAGGCGCCGGACCGAAAGCGTAGCCGCCCTACGGTGAGGGCCGGCCACGCAGTGCGGGCAGCTCTCCGGAGCGCCCGCAGGGAGCTCACCTGCCGGCCCATGGCCGCGTTGCGGCGACTTGACATGGATGGCCACGCCGGCGTCACCGCGCCTTGCCAGGAACCGGCAGGCGAGCTCTGAAATCCGGGAATTGCACCTTGCAGGATCACTAACCGATGTGCGAATACTTGAGCAGACGTCGAAGGTCCGCGAGGATACCGGTCGGATCGGCGTCCGCCGGGTAACTCATCATCAGCCGGCCGCGCGGGTCAACCAGATAAATGCGCGCGCCGAGGGCGTGGTCGTCGAGGAATTGGGCGAGAAATGCGCGGCCTTGCGGCCCGTCGGCATTGGCGACCGCCAGATCCGGATGCGCGCGCCGCAGCGCCGCCGCCTGTTGCGGATGGTCGGTAACGATAAATAAGCGCTGCACGCGGTTCATTTTGGCGCCCAGGGCAAGCCGGATCTGGCGCGTCATGTAGAGGGCCTTCTTGCAGCGTGGCGGGCACGCGGGCGTGCCGGCATACACCAGGCTCCAGCCGTGCTGGAACCAGTCGGGCGGCAACGTACCGCCGCCCAGCAGCGGCAGCGGTGCACTCTTGACGACGCGCGGCGGCGTAATCAGGTCGCCGTGGTTGACGGTGGACGCCGGCCGCCACACATCGATGTTCACGTACCAGACCACCGCAGCGACGACGGGCGCGAGCGCGATGGCAACGATCAGCGACGGTATCAGGCGACGCTGCAGCTTAGTCGCGGGCTTCGTGTTTCTCGCCATGTAAATTCAGAGCAATCCAGGTGATAAGGACGGTGAGCGCAAGGCCCAGCCAGGTAGCCATGTAGCCGAGGTGCCGACCGGGGCCGAAGCGCGGCCGCGGGTTCCAGTCGCGGACGAAGCCGTCCGCCTGGTCGGGGTCGAGCCAGACGCTACCGGCGATCACGCGCCGGTGCAAGACATTGGCCAAGTCCTCGCGCGTCGGGTAAAACAGCGTCTTCGGCCAGCCCTTCGGCGGCGGCCCACTGGAGCCAAGCCTGAGGCCGGGCTCCGGCAGGTGTGTCCACAGGCCGGTGACGGTACGTTCGCCGGAACCCGCGGCCAACGCGGCCGTGCCATGTTTGGCGCCGACTGGAATCCAGCCGCGGTTCACCATGACCCAGGCATCAGTGCCGTCGAGACGAAACGGAGTCAGGACATAAAAGCCGCGGCGGGAATCGTGCATGATCTCGTTCACCAGTACCTGGTGCGCGATGTCATAATGACCGTGCAGACCGACGCGGCGATAACGCGCCACGGCGTCATTATCGCGCACCGCGCGGTTCAGATCGACCGGCGGAGCATGCGCACCGCGTTCAATCGACGCAATTATCGCGCGCTTTTCGCCAGCCCGGTGCCATTGCCAGTTCGCCAGCCAGGCGAACCCGGCAACCAGCACGACCATTCCCAGCGTCGGCCACAGGCGCGGCGTGAATCGCCATTTGCCCAACTTCATCGGCGGTGTTAGCGTGAACCGCTTACCTATTGAAAGGAACCATACATGCTCGGCCACGTCATCGTCATCGCCGTCCTGGCGGTCATCGTCATCTCACTGGGCTCGGGCATGTTTTATCTGGTCAAGGACAGCAGCGACTCGAAGCGGACCGTCCGAGCGTTGACGATCCGCATCACGCTGTCACTGCTCTTGATTGGTCTGCTGTTCGTACTCTACGCGCTTGGGCTGATTCACCCGCACGGAATCTATCAGCGTTAACAACCCATCACTCTGTATGGCGCGCTAAATCCAGTACACAAAGACGTAGAGGCACAGCCAGACGACGTCGACGAAGTGCCAGTACCACGAAACGGCTTCAAACCCGAAATGGTGGTCCGCGGTGAAGTGCCCCTTGAGAACACGAATCAGAATCACC
Source organism: Gammaproteobacteria bacterium (assembly GCA_035690945.1). Lineage (GTDB taxonomy): Bacteria > Pseudomonadota > Gammaproteobacteria > Natronospirales > DASSBR01 > DASSBR01. The sequence goes on from DASSJY010000009.1 coordinate 144,069, forward strand.
GTCAGCATGATGGCGCCGATCGTCACGTGCAGGCCGTGGAAGCCTGTCAGCATGAAGAACGTGGTGCCGTAGATGCCGGTGTGCAACGTCAGGTTCAGGTTCAGGTACGCATCCATGTACTCGTGCGCCTGCAGCGCCACGAACGAGAACCCGAGGATCACGGTCGCGAGCAGGCCCAGGATAACCTGGAGCCGCTTGTTCTCCTTAAGACCCCAGTGCGCGATCGTCACCGTCACCGAGCTGCTGAGCAGAATGACGGTATTGATGGCCGCGATGCCCACCGCATCCATGACCTGGAAGTGGCCGCCCAACTGGGCCGGGCCGTTGCTCGGCCAGCCGGCCGAAAAGCCGCTCCACAACACTGCGTGCGTCGGGAACTTGGCACCGCTGCCGGTGCCGCCCAGCCACGGCAGCGAGAATTGGTGCGCGTAAAACAGCGTGCCGAAGAACGCGGCGAAGAACATGACCTCGGAAAAGATGAAAAAGCTCATGCCCCAGCGATAGCTGCGGTCGACCTGTGCATTGTTGAGGCCGTGCTCGCTCTCACGAATGACGCTGCCGAACCAGCCGAACATCATCACCAGCACGACGGCGGCGCCGGCGGCGAGGACGATCTTGCCCATCCAGAAGTTGTCGAGCCATAGCGCGCCGCCGAACACCAGCGTGAACAACCCGATAATGCCGATTATCGACCACGGGGCGGCGTGCGGAACGTGATATTTCTCTTCGACTAATGTTGTCTGCGACATTACAAGATCCTTACGGGGCCAACAGCCAGGCAACGATATAGACACCAACGTAAAAGGCAACCGCAACGCCTACGACAATGATCGCGGTTCGCATCGCCCGTGCGCGCTGCGGCTGATCGGGATGGCGGTCAACCATATGCATCAATCAACTTCCGGGGCAGTCTCGAAACTGTGGTACGGGGCCGGCGACGGCAGCGTCCACTCCAGACCGTTGGCACCTTCCCAGACTTCGTCGGTGGCTTTCTTGCCGCCGCGTACGCAGGCGATAATTACGCCGAGGAAGATCAACTGGCTCAAACCGAAGACGAAAGCGCCGACAGTGACGATCTGGTTCATGCTGGTGAACTGCACCGCGTAGTCGGCGGTGCGGCGCGGCATGCCGGCGAGCCCGAGGAAATGCATCGGGAAGTACAGCACGTTGACCGAGATGACGCTGATCCAGAAATGCGTCTTGCCCCAGAACTCGTTGTACATGTGGCCGGTCCACTTGGGCAGCCAGTAGTAGATCGCGCCAATAATGGCGAAGGCCGACCCCGTGACGAGCACGTAATGGAAGTGGGCCACGACGAAGTACGTGTCCTGGTACTGGAAGTCGGCCGGCACGATGGCGAGCATCACGCCAGAGAACCCGCCGATGGTGAACAGCACGATGAAGGCGAGCGCGAACAGCATCGGCGTCTCGAACGTCATCGAGCCGCGCCACATCGTGGCGAGCCAATTGAATATCTTGATGCCGGTCGGCACCGCAATCAGCATCGTCGAGAACATGAAGAAGATTTCAGCCGACAGCGGCATGCCGACGGTGAACATGTGGTGCGCCCAGACGATGAACGACAAAAACGCGATCGACGCGAGCGCATAGACCATCGACGAATAGCCAAACAGCGGCTTGCGAGCGAACGTCGGCACGATTTCCGAGATAATGCCGAACGCCGGCAGAATCATGATGTAGACCTCGGGATGCCCGAAGAACCAGAACACGTGCTGGTATAGCACCGGGTCGCCGCCGCCGCCGGCAAAGAAGAAGCTGGTGCCGAAGTACTTGTCCATCAGCAGCATGGTCACGGCGCCCGCGAGCACCGGCATCACCGCAATCAGCAGGAACGCGGTGATCAGCCACGACCAGACGAACATCGGCATCTTCATCAGCTTCATCGTCGGCGCGCGCATGTTGAGGATCGTCGCGATAACGTTGATCGCGCCGGCGACCGAAGAAATACCCATCAGGTGAATCGAAAACACCAGGAACGGGAACGCCATGCCGGTTTGCAGCGACTGCGGTGCGTAATTAGTCCAGCCCATCGCGGGCGCGCCACCCGGCATGAAGAACGTCGAGAGCAGCAGGATGAATGCGAACGGCATGATCCAGAAGCTGAAATTATTCAACCGCGGCAACGCCATATCCGGTGCGCCGACCATGATCGGCAGCATCCAGTTCGCGAGCCCGACGAAAGCCGGCATGATGACGCCGAAGATCATCACCAGGCCGTGCATCGTCGTCAATTCGTTGAAGAAATACGGGTCGACGATCTGCATGCCCGGCTCGAACAACTCGGCGCGGATTCCCAGCGCGAACAGGCCGCCGATCACGAACATCACGCCACTGAATACAAGGTACAGCGTGCCGATGTCCTTGTGATTGGTGGTCGTAATCCAGCGCATCCAGCCCTTCGCCGGCCCGTGATGGGCGTGGTCGTCGTGTGCTGCCGCTACTGTGTGCGCATTCATACCTGGTCCTCGTTGGAATTAGCTTGCCGAGCCGCTATCGGCTGGCGGATTGATCTGCGGCGTCTCGCCCGGGGGAGTCGTCTTCGGCGGCGGCTTGGTCGCGTTGGGCGCCGGTTGTCGCCCGCGGTTGATCGTCGTGCCACCGACCTGTGGTTTGTGGGACAGGTGGCCGCCTTGCGCCTTGACCCACTTGCGGAAGTCCGCCGGCGTCTTCGCAACCACCACGATCGGCATGAAGGCATGGCCGCGACCGCACAACTCGGCGCACTGGCCGCGATAGGTGCCCGGCTTCTCGACTTTGATCCACATCTGATTGATGTAGCCCGGAATTGCGTCGGTCTTGCCGCCGAAGTCGGGCACCCACCACGAATGAATCACGTCGCCGGAGGTGATCATCAGGCGGATTTTTTCACCGGTCGGCACGACCAGCGGATGATCGACGTCTCGAATGTAATGCTTGACGTCAAACGGGCTGAGCTTGGAACCCATGATGCGGGCCCGATTGCTGTCTTCGGCGAGCTTGCTGTAGAAGGAAATGCCGTTGTTGACGTAGTCGTACTTCCACAGCCACTGATAGCCGGTGACCTTGATCGACATATCCGGCTTGCTGTAATCCTCCATCTTGACGAGCACGTTGACCGCCGGCACCGCCATGATGATCAGGATGATGGCCGGCACGATCGTCCAGGCCATTTCGATATAAATGTTCTCGTGGAAATTCGCCGCCACCGCACCGCGCGACTTGCGGTGGAAAATGATCGAAATCAGCATAATTCCGAACACCACGACGGCAATGCCGACGCAGATCCAGAACGTGTGCATGTGCAGCCCGTAAACCCAGTGGCTGATCGGCGTCACGCCTTGCGGCAGATTAAAGGCGGAATCCGCGCTCGCGGCGCCCGAAGCCAGCGCGAGACCCAGTCCGGCGACGGCCCGCTCAAGCTTGCTGATTGACATGCGTTGTTACTCCCGGCTCCCGCGACTCAACCTGCCGTACGGCGGGCATGCAGTTACATCGCGTTAGAAATATTTCAATATTCAGTTCAGATCGGGCGTCCGGTTGATCGGCCCGATCAGTTCATCCAGGCGATCTTTCAGCGCCCGGCGCTCGTTTTCCGTCAGACAGCGTCCGATTTCGCACAGCGTCCCGTGGGACTTGATCAACAGCCGGCTGGGATACCACGAGCCGCTACCCCGCCGCTCGACGCTCGCCCAGTGGCGCTGAAAACAGATACTGCTGAAGCGGCCCCGGTCGCGCGTTTCGACCTTGATTTCCGCCTCGGTCACCGTCACGACTTCGCGGTATCCGTTGCGGCGTATTAGTACCCGTACGCACACCCCGACCGCCAGCCATTCCAGCACGGCGAATACCAGGATCGGCCAATAGCCGAACCAGGCAAGCACCGTCGCCACCGCGAGTGAAAAGAGGACTCCGGCACAATAAAGCCCCGTCAGCCCCAACGTCGATAATGACTGGTTCGGAGCTATGACTATGCAATGAACCGGCGTCTCGGACCCGTCCATACGATCCGCCATCGCTCGCTCTATTCCGGTACGAGGGTGTCAGCCCGCGTATGCTACTTCATCGCTTTGGGGCGTGCAAACCGCATAGCCGAACCGCTCCCGCGGCGGAATCGACCGCTCAGCGCCGGAACCGCGCATCTACTGGCAATTGCGAGGCCGCTTAAGTAGTCTCCCGGGGTATGGGGATTCGCTTGTTAAGTTGTTTCGCAGCCGCGCTTTTGCTGACGCTGAACGCGTCCGCTGCCGATCTCGCCTCGCAGCGCGCGGCATTCAAAAAAGCCTACGCCGCGATCGAGACCGGCGAACTGTCGCTCGCGTCGGGCAAGCTCGACAGCCTCATCCATTATCCGCTCTACCCCTACCTGCGCTACGCGTACCTCGATCGATATCTCGACATCGTGCCGCCGCAGGCAGTCGCCAATTTCCTGGTCGATTACCCGGGCCTGCCGATCGATGCACAACTCCGCTATCGCTGGCTGCGCTCGCTGGCGCAGAACGCGTCGTGGGGCGCGTTCCTGCATTACGACGACGGCAGCAGCGCGACCGCGCTGGTCTGCGCTCGGGTAAGCGCGGCGCTGCTCGGCCCCGACGCGACGAAGCTCACCCCGGCACAGCGCAAGGATGTGGTCGCGAAAGCCAAACGCCTGTGGCTGTCCGGCAGCAGCCAGCCAAAAGAATGCAACCCGGCATTCGACTGGCTCGCCGCGCAGGGGTTGCTGACGCAGGACATGATCCGCGCGCGCTTCGACAAGGCGCTGCGCGCGCAGCATCTCGATCTCGCGGCTTATCTAGCGAACAAGCTTGACGACGCAGCCCGGCAGCGTGTTGCGCGCTGGCAGCAGATGGCGTCGGACCCCGGCCCGGCGCTGGCAAACGTCGATCTCGACGACAACTCATGGACGCGCCGGCTACTAACGTTCGGGCTCCAGCGCCTCGCTCACCAGAATCCGATTGCGGCCAAGGCCGACTGGCAGACGCTGAAGCAGCGTTTCGATTTCGACGCCGCCGACCGCGGCGCCATTGAGCGCGCGATTGCGCTGTGGGAAGCGCGCCAGCACCTGCCGAATGCCTACCAGGATCTGGCCGCCCTGCCCGGCCGCCATATTCTGGTGAAGCAGTGGCGCATCCGCACCGCGCTCTGGCATGGCTGGTGGCACACTGTATTGAAGGGCATTTATGATCTGCCGGTGCGGCAGCGGCATAGTCGCCAGTGGCAATACTGGCGCGCCCGCGCGCTGGCGGAGACGAACCACAAGCAACAAGCGGACGACATCTACGGTCGCATCGCGCAGTACGCCGGCTATTACGGCTTCCTCGCCGCCGACCGTATCGGCCTGCCTTATGCCATTTCGCCACAGCCCGGCGAACCGGATCATCAGCGGATGCACAAACTGGCGCAGCGGCCGGGCATCGTGCGCGCCCATGAGCTGTTCGCGGTCGGCATGCTCAATTTTGCCGATGACGAATGGGCGGCGGCGACCGACAATTTATCGACTACTGATCGTTGCCAGGCGGGCCTGCTGGCCGCGCACTGGAACTGGCACTCGGCAGCGATCCGCACGCTCGCCCGCGGCGGCTGCTGGGACGATATAAAGTTGCGCTACCCGCTGGCCTACCGCAACGCAGTGCGCACCCGCGCCAACGCGCTGGGGCTCGACCCGGCCTGGCTGTACGGCCTGATGCGCAGCGAAAGCCTGTTCGCGGCCAACGCGGTTTCCTACGCCGGGGCGCTCGGCCTGATGCAACTCATGCCGTCGACGGGGCGCACCGTCGCATCGCGACTCGGCATCGATATCGACGACGACGACATGCTCCTCGACCCGAAACTCAACATCACACTCGGCAGCGCCTATCTCGGCCGCGTGCGCGCGCACTTCGGCGACAATCCCTGCCTCGCCACCGCCGCTTACAACGCCGGCCCCGGCAACGTACGCGAATGGCTGCCGATCGCCGGGCCGATGGCCGCCGACGTCTGGGTCGCCAACATCCCGTTCGGCCAGACGCGCACCTACGTGCGCCGGGTAATGGCACAGACGGTCGTGTTCGACTGGCGCATCGACGGCCAGCCGGAGCGCCTCTCCGCGCGCATGGGCAAGATTCTGCCGCTGGCTAACACGCCCGCGGCGGCGCTGATCTCGACAGCGACACCAGTCGGCGAATAGAGGCCGGCCTTTTGTCGGCTTAAACGCGCCTCGCATCGGGCCGCCGGCGATTTTCGCGGAAGCCGGCGCTAGACTTCGCGCCACCAACAACTCATCCAAATCGGGCTTCCGACATGTACCGAATTCTCCTGGCGGCGGCGTTATTCGCCGCTTCTTCGAGCCTCGCGTTCGCGAGCGACATCAACAACCTCGACGCGCTGATGCAGGACCAGTTCCACGGCCTGTCTGCCGACCTCGGCGCGGTGCTGCAGTTCAAGCAGCTTGAGCCTGCGGCGCCGGAAGGCCTGACCGGCTTCAATTTCGGCTTCGATGTCAGCGCCACCCGGATCGAGCATGATGCCGCATGGCAGGTCGCCACCAGCGGCAGCGACGTCAGCACCGTGCCGATGGCGCGGGTGCGCCTGACCAAAGGTCTGCCTGGCGGCATCGATATCGGCGGGTTCTACAGCACCGCGCCGGGCACCAACATCAAGGCCTACGGCGGCGAGTTGCGCTATGCCCTTCTGGAAGGCGGCACGCTGGAGCCTGCGATCGGCCTGCGGGGCACCTATAACAAAATCACCGGCGTCGACCAACTCGGTTTTCATACCGAAAGCCTCGAATTGTCGATCTCGAAAGGCTTCGGGCCGTTTACGCCCTACGCCGGCGCCGGTCGCATCTGGGTGTCGAGTACGCCGGACCCGTCGACCGGGCTTCGCAACGAAAGCTTCGGCGAGAACGAGCTGTTCGCCGGCTTCGACATCAGTTTCGTCGTCATGGACTTCGCGCTGGAGGCCAACCGGATCGGCGACAACCTGACGTATTCGGCCAAGCTCGCATTCGGGTTCTGACGTGAACCCGTAAGATGCGAAGCGCGGGGCCGGGGCGCTACAATCGCCCCATGCACTTTCGCACCATTTGCATTCTCGGCGGCACCGGATTCGTCGGCCGCCACATCACGGCACAACTGGTCGACGCCGGCTATCACGTCCGCATCCCGTCGCGCGACCCCTTCCGGCACCGCGATCTGACGGTGCTGCCGACGGTCGAAATCGTGCGTGCGGACGTACACAACCCGGCCGAGTTGTTGCGTGAGTTCGACGGCGTCGATGCCGTGATCAACCTGGTCGGCATCCTCAACGAGCGCGGCCATGACGGCAAAGGCTTTGAGCACATCCACGTCGAGCTGACCGGCAAGGTGCTCGACGCCTGCCGCCGCCGCGGCATCAAGCGGCTGTTGCACATGAGCGCGCTCGGCGCCTCGCCTGGCGCCCCCAGCCACTACCTGAGGACCAAGGGCGAAGCGGAGGCCCTGCTGCCGATGACGCCGGATGGCAACCCGGCAACCACCGTGTTCGCGCCCTCCGTGATCTTCGGCCCCGACGACACGCTGATCAACCGGTTCGCAGACCTGCTCAAGTTCATCCCGGTGCTGCCGCTCGCCTGTGCTGATGCACGCCTTGCGCCGGTCTTCGTCGGCGACGTGGCCGAGGCTTTCGTCCGGAGCCTGACGCGGCGCGACACGATCGGCCGCCGCTACGCGCTCTACGGCCCTGACGTATATACGCTCAAGCAACTGGTGCAATACACGGCACGCCTGATGCGCGTGCGCCGCATCGTGATCGGCCTGCCCGACTGGGCGTCGAAGCTGCAGGCGCGGGTGCTGGAATATGCGCCGGGCAAGCCTTTTTCGATCGATAATTACCGCTCGTTCAAGGCCCGCGGTGTCGATGTCGAATCCGGCCTGGCGGAGCTCGGCATCCCGGCCAATTCCCTCGAAGCCGAAGCGCCCGATTACCTCGCCGCCGACAATCAGCGCGGCCGTTACAATCGCTATCGCTCGGCTGCCGGCCGCTTCAAACAGTCGCCGCCGGCACGATAATTCCCGCACTGGCAGGGTTCCTATATCCGGGTTGACCCCCTCGTCCCTGCTGCTTTCCCTGCGTTAACAATAAGCGTACACTCGAACTACAACCATTCCGGGACAGGGAGTCGCGGCAAAATGGCAACAGGGACGTCAGCAGTCAATCCGGCTTTTCGTCAGGCCGAACCCCCATCGTCGATCGCCGCGCGTTTGCGCGCACTGCGCAAGCGATTGCACATCTGGCGAATTCGCCACTGGATCCGCAATCGCCCCGAAGCCATTCAAGCCGTGGCCGGCGACACGTACCGCCACCTGCATTTCGCCGCGACGGGCCGTCCTCACATCCACTTCGTGCGCGAGGCCGGCCTGCACGACAACTGGTGCTTTTTTGAGTGGCTGCAGGAAAATAACCCGGCCGCCGCGCGACTATTCCGCCATACCACCACCGGCGGCCCGCTCGCCAGGCCCGCCAGCGGCACTGCCTTGCTGATCCCGTGGCTCTGGGATCCGGTGCGCGAACGCCGGCCCGCACTGTACCGGCGCCTGCAGGCATTGGAAACTCGCTACGCGCGCGCCGGCGTTCCCGTCATCAATCCGGTGAAGAATCTGTCGAACGCCATCAAGTCGAGGGCTCTTGCCACGCTGCGTCACACCGGCTTCACGGCAGCGCGGGCACTGCCGTTAACCGCCGACAGCACGTTCGATGCCATCACCGCGGCTGTCGGGCTCCCGTTCATCGTGCGCAATGACCACGGTAGTCACGGCTACATTCAGCTGGTGCATACGCCGACCGATTTTCAGCAAGTCGATTGGAGTCAGCTGCCCCATCCGGTGGCGCTCGAATACCTCGACACCCGTTCGGCCGACGGCCTTTTCCGAAAATATCGATATCTCGTGACCGGCGACAGCGGTATCAATCGCCACCTCATCATTGCGCGGCCGTGGTGCGTGCACGCCGACGACCGGGTACGCGAACAAGCGTACGTGGACGAGGAGGTGGCATTCCTGAACGAACCCAACCCGCACCGCGCAGCGCTCGTTCGTGCCGCGAGGGCGCTGAAGCTGGATTTCGTCGCGTTCGATTACAGCGTTACTCGATCGGGGAAACTGGTGATCTGGGAACCCAATCCGTTCCCGGGCCTGTGGAGCAATGCCAACCACAACGATCGCTACTTCGATTACCAGCGTGCCTGGATCGACAAGGTATTCAGGCACGTACTGCGGTTTTACCTGCGACGCGCAAATCTGGAGGCGCTCAACTGAGGAGAGGGTCATGGACGACTACATCAAAACATTCGAAGCCCGCGGCGACCATTACAACGAGGCGGCGCGGATCCATCCGCGGGCGCGCGACCTCGAACGGCGCATCCTCATCGACCTGCTGCAAATAGAACCGCAGCACCTGATATGCGACGCGCCGGCCGGTGGCGGCTATCTCGCCGACGGCCTGCGACCGCTGGTGCGCCGCACCGACCAGATCATCTGCGTCGAGCCATCGGCGACCTTCGCCGCCGGCATCGATCCCGTCTACATCGCGCATGTTGCGCCCCTGAACCGTCTGCCGCTGCCGGACGCGGCGGCCGACCGCGTGGGTAGCCTCGCCGGACTGCATCATCTGGCGGACAAGAGTTCATTCGTGCACGAGGCGCACCGTATCCTGAAACCGGGCGGCCAGATCGCCTTCGCAGACGTCCTCGACGGCACGTCGGCGGCGCGCTTTCTCAACGGCGCCGTCGACCGCTACACCACGACCGGCCATCACGGCCTGTTCCTGCACGCCGACGAATGCCGGGCGCTGCTCGGCGCGGCCGGATTTCAATCGATCCGCGTCGTGCATCGCCGCTACTGCTGGAATTTCAACTCCGAGGAGCAAATGGTGCGGTACTGTCAAAGCCTGTTCGGCATGGTCCGCGCCAGCTACGAAGAGGTGCGCGCGGCGCTGGTCGAGTCCTTTGATATCCGGCATGACCCGGACAAGGTGCGGCTGCCGTGGTCGCTGGTGTACGCGGCCGGCGTCAAGCCGGTGTCGGTGAGACCTTTCAAACGCGCGCGTCGCGCGGCAGGCTCGAGGGCCGCCAGCGCCTTGACGTCGGCATAAAACTGTTCAAGCCGGCCACCATCGCAGCGTAACAACTGCTGAAACGCCGGCTGCCAGACGTTGTAGGTCGTCACCACCGCCAAGCTCGCGTTGTTGAGGGGGTGTGTGAACCATTCGGAGTAGATGGGCTGATCGTACTGCGCCACCAGCGCCGCGTGTTGTTGCTTCAGCCACTCGAATGCCGCAGCCTTGCCGCGTCGCTTCACGGCGGCACTGGCCGACGCCGCATAAATTTTCTTGAGCCGTTGCCGCAGCTTCCCGACCAGCGCGTGGAACGCCTGCGTCTCGGCCTGGATCCGGTGGTAGGCCTTAAGTTTGTCCTGCTCGCCGTGCGCGGTCAGCCAGCGCTCAATACCGACCGTTTCAACCGTATCAGCGAATGACTCGTTGAACTGTGCGGCACCTTCTACATATACCTGCTGGTGCGCCAGCTCATGGAAGATCAACCCGGCGAGCGACACGCGCGACCAGCGCAGCATGTTGCTGAACAGCGGATCCGCGAACCAGCCGAGCGTCGAATAGGAAGGCGCGCCGCCGAGATAAACATCCTTGCCCTGCTTGTGTAGTTTCGCCGCAAAGCCCGCCGCGTCGTCTCGGGTGAAGTAACCGCGATAAGGTACACAGCCGGCAAACGGATAACACCACTCGACCGGCGCCAGTGAAAACGGCGGCGCCGCGTACACCACCCAGACGGGAAAGCGTCGGTCGAGTTTGACGTAGGTCCGGTAGCTGTCGTTGTCCGGCAGATACAGCTTCTGACTCGCGAAACGGCGCACGCGCAACGCGAACTTGAGCTTCGCCTTTGTCGCCGGTGGCGTGTCGGGATCAGCGATTACTTTCGAAATGTCGCGGCGGTTGGCCAGAATGCTCAGCTCACCGGTGATGGCCTGTGTGTAGTAGCTAAGCGTGGCGCAACCGGTGAGGGCGAGACCGATTAGAAAGGCGGCGGCAAGTTGAACGCGGACCATCTCCTTATTCTAAAGCTTCACTGTCCCGAACCGGACGGCCGTTTCCGCTGCTTTTGCGTTTTTAGCCAGTCTTTTCCCTGCTAAACAGTCGCGTCCGCTTACTCTTGATTCCTAGCACCTGATACAACTCATGCAGTTCGTCCGGCTTGAAGTTGACGATCGGAACAAAAAACCCTTTTTTACCGGTTTGTTTGTACGGTTCTATCCAGATTCTGAATGTCATCGCCTCGTCTCCCAGCCATGTCTTCATTGACGTCTGGATGAACGCGCGTTTAATCTCCGATAAGCGAATGTGATGCCAAATGTAAAGGTTACGAACGCTCAACCGATCATCGGCAAGAATTACCTTGAATGAACTGAAGTAAGCGTAGCAAAGCAATAAAATTGCAAACAATCCGAGAACAGGGGTTGCACCTTTCCAATCTCCTCGTAATATCCCGATAATCAAAAACGCAACCGGGAACGGACCTAAAAGGATTGTCATCACAATGTAGGGCGTCATCTTTGTGCGCAATATCATCTGTTCCATATCAATGGCCTCCTCCGCTCAAACCCATTACGCCGCTAACTCCAGCTCCTATGAGGTCGCTTCTCAAGCCAGGAATCAACAAGCCACCACCCATTTTCAATGCAGTCCGCAAACTTATAGTTTTCGCGTTACCGCCAAGCCGCTTGCTTATCATCTGCTTCAAAATAGCTCTCTGGCTATTTCGTCCTGCAGAAATGCCCGAAATACGGAATTCGGGGCCAAATCGACCGAGTAACGCGCCAGTACTCAAGGAAAAGCCAAATTCGCTCCAATTGAAGCTACACTCTTTGCCCGTCCACATCTGTAGCACTTGCGTTGCGAAATCTCCGGCAGCACCAGCTGCAGCGCCTGCCGCCATCAAGCCGGCCGGTCCTGCCGCCGTTCCGTACAGCGCCAATTCGCCGCCTACGGCTCCTCCAACAGCCGAACCAACATAAACTTCCCAGCCACTCCAGTGACCGGAGATGGCATCCGAAATAACCTGCATCCCAACCCCGATTGCCGCACCACCGACGGTTGCAACCAAATCATCGAGACCAAACCACGTGCCGTGAGGGTCAAGGCGGTTAATCGGATTACTGCCGACATACCCATACAGGTTGATGCCGCCGACTTCACGCAACGGATCCCGTGACAACCATCTCCCATCACGTGGGTCATACGCCCGATACGTGCCCAAGCTCAGGCCGCTGGCTTGATGGTAGAACAATCCGGCGTAACGGTAGTCGGGCAACGTGCCACTTGAGGCATTGATGTTGCCGTAGGCATCGTAACTTATCCGGCCGACAACACTGCCGGAGTGATCGACCACGGCCACAACTGAACCCACCTGATCCTGAGCATAATAAAGCGCTTGCCCCTGGTGCATCTCCCCTTGTGCAAAATAACGCGCTACAACCTCGCCATCCCCTTTGCGCTTTTCGCAGATGCGCTGGCCACACCACAGGAAATCGGCGGTAATGGGTGTTGTGCCCGGTTCGATCTCCGTTTCACGCGTGCGCCGCGAGAGTCCATCGTAGGCAAAGCGGCTGATGTGGCCCGTCAGCTTGTTGTGAATTGCTATCAGACGATTCGCCGCGTCCCAACGGTACGTTCGAATTCCATCGTCGATCAGGTTGCCATTCGCGTCATAGCGATAGGCGATATCTCCAACCGTCTGGATCTGGTTGAGATCGTTGAACGAGATTGGCGTGCTGTGATCGGCATTGGCGATGCCTGTGATGTTGCCAGCAGCGTCATAGCCGTAAGTTCTTGAACTGGAGCCTTCCACCGAGGTGAGGCGCAGCGCGGCGTCATAGGTGTACGTCGAGGTGCCACCAATGGCGCTATCCAGGTTGTTCAGCCACTTCAGTACACCCCGGTGTGGCGCGTGGTCCCACCCGCGATGACGGCCCTTCGTCCACCCCAGATGACGACCATGGTTACTGCCATGTTTGCCGAAGGTCGCGGAGCGGCTCCTGATAAGGCCATCGGGACCGGTGGTGAAGCTGAAATTCGCGACCGGCCTCCAATGCCGATGCACGAGCGTCTCGTTGAGGATGGCCTTGAGCCGACGGTCTCCCAGGTTGCCCTCATACTGGTAGCGGGTCCGGAAAGGGACGCCGGCGATCGTTCTGGCTATTGGTTGATTGGTCTCGCCAAAATAATCAATAGCGAAGTGGCCCAAGACATTCTTGTCCCCCACCAGGCGCCCCAAAGAGTCGTATTCGAATTTCTCAACTGCTCCATCTACAGTGCGTGTCGCCGGTCTCCCGAGCAAGTCGTAGCTGTATTCGATCCGGTCATGCGGATTGTTTCCCTGCGCGAGGCGCAGCCTACCTGCACCAGGCACACCCGCGGGATAGTAACTGTAATGGGTTGTACCGTGACCATCCGTCATCTTCGTGATGCGCGGGTAGTAGTGACCGTAGTCAAAGCTCACATCAGGCGTGGGATTGACGGCATGCAGATAAGAGATGCCGGTCAACCGATCCGCCAACGTATAACTATAGTTCGTCACCTGGCCCACCGGATCCGACTTGCTGCGAAGACGGCCAGCCATGTCATACGCATAGGTATGCTTTGAACCATCGGGGTAAACGCGCGCTACCGGCCGGCCTTCAATATCGCGCAGCCATGTCGTCACGTTGCCATTGGGATCAATAAGGCTTTTCAGCTTGCCGTTTGCATAGTAGCGGAACTTGGCAATCTGCCCGAGTGGATCGATTTTGCTGGTCAGCTTCCGTTCCGCATTGTACGTCAACCGGGTTGTGCGGCCTTCCCGGTCAGTGTAGGCCGCGGGATCCAATTTGTTCCAGACGATTTCCTGGTCTGTTCCATCCGGGTAAATAACGCGGGTGAGACGATTCAACGCGTCGTATTGATATACCTGCGTGTGACCCTCGGAGTCCGTAACGCTGGCGATCCGGCCGAACCGGTCATAGGTAAAGCTGCGATAGGTTTCATCGTTCGGGTCGATTATGCGTAGCAGATAACCATCGCTGTTGTAAATGTAGCCCGTCACCTCGCCGAGCGGATCGGTCTTGCGTGTCAGCTGGCCGGCACTGTTATAGGCGTAATGGGTCATTTCGCCAGCCGCATCTGTGTAGGTCAATGGCTGGTGATGTCCGTTGTAGGTGAATATGGCAAGTACGTCCGTACCGTCGCCGGTTTTACGCGTCACCTTGACCAGATCGATGCCATTGGAAGCGTAGAAATAATTGGTCTGCCGGCCCAGAGGGTCGATAACCTGCGTGACGCGTCCTCGACCGTTGTATTTCAGACGGGTTAGCTGCGTCTTGCCGTCGCCCAAGACCCGCCCTATAGCGGATGGCTTGTCGAAACCGCCGGTCCCCCCGGCCCACGGCTGGTCGGGATAATTGAACCAGACTCGTCGCTCCAGCGGTTGCTTGACGCTTTCCAGCACGCCGGATGTCAGACCACGATAAACCAGTCCTTCTTCATGCAGCCAATGATAGATGCGCGCCTTGGTGTAGTCGCCGGGGGCACGCTCCATCGCCGCTTTGTCCCAGAAGAACGTGTTGCGCGAATTGATGTAGGCATTGAATGCGCGAATCCCGTTCGGTACCGGGCTTGCGCTAAACGGAATGCCCGGCGCGCTGTGGCGATATTCGACCCGCTCCGTATGCCCGTCTGGGTCGGTAATTTCAAGCCAGCGTGTTGTTCCGCTTTGCCCGCTGGCGAAGTGGGTCGTGCCGTATGGGGTCGTCATCGCTCTGATGAACGTACCGTTATCATAGGTAAATTGCGACTCCATACCGATAACGTCGGTGATATCGACCAGCCGTCCACGGTTGTCGTAGGTGACGGAGGCATGTCGGCCAAATGGGTCCGTGATGCCGGTAATCCGTAGTGGATAATGAACATCGCCGTACTGAAAAGTTGTCTGCTGGCCCAGCGAATCCGTCAGCGCAGTCAGGCGCATCTTGCCGTCGTAGGTCAGACTGACGTTATTGCCTGATGCATCGACGACCTTCGTCAGAAAAACTCGCCGCGGATAGTACACATTACCGTCGGAGGCGCTGTAGATGTACTTGCTGCCATCCGGCATCCGGCGTTCGTACACGACCGGATCACGGGATACCTCAATCAGCTGGGCGCCCGTCCGCTCTTCCGGTGTAAAGGCTCCAGAATTCCAATTAAAGCCCGCGTAATGACGTGCGCCCCCACCGGGCAGGTAGACCATCACGCGACTGCCCGGACGCCGGGGATTATCCTGTACGTAGGACAGCCAGTTGGAGGTCCATTTATGCCCAAGATTGAAGTATGTGAAGTTTGCGGGCTGGTTCGCTTCCCGCTGGCTGTAAACCAGCGTGACCGGGACCGCCGGCCCTTTCGGCGGCGTGTAGCCTACCGGCGTGTCATGCAGACTCAGGCTGACAAGCATTGCCTTAACGGAATATCGCGCCATGCCGGAGGATGAACCGCCTCCCCCGCAACCGCAGACATCTGCATCATCGTTGGACGTCGCGTCGGGATTATTACCTCTGGTGATGCCGGCGCCCACCACTGAGCGCCCTTCCGTTGATGAAACCAGGCGCCACGGTCCGGTGGCGATCTCGTCAGGGACCAGAAAATAGCCGCTGGCCTCACTGTCGATCGCGGCCCGAGTCATCCATAGATCATGCCCCATCGCTGCATCTTTGACGTGGAAGCGGTCGTTGCGTTGTCCGACGATAGTCGCGAAATGCCCCACCTTCCAATGGACAATCGATGGCACCGGGATCGGCTGATCGACGTTCCGATGCACCATTTGTACCGGCATTTGCGCTTTGTCGGACAACGCTGCCAATCGCGTCAATGTCATGCCTCCGCTTGGGGCTTTAACCGCATCCAGCCAGTCAGGCACTTGGCCGCTCGCCTGCGTCGCGAATAAATTCTTGAGCGCGATCAACCCGCAGATGAATGTTGTACCGGGCTCATGGCGCATGTCCCACAACTCCTCCTGCGCCACCGTACGCGCCACCCTCGCCGGGCCGGACAAGGAGCGGCCTTCGACCGACTTCAGCAGCTTCGCAACTTCGTCCATATGCCCGAACGCCGCATGCAGCCTTAGGAGTTCTGCAAATGCACCGTCGGCCAAAGCTTTCCGCCTGCCGGCCGGCGCCGCTCGCCCTTCTTCCCAGGCCGTCCGCAAGCGCTTGAGCGCCTTGGTGAATTCTCCCGTGTGCGCATAAGCAAGACCCTCGTTGGTCAGCAATGCGACGCGCCACACGGAGTGTGGATAGAGCGATAAAAAATCATCAAGCGCTGCAGTCTGCGCCGGATCACCCGCCATCTTGTACTCAGCAATCGCGCGCTGTAGAGCCTTGGTCACCTGCGCCTTTGGCATTCCGAACGGGACCAACGGTTCGCTGAATACTCCGAATTGCCGTGCAAGCGAGGGCGCCCCTTGGGCCTGGCTAGAGGCCAGTGCGGAGCCGGCGCACGCCAGCGAAAATATCGAGCACAATAAAGCGACGATGAGCTTCTTCATGTTTATTTACCCCTTCTTGTTGTTGCTGACCGGAATGGACGGCACCTGCCGTCCCCGACTCAATTGGATTGAGTCAACGGCAGTAGGGTCAATGGATTGATGAGCACGCCATGTGACAGCGGCTGCCCGGTAGCGATATCGAGTTGTGCACCAGTTGCGCGGTTGAATACGCCGGACCTGTACCGCGCAGCGCAATCCGCATCTCCCGGTGCACATAGTTGCGCGACACAGCCAACCAGTAGCCAATAGGCTTCTTTGATTTTATTGTCGTAGCTGATGTCTTCATGAGCGGCATCGTGAGGCGAATATCGCACGAGCGCACCGAATTGCAGCGGGCTGGCTTTGTACTCGTCGCGCATCATCAAGACGGTGACGGAACGGACACCCGAACTAGTCGACAAACACAGTGAAAGCAGTTGAATGAGTCCAAGTTGCTTCGACGCGTTGGTTGGAAGGCTCTTCCAATACCCGTGATTGCGTGCCCAACGTAGCACACGCCGCATTTGAGCTTTCGTCGCAACCGCTTCGACAGTCCCAACGACAAGATTTGGATTATTACCGCGGGTGATCAGTCCGCAACTATTATTGATGCATTTGAAAGGCTGAGCAGACGCCGAAGTTGCCAGAAGCAATGATGCAAAAAAGAAAACAATGTGTGTATTTTTTAGCCACTTCATTTTTACCCCGCTATTGTTTTTTGTTGACGACATTCTGCTTGCTCGAATTCTTCACTGTCAACCCGTCGCGTTTGCTAAGCTATGGAATAGCAGCTGCAGGAGTTGGTGGCCTTTCAAGGTGATATTGCCCTGTTCAGAAGACCTGTGTGCTTCAAGCACAAGGCGCGCGACCGCGGCATAGCCGT
>DASSJY010000010.1:0-74728 GCA_035690945.1 Gammaproteobacteria bacterium
ACAAAGCGGGCGCCATTATACCGGTGAGGTGTGGCGCCCGCTACCGTTGTGGTGCTTATCCGTTGCCCTGATCGTCGATAAAGCCGCGCAGGTGGTCGGAGCGTGAAGGATGGCGCAGTTTGCGCAGGGCCTTGGCTTCGATCTGACGGATCCGCTCTCGGGTGACGTCGAACTGCTTACCGACTTCTTCCAGGGTGTGGTCGGTATTCATCTCGATACCAAAGCGCATCCTCAGTACCTTGGACTCGCGGGCGGTAAGGCCGGCCAGTACGGAGCGGGTGGCTTCGCGCAGGCCTTCAGCAGTGGCGGAATCCACCGGGGACAGGGCCTGAATGTCTTCGATGAAATCACCCAGGTGACTGTCTTCATCGTCGCCAATCGGGGTCTCCATGGAGATCGGCTCTTTGGCGATCTTCAGTACCTTGCGGATCTTGTCCTCGGGCATTTCCATGCGCTCACCCAGCTCTTCCGGCGTCGGTTCGCGGCCCATTTCCTGCAGCATCTGGCGGGAAATGCGGTTGAGCTTGTTGATCGTCTCGATCATGTGCACCGGGATGCGGATGGTGCGCGCCTGGTCGGCGATCGAGCGCGTGATCGCCTGGCGAATCCACCACGTCGCATAGGTCGAAAATTTGTAGCCGCGGCGATATTCGAATTTGTCGACCGCCTTCATCAGACCGATGTTGCCTTCCTGGATCAGGTCGAGGAACTGCAGGCCGCGGTTGGTGTATTTCTTCGCGATCGAAATCACCAGGCGCAGGTTGGCCTCGACCATTTCCTTCTTGGCGCGGCGCGCACGCGCTTCACCGATCGACATCTGGCGGTTGATCTCCTTGATCTCGCCGATGGTCAGGTGCGTTTCTTCCTCGATCGCGATCAGTCGGTGCTGCAGGCGCAGGATGTCGTCCTTGAGCTGCTTGAGCGGCGCGGACCACTTGCGCCGTGCGCGGATCTGCTTCTCGATCCACCCGAGGTTGGTTTCGTTGTCCGGGAAGCTCTTGATGAAGTCGCGCCGCGGCATGCCGGCCTGATTGATGCAGATCGCCATGATCTCGCGCTCCTGGTCGCGGATGCGCTCGACCATGTCGCGCAGGTTGACGGTGATCAACGCCACCATCTTCGGTACCAGCTTGAGCTGCAGGATCTGCTCGGCCAGCGCCTCACGCGCCTTGATCGTCGACTTGTGGCCGGTGCCGTGGCGGGCGATTGCGCGTACGGTCTTGTCGTGCAGCTTGCGGATTTCGGCAAAGCGGGCTGCGGCTTCTTCCGGGTCCGGGCCGGTGTCGACCGGGGCCTGATCGGAATCGTCGTCGTCATCATCGTCGTCGCTGTCGGCGTCCTCGTCGACAGCGTCATCGTTCGACGCGCTGCTCGCGGAGGTGTCTTCTTCCTCCTCTTCGGCCGTCGCTTCCTCGTCCGGCTCCGGCTCGACGAAGCCGTTCAGCAGGTCGGTCAGCTTGGCCTGACCTTCCTGGACGCTTTCGAACAGGTTGATAAGTACCTGCGCTGTCTGCGGGTAGGTGACCAGCGCGGCGAGCGCCTGGTTCTGGCCTTCCTCGATGCGTTTGGCGATGCGGATTTCGCCTTCGCGGGTGAGCAGATCGACGGTGCCCATTTCACGCATGTACATGCGTACGGGATCGGTGGTGCGGCCGAACTCGGCGTCGGCGGCGGCCAGCGCCAGCGCGGCGGCGGCTTCCTCGGCGGCGTCCTCGTCGGTCGAGACTTCGTTGTCGGACAGCAGCAACGTATCGGCATCCGGCGCTTCCTCGTGCACCGTGATGCCCATGTCGTTGATCATGTTGACGATATCTTCGATCTGCTCCGGATCGACGATGTCGTCGGGCAGGTGGTCGTTGACCTCGGAATAGGTCAGGTATCCCTGCTCCTTGCCGCGGGCGATCAGAATCTTCAACTGCGACTGACGATCTTCGCTCATGCTCGTACCATTGGTTTCAGATTGTCCACGTTTTGCGGACGAAAACGATCAATTTTAGACCACAGCAGCAGCCGTTGCCAGCTTCAGCCGGGTTCCTGGTCGGTTTGCAGGCCGCTGAGGGCACGCAGCTCCGCCTTTTCCGCGTCGCTCAAATCCTTGAGGGGCTTGGCTCTCAGCGCCTCGAAGCGCTGCTCGCGCGGGCGCGCGCGGAACTGCTGCAGGCGGCCGGCAAACTCCTGCTGGACGCCCTCTTCGGGGACCAGCAGCGGCTCGGCGGCGAGTTTTTCCAGGTGACGGCCCTCGGGCCGTTGCCGCCAATGCTCCAGAATGCCTCCTGTCGTTATGTGGGGACGACCCCGGATAAACTCAAGTAATTCAACGAATAAGCCCATTCCGGGCAGCTCGACCCGGGCGAGGTCCGCGCTGTCGTCGGCCAGCTCCGCCAGCTCCGGGTGCTGGAGCAGCAGGGCGATCACGTGCTGCATCGGCGTCTTCGCGCCAGCTCGCAGCGCCCGCCGCCTCGGCGCGCGCGGCCCGGCCTCGCCCGGCTCCATAAGCATAGTCAATCTTTCCGCGCTCAGACGGGATATTTTCGCCAGTTCGTCGAGTAGCATCTGCCGGTAGACCGGATCGGGAATCCGCGCAATCAGCGGCTTTGCCGCGGCGACCAGGCGGGCGCGGCCGTCGATGCTGGCGAGGTCGCTGTCGGCGGCCAGCCGGTCGAGCAGGAATTTGGACAGCGGATCGGCTGTTTGTATCCGTGCCTCGAAGGCCGGCGCACCCTCGGCGCGCACCAGCGAATCCGGATCCTCGCCTTCCGGCAGGAACAGGAAGCGGATCTGGCGGCCCTCGCGCACTTCGGGCAGCGTCGTCTCCAGCGCCCGCCAGGCGGCGGCGCGGCCGGCGCGATCGCCGTCAAAGCAGAATACGACCTCGCGGGCGATGCGGAACAGGCGCTGCAGATGAAAGGGCGTCGTCGCAGTACCGAGCGTGGCGACCGCGTAGCGGATGGCGTGCTGGGCGAGCGCGATCACATCCATATAGCCTTCGACGACCAGCAGGCGCGGGATGTCGCGCAGCGCCTGGCGCGCCTCGAACAGGCCGTAGAGTTCGCTGCCCTTGTGGAACAGCTCGGTTTCAGGCGAGTTGAGGTATTTCGGCTCGCCCTTGTCGAGCACGCGGCCGCCGAAGCCGATCGTGCGCCCGCGCCGATCGCGGATCGGGAACATAACCCGCTCGCGAAAGCGGTCGTAGAAGCCGCCGCTGTCTTTCTGGATCACGAGGCCGGCGGCGGCAAGCTGCTTTTGCGCTTTGACATCGCGGCCGAAGCGCGTCGCGAGCGTGTCCCAGCCGCCCGGCGCGTAGCCGAGGCCGAATTCGGCGGCGATCTTGCCGTCGATGCCGCGGCCCTTGAGGTAGTCGATCGCCGGCGGATGGCTTTTGAGTTGCTCGCGATAGAAGTTGCCGGCTTCGCTCATCAATTCTGCCAGCCCGGTGTCTTTCGGCTTTTCGGTGCCGGTTTCGGCGGGTACTTCGAGGCCGAACTGCGCCGCGAGTTGCTTGACCGCCTCGATGAAATCGAGGTGGTCGTAGTCCATCAGGAAGCCGAGCACGGTGCCGTGCGCGCCGCAGCCGAAGCAGTGGTAGAACTGCTTTTGCGGGCTGACAGTGAATGATGGGGTCTTTTCGCTGTGGAACGGGCAGCAGGCGCTGAATTCGCGACCGGCTTTCTTGAGTTGGACCCGATTGCCGACAACCTCGACAATATCCGCGCGGGCGATCAGTTCGTCTATAAAGGACTGCGGGATGCGGGCCATTCGATAAGCATAGCCCATGACGGGCGCCGGTGACGGACGGTTAGCTGGAGAGCTTCGCCTTGACCTTGGCGCTGACGGCGCTCATGTCTGCGCGGCCCTGCATTTGATCCTTGAGCGCGGCCATGACGCGGCCCATATCCTTCATGGATGCGGCGCCGGAGTCGGCGACGGCGCGTTCGATCAGGGCGTCGATCTCGCCTTCCGGCAGCGGCTGCGGCAGGTAGTGTTGCAGGATGTCGACTTCGCGGCTCTCCCGCTCGGCCAGGTCGTTGCGGCCGGCCGCGCTGAACTGCTCGATCGATTCGCGGCGCTGCTTGACCATCTTGTCGAGCACCGCGATGGTTTCGCCATCGTTGAGGCTTGACTGGCTGTCGATTTCGCGCTGTTTGACGGCCGCGAGGGCCATACGGATAACGCCGAGGGTTTCCTTGTCGCCCGCCTTCATGGCGGTTTTCATATCGGCGGTCAGCGAGTCCTTGACTGACATCTAAATCTGACGGGGGCAGGCCATGATGCTGCCTTAGTAAAGACGGGTGCGGCGGGCCTGTTCGCGCGACAACTTCTTCATGTGACGCTTGACGGCCGCGGCCTGCTTGCGCTTGCGTTCCTGGGTCGGCTTTTCGTAAAACTCGCGGCGGCGAACTTCGGTCAGAATCCCGGCCTTTTCGCAGGCGCGCTTGAATCGACGCAGAGCGGCGTCGAAATGCTCGTGTTCTTTAACCCGTACGCTTGGCATCCATTGGCCCTTGATCGAGAGTGAAGAGCGGGAATTCTACGCGCGAGTGTGTAGAATTGCAAAGATGCGTGTCCTGGGTATCGAAACCTCCTGCGACGAAACCGCCGCCGCCGTTTATGACGGCGAGCGCGGCCTGCTCGCGCACGCGCTCTACAGCCAGGTCAAAATGCACGCCGAGTATGGCGGTGTCGTGCCGGAGCTGGCGTCGCGCGATCACATCCGCAAGCTCGCGCCGCTGATTCGCACGGCGCTGGCCGAATCCGGCAGCACGTCCGCCAACATCGACGGCATCGCCTATACCGCCGGGCCCGGCCTGGCCGGCGCATTGCTGGTGGGCATCTGTCTCGCGCGCTCGCTCGCCTTTGCGTGGCGGAAGCCGGCACTGGGCGTCCACCACATGGAAGGTCACCTGCTGGCGCCGATGCTCGAATCGCCAGCGCCGCGGTTTCCGTTTCTCGCGCTGCTGGTGTCGGGCGGCCACACGCTGCTGGTCGAGGTCGCGGGCCTGGGCCAGTATCGGATTCTCGGCGAGTCGATCGACGATGCGGTCGGCGAGGCCTTCGACAAGACCGCCAAGCTCCTTGGGCTGCCGTATCCCGGCGGTCCGGCGCTTGCAAAGCTCGCGGAGAATGGCGACCCGGACCGCTTCAAGCTGCCACGCCCGATGACCGACCGGCCGGGCTTCGATTTCAGCTTCAGCGGCCTGAAGACGGCGGTGCTGGTCGCGCTCAGGCAGCACGATCCGCTCGACGAGCAGGGTCGCGCCGATCTCGCCCGCGGGTTCGAGGAGGCGGCCGTCGAGACGCTCGCGATCAAGTGCAAACGCGCGCTGGATGCCACGGGTCTCGATCAACTGGTGGTCGCCGGCGGCGTCGGCGCGAACAAGCGGCTGCGCGCACGCCTCACCGACATGCTGGCGGCACGCGGCGGGCGCGTGTATTTTCCGCGCCTCGCATTTTGCACCGACAATGGCGCGATGATCGCCTACGCCGGCTGGGCGCGCTTGAGCGCCGGCGAGGGCGGCACGGCGGACGCGCAAGTGCGGACACGCTGGCCGCTCAGCGAACTCGCGCCGCCGCAATAAATAAGGAAGGAGCAACCTTGGACATCGTCTTTATTCGAGATCTGCGCATCGAAACGATCGTCGGCGTCTACGCGTGGGAGCGCAAGGTGCGCCAGACTGTCAGCATCGACCTCGACATGGCGACCGACATCCGCCACGCCGCGGCGACCGACAGGATCGCCGACGCGCTGGACTACAAGGCTGTCGCGAAAAGGCTGATCGCCTATGTGGAGGCGCAAAGCTTCGAGCTGGTCGAAACGCTGGCCGAGCGCATCGCGGAAATCGTGCTGGCGGAATTCCCTGTGCCGTGGCTGCGCCTGACACTGAACAAGCCGGGCGCGGTGCGCGGCAGTAAGAGCGTGGGTGTGGTTATCGAGCGCGGCACCAAAAATGACTGAGGCGTTCGTTGGCGTCGGCAGCAACGTCGAGCCGGCACGTCACGTGCAGATGGGCCTCGACGCGCTGGCCGAGCGCTTCGGCCCGCTGCGCTGCTCGACGATCTGGCGTTCACGCGCCGTCGGTTTTCGCGGCAACGATTTTCACAATCTCGTCGTGGCATTCAACACCGATCTGGAGATTCACGCCCTCGACGCCGCGCTGGATGAAATCGAAGCCGCCTGCGGCCGCGACCGCACCGCACCGCGCTTCGCGCCGCGCACGCTGGACCTCGACTTGCTGCTGTACGATGATGTCGTTCTCAACGAGCCGGGTTTGGCGATCCCGCGCGGCGAAATTCTCGCGTACGCGTTCGTACTCCGGCCGCTGGCGGAACTCGCCGGCGAGCGCCGCCACCCGCTGACGGGGCTGACATTCGCCGAACACTGGCGGCAATTTGAGAGCGACGAGCCGCCGCTGGTGGCGGTCGAAGGCTAGCATTTTCCACTCGCGGCGGCGGAACAATCCCAAACCACCGCGGTCAGAAACAGACAGCGCGCTGTCAAAAGCCGTCGATACCTACATATATAAAGAGGAGATAGCGTCATGCGCTTGTCCCGCATCGTGATGTTGCTTGCCGCTTGCGGCGCCCTGGCCGCCTGCAGCAACCCGGGTTCATCTTCAAAGACGGCCCAGGCCGATCCGCCTTCCGCCAAATCTCAGCAACAGGCCGTCCCGACCGGCGAGCTGTCGAACGACGTGCAGCCGCTGGCCTACACGCTCGACTTCACGATGGATCCGGACAAGGCCGGCTACAGCGGCCACGAGAACATCAGCATCAAGCTGAACAAGCCGAGCAACCTCATCTGGATTCACGGCCGCGGTATCGACGTTTCGAACGCGAAGCTGGTGCTCGCCGACGGCAAGTCGCTCGACATGCAATACAAGCAGGTCAACCGCGACGGCGTCTCCAAGCTGACGCTGCCGCAGACGGTGTCGCCGCAAAAGGCGCACATCGTGCTGAGCTTCACGCGCAAGTACCCGCAGGGTCTGCAGGGCGCCTACAAGGTCAAGGCCGACGGCATCAATTACATCTTCACGCAGTTCGAGCCGATCGCGGCGCGGCGCGCGTTCGTGAGCTTCGACCAGCCCGACTTCAAGACGCCGTTCACCTACAGCTTCACCGTGCCGAGCGGCGACAAGGTTGTGGCCAACACGCCGGTCGAGTCGAAGACCGATTCCGGCAACGGCATGACCAAGTGGCAGTTCATGACGACCAAGCCCCTGCCGACGTACCTGGTCGCGTGGGCGGTCGGTCCGCTCGACATCGTCAAGGGGCCGCCGATTCCGCCCAACGACCTGCGCGATCATGCGGTGCCGGTCTATGGCGTGACCGTCAAGGGCAAGGGCGACCAGATTAAATATGCGATCGATCATGCCGGCGAAATCATCCAGACCGAAGAGAAGTATTACGGCATCGGCTATCCGTGGAAGAAGCTGTCGCTGATTGCGGTACCGGATTTCTGGGCCGGCGCGATGGAAAATCCCGGCGCCGTCACCTTCCGCGACAGCCTGCTGCTGATGGATCCGAAGACTGCGCCGACCAGCCAGAAGCGCGCCTACTGGAGCGTGGCCGCGCATGAACTCGGCCACCAGTGGACCGGCGACCTCGTCACGGTGCCCTGGTGGAACGACATCTGGCTGAACGAGGCGTTCGCCACCTGGCAGGCGCAGAAGGTCATGGACGAGCTGCATCCGGAATGGCATCCGAAGATGGACGCGCTCGAGAGCCGCGTGCGCATCATGCGCGCCGATTCGCTGATGTCGGCGCGAGCCATCCGCCAGCCGATCAAGAACAACGGCGACATCTGGAACGCATTCGACGGCATTACCTATCAGAAGGGCGCCGCCGTCATCAGCATGTTCGAAAACTATGTCGGACCGGAGAAGTTCCGTCAGGGCATGCACAATTACCTTGAGCAGAATGCCTACGGCAGCGCGAATCTCGACGATTTCCTGACGGCCATTTCGAAGGCGGCGGGCAAAAACGTCGCGCCGGCGTTCAAGACCTTCCTGAACCAGCCGGGCGTGCCGATGGTCGACGTCACGCTGACGATGCAGAACGGCAAGCCGACCGCGCACCTGGTGCAGTCGCGTTACCTGCCGCTCGGCTCGACCGGCAATCGTCAGAGCGAGCACTGGGACATCCCGGTCTGCATGCGCTACCCGGTCGACGGCCACGCGACGCAGCAGTGCTACATGCTGACGCAGCACAGCGCCGACGTCGCGTTGAACACGAATTCGAAGCCGGCCTGGTTCATGCCGAATGCCGACGGCAACGGCTATTACGAGTGGTCGCTCGGCCACACCGGTTATGGCGATCTGACGAAGTCGCTCGACCAGTTGAGCGCCGTCGGCCAGATGTCGCTCGCCGGCAGCATCAAAGCGGCATTCCACGCCGGCGAGATCGATACCGCACAAGCAATGCAGGCGCTGGCACCGCTCGCCCATTCGAAGCACGAGCCGGTGGCCGAGGAGCCCATGGGCCTGATCGACTTCGCCCACGACCGGCTGCTGTCCGGGAAGGCGAAGCAGGGCGCCGAAGCCTTCGCGCGCAAGCTGTACAGCCACTACGACGTCGCCGGCGACTTCAAGCCGAACGGCGCGCCGAAGGACGCCAACCAGAGCGCGTTTGAGGCACAGGTGGCCGAGTTCCTGATCGACACCGGTCACGATCGGAAAGTGCAGAAGGCCGCCGCCGCCGCAGGCGAGCGCCTGCTGGGCCTCGACGATCACGGCAAGGTGGATCTGACGGCGATTGACGCCGACTTCGCGCCGGCCGCGCTGACGGCT
This sequence comes from Gammaproteobacteria bacterium, assembly GCA_035690945.1. GTDB lineage: Bacteria > Pseudomonadota > Gammaproteobacteria > Natronospirales > DASSBR01 > DASSBR01. The sequence continues at coordinate 8,784 of DASSJY010000010.1, forward strand.
GCGGTGCGTACGGACGGCAAGCCGGTGTTCGATGCGCTGGACAAGGTGTTCGAGCATGCGTCGACGCCGTTCGCACGCAACACGAGCCTCGAAGCGATGGCCTCCGCCACGGAGCCGAAACTCGCCAAGCGCATTCGCACAATGGCGCTCAAGCCGGGCCTGCTGCGGCAGAACGAGATCCCGCGGGTTCTGTTCAGCCAGTTCGGTCAGCCCGAGACGCGGGCGGCGTCCTGGCAGTGGTTGCAATCCAACTTCGACCAGATCGTCAAAGTGCTGCCGGACAACTACGTGTCGCGGCTGGCAGCGGTCGGCCGGGTGTTCTGCAGCAACGACAAGGCGGCCGAAGTGAAGTCGTTCTTCGAGGGCCGCATGAAGAAATATCCGGCGAGCCAGCGCACGCTGGCCGAGTCGCTGGAAGCGGCGCATCTGTGCGCGGCGCAACGCCAGCAACAGAGCGCCTCCGCCGAGAAGTTCTTCAGCCAGTTCTAGGCACTTCGGATAGCCAGTCGCCGTCTCGCAGGGACGGCGACTGGACAGCCCGCCCTCAAAAGCCGTTAAATACGAAGGGCTATCCGAGAAAGGGGGTACTCTTCGCTTCTCCCCTTTGAACCCTATCGCATAGTGAACGCGGTTTGCCGCGGAAGCGGATATACAAAAAGGAGAGCGTCATGCGTCTACCCCGAATCGTATTGTTGCTGGCTGCCTGCGGTGCGCTCGCCGCCTGCGGCAACCAGCATTCTTCTTCGCAACAGCAGACGGCCCAGGCCGATCCGCCGTCGACGAACGCGAGCCAGCAGGGCGTACCGACCGGCCGGCTGCCGACGGACGTGCAACCGCTCGCCTACGACATTGACTTTACGATGGACCCGGACAAGGCGTATTTCACCGCGCACGAAGTGTTGACGGTGGATATCAAGCAGCCGACCGACAAAATCTGGTTTCACAGCCAGAACATCGACATCCAGAGCGTCAAACTGGCGCTTGCGAAGGGCAAGACGCTGAATCTCCGATTCAGGCAGGTCAACGACGATGGCGTCGCGAAGCTCAGCCTGCCCGCGACCGTGCAGCCGCAAAAGGCCCGCATTGTCGTCGATTTCAAGAACCCGTACTCGCCGGGCCTGCTCGGCGCGTACAAGGTCAAGGACGACGGCAACAATTACATCTTTACGCAGTTCGAGGCGATCGCCGCGCGGCGCGCATTCCCGAGCTTCGACGAGCCGGCGTTCAAGACGCCGTATACCTACAGCTTTACCGTACCGAGCAACGACAAGGTCGTGGCCAACACGCCGGTCGAATCAAAGACCGCCGCCGGCAACGGCATGGTCAAGTGGCAGTTCATGACCACCAAGCCCCTGCCGACGTATCTCGTCGCGTGGGCAGTCGGGCCGCTCGATATCGTCCAGGGGCCGCCGATTCCGGCCAACGATCTGCGCGATCATCCGGTGCCCGTCTACGGCGTCACCGTGAAGGGCAAGGGCGACCAGATTCAGTATGCGATCGACCACGCCGGCGAAATCGTGCAGGCCGAGGAGAAGTACTACGGCATCGGTTATCCGTGGAAGAAGCTGTCGCTGATCGCGGTGCCGGACTTCAGTGCCGGGGCGATGGAGAATGCCGGTGCGATCACGTTCCGCGACGTGCTGTTGCTGATGAATCCGAAAACTGCGCCGACCTGGCAGAAACGTGCCTACTGGAGCGTCGCCGCGCACGAACTCGGCCACATGTGGACCGGCGATCTCGTCACCGTGCCGTGGTGGAACGACATCTGGCTGAACGAGGCGTTCGCGACCTGGATGGAACAGAAGATCATGGTCGAGCTGCATCCGGACTGGAATCCGAAGATGGATATCCTCAATACCCGGCAAGGCGCGATGCATGCGGATTCGCTGGTCTCGGCGCGGGCGATCCGCCAGCCGATCAAAAACACCGGCGATATCAAGAACGCATTTGACGGCATTACCTACTCCAAGGGTGCGGCCGTCATCAGCATGTTCGAGAACTACGTCGGCCCCGACAAGTTCCGCGCCGGAATGCATAACTATCTCGAGGAAAACGCCTACGGCAGTGCCAACCTCGACGATTTCCTGAACGCGATTTCCAAAGCCGCCGGCAAGAACATCGGGCCGGCGTTCAAGACGTTCCTCAACCAGCCGGGCCTGCCGATGGTCGAGGCGACCCTCAAGATGGACAACGGCAAGCCGACCGTGCACCTGGTGCAGTCTCGCTACCTGCCGGTGGGCTCGTCCGGAAACGCCGAGGGCGAGCATTGGGATATTCCGGTCTGCATGCGCTATCCCGTCGATGGCCACGCGACGCAGCAGTGCTACATGCTCACCCAGCACAGCGCCGACGTGACGCTGAACGGCGACAAGCTGCCGACGTGGTTCATGCCCAACACCGAGGGCGTCGGTTACTACCAGTGGTCGCTGGGCGACACCGGCTATGCCGAGTTGACCCAGTCGCTCGACAAGCTCACGCCGGTCGGGCAGATGTCGCTGGCGGGCAGCATCGAGGCCGCGTTCGACGCCGGCAAGATCAATACCATCCAGGCGATGAAGGCGCTGGCGCCGCTCGCCCATTCCAAGAACGAACCGGTTGCCGAGGAGCCGATGAGCCTGCTGCGGTTCGCGCACGATTGGCTGGTGTCCGGCAAGCACCAGGAAGCGCTCGAAGCTTATTCCCGGAAGCTCTATGATCAATACGACGTGGCCGGCGACTTCAAGAAGGGCGGCGCGCCCGACGACGCGAACCAGCGGGAGTTCGAGGCCGAAGTGGCGAAGTTCCTGACCGACACTGCCCGCGATCAGCAGGTACGCCAGGCGGCCGACGACGCCGCGGCGCGGCTGCTCGGTCTCGGCAACAACGGCAAACCGGACTTGACTGCCGTGGCGTCGGACTTCGTGCCGGTGGCGCTGACCGTGGCGGTGCAGGACAAGGGCAAGCCGGTGTTCGACGCGCTCGACCAGGTTTATCGCAATGCGCAAAACCCGATGGTCCGCGGCGTGGCCCTGGGCGCGATGGCCAGCGCCACCGATCCGCAACTGGCCGCCACGGTACGGGCGATGTCGCTCGACCCGAACGTGGTCCGGCAAAACGAAGTGATGCTTATCTGGCGCTACCAGATTCAGCAGCCGGAGACGCGCGAGGCGACCTGGCAGTGGCTCAAGAAGAACTTCAAGCAGGCGGTGGCGCGCGTATCGGCCGACCATATGGGCCGGCTGCCGATGATTGCGGAAGCCTTCTGCAGCGACAAGAAGGCCGAAGAGGTGAAAAGCTTCCTGGCGCCGCGGCTGGCGAAGTACCCGGCGACTCATCGGGCCATGCGGCAGGCGATGGAGGCCGCGCACCTGTGCGCTGCCCGGCGCAAGGCGCAAAGCCCGTCGGCCGAGAAGTTCTTCAGTCAGCAGTGATTTCGCTGATTTGGCATCATCTGAATACGCCGCCTCCGGGCGGCGTATTCTTTTAAGTGCAATGAATCTGTCCGCTTCCGACTTACCTCTGCCCGCTGCCGACGCCCGCGCCCACAGCGATCGCTTGCGCGCGCATATCCTCGATGCCATCGACGCCGCCGGCGGTGCGATTCCGTTCGAACGCTACATGGAACTGGCACTCTATGCCCCCGGTCTCGGCTACTACAGTGCCGGTACGCAGAAGTTCGGCGAAGCAGGCGACTTCATCACTGCGCCGGAAGTCTCGCCGTTATTTTCCCGGGTAGTCGCGCGCCAATGCGCCGAAATTCTCGCCGCGAGCGACGGCGAGACCATCCTCGAACTGGGCGCCGGCTCCGGCGCGCTCGCAGCCGCCGCACTGGCTGAGCTCGCGCAAGACCATGCCCTGCCGGCGCATTACTGGATTCTCGAAACCAGCGCCGATTTGCGCGCTCGCCAACGCGCGCGGCTCGAACAGGCATTGCCGGCCGAGACGTTCGCGCGGGTCGAATGGCTCGACTCGCTGCCGGCCCCGTTTCGCGGTGTGATTTTCGGCAATGAGGTGCTTGACGCGCTGCCGGTCGCCCGTTTTATGGCGACGGCCGAGGGGCTGCGCGAACAGGGCGTTACGCGCGCCGGAGATGCGCTGGTATGGTGCGACCTGCCGCCGCGGGAGGCACTACGTGATGCCGTTGCGATTATCGAGCGCGAGCGCGGCGAAGCCTTCCCGCCAGGCTACGTGTCGGAGATCGACCTGAATCTGCCGGCGTTCATTCGTGGCCTCGCCGACTGCGTCGAACGCGGCGGCCTGTTGTTTATCGACTACGGCTTGCCGCGCGCGGCGTTCTACCTGGCCGAGCGCGCCGCCGGCACGCTGATGTGTCATTACCGCCATCGCGCGCACCCCGACCCGTTTGTCTATCCGGGCCTGCAGGACATTACCGCGCACGTCGATTTCACTGCGGTGGCCGAAGCCGGCGTCAATGCCGGTCTCGATCTCGACGGCTACACAACACAGGCGTTTTTCCTGCTGGGGGGTGGCCTGGAATCAATGCTGGCCGGGTCGGACCCTGCCGACACGCGTACGCACCTCGAGCTGACGCGCGAGGTCCAGACGCTGACTTCGCCCGCCGACATGGGCGAGCGCTTCAAGGCGATCCTGCTCGGCCGCGGTCTGGGCACGCAGCCGAGCGGATTCGCCCTGCGCGACCTCAGTTTCCGGCTGTAGCTCCCGACTTCGTCCAGCGATCGAGCCAGTGCAGCACGACGTGATGCCACTCGAGGCTGTTGTGCGGCTTGGAGACAAAATGGCTTTCGTCGGGGAAGGTCAGGAATTCGCTCGGGATGCCCTGCCGCTGCAGCGCGTTGAACGCGCCGATGCCCTGCGAAATCGGAATGCGGTAGTCGTGCGAGCTGTGCACGACCAGCATCGGCACGCGCCAATCCTTGACGTGATTGAGCGGATTGAATTTCTGGTAGTTCTGCGGGTGCAGGTATTCCGGCCCGCCATTCTCGTGCTCCTCGAACCACAGCTCGTCGGTCGCGTAATACATCATGCGCATATCGAACACGCCGTCATGGTCGACGAAGCACTTCCACGGCTGGTTCCAGACTCCGGCCATCCAGTAGACCATGTAGCCGCCGTAGCTCGCGCCCAGTGCGCAGGCGCGATCGCGATCCAGAAACGAAAACTTCATCAGCGCCGCAGCCCAGCCTTTCTTGAGATCGACCAGCGGCCGATCGCCCCAGTGCTGCGAGATCGCGTTGGTGAACGCCTGGCCGTAACCCGTCGAGCCGTGAAAGTTGATCGCGACTACTGCGTAGCCGTGGCCGGCATACACTTCCGGGTTCCAGCGATAGTGGAAGTCGTTGAGCCACGCGCCCTGCGGCCCGCCGTGCACCAGGAACGCGACCGGGTAGCTTTGGCCGGACACGTAGCCGGCCGGGCGCATTACGTAGCCCTGCACCGTGTCGCCATTCCAGCCCTTGAAGGTGAAGAAGCGGTAGTCGCCGAAGCTGATGTGGCTCAGGCGCTCGGCGTTGAAATGCGTGACCTGCTGAAAGCTGCCGCTGTTCGCGTTGAGCACGTACAGGTCGGTCGGATGCTTGAAGTCCTGCCGCGCGACCAGCAGTCGCTGGCCCGCAACGGCGAAGCCCTTGACCGTGCCGTTGGTGACCAGCCGCGCGACCTTGCCGCTCGCGACGTCGACGCCGAACAGCGCGTGATTGGCCCAGTCGTCGGCGGTCGTGTAAAGCGTTTTGCCGTCGGCCGACAGCGTCAGCGGTCCAGCCGAGCGATCCCAGCCCGGATCGACTTCGCGAATCGCCCCGGTGGCGAGGTTCATCGCCATGATTGCGAAACGATCCGACTCGAAGCCCGGCGTCTTCTGCGCCAGGTAATACAGCGTCTTGCCGTCGTGCGACGCCAGCGGCCACGCGTCCCACGCCTTGTTGGCAGCGGTCAGCGCGCGCGGCGCTGCCGAACCGTCGGCCGGCACCGCGTAAATGTCAAAGTTGGTCGACCACGGCTCGGTCTTGCCGGCGATGCGCACGTCGAAATAGACGGTCTTGCCGTCGGGCGAAAACGTATACTCGGCGTCGCCGCCGAACGGCTTGGACGGCACGTCGCCATCAATGCCCTGCGTCAGCCAGACCGGGGTCCCCAGCTTGCCGCTGTCTAGCGGCGCGATGAACAGTTGCGAACGCCGCCCGTCCATCCACGTATCCCAGTGGCGCACGAACACGCGATGGTAGAGCCGCCCGGTCGCCGGATCGGCCTTGCGTGCGTCGAGGCGGGCGCGGGTGCAGCCGAGGTCGGGGCAGTCTGTAAATACATCCACCGACAGCAGTACGTGGCTGCCGTCCGGCGACAGCTTGTAATTGTTGATCCCGACCGGCAGCGTACTGACGAGATGCGCCTTGCCGCCGGTAGCGGCGACACGCCACAACTGAGTGCGGTCGTCATGCGGCGCGAGGAAGTAAATCGTCTTGCCGTCGGGCGAAAAGCGCGGACTATTGCCCGGGGCTATTTTGCGGGGCACGGCGCCGGGCTTGTCGAGCGCCAGTGTCCAGATGCTGGTGGCGCCCTTGTTTGCGGCAAAATCGGTGGCCCGCACGGTGAACGCGGCGAGATGGCCGTCGGGCGACAACTGCGGATCCGACACCCGACTCATCATCACCAGGTCCTGCGCGTTGAACGGGTGCGTGTCGGCGCGCGCCGGCGCGAGTCCTGACGCCAACAGCGCCGCGGCCAGAACGAAAGCAGAAAATAGCGGTCTCATTAGCAAAACCCCTATAAGATATTGGAAAATCAGCAGCGAATCTTCTCATAAACCGAAGAGCTGAACCATGCGCAGACTAATCATAATAATCGTGGCGATTGCCATCCTCGTTGGTATTGGTTTCGCCGTCCGCTACGGCTGGTCTGCATGGCAGCGCCACGAATGGGAGCAGGTCGCCGTCACGGGCGGGCCGCTGCTGCCGGCCCAGGCGGCCTACGATGTGCGCCGCTACGATCTTGCCGTCGCGGTGCATCCGAAGAACCAGACGATCGACGGGCAGAACAAGATTACCGTCGCCGTGCTCAAGCCGCTCGACGTGTTCGAGGTGCAGCTCGACGGGCATCTCAGCGTCTATAAGGTGAGCGTTGACGGTCAGCCTGCGGGCTTCAGCCACAGCGACGGCATGATTCGCGTGCCGCTCGCGCAGCCGTGGCAGACCGGCAGCCGGCATTCCGTGACCGTCAGCTACGGCGGCGCACCGTATGTCGCCGTCAACCCGCCGTGGATGGATGGATTTGTCTGGGCGCACACGCCTTCGGGAGCGCCGTGGATCGGTGTCACCAGCGAAGGCAGCGGCGGCGATATCTGGTGGCCGTGCAAGGACGCGCCGTCCGACGAACCGGACGAGGGCATGACGATCGCGCTGACCGTGCCGGCGAGCCTCGTCGGTCTGTCCAACGGCCGCAAGGTGGGCGAGACCCGCAATGCCAACGGCACGATCACGACGCACTGGCGCGTGAGCTACCCGATCAATAATTACGACGTGACGATCAACGTCGCGCCGTACGTGCCGATCAAGGCCGCCTACCACGGCATTCACGGTAACCTAGACAAGACGATTATCTTCTGGGCGCTGCCGCAGGATGTGAAAAAGGCGCGCAAAATGTGGCTGCGCGAAGGTGCGAAGATTCTCACCGTGCTCGGCCGTCGCTTCGGCGAATACCCGTTCCTGCGCGACAAGTACTGGGTCGCCGAGGCACCTTATGAAGGCATGGAGCACCAGACGCTGATCGCCTACGGCTCCCATTTCAAGGACAACAAGTTCGGCTTCGACTTCCTGCTACTGCACGAAACCGCGCACGAGTGGTGGGGCAACAAGCTGACCGCGCGCGACTGGTCGGACTTCTGGCTGCACGAAGGCTTCGCGGCCTATTCCGAGGCGATCTACGTCAACGATACGCTTGGCGTGGCCAAGTACCTCGAATACATGCACCACGACTGCACCCACGTCAAAAACAAGAAGCCGATCGTGCAGGGCAGGAACCTGACCGGCGATCAGGCTTACATCGGCGATATCTACACCAAGGGCGCGTGCGTGTTGCACACGCTGCGCTGGATGCTGGGTGACAAGTTGTTCTTCAAGGCGCTATACCAGTTCCAGAACGACCCGCGCTTTGCTTACAAGCTGGTGTCGACGAAGGATTTCACCGACCTCGTAAACCATATGGCCGGCAAAGACCTCGATTGGTTCTGGCAGCGCTACCTGTACAAGGCGGCGGAGCCGGAATATACCCTGACGCGCAAGGCGGGTAACCAGACCGACACGATCACGCTGCGCTGGCGCCACCCCGATTTCGAGCTGCCGCTGCCGGTGGCAGTGGATGGCAAGACGCGCCGCATCGCGATGCCGAACGGCGGCGCGTCGTTCACCGTGCCGCACGGCGCCAAGGTGATTGTCGATCCGAAAGGCTGGGTGCTGGCGAAAGCGGCCTGACAGCGTCAGCGGTTTTTGCTCATGCGCCGCAGCGGGTGCGCCTCGGTATTGAATACCACCGCGTTGAAGTCTAGCGTTTCGGGCGGCGCGAACAGCAGGTAGAAATACTTGAAGGTTTCAGCGAACACGAAGCTCGGCATTTCGTCGATCTGCTTTTTCGTGATCACGCTGCCGAGCGATGCGTAGCCGTGCGGTGCGCGGCAGTATTTGACGAAGTCGCGAAACAGCTTCCGACCCATCTGCAAATACTTCGGGTCGTGCGTGAAGTGATACAGGTAGTAGGTCGATTCGACGATCTCGGGGCGCAGATGATAGGCCGGAGATTCCACCTGCATCGTCCCGTAATCGATTACTTCCGGTTCGATGCCGTACAGGTTCCACATCCGGACTGACGAATCCTGCAGCCGTTCGGCGCGCTTGAGATCGCCCGAGAAGGCGAGCACCGCCGGAAAGAACGCGGTGAGTGCGCCATACGTCGTACCGGTGCGCTTGCCGGTGTTCATGTCGGCGTGGCCGTACCAGAGCTGGCCATGCACGTCGTCGGCCAAATATTTGTTGATGGCCTTGATGCTGGTCCGCCACATCGCGAGGCAATCCTTGTCGCCGAACAGCTTCCAGCACTTCCACAGGTACTCGTAATACGAATCGATGCCGCCGCCGATGTGCGAGTCGGTGTCGGTCCATTGGCCGGTTTCAACATTAATGCTGCTGCCGACGAGGCCGATTGCCGATCGGCGCTTGTACGTCTCGACCAGCGCGCGCTTGGCCTTCTGGTAGAAAACCGGATTGCCGGTCAGCTTGCTCAGCGTGCCAAATTCGAGCAGCAGCGTGCCGGTTTCCGCCGGATTGGTGTCGGCGCCGCGCACTTTGCCGGTGCGCAGATTGACGTAGCGATACGGAAGGCCGGTCGGGGAGTCGAAGACCGGCAGCAGCCGTTTGCCGAGATCGTCGGCGAGCGCCAGCAGGTGCTTGTCGCCGGTCAACTCGTAACCGGATAACAGACCGCCCAGCAACCGGATCGTCACCTCGAAGTTCTTGACGTAGATGTCCTTGTCGAACGACAGCTTGCTGTCGATCAGCTTGCGGTCCTTGTCGGCCTCGTGTTTCAGGCCCATCAGCACCAGTGTGTCGAGCGCATCCACCGGCGTCATCATCAGCGACTGGCCGTACCAGTCGTACGGCTTTTTACTCAGCGGGCGCAGCGCGTCGTGACCCCAGGCGTAGCGTTCGTAGTTGTGCCAGGCGTGCAGGAATTGGGCTTTTACCTGCGTGGCGAGTGCGGTGGTGTCGACCCGCTTTGGGGCGGCTGTTGCGGTAAACGGTACCAGCGCGGCGATGACAAGGATGAGGATTTTCATTGGATAACTTCCAGCAGCTCGTAACAGGCGCCCATCGTGTGGTAATCGGTCTTGCCTGCGGGACTCTTTTCGTCGCTGTACTTGTGGTTTTTGCGGTCGAGAATGCGGTACCAGGCGCCGTAGTCGTGATCGATAAATTGCTGCCACGCGTACGCCCACAATCGCCCGTACCAGTCCCAGTAGCGGGTTTGGCCTGTGCGAATCGCCAGCCGCGCGGCCGCCACCAGCGACTCCGCCTGCACCCAATAATACTTGTCGGCATCGCAAATGCTGTCGTCCGGGGCAAAGCCGTAGACGATGCCGCCGAATTCCGCATCCCACGCGCGTTCCAGCGTCGCGTCGAACAGTTCCTGCGCCCGCGGCGCGAGCCACGCCTCATCGATGTGCCGATCGAGCGTCAGCAACAGCTTGGCCCACTCGGTCTGGTGGCCGGCCTGAAAACCCCACGGCCGGAACAGGTGACGCGGATTGTCGCGGTTGTAGTCCCAGTCGATTTCCCAATCACTGTCGTAGTGCTCCCAGATAAAGCCGCCCGCTTTCTCCGCCTGGCGCCGCGTCATGTGATCGGCCAGCAGGTACGCACGCTCCAGGTAGCGCCGTTCGCCGGTTGCGTCATAGGCGGCGAGCGATGCTTCGCACATATGCATGTTCGCGTTCTGGCCGCGATACGGCGAGAACTGCCAATCGGCATCGGCCTCGTCGCGATACAGGCCGGCGGCCGCATCCCAGTAGCGTGCTTCGAGCAATCGCCAGGTTTCGTCGAGCCACTCGGCGGCCTCACCGACCCCCGCCTGCAACGCCTTCGCATAGGCCAGCAGAACGAAGGCCAGGCCGTAGCAGTGGTTGGTGCGATCCTCAGGAAGATTGTCGCGCAACGTCCAGGCGTAACCGCCGGTTGCCGGATCGCGATGTACCTCGCGCAGGTAGCGCAGGCCATGGCGCGCGGCTTCGAGGTACGCCGGCTTGCTGAATTCTCGCGCCGCCATGGCGTAGTCGAACACGAAGCGTGTACTGCTGACGAGGTGGCGATGCCGTCGCTCGTAAATCGCGCCGTCGTCCTTGAAGTAGTGGAAAAAGCCGCCGGCCGGATCGATCGCACGTGGATGATAGAAATGCATCGTTTGCGCGATGTGGTCGCGTAAAAACTGCGGCGAGCGGAAGTCGGGCATCGCATTCATGCGCTCGTCTCCAGCAGCGACCGGACCTGGTTCAGCGTCGGCATCGCGGTGAAGGCGCCGTGGCGCGTCACCGTGAACGCGCCGCAGGCAGCGGCGAAGCGCAATGCATCCTCAAGTGCGTCCGTCGCGGCAAATGATGGCAACGCTGTCGGGTCGACCTCCCGCTTTGCCAGGCAGTACAGAAAACCGCCGATAAATGCATCGCCGGCGGCATTGGTGTTGACGACTTGGGCTGTGATGGTAGGTACCTCTCCGTGCGTCTTGCGGGCCAGGTAGCGAATCGGTGCGGCGCCGTCGGTGATCAGCACCAGCTCGGTTCGGCCACGCCACAATTCATCCAGCGCGGCTTCCTCGCTCCCCGCCGCTTCCGCCAGGAACGCCAACTCTTCACCGCACAGCTTCACGATATCCGCCTCGGCGAGCGCTGCTGCAATGGGCGGGTGCGGATCGAAGTCGGCCGACCACAGTGCGAGGCGCAGATTGACGTCGAAACTCACCAGCGCGCCCGCTTGTCGCGCGCGGCGCATGCCTGCGAGCGTCGTGTCGGCGATCGCGGCCTCCGTCAGGCTGTTGGAGCAGGCGTGAAAAATCTTCAGGCCGTTGAAGCAGTCATCGCGAAAGTGCGCCGGCCGGAACAGCAGGTCCGCCGCGGGCGGCCGATAGAAACTGAACCGGCGCTCACCCTCGTCGTCGAGCGACACGAAAGCAAGCCCTGTGTTGGCCTCGCCCGTGCGGGCGATAGAGCGGGTATCGACGCCGGCCTCCGTAAAGCTCTCCAGCAGGAAATCGGCAAACAGGTCGCGTCCCAGCATGCCGATGTAGGCCGCATGTCCGCCGAGCTTCGCCACGGCGACCGCAACGTTGGCTGGCGCGCCGCCGGCGTACTGCACGAAGCGAGCTGGTGCGCCGGGCTCAAGCGGCGCCTCCGCGTGGAAGTCGATCAGCGCCTCACCGAAGCACGCGATGTCAGGCACGAATGCGCGATCCTTTGAAGCCGTAAAAAATAATGTACAGATAGCATAAAAGCGGCAGCACGAAAGCGTGATGCAGGCCGATCGCATCCGCAAGCACGCCCTGCAGTTCCGGAATGACCGCGCCGCCGACGATCGCCATGATCAGCAGGCTCGACGCGCGATCCGTCAGTGCGCCCATCCGGTCGATGCCGAGCGTGAAAATGTTCGGGAACATGATCGAATTGAACAGGCCGATCGCCACAATCGTCCAGACCGCGACAAAGCCGGTTGTCAGCATCGTCGTCACCACCAGCAGCGCGGCAATTCCGGCAAAGATGCCGAGCAGCTTGCGCGGATCGACTTTCTGCAGCAGCGCCGCGCCGACAAACCGGCCGATCATCGCGCCGCCCCAGTACAGCGCCACGAAATCGGCCGCGCGGCTTTGCGGCAGGTTGCCGATTGTGGGCAGCGAAATATAGTTGATCAGGAAACTGCCGATCGAAACTTCCGCGCCGACATAAACAAAAATGCCGATGACGCCGAACAGCAGATGCTTGTGCTTCAGCGCTTCGCGGAACGTGTGCCTCGTCTGCCCGCTTTTCGTTTGCTCGATCACCGGCGACGGCAGGCGAAACAAAAACACACCCAGCGCGAGGATCAGCAGCACCACCGCCAGGCCGAGATACGGCCCCTGCACCGCCTGTGCCTGTGCCGTGTGATAGGCCGCCTGTCTCGCGGCCGGGAGTTTCGCCAGCTCGGCTGCGCCCAGCACCGTGGCCGACAGGATCAGCATGCCGCCGAATTTGGGCGCGAGCGTCGTGCCGAGCGAATTCAGCGCCTGCGACAGGTTCAGCCGGCTCGATGCCGTGCGCGCCGGCCCCAGCAGGCTGACGTAGGGGTTCGCCGCGACCTGCAGCAGCGTGATGCCGCTCGCCAGGATGAAAAACGCGCCGAGAAACAGGCCGTAGGACGGCAGTGCCGCCGCAGGATAAAACAGCGCCGCGCCGAGGCCGGCGACGACCAGCCCGATGACGATGCTTTGCTTATAGCCGACCCACGACAGGACTTTGCCCGACGGCAGCGACATCACGAAATACGCGCCGAAGAAGGTGAACTGCACCAGCATGATTTCCGCGTAATTCAGCGCGAACACCGCCTTCAAATGCGGAATCAGCACGTCGTTCAGGCTGGTGAGAAAGCCCCACATGAAAAAGATCACGGTCATCACCGCCATTGCGGCGGTGTGGGTGGCGCTTTTGGGTGTAGCGGCCGGGGTCGTCGGAGCTTTCGATGACAAGTCGCTGGTCATGTATTAAGGTTGCACGGCGCCGGCAATGACAGGGACGGCCGAAGCACGGTAGCCAGTTCGACCGGCGCTGTCAAAACGTTCAGGAGCCAATCATGTCCGCCCGCCAGTGCACCGTCTTCCTCGCCGCCACTTTCGCCGCCGCGCTCCTTGTGCCGCTACCGGCCAATGCCGCACCGGCCAAGGCCTACGCCGCGGTCAATCCCTTCCTCGGCACCGGCGGCGACGGCCACACGTTTCCGGGCGCGACCGTGCCGTTCGGCATGATTCAGCTGAGCCCCGACACGCAGATTCGCAACTGGCGCCAGAGCTACGACTGGGCCGCCGGCTATCGCTACGACGACACCACCATTCGCGGCTTCTCGCAGACCCACTTCTCCGGCACCGGCCATTCCGACTTGGGCGACGTACTGGTGATGCCGATCGCGGGCCGGGTCAAGCTCGATCCCGGTACACCCGCGGAACCCGACAGCGGCTATCGCTCGCGCTTCAGCCATAAAACCGAGCAGGCGGAGCCGGGCTATTACGCGGTCACGCTGTCGGACTACGGCGTTCGCGTCGAGCTGACCGCGACGAAGCGCGTGGGCCTGCAACGCTACCATTTCCCCAAGGGCAAGCCGGCGCACGTGCTTGTCGATCTTCGCTCCAGTATCTACAACTATCCCGGCAAGGTGCTGTGGTCGCGGATTCGCATTCACAAGAACGGCACGATCACCGGCTACCGCGCGACGCGTGGCTGGGCGCCGGATCGCAAGCTGTACTTCGCGATGCGTTTCTCGCAGCCGCTTGCCGGCCACGAACTGTACGACCGCGAGGGCAAGGTTGCCTATAACGGTTTTCCGCCGCCCGCCAATCACGACCCGGCGGCGCGCGCGCAAATCGCCGGCCGCGGCACTATCGGCGTGTTCGATTTCGGCAAGCTGAAAAACCGGACGTTGCTGGTCAAAGTCGCGATATCGCCGGTCAGCGAAGCGAACGCGATCCGTAATCTCGGCACACTGCCGGGCTGGAACTTCGACGCCACCCGCACCGCCGCGCGCGCCGCGTGGACGAAAGCGCTGTCGGCGATCGATGTCGACGCCTCGCCGGCGATGGAGCAGATGTTCTACACGGCGCTCTATCACGCCATGATCGCGCCGAACCTGTCGATGGATGTCGACGGCCGCTATCGCGGACCCGACAACCAGGTGCACCGGGCGAAGGATTTCACGTTCTACTCGACCTATTCGCTGTGGGATACCTACCGGGCCGAGCATCCGCTGCTGATGCTGATCCAGCCGCCGCAACGGACCGACGATTTCATCAATTCATTCCTTGCCTCGCAGCAGGAAAGTCCATACGGCCTGTTGCCGATCTGGCAGTTCGACGGCCAGGAAACCTGGTGCATGATCGGCTATCACGCCGTGGCCGTGATTGCCGACGCGTACATGAAAGGCATTCGCGGCTTTTCGGCCGACAAGGCGCTGAAGGCGATGGTCGCCAGTGCAACTTACGGCCCGTACGACGACCTCAAGGACTACATGAAACTCGGCTACGTGCCGATCGACAAAGAAGTGGAGGGCGCGTCGAAGACGCTGGAATACGCATTCGACGACTGGACCATTGCGCGCATGGCCGAGGCGATGGGGCGCAAAAAGATCGCTGAGAAGTTTTACCGGCGCGCCGGAAACTGGCGCAACGTGTTCGATTCGAAGACCGGTTTCGTGCGCGCGCGCAAAAGCGACGGCGATTTCCGCGCGCCGTTCGATCCGGCCAAGGCCGGCTACAACACCGATTACACCGAAGGCAATGCGTGGGAATATTCGTGGTACGAGCCGCAGGATATCGCCGGGCTGATTCACGCGCTCGGCGGCGAGCACAAGCTGGTCGCGAAGCTGAATCATGTGTTCGACGCCAAGGTCGACCCGAAGGAGTTCGCCAACGTCGAAGACATCTCCGGCCTGATCGGCTATTACGCGCAGGGCAACGAGCCGAGTCAGCACATTGCGTACCTGTACGACTACGCCGGCGAACCGTGGATGACGCAAAAGCGCCTGACCCAGATCGTCACCACGCAATATCACACCGGCCCGAAAGGTCTGCCGGGCAACGACGACTGCGGCCAGATGTCGGCGTGGCTGATCTTCACCGCGCTCGGCTTTTACCCGGTGACGCCGGCGAGCAACCAGTACGTGATCGGCCGGCCGTTCGTGAAGCGCGCGGTGCTGCATCTGCCGAACGGCAAAACGTTCACCGTCATCGCCGACAACCTCGACGTCCACCATCCGTATATCAGATCGGTCACGCTCAACGGCAAGCCGCTGGATCGCACCTGGATTGGCGACGCTGAAATCCGCGCCGGCGGCACGCTGCGCTTCGTGATGCAGGCGCAGCCGAACAAAAGCTGGGGCGTGACGCCGCAAGGCCGGCCGTATTCAATGTCAGCCTATTGAGTGGGCGTGGGTGCCGGCCGGATCAGCCCCTTGTCGAGCAGGCTGCGTCCGAGCGCGTGAAAGTAGAGGTAGCCGCGGTAGTCGCCGAAGCGCTCGGCCACGCGCGCAAGGCCGCCGCTGGCCGAGTCCAGGCGCAGCAGCTTGTTGAGGCCGCGCATCGCGCCGACGTCGCCGGGCGGGAACACGTCGAGCCGCCCCAGCCCCCGCAACAGCACGAGACCCGCGCTCCACGGGCCGATGCCGGGCAGCGCGGTCAGCACCGCCGTCGCCTCGGCGGTGGGCATCGCCGCGATTCTCGCTTCGCTCAGTTCGCCTGATTCAATCGCCGTCGCAATCCGGTTGAGGGCCGTCGCCTTCGTGCGGCTCAGCCCGCATGCCCTAAGTTCATCGATGCCGGCGTCGGCGACCGCCGCCGGCGCCGGGAACGCGTAATAGCGGTGGCCGTCGAAGTCGAGCCACTCGCCGAACTGCTCGATAAACCGGCCCACGATCGCGATGCCCGCTTCGAGACTCACCTGTTGAAACGGCACCACGTTGCCGAACGCCTCGAACCACTCGGCGAAGCGCGGCGGTCGCATGCCGCGCAGCGCCAGCGCCGTCGGCCGCATCGCCTTTTCCGCTTCGGCCAGGCGCTGCAGCGGCACCGGGTCGATATCGAGCCCCAGCACGCCGCGCAACGTCGGCTCAAGTCGGGTCGGCGCGGCTTCGCCGTGCAGCACCGCGTAGCGCACATCGGGCGCATCGACCGAACCGTGATTCTCCACCTGCACCAGCGCGAGTCCGGCCGGCGTTTTGAAGAGACGCCGGTAAAGACCGTAGTCGAATACCTCGACCCGGTTCGTCGGCCGGCGCTGTAGCACGCGTACCGTCGCTTCGAGATGATACGGCGCGCGTGTCGGAAGTTGGCGGTCCGGTGCGTCCATGTCAGACCTCCACGACCCGGCCGCCTTTCGGCAACGACAAGGCGAACGGGATTGCCAGCCCGCCGCAGATCACAGCCGCCCACAGTGCCATTGACACACCCCAGATATCAGCTACCGAACCGAGTGCGACGACCCCGAGCGCTCCCAGTGCGTTGGAAAAACCGAGGGCGAGGCCGGAGCCCATCGAACGGTTCTCGGGCAGAATGTCCTGCGCGATCAGGACCGTCAGAGGCAGCGTCGAAAACAGCGCGATGCCGAGCAGCGCGAGCAGCACCCAGGCGAGCAGCCCCGATGCGCCCATGAACCCGGCGAGCAATGCGACACCCGCGACGATCGCGGTGATAATCACCGGCCGCCGGCCGATCCGATCGCCGACGCGCCCGCCGCCGAGATTGCCGATGATGCCGACCAGCAGCAGCACGGTAATGAAACTCGCGCCGCCGGTCAGGCTGCCGCCGCGCTGGTGCCACAGCACCGGCAGAAACGTGACCACGCTTAAAATCATCACCGAGCGCAGTGCGCAAAACGCAACCAGCCGGGCGAGCGGGCCGGCATGCACGCGCCAGTTGAGCGGTGCCGCCTCCCGCGGCCGCGGCGCAACTGCCGGTGCATAACGGGCCAGCACCGGCAGCGTCAGCAGCGACGGAATCGCGATCAGCCACAGCGCCTGCAGGCCCTGTGCCGTCACCAGCCAACTCGCAATCACCGGCCAGGCGCCGCGGCCGATCTCGCCGCCGACCAGGAAGATCGACATCGAGCCGCCGTGGCGACGACCGCCGATGGCGCGCACCGCGGCGAGGCTTTGCGGATGAAAGAAGGAGTTGCACAGGCCGGTTGCGATCAGCAGGCCGAGCAGCGACCAGCGGTTGGGCATCAAGCCGACCAGCGCGCCGCCGATCGAGGCGCCGGCCAATCCCATCAGAATGAACCGTCGTCCGCCGATTCGGTCGGCGAGAAGGCCGGTCAAAGGCTGCAGGGCCTGGCCGATCAGCAGCGCCGCCATGAACAGGCCGGCATAGGTGACCGACAAGTTCAGCGACACCAGGATGGCCGGCAGCACGCCGGGCAGGTAGTTGGCCGCGCCGTCGTTGAGGAAGTGCGCCCATGCCAGCGCCGCCAGCCGCGGACGGTCGGCGTGGACGCGGTCCAGCGCTGCAGAGGTCGATGAATTCATCAGCGGAGTATCGGGGTTAGAATGAGACGCCACACTTTTACAAAATCATAACAGAGGAGCCGACCGTGAAAATTCAACTGGCCTCACTCGTTGCCGTGCTGGCGCTTGCCGGCTGCGCCACCGCGCCGCAACCCGCGCCGCATCCCGCCCCTGCAGCTGCACCGGTCGCGCCTCAGCCGACGTTCAAGCCGTATTACAAGACCGTCGCCGAGCTGCAGGCCGCGCTGCATGACGGCAAAGTCACTTCGGTCCAATTGACGCGCGATTTCCTCCGGCGCATCGACGCGATCGACAAGCACGGCCCGCAAATCAATTCGGTCATCGAGACCAACCCGGACGCGCTGGAGATCGCAACCGAGCGCGATCGGGCGCGCGCGCTCGGTAACGCGCACGGCCCGCTGTTTGGCATCCCGGTGATGGTCAAGGACAACATCGATACGCGCGGGCCGATGATGACCACTGCCGGCTCGCTGGCGCTGGTCGGTCCGCCCGCGCCGCAGGACGCGACTGTGATCACCAAGCTGCGCGCCGCCGGCGCGATCCTGATCGGCAAGACCAACCTGAGCGAATGGGCGAATTTCCGCTCGAGCTACGCGACCAGCGGCTGGAGCGGGCGCGGCGGGCTGACGAAGAATCCGTACGTGCTGCCGCGCAACACCTGCGGCTCGAGCGCCGGCTCGGGCGCGGCGGTCGCGGCGGGCCTCGTCACAGTCGCGCTCGGCACCGAAACCGACGGCTCGGTGATCTGTCCGTCGTCGATTAACGGTATTGTCGGCATCAAGCCGACCGTGGGCCTGGTCAGTCGCGCGGGCATCGTGCCAATTTCGCACAGTCAGGACACCGCCGGCCCGATGGCGCGCACTGTCAAAGGCGCCGCCGCGGTGCTGACCGCAATCGCCGGCAGCGACCCGCGCGACCCGGCGACCGCCGAGGCCGACAGCCACGCAATCGATTACACGCAGTTCGCCAAACCCGGCGCGCTCAAGGGCGCCCGCATCGGTATGGTCTGCGCGCTGGCGGGTTTCAACCCGCATGTCGACAAGAT
Source organism: Gammaproteobacteria bacterium (assembly GCA_035690945.1). Taxonomy (GTDB): domain Bacteria; phylum Pseudomonadota; class Gammaproteobacteria; order Natronospirales; family DASSBR01; genus DASSBR01. The sequence goes on from DASSJY010000010.1 coordinate 27,576, forward strand.
TATGAACGCAAGCGCGGCTGCCTTGCGCGCCGCCGGCGCAACCGTGATGCCGGTGAAGCTGCCGCACCTGCACGGCTACGGCAAGGCGGAGAGCACGGTACTGCTGTACGAGTTCAAGCACGACGTAAACGCCTATCTCGCCACGCGCCCCAATCTCAAGGTTCACACGCTCGCCGACCTGATCGCATTCGACAAGGCGCATGCGGACAAAGAAATGCCGTGGTTCGGCCAGGATCTGTTCATCAAGGCGGAGGCCAAGGGGCCGCTAACCGACCTGGCGTACCGCAAGGCGCTCGAGAAGGAAAAGCAACTGGCCGGACCGGAAGGCATCGATGCCGCGCTCAAGGCACACCACCTGGATGCGTTGATGGCGCCGGCGACCGGTCCGGCGTGGGTCAGCGACCTAGTGGACGGCGACAACTACGGCGGCGGCGGGTACGGGCCGGCGGCGGTAGCGGGCTACCCGTCGATCACGGTGCCGGCCGGCAACGTGCACGGCCTGCCGGTGGGTGTCGTGTTCTTTGCCGGCAAATGGAGCGAGCCGAAGCTGATCGGTATCGGCTACGGCTTCGAGCAGGTGACCGAGGCGCGCATCCGACCGCAGTTCGACCAGCACGCGCCGCGCGCCGAGACGGTGCCGACGCTGGCTGCGCAGCAGGGCGATGCGCCGCCGCAGCCAGCCAATGTGGCGCCGATTTGCCCGAAGGACTGAAGTCCCTCTCCCCTCGCGCCAGGGGAGGAAGACGCCGTCAGCCTTCGCTCAACAGCCGCAGCGTGATATCGGTGTGGCCGGTCCAGGTTTCGACGAAGTGCCGGAACTCGTCGGCCGGCAGCGGCCGGCAGAACAGGTAACCCTGCATCAGGTGGCAGCCGTAGCGGCGCAGGAACGCTGCCTGATGCGGGGCTTCCACGCCCTCGGCCACGACTTCGAGTTCGAGTTGCGACGCGAGCGTCAGGATCGACTGTAGCAGCGCCGTGCGCGTCTGGTCGCGGCCGATCGCCATCGTGTAGCTGGCATCGATCTTGAGGCTGTCGAGCGGGAACTGCTGCAGGTAATTCAGCGATGCATAGCCCGTGCCGAAATCGTCTACCGCGATGCGCACGCCGAGGTCGCGCAGCCGGCGCAGGTTGTTGAGCATCGGCTTGTCTGCTGTCACCACGTGCGTTTCGGTGATCTCGAGTTCGAGCCGGTCCGGTGTGAGCGCATCGCGTTCCAGGATTGCGCCGATCGCGGCGGCGAGATCCGCGCCGCGAGTGGCGGCGAGATGCGCGCCCGACACATTGACCGCTACGCGTGGTGCCGATGTCTGGCTGTTCCACTGTGCTGCTTCGGCGCAGGCGGCACTCAGCATCCAGCGATCGAGCGTCACGATCAGGCCGCTTTCCTCCGCGACCGGGATAAATTCGTCCGGCAGCCGCAGGCCGCGCTCCGGGTCGCGCCAGCGGACCAGCGCCTCGGCATATTCAATTCCGCCGGTGTCGGTGTTGATGACCGGCTGAAACCACGGCTGCAACTCGTTCGCCTCGATGGCGCGCGCCAGACGTGAATCGAGCGCCAGCGACTGCAGCGCGGCGGCATTGGCAGCCGCGTTGAAGAAATGTACCTGCGACGCGCGATCTTCGGCGGCCTGGTCCATCGCGGCGGCGGCGCGCTCGAGCAACGCCGCGGCGGTCTCGCCGTCGTTCGGATAGAGGCTGACGCCGAGCCATAGCACCGGCTGGATGCTGCGCCCGCCGATATCGACCGGTTCACGCAGTATTGCGTTCAGCCGGTTGAGCTGCGTGGTCAGCTTGCCGACCGAGTCCATGCGCTCGAACAGCAGCACGAACTCGTGGCTCTGGATACGCGCAGCGGTGACCGTTCCCGGCGCCACGCTGGCGACGAAACGCTTGAGGCGCGCAGAGATTTCCGCCTGCAGTGGATTGGCGGGCGCGCCGGGCATGTCCGCCAGCCGCCGGACATGCTCCAGCCGCAGCGCGCAGACGGCGATACCTTGCGTCAGCGTCGCACGGCCCAGCGCCTGGCCGAGCTTGTCATCCAGGTGGCGCTTGTTCGGCAGCCCCGTCGCCTGGTCGAACCAGACCAGCTTGCGGATGCGCTCGAGGGCCTCTCGGTAGCGCGTCACGTCCTGCAACGCGTACACGGTCAGCGGCGCATCGCCGTGCGCATCGCGCATCACATTGACCTTCACGTTGAGCGTACGCTTGACGCCATCGCGTCCGGTCAGCCTGACTTCGGTGTCGACCGTCCCCGAAGTCTCGTTCCCGGACAGTTCGCGGTTGAAATTCAGCGCCGGCAGAATATCCTTCATCGTCCTGCCGATCAGATCGTCGTGCGGCCGGCCCAGCAACAGTGCCGCCTGTTCGTTCACGACCGATATGGCGCCGAGATCGTCCAGCACCAGTACGCCGTCCGACAGCGTTTTCAGCACTTGCATCGCCGCCGCATGCGAACCTACTGCAACGACGCGGTAGCGCCATGCCGCGTAGCCGATCGTGACCACCGTGAAGGCGACCATCACGTAGCCGAACGGGTACAGCGCAAAGCCCCAGCAGGCGGCAAAATCGAACACCCCGAGGAAGGACACGGAGAAGCCGTACAGCAGGATGCGGGCGCGATGGCGGCGGCCGCTGTCGCGCGGCGACGCGCGCCAGGTGGTAAACGAGCAGACGAACAGGAACAGCAGCGTTGCGCACAGGCTCGCACCGAGCAGCGTGCCGCCGAGATGGTAATCGGCGTAATAGCCCCAGGCGTAGTGATAGGGTGCGCCGAGGAAATCGTCGGTCGCGAGGAGTACATAGAGCAGTCCGACGGCGGCGATCCAGATCGGGCCCGACAGCCGATCACGCCAGTCGGAAAGCCCGAGCAGGCGCCGGAGCAGTTCGTACAGGCCCGGGCCGATAAAAATGATGCCGATCTGGCCCAGCGCAATCCATTGTTGCGCGACCTCCGGCGTACGCGAGATGTAGCCCATCGCATAGGCCGCCTGCCACAGGACCACCGACACCGCGACCACAAGCGCCCACACGCCCGCCGACGACTCCGACATACGCCAGCGCAGCAGCAGTCCCCAAAGCAGTGTCGCCGCGGCCACAATCAGGTTGGGCAGCGCGAAGACGCTGAACTCGTAAGCGTCCAGGGTCAATGGCATAGTATTTATGTTGAGGTGACGCGGCTAGAATCTACCATTCGCGCCGTGCATTATCCAGCGGTGCCGGGAACCAACGTGCCCGCACGGGACTCTGAAGCATACATATCGGCGGACAGCCGATCGCTTTGAAATCGAACAGGAGATTGCGAGTGAATAAATTATCTCTGCGCGCTGCAGGCGTCGCGCTGGCGCTGATCGCCGGCCCCGCCCTCGCCGCCGGTGGCGGCAATGACCACCAGCACGACAAGAACGCGGCTAGCAAGGTGCAGCCGCCCAAGGACCAGCAGTCGGTGACCAACGGCTCTGTCGAGATCGACGGCAATCGCATCCGCTACAAGGCAATCGCCGGCATCATGGTGCTGAAAGATCGCAGCAAGGACGACAAACCGTACGCGAGCATGTCCTACGTCGCCTACATCAAGACCGGCGTCGACCATCAGGACCATCGCCCGATTACCTTTTTCTACAACGGCGGCCCCGGGTCCTCGACCGTGTGGCTGCACATGCTGGCGTTCGGGCCGAAGCGCGTGGTGGTCGGCAACGGCACGCTGACGCCGCCGGCGCCGTACCATCTCGTCAATAACAGCGACAGTCTGCTCGACGCCACCGATATGGTGTTCATCGACGCGCCCGGCACCGGTTTCGGCCGCGTGATCGGCAAGAAGGAAGGCGGCGTCGGCAAGCCGAAAGACGTCTGGGGCATCGATCCGGACGCCAAGGCATTCACGCAGTTCATCGCGCGCTGGCTCACCGAGCACAGCCGCTGGAACTCGCCCAAGTTCCTGTTTGGCGAAAGCTACGGCACGACCCGTTCGGCGGTGCTCTCGTACGACCTCGAGCAGCACAACATCGACCTGAACGGCGTCGTCCTGTTGTCGTCGATCCTGAATTTCGACATCAGCGTGGACGGCCCGCAGGGCAACCCGGGCGTCAACATTTCCTATGCGACCGGCCTGCCGAGCTATGCGGCCACGGCGTGGTACCACCACAAGCTGCCCAACCAGCCGAAGGATCTGGTGCCGTTCCTGAAGCAAGTCGAGCATTACGCGATGACCGATTACCTCGAGGCGCTCAACCTCGGCAACACGATCAACCCGCAGCAAAAGCGCAAGGTCGCCGAGCAGTTGCACCAGTACACCGGTCTGCCGGTCGACTACATTCTGAAGGACAATCTGCGTATTGCCGGGGGCCAGTTCGCCCATGAACTGCTGGGTAACGCCGACCGAATCACCGGCCGGCTCGACTCGCGCTACAGCGGTCCGGCGATGGACCCGATGGGCGAGCGCGGCCGCTACGACCCGATGGATTCGTCGATCGACGCGCCGACCGTTGCCGAGTTCAACGACTACATTCGCAACACGCTGCACTTCGGCAAGGGAATGCACTATCGGCCGTCCGCCTATCGCCAGATCTACAGCAGCGGAGGTGGCTGGAGCTTCAAACATCGCCAGCCGGGTTCGGGTTACGCCAGCTCGGGCACGCCGAATGTGATGCCGGACCTGACCGCCGCGCTGAAGCACAACCCGAACATGAACGTCCTGCTCATGGGCGGCTACTTCGACCTCGGCACGCCGTTCTTTGCGGCCGAGTACGAGATGTACCAGCTCAATCTGCCGAAGGATTTGCAGGACAACATCAGCTTCCACTTTTTCCCGTCGGGACACATGGTTTATCTGAACCCGAAGGCGCACGACGGCCTGCACGACGCGGCGGCGAAGTTCATCGAAGCCAATTACAAGAAATAAGACGAGATGGTGAAGGGGCTCCTCGGAGCCCCTTCCTTTTTCAGACGATCCTGACGCCACACTCGGTCAGGCGCTGCCGCACGGCGGCGTCCGAGGCCGGATCGACCGGCCGCGTCAGCTCCCACAGAAAATAAACGTCGAAGCCGGCCGCGATGCCGTCCTCGGCGGTCCACGCGACACACACGTCGCGCGCCAGCCCGCACAGGTACAACGTGTCGATGCCGCGCTCGTGCAGATAGCCGGCCAGCCCCGTCGGCGGCCGTTCGCCTGCCGCATTCCAATTGTTGCGAAAGCCGCTGTAGGAATCGACCGCCGGGTCCGCGCCCTTGCGGACGATCGCATCGATGCGCTCGAGCGGCAGATCGGGATGCAGTTCGGCGCCGGCGCTGTTCTGCACGCAGTGGTCGGGCCACAACGTCTGCGGGTGGCCGTACAGCGGGATCGACTCGAACGGCGTGCGCCCGGCATGGCTGCTCGCGAACGAAATATGGTCGGACGGATGCCAGTCCTGGGTCGCGACACGGCACCGAAATTGACCGGCCGCCATCAGTTCGCGCACCGGCGCGACGATGGCGTCGCCACTGGCGACCGCGAGCCTGCCGCCAGGCATGAAGTCCGGCTGAATGTCGACCAGCAGTAAAGCGGCCGTCGCAGGATTCGCAATCGGCGCCACGTCAGCCAAGCCAGCCGTCGAACAGCTTGCGGCCGTAATACAGGCCGACACCACCGCCGACGCAGCCGATCATAAAGGCAATGCCCGGCCCAATACGCGTCCCCAGCCAGCCGCCGAGCGAGCCGACGATGAACGCCCCGAGCCAACCGAATATCCCGCGCATGGCGGGCAATGCTACAACATTGTGCTAGAGTCTGCCTTCACCGCGCCTGCCATGGGACAACCCGCCAATGAAACGCATTCTTTTCATTTTCGCCATCGGGTTCTTCAGCGTGACCGCCGCCTGCGGTGCCAAAAAGACCATTCCCGCTCCCGCCGATGTCGCCGCCCCGCCGGCCGATGCCACGACGCTGCCGTCAGGCCTGGCCTACAAGGTGCTCAAGCCCGGCACCGGCGACGTGCATCCGAAACCGACCGACATTGTCACGGTCGACTACACCGGCTGGACCACCGACGGCAAAATGTTCGACAGTTCGGTCGCGCGCGGCCAGCCGGCGACCTTCTCGCTCAACCACTTGATCAAGGGTTGGCGGGAAGGCATTCCGCTGATGGTGGTCGGCGAGAAGACGCGCTTCTGGATTCCCGCCGACCTGGCTTACGGCAAGAATCCGCGTCCCGGTGCGCCGAAGGGCATGCTGGTCTTCGACATCACGCTGCACGCCATCAAGCCGGCTCAGTAACGCTCGCGCCTCGATCGAACGCTGGCACGAGCGGTGCTCCGCCGCCACGCGAAAAAGCCCAGCAGCGCAGCTCCCAACAGCCACAGGTACTGCGGTTCCGGAACGGCCGCCGTCGCCGCGACGCCGCCGAACTGATAATCCAGCACGGTGCCGCCGTCGCTCGGATCAATAACGCCGACCCCGTAAGTAAGCGGCATGCCCGGCCCTTCGCCGTCGCTCCAGAAGTCCAGGATGTCGCCGTTATCCAGCGTCAGCATCACGCCGTAGACGTCGAGGAAACCACCCGCAAAGGGGTATTCCGGGCAATCGGCGGGCGAGCCGTCGGGGAAGAACAGGTTGTCGTACGTCAGGCCGCCGGTGTGCGCGTCCTGCATTGGCAGGTTGTTCGCTATCGGAAACAGGCTCAGGCTGGCCGGCACCGGTGGATCGCGCTGCGGGCTGACCAGATCGAGTGCTTTCACGCCCGTGATCGACGCATTGGAAATGCTGATGTTCGAATCGGAGAAGGTTCCGCTGATGCCGGTGATGGTGAACGCGGAGCTTGGGTCGCCGCTGTTAGTATCCGGCGTGATCGTCAGCATGCCCGAGCCGCTGACACCCGCCCCGCTGAATTGAAAATGAAACGTGCCGGCGTGGGCAAGCGGCCCGAAGGCAAGCGCCGCCAACACGGCTCCAACAGCCAGAAGTCCAGTTTTCATGATCGTCCCTCCATGAATTAAGCCACACTTCCTACGTAATAACCCAAGCAAGAAACGTGCCAGAAAATTAACATTTATAAAATCAATGGATTACGAAGTACCCCTAGGTTTGGGCGGGCGGAAGTGTAAATTTTTTCGGCACTTCAGGAAGTTACGAGACGCTCCGCGGCGAGCCGCTCGTAAAATGGCCGGCACCGATCCGCCAGCCGTTGCTGGAACGGCGTGAGGTGGATATCGCGCGGCCGGTAGGGCCGGAAACCGGTCGAGTCTTCGACCGCCTTGTACCAGTGTGTCGCCCAGACGCCGTCGCTCGCGCGGCCGCCGGCGGGCCAGTGCAGCATCCGCTCGGTGAAGGCAACGTCGAGACGTGCGCACAGCGCGCGCAGAAGGCCCGCGGGATTCTTCAGGACGTCTGTCGCATCCAGCACCGGCGGCGCGGTGCCGAGCGTATCGCAGACGTGGTCGAAGAGCCGCGCCTGCTGCTCGAATCCCAGCTCCCACACTGCCGCGTCCGGCCGATTCTTCGTAAACGACGCCACCACCTCGTCCGGGCTGCGAATCAGGAAGCAGTGCGTGAGCCCCGCCAGCCAGTCGAGCCGCATCCCGGGCAGCACGTGCTGCGTCATATGCTTCTGGTACCAGATCGGCTTGCCGCCCGGGATCGGTCCGGTCAGCGCGCGCGTCACCACGTCGCAATCGCTGATTTGCGAGGCGATGACGGCCTCGCGGCCGGGATGAGTCGCCCCGGTCGCGACAAGGTAGTGCGCGTAGAGCGGCTCGTCGACGACGGCCGTGTCGCCGCGGTTTTCCCATGCGCGCATCATCGCGGTCGAGATATTGCGTGGCCCCGACCACATCGCGATGCGCATGCCGTCGTTCACACGCGCGGCCCCGCGCTGCTCTCGCGTGCGACCAGCGCCATATAGAGTTGTTGCAGGCGCGCGACCATCCGCCCGCGGCGGCCGTCGCCGACTTCGCGGCCGTCGATTTCGCGCACCGGCACGACGCCTGCGAACGTGCCGGTCACGAACGCCTCTTCTGCGCCGTAGACGTCGGTCAGGCTGAAGTCCTTCTCGAACACCGGGATATCGTTCTCGCGGCACAGCCGGATCACGTTGCCGCGCGTAATGCCGCCGAGGCAATACTTGCCGGTTGAGGTCCAGACCACGCCCTTGCGTACGATGAAGAAATGCGTGGAGTTGCAGGTGGACACGAAGCCGCGCGGATCGAGCATCAGCGCCTCGTCGTAACCGGCCTTGTTTGCCTGGATGCAGGCGAGAATGCAGTTCAGCTTGGAATGGCTGTTGAGCTTCGGGTCCTGTACGTCCGGCGCGCCGCGGCGCACGTGCACCGTGAACAGCCGGATGCCGTGTTCGACCGTCGCCGGCAGCGGCTGCTTGTACTCCGGAATGATGACGATCGTCGCCGGGCCGATCACGAAGCGCGGATCCTGGTGCGGCGTCGCCTTGACGCCGCGCGTGACCATCAGCCGGATGTGCACCCGATCGCGCATGCCGTTTGCGCGCAGCACGTCGAGCACGCGCCCGATGACTTGCTCGCGGGTGAGGCCGATATCGAGATCGATGGCCCGCGCGCCCTCGTAAAGCCGATCGAGATGCAATGCCAGGAAAGGCAATCCCCCGCCATGCAGACGTAGTCCTTCCCAGACGCCGTCGCCCAGCACGAAGCCGCTGTCGAAGACCGAGACTTTGGCTTCGGCGCGCGAAACCAGTTCGCCGTTAATGCTGATTTTGATGTCGGCGTTGCGCGGATCGTCGTCGTAATCGTGCGTGCCCCTGGCCATACTCTCGCTCCCGGCGGATAACGGCTCGAAAGTATGCGTGCGCTATTCGCTCCGGCGCAAGCGCCGCTACGGCATCGCACCGTGGCTCATCGGCGTGGGCGTGTCCGGACCGTAAAGCGCCGGGATGTGCCGCAGTCGCCACGAGATCAGCAGGCCGGCGATGACCAGCACACCGACGAAGCCGCTCACGCCGTTCCAGTCATCGCCGGCGTAGAACACCCCGCCGCTCGCGCCGGCGATGCTCGACCCCATGTAATAGGAAAACAGATACATCGACGATGCCTGCGCCTTCACCGGTCCGGCGCGCCGGCCGATCCAGCTGCTGACGATCGAATGGCCGCCGAAAAAGCCGAAAGTCAGTACGACGAGTCCTGCCAGCACCAGCCATAGCGATGCGGCGAGCGTGAGGCCAAGGCCGATCAGCATCAGCGTAAACGTGCTCCACAGCACCTTGCGCCGCCCGAGCCGACCGCCCAACTGGCCCATCCACGGCGAACTGAACATGCCGACGATGTAGACCGCGAAGATCAAGCCGACGAATGCCTGGCTGAGGTCGTATGGCGGTGCGAGCAGGCGATAGGGAATGTAGTTGTAAACCGCGACGAACGCGCCCAGCAGCAGGAAACCCTCGGCGAACAGGCAGCGCAGCGCCGGGTCGCGGAACATGCCGGCAAAGCGCCCGATCTGGGCGGCCGGCTGCAACGGTCGCGGCGTGAAGTGCCGCGACGGCGGCAGGCTGCGCCAGAAAATCAGCGCGGCAATCAGGCCGACCACGCCGACGGCCGCGACGCCACCGCGCCAGCCGAAATACTCCGCGACCACGCCGGCAATCAGCCGCCCCGACATCCCGCCGATCGCGTTGCCGCTGATGTAGAGTCCCATGCCGAGGCCGATCGACTCGACGTGGACTTCCTCGCTGAGGTAGGTCATCGCCACGGCCGGCAGGCCGCTCAATGTCAGGCCCAGCAACGTGCGCAGCCCCAGCAGCGCGTACCATGTCGGCGCCAGCGCGGTCAGCACGACGAGTATTGCCGAGGACAGCAGCGACACCGTCATCACGAACTTGCGACCGTACGTGTCCGAAAGCCCGCCGGCAAACAGCATCGCGAACGCCAGCACACCGGTGGTCAGCGACAGCGACAAGGCGCTGCCCGCCTCGCTGACGCCGTATTCGTGCGAGAAGCCCGGCATCAGCGGCTGCACGCAATACAGCAAGCCGAATGTCGCAATCCCGGCCGCGAACAGTGCCAGGTTCATCCGGCGGAAAGCCGGCGTGCCATGCCGGATCCACTCCGCTGCGGGTTCGTTCAGATCATCCATTGTTTGAAGGGTAATTCAGGCCGGCCGGCCAAACATGAAAAAGGGCGGCCTTTTGGGCCGCCCTTTTACTGCGCTACTCAGCGCAGCGGATGATGCGGGGCGCTTACCAGCGGCCGCGACCACCACCGCCGGCGCCAGCGCGCGGCTTTTTCTCTTCCGCCATGTTGATGCGGAGCGGACGGCCGCCATTCTCGACGCCATTCAGCGCCTTGATGGCCGCTTCGGCCTCGGCCTGCTCCATTTCAACAAAACCGAACCCGCGGGGCCGGCCGGTATCACGATCGGTGATCAGCTTGACGGAATGCACTTCACCGTGCGCCTCAAACATTTCCCGAACTTCATCTTCCGTGGCGCTGAAAGGGAGGTTGCCGACATAAATAGACTTGGACATGAACAAATACCTGAACAAAAAATAGAAAACCCTGCCGTGCGAGGTCAGGGTTTTAAGGCTGAATCCGTAAAGCAGAGCGTGTGGGACATCCCACACTCCGGCCACTATACGCGGTTCCGGTCAAAAAAGGCTATTTTTTTCTGTGGAGAGCCACTCAGCCGCCCTCACCGCGGACGCGCTCCCACTGATCGATATCCGTGACGATGCCGACGGCCGCCCGTTTCAGCCGCGTGACGGCGCCGGCACGGTCGTTGTCGAGCAGGCATTGCCAGGCTTGCCGCGCCAGCTTCTGCTCGCGCCCGAGCACGCGGGTCTCGACGAGCTGCCGGGTCGCCGCCTCCAGCGCACCAATGCAATCGCCGATCTGCTCCGCGTCCAGCTCGCTGCGGTTCAGTACCATCAGGCATGCGCCGGTCGGCGCCGCCTCGACCGCCTCGCGGACGGCGGCGGTTTCATCCGCCCGTTGTTGCAGATAACAGTCGCCCAGCGCCTCCACGAGCGCCATCAGCGCCAGCATCGATGCCATATCGTTGTACAGATCGGGATCGCCGCGCGCGGCGGCGATTTCGGCCGTCGCCTGCAGCACGGGGGACACGATCAGATGATATTCCTCGGCCGGCAGCGAGGGGATTGAATCGGAGGCGGTGTTATCCACAGGCATTCGTGATCGGATGGGAGCCGCCATTATCGGCGATCGACCGGTTGAAGGCCATTCGGCGCCGCATGAACCATCGCCAGCCCGATCCCGGTATCATGGCGAACGACCACAATACGAAGAGGCAAAGCCATGTCCTGGATATTCGAATTCGTGTTACTGGTGCACATTCTCGCGGTGCTGCTGATGGTGGCCGCGATCGGCCTGCAGGCGACCATAGCCATGCTGAACCGGGCAGCGACGACGCCGGACGAAGCGCGGCAGATTCTGAAGGTGACGCGCTGGATTCCGCGCCTGTTCGCGCCCGCCACCGCGTTGATCCTGCTGAGCGGTATTTACATGGGCACGATCCTGGTACTGGCGCGTCAGCCCTGGGGCTGGATGGCCGTATCGCTGGTTGCCGTCATCGCGCTTGCCGCGTGGAGTAAGTCGTCGGGCAAAAAGCGCGCCACGACGCTCGCCCGCCTGTTGGCCGAATGCGACGGCACCTTGTCGCCGCAACTGGAGGCGACCCTGCGCGATCCCGCCCCGCTGTTTCATATGGCGCTGGGCGTCTGGGTGGTCGCGGGCGTCGTCGTGCTTATGGTGTTCCAGCCGGGTATCTGGGTTTCGCTCGCGGTGATTGTCGTTGCGTTGCTCGCCACGGCGGCGACGCGGCAATTGACGCTGCGTCGCGCGAGCGTACGCCCTCAGCTGACTTCCGACGCCTGACCGAATGCGACGGCCGCGGATCGCCGAAGCAACCGGTTGCGCAACGCCCGGTCGCTCGGAATCGAGAAGTAGCGCGTCACCATGGTCCCGAGCTGCCAGGCCGACAGGATCGAAGGAATGTAGCAATCGAAGTCCGATTACCGAAACAGATTCCGCACCTTGTCCATAAAAGAACCGGAGCGCATATGCTTCAATGTGGTCGCCCACTGATCTTCTGCGAGCACCTTTCTTTTGTAGTCCGATTCTTCCTTTTTCATCAATTCCAGAACCCGGGTATCCTCGTCCGCGTCCAGCCAGTACCCGTGCTGATTCTCGCAAAACTCCAGTTCCAGGTCGAAGAATCGGTACCTGAATCGATTGAGCGGTGCATCGCAGACGGGGCATTTAGCCGTCGTGGGCGTGGAACTGAGAGCGAGACTGCCCTTCGCATCGTCGCCCCAGTCGAAAACTTCATCTTCCAGTTCATCGAGTTCCTGGCGCTCCAGCCACATTCCCTTGCATGACGGGCATTGCTCCACCTTGAGCTTGTGCCGGGTCGCCGGCGCCAGGTCGACATTGCATTTAGGACATTTCAATTTGTGCCTCCGCTGCTTTGGTCGTTCGGGATCCTTTCCGCCAGTATATCCGCTATATGCGAGGTCTATCTCTTCGCCCGTCCCATGGCCGGAGTCACGGTATCTGCTATCCGCCACAGGTACCAGCTCGCGACGGAGCGGAATGGCCGCCACCGTTCAGCATGAGCTTCAATATCGGCCGGCGCGGGCAGGTTTGCCGTTCCAAACGCACTCATAAAGCCCTTGCGAATACCAAGGTCCGCGCTGGGCATCACGTCCGGCCTGCCAAGGCTGAACAACAACAGCATTTCCACCGTCCAGCGGCCGACTCCGCGCACCGTCGTCAGCCGGGTGACAATTTCCTCGTCGTCGAGCGCCCGCAAACCCGCGGCATTGGGCACCACGCCGGCAAGCGTCTTCTCCGCCAGATCCTGTACTGCGCGCACCTTGGCGGCAGACAACCCCGCGCTTTGCAATGCCCCTTCGGGCAGCGCCAATAGTTGCGCCGCACCGACGCTGCGCCGGTCCGGCAATAACTCTGCGACGCGCGCGTGAATCGAGGCTGCGGCTTTGCCCGAAAGTTGCTGATAAATGATCGCCCTCAGCAGGGCGCGGAACGGATGTTGGTGCGGTTGCGCCACCAGCTCAAATGGCCCAATGCGGTCGATGTGGTGGGCCAAGCGGCTGTCAGCACGACGTAGCTCCGCGACGGCCTCTGCCGAGTCGTAAAGTAGAGATGTCTTCATGAATGCTCAAATTCGGCCATCGCCCAATTAGCAAAGGATGCACCGATCCTGAATACAGACTCAACCGACATGATGCAACAATGCGAGAACTGGCCCCGGACGCCCGCTCCTTAACTAGGGCTACCGCCACCTGTCATCCTGCAAAATCCGATGGTAGACCCTACGCCCACGCCGCTCTTCAAATAAGCTTCCGCCAAATCGCGTACGTCTTGCACCTTCTATGCTCAAGAAAGCTCGCGATGCAACAATGCGAGAACTGGGCCCCGAACCACCCACGGGCGAAAAGCCGCTCAATGGCTAGTCATGAATGATGAGACCGAAAAGGATGTCCCGCTCTTCAAGAACGAAGCGGAAGAACGAGAGTTCTGGGAGCGAGAAGACAGCAGTGATCGCATGGATTGGAGGCGAGCTGAGCGCGTTGTGTTCAGCAATTTAAAACGTCCCACGAGCGCTGAGGAAAGCTGATGCAACAATGCGAGAACTGGCCCCGAACTCCGCTGCGTAAAACTTAAATTTTTGCCCTTAAGATGTTGGCGTGCCTTTCTTTGCTCGTTTTAATCGCCGTCTTTTCCTTTTGCCCTTGCGCTTTTGCACATCCGACATAGTCTGACCAGCGAGGTAGAGTCGAGTATAAGTATCCAATAATCTATGCAAAGAATCATTCACCGCATCGTGCTTCTGCGGATCCCTCAACTTATGGAGCAGCTTGCAAAAAAACTTACCCGTCAGTTTTACGATCAATACTTGGTGGTTCGAATACATTTCCCGAACCCATTCTACGTCTCTTTGCGCATAAAGGTCCGTGGAGTCGTCACGGGTTATCACTAACGCGAAGCGTCCATACTCTCCAGTAAGATAAGACTGAATCTGTTGGTAGTCCGAAGCGTCTAATCCCTGATAATTCTTAACCTCAAAGGTGACCTGACGTGTGCCGTAGTCTTCATATATGCGCTTCCAGGCTTCGTCTTCCCCAAGATTCGTAGCTACGATATCACGACGAGACTTTGCGAGCTTATTTGGCCTCAGTTCGACGTTCCTCAAACCCTTTGCGAAGCAAATTCGTATCGCCTTTCGACACCATTCTTCAAAGGCGGTTGCTCCATTGGTCCCTTCTGGAATCTGACCAAGTTCGGCAATAAGCTGACCAATTCGCGTTTTTCGTATAGCCGGCGTTTCAGACGAAACCGCGATATCATATTCATCATAAATTTCATCCGCAACAGACGGGTCAACTCCCTCTTTCGCGCAATTCAGGGCGATCCAGTAACATGGATGGACAAGGACCTGATCGCCGATATTGAATCCTCTATCGGGGGATCTGCCATCATGACAAAAAACGAAGCTACCGGCGGTCGGCTCGCGGATTCCCAGAAACCCGACGCTGTATAACCCTCTAATTACGGCGTTAGCGTCACTTAGGATTAGAAAGTCCTGTTGAATAAGAGGATCCGAGGACCCTTCTGATAGTACGTGTTGCAACCGATCTACGGCGCTTTCTACGGCAAGTTGAGGGTGTTGCCCGTGAAAGGCTCCGACATATTCCGAAAGTCCGGGAAGTACAGACGAATATTCTTTCTTGAGATCGTCAAGACGGTTCTGAGAAATGGCGTGCGCTGTTTGTTCTACCTGCGTTTCCATAATGTGCGTCTGCCCAGCTTTTAGCGCAAAGTGAAAGGCTTCGTTAAGCAGGGCAACAAGGTCGCGTGGCCTGTAAAGCGTGAGCTGAAGGCACCTTGAAAACCCTCGCTTACCTTTCAAATCCCCCGCTGTGCACTTGTTCCATATTTTTAGGCTGGATTCGTCCTCGAGCTCGAAGGCAAACTTCAATCGTAAGCTGGCAAAGTTAAATAACGCGTTCTCGTCCCAATGCAGACGAAGGACGTGTCCCTCAATATTTCTTGTGTAATCAGGATCAAAAGTCTGTACAGCTCGAAAAATGTTATCCCGCAAGAATATGATTGGTTTGATATTTGGAATGCGCGTCTTGATGTCGATTGCTGCCTGCACCAGCCCATCAATGAAGCCAACGCCGATATCGTCAGGTTCATATCCTTCATCTAGTTTGTCTACAAGAAATACCGTTGACGTTTTTACGTCTTCGCATGCTGTACGCAATGCATCCTCTATCTTCCTCAAATCTAACGCTACGGGAAGATTGCCGATTCGTTCCTCTGGGGACTGAGATTCATCCACTACGTCCAAAAGTCTATATCGCAGGGCCTCCGTTATACTCGCACGCTCCTTAGGCCAATGCCGAAGATGTTGTTGAAGAATCGGATAGCTTTCGGACTTTGTGAACTTGTAATGTGGTGAAAGTGAACGCGCTGCCTCCATCATTAGTGCGTAACGCCAAGCTAGCCGAGCACCCGCTCTAGCTTTGTTGAAGCTATCGCCAAATAACCTTACTAGCGGCCTTATACCTATTACTTGGTATTCTTCCGGCGCAATTTTTACAACTTCAACGTCATCAGATGTTCGCCAATGATGTTCAAGCCTGATCGTGAGTGCGCTTTTCCCGGTACCACGGCGGCCAACCACGACAATACGATCGGAAGTTTCTATGAGGGTTCTATAGTCGGCCGTTTCGATAAACGCCTTGTTCAACATACTGCTATCTGCTTCTGCACGCAGATCGCCAAGCAAATTAGGCCGGATTAGATTTTGTCGATTCATTGATATTCTCGTATTGCGCGGCTACCCCAAAATAAAGAGTATCTTTAGCTCATTGGCTCCCCAGTCGCGCGATCCACTGATAAAGCACAATAAGACTCACCACAAAGACAACACCGCCAATCGCCATCGAAGCTGCCGCGAATCCTGATCCCATCAGCGCCGCCGGCGCACTGTTGCCGGAGAAAGCGACAAAGGCGGCGAAGATGACGCCGAGCAAGCTTTCTCCGACAATCAGACCGGACGCGAGCAGCACGCCGAGTTGCTTCGTTGCTTCCGTATTGACTCTGCGCTCGGCGCGGCGGTTGTAGTACCAGCCGGCGATCGCGCCGATGACGACCATCAGCGTGGTCGAGGTCGGCAGGTAGATGCCGAGGCCGACGCCGAGCGGCGGCAGGCGGACGGATTTCGCTTTGCGGGCGAGGATTTCGTCGAGGATGATGCTCGCGGCGCCGATCGCGCCACCGATGCCGATCAAGCTCCAGTCGATATTGCTCTGGATGACGCCTTCGGCGAGCGCGGAGATCAGGCCGGCCTGCGGCGCGGGCAGGGCGCGTGTCGGATCGGCGCCGGGGGCGCCGACGAAGCCGTAGGCCTGCTGCAACAAATCCAGCGTCGGCGGGATGATCAGTGCGCCGGCGATGACGCCGATGACCAGCGCCACCTGCTGTTTCCACGGCGTCGCATCAACCAGTTGGCCGGTCTTCAGGTCCTGCAGGTTGTTGTTGGCGATCGACGCGACCGCGAACACGATCGACGTCAGGAACAGCGCGAAGGCGACCAGTTCCTTGCCGACGTCGCCCGGATACATCGACTTGACTGCACCGACGAGAATTACGGCGGCAATCACGACGACCAGGATGCCGACGCCGGACAGCGGGCTGTTCGACGAGCCGATCAGGCCGGCCATGTAACCGCACACCGCGGATACCAGGAACCCGATAATGACAGTGAAGATCGCGCCGCCGATGACCAGCGGCCAGATGTGCGCGCCGAGGCCGATCAGGTCGCCGAAATACCACAGCAGGAACGCGGCCGGAATCAGACAGGCAAGGCTGACGAGCGCGACGGTGCCGATCGGCATGTCCTGCTCGGTGCGCGCGAGCGTGTGCGCCTGGCCCGCCTTGCGCACACGCGCCGCGGCCATTGCGCCGGCGAGGCCCACGACCACCGGCTTGACGAGCTTGATGAGCGTCCAGATGGCGGCCACGCCGATGGTGCCCGCGCCGATGAAGCGCACGTATTGGCTCCAGGTGTTTTGCGCGACGGTCAGCGCGTTGCCTGTCGCCGGATGGATCGCGCTGAAGTACGGCACGGCCCAGCCCCAGCCGATGAAGGCGCCCACCAGCATCGAGATGCCGACCCACAGGCCGACCAGGTGGCCGATCGCGAACAGCGCGAACGAGAGGCTGAAATCGAAGCCGGTCGCGCCGCTTTTGGCGCCGCCGAAGTGGAAGTAGGCGGAGATCGAGGCGGCGAAAATGCGCGTCTGCACGATGACGTAAAACGCCGCCGCAACCAGCGCGCCGACGACAATCGCGCGCACGCCCGCCGCACCCGTGTCGACCGCTTCCACATCCTCGCTCGTCGCGCGCCCGGCGCCGACTTTGAGCACTTCAGCGCAAGCGACGCCTTCCGGGTATGGCAGGTCCGAATCCGTCACCAGTGCGCGGCGCAACGGGATCGTGAACATCACGCCGAGGATGCCGCCGGTCGCGCAGATGCCGAAGGTCATCCAGAACGGGAAGCCGTTCCACCAGCCGATGATCACCAGGCCCGGCAGGACGAAGATAATCGCTGACAGCGTGCCGGCCGCCGAGGCGACCGTCTGGACAATATTGTTCTCCTGCATGGTGCCGCCGCGCAGGGCACGCAGTGCCGCCATCGAGATGACTGCAGCCGGAATCGAGGTCGAGAACGTCAGTCCGGCCTTGAGGCCGAAATAGACGTTTGCGGCCGTGAACACGATCGTGATCAGAATGCCGATGATGATGCCGCGAATGGTCAGTTCGCTGGCGTTCATCGGTTCCACGGGCCGCGGCGTGCGCGGTTGATTGACTGCCGAATTCATTCGATATCCTCGCCGATAAGATATTTTTGCAGCGGTCTGGCCGCGACCATGAACAGGATGCCCACGCCGACCAGCACCGCGGCCAGCTCGAAGTATATGTGGGGCATGTCGGAAATGTCCTTGGCGCTGAACTGCCCGGCGATCAGGCCGGCGAGCAGTTCGCCGAGCGCCGTCGCGACGAACCACATGCCCATCATGCGTCCGCCGAAGCGACGCGGCGCGAGCTTGGTGGTCGCCGAGAGGCCGATCGGGCTCAGCGACAACTCGCCCACGGTGTGCAGGAAATAGGTCAGGATCAGCCAGGTCGGCAGCACGTTGCTGCCGGCGACAACAATCTGCGCGGCGCCGTACATGACGAAAAACCCCAGGCCGAGGAATACCAGCCCCAGCGCAAATTTCGCCGGAATCGACGGGTTGAGGTTGCGGCGCGCCAGCCAGATCCACATCGACGCGAAAAACGGCGCGAGGATGATGATGTACACCGAGTTCAGGCTCTGGAACCAGCTCGCCGGCGCCGTCCAGCCGAAAATATTGCGGTCCGTGTAGCGCTGCGCGAACAGGTTGAAGTTCGAGCCGGCCTGCTCATAGCCGGCCCAGAACAATACCGACCCTGCGAACAGTATCGCCAGCACCGCGAGGTGGCGCTTTTCGCGGGCGCTGAGACCGCCGAAGAACGCGAGCCACAGCATAAAGCCCGCTCCCAGAACGACGATTACGACGCCGGCATACTTCGACAGCGCGACCGGGTTGATCACCAACGCGCCGCCCATCGCAAGCAGCACGACCACCCCGAGCCCGATCAGGCAGGCAATGGTCCAGCCCCAGGCGCGGCGCGTAAAGCCGGTCGAGGCCGGCTCCGGGTATTTGCCGTGTTCGCCGAGGTGTTTCTGCGTCACCCGATACTGAATCAGCCCCAGCACCATGCCGACACCGGCAGCGGCGAAGCCGTAATGCCAGTTGATCTTCTGGCCGAGAATACCGCAGACGAGCGGGCCGATCGCACCGCCGAGGTTGATGCCGACGTAATAGATGGAAAAGCCGGCATCGCGGCGCGCGCCGCCTTCTGGATACAGGTCGCCGACGATGGTCGATGCGTTGGGCTTGAGGAGCCCGGTACCGAGCGAGACGAACACCAGTCCGAGGAAAAAGGTCTGTTCCGAAGGAATGGCCAGCGTAAAGTGGCCGATCGCGATAATGACACCGCCCCAGAACACGGCGCGCTGCTGGCCGATCAGCCGGTCCGCGATCCAGCCGCCGGGCAGGTTGGTGACGTAGACCGCGGCCGTATAGAGGCCGTAGATCGCCGTTGCCGTTTTGTCTGTCAGGCCCAGCCCGTCGTCCTTGATTGCAGCCACCATGAACAGGACCAGCAGCGCGCGCATGCCGTAATAGCTGAAGCGCTCCCACATTTCGGTGAAGAAGAGCGTGTAGAGGCCGCGCGGGTGGTGCATGGCGCCGCTGGACGTCGACATAGGGCAATCCTGTAGCTTTGCGAGCGCCCCAGAATTCCCGTTTTTGGCGGCGGCGTCAAATTTTCGCCTGCGTTATATTGGCAACAGATGAAATGGAGTTGTCATGAACCGTCCGTTATTCGATCTTCCCCACACCGAACACCAACTCGCCAACGGCCTTAAAGTCATCGCCATCCGCGCCGGCGCACCCGACGTCGTCAACCTGCAGATTCCGGTGCACACCGGCTCGCGCAATGAAGTCGAATCGGGCAAGTCCGGCTTCGCGCATTTCTTCGAGCACATGATGTTTCGCGGCACGCGCGATTATCCGCCGGAGCGCTACCAGGCCGTGATGACGCGCGCGGGCGCGGACCAGAACGCTTACACGACCGACGATTTCACCAATTACCACGTCACCTTCACCAAGGCCGATCTCGACACGATGCTCGCGCTGGAGGCGGATCGTTTTCAGCACCTGCATCTTGAGGAGCAGGGCTTTCGTACCGAGGCGCTGGCGGTCAAGGGCGAGTATCTGAAGAACTACTCCGACCCGCTCGAAAAAATGGAGGAGGTGCTGCGCGAGACGGCGTTCAACGTGCATCCGTACCAGCACACGACGATGGGATTTTTCGCCGACATCGAGGCGATGCCCGAGCAGATCGACTACGCGCGCGAATTCTTTGCGCGCTGGTACCGGCCGAACAACGCAACGATGCTGCTGACCGGCGACATCGATCCCGAGGCCGCGATTGCGTGCGTCGAGCACCATTGGAGCGGCTGGCAGGCAGGCGACTACGCGGTGGATATTCCGGCGGAGCCCGCGCCTTCCGGGCCGTATTACCGCCACATCCATTGGGAGACGCCGACTCAGGCCTGGGTGATGGTCGCGTTTCGCGGCCCGGCGTTTTCGCTCGACGACAAGGCGATGGCGTGCATGGATTTCATCCGCGAGTTGTATTTTTCGCCGCAATCGGATTTGTACGAGCGCGTGATCGTCGAGCGCCAGCAGGCCGACGAACTGTTTACCGATTTTTCCGATCACGAGGATCCGTACCTGCTGGTGGTCGCCGCGCGGCTGACCGACGAGCAGCACGCTCAAGCCGTGATCGAAGCGATCCTGGAAGCCTGCTCGCGCGCCGCGACCGAACGTGTCGAGGCGCCGCGGCTCGACGCCGTGCGCGACCGGATGCGCTTTGGTTTTGCCCACTCATTGTCCGAAGCCGAGGCTATCGGCGATGCGCTGGCGGGCTTCATGCGTTTTGAGCGCAGCCCGACCGTGCTCAACCGCCTGTTCGCGCTCTACGACAGCCTCACTCCCGATGATTTGCGCAAGGCGGCTGAACATCACTTCGTCTCCGCGGGACGCACAATCGTCAGTCTCGCGAACCAGCCTGATCTTGGCCTTCGCACGCTGGCCGATAAAGTCACGATGCCGACGCCGCCCGGTCCGGCGCCGTCCGCCCTGCAGACGGTGCTGCTGCCGGGCGCGGCACCGATGGTCGATTTCGATCTGGTGTTCAAGACGGGTGCGGCGAACGATCCGCCGGGCAAGCGCGGTCTCGCGACGCTGACCGCCATGCTGATCGCCGATGGCGGTTCCGAGGCGCGGCCACGGCGCGCGATTCAGGAGGCGCTGTATCCGCTCGCGGCAGACGTGGGCGCCGAGGTCGACAAGGAGATGACGTCGTTCTCGGGCGAGGTTCATCGCGACCGGCTCGACGCCTATTACGCAACGCTGCGCGAACTGCTGCTCACGCCCGGTTGGCGCAAGAGCGATTTCGAGCGCATCAGGACGCGGCTGATTAACGCGATCCGGACCGACCTGCGCGCCGACAACGACGAAGAACTCGGTAAGGAAGCGCTGTACGAATGGATTTACGCAGCCGGCCATCCATACGGTCACCTGAACCTGGGCGCGGTCGACGATCTGCAAAAGCTCACGCTCGATGACTGCCGCACGTTTTACAAGCAACATTACACTACGGGTAACTTGATGCTCGGTTTCGGCGGCGGCTACCCGGACGATTTCGTCGAGCGGGTGAAGCGCGATTTCGGCGTGCTCGCTAAGGATGCGACGCCCGCCGTGGCGCTGCCCGCGCCGCCGCCGATCCAGCGCCGCGAAGCACTCATTATCGAAAAGGAAACACCGGCGGTCGCGGTGTCGTTCGGCCAGCCGATCGACGTCAAGCGTGGCGATCCGGACTGGGTCGCGCTGTGGCTTGCGCGCGCGTGGCTGGGCGAGCACCGCTCCAGCGTCAGCCACCTGTACCAGCGCATTCGCGAGCTGCGCGGCATGAACTACGGTGATTACGCCTACATCGAATACTTCCCCGAGGGCATGTTCCGCCTGCAGCCGGCGCCGAACCTCGCGCGGCGCCAGCAGATCTTCCAGGTCTGGCTGCGGCCGCTGCGCGACAATGCCGACGCCGCGTTCGCACTGCGTCTCGCGCTATACGAACTCGACAAGCTGATTGACGGCGGCCTTGCGCCGGAAGCCTTCGAAAGCACCCGCGATTATCTGCACAAGTTCGTCGCGCTGATGGTCAAGTCGCCTGCGCGGCGGCTCGGCTATGCGATCGATAGCGCTTGTTACGGTACGGCAGGCTTCGTCGACTATGTGCGCGGCGGTCTTGCGACGCTCGATGTGGCGAGCGTCAACGCGGCGCTCAAGCGTCACCTGGACACGACGCGGATGAAGTTCGTGTTCGTCGCGGAGAACGCCGAGGACCTGAAGACGCGACTGGTCAACGACACGCCGTCGCGCATGACCTACAACGTCGAGAAGCCGGCCGAAGTGCTGGTCGAAGACGAGCAGGTCGGCAAGCTGCCCTTAGGCCTTGAAGCCGACGCGGTGCGGGTCGTGAAGGCGGATGATCTGTTCGAATGATGCGGGCACTGTTACCGATATTCCTGGCGGTGTTGGCGGTCGCCGCCCCCGCGTTCGCCGACGTCGAACTGCGATACACTCCGCCGAAAGCCGATGGCCTTGCCACTCAGGTGGATATCCACGATGGCCGCGTCCGAATTGTGAGCCCCGCGCAGCCTGACATTATTCTTTACGAATCGGCAAAGCATCGCTTCCTGATTCTGGACACGCACAAAAAGACGTTCCGCGTCGTCGATCAACAGGCGGTGACGGATCTGCGTGAAGATATCGCGCGTGTAAAGCGGCTGGCGCAGGCGCTGCCGCAATCGATGCGCGGCCTCATCCACGAGCATGCGCCGGGGGTGAGCGCATTGCTCGAACATCCGCTGCCGACAGCAACGCTGGCCGCGACCGGCGCGAGCGTCACCGTCGGCCGGTATCGCTGTCGAACGATCACCGCCAGCATTAATGGTGGCGTCGGCTACGGCTTGTGCGTCACATCGGCGAGCGTACTTGGCATCCCCAAAGACGACGCACAAACGCTCGCTGCCATGGCCGCCGATTTGCGCCGGCTCGCCGGCAGGAACCTGACGCTGAAGCCGGATGCGGAAAAGCTGGTACTGGAACAGGTCGGCGTGCCGGTCAAGTATGTCGACTTGTTGCACGGGCAGACGTTGCTGCTGAAAAACGTGGGGCACGACCAGATGTCGGACGACCGGATGCGCGTGCCGCCGGATTACGAGCAGCAACCGCTGATCGATATCTTCGGTTGATCAGCCGAAGCTGATCTTGGCTTCGAGATTCGCGCGCGAATCGGCGTGGCTCAGCGCTTCGTCGAGGCTGATCTTGCCCTGCTGGTAAAGCTGGTGCAACGCGGTGTCGAAAGACTGCATGCCGGTTTCGCCGCCGTTCGAGAGCGCCTGCTTGATGCCGTCCACGTCGCCCTTGACGATTAGTTCGGCGATGTACGGTGTATTCAGCATCACTTCGACCGCCGCCACGCGCCGCTCATCCTTGGCGAGTACCAGCCGCTGCGACACGATCGCCCGCAGGTTGACGCTCAAATCCATCAGCAGTTTGTGCTGCTGCTGGTCGGGGAACAGGTTGAGAATGCGCTCGAGCGCCTGCGACGCATTGTTCGCGTGCAGCGTCGAGATCGTCAGGTGTCCGGTGCCGGCAAGCTGAATCGCAGATTCCAGCGTGTCGCGATCGCGAATCTCGCCAATCAGGATCACGTCCGGCGTCTCGCGCACCGCGCTGCGCAGCGCGTTCATGTACGAGTGCGTGTCCTGACCGATTTCGCGCTGGTTGATGATCGAGCGCGCATTTGGATGCGAAAATTCGATCGGATCCTCGATTGTCAGGATATGGCCGGTACGCAGGTGTGAGCGATACCGGATCAAGGAGGCCAGCGTCGTCGTTTTGCCGCTGCCGGTCGGGCCGACCATCAGCAGCAGGCCGCGACGGCGCATGATCAGTTCCTTGAGCACGTCCGGCAGCGCCAGCGTTTCGAAACGCGGTACGTCGGTCGGAATGTAGCGCATCGCCATTGCCGGCGTGCCGCGCTGCGAGAACACGTTGACGCGAAACCGGCCGACGCCTTCGGGTTCGATCGCGAAGTCGCATTCGAGGTTGGAGGCGTAGAACTCGCGCTGGTCTTCGGTCATCAGCGCATCGGCCGCTGCCTGCACCATCTCCGCCGTCAGTTCCTGCTTGCCGACCGACAGCACCTTGCCCTCGTGGCGAATCTTGATCGGCGCGCGCGTGGTCAGGTACAGGTCCGACGCCTTGCGTTCGGCGACCAGCTTCAGGTACGGCAGCAGGTCCATTACAGGAACGTCGTGCCGTCGTCGGCGCCCTGCAGCGACAGCTTGTCGGTGCCTGTATCGGCCGGCCGCTGCGCACGCTTGCTCTCCAGCTTGATCTTGAGGCGCAACTCGTTTTGCGAGTCGGCGTTGCGCAGCGCGTCTTCATAGGTGATGTCGCCGTTCTCGAACAGCGCGAACAGCGCCTGGTCGAAGGTCTGCATGCCGAGTCGGTTCGACTTCGCCATGATTTCCTTCATCTCCGACACGTCACCCTTGAAGATCAGATCGGCCATCAGCGGCGAGTTCGTCATGATTTCCATCGCGGCGATGCGGCCGTTGCCGTCGGCCTTGCGAATCAACCGCTGTGAAATAATGCCGCGCAGGTTGAGCGACAGATCCATCAGCAACTGCGCGCGGCTTTCCTCGGGGAACAGCGCGATGATGCGGTCGAGCGCCTGATTGGCGCTGTTCGCGTGCAGCGTCGACAGGCACAGGTGGCCGGTTTCGGCGAACTGTACGGCGTATTCCATCGTGTCGCGATCGCGGATTTCGCCGATCTGGATCACGTCCGGCGCCTGGCGCAGCGTGTTCTTCAGCGCGATATGCCAAGACTCGGTATCCACGCCTACCTCGCGCTGCATGACGATGCAGCCGGCATGCGGGTGCACGTATTCGATCGGGTCCTCGATCGTAATAATGTGGCCGCGCGAATTCTGGTTACGGTGGTTCATCATCGCAGCGAGCGTGGTCGATTTGCCGGAGCCGGTCGCGCCGACGCAAATCACCAGCCCGCGTTTGTGCATCACCAGGCTGCGCAACACCGGCGGCGAGTCGAGCTGTTCGAGCGTCGGTATCTCGGTGTTGATCTTGCGCAGCACTGCGCCGGCGCGACCTTGTTGCACGAACGCGTTTACGCGGAAGCGGCCGATCTGCGCCGGGCTGATCGCAAAGTTGCATTCGTGCGTCGCGTCGAATTCCTTGGCCTGCTTGTCGTTCATGATGGCGCGCACCATCAGCGAGCTTTGCTCCTCGCTGAGCGGCCGCTCCGTTATCGGGGTCAGTTCGCCGTCGACCTTCATCGCCGGCGGAAAGCCGGCGGTAATGAACAGGTCCGAACCGTTCTTCGCGACCATTGCGCGAAGCAGGTCCTGCATGATTTTAATAGCTTGATCGCGATCCATAGCTTTCTCTTAAAAGGCTTCTTTGTTGGCGGCCTTGGCGCGAGCCTGTTCCGGTTCGATCAGCTTGCGTTGGAGCAGCTCCTTCAGGTTCTGGTCGAGCGTCTGCATGCCGGATGCCTGGCCGGTCTGGATCGCCGAATACATCTGCGCGATCTTGCCTTCGCGAATCAGGTTGCGAATCGCCGGGGTGCCGATCATGATTTCGTGGGCCGCGATACGGCCGCCGCCGACCTTCTTCAGAAGCGTCTGCGAAATGACCGCGCGCAGCGATTCGGACAGCATCGAGCGCACCATGTCCTTTTCCGCCGCCGGGAACACGTCGACGATACGGTCGATCGTCTTGGCCGCCGACGAGGTGTGCAGCGTACCGAACACGAGGTGACCGGTTTCGGCGGCGGTCAGCGCGAGGCGGATGGTTTCGAGGTCGCGCAACTCGCCGACCAGGATGTAATCGGGATCTTCACGCAGCGCCGAGCGCAGCGCCTCATTGAAGCCGTGCGTGTCGCGATGCACTTCGCGCTGGTTGATCAGGCACTTCTTGCTCTGGTGGACGAATTCGATCGGGTCCTCGACGGTCAGCACGTGGCCGAATTCGTTTTCGTTGATGTGGTTGACCATCGCCGCGAGCGTTGTGGACTTGCCCGAGCCGGTCGGCCCGGTAACCAGTACGATGCCACGCGAGTTGTTGCAGATGTCGGCGAAAATCTGCGGCGCGTGAATATCCTGCAGCGACAGGATTTCGGAGGGAATCGTCCGGAACACCGCGCCGGCGCCACGACTGTGGTTGAACGCGTTGACACGGAAGCGCGCGACGTTGGGAATCTCGAACGAAAAATCGCATTCGAGAAATTCCTCGAAGTTCTTGCGTTGCTTGTCGTTCATGATGTCGTAGATCATGTCGTAGACATCCTTGTGTTCGAGCACCGGCACATTGATGCGGCGGATGTCGCCGTCGACGCGAATCATCGGCGGCACCCCGGCAGACAAGTGCAGGTCGGACGCCTTGTTTTTGGTGCTGAACGCAAGCAGTTGCGAGATATCGACTGGCATCGAATTAACCCCAAGCTCTTTATTTGCGGCTGTTATGATACGCAAATTATGCCGTTGAAAGCCGACATCATCGCCACGAGGCTGGCAAACGTCCGACGAACGGTTGCGGAAAGCGCCGAGCGGCACGACCGCGATCCGGCGATGGTCAGAGTGCTGGCGGTGGGAAAAACGCAGCCGCCGGAAGCCATTCGCGCCGCGGCCGCTGCCGGCCAGCGCGACTTCGGCGCGAACTACCTGCAGGAAGCGCTGGTAAAGATGGACGCGCTCACCGACCTCGCGTTGACGTGGCATTTCATCGGTGCGGTTCAATCGAACAAGACACGTCCTATTGCCGAGCGTTTCGACTGGGTTCATACGGTCGATCGCCTCAAAATTGCACGCCGGTTGAGCGAGCAGCGCCCGCCCGATCTGCCGCCGCTGAATATCTGTCTCGAAGTGAACGTCAGCGAGGAGCCGCAAAAGGCGGGCGTGGCCCTGGACGATCTCGATGCGCTGGCCGATACGGTGGCCGGATTGCCGCACCTCAAGCTGCGCGGCCTGATGGCGCTGCCGGCACCCAGTGAGACATTCGAGGCGCAGCGTGAGCCGTTTCGGCGCCTGGCATCTGCGCTCGAACGTCTGCGCGCCGCCGGTCACGACGTCGATACGCTGTCGATGGGCATGTCCAGCGATTTTGAAGCGGCGATCGCCGAGGGCGCGACTATCGTGCGCATCGGTACGGCGATCTTCGGCGCACGGCCGAAGAAAAAATAGGAACCGATTACTGTATCCTGTACAGCCATTTCCAAACAGGAATCAATTCTTGTCTCTCGACAACAAAACCATCGCCTTTATCGGTGGCGGCAACATGGCGAGCGCTTTGATCGGCGGCCTGATCGCGAGCGGCGTCGCGCCGCGGCAGATTCATGTCGGCGACCCCGACGCCGCGCGCCGTTACGCCCTCGAACAGGGTTGCGGCGTCCACACCGCCGCCGACAATAAACAGGTCATTGAAAGCGCCGACGTCGTCGTGTTCGCCGTCAAGCCGCAGGCGCTGCCGGCCGTGGCGCAGGCATCGGCCGCCGCCATCGCGGCACGCCGGCCGCTGGTCATGTCGATCGCCGCCGGCGTCACCACAACGGCGCTGGCCGGCTGGCTCGGCGGCAATGCTGCGATTGTGCGCGCGATGCCCAACACGCCGGCGCTGGTCGGTCGGGGTGCAGCCGGTCTTTACGCCAATGCATCGGTGACGGCGGAAGAACGCGACACCGCGTCCGCGATCATGGGAGCCGCCGGCGAAGCACTGTGGGTCGAGGACGAAGCGCTGATGGACGCTGTCACGGCTGTATCCGGCAGCGGGCCGGCCTACTTTTTTCTCATCATCGAAGCGATGCAGGCGGCGGGCGCCGAACTTGGACTCGCCCCGGCCGATGCGCGCCGGCTCGTGTTGCAGACCGCGCTGGGCGCGGCCAGCATGGCCAAAAACGGCGATACCGACGCCGCCGAACTTCGCCGCCGCGTCACCTCGCCGGGCGGCACAACCGCCGCGGCACTCGCCGTGCTCGAAGAGGGCGGCGTCCGCGAACTGTTCAAGCGTGCGCTGATAGCGGCCCGCGACCGCGGCCGCGAATTGTCCGGCTAAACCACTGGAATTGAGCTATGGGCAATAACATTCACCAGGTCGGCGTGTTCCTGATCAACATTCTGATCTTTCTCTACGTGCTGTGCTTTATGCTGCGGTTCCTGCTGCAGCTCGTGCGTGCCGATTTCTACAACCCGTTATCGCAGGCGCTGGTCAAGATCACCAACCCGGTGCTCAAGCCGTTCAGGCGCGTGATTCCCGGCTACTTCGGCGTCGACGTGGCCGCCCTGGTGATCATGTTTCTGCTGGAGGTCTTCAAGGTCGTCGTCATCTTCGGCGTGCTCGGCGGTTATGCTCTGAGCGCCGGACCCGTCGTCCTGTTCAGTCTGCGTGCGCTGTTCGTGATGGCGATCGAAATCTACTTCTGGTCGATCCTGTTGCAGGCGGTACTGAGCTGGGTGAATTCCGGCAGCTACAATTCGTTCACCAGCATTCTCTACAGCCTCAACGAACCGATCCTGCGGCCGGCGCGGCGTATCCTGCCGCCGATGGGTGGTATCGACTTTTCGCCGATCCTGGTGATGATCATTCTGCAGGTGCTGCGTATTCTCGTTAGCTGATTTTCTACTTGCATTGCGGAAAATGTGCTAGATTGCAGGCGCTTCAGCGTTTTTGACCTACCCACAGGAGAACTACATGGCCGCGAAAAAAGCTGCCGCCAAGAAAACGTCGGCTGCAAACCCGAAGCCGATGACGAAGTCGGAAATCTATTCGCACCTCGCCGCCGAGACCGACCTCACCAAGCGCGAGATCGGCAACGTGTTCGATGCCCTGAATGGCCTGATCAAGAAAAACGTCGGCCGCCGCGGTCCGGGTGTGTTCGCGCTGCCGGGACTGATGAAAATCAAAGTGGTGAAAAAGCCCGCGACCAAAGCGCGCAAAGGCACCAACCCCTTCACCGGCGAACCAACCGTCTTCAAGGCCAAGCCGGCCCGCAAGGCGGTGAAAGTGCAGCCGCTCAAGGGTTTGAAGGATATGCTTTAAAGGGGCGAATTTCCCGAAAGACGATATCGCATGAGGCGAGGGTGCGGTGACCGCACCCTCGCCCTCACAACAACCTGAAATTTAACCGGCTTTCAATTCCTCGATAACCCGGTTTTTCGTCGCCATCAATTCCCCGTGCGGCACATAGATCAGATCCGCGATCTTGTGCATCAGCGAATCTTCGTACTTGTCCAGCGTCCGGTCGGCGAGCGCCACCCGCCAGAGCATCTCGACGACATGCCGCTTTTCCGCCGCATCCAGATGCTCGTGAACCGCGTGCGTGAATCGGTACAGTGACGCCGATTGATCGGACGCGCTCCTGGCAGCCTCCATCAAATCGCGCGTCTCGTCCTCGCTCAGATTGAACTGCTTGCTCAACAGCCGCTCGACCGTTTCCATCTCCGGTCCGCTGCGGTCGAAATCCGCCCTCGCCACCTCCATCAA
This sequence comes from Gammaproteobacteria bacterium, assembly GCA_035690945.1. Lineage (GTDB taxonomy): Bacteria > Pseudomonadota > Gammaproteobacteria > Natronospirales > DASSBR01 > DASSBR01. The sequence goes on from DASSJY010000010.1 coordinate 56,851, forward strand.
CAGCGCCGCCGTCGCTGTCTTCAGCGCGACTTCGCGCTGTCCCGTATTGTTTCGGTCGGCCAGCGTCGAATCCAGAAAATGAGCGAGTTTGCTGAACATGATAGTCCCGTCTTGAGCCTTGGATGCGGCTAATTATAAAGCCTTGGAAAATTCCGTTCGTGCTGAGCGAACGGGAGCTAACGCTAGGTTGTGGCGGCAAACTCGTTGCGCCGCTCGAGGCGCAGATAAATCCAGCCCATGAACACGCCGCGCGCGGCGAGAAACAGCAGGAACGAGAGCCACAAACCCAAATTGCCGAACGGCTGAGTCGCATACCAGATCGCCAGGTAACAGGCGAGCGCGAACAACATCGCGTTACGCATCTCGCGCGCCCGCGTCGCGCCGACGAACACGCCGTCGAACTCGAACGCCCACACCGACACGAGCGGCGATGCGATCATCCACGGCAGGTAAATTAGCGCCGTCGCGCGCACGGCCGGCAGGCTCGTCATCAGCGCAACGATCCGCCCGCCCGCCAGCGCGTACAGCAGTGCGAACAATGCCGCGGCACCGACCGACCAGCCAAGCGTCAGACGCACGGCGCGGCTGAACAGAACAGAGTCGCCGCGGCCCGCGGCGCGGCCGGTGAACGTCTCCGCCGCGTGGGCGAAACCATCGAGTGCATACGACAGCAGGCTTTGCAGATTGAGCAGGATCGCATTCGCCGCCAGCACGATCGTGCCGAGGCGCGCGCCCATCGCAGTAAAGAATCCGAACGCGAACATCAGGCAGAGCGTGCGCACGAACAGGTTGCCGTTGACGCCGGCCAGTTTCGCCAGCGCGCCACGCTCGAAAATACGCGCGCGGCGCCACGGTGCCGGATGACGTCGCAATGCCCGGCGCATAAGCATGAGGCCGACGGCGAGTCCGCAATATTGGGCGATCACCGATGCCAGTGCGACACCGGCGACATTCATGCCGAAACCGGCGACGAAGGCGATATCCAATGCGGCGTTGACGACATTGACTGTCACCACCAGCGCGAGCGGTGCCCGGGCATTCCCCAGCCCCAGGAACCAGCCGACCAACGCATAATCGGCGAGCACGGCGGGCGCCGCCCAGATGCGGATGTCGAAATAGGTCTGCGCGTATGGGAGCACGGCCGGCGCCGGCTCGATCAGCGTGAGGCCGATGTGGCGCAGCGGCCATTGCAAGGCCAGCAGCAACGCCGCCAGCACCCCGCTCAACAACAGCGCCTGCGCCAGCGCCGCGCGCACCGCTACGGTATCGTCCCGGCCGGCGGCCTGTGCCGTGACGCCGGTGGTCCCCATGCGCAGAAAGTTGAGGCCGAGGTAGAGGAAGTCGAACAGCGTCGCGCCGACTGCAACCGCGCCCAGGTACGCCGGCCGGTCGAGATGCCCGACCACGGCCGTATCGACCAGCCCCAGCAGTGGCACGGACAGGTTCGACAGCATCATCGGGCCGGCGATCCGCCAGATCGCGCGATGGGTAAGGTCGGTGTTCATGACACGCGGGAGCATAGCAGCCTGCCGGACTCAGGTGCTTTTGATTTTCGACCCGCCAGCGCATAAAGTGAAAGCGGTAACTTCAAAAATAACCGGCTGGAGACAAGGACATGTTGACCGCCACCAAAAGCGATCAGACCCCCGACTCGCCCAACACCGCGGCACCGCCGCGGCGGGCTCGCAACCACCGGCGCATTTTGTGCGTCTTCCCGCACTACGCGCATTCTTTCGGCACCTTCGAGCATGCGTTTTCGATGCTGTCGGTGCGCGCCTTCCTGCCGCCGCAGGGCATTCTGCTGATCACGTCCTATCTGCCCGACGAATGGGATGTGCGCTTCGTTGACGAAAACATCGCGCTCACGAAGGACAGCGATTTTCAGTGGGCGGACGTGGTCTTCATCACCGGCATGCACGTGCAGTCGGCCTCTATCCACAAGATCAACGAGCGCGCCCACCAGTTCGGCAAACTGACGGCTGCGGGGGGGCCCTCCGTCTCCGGCTGTCCGGACTGGTATCCGGATGTCGATATGCTGCACATCGGCGAGATCGGCGATGCGACAGACAAGCTGATCGCGCGCATCGACGCGGACATGTCGCGGCCCGCCAAGCAGGAGCGTTACGTCACCGTCGAGCGCCTGCCGATGACGGAATTTCCGACGCCGGCGTACGAGCAACTCAATCTGAACGACTACTTTCTTGCCAGCGTGCAGTATTCCAGCGGTTGCCCGTTCCGCTGCGAATTCTGCGACATTCCCGCGCTCTACGGCCGCAATCCGCGCCTCAAGACGCCGCAGCAGGTGACGGCTGAACTCGACGCGATGCTCGCCCGCGGCAACCCCGGCTGCGTCTATTTCGTCGACGACAACTTTATCGGCAACCCAAAGGCGACGGTGCCGCTGCTGGAAGAGCTCGTGCGCTGGCAGAAGGAGCGCGGCTACCCGGTGCAGTTCGCCTGCGAGGCTTCGCTCAACATGACACGCAAGCCGCAGATTCTCGAATTGATGCGCGAGGCCTACTTCACGACGTGCTTTTGCGGCATCGAGACGCCCGAGGATGAGGCACTCAAGGCGATGGGCAAGGTGCAGAACATGCGCAGCCCGGTTCTCGAAACGGTCAAGACGCTGAACGACTACGGCATGGAAGTCGTCTCCGGCATCATCGTCGGCCTCGACACGGACACGCCGGAGACGTATCCGCATATCGTCAAGTTCATCGAGGCCTCGCATATCCCGATGCTGACGATCAACGTCATCCAGGCGTTACCGCGCACCCAGTTGTGGGCGCGTCTGGAGCGCGAAGGCCGGCTGATAGAAAAGCCGGGCGACCGCGAATCCAACGTCGATTTTCTGCTGCCGTACGACACCGTGCTCAATGGCTGGCGCGAGTGCATCGAGCGCGCCTATACGCCGGAGGCGATCTACAGGCGCTTCGCCTGGCAGATGGAACATACCTACCCGAATCGTAAGCCGCTGCCGGCAACCAAGGCACGCGTCAATGCGCGCAACATCGCCCATGGGCTGAAGATTCTCGCGCAGGTCATCTGGCATGTCGGTGTGCTCTCCGATCATCGCCGCACGTTCTGGCGCATGGCGTGGCCCGCCCTCAAGCAGGGCAAGATCGAGGACGTGATCCACGTCGGTGCCGTCAGCTACCACATGATCCGCTTCGGCAAGGAGTGCGTTGAAGGCAAGGCGGAGAAATCGTTCTACAGCCCGGTCGGGCGGCAGGCGCTCGAAGCTTCTTGATCGGTCGCAAGATCGGTGTTATATATAACCACAACAGTATCTGGCACCGAGAGGTGGTGGTCATGTACAAATCCATAACGTTTACCTGCCTGCTGCTGGCGGCCGTGTTTTGCGCGACCGCCCAGGCCGGCGTGACGATCAATGCCGACAGCAACCTGTTCAGCAACGGCGATCATGGGGTCGAGTTGAACAACAATGGTGCGGTTTTCCATCTCAATGGCGAACCGGACGCGCGTGCCGCCAACGACGGCAGCGTGCGGATCGGCGACAAGGCGCTCGCCTTGTCCGCCGCGCAGCGCACCGAAGTCAGCGATTACGTCGCGCATCTGCGCCTGCTGCGCGACCAGGCGCTCGAAGTCGGCCTGAACGCGGCGCACTTCGCGCTCAATACCGTTTGGGATGCGACCATCGGGATGCTGCTGCACGGCCATGACGCCGAGGGCAGGATCGAACATCGCGCCGACCGTTTCGCGAAGAAGGTCGCCGCCAAGGTCTGCAAGCCGATCGGCAAGCTGCACGACGAGGGTCTGCAGCTCGGGAAGGACATCGCCGAGCTCAAACCGTACCTGCCGCCGCTGGACACGGAAGCGGAGTGCCTGAAGGACGCGCAGGATCACGACCACGAGATGAAGACCTGACGCCGCGAGGACCAGAATAGAAGTCCGAAAACGGCTAATCGCCACGCGCCGCTGGTGTAATCTGTCGGCGTGGAACTCGACTTCAACATTTGCGAAAGCGCGCGCCTGTCGCGCGATCCCCGCTTCGACGGCCGCTTCTTTACCGCGGTGACAAGCACCGGCATCTACTGCCGGTCGGTCTGTCCGGCGCCGTCGCCGAAGCGCGCCAACGTCCGCTATTACCCGACCGCCGCAGCCGCGGCGGAAGCCGGCTTTCGGCCCTGTTTGCGCTGCCGCCCGGAAGCCGCGCCCGGCACTCCGGCGTGGCTCGGAACTTCCGCGACTGTCAACCGGGGTCTGCGGCTGATCGCCGATGGCGCGCTCGACGACGGCGATGTCGAAACGCTGGCGGAACGCCTCGGCGTCGGGTCGCGGCATCTGCACCGCTTGTTCGTGCGCCACTTGGGTGCGTCGCCGCTGGCCGTTGCGCAGACGCGGCGGCTGCATTTCGCCAAGAAGTTGCTGGACGAAACCAATTTGCCGATGGCGCAGGTCGCACTCGCCGCCGGCTTCGGCAGCGTCCGGCGCTTCAACGACCAAATCCGCAAGATTTATGCCCGCCCGCCGTCGCAACTGCGGCGGCTGCGCCAGCCCACGGGTGCGTCCCGGCCGGGGCAATATGTTTTCCAACTCGCCTACCGGCCGCCTTACGACTGGGATTCGCTGCTCCATTTTCTGGCACGGCGCGCGATTCCGGGTGTCGAAGCGGTCGTTGACGGGTGCTATCGCCGCAGCATCGCGCTCGGCGGCCGGCACGGCGTGATCGAGATCGGCCACGCGGCCGAGGCGCGCGCCCTAACGTTGCGCATCCGTTTCCCGGAGCCGGCGGCTCTATTGGGAATCGTCACACGGGCGCGGCGCCTGTTCGACCTGGAGGCTGACCCGGCTGCAATCGCCCGCCACTTCCAGGACGACGCGCTGCTGGGCCGGTCGGCGCGGCGCCGCCCGGGGCTGCGTATTCCCGGCGCGTGGGACGGATTTGAACTGGCGGTGCGTGCGATTCTGGGTCAGCAGGTCACGGTCGCCGCCGCCAGTCAGCGCGCCGGTTTGCTGGCGCATCGACTGGGTGAGCCGCTGGCGCTCGATGACGACGTGCTCGACCGCATATTTCCGACACCGGCGCGGCTGGCGTCCGTGCAACTGGACGGCATGCCCGCCGCCCGCGCACGGGCCATCCAGGCACTCGCTCAGGCGGTCGCGGGCGGCGAATTGCGCCTTGAACCGGATGCGGCGCCGGCGCTGCTACTGCAACGCTTGACGGCGATTCCCGGCATCGGCGACTGGACCGCGCAATACATCGCGATGCGCGCGCTGGGTGAACCGGACGCGCTGCCGGCCGCCGATCTGGTGTTGCTGAGAACCGTCGGCAACGGCAAGCCGCTCAAGCCGAAACAACTGCTGGCGCAAGCTGAGGCGTGGCGGCCGTGGCGCGCGTATGCGGCAATGCATTTATGGGGATTGGCAACGGAGGAAAAATGTATTTCTGCTACATGAACAGCCCGGTCGGTCGGCTACTGCTTGCCGCCGATGACGAGGCATTGAAGCTGGTCAGTTTCGACACCGGCCGCCACGTGCGCCAGCCGGATGCGAACTGGCGGGAAGACGAGGCGCCGCTGCGCGAAGCCGTGCGGCAGCTCGACGAATATTTTGCCGGCGAGCGGCGCAATTTCGATTTGCCGTTGAAGCCCGAAGGAACAGCGTTCCAGCAAAGCGTGTGGCGCGCGTTGCGCGATATTCCTTACGGCGCGACCGAATCGTATGGCGCCCTGGCAAAGCGCATCGGCAAGCCTAAAGCAGTACGCGCCGTGGGTGCCTCCAACGGCCTCAATCCGCTGCCGATCGTCATTCCGTGCCACCGCGTCATCGGTGCTAACGGCAGCCTGACCGGCTATGGCGGCGGCCTGCCGGTCAAGCACCAACTGCTGGCGCTGGAGCGGGGTGAAACGGTGTTGTTATGAAGTTCAGAAGATTCCGTTCGCGCTGAGCACGTCGAACTACGGACGGAATTGCCTTAACCAGGTCGCTGCGTTGAAGATACTCTTCGACAGGCTCAGGGCGAACGGTCAGGTGCATTTTGGTGGGTGGCAATTGCGCGCATGAAATCGGCGCCGTAGGCTTCGAGCTTCTTCTGCCCCACGCCGGTCAATGCCAGAAACTCGTCGTCGCTCGCCGGCCGGTGCGCGACCATTTCGCGCAGTGTGGTGTCGTGAAAGATCACGAACCCGGGCACGCTCTGCTGGTCGGCCAGTTCGCGGCGCAATGTTCTGAGCGCCTCCCACAATCCTTCGTCTTCGGGCGCAATGTCGATGGGTCCCCTGGGCGCGCTTCGCGTTGACTTCTGCTTTTCCGGCTTGCGGTCGCGGCGCAGATGCAATGTTTCCTCGCCGCGCAGCAGCGGCCGCGCGCGCTCGCCGAGCCTGAGACCGCCGTAGCCCTCGATATCGGCTTCAAGATAGCCACGCGCGGTCAGTTGCCGAATCACCGAGCGCCACTGTCTGGCAGCGAGATCCTCGCCGATGCCGAAGGTTGAGAGATTCGTATGGCCGAAGCGTTGGGCGCGCTCGTCGGCGTCGCCGCGCAGGTGACCGACCAGGTATTGCGCGCCGAAGCGCTGGCCGGTGCGATACACGGCCGATAGCAGTTTGCGCGCGGATTCCGTCGCATCCCACGTTTCCGGCGGCGTGAGGCAGGTGTCGCAGTTATGGCAATCGCCGTCCGGCTGCTCGCCGAAGTAGCGCAGCAGGTGCGTGCGCCGGCAGCCGGACAGCTCGCAGTAGGCGAGCATCGCATCGAGCTTGTTGCGCTCGACACGCTTGCGCGCTTCGGGCGAATCCGATTGCTCGATCATTCGCCGGCGTTGCACCACGTCGCTCAGGCCGTACAGCATCCAGGCATCGGCGTGCAGGCCGTCGCGCCCCGCGCGGCCGGTTTCCTGGTAGTAGGCTTCGATGCTGGCCGGCAGATCGAGATGCGCAACAAAGCGCACGTCCGGTTTGTCGATGCCCATGCCGAATGCGACGGTCGCAACGATGATGACCCCGTCCTCGCGCACGAATCGGCGCTGATGCGCGTCGCGCGTCGCGTGGTCGAGGCCGGCGTGATACGGCAGCGCGGTGAAGCCCTCCTCGGCGAGCCACGCAGCCGTCTGATCGACCTTGTTGCGCGACAGGCAGTAGACGATGCCGGCGTCGCAGTCGTGCTCGCCGCGGATAAAACGCAGCAACTGCGCTTTGCCGCCGCCCCGCTCGGCGACGCGGTAGCGGATGTTGGGCCGGTCGAAACTGTGAATGAATTGCCCGGCGCCGCCGAGCTGAAGCCGTTCGACAATCTCGCGTCGCGTCGCCGGATCGGCGGTGGCGGTGAGCGCAATCCGCGGCACATCCGGAAAACGCTCCGCCAGCGCGGCGAGTTCCATGTATTCGGGACGAAAGTCGTGGCCCCATTGCGATACGCAGTGCGCCTCGTCGATCGCGAACAGCGCGATGCCGCAGTCGTCGAGCAGATCGAGAGAGCGTGGCTGCATCAGCCGCTCGGGCGCGATGTAAACGAGGTCGAGCGTGCCGGCGCGCATTTGCTGTTCGATCGCGCGCTGCTCGGCGGCTGTGAGGCTGGAATTGAGAAACGCCGCCGCGACGCCGGCTTGGCGCAGCGCTGAGACCTGGTCCGCCATCAGCGCGATCAGCGGCGACACGACGACGCCGATGCCGGGCCGCAACAGCGCCGGGATCTGGTAGCAAAGCGACTTGCCGCCGCCTGTCGGCATCAGTACCAGCGCGTCGCGACCGTGCACGACGGCATCGACGATGTCGGCCTGGCGGCCGCGGAAGGCGTCGAAACCAAAGGTGGTTTTGAGGACGGATTCGGGCGTCATGCGCCCGCAAGGGTAGCATTCCTGCGAGTCGATTGCCCGCCGCGCTGCTTGACAGTCGACGTGCCGACACAGAAACTGCCCGCTCCGCAGCCACAGGACGCCCGCGCAATGCCGCTCGCCAGGCCCGCCGACCCAGTCATGTCCGCCGATACCGCTCCCGAATCCCTGTCTTCAGCCGAAACATCGCAACGCCGGCTGGGTCTCGCCACCACCACGTCGATCGTCATCGGCAACATGGTGGGCTCCGGCATTTTCCTGTTGCCGGCCTCGCTTGCGGCCTATGGTGCCTACAGCCTGTGGGGCTGGGGCTTCAGCACGGTCGGCGCGCTGCTGCTGGCGTGGGTATTCAGCAGCCTGTCGCGGCGGCTGCCGAGGGCAGGTGGCCCGTATGCGTATCCGCGCGAAGCCTTCGGCGATTTCGTCGGCTTTCTGGTGGCCTGGGTCTACTGGCTCAGCATTCTCGGCACCAATGCCGCGATTGCCGTCGCGTTTGCCAGCTACCTGTCGGTTTTTGTGCCGGTGCTCGCGAGTCAGCCCCTGCTGGGCGGCCTCGCAGCGGTCGCCGCGGTGTGGGTGCTGACCGGCGTCAATATCTGGGGCGTACACGTCGCCGGTAACCTGCAGCTTGTCACCGTGATTCTGAAGATCACGCCGGTGCTTGCGCTCGCCGTGTTCGGCATCTTCTATTTCAATCCGGACTTCCTGACAACCAGCCATGTCACCGGCACGGCGCTGTCATCGATTAACACGACGGCCGCGTTCACGATGTGGGCCTTTCTGGGGCTCGAATGTGCGACCGTGCCGGCGGGGCACGTCAAGAATCCGGAAAAGACGATTCCGCTCGCGACGCTTCTGGGTACGGCGATTGCCGCCGGGTTCTACATCCTGGCGACCACGGTGGTCATGGGCATTATCCCGGCCAGCGCATTGGCACATTCCAATGCGCCGTTCGCCGATGCTGCCAACGCGCTGTGGGGGACTTGGGGCGGCTATGTCATCGCCGTGGCGGCGATCATTTCCTGCTTCGGCGCGCTCAACGGCTGGCTGCTAATGCAGGGGCAGTTTCCGCAGGCGGTCGCAAAGGACGGGCTGTTTCCGAAATTGTTCGCCGCCGACTCGCGGCGCGGGATGCCGGTGCTCGGCATGGTGTTTTCCAGCGTCCTGGCGTCGCTCCTGATTCTGGCGAACTATAGCCACGGGCTGGTGGCGATGTTCAACGTCATCATTCTGCTGACGACGTTCTTCGTGCTGGTGCCGTACATGTTCTGTGCGATGGCTGAAATCGTGCTGGGTCGCGGTGGCGCGCGTGTCAAAGGCATTGTCTTCAGCTGTATCGCGTTCGCCTTTGCGCTATGGGCGTCGGCCGGTACCGGCGAAGATTCGCTCTACTGGGGCACGCTGCTGATGCTGGTCGGCCTGCCGATTTACGTGTGGCAGAAACGGCCGAAAGCGATCAAAACGGCTTGACGAACGCGAGAATCACGATGCCGATCAGCAGCAGGCTGGGCGCTTCGTTGAACCAGCGGTAGAACTTCGCGCTTTTCGCGTTGCGGCCGGCGGCGAAGTCGCGCATCAGCTTGCCGCAATAATGGTGGTAGCCGATCAGGAGCACCACCAGCACGAGCTTCGCTTCCAGCCAGTGCGGGATCGGTAGCCACCAGCCCACCAACAGCCAGACGCCGAAGCCGATCGTCGCGATCATGCCGATGGTCATCAGCACAAACAGGCGCCGCTCCATGACCATGAATCGCTCCCGGCTGACCGCATCGGTCGCGTCCACGTGGTACACGAACAGGCGGGGGAGATAAAACAGCCCGGCGAACCAGGTGACCATGAAGATGACATGGAATGCCTTGATCCACAGCATATGAAGAACCTCGCCGTTTAGGGCTGTTTTAGCGGGCAGGGATGCCTGCGTGCGAACGCAGTGAGCGGGAGCCGGCGCGGGCTTGGCCCGTGTCGAGCGGCGTAGGACTTGGGCAGGAGCCCAATGTCCGTGTAATCAGCCACAGCCCGGCGAACCAGGTGACCATGAAGATGACATGGAAGGCTTTGATCCAGAGCATGCCGATTCCCTTTGATTCCGCGGTTTATCGTTCAATGGGCAGGGTCAGACGCGAATTTTAACACCCTTGTCCCGCCGCAAATGCCGTCTGTCAGCTTTCGCTTCAATTCGCCGAATCGCGCGCATTACCATGAACTTTTGAACATTAATCGTCCGATCGATGCGCGCAATAAAATTTCAAAGCAAGCCGCTCGCCGTGAAACCGCACAACCCGCGCGGCCGCTCAATCGTGTTCGCGTTGGGCGGCCTGGCGGTCATCACCGCAATCGCCGGCGCCTACGTTTACGGCGAATATCGGGGCGGCTACCAGCGCTGGATCGTCGAGGCGCGTCATCACCGGCTGGTGCAGGAACGCGATGCGCTGGCGAATACCAATGCCGGCTTGCGCCAGCAAATGGTGTTCCTGAAGCGCTCGCGCGACATCGATCAAAAGGCGCAACAGCAGATACAGAAGGACAATTCGGCGCTGCAGGCGAAAGTCGTCAACCTCAAGAAGCAGTTGAGTTTCTACCAGGACATCGTTGCGCCCGGCAAGGTACATTCGGGCGTGCGGGTACCGGCGCTGGAAGTGGTCGCCGGCCAGAAGCCGCGGCGCTATCATTACAGCCTGGTCCTGATGCAGGGGCCGCATCATCCGGAAATCGCCGGGACGGTCAAGCTGACCGTGGTCGGCAAGCGCGGCGAAAAGCCGGTGGCGCTTAATCCGCGCCAGTTCAAATTTCGCTATTTCGAGAATCTGCGCGGCGATTTGCAGCTGCCGGCGGGCTTTACGCCGGAGCGAATCGATGTGACGGTCACGCAAAGCGGCCGCCATTCGGGCGATCCGTTCAAGCGCAGTTTCGACTGGCAAGTAACGAGTTAGGAGATTGGTATGTTTTCCGGCAACAATGGCAACAGGCGCCCGCGGGTGACAATTGACACCCTGGTCGGGCGCAATACGCGTATCGAGGGCGATGTGCATTTCAGCGGCGGGTTGCACGTCGACGGTTGCGTCAAAGGCAATCTCGAGGGCGATCGTGACGAGCCATCGCATCTCAGCCTGAGCGAGCACGGCCGGATCGAGGGCGAGGTGTGGGTGACCGACATCGAGCTGGACGGCACCGTGAGCGGCGATGTGCATGCAGCAGGCCGCCTTGAACTCGGCACCCACGCGCGCATCGACGGCAGCGTTTATTACAACGTCCTGCAAATGGCGGGCGGGGCCGCCGTCAACGGCAAGCTCGTGCATCAACCGGCGGCAGAGCAGTCGGTACGCCCCGCATTGCTGGCGCACGCGGAAGAGTCGCTGGAAAGCGCTTGAGCATTGCGCGAGTGCCTGTAAAATGTTAGTTTATTCAGGTAGTTAAGCTCCCAAAGAGACATCATGAACGACGTTGCCGAAAGTCTGGACGCGCCGACCTCGCTGGTCTTTACCGAGGCGGCCGCACGCAAGGTCAAATCGCTGATCGACGAAGAGGAAAATCCCGGTCTCAAGCTGCGGGTGTACGTCACCGGCGGCGGCTGCTCGGGTTTTCAGTACGGCTTCACGTTTGATGAAAAGGTCGAGGACGGCGACACGGCGGTCGAGAACTGCGGCGTTACGCTGCTGGTCGATCCAATGAGCTACCAGTATTTGAGTGGCGCCGAGATCGATTACACAGAGGGGCTGCAGGGCGAGCAGTTCGTGATTCGCAATCCGAACGCGCAAACCACCTGCGGATGCGGCTCGTCATTCGCTGTCTGAGCGGTATCGCGCGGAATATTCGATAAATAAAGCGGCTTCCGGGCCGCTTTTTTTGTGCCATTTTATTATGATGGCACGCAGTGGACAGGGGATTAAAAGGAATTCAATGGATCAGGTTACATTTCAGCCGGCGCCGCAGTGGACGGCGGCCGAGCCGGAACCGGTCGTCGCGGCGGTCGATCTCGGCACCAACAGCTTTCATTTGCTGATTGCGCGCGAGAAGCGCGGTCGCCTCGAAATCGACGAGCATCTCAAGGAGGCGGTACGTCTCGGTGCCGAGGTCGATGCCGACGGCGCCATCAGCGACGCCGCCATTGCGCGCGGGCTCGCCTGCCTCGATCGTTTCGGCCGGCGGCTGCGCCAGGCGCGCCCCACGGCGGTGCGCGCGGTCGGCACCAACGCGCTGCGCATCGCGACCAATGCCGGTGCCTTTCTGGCCGCGGCCGAGGCGCGGCTCGGCTGCCGCGTCGAGACCATTTCCGGGATCGAGGAAGCGCGGCTCATTTATCTTGGCGTGTGCGGCGAACTGAACGGTGACGCGCGCCGGCTGGTCGCCGATATCGGCGGCGGCAGCACCGAGTTGATTGTCGGTGAGGGCATGACGCCGCTGCGGCTGGAAAGCCTGCCGGTCGGTTGTGTCAGCCTGACGCAGCAGTTTTTCCCCGGCGGCAAGCTGGATGCGGACGCACTGCAGCGCGCGGAAGTCGCGGCGCGGCGCGAACTGGAACCGACGGCGCGCGGCTATCGTGAAGTCGGCTGGACCGAAGCCGCCGGCGCGTCCGGCACCGTTCACAGTATCGCCGCGATCGCGCGCAGCGCAGGCTGGTCCGATGGTGTGATCACCCCTTTGGTCCTCGATCGGCTGACGGCCGCAATCACCGCCGCAGGGGATCTCGCACGGCTGCACTTGGCGGGGTTGACGGAAGACCAGCGGCCGGTGCTGGCAGGTGGCGTCGCCATTATGCGGGCACTGTTCGCGGGGCTCGGCATCCAGCGCATGTGCCTGATCGGCGGCGCGTTGCGCGAAGGTCTGCTCTACGAAAGCTTTGGCCGACTGAACGGCAGCGACGTCCGTCCGACCAGCATCCGCGATCTGGCCGAACGCTACCAGGTCGACATAAAGCATGCCGAGCGGGTCGAAGCCACCGCACAATCGTTGCTGAGCCAGGTTGCCGCAGACTGGTCGCTGGAGGACCCGGACTACGCGAACTGGTTGTGCTGGGCGGCCCGGCTGCATGAAAGCGGGCGTGCCGTCGCCTGCAGCGGCTATCATCGCCATGGCGCCTACATCGTCGAGCATGCGGACCTGCCCGGCTGCAGCCAGCAGGATCAGCGCAACGTCGCGACGCTGATTCATGCGCATCGACGCGTGTTGCCGGTAGCCATTTTCGAACGTTACCCGCAACCGTTGCGCGAGAAACTCTTGCGGCTCACGCTGCTGTTGCGCCTTGCCGTGCTGCTGTGCCGCTCGCGCGCCGATCTCGGTCATGCCAATATCCGGGCTACGGCCGGCGAGCGTTCGCTAACGCTGCAATTTCCCGCCGGCTGGCTGGCGGTGCGGCCGTTGACGGCCGCCGATCTGGAGGAAGAGACCGCACATTGGCAGGCGGCGGGGTGGACGCTGGACGTCCGATAGCTGAAGTAATCACCCGCCGGGGCAAATCACTCCCAGCACTGCCGCTTCGCGCGCACCGGTGACGGCCGGTAGATTCCCCGCTTTGCCTTCCACTGTTCGATATGCGAGCCACGCAAATGCCATCGCTTCGACGTAGTCGGGGTCGACGCCCAATTGGGCAGTGGAGGCGATGGCGACATCCGGCAGCGCTTGCTGCAGCGCAGCCATGACGGCGGGGTTGTGAACGCCGCCGCCACAGACATACAGGCGCCTGATGCCGTCAGCCTGCGTCAGCAGGTCATGCGCAATAGTGGTGGCAGTCAGATCGACCAAAGTCGCCTGTACATCGGCCGGCGTCGGTGATTCTTCGAGTTCGGCAAGAGCGGCATCGAGCCATTGCAGATTAAAGTGTTCAGGCCCGGAACTCTTGGGCGGCGGCTGCTGGAAATAAGCGTCTCCGAGGAGTCTTTCCAGTAAGGGCGAGCACACGCTGCCCGCACGCGCGAGCGCGCCATCCCTGTCGATGGGACCGCAGCCGTGCCGCGTCGCCCACGCGTCCAGCAGGGTATTCGCCGGGCCGCAGTCGAAGCCGCGCACGTCGTGGGCCGCCTCCAGCAATGTCAGATTCGCGATGCCGCCCAGGTTCAATACCGCGCGGGGCTCGTCGGCGTCGGCAAATACGGCCTGGTGAAACGCGGGTGCGAGCGGCGCGCCCTGGCCGCCCAGCGCCACGTCGCGGCGACGAAAATCGGCGACGGTTGTGATGCCCGTGCGGGCGGCGATGATGTTCGGGTCGCCGATTTGCAACGTGAACGGCGCGGGTGCGTCGGGGCGATGGCGGATTGTCTGACCGTGACTGCCGATCGCGCGCACGGCGTGCGCTTCGATTCCGGCTTCGGCGACCAGTTGCAGCGCCGTGTCGGCGAAGGCCGCTCCGAGGCGGGCGTCGAGAGTGCCCAGCGTCTCGACCGGATCGTCATTGGCATACTCGCCGTGCGCAAGCGCGTGGATCTCGACATGCAACTCCGCCGGAAAGGCCTGGTAGCAGGCGTGGCAAAGCCGCACATGCCCGGTTTGGACAGAGACCAACGCGGCCTCGACGCCGTCGGCGCTGGTGCCGGACATTAATCCGATATATAAGTGGCCCTTCAAGACAGTATTGCCGGTTTCAGCGCTCCGGAGAGTCGTCCGGGCAAGGCGCCGGGCCGAACGCGTAGCCGCCTACGGTGAGGGCCGGCAATGCAGCACGGGCGGGTCTCCGGGGCGCTCGAAGGGAGATCGCCTGCCGGTCCCTGGCTGTGTTGCGGCGACTTGACATAGACGGCCATGCCGGCATCGCCGCGCCTTGCCAGGAACCGGCAGGCGACCTCTGAAATCCGACAATACTGTCTTGAAGGGCCACTAGTCACCCGCGGCGGCCAGCGCTACGTGCGAGCCATCGGCAAACTTGAGCTGGGCGAGCAGTGACGCGGCATAGGCTTTATAAGCCTGGCGATACTTTTTCGCGATGGGGTCGGCTGCCGGCAGCTTGACCTTGAGCGGCGCGACATGGCGACCGTTGATGCGGAATTCGTAGTGGACGTGCGGGCCGGTGGCGATGCCGGTGTGGCCGACGTAGCCGATCACCTGCCCCTGGTGCACATGGCTGCCGACGTGTTCGCCGCGCGCGAAGCGCGACATGTGGCCGTAGAGCGTGCTGTAGCGCCCGAAATGCTTGACGACCACGGCGTTGCCGTAGCCACCCTTGCGGCCGCGAAAGATGATCGTGCCGTCGGCCGTCACGTGGATCGGCGTGCCTTCCGGCGCGGCCAGATCAACCCCTTCGTGCGGGCGGACGTAATGCAGTACCGGATTCATGCGGTGCATGCTGAAGCGCGAACTGACGCGCGTGTACTTGACCGGGCTGCGCAAAAAGGCTTTGCGTACGTTATGCCCGTCGGCGGTGTAGTAGCCGGTGTGGCCGTCATCATCCGTGTACCGTATCGCCGTATAGACGTGACCGTTGGCATGGAATTCGGCGGCGAGGATGGCGCCGTCGCCGGAGCCGTCGCGGGCGCTGTAGGTGTGCTGGTAGAGCACGGTGAAGCTGTCGCCGGGCCGCACTTCGTTGCCAAAGTCGATGTCCCAGCCGAACAGGTGGATCAGTTGCATCGTCATGTTATCGGACAGGCCGGCTTCGGTGGCCGCGCCAAATAGCGAGCTTTCGATTACGCCGTGCGCCCAGGTCACATTTTCCAGCACCGGCAGCGGCTTGCTGTGCGCGACGAAGCCGGCGGCGTCGCGGCTGACGGTGAGCAGCGCATTTTCCGGCAGCACGAGCTTGAGCTGGGCGAGCGTGCCGTCGGGGCCGCGGACGAACTGCAACTGGTCGCCGGGAAAAATGCGACGTAGCGGCTGCGTAGCATCGCCGATCGCCATAATGGCTGCGACATCGGCGGCGGAGAAGCCATCGCGGGCAAAAATCGACGCCAAAGTATCGCCGCCTTTCACCGTGACGATATCGACCTGCTCGGGCGGCTGCGCGGCAGCGTCTGCGGTCTCGCTTTCCGGGAGCGGTAGCGGCATTGAGACGGCGCCGGCCGCCAGCCGTTCCGCAAGGCTCTGCGCGGCACCGCCTCCGGTGATAATCGCCAATACAAGAATAAGGATTACTGCGCCGCCACCGGACATCCAATGCACCGGCCGCGCCCGTTGTGCGAACGCCAGCAGCGCCTTGTACCGAATCACCGCCTCCCTGCGCCGAATAAGCCCGGCCACTTTCCTGATCGCCGGGTTGATCGCGCTCAACGGCGCCTGATTTTGCATTATTTAGCCATACCTTTATTAAAGCTGAAAAAGCCCATCCATGGATTTTCAGCTACGCGAAGCGAAAACAGGTCTCCACTTCGCTTCATTTTTCGATCCCTTCGCAGTGGTCGAAAAACGCCGGTACCTCCCTGTACCGATCGTCGGGCTGCCCAAAAAGGCAGCCCGACGGCCCGTAAACCGCTACACTAGCGGGTCTGTACGTATATGGTCAACGGCCATTCGTCGGAATTTGCGGCCAATTTCAATACGATAGCGTGACATTTTGGAGGATTGGATGAGCGCGAGCGCGCTGGAGGAACTGTATCGCGGCACCGAAGACGTGCTGCCACAGGACGAGTTGGAAAAGCGGCTGGCCAAGGGCCGTCCGCTGCGGGTAAAGCTGGGCGCCGACCCGTCCGCGCCCGATATCCACCTCGGCCACACGGTTGTGCTCAACAAGTTGCGCCAGTTCCAGCGGCAAGGCCACGAGGCCATATTCCTGATCGGCGACTTCACCGGCATGATCGGCGATCCGTCGGGCAAGAACGCGACCCGCCCGTCGCTGAGTGCGGAGGAAATCGCCGGGAACGCGAGGACTTACCGCGAGCAGATCTTCAAAATCCTCGATCCCGACAAGACGATCATCGACTTCAACTCGCGCTGGATGAACGCGATGAGCGCCGCCGACATGGTCAAACTGGCGGCGCATCATACCGTCGCGCGGATGCTAGAGCGCGACGATTTCAGCAAGCGTTACCAAGGCGGCCGCCCGATCGCGATTCATGAATTCCTGTACCCGCTGGTGCAGGGCTACGATTCCGTCGCCTTGCAGGCCGATGTCGAGCTCGGCGGTACCGACCAGAAGTTCAACCTGCTGGTCGGCCGGCAGTTGCAGGAGGCATACGGGCAGCCGCCGCAGGTCGTCATGACGGTGCCGATTCTCGAGGGACTCGACGGCGTCCAGAAGATGTCGAAGTCCCTCGGCAACTACATCGGCATCACCGAGCCGCCGGACGATATGTTCGGCAAGCTGATGTCGATCTCGGACGACCTGATGTGGCGCTACTTCGAGTTGTTGAGCTTCAGACCGATGGGTGAGATCGAGGCGCTGCACCGCCAGGTTGCGGAAGGCGCCAACCCGCGCGACATCAAGTTTCTGCTCGGTATCGAAATCGTCGATCGCTTCCACGGCGCCGGTGCGGGTGACAAAGCGCGCGATGCGTTCGTTGCCCGCTTTCAGCAGGGCGCGTTGCCGGACGAGGTGCCGGAAGTCGAACTTTCTGCCGGCGCGGAGGGCCTCGCCATCGCTCAGGTCCTGAAGCAGGCAGGCCTCACCCCAAGTACATCGGAAGCCATGCGAATGCTGAAACAAGGCGCGGTGCGTCTCGACGGCGAACGCGTGGACGACCGGCAACTGACGCTGCCGCGCGGGACGACCTGCCTGGTGCAGGTCGGCAAACGACGGCTCGCGCGGGTCAAATTGCGCAGCGATTGAAAAAATATTCCATTGGTCCTTGACCTTCAAAATTCCGGCTTTATAATGCGCCTCCCCGGTCAGGAAAACTGGCCGGTTCGGGGCCGGAAAAGTCCCGGCTGAACGCAAAAAGTGCGTTCTAGCTATTGACGGATCGGCAAAAGCCCGTATAATTGTCCGTCTGCCTCGGGGCCACCGAGGCCAGCTCTTTAACAGTTTGAATCAAGTAACTTGTGTGGGCGCTCACGTCGCAAGTTTGTGTACGCAAACGATGATATGAGTGCCACGAATTTTGAGACAGTAGTTTCTGATTCTGGCTCAACTCGATGTTTAGCTTTTTAGCTATAAACTGAAGAGTTTGATCCTGGCTCAGATTGAACGCTGGCGGCATGCCTAACACATGCAAGTCGAACGGC
>DASSJY010000011.1:0-36945 GCA_035690945.1 Gammaproteobacteria bacterium
CGAAGCAAAGGGCAAAGCCCGCGAAGCAGCCGGCAAAGCGAAAGAAGGCGCACACGAGGCGCGCGTGCGGATGCACCATGCCCGCGAAGAGACGCGTGCCTTCGGCCGCAGAGCGGCGGACAATGCGCGCCAGGCGGCGGACTGGTCGAGCCGCATGCTGCACGAGCAGCCGCTGGTCGTCGGTGCGCTGGGTATCGCGCTGGGTGCGGCGCTGGCGGCGAGCCTGCCGTCGACCGAGACTGAAGACCGGATGATGGGCGAGGCGCGCGACAAGGTGGTCGACAAGGCGACCGAAGTCGGCCAGGACCAGGCGGAGAAGTTGAAGTCGACCGCGCATGCGGCGAGTGAAGCCGCGCGGCAGGAAGCCGATCGAGAAGGCCTGGCGCGGTCGCATTAAGCGGGCGCCGCAAGCGGCGCCTGCTGTACCAATAAAAAAAGGAGACAAAATGACAGCAAGCCGCGCGCTGCGGCTGGCAGGCTTGGCCGTGCCGCTCTTTCTGATCGGCCCGCACGCAATGGCGGGCGATGGTACCCCGGTGAATCTGGGCGAAATCGAAGTCACCGGCACGCGCGTGCCGCGGCCGGTGTTCGATACGCCCACGTCGATAACCGTGCTCACCGGTGACGACATCCAGTTCGGCCCGCCCGGCTTCAGTCTCGCGCAGTCGCTGGCGCGGGTGCCGGGACTGGTGGCGCAAAACCGCGGCAGCTACGCGCAGGATCTGCAGATTTCGTCGCGCGGGTTCGGCGCACGCGCGTCGTTCGGCGTGCGCGGCATCCGAATTCTGGTCGACGGCATTCCTGAAACGACGCCGGCCGGGCAGGGTGAGACGGACATCTTTGATCTCGCGATCGCCAAGCGCATCGAGGTACTGCGCGGGCCGTTCTCGACCTTGTACGGCAACGCGTCCGGCGGCGTTATCCAGATATTTACCCGGGATGGCCCGCCGCAGCCGACGTTGACGGCCGACGCGATGGTCGGCAGCTACGGTACCCGGATCGAACGGCTGGGCGGCGGCGGTACGGACGGCAAGCTCGACTACAGTGTGGATGTCTCGCATTTTCACACCGACGGCTACCGCGACCACAGCGCCGCCGAGCGTGACCATGCGCACGCCAAGCTGCGCTACGACATTGGCGACAAGTCCTCGGTCACGCTGCTGCTCAACGCGGAAAACCAGCCTTACGCATTCGACCCTTCGGGCCTTAACCGCGAGCAGGTCGCGCAAGATCCGCGTCAGGCGGTGAACAGCGTGTTTCAATTCGGCGCCGGCGAAAGCCATCGCGCGCGCCAGGGGGGCATCGTCTGGCGCCAGCAGATCGATACCGAGGACAGTCTGTACGCGATGGGCTGGCTCGGCAGCCGCCGCGTGATTCAGTTTCTGCCCTTCGGCGGCGCTGGTGCGAATTCCGGCGGCGCGGTCGTCGATCTGCACAACCGTTCGGGCGGCGGCGATGTGCATTGGACGCACCAGGGCGGCTTTTACACGATCACCGGCGGCGCCGACTATCAGCGCCTGCACCAGGCGCGCAAGGGTTTCGTCAACGACCATGGCGAAGAGGGCGCGCTGCGCCGCAACGAGGACGACGTGTCCGCGCAGACCGGCGAATACGTGCAGGGACGGATCGAGTTCGACCCGTGGCGGTTGTTCGCCGGGGTGCGCCATTCGCGCGTGACGTTCGACAGCAACGACCACTACATCACGGCGGACAATCCCGACGACAGCGGCAGCCGTGCGTTTTCGCGCACCAATCCGGTCGCGGGCATACTGTACGAAGTGAACCCGACGCTCAACGTGTATGCGAACTACGGCGTCGGTTTCCAGACGCCCACCTTCGACGAGCTAGCTTACAAGCCCAACGGCCAGACGGGTTTCAATTCGAAGCTCGATCCGAGCGCCAGTCGCAATTACGAAGTCGGCGTCAAGGCGCATCCGGCAGGCGGCAATATCCGCCTGACCACGGCGCTGTTCAACATCACCACCGATAATGAGATCGTCGTCGCGCAATCGCAAAATGGCCGTACCAGCTACCAGAACGCCGGCAGCACGCGCCGCAGCGGCGCGGAAGTGACTTTCGACGCCGGGCTGGGCGGCGGCTTCGAGACCTACGTAGCCTACAGCTATCTCGAGGCCGTTTTTACCGGCGCACGGCTCGCTGGCAACCAACTGCCCGGCGTGCCGCGCCAGACCGTTTTTGGCGAACTGAGCTGGCAGTACGAGCCGCTGAACTTCGAGACGGCGGTGGATGCGCAGTGGCGTGACCGGGTCTATGTCGACAGCGCCAATTCGCAGGCCGCAGACAGTTACATGGTCGTCAGCCTGCGCGCCGGTTTTCGCCAGCGCGCCGGAGCGTGGCGTCTGCACGAATATGCGCGCCTTAATAATGTCTTCGACCGAAGCTATGTTGGCGCCGTTATCGTCGGCAGCGGCAACGGACGCTATTACGAGCCCGCACCGGACCGAAACGTCATGGTGGGCCTGAGCGCCAGTTACGTTTTCTAATCCGATACCGCGAGCCTAAGAAGCGTATGATGCGGACATGCATGCGACGCTGCCAAAACTCGAGATTTCGGACTTCCCCGCCATTCGCCGCAAAGCACTCGATACGTTGCAGGTCAATCTCGGCTACCTGTGCAATCTGAGTTGCATTCATTGCCACGTCGCCGCCGGGCCGAAGCGAACCGAAATGATGGATCGCGATACGGTGGAGACGGTACTTGAATTTCTGCGTGCCGGCAGCGGCCGGATCAGAACGCTCGATGTCACCGGCGGCTCGCCGGAAATGAATCCGCATTTTCGTTACCTGATGCGTGCTGCGCACGAAGCGGGCGTTCACCTGATGGATCGCTGCAATCCGACGATAATCGAGGAGCCGGGTTACGAATGGGTGCCGGAATTTCTCGCCGAATTGCGCATTGAAGTTGTTGCGTCGATGCCGTGTTACACGCAGGACAACGTCAATCGGCAGCGCGGTAAAGGCGCTTTCGACGCGAGCATTCGGGGGCTGAAAAAACTGAACGCGCTCGGTTACGGCATCGACGGCAGCGGCCTGGAACTGAATCTCGTTTACAACCCGCTCGGGCCGAGCCTGCCGCCGGACCAGCACAAGCTGGAACGGGAGTACAAGCAGCACCTGGGCGACGAGCACGGCATTCGTTTCAACAAACTGTTCACGCTTGCCAACATGCCGATCCAGCGGTTTGGCAGTCTGCTGATTTCAAAAGGCTGCTTCGACGACTATATGCAGTTGCTCAAGGACGCCTACCGGCCGGAGAATCTCGGCAACGTTATGTGCCGCAACCTGATCAGCGTCGACTGGCAGGGCTATGTGCATGACTGCGATTTCAACCAGATGCTGGGGATGCCGTTTGGCGGTCGAGCGACGCCGCGCACACACTTGCGCGAGCTGATCGGGGCAAAGTTCGATAATTTACCGATTGCGGTAGCCGATCACTGCTACGGCTGCACCGCCGGTCAGGGTTCGAGTTGCGGCGGGGCTCTCAGTTAATTATTTAATAGTTGCTGGAGCGCGGGCGCACGTTGCGACTGCCGCCGGAAAATAAACAATTAACTGTTAAGATACCGCTTCGTGAAATCCACCACTCGATCTGCCGACTTTGACGCCGATGTCCGGCTGGTCAAGATTTCGGCGATCGCGATCGTCGTTGGCGCCATTTGTGCAGTCATCGCACTGATTCTGCTGCGCCTGATCGGGTTGTTCACCAACCTGCTGTTTCACCAGAATTTCTCCTTCGCGATGGTGTCGCCTGCCGGCAATGATCTTGGCTGGTGGGTCGTTGCGGTGCCGACGGTCGGCGGGCTGATCGCCGGCCTGATGGCGCGTTACGGCTCGGAAATGATTCGCGGCCACGGCATTCCGGAGGCGCTTGAGGCGATCCTGTTCGGCAAGAGCCGGATGTCGGTCAAGGTCGCGATTCTCAAGCCATTGTCGTCGGCGATCGTGATTGGTACCGGCGGGCCGTTCGGCGCCGAGGGCCCGATCATCATGACCGGCGGCAGCATCGGTTCGCTGATCGGCCAGGCATTCATGCTGACCTCGATCGAGCGCCGCATTCTGTTGGTCGCAGGCGCCTCCGGCGGCATGGCGGCGACCTTCAATACGCCGATCGCAGCCTCGCTGCTCGCGGTGGAGATGCTGCTGTTCGAGCTCAAGCCGCGCAGTCTCGTGCCGGTTGCATTGGCGTGCGCGACCGCCGCGGCGCTGCGGCCATTTTTGATCGGCGGCGGTCCGCTGTTTCCGGTGCACGGTCTCGTCGCCGTTACCACGGTCGGGCTTGGCTCCGCCGCCGCGTGCGGACTGCTGGGCGCGATCCTCGCGTCGATTCTGACCTGGGCGGTGTACGCATCCGAAGACCTGTTCCGCAAGTTCCCGGTACACTGGATGTGGTGGCCGGCCATCGGCGGCGTGGTCGTCGGTCTCGGCGGTTATTTCTCGCCGCACGCGCTGGGCGTCGGCTACGACGTGATTCGCGAACTGCTGAACGGCCACTTCACGATCATGGCGGTGGTGACGCTGATCGTTGTCAAGCTCGCCATCTGGTCGTTTTCGCTCGGCTCGGGCACGTCCGGGGGCGTGCTCGCGCCGTTGCTCATGATGGGCGCGGCACTGGGCGTCATCGAAACGACGTTTCTGCCCGGCGGCAGCGCCTATTTGTGGCCGCTGATCAGCATGGGCGCGGTGCTCGCGGGCGTGATGCGCTCGCCGTTCACGTCGATCGTGTTTGTGCTGGAACTGACGCATTCGCTGCCCGCGCTCGCGCCGCTGCTGATTGCCTGTACAGTCGCCTACGGCTTCAGCGTGATTTTCATGAAGCGATCGATTTTGACCGAGAAAGTCGCGCGCCGCGGCCGGCATATTTTCCGGGAGTATTCGGTCGATCCGCTGGTGACGCTGTTCGTTGCGCAATTAATGAGTCGCGACCCGGAAACGATCCCCGCAAAGACAACGGTCGCCGAGGCCGAAGAATATTATTTCGGCCCCGGCCAGCGGCATCGCGCATACCCGATCGTCGACGACGCGGGTGTCTATCACGGGATGGTCACGCGTGCCGAGATCAATGCCTGGCACACGCAGTCGCCGGACCGGCGGCTGGAAGACTGCCTGCTCGAGCAGAAGCGCGTGGTCGCTACGCCCGGCGAAACCTGCCGTGAAGCCGCGACGCGCATGGCGTGGTATCGGCTGGAGCGCATCGCCGTGGTCAGCAGCGAAGCCGACGGCAAGCTGGTCGGCATGCTTGCGCGCAGCGACATTGTGCGCGGTTTCATGGTGCACTACGAGCAGGAGCATGTCCGGGAACGCTACATTACGCTGGGTCGGCGCGCCCATCGGCACCTGCGTTCTCGGGATTTTTAGACCATACCAGATAGATCGGCATGGATTTAATGTCACTATCCGGCTATTCTGATTGGCTGTAGCGTCGGCACCGGCGCGCGTATCATTACGTGATTGGCGTTCACCGGAGATGGGGGTTCATGTCGTGCTGACGTTCAAGATCGCTTCCGAGCATTCGGAATTTGAACAGATTCATCGACTCAACTACGAAACTTTCGTCGGCGAGATTCCGCAGCACGCGGAAAATGATGAAGGCCTGTTGATCGATCGTTTCGACACCGAAAATACCTACATCATCTGCCTCGACGACGGGCGCATCGTCGGCATGCTTGCGGCGCGCGGCCAGCGGCCGTTTTCGCTCGATGCCAAGCTCGACAATCTCGACGATTATTTTCCCGGCGAACATCGGATCTGCGAGATCCGCCTGCTGGCGGTCGAGAAGGGCCGCCGTTACAGCCGCGTATTCGCGGGTCTGGCGCGCGAGATGACCAACTATTGGCTGCATCACAACTTCGACATGGCGGTGATCTCCGGAACGCCGCGGCAGCAAAAGTTATATGAACGCCTCGGCTTCATGCCGTTCGGCCCGCTGGTCGGTAGCGAGATCGCGCCGTATCAGCCGATGTATCTCACGCGTGAAAGTTTCCAGCAAAGGCAGGCGCTCTACCAGCGCCTGCAGGCGCTGCCGACGGAGTCCGCCAACGTGCCATTGAGTTTTCTGCCGGGTCCCGTGCGCATCAGCGCGGACGTTCGCAAAACCTTCAGCGACGAGCCGGCGTCGCACCGCTCAAAACAATTCGTCAGCGACTTCCAGCAGTTGAAGCGGCAGTTGTGCGACTTGGCGAACGGCGCCCAGGTCGAAGTCATGCTCGGCAGCGGTACGCTCGCCAACGACGTGGTGGGTGCACAATTGTCGCTGCTCGACGCGCCGGGGCTGATCGTCACCAACGGCGAATTCGGCGAGCGTCTGCTGGACCAGGCCGCGCGCTTCCAGTTGCCGTTCGATGCGGTGCAACACGAATGGGGCGAAGGTTTCGACTACGGTCGCATCCGCGAGGCGCTCGAAGCGACGCCGGGGCTCAAGTGGCTGTGGGCGGTGCACTGCGAGACCTCGACGAGCATGCTCAACGACATGGCGCGCCTGAAGGCGATGTGCGCGGAGTTCGGTCTGCGTCTCGCGCTCGACTGCTGCAGTTCGCTCGGCGTGGTACCGGTCGATCTCGACGGCGTCTGGCTGGCGGCGTCGGGCAGCGGCAAGGGCCTGAGTTCGTACGCCGGGCTCGCACTGGTCTACCACCAGGGCGCGCGGCCGAACCTGCGTCTGCCGCGCTACCTGGATCTGGGACTTTATGCGGAGAAGAGCGGCATCCCGTTCACGCACTCGTCGAACCTTGTCTACGCGATGCGCACTGCGATGCGGCGCTTCGACGATCCGGCACTGTTCGACAAGCAGGCGGAACTGGCCGCCTGGTTGCGCGGCGAGTTGCACCAGCGCGGTTTCGACCTGCTGGTCGATGACGCCGTGGCCGCACCCGGCATCGTTACCGTTGTGCTGCCGGATCCGGCGCGGGCGGAGCAGGTCGGCGACGCGCTCGAACGCGACGGTTTCCTGCTGAGCTGCCGCAGCGAATACCTGCTGCGGCGCGGCTGGCTGCAGATTTCGCTGATGGGCGATCACTCGACCGCGGAACTGCGGGTGCTGCTGGACGCGCTGGAGCGGCACGTCAGCGACGTGTTCGACGAGCGCAAGACCGGCTGAGGGCCTTGAATTGATCGGGCGAGACCCGATATAGATGTTGGTCAATCTATCGGGGGTGTGAGATGCCCATTTACGAATACGAGTGCCAGGCTTGCGGTCACGAGATGGAAGCCTGGCAGAAGATCAGCGACGAGCCGCTCAGGAAGTGCCCCGAGTGCGGCAAGATGAAGCTGCAGAAGCTGGTTTCCGCGGCCGGTTTTCGCTTGAAGGGCGGCGGTTGGTACGAGACCGATTTCAAAACGTCCGGCAAGAAAAATGTTGCCAGCGATAAAGGCAGCGGCAACAAATCGAACGCTCAGGCAGCCGAAAAGAAACCAGAGAAAAAACCTGCAAAGGACACCGGCGCGGCGGCGTAAAACCACACCCACCAGCAGGTATCGGCCATGAAACCGACATCCCGCTTCAAACGCTACCTCGCCACCGGTCTGCTGGTCTGGATTCCGCTGGGCGTCACGATTTTCGTGATCCGCCTCGTGGTGCAGGCGACCGACAAGCTGATCCTGCTGCTGCCGAACGCGTACCGGCCCGAAACGCTGCTGGGTTTCGCGATTCCCGGTCTCGGTGTCATCATCGGTCTGCTGTTGTTGCTGCTGACGGGCCTGATCGCGAGCAACTTCGTAGGGCGGCGACTGGTGCGCGGCTGGGAACGGCTGCTGAATCGCATCCCGTTCGTGCGCGCCATCTATTCGAGCGCGAAGCAGGTTGCCGAGACAATCTTTTCCAACAAGGGCCAGGGCTTCAAGACCACGGTCCTCGCGCCGTTTCCGCAGAAGGGCTCCTGGTCGGTCGGCTTTATCACGAACACCCAACTCGGCGAGCTGAGTGCCAAAGCCGGCGGACCCGATATGGTGGGCGTCTTCATCCCGTGCGCGCCGCCGACACAGGGCTTCAGCATCGTCGTCCCGCGCGGCGACCTGATCGAGTTGGACATGACGGTTGACGAGGCGCTGAAGTACGTCATGTCGCTGGGCGTGGTCGTGCCGCCGTGGCCGCCGATACCGAAGGAATCGAAGCGCAAGCTTGCGGCAGCGGCGGAGCGGCCTTAACATTCCCGTCCCTTCTCTCTCAAGCAGCTTTACAGCCGCGCCAGCCGCGGCTTTTCGATTTCCAAGGTAATAATGATGCGCACGCACTACTGCGGACACGTTGACGAATCTCTCCTCGACCAGGAAGTCGAGCTCGCCGGCTGGGTCCACCGCCGCCGCGACCATGGTGGCGTGATTTTTATCGATCTCCGCGACCGCGAGGGCCGCGTCCAGGTGGTGTTCGATCCGGACCGCGCCGAGACCTTCGCGCGGGCCGAGCGCGTGCGCAGCGAGTACGTGCTGCACGTGAAGGGCAAGGTGCGCCGCCGGCCGGCCGGCACTGAAAATGCCAATCTGCCGACCGGACAGGTCGAAGTGCTGGCGCATGAAATGGAAATCCTCAACCGTGCCGAGACGCCCCCGTTCGGCCTCGATGAGGAAGACGTCAACGAGGAATTGCGGTTGAAGCACCGCTACGTCGATCTGCGTCGTCCGGCGATGCAGCAGCATTTCCGCCGGCGCCACCAGATTACGCGGGTGCTGCGGCGCTACCTCGACGAACACGGCTTCATCGACCTCGAAACGCCGATTCTCACCAAGCCGACGCCGGAAGGCGCGCGAGACTACCTGGTGCCGAGCCGCACCCATCCGGGCAAGTTCTTCGCGTTGCCGCAGTCGCCGCAGATCTTCAAGCAGCTGTTCATGATGTCGGGCTTCGACCGCTACTACCAGATCGCGCGCTGCTTCCGCGACGAGGACCTGCGCGCAGACCGTCAACCGGAATTCACCCAGCTCGATATCGAAACGTCGTTCCTCGACGAAAACGACATCATGAACATCGTCGAGGGCATGATCCGGGAGACGTTCAAAGAGGTGCTCGGCGTCGAGTTGCCCGATCCGTTCCCGCGCATGCCATACGACGAGGCGATCCGCCGCTACGGCTCCGACAAGCCGGACCTGCGCAACCCGCTGGAGTTGGTGACGATATGCGACCTGGTCGCGGGCTGCGATTTCAAAGTCTTCGCCGCACCGGCCGTCGATCCGAAGTGCCGCGTCGCCGCATTGCGCGTGCCGGGCGGCACGGGACTGACCCGTAAGCAGATTGACGACTACACCGCCTACGTCGGCCGTTATGGAGCGAAGGGCCTCGCGTATTTCAAGGTCAACGATCCGGCCAAGGGTCGCGACGGCGTGCAGTCACCGATCGCCAAGTTCTTGAGCGACGAGGCGATTGCCGGCATTCTGGAACGTACCGGCGCGGAAGCCGGCGATCTGATTTTCTTCGGCGCGGACAAAAAGCCAATCGTGCACGACGCGCTCGGTGCGCTGCGCCTGAAGCTGGGGGTGGATCTCAATCTGCTCGCAGGCGAGTGGGCGCCGCTGTGGGTGGTCGATTTCCCGATGTTCGAATGGGACGAGAAAGCCGATCGCTGGGTGTTTCTGCATCACCCGTTTACCGCGCCCGCGGTCGACGATGTCGCGGAACTGGAAAAGTCGCCGGGTGAAATACACTCGCGCGCGTACGACATGGTGCTGAACGGCACCGAACTCGGGGGCGGCTCGATCCGTATCCACCGCCAGGACATGCAGGCTGCGGTGTTCCGGCTGCTCGGCATTTCCGACGAAGCGGCGCAGGAAAAATTCGGTTTCCTGCTCGAAGCGCTCAAGTATGGCGCGCCGCCGCACGGCGGCATCGCGTTCGGCCTCGACCGGCTGGTAATGCTGCTCACCGGCGCGCCGAACATTCGCGAAGTCATCGCATTCCCGAAGACGCAAACGGCGTGGGACCCGCTGACGGACGCGCCGGCTTCCGCCGACGAAGTGCAGTTGAAAGAATTAAACCTGAAGCTGCGCAAGCTCGCGACGAGTCCTTGATTCGACCCACGGGGAGAGATGCGCTTCTCCCCCCCCCCCCCCCTTTGGAACCCCATCGCTGCGGTGTCAGATCTTGGCGTACACCCAGGACTTGCCGTGGCCGTCGAAAGCGTAGACTACGAACGGCCCCTTTTTCTTGCCACTCATGCCCGGTGAGCCCGACGGCATGCCGGACAAAATGATGCCTTCAATGCCCTGCGGCTTTTCGCGCAGCAGGCGCCGGATCACCTTCGCCGGAACGTGGCCGACGACGACGTAGCCGCCGATTTTCGTCAGGTGGCATATATGGAGCTTCTGTTTGCCGTGCATTTTGGGCACGCCCATGCTGTGCCCAAGTGCGCGCACATCTTTTGCCGGCTTGGCTGACACGTCAAAGCCTTCTTTCTGAAGGTACTTAACGTAGGCGTTACAACAACCGCAATGCGGCATAACGCGCACGACCCCGGTCGCCGCCAATGCGGGTGATGCGAATAGCGCCGCGGCGGCGAGACTTAAAAGAATCGTTGCGAAATTCCGAACATTGTTCTTCATGTCCATCCCTCCATTCAGACCGCAATCTTCGACTGCCAGATCATCCAACCACTAAAATGCCACGCATGCAACCGCTTCCGATTGACGAAACGCTGCCGGCGCTGCGCGACGCGCTGGCCGCACAGCCGAACGTCGTGCTACACGCGTCGACCGGCGCGGGCAAGACCACGCGCGTGCCGCTGACGCTGCTCAACGCCCCGTGGCTCGCCGGCCGGCGGATCGTGATGCTGGAACCGCGCCGGCTGGCGGCGCGGGCGGCGGCACGGCACATGGCGTCGCTGCTGGGCGAGTCCGTTGGCGTGACCGTCGGCTATCGCACCCGGTTCGACACGCGCGTCGGCGCCGATACCCGCATTGAAGTCGTGACGGAAGGCGTGCTGACACGCCTGCTGCAGCACGACCCCGAGCTTGCCGGTTACGGCATCGTGATTTTCGACGAGTTTCACGAGCGCAGCCTGCAAGCCGATCTGGGCCTCGCGCTTTCCCTCGACGTGCAGGCGGCGCTGCGCCCCGATCTGCGTCTGCTGGTGATGTCGGCAACGTTGCCGGGCGAGCGCGTGGCGGCGTTTATCGGCGATGCGCCGGTGGTCGCGAGCGCGGGGCGAAGTTTTCCGGTTGATGTTGAGTACCTCGGCGGCGGATCGAAGCAATCGACGCCGGCGCGTACGGCCGCGGCTGTGGAACGGGTCGTCGCCGAGCAAGCGGGCGGCGTGCTCGCGTTCCTGCCGGGCGCGGCGGAAATTCGCAAAACGGCCGCGCTGCTGGCAAAGCGCTTGCCGCGCGATGTCTTGCTCGCACCGTTATATGGCGCGCTGCCGCCGGCCGAACAGGACAAAGCGATCGCACCCGCGCCAGCGGGCAAGCGCAAGATCGTGCTGGCGACCAACATCGCCGAAACCAGCCTGACCATCGAAGACGTGCGCGTCGTGGTCGACTGCGGCCTGGCTCGAGTCGCGCGTTTCGAGCCGAAAAGCGGCATGACGCGCTTGACGACGGCGCGCATAGCCCGCGATTCGGCGGACCAGCGTGCCGGCCGTGCGGGCCGCGTCGCTCCCGGCGTCTGTTATCGCCTCTGGAGCGAGTCCGAACACGCGCGGTTGGCCGCAACCTCGACACCGGAAATTCTCGAAGCCGATCTCGCACCGCTGCTGCTGGAACTCGCGCGCTGGGGCGTGGCCGATCCAGCCGATCTGCGCTGGCTCGATCCACCGCCCGATGCGGCTTGCGCACAGGCGCGCGACTTGCTGGTTGCGCTCGATGCGCTGACGGAAGATGGTCGCCTCACCGCCCACGGCCGCACGCTCAGCGACATGCCGGCGCATCCGCGCCTCGCGCACATGATCGCCCGTGCCAGCGAACTCGATTGTGGCGCGACAGCTTGCATGATTGCAGCGCTGCTCGCCGAACAGGATGTACTGCCGGCCGATGCGCGAACTGCCGATCTGCAAACGCGGCTTGAAGCGTTGGCGGGCGATCAGGTCGACGCCCCGGTCGTGCGGGCGCGTCTGGAGCGCGTCCGCAAGAGCGCGCGCGAATTGCGCCGGCGCAGCGGCATCGGCGATACGGCCATCGACACCGCGCGCGCCGGCCTGCTGACAGCGTTCGCCTACCCGGACCGCATCGCGCAACGCCGCGCCGGCAATGCGCCGCGCTATCACCTAGCCAATGGTCGCGGGGCTTATTTTGCCGCCCCCGAGGCGCTGTCAAAGACGCCATATCTTGCCGTGGCAGAACTCGACGGCGACCCGCGCGAAGCGCGCATTTTTGTCGCGGCCGCGCTGGACGCCGTCGACCTCGAAAAACATTTCGCCGAGCATATCGCCGCCCACGACGCAGTACGCTGGGACGCGCAGACGGGCGCAGTCATCGCGCGCCGCGAATACCGCCTGGGCGCGCTGTTGCTGCGCGACGAGCCGTTACAAAAGGTGGATCCGGAAGAGGTCACAGCAGCGCTGGTCGATGGCATACGCCGGGCCGGCAACGCAAGCCTGCCATGGACGCCGGCACTCCGGCAGTGGCAGCAGCGCATCCTGTTCTTGCGTCGCGTGTTCGGTGACGACTGGCCGGAGGTCGACAATGCCGCACTAATGGCGGCGCTCGAACAATGGCTCGCGCCGTACCTCGCGGGCATCAGGCGCCTCTCGCAACTTGAGGCTGTACCGCTGCATCATGCCCTGAACGCACTGCTGACTCCGCAACAGCAGCGCGAACTCGATACCCTGGCGCCAAGCCATATAACTGTCCCGACCGGCTCGCGCATCGCGATCGATTACGGTGCCAACAACCCGGTGCTGGCCGTCCGCCTGCAGGAAATGTTCGGCTGCGACCAGACGCCAACGATCGCCGGCGGCCGCGTGCCGCTCACGTTGCACCTGCTGTCCCCGGCCCGCCGGCCGGTGCAGATCACGCAGGATCTTGCCGGCTTCTGGCGCAGTTCGTACCAGAACGTTAAAAGAGACATGAAAGGCCGCTATCCGAAGCACCCGTGGCCCGACGATCCGCTCGCCGCTGAACCTACGCGTCGAACCAAATGATGGTAGCCGCAGCGACAACGTGTCGAGGCGGTGCGGTAGCATCTGATAAAATTGCGCCTCAACCCACCAGTCCTTTCAAATCATGACCGTCCGCACCCGTTTCGCGCCCAGCCCGACCGGCTATTTGCACATCGGCGGCGCCCGCACGGCGCTGTTCTGCTGGCTTTATGCTCGCCGCCACAACGGCGCCTTCATTCTCCGCATCGAAGACACCGACCGCGAGCGTTCGACACCCGAAGCGGTGCAGGCGATTCTGGATGGCATGGCCTGGCTGGAACTGACGCCGGACGAGGGGCCGTTCTACCAGACGAAACGCTTTGACCGTTACAAGGCAATCGTGCAGCAGTTGCTCGATGCCGGGCATGCGTATCACTGCTACTGCACGAAGGACGGGCTGGAGGCAATGCGCGCCGAGCAGATGGCGCGCAAGGAAAAGCCTCGCTACGACGGCCGTTGCCGCGAGCGGACCGAGCCGCGCCCGGGCGTGGATCCGGTGGTGCGCTTCAAGAGCCCGCAAACCGGGCAAACGGTGGTTGACGACCAGGTACGTGGCCGCGTCACGTTCAACAATGCCGAACTGGACGACCTGATCATTGCGCGCGCCGACGGTACGCCGACGTACAACTTCACGGTAGTCATCGATGACATGGACATGGCGATCACCCACGTCATTCGCGGCGATGACCATCTCAACAACACGCCGCGCCAGATCAACATCTTCAAGGCGCTCGGCGCGACACCGCCGAGTTACGCGCACCTGCCGATGATCCTCGGCCCCGACGGCGCCAAGCTGTCCAAGCGCCACGGCGCAGTCAGCGTCATGCAGTACCGCGAGGACGGCTTTTTGCCGGACGCGATCGTCAATTACCTGGTGCGCCTCGGCTGGGCGCACGGCGACCAGGAGATATTCAGCCGCGAGGAAATGATTGACCTGTTCGATCTGCCGGACGTGAACCAGTCGGCGTCGGCGATCAATCCCCAGAAGCTGTTGTGGCTGAACCAGCACTACATCCAGACCACGGATGTTGCCGAACTCGCCATGGAGTTGGCCTGGCATCTCGATCAGCAGGGCATCGACACCATTGGCGGTCCGGCGCTCGACGAACTGGTCGAATGCCAGCGCGAGCGGGCGAAGACACTCAAGCAGATGGCGGAGAGCAGCCGGTTCTTTTTCGAAGAGCCGCAAGAGTACGACCCGAAGGCAGCGCGCAAGAACCTGACGGCCGAGGCGAAGCCGGTGCTGGAAGATGTTCAGTCGCGCCTGGCGGCTTTGCCGCGATGGCGCGCCGAGCCGATCCACGAGATCGTGCAGGCAATTGCCGCCGAGCGCGACCTCAAGCTCGGCAAGGTCGCGCAGCCGATCCGCGTCGCGATTTCCGGCGGCACGGTGTCGCCGCCGATCGACGCGACGCTGGCGTTGCTGGGGCGGGAAAAGACGCTGCAGCGGTTGGCGCGGGCGGTGGAATTTTGTGCAAATGCGGCGCCGGACGCATAACTTCAGGTTGACACCTCCACCGCGGTCGCGGAAAATAACCGGCTCGTTTCGGGGCTATAGCTCAGCTGGGAGAGCGCCTGCATGGCATGCAGGAGGTCGGCGGTTCGATCCCGCCTAGCTCCACCAATTACGCTGCTTCGGCGGCAATTGTGTAACCGACGTCCCCATCGTCTAGAGGCCTAGGACACTGCCCTTTCACGGCGGCAACAGGGGTTCGAATCCCCTTGGGGACGCCATTAAAAAGCCTGGCTTTACGCCGGGTTTTTTAATGGCGCTGCGAAGCAGTTCGAACCCCGCTCAATGGAGGGGTCCGACAAATTCGCCGGGAGCGAATTTGAACAGCGCCGTCCCCGGCGCTGGCCCCGGAGGGGTGGAGGGCAGGATGCCCGGAATAATCCCCTTGGGGACGCCATTAAAAAGCCTGGCTTTACGCCGGGTTTTTTTGGCGCCGCGCATCACGTCGCTACGGCAGTTCCAGCGGCGGCTCATCCATGAGCGGGATCTGCTCGCGCAGGCTCTGGATGTGATTCTCCCAGTAGCGCGGCGAGTCGAACCACGGAAACGCTCGCGGGAACGCCGGGTCATCCCAGCGGCGCGCGATCCAGCCCGCGTAGTGCATGATGCGCAGCGCGCGCAGCGCTTCGAGCAGGTGCAGCTCACCGGCGTCGAAATCCGCGAATTGTCGGTAGCCGTCGAGTACGGCGGCGAGCTGCACCGCCATGTCTGTGCGCGCGCCTGATAGAAGCATCCACAAGTCCTGCAGCGCGGGGCCCATGACGGCATCGTCGAAATCGACGAAATGCGGGCCGGCGTCGGTCCAGAGGATATTACCGGGGTGGCAGTCGCCGTGCAGCCGCAGCGTTCGATAGCGCCCGGTGCGCGCGAAGGCGCGGCGCGCGCCGTCGAGCACTGCAAGGCTGACTTCTTCATAACGCGGCACGAGTTCGGCGGGCAGAAAGCTGCTTTCCAGTACGGCCGCGCGCGCCGGTACGCCCAGATTTTCTACATCCATCGTTGCGCGCTGGCGGAATGAGCGGACGCTGCCGGCCGCGTGAATGCGGCCGATGAGGCGCCCCAGCCATTCGAGGTTGGTCGCGGAATCCAGCTCGGGCGCACGGCCGCCGCGGCGGGGGAAAAGGGCGAAGCGGAAGCTGCCGTGGTGGAGCAGAGTGGCGCCGGTCGCGTCGGCCAGCGGCGCAACCGCCGGAATATCGAGACCGGCGAGTTCGGCGACGAATGCGTGTTCTTCGAGAATCGCCGCATCGCTCCAGCGTCCGGGGCGGTAAAATTTCGCCACCAGCGGCGGCTCGTCCTCGATGCCGACCTGGTACACGCGATTTTCGTAGCTGTTAAGCGCAAGCAAGCCGCCATTAGTGTGCCAGCCAGCGGCGTCGATCGCGTTCAGCAGGCTGTCGGGAGTGAGTTCTGCATACGGGGTTGCGGGTGCTGTTTCCATCTGCCGGATTATACTGGTGCCTCGGTTCCGAGGCGGTGACTGCTGCCAATGAGGAGGTCCGTTATGCCGCATCCCGACTGGAACGAGAGTTACGCAACCGACGAGGCGCCGCCCTGGGACACGGGCGAACCTAATGAATATCTGGTCGAGTTCGTTCGCTCTCGCGCCATTAAACCTGGTCGGGCGCTGGACGTCGGCTGCGGCACGGGCACGCCCGCGTCAGTTCCCGGCGCAGCCCTCAACGGTGTATCACGGATGAGGATAGGTGCGGCAGTTGTCTGGCTGACACTTGTTCCGGCTGTAGTGGCGGCCGCGCCATCGCAGCAAGTCTGGACGATCCCGGCTTCACATCCCTGCACAGGCCTGTCGGCTATCTGGATGCCGCCACTGGCAATGCTCAAGCCGCTGGTGGGCGAGTGGACGCCGGCGCCCGGGCCGAAGAAGGGCCACGGCATCTTCGTGTTGTTCGTCACTCGCTGCCCGCAATCGTCGATCGGCGGGCATCCCGTTGGACCATCGATAGTGGGTGCCATGCTCGTGGCGGTCAAGCCGCCGCCAGCTTTGGCTAAAACCACCGCATCGCGGAAGGCGCACTGGGCCGCGCTGGTGAATGTCTTTGGTGATCCGAACAGCGCCGTCGCCAGGTTATTTGCGCAGGATGGCTTTCCTGTGACACCGGCCAGGTTGGCGTTGCAGGTTGATGACGATCGCGGCATCGCCACGTTTTCTATTGCCACCGATGCCGGCGAAACGCATTTGCAGGCTCGCGTTGCCGAGCCCGCGACCGCGATGGCCCATCAAACGGTAATGGTGAGTGTCGGCGAGACACCGATCGGGATCATCCGCGGCTTTGAATCCGCGACACGGCAGTCGAAAGGCGCCGGGATGGTCAAAACGGAAGGCGACACCTGGCCGGCACGGCTGGCTTTGCCGCTTATACCTGCCGGCGTGGCGCTGGATTCGGATTTTCGCTGGGCGTTCGAGTTCGTTACTTGTTCCGCGTCAGTACCGCAATGTTGACGTCGGTCCGTAGCTGAAAGCCGAGCTTTTCGTATAGCGATATCGCCGGCAGGTTGTCCTTCCACGCGTGCAGGAACGGCTGCTCGCCTCTTGCCGCGATGGTGGCGGCGACGGCTGCGGAGAGTCGGCCCGCCAATCCCCGTCCGCGAAAGTCGGGATGCGTACAGACGCCGCTGACTTCGGTGTAGCCCGGCATTCGCATGCGCTCGCCCGCCATGGCTGCCAGCCGGCCGTCGATCCGGATGCCGAGGAAGCGGCCCATGGTGTGGGTGCGCTCCTCGAACGGCCCCGGCTCCGTCAGTTTCGCAAGCGCCAGCATTTCGGCTGCGTCCGCGTCGCCCAGCACCTGCATATCGTCGTCCACCGCACCGTCTTGTATGCGGCCCGTCGCCACCATTTGCACACCCTTGGCTGCTTTGGTCACATGGAGTTCCGGCGGAACGATAATTTCCGGCGCCTGTAGAATCGCGACCCATTCACCCGGCGCCACGAGCGCCGCCAGGGCGGCCAGCGCCTCAGGGCTGTCGTCGCGCGCGGACGCGAACACATTAATATGGCGAGCGAAGCGCTTCGCCAGCGCGCTGCCTTCCGCCACGGCGGCATGATGCGTGGTCAGAGTTGCCCAGACAGGCCGATCAAGTGCATGCATATCGTTTGAGGAAATTCCGTCCGCACTTCCATTGGGCGCAGCACGAACGGAATCCGCCGCTTCCCTAGTCGATATCTTTCGGCATCGGCGGCGCGTGATCCGGCGCCGGAATAGACAAGTTGCTGATCGGTTGCTGACCGCTGTGCTGCAGGTTGTCGTTCAACTGCGCGAGCGCGTTCGACTGCAGCTGTTGCCACTTTGCCAGCGCCTGGTCGAGATAATGCAGATACAGATCTACCGCCTTGTACTGCGGTTCGGTCGGCGTGCGGTCGGCACTGCCGATTCTGTCGTAGAACGAGGCCAGGTTGTCGTTAATGGAGCGCAGGCCCTGCTGGTCGGCCGCGTTGTCGAGCAACTCCTTCGCTTTCGCATCAAGTTTTTCGATCTGATCCGCGAGCGGCGAATGCTCGCCCGCCGCCTGCTTGCGTTTGTCCAACTGCGCGCGCAGCGAACGCACCTGCTGATAAGCCGCATAATCCTTGGCCAGCGCGCCACTTATCTTCGTCTCCAGCGCCAACTGCTTTTGCAGCGCGTGATCGGCCACATGCACGCGCGGATCCATCTTGACCGTCAGCGGCTGCGTGTAGGTATGGTCGTCCACCGTCAGTTTCACGGTGTACCGGCCCGGCAGCACGAGCGCACCCTGCGGCACGATCGGCGTTCGTTCGCCGGCGACCGCCGCGATCGTGTAGCCGAAGCGGATCGCCTTCGGATGTGGGTAGCGCAGGTCCCAGACGAAGCGGTGCTGGCCGGCATCGGCACGCGGGCGCGGTGGCGGCGCGACCCAGCTCTTCGGGAAATAGCGGAACGCATTGAGCCTGGGCGCGGGCTCGTTGCTGGCGTAGCGGCGCACGAGTTGGCCGTCGGCAGTATAGATCGCCAGCGTCACCGCCCCCTGCGCGTCGTGTGGCAGGTAATAGTCGATGATCGCCCCCGCTGGCGGATTCTTGCCGGCGGGCTCTTCCGGCGGCAGTGGCGTGTCGTGGTTTTCGTCGCGGCGCACGCGAATCGCCGTCGCGGGCTTGAACAGGTAGTCGCCATGGACGTCGCCCGCCGCAATCTGGCGGAGCGGGGTGACGTCGTCCAGCACCCACAGCGCGCGGCCCATCGTCGCCGCGATCAGATCCCCGGCATGCACCGTCAGGTCGCGCACCGAGGTCGCCGGCAGGTTTAACGTCAGCGATTGCCAGTGCGCGCCGTCGTCGAACGACACGTACGCGCCGGCGTTGGTGCCGGCATACAGCAGACCTGCCTGTTTCGGATCGGCGCGGACGACGTTGACATATTCGTCTGCCGGCAGGCCGGCGGTGATTTTCGTCCAGTGCTGCCCGTAGTCGTGCGTGCGATAGACGTATGGGCTGAAGTCTGAAAGCCGGTGACGATCGACCGCAATGTAGGCCGTACCGGCATCGAGATGCGACGCGTCAACGCTCGCGATCTTGCTCCAGTCGCGTACCGCCTTCGGTGTCACGTCGCGCCACTGCTTGCCGTTGTTGCGCGTCAACTGGACGTGGCCGTTGTCGGTGCCGATCCAGATTTCGTTGCCGTCGACGGGTGAGGGCGCAATGCTGTAGATCACGCCGAACCCGCAGATGCTCGCCCGCGGAATCGGCACGTGCGCCTGCTTGCAGCCTTGCGCCTTTTCGTGTGTGCGGGTGAGGTCGGGGCTGATCTGCTGCCAGTGCTGCCCCTGGTCCGTCGAGGCGAACAGGTGCTGCGCGCCAACGTAGAGCGTGTAGGGCGGCTGGTGGCGAATGGCGATCGGCGTGAACCACGTGTAGCGGTTCTTGACCTTGGTGGGCCGCTCGCCGTACGTCGAAATCGGCCAGGGCGAGATATCCTGCGACTGGCCCGTGCGTGCATCGAAGCGGTTCAGGTTGCCGCCTAGACCGCTGCCGTAAACGATGTTCGGGTCACGCGGGTCGGGCACGTCGTAGTCGCGCTCGTCGGCGCCCACCGCATACCAGTCGCGGAACGTCACCGCGCCGTAGTCGCTGCGATTCTTGATGCCAACGGTGCCGCTGTCCTGCTGGCCGCTGTAGATGCGGTACGGGAACGCGTTGTCGGCTTCGACGTGGTAGAACTGGCCGGTCGGCTGGTTGTACCAACTCGACCAGCTCTGGCCGCCGTTGACGGTCAGCGTCGCGCCCTGGTCGACGCCGGCGATCATGCGTTCCGGGTGCGCCGGGTTGATCCAGAATTCGTGATAGTCGTCGCCGCCCGGCGAGCCCTTGATGATTGTGAAGGTCTTGCCGCCATCGGTCGAGCGGCGCAGCGAGCGGCCCATCAGGTAGATCGTGTTGTGATCGTTCGGTGCGACGCGCAGCCGGCCGAAATAGGAATTGGCGAGGCCGCCGTTATGATTGACGTAGTGCCAGTGCGCGCCGCCGTCGGTCGAGCGGTAGACGCCGGCGTCGTCCCTGGCCTGCACGATCGCGTAAACGATCTTGCCGGCGCTGCCGCGCGCGACGCCCAGGCCGATGCGCCCCATCGGGCTGTCGGGCAGGCCGTTGTCGACGCGGTGCCAGGTGCGGCCCTCGTCGATGCTCTTGTACACGCCGCTCTTCGGGCCTATCGGCGCCTCGAAATAATCCAGCCACGGCTTCATGCGCATCTGCCAGACGGCGGCGTAGACCACTGCCGGATGCGTCGGGTCGAACGCCAGGTCGACCGCACCGGTTTGCTTGCCGACGTACAGCGTCCGGTGCCAGGTTTTGCCGCCGTCGTCGGTGCGGAACACGCCGCGCCGCGTGCTGGGGCCGAATACGTGGCCGAGCGCGGCAACGAGCACGACATCCGGGTTCTTCGGATCGATCAGAATGCGCCCGATGTGGCGCGTCTCTTTCAGGCCGACGTTGTGCCAGGTTTTGCCGCCGTCGGTGGATTTGTATACGCCGTTGCCGG
The DNA here is from genome assembly GCA_035690945.1 of Gammaproteobacteria bacterium. Lineage (GTDB taxonomy): Bacteria > Pseudomonadota > Gammaproteobacteria > Natronospirales > DASSBR01 > DASSBR01. The sequence goes on from DASSJY010000011.1 coordinate 20,604, forward strand.
CGGCGATGTCGTAGCGCGTCGCGACCTGACCCGAGCCCATATAGATGACGTTCGGGTCGGACGGCGCGACCGCGAGCGCGCCGACCGACGAGCCGCCGGCCGTGTCGAAGATCGACTTCCAGGTCACGCCATCGTCCGTGGTTTTCCAGACGCCGCCGTCCGCACCGCCAAATAACCAGACGTTGGGACTGCCCGGAACGCCGGTCACGGCTGTCGCCCAGCCTGCGCGAAACGGACCGACGAGGCGCCATTGCATGTCGTTATAGGCGTTGGTGGGGATTGTGCCGGCGGTGGCGGTGAACGCGAACAGCATCGCGATGAGCGGCAGGAGAGCGATTCTTTTCATTGGGGCCTCTCAGTCGGGCGATCCGGATTAGTTACTTAAGCCAACCCCCACTGCCGGCTCAACTCGCCGTCAGTGATTTGCCAGACGCCGAGGTGCAGCACCTGCATGCTGTCGACATCCTGCAACAGGTCGGATTTGTCGAGATTGGTCAGCGCAGTTGGACCGAATTGCAGCGCTTTGGTTCGAATTCGTCCGAGGCGCTTGGCCTTTTCGGGCGGCATGCCCGGCTTGCGCCGCAGCATCGCGAGGTGAATCGCGTTGACTTGCGGATCGACCACCGCGCGGACGAAATCGTCCACGTCGGCGGCGACCGGCGCCAGTTGCCGGTTGAGGACGTCGAGTTCGGGAGGCGGCTCGATTTCCTCGGGAATGACGAACAGGCGCAGGCGGCGCGCAAGCCGGCCAAGGCGTACGCGGCTCAGATACGTCGATAGTGGAATCGACAGCACCAGCGCGCTAACGATCGGCGCCAGCCACCAGAAAAACGCCGGATTGAGCCAGTACACGCCGCCCGCCCAGATGATCGCGATCACGGTCGCGCTGCCGTGGTAGCGGATTGCCGTGCCCCAGGTGGTTTCGGCATCCTCGCGCACCTGCGCGCCCCATTTCACCTGGCGGCCGATCAGCGTCGTCAGCACGAACTTGGCGTGAAACAGCATGCGGATCGGCGCCAGCAGGCTTGCGACGATCGTCTCGAAAATGACACTTAGCGTGAGCGCGAAAAAGCCGCCGAAGCAGCGCGTCGGCGGCTGCTTGATGAGCGTCAGCAGCCAGCTGAGGATCTTGGGCAGAAACAGCAGTCCGGCGGTCGATACGACCAGCGCCAACGCCCAGTTCGGATGCCATTCGGGCCAGATCGGAAACAGGCTCGGCTTGTTCGAGAAATATTTCACCGGCGTCAGCGCCTGCACCGCGACTTCCGCCGTGGACAGGATCAGGAACAGCAGCCAGACCAACGCGGAGGCATACGCCATCACGCCGTTGACGAACATCGCGCGGTGCGCCGACGACAGCCCCTTGGTGCCGAGCAGGCGCAGGTGCTGCAGGTTGCCCTGGCACCAGCGCCGGTCGCGCTTGAGTTCGTCGAGCAGCGTCGGCGGCGTCTCCTCGTAGCTGCCGGGCAGATCGTAGGCGACCCAGACTTCCCAGCCCGCGCGGCGCATCAGCGCGGCTTCGACGAAGTCGTGGCTCAGGATTTCGCCACCCAGCGGGCCGCTGCCCGGCAGCCGCGACAGGCCGCAATGTTCGATGAATGGCTTGATGCGAATAATCGCGTTGTGGCCCCAGTAATAGCATTCACCAAGCTGCCAGAAATGTACGCCGGCGGTAAACATCGGCCCGTAAACGCGGTTGGCGAACTGTTGGATGCGCGCGAACAGCGAGTTCTTGTTGGCAGTGACCGGCGGCGTCTGGATGATGCCGGCCTCCGGCCGCACTTCCATCATCTGCACCATTTTGACCAGCGTCGAACCTGCCATGACGCTGTCCGCGTCGAACACGATCATGTAGCGGAATTTCGATCCCCAGCGGCGGCAGAAGTCGCCGATGTTGCCGCTCTTTCGCTTGATGTGCGTGCGCCGGCGCCGGTAGTGCACGCGGCTGAACGCGTTCAACTCGCGGCACAGTTCCGCCCACTCCAGTTCCTCGCGCACGGCGCTTTCGGCGTCCGTCGTGTCACTCAGTACGAAGAACTCGAAATGCTCCAGCTGGCCGGTTTTCTGCAGCGACAGGTACGTCGTCTTGAGGCCGGCGAACACGCGTCGCGGGTCCTCGTTGTACACCGGCATCAGGATCGCGGTCGGTGCGAGCGGCGCCGAATCGCTGCCGCGCGCTTCGCAGATACGCGTGATGGCAAGCCGACGCCAGTTGAACAACAGCGTGAAGAAGCCTGAAAACGCGGTCCAGAAGCCCACGGAAATCCATGCGAACAGGCCGATGAAGGTGGCAAGCACTGCCGCCTCAAGACCGGTGCTGCCGTGGTAGGGCAGGATCTGGAGCATGTACATGCCCGCGAATGCCGTCTGCACCGCGACCAGCGCGAACAGCAGCACGTGGCGTATGAACGCTGCCCGTCGCCAGCGCGGGTTCGCGGCGCGATATTTGCGTGTCGCCGCCGCCATTAATGCGCCCCCAGCATCCGGAACAGCCAGCGCAGCGGCGCCGGCTGGCGCGTGATGCGCGCGGGCGACATGTTGACGCGCTTCATCGGTGGCATCGCCGCCAGCCGTTCGCGGCCGTCCGGCGTCTCTTCGAGCGGCGCGACGCCTTCGAGCCGGCGCTCTGCCAGCCAGCGATGCAGCCGCACGCGCGCGGACGCTGCCATCAGTTCCGGTGTCGCCACCGGAGGCTCGTTTTGGCGCTCGGCGAGGGACTGGTGCAGCGCGATCATCGTCTGACCGGTCGCGCTCTTGCCCGAGGCCCAGGCCGAGCCGGCCGCGGCACGCGCAATTGCTGCCTGCGTCATGTGGCGGCGTTCTGGGCCCTCGAAGCCGAGCGCGGCGAGATAACGATCGGCGCGCTCGCCCGCGAGCCGCCAGTCGTCAAGCGGCGTGGAGGTGGAGGCGTCGGCGGCGCGTACGGGCAGGGTCATGACGGCGGGGCGTATAAAAAGCTCCAGGTTTCCGTCAGGGTCTTGTCGCCGGCCTTGAGGAAGGCGCGCAGCTCAAGTGGCTTGTCTGGCGGGTTGACCTCGAACGACAGCCGCCAGCCGCCGGTTATCGGATCTTTCTCGGTGTGCTGTTCGACCAGCTTTCCGCCGTCGCCGACGGTGACGACGCCCTCGACTTTCGCGTCGGCCGGCAGGCTGGACAGGACGGCGCTGTTGAATTCGAGCACGAAGCGCTTGAGCGGTGGCTTGTCGCCGGCCCCGATCCAGGTCGCCGTATTCTGTCCGATCTCCGCCGGCTGCGGCGTGTGCGTGGTCCAGCGGATCGTGTAGCTGAAGTTCAGCGGCTCGCCCAGCTTGGGTACGTTCTTCGGCACCCAGAAGGCCACAATGTTGTCGTTGACTTCCTTGTCGCTCGGGATCTCGACCAGCATCACCTGGCCGTCGCCCCAGTCCCCATCCGGCGTCACCCACGCCGACGGGCGGATGTCATAGCGCGCTTCGAGATCCTGGTAGTCGTAAAAGTGGCGATCGCGCTGCATCAGTCCGAATCCGAGCGGGTTTTTCAACTGGAACGCGCTGAGCAGCAATTGCGACGGGTTGATCAGCGGCCGCCATAGCCATTCGCCGGTACCGGCGTGTACCAGCAGGCCGTCCGAATCGTGCACCTCCGGCCGCCAATAACCGGTTGGTTTGGGCGAGTCCTCGCCGTAAAAGAACATGCTGGTCAGCGGTGCGATGCCAAGCTGCTTGATATCGGCACGTTCGAACAGCGTCGCCTTGACGTCCACTACGGTGGAATCGCCGGGATTGATGACAAACTGGTACGCGCCGGTCACGCGCTTGCTGTCCAGTAGCGCATACACCGTCATCTGCCGGGCATCGGGCGCCGGGCGCACCAGCCAGAATTCCTTGAAAAACGGAAATTCCTCGCCGCTCTGCAGCCCGGTGTCGACTGCCAGGCCACGCGCCGACAGGCCCCATGCCTCGTCGCGCCCCACGGCGCGGAAATAACTTGCGCCCGCGAATACGATGAACTGGTTGTCTGCCGTCTTGTCCTTGAGCGGGTAGGTCAGCTTGAAACCGGCGAAGCCGAGATCGGGCGGAATCTTGTCGGCGAACTTGTTGTGGCCGTAGTCGAACAACTGCGGCGAGAATTGCACTTCGTGAACGCCCTGGGCATCGATTACGTTGATCGTGACCGAATGCTTGTAATACAAACCCGGATGAATCAGCCGCACCTGGAACTTGGTGTTCGACTGCTTCCACAGCGAGTCCTCGACCCGGAAGCGGATGTCGCGGTAGTCGTTGTAGCTGATGTTGGCGAGAAAATCCGGAATCGGCTTCGGTTGCTGGAACGGCTTGGCGGCCAGCGCCTTGGCTTTCGCCACCACATCGTCAAAGCCGAAAGTAGTCGCCGCATGTGTCAGCGCGGGTGCTGCAAGCGTCGCGGCCAGCCCGAAACTGCATAGCAGACGGGTTCGAAAGCGGATTGTCACGGCCGGTTCTCCTTCCTTATGCCGGTTTTATGGTGGCGTTCTCTGCCGGTTCATGAGCCATGATAACAAAAGGCTTGCACCCGGCGCCCGCCGCGCCGTAGGGTGAATAAAAATAACGCCCCACAGGACGTCCGTAATGCGCATTTTTAAGCTTCTGGTTTTCCTCACGCTATTCGCGACCGCGTTCGCCGTCGCGGCGGCGAACAGCAGCCAGGATCAGAACGTGCTGCGCGCGCAACTCAAAAACGGCCTGCGTGTGGTCATCGTGCGCGATACGCTGGCTCCGGTCGCAACGGTCGAGATGAACTATCTAGTTGGCGCTGTCGAGGCGCCGACCCAATTTCCCGGCCTCGCGCACGCGCAGGAACACATGATGTTTCGCGGCAGTCCGGGCCTGACCGCCGCGCAACTCGCCGACATTACCGCCGCGCTCGGTGGCGCATCGAACGCGCAGACGCAACCGGTTGTCACGCAGTATTACTTCACGGTGCCGTCTGCCGATCTGCCCGTCGCGCTGCACATCGGGGCACTGCGCATGGCCGGGGTGCTTGATATGACCGACGCTTGGCAGCAGGAGCGCGGGGCGATCGAACAGGAAGTCGCCCGCGACACCTCCAACCCGCAGTACCTGTTATACACCCGATTGCTGCACGCTTTGTTTACGGGCACACCCTATGCGACGACCGGCCTCGGTACGCGGCCATCGTTCGATAAGTTGACCGCTGCGCGGCTCAAGCAGTTCCATGACCAGTGGTACGTGCCCAACAACGCGGTGCTGGTGATCGCCGGCAAGGTCGATCCCGACAAGACACTCGAGACGATCAAGAAACTGTTCGGCGGCATCCCGGCGCAAAAGCTGCCGCCGCGGCCGAAGATCCAGCTGCAGCCGGTCAAGTCGCAGACGTTGCACTCGAAGACCGATCGGCCCTACGGCCTGGCGACGCTGGCGTTCCAATTCCCCGCGACGACCAGCAAGGACTTCGCGGCGGCGGAAGTGCTGGGAGCAGTGTTATCGAGCCCGCGCGGCAAGCTGTACGCGCTGCGTCCGGAAGGCAAGGCGCTCGCCGCCGGCTTCAGCTACACCGGCATGAAGGACGTGGGGCTGGCTTATGCGGCGGCCGCATTCGCCAAGGGGCAGGACTCGACGGCACTGGTCAAGTCGGTCAAAAGCATTCTGCAAGACATCGTCAAGCACGGCGTTGATCCGGACCTCGTTGCGGCGGCCAAGCGCCGCGCGCTGACGAGCGCCGAAACGCGCAAGAATTCCATTTCGGGCCTCGCCGGCGCCTGGTCGGAAGCGGTCGCGGTCGAGGGGCTGCATTCGCCGGCCGACTGGACGCACGCGATCGAGCAGGTGACCGTGGCCGACGTCAACCGCGTCGCCAAACAATATCTCGATTTCAATCACATGGTCGTTGCGGTGCTGACGCCGCAGGCATCGGGCAAGGCGCTATCGTCGAAAGGCTTCGGCGGCAAGGAATCGTTCACGCCCAAGAACCCGAAGCCGGTCGAGCTGCCCAAGTGGGCGCAGGAAGCATTGGCGAAGCTGGTCGTGCCCGAGCCGATTGTGCACCCGACGGTCACTACGCTCGATAACGGCATCAAGCTGATCGTGCAGCCGGAATCGGTAAGCCACACCGTCAGCGTATACGGGCAGATTCGCACCAATCCGGATCTCGAGGTGCCGAAAGGTCAGGAGGGCATCGCGGGCGCGCTCGACCGGCTGTTCAACTTCGGCACGCAGAAACTCGACCGGCTGCAATTCGAACGCGCGCTCGACGACATCGGCGCATCCGAATCGGCCGGCACCAGTTTTTCGCTGCTGGTGCTGGCGAAGGATTTCGATCGCGGCGTCAAGCTGCTGGCCGCGAACGAATTGCACCCGGCGCTGCCGAAGCGCGCGTTCCGAATTGCGAAAATGCAGGCCGCGCGACATCTTGCCGGCGTGCTGCAAAGTCCGGGCTATCACTTCGAGCGCGCGGTGACCGAGCACCTGGTGCCGAAGGGTGACCCGGCGCTGCGCCAGGCGACGCCGCAAGGCGTCATGTCGCTCAAGTTGAGCGACGCCGTCGGCTATTACCACAAGGCGTTCCGGCCGGACCTGACGACGATCGTCGTGATCGGCGATATCGATCCGAAGCACGCCGAAGCCGTAATTAAAAAATACTTCGGCGGCTGGCAAGCAAAGGGCAAGGCGCCGAAGACTCACCTGCCACCGATTCCGCCCAACGACGCCGCTGTGGTTCACGTGCCGGACAAGAGCCGCGTACAGGACCATGTCGCGCTTGAGGAAACGCTCGATCTGACGCTGTCCGACAAGGACCGTTACGCGCTGTGGCTCGGCAATGCGGTGCTGGGCGGCGGCTTCGCCAGCCGGCTGTTCCACGACCTGCGCACCGACGCCGGCCTGGTTTACAGCGTCGGGTCCAGCTTCTCGATCGGCAAGACGCGTTCGACCTTCTCGATCGGCTACGGCGCCGATCCGGACAAGGTCGCCAAGGCCCGGGCCCTGGCGCTGCACGACATCAAGCTGATGCAAACAAAGGCTGTCGACAAGGGCGAGTTGCACCGCGCCAAGGCCATGCTGTTGCGTTCGATCGCGCTGGAAGGCTCCAGCATCAGCGCCATCGGCGGCGGCCTGTTGCAGCGCGGCAGCGAAAACCTGCCGCTGCACGAACCGGTGATCGCCGCCCATCGCTATGTAGGCTTGAGTGCCGAAGACGTGCAAAAGGCGTTCAGGAAGTGGATCAGGCGGGACGCCTTCGTTACGGCCACCGAGGGGCCGAAGCCGGGCGGCACTTGACAAGGGCCGCATTCGGTTCCCATACTTGCATCGTCCCTTCGGGGACCGCGCCGATTTGATATCAGCTTGCGGGCGCGTTAAAAATCTCGCTAAAGAGGTCCGCCCGCTTTAGTTCAAGCTGATGCGGGTTTTTTTTGGCCCGCGCTCGCCGAGTTTAACGACGTGTTTGCGGGGCGAGATAGAAATGCCGCTAAAAGCGTCAAAGGCGTTTCAAAATGACCAATGCGAAGGATCGCACGGCGCCCACGACGAAGCCTCGCGTGCGCGTCTCGTTCGAATTTTTCCCGCCCAAAACCGACAAGATGGAGACCGCGCTTTGGAGCGCGATCGAACAGCTGGCGCCGCTGGCGCCGGATTTCGTCTCTGTCACCTACGGTGCCGGCGGCTCCACCCGCGAGCGTACCCATGCGACTGTCGAGCGCATTCGCCGGCGGACCCGGCTTGAGCCGGCCGCGCATCTGACCTGCGTCGGCGCGACCCGCGCCGAGGTCGATGCGATTGCGCAACGATACTGGGAGGCAGGCGTGCGCCACGTCGTCGCGCTGCGCGGCGACCCGCCATCCGGTGCCGAGCGGTTCGTACCGCACCCCGGCGGCTACGCGCGCGCCGCGGAACTGGTCGCCGGGCTGAAGCGCGCCGGCGATTTTGAGATCAGCGTCGCTGCCCATCCGGAAACGCATCCCGACGCCGCGTCACCGGAAGCCGACCTCGACAACCTCAAGGCGAAAATCGACGCCGGTGCGAGCCGGGCGATGACGCAGTATTTTTTCGATCCCGACATTTACCTGCGCTTTCGCGACCGCGCGTGCGCAGCCGGTATCGACGTGCCGCTGGTGCCGGGCATTCTGCCGGTGACCAATTTTGCGCAGGTACTGAAATTCAGCGCGGCCTGCGGCGCGAGCGTGCCGCAGTGGCTCGCGAAGCTGTTTGACGGTCTCGACGACGAGCCGGAAACGCGACAGCTCGTTGCCGCGAGCGTCGCCGCTGAGCAATGCCGTCGGTTGCAGGCTGAGGGCGTCGAGGAATTTCATTTCTACACGCTCAACCGCGCCGCGCTGACGCTCGCGATTTGCCGCGTGCTGGGGCTCAAGCCGAAGGCGGTCCGGCCTGTCGAGGATGTCCAGTCTTACAACCGGCCGTTCGATCGGCTGAATTACGTCAGCTGAGGCGATAATGAACGACAAACTTCAACAACTCCTGAACGAGCATATCGTCATTCTTGACGGCGGCATGGGCACGCTGATCCAGAGCCACCGGTTCGACGAAGCGGCCTTTCGCGGTACACGTTTCGCCGATCATCGGCACGACCTCAAGGGCGATAACGACGTTCTGAACCTGACGCAGCCGGACGTGCTGCGGGAGATTCATCGCGCCTATCTCAACGCTGGCGCCGACATCATCGAGACCAACACGTTCAACTCGACGCGGATTGCGCAGGCTGATTACGGCCTCGAGTCGCAGGTTTATGAATTGAACAAGGCGGGCGCGACGCTGGCGCGCGAGGCGGCCGATGCCATCGCGCACGAAACGGGTCAGGCGCGTTTCGTCGCCGGCGCGCTTGGCCCGACCAACCGCACCGCGTCGCTGTCGCCGGACGTCAACGACCCCGGCTTTCGCAACATTGATTTTGCCGAACTCGCGGACGCTTACAGCGAAGCCGCGCGGGGCCTGATCGATGGCGGCGTGGACATCCTGCTGGTCGAAACCGTGTTCGACACGCTGAACTGCAAAGCGGCGTTGTTCGCCATCGATGCGTTGTTCGACGAGATCGGCAGACGGCTGCCGGTGATGATTTCGGGCACGATCACCGATTTGAGCGGCCGCACGCTGTCCGGCCAGACGACGGAGGCCTTCTGGAATTCGGTCGCACACGCGAAGCCGCTCGCGGTCGGTTTGAATTGTGCGCTCGGCCCGGCCGAACTGCGCCAGTACATCGAGGAACTGTCGCGCGTCGCGCCGTGTTACGTCAGCGCGTATCCGAACGCCGGGCTGCCGAACGAGTTCGGCGGCTACGACGAAACGCCGGAAGACATGGCGCGGCATCTGGGCGAATGGGCGAAGAGCGGGCTGGTCAATTTCGTCGGCGGCTGCTGCGGTACCACGCCGGAACACATCGCGGCGATCGCGGAAGCGGTGAAGGGCTGCAAGCCGCGCCGCCTGCCGGACATCAAACCGCGGCTTCGGCTGTCCGGCCTCGAGCCGCTGACGGTCGGGCCCGAAAGCAATTTCGTCAACGTGGGCGAGCGCACCAACGTCACCGGTTCGGCGAAGTTCCGCAAGCTGATCGCCGAGGACGATTACGAGACCGCCGTCGAGGTCGCGCGCGAGCAGGTGGAGAACGGCGCGCAGGTGATCGACGTCAACATGGACGAGGGCATGCTCGACGGCCTCGCGGCGATGATGCGCTTCCTGCACCTGATCGCGGCCGAGCCGGACGTGGCGCGCGTGCCGGTGATGATCGACTCGTCGAAGTGGGAAATCATCGAAGCCGGACTGCGCTGCGTGCAGGGCAAGGCGATCGTCAATTCGCTGAGCATGAAGGAGGGCGAGGCGCCGTTCCTCGAACAGGCGCGGCTCGCGCGGCGCTACGGCGCGGCGGTCGTGGTGATGGCATTTGATGAAGAGGGCCAGGCCGGCACCGTCGAGCGCAAGGTGGCGATCTGCGAGCGGGCTTATAAATTGCTGACCGAAGAGGTCGGCTTCCCCGCGCACGACATTATCTTCGATCCGAACATTTTCGCGATCGCGACCGGCATCGAGGAGCACAACGATTACGGCGTCGCCTACATTGAGGCGGTGCGCGAGATCAAGCGCCGCCTGCCGGACGTGCACGTCAGCGGCGGCGTCAGCAACGTGTCGTTCTCGTTCCGCGGCAATAACGGCGTGCGCGAGGCGATTCATTCCGTGTTCCTGTATCACGCGATTGCCGCCGGCATGGACATGGGCATCGTCAACGCCGGCCAATTGGCTGTGTACGAGGACATTCCCGCCGACCTGCGCGAGCGCGTCGAGGACGTGGTGCTGAACCGGCGCCCGGATGCGACCGAGCGCTTGCTGGCTGTCGCAGAAGATATCAAGGGCGGCGGCAACAAACGCGAGGCGGATTTGTCCTGGCGCGAAGATCCGGTCACGGAGCGGCTGACGCACGCACTGGTGCACGGCATCGCCGACTACGTCGAAGCCGACACCGAGGAAGCGCGCCGGCAGGCGGAACGGCCGCTCGACGTGATCGAAGGGCCGCTGATGGACGGCATGAACGTCGTCGGCGACCTGTTCGGCTCGGGCAAGATGTTTCTGCCACAGGTCGTGAAATCCGCGCGTGTCATGAAGAAGGCGGTGGCCTACCTGCTGCCGTTCATCGAGGCCGAAAAGGACGATCGTGCGCGGAGCAAGGGCAAGGTGGTGCTCGCGACGGTCAAGGGCGACGTGCACGACATCGGCAAGAATATAGTGGGCGTGGTGCTGCAGTGCAACAACTACGAGGTGATCAATCTCGGCGTCATGGTGCCGGTGGCCAAAATTTTTGCCGCGGCGCGAGAGGCCGACGCCGACTTCATCGGCGTGAGCGGGCTGATCACACCGTCGCTCGAGGAGATGGCGCACGTCGCATCCGAGATGAAGCGCGAGGGCTTCGAGATACCGCTGCTGATCGGTGGCGCGACCACGTCGAAGGTACACACGGCGGTCAAGATTGCACCCAATTTCGATCATGGCGTGGTGTACGTGAAAGACGCTTCTCGCGCGGTCGGGGTTGTCTCGAAGCTGCTGGGCGGCGAGCGCGAGACGTTTCTCGCCGAAGTCGCCGACGATTACGAGCGGGTCCGCCGGCAGCATCGCGGCAAGCGCGAAGAGAAGCGGCTTTTGACGCTGGATCGTGCGCGAGCCAACGCGACGCCAATCGACTGGAAAGGCTACACGCCGCCCCGCCCGAACCAACTCGGCGTGCAGGCTTTCAACGATTACCCGTTGGCCGACATCCGCGCTTACATCGACTGGACACCGTTCCTCCACGTCTGGCAGCTCAAGATGAGCTATCCGAAGATTCTCAAGGATCCGGAGAAGGGGGAGGCCGCGCGGAAACTGCTGGCCGACGCCGAGGCAATGCTCGACAGGATCATTGCCGGCAAATGGCTGACGGCACGCGCCGTCGTCGGGCTGTTTCCCGCCAATCGCGTCGGCGCCGACGATATCGAGGTTTATGTCGACGAGTCGCGCAGGCAGATCATCGCGCCGGTCCATTTCCTGCGCCAGCAGCACGAAAAGCCGACGGGCAAGCCGAATCATTGCCTGGCCGACTTTGTCGCGCCGCGTGGCATCGACGATTATTTCGGCGGCTTCGCGGTCACGACCGGGCTTGGCATCAAGGAACACCTGCGGCGATTCGAGGCCGACCACGACGATTACAGCGCGATCCTGCTGAAATCGCTCGCTGACCGGCTGGCCGAAGCCTTCGCCGAATTGATGCACGCCCGCGTGCGGCGCGAGTTCTGGGGCTATGCGGCAGACGAGAAGCTGAACAACGACGCACTGATTTCAGAAGGCTACCAGGGCATTCGGCCTGCGCCCGGTTACCCGGCGTGTCCGGATCATCTGGAGAAAGGGACACTCTGGCGCCTCCTTGATGCGAAGCGCAGCGCCGGCATCACGCTCACCGAGAACTTCGCGATGGACCCCCCGGCGTCGGTCAGCGGCTTCTACTTGTCGCACCCCGAATCGCGCTATTTCGGCCTTGGCAGGATCGGCCGCGATCAGGTTGAGGATTATGCAGAGCGCACCGGACTGACGATGGCCGAGGCCGAGAAGTGGCTTGCGCCGTCGCTCGGTTACGAACCGGAACCGGAAGGGATCAGGCAGAAGGCCGCGAACGAGTGATTCCTGAACCCCCTCTCCCCACGGAGGGGGTAGGGCGAGGGGAGTCGATTAGGAGAATGAGGAGCAAGAACAAGCGTGTATTGTGGCCTTATTCAACGATTATCCGGCCGCCCTTGTTCGTGATCGGCCTGAATACGGCGCCGACATAGATACCGCTCTTATGGTCTTTCTTCTTGATGTCCCGCCATTTTCCTTCATACCAAAGTTGGGCGGGCCGCTTGTCGAAGTACATCCTGAAATCCGCCTGACCGTCCATGCCGAAGTCTGTAACTTCGACTACAGGGTGGCCGGCTTTGTCGACCGCTGTATACCTCAGTTGATCCAGGTGCCCGTCGCCGTCGGAATCGCCCGCGGTTAAAGCCATCCGCCCGGTTTTTCGATCGTGTACCACGACTCCGAAATTGTTGTCGCCATACTGGCCAAAGCTCAGATTAACGATCGAGTTCGGGAGGCCTTTCTTTCCCGCGATTGTCACGGTGGTCCATATGTTTCCAGATTTTCGGAGCTTTACGGAGTGACCGCTTGTGTCAAGCGCTAACTCGTTGACCTTGAAGGTTCCCATGATCACGCCATTGGATTGACAGACATGCGCGTTTGTCAGGGTACCCGGCGGCATCAACTCCATAAGCTGTTGAACCAATTGGTCGTTGCTTGGCGTTGCGGCAAGACTCGACGCGCTCATCAAGACGAGGCAGACCGCTGCCGAGAACGCTGCGCGTCTCAACGTTTTTCCAGCGCCGCGACCGCCTCCAGCACGGTCGCCGCGTGCCCTGGCGCCTTGACCTTGCGCCATTCCTGGCGCAGCACGCCATCGCCGTCGATCAGGAAAGTACTGCGCTCGATGCCCATCACCTTCTTGCCGTACATGTTCTTTTCCTTGATGACCTCGAACATGCGGCACAGCGTTTCGTCCTGGTCGGAAATCAGGTCGAACGGGAAATTCTGCTTTTCCTTGAAGTTCTCGTGCGACTTCACGCTGTCGCGGGATACACCGACGATGGCGGCATTGAGCTTCTTGAACTTGGGCGTAAGGTCGCGGAATTCCTGGCCCTCGGTCGTGCAGCCCGGCGTCGCGTCCTTCGGATAGAAGTAGATCACGAGGTTCTGGCCGGCGAAGTCCTTGAGGCTCAGTGACTTGTCGCCGGTAGCCGGCAGCTTGAATGCCGGTACTTTTTTGTCGATTGTGACCATTTGTAACTCCTCCAGGTCGGCGCGGGTGTAGGAGCGAGCTTCGCTCGCGATTATATGATTCGCGACCGAAGGTCGCTCCTACAGGTGACGGTGATTCTCAATTCTTCATGGGCTCGATGATGGCGTCGAGGTTGATCCGGTCGCACAGGTCCATGAAATCCTCGCGCAGGTCGGCGATCGCCATGCTCACCGGAATCGCGACGACCATCTGGATCGCGAACAGCGGCGCCCCGGTCTGCGGCGCGGGGTAGGCGCGCGTGCTCAGCTCCGAGATTTCAATCTCTCGCGTGATAAAGAAATCCGCCAGATGGTGAATGATGCCGGCCTGATCGGCGGCGATCGCATCAATAGCGTACGGTATTCGATCATGACGCGCGGCGCGCTCGCCGCTGCGGCGCGTGGTAATGGACAGCTCGAGCTGATCCGCCAGCCGCGTCAGCGTCGTTTCCAGCCGCGCGATCGCATCCCATTTGCCCGTGGTCAGCAACTGCAGCGCGAATTCCTGGCCGAGCAGGATCATCCGGCTGTCCTTGACCAGGCAGCCGCTGTCGAGCGCCGCGCGGGTGATCTCCCGCAGCAGGTCGGGGCGCTCCTTGCCCAGCACGGATACCACGAGAAATTGCTTCATTTGGGCTGATAGTTTCGAATAGAGAGGGCGGACAGTTTAGCCGCATCGCCCCGGGCTTGCTACCGCCACGCCCGCGGCCTACCATGCGGCCTTTTACCGGAGCCGCATCCGCATGTTTCAGGGCAGCATGGTCGCGCTGGTCACGCCGATGACCACGAGCGGCGAAATTGACGCAGCGGCCCTTGAACGCCTGATCGAATTCCATATCGAAAACGGCACCGACGCGCTGGTGCCGGCCGGCACGACCGGCGAATCGCCGACGCTGAAGACCCCGGAGCACGCCGAATACCTGCGCACCGTCGTCAGGCTGGTGCGCGGCCGCGTGCCGGTCATCGCCGGCACCGGTTCCAATTCCACCGACCAGACGCTCAACCTGACGCGCGAGGCGGTCAAGGCCGGCGCAGACGCGTGCCTGCTGGTCGTGCCGTATTACAACCGGCCGCCGCAGGAAGGCCTGTACCAGCATTTCCGCGCCATCGCCGAAGCAGTGCCCGCGCCGATGATCCTTTATAATGTGCCCAGCCGCACGTCGTGCGATCTGCTGCCGGAGACGGTCGAGCGGCTCGCACGGATTTCGAACATCGTCGGCATCAAGGAAGCCACCGGCGACGTGTCGCGCGTTCAGGATCTGCGCGCCCGCTGCGGAGACGAGTTCGGCCTGTACAGCGGCGACGACTCGACAGCAATGGAATTCGTGCTCGCCGGCGGGCAGGGCACGATCTCGGTGACGGCGAACGTCGCGCCGAAACTGATGCACGAAATGATCGCCGCCGCCCGCGCCGGCGATCGCGCGCAAGTCGAACAGCTCGACGGCCGGCTGCGGCCGCTGCACAAGGCCCTGTTCGTGGAAACCAACCCGATCCCGGTAAAATGGGCGTTGACGGAAATGGGGCTGACAAGCGGCGGAATCCGCTTGCCGCTGGTGCCGCTCGCCGGCTCGTATCAACCCGCCGTGCGCGCCGCGCTTGAAGAGGCCGGTTGTCTTTAACCAGGAATCATTGATGCTCAAATCGATCATGACCATCGCCGTGCTCGCCGGCCTGTTCGCGCTGGCCGGCTGCGCATCCCAGCCGTGCCGCGACGCGCTGTCGTACCGCGAAGCGCAGGCCCACGCGGCGCCGACCGTGCCGAACGGCCTGAAGCAGCTGACACCGGACCCGGCCTACCAGATCCCGCCGGGCAACGTATCGAAAGCCGGCCCGACCTCGCTCGCGGAGTGCCCGGTGTACCCGCCGCAGGTCATCAAGCCCGGCCAGCCGCCGGCCAAGGCCGGCTGATTTGCGCAGCGGCAAGCCATAGGTTAGGCTTCCGCGCCGATTTTTGGTGGCAGGATGCCCGGAGTAACGCGCACGCCTGGTGGCGCGCAGCGCCGCTGCTTAATGCGGCGAAAGTTTTGAATGGAGAGGTGGCCGAGCGGTCGAAGGCGCACGCCTGGAAAGCGTGTATACGGTAACTTCCGTATCGAGGGTTCGAATCCCTCTCTCTCCGCCAATTGCCGGGTTCCGGGTGCACGTCAATTTGGACGAAAGATATTGACTAACCAGATTCGAACCCTCGATATATAGCCCGGTTCAACAAAATCGCTGGAGCGATTTTGAACAGCGCCAAAGGCGCTGGCCCCGATGGGGCGCCGGGCCGGGCAGCCCGCCGTAATCCCGACTGTTCCAAAGCGATTCGAACGCCAAAAACTTGACCCTAACCCCCCGATCCTTGGATAATCCGCAGTTCCTCATAACGCGCCCGTAGCTCAGCTGGATAGAGTACCTGGCTACGAACCAGGTGGTCGGGAGTTCGAATCTCTCCGGGCGCGCCATTTTCATAGCGTTTACAGCGTGCTACGGCGGCTCCTAGCCAGTCACTTTTTTCTGATCAACGTCAGTGCGGGAGTTTTGCGGGAGTTGTCCCCGCAAACCCGCTCGGCTGCCTCGATCAGTTCGCCGACTTCGGCGGCGGAATAGCGCGTGGTAATGTCGCCGTTGGTGTGACCCAGCAGCACTTTGCGCGTCTCAAGCGGTACGCCGGCCGCGCGTAGGCGCCGGCCGAACGTGTGCTTGAGATTATGCGGACCTCGTCGATACGCGTTGTCCGCCGGCAGCCCAGCCGCTCGCCACGCTCGCTTCCATGCGGTGTTGTTCATCTTGGCAACCGGACAATTCTTGGCCAACACTCGCACGCCATCCACCGTTTTCCATTGCCGATAGGTGAATACATAATCCGGGTGTATCGTCTGTTGCTCGACGCTGCGCTCTTCCGGCTTCGCAAGCAGTGCCTGGAATCGCCCTAGCGTGAGCCGAGGAACGGGGTCGGCGGCAAGATCGCGAGTGACGAGGCGCAGCTCGCGGTGCTGTTTTTGCAGGCATTCGATGTATCGATCGACAAGCTTGGACGACTGGCCATC